>JADHRW010000005.1 GCA_016777225.1 Candidatus Thalassarchaeum sp. | reverse complement strand
TACAATCATTACTCCAGCAATTGGCTACAAAGGTAGCCCAGCGATATCAATAGGTACGAATAATACGGTAATTGTCGTTTGGGAAGATACACGTGGAAGTTTAATCGAGTATGTTGGATTAGTAGATTCTTCGGGATCTATGACTACCGAATGGTTGGATATGTGTGCAGTATTTTATGGTGGAAATTTAAGTAGTGGAGAATATTTCCAAGGTGTCAAGCCGATGCTTGAATCCGCTAGTATTACGGTTTTAGAAACACTTTATGCAATTAGTGGCCAAATGCAACATGCAAATAGCCAGAAGAATTGTGAAGATGCATATGAAATTGGAGGATTTGGTGACGGACCAAGAGACAATCATCTTGGCCAAAACATGACAGATACCTCAGGCGGAATAAGAGCTCTTTCTGATGTAATATACAACGGTTCTAGTTACAACATACCATCAGATTGGGGGTATAATAGTGAAATGTGGGGACCAGGATCAACATGGGCTTGTCTATCTTGGAGAGATAGTTCAGGTAGCGTACCTGGAAATCCAGCAACACCGAATGATCATCAATGGAATCCGAATGCTACTAGGTTGATTATTCCTATCTCTGACGAGGGGCCATTTGGTGGAGATCCGGCACAAGAGTCTGATGATAATCAAAGTATAATTGAAGCACACGATGCTTGTACTAAGGCAGGAATCATACCAATAGCAATAGCAGGAACTTCTGCATATGGGCCTTCTACAAATATTGCTGGTGGTTCAGACACGATCGTAAGATCTCATATGATGGATTTAGTACAATGCCCCGGAACCACAGTTGGAACTCAGCATAGAACTTGTGATGACTCATCTTGGAGCACGAAAGATGCTGGAGGCGAGATGTACCTCTATCCATCGAATAATATGGCTAATTTCGAAGGCGATTTTGAAAGTGGCTATTTGACAAATGGCTGGGCAGTTTCAAGTCCATCAAACAATTTTTGGTCTTTAGAGTCAGCAAATAATGGAATTGTCTACTCAAATACGAATCTATGTGGTATTGGCGGTTCTGTTGCTAACCCTTCATTTCATTCCTTGAACTGTACTTATTACCATCCTCCAAATACTTCCTCAGTTGATCTCACAGTTGGAATTGACAACTGGCCTTCAGAATTTAGTATGGATGTTATTCTTCCTAATGGGACGGTAGAGTCATTCAATTCAACAGACCTTTCTTTTCAAGGGATTTCATCAGGCAATGATGGAATTCTAGTAAGTTATACAGATATTGGAAATTATACCATTTATCTCAACGACTCATTTGGCGATGGTGGATCTTCAGTCTCAGCCGACTATTCTTATGTATCTCAGACCAATCCCTCTTATACTCCTATTTCAGGAACTTATTCTGCAGAATCGGGTACTATTTCTAATAGTGAAAGTACCAGTTTAGAGTATGTAGGAATTTTAGCTGACGGAGCAGTAAGTTTCTCTTACAATATTTCTTCTGAAGCAAATTATGATTTCTTACAGTTTTATATCGATGGAGTTCTAATAGCACAGTGGTCAGGTTCACAGAATGGTAACTTCACTACGCCTATTACTCTCGGTCAACATACATTGATGTGGAAATATGTCAAAGATGGAAGTGTTAGCGTCGGTCTTGATGCTGCTTGGATTGATGATGTTGTAGTCCCAGTTGCAAATTATACTGAAGAACTCAACGCTCTTGTAAATGAAATAGTATCTTTAACAACAGGTAGCGGATCTACAGAAACGTTCCTCACAGTATTGAATCCTTATTCTATTCTAAACTCACCAAGAAGTGATTGGTCCAGAGGAATGCCAGCAATTACCATAAATGATGAAACCGGAGAATATATCGAAGACGTAGGACCGAATCTAGATTATATTTGGCAAGATGGTATAGGTTGGAGTACAATAGGACATTTTGTCTTAGTTAATGATACCAGATTAACTAGTGGCCATGGCTGGTCAGTAAATCCTGAAGTTAATGTTGATGACAAGGGTAACGTGCATGTAGTCTGGGTAGATGGTAGAGATTCCATGCCTGGTAAGGATGTGGCTTCACAGCTACACTATATGCAACTAGATTTGAGTCGCGCTGGAATGCTTGATGGTGAGGCTGATGGCCTAAATTTGAACCAAGTAGCCGTTGTTACAAACTCTGCAGTACCAGGTTCAGACATGACTTATGGAGCTAATCCACGCGTTGATTTCGATAATGATGGTTCTATACATATTACTTGGTTCGAATCGATGGATGATACGATTACTGATGAAGGAATAGTGGAATTAAGATGGACTCGAATAAATTCTCCTCAATTAGATAATCAGGGGGCACTCCTGACTGGTCAAACACTAACTGACGCCTATGGTGTCATCAATACCCGAATCATAGCATCTAGTTCAGATAATTTAATGGGTATATTTGGAAACAATGTTGAATCTGCATCTCAACCAATAGTGAACTTTAATTGGCCAAATAGAGATATTATTTGGACTACAGATGATTGTTCTAATTCTGATATAAATGAAGATAAATGGGATGTTTGTATGTGGTCAGAAAATGTTTGGGATATCGAAATCAGTTCAGATCCAGTTGAAATGAGTTTCACCCCTTCTCAATCATCTAATACAAACTATCAGATAAATGCCATCCAATTACCCGGTGAATCCGATATAGTAACTATTGACATTCAAGGAACTCCAAATCATTGGTTTATTGATGCTGGTTTTGCAGGAACATATCAACACACAACAACACTAATTGAAAATCAGATGAATAATTTTGATTTATTCATTAGAGCCCCATCACTAAACCAAGTTAATGAAAATCAAGAGTTTTGGTTGACTTTATCTGTGACCTCATCAACTAAAGACGAAGCCTCTATTACAAAATTAATTAAAATAAATCTTGTAAATAATGGCGATTGGAATGATGATGATTTAGATGGCGTTTATGATGAACAGGACTTATGTCAATTTGGAGAGTCCAATTGGATATCATCTCCTCTCAATGATCATGATAGCGATGGTTGTAAAGATTCTTCTGAGGATTTAGATGATGATAACGATGGCTACCTAGATTCAAATGACTTATGTCCAACTGGTCAAATTGGAGAAATTCTAGATGATGATTATGATGGTTGTGATGATCGTAATGAAGATATTGATAATGATGGCGACGGTGTAGTAAATGGTTACGATCTTTGTCCAGACGGTGCTCAATACTGGAGTTCATTTGCAATTGATAATGATGGTGACGGCTGTCGTGATGCTGATGAAGATGACAATGATGACAATGATCCTTACTTAGATATTAACGATGATTGTAGTTCTGGGTATTCTTGGTGGGATGACCTATATTTCGATCATGATACTGATGGCTGCCATGATGTATTTGATGATAATGATGACGATAATGATGGCATCCTAGATCGAGGTGATTCTTGTCCTCAAGGACTTGTACTTTGGATATCAAGTCCAGCTACTGATCAAGATGGAGATGGTTGTCATGATGCAACTGAAGATAATGATAGAGACAATGATGGTATTTCTGATGATTTAGATCAATGTTCAATGGGGGCTACAGATTGGCTTTCTACTACCATAAATGATTGGGATTCAGATGGTTGTAATGATTTACTTGAAGATCTTGATGATGATAATGATGGGTTTTTAGATACTGAAGACAATTGTATTAGAAGTGCAATGTATGTTACTAGCGGCAATTCAGATGTAGATCAAGATAATGACGGCTGTTTAGATGATTTAGAAGATGAAGATATCGATAATGACGGTATAGACAATAGTCTAGACAATTGCCAAGACAATCCATCTTCAGGTTGGGTGTCTACAATTACTGAAGATGCTGATAGAGATGGCTGTCACGACGCTAATGAAGATGCAGATGACGATAATGATGGTGTTCTAGATAATTTCGATCAATGTCCTAATAGCTTAGAAAGCGGATTAGATATGGATAACGACGGATGTCATGATTTAACTGAAGACTTTGATGATGATGGAGATGGCATTTTAGATTCTAGAGACAATTGTCCAAATGGTTTAACGAATTGGCAATCATCTAAATCAACTGACATAGATCGTGATGGTTGTATGGATTCTATTGAAGATGATAATATTGAGATGAGTATCGTTCAACTATTTTCTACTAATTCAGCCATAACTACTGGAATATTTAGTATGGGCATGATATTATTGGCAGGTTTAATTTTAGTCCAAAGAAACAGGCCAAAGATACGACAATTCTCTGATGATACAGAGGATGTCAACGCAACTTTTGAAAAGCAATTCCAAGATTGGAATAATGAAAATACCGATCAGAAGTTAGACGACTTGACTAAGGTAGGATATTCTCCAGAAGTAGCTCTTGCTATAATTGAGAATGAAAAGAAAATAATAGAAGATTCTATTGAAGGTCAGATATGAATCATTTTCTTAACCTGTAGGGGTAACTGGAGTATGGGGAAGTTGACCATGCGAGCAGTTAGAGTGGAGTGCGCGACATCTTCAATTAGCCATGATTTACGTATTCAGAAGGCACTTGAATTTGTTAGTTGGGATTATAGGGGCAACCTAGGAATAATCAATGGTAATCTTCGATTAATGGTTGAATGTATCACCCTAGATTCCCAATGTCTTCCGCCAGGATTTAGTATTGGAGGTATTTCTGTCATAGAGGTACTAGAGGAATGGTCATCTGATTATTTAACGCATCATTTATTGATTTTAGAATTTGATTCAGACATAATTAGAGATTACTTTTCTGGCAATGACATATGTATTCTTGCAGGCACGAACTTAACATCCTCTGGTTTTGTATTACAATTATCTGGCCGGCAGTCTTCAATCGTGAATATCTTAAAATCAATTCAAAATGAGGTGCCAGTAGAACGGATAACAAGAGCACAAAACTCTGAAGGAATTTCAAATATGGGAACTACTTTGCAACAACATCGAATTATCAAGGTTGCTCATAATGATGGTTGGTATAAGGTGCCTAAAAAGACTTCAATACGCAATATTGCTGCTAAGCTAGGGCTTTCAAAATCTACTGTGGCTGAACAACTTGTAAAAGCAGAAGGGGAAATAGTCAGGGATTTTCTTAAGAAATCAAAATGAGTTAGTGCCAGCCGGAAGATACACATGAATACTTGACTTTCTTAGGTAAGGAATAGTTCGGATAAATTAGAGTGATAATATGACTATAATTCCAGCAACAATACTGCAACAATTTATTGGTATGGACGATTATGAAAAAAGATTAGCCATTGATCGCATTGCTAGAGAATTGGGGTTGACTCCTGCTGTAGTTGAAGATGAGATTAATGCTTTTGAAAAAGGTGGTTTTTCTCCCGAAAACAATTTAGTAAATACTGAAATTCCAGAGAAAAAAACTAATTTCACCAACTCTCAAGAATTTCTAGAAGGTTCTCCAGAATACGTAAATGATGCTCATAAATATCGATTTACCTATGACCCAAGTAGAGATGCTAAAGAGCGTCAATCTAAAGTAAACCAAGCAATTCTATGCCCTCACTGTAATGTTGGTATAGGAATACCCCCAATTCGGCCGATTAAAGTAATGTGCCCCTCATGTCGTATTGAATCTATTTTTGAAAATTAATCAAACTCCCCAAAATTTGTTATTAGAAATATCATCTTCTTCTTTGGTCACTGATTCGACAGCAGTTTTCAGTAAATAGTACAGTATTAGTGTAAATAGTGGTAAATCCCAATCAGTTGATACATTATCGAAATTAACTATGTATGATTCTGAACTAAGAATTGTGATTATGACTCCAAGTGATGCGCTCAGAATGGTGTAAACAATAGCCCCTCTGCCAAAAAGAATCATCGACCTACCTGTATATGTGCCTTCTCCCCACCTTACAATGCCTATTGCAAGAGCGAAAGAGAATACACCAACAACAAGCCACTTCAGGGCTTCTTCAATAGCTGTTGTCCAAATTAGAGCATCTGAAGAATTACCGTATGTTGCAGTATCAGAGAATACTTGAAACATGGTAATACCTGCTAAAAATACAGAAAATATTGACATCGCCCACAACATAGATGAGAAAATTCCCTTTTGAGCACTGTCTCGTAAATCAATCATTAATCTATCTAATTGTTCTTCCCAACCAAGTCCCTTTGAGAGTATCCAGATACCTACTAATAAGGGCATTATTCCAATCAATACTTTCCCATTAGGAAGAATTAAACCAAGTCCAATTATCATTAAAAATATAGAAATTGGTACTAATAATTTTGCTCTCCATCGGGGGTCATCTATGGCTTTGGCAATGTAATAATACGTCGATTCAATACCTTTCGACTGTCTTACAATAATTTTTTCAACATGTTCGACTCGAATACGAGAGGTAATAATTGGCATTGAAGCTTCATCATCCGCGCCATCAGTTACAAGAATTGCAACATCTGGTTGAAATTCTTTAATCACCTCATCTAATTGACTTGCAATTGCCCTATCGCTTCTTGGACCTACCCGTACATCTCCTGTAAGTATAGCCACTTCTACTTCGTCATTTGGATCAACATTTCCTATTAACCTATCATAGTGATGTAAAGCCCCTAGGATCGCGTTAGTATCAGATTCTTCTGGGTCTGCAATTCCTAATTTTATTGCTGCCGTTATAGTGGGTTTTCGTCCTAAAACCGGTCCTCTAATCGCCGCTTTAACGCCTAGATCATTATCTCTATCTACTGTTAGAACCAATGTTCGTACCATTCGACTTAACCTCCAACACTTTACTCTTAACGAAAGACACCTATGAATAATTGTCTTTTATGATTATGTTTTACTCGTTTTTCTCGGTAATTACTGTTCCGCCACCTTCTTGAAAGCGACGTCTTTGTTTCGCTTTCAGATATTTCAGAGGATGCGTCAACCATTCCTGATCACATAATCTGTCATCTCCAGGAGATACCGGACATCTTGCACTTGTTTTTAGAGCAGCACATCCATGAGGAGTATATTCTCTTTCGAATATTTGATTTATTTGATAACTAGTTGTACCTGCATTATAATCAGGAGCATTAGAAAAAAATCCACAAGTTTGTTCCTGAGACAAACCCATAGCTAGAGACATAGATGCTAAAAAAACTCGACCCGTATGATTAACATTCACTCCTTGGCTTAATTCCTCTACTGCGGATTCAAAACAAGGCGGCCAATCATCTCTGATTGCGGCAGTCATCGGCATTTCTTCTTTTACCTGTTCAGATAATAATTTAGTCACTCTTTCAACAGGATCTATGAATAGTTCTGCAAATGAGTCATCCATTTTATTCATTCTAGTCAAACAACTATTTGTCATATCTTCTCGAATCCTTTCCTTAATCAGTCTTGCAGTGCGTTGCCTACTGGTTTCTCCGGACCCCGGGTTCATACATACCCAACCATCTCTAGTCGGTCGATTTATCAATCTCCAGTAATATCCGGATATACGAGGGCACAATTCAATGAAATCACTTATTGGAATCCAATAAATTGAATCACTATCTCCTCTTTCTCGAACTTCTTTAATATCAGAAAGATACGATCTTGCTAAAATGTCAAAATTCTTTTCATCCATTCCAAATAGTTGATCTGCTCTACTAGCTTCGCCTTCCACCCATCTTGCCAATAATCTTTCATTAAACGAAGCACAGACTACAAGCATCGCATAAAGAAAAGATAGAGACTCTGTCATTTTCCCTAGGTCTGATGATAAATCAATCGTAGTAGAACTATCAACTCCCTCTTTATGCATTACGGATTCTAAGAGACGAATTCTTCCACGTGATCTTACCTCTTCTAGCCAATGGGCTTCGATGAGATCTTCTACAGTTATTCCATTTTTCTCAAGAACTAATTTAACAAAAGCAGCACCTTGCGGAAGAAAAGGATATCTTGCCATCAATGTCTCATTTTCGATGCCCGGTTTGGTGAGCGGCATCGGCATATTACAATCATGAACGACGAGGGTTCTTCAATACTCACCGTCTGCTTCCACTGGAGAAGCGAGCAAATGCCAACAAATATTCTACTGTTGCCGCTCGATAATGAATTAATCCAGATACAAAATGAGGTTAGGGATTTCTTTAATTGGGATGTAGAATTAGATATAGATAGTGCCGCAGAACTTTTATCGGTTGTGGAAAGTTTTCCAATTGAGGCATGGATGAGGCCTCAAAGATTAGTAACTTTAGCAAATTTACGTAGAAGATTAGTATTAAGAGAAACTAAGATAGCAGTTCTAGGCGCTGCTGTAAGTGAATCTGAAGTACTTTCTATTTTAGAATCCTCGACATTATTCGTAGCAGCCGATGGAGCAGTAGGAGTACTTTCCTCATTACCTGAATCAATCTCTGAAAGAGCCTGGTCAAGATTAGTTTGTATCGTTAGTGATGCAGATGGAGGAGAGGGGACTATAGAAGCGGTGAAAAGAAGTATTCCAGTTATATTACACGCCCATGGCGATAATTTTGATTCTTGGAGAAATTTGTTGAACATAGCTTCTCAAATCCGCACTCCTCCTCGATTAGTTCTTACTCATCAAACATCAGAAAAAATTGAAGGAATGCATAATCCAGGGGGATTCACCGACGGCGATCGAGCAGTATGTTTCTTAGTTGCTTTGGGAGTCGAAATTGATAATATTTCTTTACTTGGTACACGTACAGACATAGTTGGTAAATGGTCAGGAGTAACCAATCCTAGTGAAAAAATAATCAAATTACAATGGATGGCAAAGGTACTCAAAATATTAGGAATTAATTATTAATCATAAGAAATCGCTCAAAGTCATCACCGTAACACGATCATTATTGAATAGTGAATCTGTACTTTCTGTTAGCCATTTAACTCGTTGTTCAGTATACATATCAACTCCATAATTTTGAATTATTCCTTCAGTAACTTTGATGTATTTTCTTACATTACCTTCCGAAACGGTTAGTATGACATTTCCTCCACACTCAGTTGTATCTTCACCTCTTCTTGCAGATAATCCACCGATTTCTAATTTATGTCTTTGAATACATTTTCCTGCCAACGGCATTCTTCTATATTTTTCTCCACATTTCACACACCTTACTCTTTGTCTCGTAAATGCAACTAGATTTCCTCTCAAATCTGGTAAAAAGTGTGACTCAATAACTTGTGAAGCGACTTTCTCGACTCTAACACTTCTCAATAAACTCCCAATTGCCAACTGACCGTTCATCTTATCTTCCATAGATTTCAAAGTCTTATATGAAGAATTAGTAGGGCCCGCATCTAAATCGCCCGATTCATGAGTCCATCCGTAGCCTCGTAAATCACCTATTGTTCCTAAACGAGACTCAACAGTTTCTACAATATTGCTTAATTCATTAGGGTGCGGTTGATTAAGAGTCTCTTCGTAAAATCTTCTTGAATAATTATGAGAACAATCAACATTCAAAGCCTCTTTATCGATTTCACTAGGATTTAATCTAGTAGTTAGGACAAGTGGTGCATCCATCCTTCCTCCTCTACCTGATGGTAAAATATGTTTTGAGAAATTTAGTAAACCATCCATCAGCATTAGTATACTATCTTCGTCTCCATCACAATTTCTTCTTTTTGCAGCATGAAAAAGTGGATGCGCATATCCCGCAGAAGCTTTAGTCCAACCAATTATTCGACAGAGCACTCCTCCAGAGGTATGAGGAGCTAGACCTATAGCTAGAGCCCCTACAATATCATCAATACTTTCCACGTTATAGAAAGGCTCCATTTTGTAAAAGCGAACTAAAAGATCATCGACAAAATTACAAGTAGATATCAGATGTTCTTCTGCATTTAACGAGGGGATAATATCTTGAGGAAATAGTTCTAAAATCTGCTCATCTGAAGCTAAATCATTCCCATATACATCTTTTTTATATCCTAAATCGAATAATTTTTCCCAAGATGTATAGACTTCCTTAGGCTTAAAGTGAGTAACCGGTACATCAATCATATCGTATCTTGAAGTTCCATCTCTAAATACAGATACTCCATGTTTCCCTCTAAGAATTCCTTTTTCTATAGGCTCTGGAGTCTGTCCAACTGAGAGTAATTCTTTTTGTGCTTTGATAGTTTGAGGTAATCTATCTAGTCCTAATGATCTTCTTTTTACTTCTAATATTTTATCTAATTCAACTGTTGTTCTTTCGCCTTTCCTTCTTCTCAGACTACTCCCTCTTGACTTCCTCTCAATAGTTCTTCCACCGCATTCTATTGCTTCGCTTGCAATCTTTCTATTATGACAGATAATATAAGGGGATTCTTTGCCACAATCCTGACAAACTCGCCTTCCCATTTCTACTCTAATTCTACCTTTATCGGCAGCTTGAATCAGTAATTTTTGTGAGCCACCATTTTCTCCAATAGGATACAAGGAATGAGTTAATGGTTTCAATTCTCTTCTGGCTGATTTTTCTGGTCGCCCCATTCTTGAACCAATTCTACAGGGTACAGAATCTTCCCACCTCAAATTAGATACTTTTCTTATAATCCAGAGGCTCCTTTCAACTTCATTTTCATCAATTAATGTTTTTGAATTAAATAATTCATCAATATTTTTTGTTCCTAAATCAATGATTTTCTCCGCTGCTTTATCTCCTACTTTCTCTGTTTCTTCAATATTCATTCCAGATTGTCTAGCAGCAGTCGTAGCTACTATTCGCTCTAACTCTCTTTGATGTTCTAATTCCTCAATCCGCTCAGCTTCATAGGCAATTATAGAATTTGCATTTTTAATATTAGTAACTCTATGGTTAACATGTAATTTAATTTCAACTTTTTGTTTGATATTCCCTTCAAAGAGTTCTAATCCCAAACCTTCTAAAAGCGATTCCCAATTATTTTTGATAATGATATTTCCCTTTTCATGGAAATGTTCAACGCCCAGTGTCATGAGTGCAGATTTAATAATTCCATTTGTTTTTACACGTGTCCACCTTGGCCAATTTTGAGTTATTTGTTCAGGAAGTTCATCTTCTTTCAAACTATTCTCTATCGGCCAATTACTAACTACATTAGTAAGAATAATTTCGTTATTCTGAATTTTTGCATTTACTAAATTATCAACTAATGCGGGAATAAATGAGATTGGCAAATCTGACCACCAAAGATTCCATGGTGGAGGTATAGCAGCACCATAATCTATTGATATTTGCTTAATTTGTTCCCAATTTAATTCTAATCTTCTAAGGAACATCACCCATTCTCTCTTTCTCCACTTTCTATCAAGAGGGCTCTCCCCTCCTCTTTTTATTGCGCCATTAAAGGGTAATCCTTCTGGTAAAGAATTTCTTTCAATCCCTAATATTTCAGCGAATCTCTCCACTTTAGATGGCATATCTAAAGATTCTATCAAATCTGATGCCCACCAATCTTTATTATATGCCGATGGAACTAACTTCTTATTATTTTCAAGAAACTCTCCATAACCAATCAATATTTCTCCAGCATCCCAAATTGATTTCACACTAGTGACATTTGTTCTCCAATCTTCTAGATCTCTAATTTTTCTAAAATCTCCATTTTCCATCAACACTGTTGGCCCGTCAATCTCTGTACAGGGAGTAATTGCACATGCCTTTCCAGGCCTTTCAATTTTCATTTGGGTGCCAACAGCGAGAAAACCTCCCATTGCTTCCATAGTGACCGGATTCATTCCTGCTGCTGCCAAACCAGTGATTCTACTTCTTCCATATCTCAGTCTAAAACCACCTGGTTGATTCGGCTCTCCAAACACAGGTCTTCCAGCAATTACATCTTCCATATATCTGCGAATGGGAGCAATTTCTCTTGGTTTGAATGCATTAATATCCTCCTCATTCGCTTTATTTTTATTCGCGAATTGGGCTATAAATTCCCATCCTTGTATATTCATTCTTTCAGTATGTTTCTGAACTTTAGGAGCTTTAAGACACAAACCTTCACCTATTACAAGCATCACTCCTCCTCGGATTCGGGTTCGATAAGAACCATTAGAATTAACAATATTTCTTACTTCTTTGTATCCAGAGCATTCTATTTTTTCAGTTTCTTCCCCATTAACCATTACTGGACAGGCTCTCATTATAGTCTCTATTTCTTCAGGCGGTGGCTTATACTGTAAACCAACACGATATAATCCAAACTCTTCTTTCACCCTTTCAACTTCTTGAGTTGTAGGTACATATCTGCTAAGGCCTAATTCTCTTCTCACCATATCGCCAATAAGAACGCCAAGTGCTTGAGCAGTCCCTCCCGCGGCTCTAATAGGCCCACAAAAATCAATAGAAAGAAATTCACTCCCATCTGCATTATTTAAGATCCTCACGTCACCAATTCCATCTAATGGAGCCACCAAAACTGCTTCTGTTAAGACCGCCAAACCAACTCTAATGCCGCAATCTATTGATTTCTGCATATCTAATGTTTGTTCATTCATTTTTCTAGCAACATCTACTGCGATTTGTATCGAAGCGCTTTCTCTATCTGTAGTAATAAGTAGATGCCGCAAATCATCTTCAATTTTCATACCATCTAAATAGTCTTCAAGTAATTTTTCAGTCCTACTTGCCAAATCCGATGCCCTGGGTATTTCGACAATATTCTCGAAATCTAATTGTTTAGATTTTGCATCTTCTGCAATTTGATAAACAGCCTCAGTGTTTTCTTCTAACCATTCTTCATATGCTGCCTGTTCTTGCTCAAGACGAGTAGTATCAATTAAGAAATTTTTACTACTTACTTCCTCCATTGCTCTCCCCTCGCCCACTCAATATTCTCTCAACGATACCGGCCGCACAAGAACATTCAGTGTAAACAATGTCAAATCTAGTATTTTAATGTGGGAACATTCATTCGATTCACTACAACCGCATATAGAGGTAACAGTATGTCGACAAGTGTAAGTGATGCTAAATTTCGATTAATCCAAAAAGTACGAGAGTTAGCATATCTCCATTCTCCAGATGATTTATTCACCTTAGCTAGTGGAAGAAAAAGTCCTCATTTCTTTGATATGAAGCCAGTAATGATGGATCCTGAAAGTGCTCATCTTCTCGGCGTTCTTATTCATTCAAAAATTGACTCCCTAGGCTCAATAGATGCAGTTGGTGGACTAGAATTAGGAGCAGTTCCGTTAACTGGAATAGTAATAGCCAAGGCCTCTAAAGATTCTCAGATACGTGGATTCATGGTCCGTAAAGAAGCCAAAGGACGAGGAGGTAGAAAAACAGGAAATCCTCCTGGAATTGAAGGTTCTAGTCTCAAAAAAGGAGATAGAGTAATCTTGTTAGAAGATGTAACTACAACTGGCGGCTCGGCACTTAAAGCATCGGAGAGATTAACTGAAATAGGTTGCGAAGTAGTTGCTTGTATCACCATACTTGATCGTCAAGAAGGTGGCATTAATGCATTTGACCAAGCGAATGTTTTGCTCATCCCTTTATTAGTCCGCTCTGACGTCACAGGTGAGTGAATGGGTCAGCATGAAATAGATACGGATAATTTACCTTATCATCCTGAAAAATTATTACGGAAAGAGTATGTTGGAGTAAATGATTATTTTTCTTTAGACATCCGAGTTGGAAAAATCATTGATGTCCTTCAATACCCCGAAATGAGAAAACCCTCATATAAAATCCAAGTTGATTTTGGGCCTATTATAGGGATTTTATCTAGTTCCGCTCAAATAACTAACTATTCTAGAAGCGACTTAGTCGATCGTTTAGTAGTCGGTGCAATAAATCTTGGAGAAAAAACATTACCCGGAGGTTTTATCTCACAATTCCTAATTCTTGGTGCATTAGATCCCGATGGTTCTGTTAATCTTCTAGAATTATCTGAAAATGTCTTATTAGGTTCAATCGTAGCATAATTGCAGTTATTCATTCTTACTTATGCATGTAACAATAATTCAATTGTCTAAAAGTCACTCTTTGACACTTTTTGCCATTTAGGGCGTCTACATAATCACAAGAGATGCTACGGCGAAGCTCAACAGTTTCTATTTTTTCGTAGTCATTTTTTCTTTCCTTTTCTTCTACTTCTTCGAAATTTGTTGAAGCTTCATCCTCGTAGGAATCTTTGGCTTTTTGTAGCTTCTTTACTCTATCTTCAGATTTTTCTAGCTGCTTTTGCTCTTCTTCTTTAGCTACTTCTACACATTCTCTACAGAGTAACATGCTTTTCCACTCTGATCTTTTTTCTTTGTTTCCGCCTGAACCACCTACTAAGTCAGGTATGCCAAGGCCTCCACCTCCAGTTTCGGCTATAGCTGCAACTGCTAGGATGCCTATACCTACCATAACGGTGCCAGCTGCAACTTTTCCTAGAGTTTTGGCGTATGCCTCAACAGGGTCGTCACCAATAGTTTGACAATCGTTACAAATATGCGCCCAACAACCCCCCCTCTGACAATTCCACGCTAGAGATTTGTTTTCTTCCAGACATTTGTCACAGGTCCCTGCTGCGAGCTTCTGGTTCGGATTTTTACTTAGAACTGCAATTAAACCCCCTAAACCAATTAACCCCATGACTGCTTTTCCCACAATCCCCATAGATCCTGCGAATGCCAATGATAAAATTATAATTAAACCGCCTATAGCCTTTCTCTCCGTATCTTTCTTTTTCAAAAAATCTTCCGTTAACGATTGATCTTCGATTAATCTATTTGATTTAGATTCATAATTCACATCTCTCATTTTAGGTTGAATCCCGTTAAGAAGGTCTAATTCCCCTGCATCAAACCAGAAGGTGGGGCAATTACTACAAGAATCAATTACTACCTTTTTTGTAGATAATGCCGTCATTTTCGAACCTTTGTTTAACATTTTTAATTTTTCTTCAACATTTTCAGGTAAATCTAATTCAATTATATCCATTTTCGTAGAACACATTGGGCATTTACATACGCCAGTTCTTTTGATCAAATTATCTATATTTTTATCAAGCTTTTCTCCTTTCGAGATGACAGATTCCATAGATTTAGCCGCGACTCCAACGCCCCAACATTCCTTACAAATTAGAAGATCTACGCCTTCAGCCTGTTCGGCCATTTCAATATATAATTCCACATTACAACGAGGACAGTCGTGCCCGCTCAGCTCGCTCATAACAGTTTCAAGACGTTAAAACTTCATTATCCTTATCACGGCACCAAACCATCAACCTCATGAACATCAGTTATTTCGCAGGGGTATGACTATGGTACAAATGTCTACAACTTTAGGCGAAATACAAATCGAACTTTATACAAAAGATTGTCCAGAAACTACGGATAATTTCTTAAAATTAGTAGATTCGGGATTTTATAATGGGCTCCACTTTCATCGTATAATAAAGGATTTTATGATCCAAGGAGGTTGTCCAAAATCAAAAGATCCAGATAGTCGAGCAGCCGGAACTGGAGGCCCAGGCTGGCAAATCCCCTGCGAAACATCTGCCTTAGCCAAATCTCACGATAGACCAGGATTATTTTCTATGGCTAATGCCGGTAGAAATACTGGGGGTTCGCAATTCTTCTTAACTACTGTGCCGACTCCTTGGCTCAATGGAAATCATGCAGTTTTCGGCGAAGTATTGAAGGGGATGGATGTAGTTAAATCAATAGAATCACAGGAGACAGATCATAGAGATAAGCCTCATACTCCTGTGCAAATAATTTCAGTCCAAAGAATCTGAAATAGTTTTTTAAAATATTTTTAAAAGTCACACTGCTAATCTACTAATCACTATGTTTATTAATAAGTTATTAACCGCATGAATCATGGCTAAACATAGAACGGGCGACCGCCGAATATTAAGCATAAGTATCCCTGAAGAATTAGCTAAAAAATTAGATAAAAAAGTAGGCAAAGGACAAAATGATGGTCGTTCAGCAACAATATCTAAAATGATCGAAAACGCTCTTTTTTCCGAGAGAAATTCTCAACCATATGAGCCAGAGGGCGAGTCAAAAAAAGCGCGTGGTGATGAAGATTTTATGAGAATTGAAAAAGATACCATGGGCGAAATTAAAGTCCCCTCCGATCGTTATTATGGAGCCCAGACAGCTCGTTCTCTAATTAATTTCAATATCGGTATTGATATAATGCCACATGCAATGATACGTGCATTTGGTATTCTCAAGAAATCTGCAGCTGAAACAAATGTAGAATTAAATGAATTAGATCCTAAAATAGGCGCTCTAATATCTTCTGCTTGCGATGAAGTAATTTCGGGCAGTCTGAATGATCATTTCCCATTACGTGTATGGCAGACTGGTTCAGGAACACAAACTAATATGAATGCAAACGAAGTAATTGCTAATCGTGCGATAGAACTTACTAATGGCCGTTTAGGTAGTAAAACACCCGTCCACCCAAATGATCATGTCAACAGAGCCCAATCAAGTAATGATACATTCCCTACTGCTATGCATATCGCTGCAGCAGAAGAAATTCAACATAGATTAATACCGGCAATAATGAAGTTAAGAAACTCTTTAGATAAGAAATCAAGAGAATTTTCAAGCGTAGTCAAAATTGGTCGAACTCATCTAATGGATGCTGTACCATTGACCTTAGGACAGGAGTTTAGCGCTTATGTCTCAATGTTAGATTCAGACATTGCTCGTATAGAAAATACTCAATTAGACCTTCTTGAACTTGCTCTAGGTGGAACTGCGGTGGGAACTGGTCTCAATACCCACCCTGATTTTTCTGAAAAGGTAGCGAAGAAAATAGCAACTTACACTTCTTTAGATTTTACGAGTGCAGAAAATAAATTTGCACAATTAGCCGCTCATGATGCTATAGTTGCCTCGTCTGGAATGCTGAATACCTTGGCCGCTTCTTTAATGAAAATAGCCAACGATATCCGCTGGATGGGGTCAGGACCTAGGTGTGGTTTTGGAGAATTATCACTTCCGGCCAATGAACCAGGCTCCAGTATAATGCCTGGCAAAGTTAATCCTACTCAGGCGGAAGCAATGACAATGGTTTGTTGCCAAGTAATGGGCAATAATACTGCAATTTCAATAGGAGGGAGTCAAGGAAATTTTGAATTAAATGTGTATAAGCCGATGATGATTCATAATCTCCTACATAGCATAAGGATACTTTCCGATACCTGTGTTTCGTTCTCAGAAAAATGTGTTGAAGGGTTAGGAGCTAATCATGAGAAAATTTCTCAACATTTAGAAAACTCATTAATGCTCGTTACTGCACTTAATCCTCATATTGGATATGATAATGCAGCAAAAATAGCAAAAAATGCTCATAATAACAATATGACACTAAGGGAGAGTGCATTAGAACTAGAATTATTAGATAATCAACAATTCGATAAATGGGTTAAGCCAGAAGAAATGATAGGACCTAATAAGAAGTAAAAAGTCGAGCCGAAATACCGAATAGGTGGGAGCTAGCAGTGGGTTCTGAACATTGGGGGATCATTACCCTCTGCTAACTCCGCAGGGTCCCAGGTTTGTAGTTTCCCTAAGGTCCCTACTCTCCTGGGGTAGATGACTTAGAGACTTCATGCTCTCTCTTCGTCTTTTTCCGAATTTTAAGAATCTCTTCTTTTAATCCGTGTTCGTTTATTTCCCTAGCTCTCACTAGTTTTTTCCACGTCTCAGTACTGATCCTCCACGGTTTCCCGCTCTTGTCTTCAATGTGTTTCCTTTCTGTTTCTTTTCCCCTTTCTTGCGTCCGGTTTTTTTCATCTTCATTTCCCCACATACGCGCCTCAAGTTAGTTCCATCTCTGGTTCTTTCTCTTCGCTCGTGTACCTCTTCGGGATAGTTTGTATTTCGGTTATGTTTTCCCCGTTGCCGGTTCGGTGTTGTTTTCCATACTTCCTCTGTGAGTTCTTTCCCTTTCCTTTCGTCCAGTTCTTTCCCATCTCAGTTCTCCCGTTGTCTCTACGTCCACAGACGTTTTGACTTTCCCCGGATTTCTTTCGATTTCCGGTTTTACTGCTCCTTTTTTGGAGCTCGGTTGTTGTGGCCCGCGGGTCATGACTAATCACGCCCACACCCCTCCACTGGAGCAGCAAAGTTCACAGGGACGGCTGCGGCTCTTAAACCTTTCTACAATAAGGTCGCAGTACACTGGAAATGAGGGTCAATAGGGGTTAATTTCCACTGTAAGAATTTACTTGCGAAGTTCTCTTAATCGTTTTTTTAACAAATCTCTTTTTTCTTGATTTTGGGAGATTTCTTTGATTTCACTTAGTCTCCTATATACAATTTCTTCTTCTAAAAGTATTATTTTCCCATTTTTATCAGATATAGCAATTTTACCATTTATATGTTTCATTAATATAATTCTTGAGTCATGAGTTACTATATGTTTAGTATCGCCATTATTTTTATCCAATAAATAAATTCGATTTTCATTATTAACAGCAGCTGCCCAAATTAAATTATTGACTTCTATTAGACAGTCAATCCTATTGGAAATATTTTTTTTCCAGTTATTCGAAGAAAGAATTGTGCCCTTTTCATCTCCTAAACACCAAAAATCCTCTGTTCCAATCATTGAAGTTATAGGAGATTGTTCTAATTCAATTTTTTGTTGGTTTCTATTTTTTATTTCAGTCATTGTGCCATTACTATGACCTAGTAAAAAACCAAATTTTGTTTTGATTCCTAATGTTATCGGGCTATCACCACTAATTTTTTCGTGAATTATTTCATAATTACTATTTACAATTAAGTAACCACACCTTGGTCTTCCAATACCCAGAATCAAATCATTTTCTTCTATTGCCATAAACCATGGTCTTTCTTCAAAAACAATTGATTTAATTAATTTAGAATTTTTATCAAATTTTAATAATGTAGTTTCAGTATAATCTTGTACTTCAATTTCATACAATGATGATGTAACCCATATCGATTCTTTATCAACTTTGATTAAGTCACTAGATCCGCCGATATCCTGGGTCCATTTCAAACTACCATTTTCAATTTCAATAGCATGTAGTTCAGCGGATGCTGTCAAATAAATTAAATCACTTACTTCGATATCAGATATAGGCCCATCTACTTCTAAACTCCATATTTCATGCCCATCTTTAATGTTCCAAGACACTATTTTTCCATTTTTTGAACCTGCAATTAAAATATCTTCATGAATGATTAGGCATGTACATTCACTGCCTAAATCCCTAACGAATGATGCCAGTTCCTCTAATCTATGACTTAGCATCATAATTCCTAAACCGTCTCATGCTTTGTGTTTTCGTATCTAGGGTGTTAATTCATACAGATATTCAACTTTATCTTGAAGATATTTGACAAAATCGTCCGGAGATGGATTATTTCCCGTTGCCTCTTTAATTAACGCCGAAGGTTCAATTATACTCCCACGAGAGTGTACATTTTTGCGCATCCATTCAAGTAATGGCATAAAATCGCCATTTCTTATTTGTTCATCATGATTTGGTAATTCTTTTCTTGCTGCAGTTAGTAATTGAGCTGAGTATAGATTACCAAGTGTATAAGTAGGAAAGTATCCAAATGCTCCAAATGACCAATGTATATCTTGCAGGACACCTAAAGTTCTGTTTGGAGCTCTTATACCTAAGAATTCTTCATACATATCATCCCATGCATCAGGTAGTTCATCAACCTCTATTTCACCTGAAATCAGTTTCTTTTCAATTTCATATCTTATCATAATATGAAGATTATATGTAGCCTCGTCAGCCTCTACTCGGATTAAACTCGGTTCCACAAAATTCACAGAACGCCATAGATCTTCTGCAGATACTCCTTTCATTTGTTCTGGGAAGTGTTCTTTCCAAATGGGTAATGCCCATTCACAGAATTCCCTTGAACGACCTATTTGATTTTCCCATAAGCGACTTTGACTTTCATGAACTCCCAGTCCATTTGCTGAGCCAGCAGGTTGAAAATCTAAATTTCTTGGCCGACCTTGTTCGTACAGTCCATGCCCAGTTTCATGCATTGAACCATATAACGAACCAAAAGGATCTTTTTCATCATATCTAGTTGTCCATCTAACATCATCTGGGTTGGGTCCGCCACAGAATGGATGAGTCGAAGCGTCTCGTCTTCCGGCTTGAAAATCAAAACCTATTGCTTCAGAAATAGACTGTGACAACCCCTCTTGCCCTTCTTTACTCCAAGTGTTATCATGTACCCATGACATATCCGGTTTTTTGCCATTTTCTATTACTCTTTTTACAAGTGGGGCGACATTTTCTCTCAGCCCTGCAAATAATGGGTCTACTTTCGAAACAGTTAACCCTGACTCATATAAATCAAGAAGTGCATCATATCGAATCTCATCATATCCAAGATAATCAGCCTTTTTTCTGGACATTTCTACCATTTTTGACAAATCATCTCTAAAAATAGAAAAATCATTTTCTGCCCTTGCGCGCGTCCAAGAAATTTGAGATTTCGATTTATGCATAGCCATTTCAGCAACAAAGTCAGTTGGTAATTTAGTCGCCTTATTATAAGAATCTCTAGCCAATCTAATGTTTCCAATCTGTACTTCATCTAAATCTTTTTTTTGTTCTAATATATCGAGTAATTCCCCTATTCTTGTGTCAGTTAACTTTTCATGCCCTGTTTTTGAAATCCAGGATAGTTGTTCTGCTCTCAATGTTGCCGCTTTTGGAGGCATCAGAACCTCTTGATCCCAACCTAATAAACCTCCAATTTGGGTAACTAAATCAATATCTTTCAATCTTGCCAATAGTTCATCATAAGCATTCATACTCAACCGCAATCAATACTATACATCAAACCCTTTGATTAGATGTTCTCTAATTTCTCATATCTATATTTTATTTGATATTCATATTGCGAACCAATCTCTTAGAATGACTCCTATGACAAAGGAAATACTCGTTACTACGATTAGAATTGCTGTCATTTCTGTAAACCTTTGCTTGAAAGAATGGTCCTGAGCTATTGATACATAGAAATTAAATTTAGCGATAATTAATAATCCAATTATCAATGTAGCACAAAGTGCTTGAAAATGAGGTTCAAGGCCTAGTATCATACCACTATTATCATCTAAAAATAGATATGGAGTCACAAGAAGAATTACTGTGAAAAGGTATGCCACTCCTGTGAAAATCGCTGCTTTAATCGGGGAACGTCCTGAATTTTCTTCTTTAGTTGCTAAAAATTCAGACGCAGCCATGCTAAAAGATGCAGCAATTCCAGTTACTAACCCTGCCAATGCAACAACTTTCAATTCTTGAAATGCTAAAGTAAGTCCTGCAAGAGCCCCTGTTAATTCTACTAATGCATCAGATAGCCCTAGTATGACACTGCTGAGATAATTTAATGCATCTTCTTCTAATAGAGAAAGAAGTTTTTGTTCATGTTCATCCTCCTCTTTAGCAATATCATCTAATCCTAAATCTCGATATTCTTTTGCCGCACTCTTTTCAATTTTCTCCATAAGTTTGAGAGAAAAAGTAAGCCCAAATAAAACTGAAGCCATTACATGTAATGATACTCTTATTTTTGATGGATTAACATCAATGCCAGTACTTTTTCTCAGAATATTATAATGCGCATTTTCTTGGATAGCAATTTTCTCTAAGATATCTTTATTTTTCGGATTATTTTGTCTTTTTGCTAGTTTTGTATACACTTCTGCCTCAGTGATTTCCATCCGTTGAAGCTGAATTAAACGCTTCCTTCTTTCACTGTCCATGATGTTTGTCGTGATGTTAGAGTTATTCAAGTAATCTATTATTCTATTAGATTATAGTTTAAGAAATTACAAACCATTATGGCAAACACTCATCAGTGATATTAATGACGCAGTTCTATGGTTAAGAGGTCGTTGAGTCTATGTTTAGTGCTCTTGATTCTCACTCCAATGTTGTCGGGGTGTTTTAGTAACGGAACATCAGAGATCGAAGTAGAAAATTCTCATTGGCTACCTGATGTAGAAGATAGATCGGATTTACAGTATCGTGACGACGATGTTTTCAGTCGTGTATCATTCAATGGATCTTACCAGATTGGGCAGGTCAAGTCAATCTATGTCGCAGTTCCTACAATTACTTCTAGTGATGGCGGTGCTGGAATAACTGGAGATGCTGCAGTTCATCTCGGATTATGGTTACCTGTCATAGAAGGCTGTGATTATGATTCAGCAGAAATTCTAGAAGATTGTCAAGTTCCAATAATTGCTGAAATAGGGCCTTATTACAATGATGGTGATGTTGATGCGTTAACTCCTGCAGATAGATTAGGCCGGTTTCTAATTGAGAATTTTGTTCCTCATGGTTTTGGAGTCGCTCAGGTCAGCGTATTTGGTACTGGAGAAAGTAATCATTGTATGGATTTAATGGGTACAGATGAGCAAAGAGGAATTCATGCAGCAGTAGAATACTTAGGGTCTGCTCCTTTTTCCAACGGAGCTGTCGCTATAATTGGCAAGTCATATGATGGCTCAACTCCCTGGGAAGCAGCTGCTATGGGTTCTGAATATCTCAAGACAATAATTCCTATGTCTGGACTTATCGGTGCTCATGATTTAATGTGGCGTAATGGCAGCATGGAGGCACGAGGAGCAATAATGCATAATGGAGTCTATGGGAGTTTTGGATTAGATGGAGATCTTGAAGATGCTGAAAATGCTTGTGAAGGTTATCTTGAAGGATATTATGCGGGTCCTGCTGCATACTTGTCGGGTGATAATTTAGCTTGGTTAGGAAGTGACTATTGGTCTGAAAGAACATTCCTTGATAGAGCCCTAGAGAATTATAATGGTTCTATCTATATCATTCATGGTATGCAAGATTGGAATGTTGACCCTCATATGGCATTTCCAACTCATAATATTTTTTCTGAAGCAGGATTTGATGTGAAAGGACTTTATGGGCAATGGGGCCATGATTACCCTGATAGGAAAAGTGGTCATGAAGGATTATCGAGTGGCCGAGGAGCTGAAGCATTTCCTTTTACTCTTAGGTGGGATTGGGCAGATGATCTACTAGAATGGTTTGATTTCTATCTTAAAGAAGAAGGCCCTCAACCAAGATTAATCGCAGAGATTCAAGATAATATTGGAGGCTGGAGAGTAGAAGCAACATATCCTCCATTAGATCAAGATTTATTGAAGTATAATATGGATGATTGTATAGTAATCGGCGGAGGAGAAACCATCACTTCTAGTTCCCAACTTTCTATCGAATGCCCATTTTTTGAGCAAGAAACCCGAATAATAGGGTCGCCTACTTTTCATGTAGAAGCCACAATCTCACTACTTTCAACCAGTGGTCACCTTTTTGTTGAAATGATTCAAGCTAGTAATGGAATGCATTTAGGGCATGCAGTAATGGACTTACGATTCCATAATGGGGGTAAGGATGGAGAAACACTTTCTCCCGGTGAAACTGTAATTGCTAAAATGGAATTCTTTGGCATGGATGTAGTTATACCCGAAGGAGATGGAATTCATCTTCTGATTACTCAAACTGGCGAAGATTATATCCCCAGTCCAGTTTCAACAATGGCTGTCACTCTAGGTTTAGGAACTAGCAGTATTTTAACACTACCAGTTTCAGATAAAAATTGTGATGACCTTTTCCTCCCTCCAATGCAAGAACAATATCCTCAATGTTTAGATAATGAATAATATTATTTTATTTCTATACAATAATCCGAACTCTTGATGCCAGTTATAGGTCTCGGAAACTCATGGCGGCTAGTGATGCGCGTGTCAATGTCGTAGTTTCAGACCGTATAATGATACACCTTTGGGAACAAGATCATCAAGCAGATCACTATCTTGTATCATTTGAGATGACTCGTCCAGGGATTGCAGAAGTTTGTGCTCTTCATCTGCCAAATGTATCTAGAACCATGCGTGAATTAGTTACAAATGGTTTAGTCTCAGAGCATACAAGGGCAGTCCGAGGGGAAGATCGACGACAAAAAACATGGCAGTTGACAGAAGAGGGCCGTAAAGAATCAAGAAATAGAATAGAAAAACTTAGGTTAACTAAAGTGTTAATTCGTGATAAAAAAGGCAAATTATTGGAAATTAGGGCAGATGAAGTTTCTACAAGATTACAAACAGGATTAACTCTTTTACAAGTCTTGATGCATGCTCAACACGAGGGTGTCTTGAATTTTGGTGACATTAGATTTGGAGTAATCATTAGTTCAGAAGAAAACAACAACAATCCTGGTTCAATTTCTTTATTGTCGGGTGCTCATTCAACATATCATATTAGGCCTCCAGAGACGAGAGAAGTTCATGGACGTTCTTTAGAAAAGAAATTAATAGATAATTGGTACAAATCGGATGTTCCGATGTTTGTTTTATCCGGTATTGCAGGTTGTGGAAAAACAACTTTAGTATCTTTCTGGATAGATAGTATAATTTCTTCTGGTGAAGAAATTCAGGCTATGTATTATCCTTGTCAACCTTGGGATACTTCACTCGGTATAGCCACGAGTTTACTTCATAGGATAGGAATTGGTTCAGATGGCGATTTTTCTGACCCATATGGGGTCTTAGATTCATTACCATTAAAGCCCGGCGCAGCGTTTAATATTGACTTATTCCGAAGAAGATTAATCGCCCATTTATCCGATGAGAAGAGCCTATTAAATTCCAAACCTTCTGATATTTTGGTAATATTAGATGATGTTCACAATATAGGTCCAGAAGGCGCTCATCTTTTTGGAGCGTTATTACAAATTGCCGAATGTACAACAATGCGATTATTCTTAATATCAAGAACAAATCTTGCATTTTATGACCGTAGAGATGTTCATACAAGAGGCCGTGTTGAGGAATTAGTATTAACTGGTTTGAGTCTAAACGAAGTGGTAGAATGGCTCAATGAATTGAATCTTCCAAATAATGCTCCTGCTGAAGAAATTTATACAGCAACAGGGGGGCATCCACTTGCTGTTGAATTATTAGAAATATATGGTAATACCTTACATCAAGACTGGTTAAGATTCTTAGACGAAGAAATTCTTGATGTTTTACCTAATGATCATAGGGAATTGTTAGCATTTTTAGCAGTTGCAGAAAAACCAGTACCTTGGAAGATTTTAGCAGCTGCATCTAATTTTGATGGCATTCCTCCGAATAATTTACTAGAGCGTGGGCTAATGTTAGAACTAGACGATGGTATGTGGTTACATGAAGCTTTGAGATCACGATTACTAAGAGAAGTTGGAACACCTCTTGAAGAGCGGTCGAGAAAAATAAATCAAAGTTATGATTAATCCATATATTTGCCTAACCATTGATCAAACATAGGTTTAGGCATA
The DNA here is from genome assembly GCA_016777225.1 of Candidatus Thalassarchaeum sp. Lineage (GTDB taxonomy): Archaea > Thermoplasmatota > Poseidoniia > Poseidoniales > Thalassarchaeaceae > MGIIb-O2. The sequence goes on along the minus strand of JADHRW010000005.1, from coordinate 89,667 downwards.
GCTCCAGTTTTTTGGTCAACTGGTTTCCCATTATGAAATAATACTAATGCTGGAATACCTCTGAAACCAAACTTTCCCATTGATAGAGGGTTCATATCTGTATTTACTTTTGCAATTGTAATATCTTTCTCATTTGCGATCTGATTTAGTATTGGAGCTATCATTTTGCAAGGGCCACACCATGGTGCCCAGAAGTCTACTAATACCCATTCATTACTACTTGTCGCCATATCAAATTCTGCATCACTAACATCAACTACCCGGCCCATACTCTTAACCAACTAACTTCCATTCTTCGTCTCACTAATAATAATTTGTTATTTTAATTCATAATTATCGTAGCAACTATTGAGTACCCCGGGCCTATCGTATTAATCAGAGGGCGAATTTTATGGAGATAGCACCTAGCATACTAACTGCAAATTTTTGCGAATTAGGGTCGGTTATGGATGATGCAATTTCAGCAGGTATTCAATGGATTCATTTAGACGTAATGGATGGTAATTGGGTCGTCAATAAGACCATTACCTTCGGACCTGCTTTAATTAAAAATATCTGTCAACGTGTTGGATCAGATATATTTGTAGATTGTCACCTTATGGTTACAAATGCTGAAGAGAATTGGGAACAATATGTTGATGCTGGAGTCGATTTAGTAATTTTTCATGTTGAAGCAGTTGATGATATTTCTAAACTAATTACTAATCTTCATTCAAGGGATTGCCAGGCAGGAGCGGTTCTCAACCCTGACACACCATCATCTTCGATATTACCTCACCTAGCAGAATTAGATCTTGTACTTGTCATGAGTGTCGTTCCTGGAAAAGGCGGTCAATCTTTTATGCCAGAAATAGAATCTAAAGTACGTGAATTTAGAACTGCAATAGATTCTCAGATAGCATCAGGTGGGCGCTCCACAAAATTGATGATTGATGGTGGAATTAAACATCATAATGCTGCTTTAGTTAAGAGTTGGGGCATAGATGTAGCAGTAGTTGGTAGTGGTTTAATAAATAAAGATGGAACTATTAAAGATAATTTGGAAAAAATCAACTCAATGCTATAAATTGAAACAACTTTTCAGCCATGTTCAAAGAGGGCGAACCTCATAGGGGGCCCATGGTCACCGAGGCGTGGATGGTATCAGCGATTCTTGAAGTCGTTCCAGATGCCGTAGTTGAGGCTACTGATTTACATGGAAGTGGCGATCATTTTCATGTTCGAGTCATCTCCAAATCTTATGACGGTATCCGACCTTTACAAAGGCAAAAACCTATATTAAATCATTTTAAGCAATATATTGCGAAGAATATAGTTCATGCATTAGATTTAAAATGTATGACACCTGAACAAGCAGCATTAACTTCCGATACTGTTTTTGACCCTCACTCCGAGAAAAAAACAGAGTTTTTCGGAGTGCATATTCGTAGAGAAAGTAAGGAGTAAATAAAATGAGTTTTAATTGGACACCAGAAGAATTACAAGAAATAGTTGACAGTAACCCAATTGTATTGTTTATGAAAGGGACACCAGAACAACCTCGGTGCGGTTTTAGTAACAGAGCTGCCATGGTTCTTGGTCAATTGGAAGATAAATGGGCAAGCGTAGATGTCACATCAGACTCCCGAGCAATACCTTCAATTTGTACCTGGTCAGATTTCCCTACAATGCCTCAAATTTTTGTCAATGGAGAATTAATAGGTGGCTCCGATATAGCAATGGAAATGTATGAGAGCGGCGAACTTCAACAGATGATATCCGAAGGAAAGTCTCAGTAAGGTGACTCAGATGTCGGTCGATGATGACCGAAAAAATATGTTTATTGCCATGTTTGGCTCAACTTTAATATCATTTGCACCCCTTTTTTATAGATATTCTGAAGCAAATCCTGCTACAGGCGCTTTTTTCCGTATGAGTTATGCATTACCTTTTCTTATATTGATTATTTTGTTATCTAAACCTAAAGATACTCGAAGTCCTAAATCTCGTCTCCTGACTCTTTTTGCAGGATTATTAATTTCTTTAGATTTTATCGGTTATCATACTGCTATTGATTATATAGGGACCGGAATAGCTACAATGATTGGAAACTCTCAAGTGATAATTGTTACATTAGTTAGCTGGAAGTTTCTTGGAGAAAAACCTAATACATCTATAATAATTGCATTACCTATAGTAATTTTAGGTTTAGCTTTGATTTCAGGTATTTGGGATAATGAGCCATATGGTGAAGATCCTTTTCGTGGCGTAATTGCGGGCGTCTTCGCTGCAATATTTTATTCATCTTTCTTAATTGTATACCGATATTCCAATAGAGAAATGGCACCTGCTCAAAATCTGCAATTTGATGCAACTTTCGGTGCAGCAATAGGACTTCTTTTTATCGGTATATTGCCTTTAACTTCTCTAGGGGTTGAGCCTATTGATTTTCAACCTACATTTCCTGGACATGGGTGGTTGATTATTCTAGCAATTTGTTGCCAAGTAGCTGGTTGGATGGCAATTACTTATGCATTACCTCGTCTTCCTGGCGCAAAAACCTCATTTGCTGTGCTTTTACAGCCTATTTTAACAATAATTTGGGGGTTACTACTTCTTCAAGAAAAACCATCTTTCCAACAATCTGCTGGAATATTATTAATATTGGGTTCAGTAATAGCGGTAACTATTTTTGGTAATACTCAAGCTACCACAGACTCCTAATTTAGGTGTACAGGGCGAGAGATATTAGCGAGGGGATGGGATGCACTCGGCAGAACCTTACGTCCCTGTACGAACTCTGATATGGGTGGGCAATTCATAATCCTTATTGGAAATATACAAAAAAGTAGCGAAAATACGTATTTTCTAATTCTAAAGCACAGTTAGTACTTCAGGTCCGCCCTCTGTTACAATTACCGTATGCTCAAATTGACCAATATTTCCACCATCAACATCTCGTAATGCTTCATAAACTTCTAAAAATCTTATAGCAGTTAATTTTTTAATCATTGCTTTCCATTTTTTCTGTAAAGCATCTTCATCTTCATTAGGGAATGGCTTTTCCAATAGTGGATACGCCCATCTTGAAGCGAATGGGAGAGTATGATATCGTTCTTCGATATACCTAGCCATTGTTGCCCCAAGAGGCTTTAATTTACCTTTTGAAAGTGCTTTGCGTATTGACACATCACCAGTAACTCTCAGAATATTTGAAGATCCTGTTGGTGCAATATTTTCGATCATTCCTGTTTTCCCAGTTGTATTAAAAGGCTCTATTGCATAAACGCCACCAACTTCGGCATTACCCTTGAATCCTGAATTAGGGCCACATGCGTATGAGGGTATTGAAGTCCCTGAGTGTAAGTTCCATCTTTCTAATTGATGCCCACATAAATTTCGAATAGCTCTGAAACCAGCATCTTTTGTTACTTGTTCCGCTGCTTGGCCTATCTCATGCCAAGGGGTACCTGGATGCATTTTCTCAATAGCAGCGTCTCTTGCTTCTTTTGCAGCTTTAATTTGTTCAGTATGTAAATTCTGATTCCCCACTTCAATGGTTAATGCATTATCCGCAAGAGCCCCTTTAATATGAACTCCAACATCTAGTTTTACTAAATCACCTTTTTCGAATACCATTGGCTTATCCCATCCTTCTGGAGGAACTAAATTTTGATGACTTGGCGTAAAATGTGCAGCAATTTCATTTACCGAAATTGTCACGGGGAAGGCAGCTTGGCCGCCATGTCTTCTAATAAATCTCTCAGCAGAATCAATTACTTCTAGCCAAGTTTTCCCTTCTTGGATTTCATCTTTTATGCTCTCTAAGGTTCTACGAGCCACATGCCCAGCATCTTTCCACTGTTTCAAATCTGCTTCTTCCACCATCTTTGAATCTCCTTTGATGTGACTAAACCTTCTCTCAATACCTCTATCTCGCGACTGTTGGGTGATTTACAGACCGTATGCCATGCTATCAAGGTACTGGGTACACCCCCCGGACATATTCCAGAAACATAGGCAATCTCAGCAGCGGTATTGGAAAGCGACGCTGCGGCCATTTGACAATCATTCAGAGGTTCTAATCCGCTAATATTAGCGGAAGTTGCAGTCAAAGGACCCGTTTGTTCTATTAGCTTTTTAGCAGTTTTATTTGATAATATGCGAATAGCAATTTTTTCTCCTCCAAGTCGTTTATCTAATGGTTTTTTAGCACGAAGTATTATTGTTATAGATCCTTCAGGAAAAGCATCGATAAAGTCTTCTAAATCATCAGTTAGATGAACTAAATTTGATGCTTGTTGAATGTTACTAACGGCAATGCTAACAATCATATCTTCCGCTCTCTTTTTTATGAGATACAAATTATCGAGAGCGTCGGAAGTTAATATACAACCTAAAGCAGGTAAAGTAGATGTTGGATAAACTACACAATTTCCTTCTAATATCTCTTGAATTAACCTTTCCATAGGATTCTCCTTTATTTGATATGTTTTCTATTTGCCGGGGGTAAGGAGTTTGCATGTGCTACTATAGACCCTACACGTAAGTCAATATTTGATTGATGAGTATGGCGTTGAGAAATTCTAGCCAAATCATAAGATCCAAAATAAATACTAAATGGGAAAATAAGATATCCTAATTTTTTCAAAGCCCTTATCTCCCACATTTTACTCGTCATTTCAGAACCGTCTTCTGCTAAGACTGCAAGCCCCATTAATTTCTGACCAAATGAACGAGAATAGTATAGACCTGTATATTTCCAATATAGCCAGTGTGACACTAAAAGAATCAATAACATCGCAAGAGAATAATGAAAGTCACTAGATGCCCATAATGTTAGATTCCATGCATTGATTAAGTCTCCACCTGTTATTAGTAGTAAAATTGAACTAACTATTACTGTATCTAGTACAAAAGATACAACTCTTCTCACTCCAGATGCTAAAATTGTTCCTTCCGGTACCGGCCAGTGCCCACCATCTTCAGAAACTAGTGCTTTAGCTAGTGTAGTGCTGCCTTTGTTAATCGAAATCGGAGAATCATGCCCATCCATTATACTCATCTCAGGTCATTCCGAGAAGGTGCCACGCCTCAAACTTACTATCGCGGATATACTCTAACCATGCCTGCCAATTCTTATCGCCTCTGAGAGTTGAAGGGTCTCCAATTACAATCAATCCTCTCTTTGCTCTCGTTAATGCTACATTTAATCTTCGAGGTTCCGCTAAGAATCCTACATTTTGTTCGGGATTAGAACGTACACAAGAAAAAATTATAACTTCTTTTTCTCTACCTTGATAGCCATCAACAGTTCTTACTTCAACGTCATCTAGTTCCTCGCTCATAGAATTTCGAATCGCTCTAACCTGTCCTGCATAAGGTGTAATAATTCCAATATCTTTTTTCGTTAATTCTCCTGCGTCTAGTAAATCTTCAGTTATCTTGAGGACCCAAGAAACTTCAATAGGATTTTCTCTTGAAGTTCCATCGGGTGATACAACTTCTCCTCCATCTACAGGAATAAATGCTACTGGATTATCCCAATCCGGCCAAAGTAACCCAGCAGGAGCCGGTCTATTTTCAGCACTGACACCATCAATTAATTTGTTAGAATAGAATTGTTGATTTGGGAATTTTGAAATCGCTGGATGCATTCTATATTGTTTTGTCAATAATAGTGGTTCGATACCTAAATCAACTAATCTTTCAAATAAAGATCTTCTCAGGCCCTTTTCTTCCGCTCTGAAAGAAAGAACGGTCGGTGGTAGTTGTTTATGATCACCGACTAAGACTATCTGTCTTGCCCCTCTAATTAATGGAACTAAAGATGCGGGCTCTGTAGCCTGAGTAGCCTCATCAATCAAAACTTGAGGGAATCTTCTCCCGTCCAATATTTGATTACCCGAACCTATACAAGTGCAGCAAACAATTTGTGTCTTATCTAATATATCATCTCTTATCTGATTTTCAATTCTACGAATCTCTTTCCATCCCTTCTTGATATCTCTGTGGGCCAACCCTTTTTCTTTTCCTTTCATTGAGCTAATCCTACGATTTAGTTTTTCATTTAGCTCTAATTGAGTTTCTAAATCTCTTCTCAATGGATGTGTTTCCATTTGAGCATCCATCGTTGCTTCTCTTAATTTTTCTCTTACTTTTACAGGTTGCCCTAATCTTACCGCTCTTACTCCTCTAGCTAGTAACCCCTCAAGTAAATTATCGACAGCAACATTCGAATCAGCTACGGCTAAGATAGTCCCTACATCTTGTCTTGCCCATGATTCTAATATTCTCACTGCAGTATGAGTTTTACCCGTTCCTGGAGGGCCTTGAATTAATGTCAACCTTCTTTCTATTGCAGCCTTAGAAGCAATTAATTGTGGCTCATTAAGATCTGGTGAAAAAGAAGTGTTTCTACCTCTAGCTCCTCCTAATTCAGGAGTCAAACTTGCGGTAGTAGGAGGGTCATGAACCATACCCAGTAACAATTCTCTAAGCGGGACGCCACCATCTTCCTGAAATACACTATTTATTGCATCTTTCATTCTATCATAAGCAATTCGATTTGCCCCTTTGTCAATTCTCCAAGTATCTTTTCTAATGTCTTTAGGTGTATCTGAAAAAACTATTTTTATCGAATTTCTTGAAGTCGAATAGATAGTACCTTCCAGTGCGGTTTCTTTTAGAGGATCTTTTCTAGATATTAATACAATATCACCCTGTCTAAAACGATGTGTCCCTAAGTCTTTTTTTCTTCTATTAGTAAATTTAATTATCCTCTGTCCGAACAACCATCCATCATTTTTTCCTATTAAATCAAATAAAGAAATTCCATTTTCAGTTAACTTTCTTTTAGTCCAATTTTGTAGTTTTTCAAGAACGTTTTGCATCTCATCATCTAATTCCCATCTGATTAGTTTGAGATATAATTCATGATGGTCTTGACTTCTATTAAATCGTGCAGGAGGCAAGTCTGAACTCCCACTCATAATTCGACGCCAAGGTAATTTACACATCACGCTTTCTAGAGTTAATTCACAATAGTATTAGATTTATTGTTTTACACTTCACCGCGTGAGGATTATACGGTATGTTTTGTCGAGTTCAAATGTCTGAGGTGATGCAAGGTGTTCGATAAGTTTCGAAAGTGGAGAAATGTCGAGGAACCGGGTAAAATCTGCCCAACATGTCAGCATAAGAATTCAGAAGATGCAATTCTTTGTACATTATGTCAATATCAGTTGAAAAAGGCATCTTTTGAACAAGGTTCTGATATGAATGAAGACATTGCGAGCGATCTTTTCGATGAATTATTAGGTGATTTTGAAGAGGATAGTGCAGAAGATATAATTGATTGGTCTAAGGCTACCTTTCAGATGGATGATGTTACAATAGATGTTCAGCAGTATGATGATGATGATGGGATAATAGTTTCAAAAAATCCTTCTTTTGCTATGACTGTTGATTCTCCAGAACCTGTCGATGATTCTGAAGAAGATTATGTTCTGAAACCAGAAGATGCTCCAGAGTTTGTTACTAAATTTGAAATTCCAGATGAAGAGATAGAGCAAATAGAAGAAATATCTTACAAACCGGTTCAATTGATTCAACCTGCTGGTCAACAACCAGAATCGCCATTAGATTTCCCTCCTCCTTTAGATTTGGAATCTGAATCGGAACCTGAGCCTGAATCGGAATCTGAGCCTGAGCCGGAACCTGAACCTGAGCCGGAACCTGAGCCTGAGCCGGAACCAGAACCAGAACCAGAACCAGAACCAGAACCTGTAATGATACCTCCAAGGAAAATTCCGCCACCTCCTTTACTTCCACCAATTCCTCCTCGAGACGAAGAATTAGCTCCTATGCCCCCTCCTCCTAATCCTCCTCCTAATCCAATCATTTCAGCCGATCAAATTTTATCTTCTATACCCATTGAAGAGTCAAATTATTGGCCTTGGCCTCAACAAGAAAAATGGACAGATAGAGATGTAGCTTTACAGGTTAAAGCTGCTATGGAAGCGGCGAGATCTAAAGATACAGCTCAGGCAACTGTATTACTAGATGAAGTTGGTCCGCATCTTGGTAATCGTTCAAAATTAATTTATCCAATAGGCGCTCTATTACAACGAATCGGTAGAACACAATCAGTAGATAAAATGTTTGAAAATGCGAATCATTTGATACCTGGTGATTCAAATTTACTAATGGCTATGAAGAAATTAAGGCCTTAAAACTGAAAACTTCGTTCCGTAGAAGTGATGCATTAGATTGTTTTCGGATAGCTGTGTCAAGACGCGCGACCTCGTCCATTAGAGTCGATGAAGGCTTACTCCTTCGTCCCGCTAGTTTAGATTATAGTTCAGAACTTTTAGAAGCATTTGAAGAAACATGGCCTGAAGTAAGTCGGGCAATGCCTTGGATTAATCCTGATATTTCTTTTCTCGAGCAAATAGAATCATTTCTTCAAGAAACTGAAAAAATGGGACGCAATGGATTAATGCATCATTGGGTAATGATTAGACCTTGGGATAATGCATTATTAGGATTAATTGGCTTTGATCATGTAACTCGAACAATTGAGGCTGAGTGGAACTTAGGATATTGGGTAAGAAGTTCTGCACAGCAACATGGTTTAGCCAGAAAATCAATCAATGCAACTTTGAAATGGCTCGGTGCAATTAATGAAGTCACAGTAGAACTAAAAGTCGATCCTCTTAATGCGGCTGGAGTTAAAACAGTTTTACAGACAGTTAGTAATTGGAATGGAGAGAGGAGTATTTCCGGTGATTCAGCTGTAACTGTGGCTGGAATACGTACCTTACACCATTGTCATTTAATAAAAACAGGCCCAAAAACCTCTCAAATTAAGTGAGAACATTTATTGAAGATTCAAAGCCTCATGCATCCTCGACAATCTGCCCCTAAGGGGCAGTGTGGTCAAATGGTTAGCCCTAATTATCATCAGAGGTTGCCAGATATAGATCCTGAAGAAACAGATGAATGGCTTGAATCTCTGCGTTCGGTTGTTGATTCAGCCGGACTCGATAGAGCTAGAATATTGTTGCATGAACTTCTTTCCGAAGCACAAGATCTAGGTATCGAAATCCCTGCTGCATCTCAAACTCCTTACGTCAATACTATACCTTGGGATAACCAAACGCCATACCCAGGTGATCTTAAAATTGAAAAAGAGATACAGAACATAATCTTATGGAATTCTGCATTAATAGTATCTGATGCTAATCGTAGAATTGATGGTATAGGCGGTCATATTTCGACTTATGCGTCATCTTCAACACTTTATGAGGTTGGTTTCAATCATGTATTTAAGGGCAAAGAATTCAATGGTATTGGAGATGCACTTTATATCCAAGGTCATGGAAGTCCTGGGATATATGCTCGTGCATTTTTAGAGGGTAGAATAACTCGTAAGCAATTATCTAATTTTCGTCAAGAAGCATTTTTAGACGGTCTTTCTTCTTATCCACATCCCCGTTTAATGAAAGATTTCTGGGAGTACCCCACAGTCTCAATGGGACTCGGTCCATTAGCCGCAGTTATGCAAGCTAGATTCTGGAAATACTTGACTGATCGTGAATTGGTCGATACTTCTCAAAGTACGGTTTATTCATTCTTAGGAGATGGTGAGATGGATGAACCAGAATCAATTGCTGCAATAGCAGTGGCAGGAAGGGAGAAGTTGGATAATCTAATCACAATAGTCAATTGTAATCTTCAGAGGTTAGATGGACCTGTTCGTGGTAATTCTAAGATAATTCAAGAATTAGAAGGGCTTTACAGAGGCGCAGGATGGGATGTTTTCAAAGTATTATGGGATACTAATTGGGATCGTCTTTTTGCCCAAGATGTTAATGGAGTTTTACTTGCTAGATTGGAAGAAATAACTGATGGAGATTTCCAGAGAATGAGTACATTATCTTCTGGTGAATTCCGAAATGAATTATTCTCCGGCTCTGAATCATTAGTTTCAATGGGAGCGAATCTTTCTGATGAAGAAATAATTAATTTACGTCGCGGAGGACACGATCCATTGAAGGTATACGCTGCTTATCATGCAGCCTTAGAATCTGAGAAACCCTCAGTTATTTTGGCACATACAGTCAAAGGTTGGGGTATAGAATCTTTTGCCGGTCGAAATACTACTCATCAGAAAAAGAAAATGAATCTAGAAGATTTAGTTTCCTATCGAGACCGCCTTCAAATTCCGATTCTAGATGAAAATCTGCAAAAAGACCCATTTTTTTCATTAGATGAAGATTCTGAAGCATTCGTATACCTTAATCTTCGTAGAGAAAAACTTGGGGGGTATTTGCCTTCTCGTAAATCTTTACCTATTGATTTCGATTTACCTGAAGAAAAAACATATTCTGAGTTCGATAAAGGTACGCCTACTGGACAGAAGGTTTCTACAACCATGGCTTTTGTTCGTTTGTTAAGGAATCTAATGAAATCTGATATTGGTGAAAAGATAGTTCCAATAATACCCGATGAAGGTAGAACTTTTGGGATGGATCCTTTATTCAGTGAATTTGGTATTTATTCTCAATCTGGACAAAAATATAAGCCAGTTGATCATAAAATGATAATGAAGTATAAAGAATCAAGAACAGGCCAAATACTTGAAGAAGGGATTTCAGAGGCTAATTCTATAGCATCATGGCTTGCTTCTGCAACATCATATTCTCATGCATCTACTCCAACTATGCCTTTCTATATATTTTACTCAATGTTCGGTTTCCAACGTGTAAATGACCAAATTTGGCAAGCTGCTGATGCTAGAGCTAGAGGATTTTTGATGGGTGCCACTGCCGGTCGTACTACTTTGAATGGAGAAGGGCTTCAGCATCAAGATGGGCACTCTCTTTTGCATGCTAGCACAGTACCCTACTGTAGGTCATGGGATCCCGCTTATGCATATGAGTTAGCAACAATAATAAGACACGGTATTAATGAAATGTGGGGGCAAAATCTTGATGTTTTCCATTATATAATGCTCTATAATCAAAATGAACAGCAGCCTGCTAAACCTGAAGGTATTGATCATAAAATAATAAAAGGTGCGTATAAGATAATTGAACCTAAGAATAACGACAAGCCATTAGTTAGGCTTTTAGGGTCAGGGCCCATACTTTCTCATGTGTTGGAAGCCTCTGAGATATTAGCTGATTATGATGTAGATTCTGAAGTTTGGTCCGTTACATCCTATGGGGAGCTAAGACGCGAAGGGCTTGAATCCCAAAGAAAGAATCGTCTTTATCCTGATATGGAGAGTTCATCATATGTTTCCGAATGTTTTGGTGATTTAACTACAACAATTGCTGTTTCAGATTATATCATTGCAGTACCAGAAATGATTCAACGTTGGGTAGGTGGGAACTATGTTGTTCTAGGAACAGATGGTTTTGGACGTTCTGATGATAGAACTGAGTTAAGGCGATTCTTTGAAATAGATACCGAAAGCATAGTTCTAGCAACAATATCTGCGCTGGAGAGAGAGGGTAGAGTCAATACAGGTTTAACTGAAGAAATTGCAGATAAATTCAAAATTTCTAGAGAAAGAAATGATAAAACTAATTAGTTAAATAATCCAACAAATAACGACATAGCTAACATAGAACCTGCTGGCAATGCTCTGGACAAACTATCTTCTTTTATTCTCAAATGACAAATGACTGCCCCGGCCATCAATATAGCCATCGAAATAGCAGCAGGAGCTACTAATTCACTTTTCCAGTATCCAGCCACTAGCGCAATAGCCAGAGCTATTTTTGTGGCTCCAATGACATATACCGACCAATCAGGCAATCCATAGACCGCAAATTCTTCTTTGATATTAGTGGCATTTCCAGCTCTGTATGCAGTATTCCAATTTGGCCTAATTAACCAAACAGAAAATATTACACAAGCAATAATAATCTGGAATACGAGAGATAAGAAACCAATTGTGCCAATCGCCATGTTGCCTAACGAGATTGTATGAGATATATAATTGTTAATCATAAATTATACTATTCATGTAATAGAGAGATAGGAATCATATTAATCGTGGAAAATAATATCAACATCCATTGTTTTATTTATTGAAAAACAAACAGGACAATTACATCCCTCTTTTTTGAGCCAATTTAATTCTTTTAGGTCAAGATTGTTAGGTAATTTAATTCTAATTTCTAGTCTTCCTACACGTCGAGGATTTGTAGTCATAGTTTTTTCTACACTGCCAGACATGCCATTTACATCTATTTTCTTTTTTTCTGCTCTAATTCCAATTATTGTCATTATACATGTTAGCATAGAAGTAGCCAATAAGTCCGTAGGCGAAAATGATTCTCCTTTCCCATGATTATCAATTGGGGCATCTGTAATTATTTGTTTTCCAGATGGGATATGTGTCGCAGTACAACGTAAACCATTCTCATATTTTGCTTCTATTCGAACCATTTAATCACCACCTAAGCTTCGTAATACTGATGAATTAAGTGAGAAATTATGGCTTAAAGCATCTTCTATACTGACCCAGTCTGGAGTAGTACCATCTATCCAATCATATCTATGGCCGGGTATTAATCTCCATTTCTCCGGCAGAGTTCTGAGTAAATTACGAGCATATAGTACACTATGCCATTGAGCCATAGGATCACTTCCAGGTAAATCTACCCGGCCACTATGTGCAGTGAAAAGAAGGTCTCCTGCATGATAAACGCCATATCCATGCAGAGTGACATGACCCGGTGCATGACCAGGAGAATGCGTGACTGCTAGAGTAATGCCTCCAGCAGACCATTCTATTGTTGTATTTGGTGCGTTACTCCATTCATTAGTAAAATCAACATTTTTGAAAACAGCATGTGATAGAAGTTCAGGTGTATTTGATTCGGCATGACCCCAAACTTCAATCTCAGGTATTAGATTAATCATATCTCTATACCCTTCAACATGATCTCTATGAGTATGTGTATAGAGTAAATGAGTAGGCCGCAACCCCTGTTCTTTCAATGCCGCAACCCATCTCTTAGAGTCAAAAGGATCAACTATAGCTACGGTTCCAGTAGAGCGATTAATCCATGCAGTATTCATATTCATATAATTGCCCATTTGAGTAACCCAAACCTCAATTCCATCTTCTTCATTACGAATATCAAACTCACCCTCTCCTAGCATAATGACATATCGAAGTAAACCTACTGCATAGCCATACCGGCTCATATTCAAGGGAGAGGTTTCATAGCGAACTCTGTCAGTCGAAGCGTGTGAATCAAGTGCTGACTCCATTCACCCAAGAAAAGACCTTTGGATTAGTTATACTACTTCGCTTGATATTATTATCTGTCAGAGAATAAATAAGGGGAGTGCTTGAATGGAATATGATTTGCACCGAATAGAGGCGTACTGGCAAAACCAATGGAAGGAAAAAAATATATTTTCTGTTCAAGTAGATACCTCTAAACCTAAATTTTACTGTCTGGAAATGTTCCCTTATCCCTCAGGCAATATGCATATGGGACATGTTAGGAATTATTCTATTGGCGATGCAATGGCAAGATTTCAGAGATTAATGGGTAAAAATGTACTGTATCCTATGGGTTATGATTCATTCGGAATGCCTGCAGAAAATGCAGCTAAGAAGGAGGGTGGACATCCTCACAATGTAACTGAGAGAAATATTGCGATGATTCGAACCGATCAAGAGAGAATGGGGTATTCTTACGACTGGGGTCGAACCTTTGCAACCTCTACTCCTGAATATTATCGCTGGAATCAAGAAATATTTATTCGATTTTATGAGGCAGGACTTGTTGAAAGAAGATTCGCTCCAGTAAATTGGTGTAATGATTGCGACACTGTACTTGCAAATGAGCAAGTTAAAAATAATCGTTGTTGGAGATGTGGCTTAGAAGTAGTTCAGAAAGATATGGCACAATGGTTCCTTAGTATGACAAAATATGCCGATGAATTACTTGATGATTTAGAAAATATTAATTTCCCTGAGAATGTCAAGGCAATGCAGCGAAATTGGATAGGGCGTTCAAATGGGGCTCATATTAATTTTCCAATTGTTGGAGAGGATATTGTAATAGGGGCATTCACTACTAGACCCGATACAATATTTGGTGTGACATTTGTTACTTTATCTCCCGAACATCCTCTTTGCGAGCCGCTTGTGTCTGGAACAGAATATGAAAATGATTGGAGAGAACTTCGAGATGAATGTGCTAAAATGTCTGAGTTTGAAAGAATTAATATGTTGAAAGAAAAGAAAGGCGTGCCTTTAGGTAAATTTGCAATTAATCCAATTAGCGGCGAACAAGTTCCAATATATGCAGGAAACTTCGTAGTTGCAAGCTACGGTACTGGCGCTGTAATGGCAGTCCCAGGACATGATCAACGAGATTATGATTTTGCTAAGAAGTATAATCTTCCGATTAAACCAGTACTTTCTCGTATAGATGGTGAGCAGGCGATAGAAGAAAATCCAGTATTAGATTCTCTAGCTTATATGGCTAATTCATCCCGTAAAGAATTTGATGGATTATTTGGAGAAGATGCTAAGAACGCGGTAATCAAAGCCCTAGAATCTGAAAATTCAGGTCATGGTACTGTTCAATATAGATTGAAAGATTGGCTTTTAAGCCGTCAGAGATTTTGGGGTACTCCAATACCCATGTTGCACTGCGATGATTGTGGTGTAGTGCCAGTTGCACTCCAAGATCTCCCTGTCAAACTTCCCTTAGATGTTAAATTTAGTTGGGATGAGAGTGGAAATCCTCTTGAGTCCAGTGAAAAGTTTCTTTCAACTAATTGCCCTAAATGTGGGGATGTTGCACGACGTGAGACGGACACGATGGATACATTTTATGATTCATCGTGGTATTTCCTAAGATATGGGGACTCTAATAATGAGAACCAGCCGTTTGATCGAGAGATTGTAGATTACTGGATGGAAGGAGGAATAGATCTGTATATCGGAGGAATTGAACATGCTGTAATGCATCTTCTTTATGCAAGATTCTTCACTAAAGCAACACGTGATCTTGGAATGAATACAACTGGTGAACCATTCGGACAGTTAGTATGTCAAGGAATGTTGAATGCTCCTGCGCCTTTTTGTGTGGAATGTAATACTGAATATCATATTGATAATTTCGAAGGAACTTGTCCATCCTGTCAATCAGTACTTACAACTAGACAGGCTAAGATGAGTAAGTCATTAGGAAATACGGTTAGTCCCGGTTCTATGGTGGATAAATATGGAGCCGATACAGTACGTTTGTTTATCTTATTTGGTGCAAATCCTGAAGCAGGTATGGATTGGTCAGATAATGCCATTGTATCAAATTCTCGACAAATGCAATCAATTATAGAAGCCTTTGAAACATCTAATGATTTCATTAATTCCCCTAATATAATTGATGATTGGATATTAGCAAGAATGCGCCTCAATCATTTAAAATGGAAATTAGCGATGGAAAATGTAAGTTTACGTGAAGGCGTAATGATTAGTCATTTTGAGATGCTATCTGATTGGCAATGGTATCGACGAAGAGGAGGATGTGATGCTAAAACTGCAAAATCATTCTTTTCTAATTGGATACCTATGCTTGCACCTGCTACACCACATATCGCAGAAGAGTTTTGGTCTAAAATAGGTGGTAAAGAAATGGTGAGTGAACTTGTGATTCACGAATTAGATATAAATGAACAAGACATAACTCACCTTGCTAAAGAGAATTATCTTAGAAAATTAATAGATAGTTCAAGAAATGTAAAAGGTCTTGCGCAAAGACACTCTGATACTCCTATCTCTAGCTGTGTCATACAAACTGCTGCAAGTTGGAAAAATATTCTTGCATCTGAAGCAATCAATCTAAGTTCAAATAATTTTGATTTTAAGAAAAACGGTATTGATTACCTCAAATCTTTAGATATTTTTAGTGAAGAGAAATTAAGAGGAGAGATTTTCCAAACTTGGCAATCATTGACAATAGGAAATAAGAAAAATAGAGGGAAGATATATACTTGGTCTCAAGATGATATTTCTTTGATTTCTTCCCAATTTGATGAAACGAATCTAATAAATAATAATGCAATTTTTATCGCAAATGCCCTATCTGTTGATTCTGTCATATCTTACAAGGTAGGTGACGGCGAGGATGTAGCTGGTAAAGCTAGAGTTGCTTCACCATTAGAGCCAGGAATTGCCTTTATCTGAAGAAAAGCGTTTTTCTTCTACTTACCTTACACGGTGGGTTCATGGTGTTCTTTCCCTTCGCATGGTCATTGAGTGAACAGGATGATGGTAGCAAGCGGCAAAAAAGCCGTTCTCGTCGTCGCCGCAACAGTACGAAAAAAAATACTGTAGAAATTAATCATGGCGGAGATGATGAAGCAATACAGCGTGCTCTATCGCGATTTTCTATCGACCCCGCGCCCATGGGATTCTCTCAAGACATAGATCCTCCAGCTAGAGTGGTTAATATTAAATGGAAATTAAATGCAGTTAAGAAATCAGTACAAACCAAAGCCAGTCCTTTAGTTTGTTCTCCAGGGGAATTCGGTTTTCTTCCTGAAGAAAAAGTACAACAAATAGCCAAAAAAATTGAAAAGCTTGATATAACTCTTGAACAATCATTATCCCTTCGTAGTGCACTAAATCAGGAAAAAAGTGTATATTCACATGGTCGATTGATGAGTCGAGCTAATGAGTTAAAAAGAAGGTATGATAGTGGCGAAAGCGTACTTTCGCTCTCTACAAGATTTGATGCTCCACCTGTAAATTTGTTCCGAGCGATATTAACTGGTCGAGGTTGGTCAAAAAATAAGATTAAAGAAACTCTTAAAACTCCAAGTAAAATGAATCAGAGAGACAGAGATCAATTCCAACTGGCCGAATCTGCTGATCGAGTTAGTTCAGTCAATCAATCAGAAACACAAAATGCTGCAGAGGTATTTGAAGATATATTATGCGATTATTTTTCTTCACTTAATATTAGATTTCGTCGACAGGAAGATTTACTTGATGAACAAAAGAAATCTGAAGGAAGAGCAATAATAACACCCGACCTACTATTATTAGATGATGTAAGAATTAATGGAATTCCCTGTGCCTGGATTGATGCTAAACACTTTTTTGGGGCTGATTTAAGGTTCCCTCGCAAAAAAACTCAGAAACAAGTAGATAGATATGTGAATGAATACGGGCAAGGAGCTATTGTCTATAGGCATGGCTTTTGTGATACTTTAAAATTGAAGGGAGCAATCTTACTTGACTCTAGTCCGTTAGACCTAGAGCCTCTAGCAACATTCCATGAGAGTATCAGGGAGAAATCAGAATAAGCGCCCAATTCTTGTTTTCTTAGTTATGAAACCTACTTCATTTAATTCATAAATTAATTTTGATAATTCTAAGTCTTCTTCATTATCAATATTTTTCGGTACAATCACCAAACTTTTCCCTAACATGCATAATAATGGCTTAAATTCTGAAGATGTTTCTTCTATGACATTCTTTGCTTGATTAAGTAATTCAAATCTTTTAGAATCAGAAAGTAATCCACTCTCATCAGCAAATATTTCCGACCGTTCTAATAACTCACTCCAACGAGTCTTATCCCATTGTTTTTGCATTAATTGTTCCATCTGCTTAATCCCTGCCTTACTAATTGAGTTTTTCCAAACTGTATCATCGATATATGATGACGTATGTTTACCAGAGTCTTTTTTCCAAGCCAATAATACTTCTATTTCTTTTGTCCAACCTTCAGACATCCCTGGACCTCTAGTGAGTAAATCTCCTGAAAATGGGGAGCCCGGAGAAGTTCTCCTCTCAACTCCACCTGCTGCTAAAGCCGTTACATCTCCTAGTCCTGTAGAAAAATATCTTTCAACTCTATGCGCAATTGAGAATGAGCGTCTCAGACTTTCTTCATGAGGTTCACCAATCGCTCTTTGAATTGCCATAGATGCGGCAATAGCTCCTGAAGCAGACATCCCAAAACCTTGCGAAATTGGTAATTTTAATTTTATTGCTAGATCCCAATTATAATTCTTAATATTGATAATTTCTTTAGATAATAATTTGAATACTTGTTGATATAATTCTGATTCACCATCTCCTTCAATAAATTTGATATTTATTTCAAACTCTCCTTCAATACCTCTTGCGATAATTTCAACACCTTGGTCTAAACACAGACCAACTCCTAAACTTCCTTGTTCATCTAAATTAGTAGAATTATCATTTATTGTAAAAATAAGTGTCACATGAGAGCCGCATTCGCCACGTCCAAGCAAAACAGTCATGCTAACGCATCCTACATGAAGTTGAATAAAAACTCTTCAACCAAATCAGAAAATTGCATTAGAATCTTCTTCTATTGTATTGAATCTTACAGCTAATTCTTTTGCTGCCATTTCAAATGCTATTCTTGGAGTCATTGAACCATCGGTTTCAAAGCTTAAGATAAATTCTCTAGGAACTTCTTCAAGAGTAATTGCATCCTTGAAAGTTCTAGATTCTTCAGTCCCTTCTCCTACATGATGAAGCTGTTCCTTTAATTCTTGAACTTTGTAATAATCTTCTAATTTTCCATCAGTAAAATCCTTTGCATTAATTCCTAGTTTCAAATCCCATAGGATTTTTGCTTTCGTTTTGTTGTTTAATACAGCAATATGTTTCGGCTCAAAGGTTACGCCGCAAGCAGGTGACCATTTCGCATGTTCTCTTCCTCTTCCCATAATTGCTGTAGCGTAAAATTCAACCATCTGACCACGGAAAAGTTTTGTAATCGGTATAGTTTTGTATAATTCAGGGATTTCTAATGTTGAATCTCCAAGATAATTTAAATCTCCTGCAGTTACCATTGTACCTTCTTCACTTCCAAATGCCTTACATGTGTAAATCATAGTACACATAGGGCATCCTCTATCTTCTTGTACAAGTTCAGCACAATTAGGGCATTCATCTTGGAAATGAAATTCTTCATGACGAGTCGGTATAGGGATCATTGCAAGTCTTTGTGCAATCATCTCATCAGGAAGAGGTCCAGTAGTTTCCCAAATGACATCTTCTTGTTCAATAGTTCCCATTTCAAAACGAACTGTTTCAATAGCCATCTTTGGTGTATCTGAAATTAGAGACCTCCTGATGGAGTTTACAAACGCTCTATCAGTATCAGCTAATAGAATTTTTATTTTATCATCAGTTTCTTCAATAATTGTAACTTTAACCATACTTCACACCTCACACTCTTCGTCCACGACGTCCACCTTTTGCTTTCGTCCCGTCTGTAGGAATTGGAGTAACGTCTTCAATTCTAGTTATTTGAACACCGGCTCTAGTTAGAGCACGTATAGCGGATGTTGCACCTGGTGCGTTATGATTTCGATTTCCTCCGGCGCCTCGATACTTTACTATTACTTGGTCAAATTCTTTTTCAGCTAGCATTTCTGCGATTCTCTCAGCAGCACGAGTAGAAGCAAACTGTCCTCCAGAATCACTTCCTCCCTTAGTCACCATGCCGCCTGATACTTTGCAAATTGTTTCAGCTCCAGTTAAGTCTGTAGCTGTGATTAGTACGTTATTACTTGTACTGTAAATATGTAATATTGCTTTATGGCCCATCAGTTACCCTCCTTAGGAATTGTTTCTTCAATTTTCGGAGCATCTTCTGCATCCTTCTTTATTTGATCAACGAAATCTTCAGTAGCTGCTTTAGGTCCACCAACTTCTTCAGGCTCCTCATCATTTACCATTGTTAGTCTTAGCTTTTCCATTTCAACTCTGAATGGATGATTAGGGTCATTGTAAACTGAGTTAGAAGCATAATTCAAATCTTCTTCCTCTAGTTTTCTAATATGATATCCTGGGACTGTCATTTTTTGTTCACCAATAGAAATATGACCATGAACAATCATATTCCTAGCGGCTCTCATAGATGGAGCCAATCCTCTGTAGTAAACGACAGATTGTAATCGTCTTGAAAGCATATGTTCCACATTTATTTGAAGAACGTCATCTATACTTGCACCGTCTACAAGTAATCCTTGTCTACATAATGAATTTACTAGATCGGTCTTTTCTCTAGCAAAATGGCCTTCAGAAGTATCTACTCTACCAATTAACTTCATTGCTTGATTTCTATGTCTTCGCAGAGATGATTTTTCTCTCCAAATCTCTTTCATTCCACCAACTTTCTTTAGACCATACTTTTCTTTCAGAGCATGTTCTTCATCAATTCGTGCCTGTTTCCAAGGGTGGGTAGGGGTTTGTGTTTTGGATCGTGCAAATTTTGGGTCTCCCATAATCTCACCTCACTTCTTCCTCTGCACACCAAGTGCAGTACCACTTCTACCGTTGCTTCTAAGTCTCTGTCCACGAACTTTGTGTCCACTTCTATGTCTTAAACCACGATATGTTTTCATACCAGCTAAACGAGAAATATCGTCATCACGAGTCATTTTAACATCCATTGCGACAAGATGAGCATCTTCATTAGATTCTAAGTCTCTTTGTCGATTAACTAACCACCATGGGACATTAGTTGCATACCCATCAATAGTTGTTCTAAGCCTATCCTGTTCAGCATCCTCAAGATGCCCTCCAAGTTTGGTCCCATCAATTTCTGCTAGTCTGCATAATTGCTGAGAAGTACGAACTCCTATGCCTTTAACGGAAGCAAGTCCAATCGCTATTGGTTTCAATCCGTCTATATCGCTGTCAGCCATTC
Source organism: Candidatus Thalassarchaeum sp. (assembly GCA_016777225.1). GTDB lineage: Archaea > Thermoplasmatota > Poseidoniia > Poseidoniales > Thalassarchaeaceae > MGIIb-O2. Next base: position 68,938 of record JADHRW010000005.1, on the reverse strand, counting down.
TGATAATATAGGAGAAGTCATCTCCAATCTCTTGTTTTTCTTTATTCATTCTACGGTCCTCCCGTGTTCACTGTTTCCAGTGGCCTTTACGGCATCCTCGCGACTTACCAACCCTATTTCAACCCACCCGCTCTTATTTAGGTAGTTAATTCTAAAGAAATCTCAGTTTTCTTTACAGATAATGTATAGTTTATGGCTACCAGTTCCCCGTTCTAAATCAATATCTACCATGAACGACTTAGATCCATCTACGTCTCGAAGTGCTTTATCTAGACGACGTTGTATAGTAGGCTGCAGTTCTGGATCTAGTGAGCATCTAAGAGTTATTTTTCCAATATCATTTCTTGAAGCTGCACTCGCAACTTGGTCTATTGAATGTAATTCCGGAGGTGTCAATCTGTGTTGTACAATTTCTCCTGTACTTACTACAAAACCTTTAATCTCATCATTATCATTTAGCGGGTCCGTGTGGATTAATAATGGCCTTCTGCCATCAAGTCTTAGCCAAGAATGCCCGCTATCTGGTTTCAAAGCCTCATTTAGCCATTTTTCTTGTAGTCCACTTTGAATCAAGGCAGGATCAATGATTGAGATAAATGCACCAAATGGAGGAGGCTTACTCAAGGTATCAATTTTAGAATCTGATTTTTTACCTTGTATCTTGGCTAGAATATTTTTTCTGCCCATTCTTATACACCTCCGATCTTCTTTTGATGAAATCGCCCCTATCCACAGTGACAATCTATCTACTCTTCCTCCTCCTTGGCTTAACCATTCCCAAGTTTTTGGAGCACCTGGGAAAACAGTTTCAACAACTGCTTCAACCATTGCCTGTTGATCATCCCCTAATCTTGGTGACAAATCTAGTAAAACGGCCGGGCCACTAGGGCCTGTTTGAAGATACTCATTCCATGAATTTAGAACAGATTTTAATGAAGGCTTCATTTCATCAATATGGTGATTTTGAGCATCTCTCGGCCTTGCTGGATCTAAGTGTAACATTGCAATAGGTGGGTGTGCTCTAGTTCCTGATTTTCTTAGACTATTCCAGTAAGCAGTAATCGCTCCTTCTGCATCACTTCCATCTCCAATAATTACCCTATCTAATGTTCTTTGTATTTCTTCTTTATCAGATGCAACATGCATATTTGCAGCACATAAAACTGCTATATTACCATCAAGTTCAATTCCTAAAGCAGGTCTTTTCAATTCTGTCGCTAATGCTATCAATTGAGAACCTGAACCAGCAGCAGCATCAAGAATTACACCTGCTGGCAAATCCGAGGAATTAATTTGCTTCGCTCTTACCATCGATATAGACCATGGAGTAGACAACCTTCTCATATCATCATTCATATGTAGAGGCGGTTCACCTCTTCTTGCAGATTTTGCCTCGTTACGTTTACCTGCTTCCTCTGCAATTTGTGCTGAAGGTATTAATGCAGTATGTTTTTTTTCTTCTGACATTCCATCCTCTCCTTTTCTATCATACGACAGCTCTATCTATTTTCACTTCAAACCGTAACCATGTATTTTCTAATTCATGACCTTCGCTATTCCCGTATGCTATAGGTGGAGGTAATAACACGGTGTGTGTAGTACCTGTATCCACGCCCGGCGCTAATCCTCTATCTTGCCCAATATCTAATCCTATAACTGCCCAACCAAAGCCTTTGATATATCTGTTATCATCTCCTCCGGTTACAGGTAAGTCTCCTTCATCTAGTTGTTCTCCTGTATCTGCATCCCATAGTATGTAATGAACTTGAACATTGTTTCCATCTGTGATATGAATATCTCTCTCATCAGGACCCTTGAATAAATGAACATCAAGGTTAACCATAGAAACTGGATTGAATTCAACATGCGTTGCAGTAACTGTGAAGTCTTTCTCTGTAATATCTTCAGTTAATGATATCTCAATAATCTCAGTACTATTTCCTTCTAAACCATTCAAGAGTAAATTATAACTTCCTTCGTTTGTGAATTCTACTCCTCCACCAACTATTTCTAGTATCAAATCAATAGTAGAATTTCCTCTATTGTAAACTACTATACTCGCTCTATCTCCATTTCCTTGATGCTCCCAATCACATCTCAATTCTCCCGGATAGAGGAAGTAATCGTCTTGCTCTGCTAATGATTCAGGCCAATCCCAGTCTCCCAGTCTTGATTCACAGGTATCGAATAATAAATCAAGTTCCCAAGCCCATCTACCATCATTCTTTAGATCCGCTTCTGAAACTCCATCGTCTGGAAATAGATTTTCTAACTCTCCTTGGAAAGAAAGAGCGGCTAATCCTAACCATACTGATGACAAAATTATCATTAGAACTGTAACAAATGAGAGTATAATCATAGTCCTAGGGACAGTCATTTCATTTAGACCAATAGGTATTGGAGGATGTTCAACTTCCTCCGATATATCGGCTATCCAAGACCTCGTCACAGTTCTTTGTCGGGCCCGCCCATCATCAAGGTTAGCATATCCCGTTAGTAAATATGTCATGTAAAAAATCCACTAAAATATCTCTTAGTGCTACGAAAATCACTATTTTTCTCAATCTTTTACAATTTCATCTTCATTGGAGAGGCCCAACCACGCCACTAGTCCTAATTCAGTAGCCAAAACAATTAGTGCGATGAGTAATGCAGTAGGTTCAAGCATTTGCGAACCCAGTAATAGCAAGGACGCTAGTATCGCAATAATAAGATCGAATAATCCCCATATTCGTAAAATTCTTCTCAGTTGTAGAATACCAATAATCCAAATGCTGGTGGATAAAGATACCAGAATGATTGGAAGGAAAATACTTGTAAAAGCACCTGTTACTACAAGTCCTACATATAGCATTAAGTGTGCATCTATCGCTAAACTCATAGTCCAAATTTCTTTCTTCAAAGGAACGGTTAATACACACAATATCAGTAATACCACTCCAAGTATTAGTGTTAGTTCATCAACGACTCCTTTCAACGAACTAATCCAATTAGAGAAAGAAATCACCGAGAATATTATTGCTGGTATTACTAACCCAAACTCATTAGTTTGTTGATTTTTGATTGTATGATACATGGTCAGTATTATTGCTAAAATTCCAGCAGGTCCTGTAGATATGAAAACTATTGCTAATGCTCTTAAGGAATTATTAGTAGTTGGCTCTCTGCCCTTTTCTAATCTTTTTAATTCTATATATGAAGCAATAATTATTGATAAAACGAGTAATATCTCTAAAATAGTCCAAGGTATTATCCATTCAATTAAATTACCTTCAGTGGGATTAACTGTGAATGGTGCTGGTAGAGATTCGTAAAGAATAGTTCCAATAAATCTTCCAATAAATATTGGAATAATGAACCAATCAATTGCAATCAATATTCTATCGAGAAGATTCCTTTGATCTATTAATGAGACAATACATAGGAACATTACCAGTAAAATCATTATTGCCATATCGAATAATTCGATATTACTACTTCCAGCTGCTAAATGTCCAGAAACTTGAACCATTATGATTCCTCCAATTGAGATGGCAATTGGTATTTCTATACCTAAAAAATGAGGTAATTCTAGCTCAAGCCCCTTTGTACGTTCTCGGGCTACTAATACTAATATAGAGATAAAAATTCCAGTTATTAGTAGAATTAAATTATTTGTTCCTCCTATGAAATTGATAACCGCAGATGTAATAATTACTAATCCAAGAACTAGTATTACTATTATCGGTTTATGAGTTGCATCAGTCAGATAAATTTGTTCAATATCGTCTGTATGTTCCATCTCTCTTTTCTTCTTTCTTTTATTTTTTAAATCTACTAACTGAGGATTATAGCCAGTTACATTTCCTATTGAAATATCATCATTATTCATATCTATTGTTGCCAATTTTTTCAACGAATCTTTTTTCGCTATACTTTTTATCTCTCTTCTTATTTCTCCATTAGCAACTAACCAAATTGTACTCCCCGCAAACAAAGCCAATGCCCCTAAAGTTTCAAGATATGTGCCCTCTGTATATGCTAGAGTGATATTCACAGTTAATAACCAAAGAGACGCAAGAGCAGGTATTAATAATTTCTCCATTTTTTGAGCTTTTGAAAGATAGACAAAAATCATTAATGTAGTACATAATAGAGAGATTTTAGCAATTCCAAAACTCGGTATAATATCTGAGTCTATGAGTTCATTAGATTTTCTAGCAACTAAAGTAATCAACATTGGTATTGCCATCAGCGACATTCCAATTGAGTACATTTCTTCATTAGAACCATTATTTTGAATAAGTAAAGTAAGAGTAACTAAACAGTAAATTAACATCAAACTTTCTTCAAGTCCATATTGCCATTGCAGTATTAGTAATCCGGATGAAATGATTCCCAACATAATTGAGATTTTCCCAATTCTTTTCTTAGTAATCTCTGCGACCACATGAATAATAGTAATTATCGCAAATATTCCGAGTAATGTCAATGCAGTGAAACCTCCAAAGTTGGACATAAATATAATGGTGATGATTGGCAACCATAATCCAATACTCCAAAGTTGCAATGCTCCAGAATCTCTGATTGAAGCAGACATTTCCGTTAATCCTAGGAATCTTGATGCAAGATTAACTCCATTTTCTCCCAGTCTAATATTAACTACGGCCATCAACATAGCGGAAGTAACTAAGTATCCAAAGAAAGGAATCGGATCTATGTGAATAATCGAACCAGGGTCTGTACCACCATTTGCTACTATGATTGTTCTAATAGACTCTTCAATCATTTCTTCAATAACAACCCATGACCAGGGCAAAATAACTGTAATCCCGCCTAGAGAAGGCGAATCTCTTCTTATTGCAAGTGTAGCGGTTCCAATATGAATTAAAGATAATGCAGATAAGAGTAGAAACCCCCCGTCTCCTTTTTGACAAGAAGATATACAGAAATTTTCCGAAGATTCTGCTGGTATCATTATTACAAGTAATATTAGAATACCCACCGAACCAGTCCATAGAACTCGATCAGTAACTGAATTTTGGTCTCTAAGAATTACAAAACCAGTAATAAATATTCCAATTACTGCAAATACTTCATAAGAATCAAATGGCAAAACATCCCACGATTCACTAACTATTAGAAGAATTGTGAGTAAGATACCTGAAATTAGTAAAGGTTGAACAACTCTTCTTGTTTTTACCCCTCTTACTACCAAATAAGAACCACCAAAAGAAGAAGCTAATATTGCAATTAAACCAATAGCATATCCTAAATCTTGTCGATTTGCACCTACTGCCATTAGAGCACCAATCATACCCAGAGATATTGAGACCCCCCACAGTCCAGGTTCTCCTAACCCCAAAGTTTTGAATGCTTTCGAAAACCAATTTTCATCTTTAGCAAACTTTGCAGCCATACTTGCATTTATTGCCGTAATAATCATGATTAATATGAATAAAAGTAACGGTTTTTCTAGTGGTAGAATACTTAACGAACCAATGCTAAAACCATTAGTTAATGCATGCATTCCAACCCAGAGATTGGTTGATGCGATACCCAATGCCGCTAAATTACCTGATTTTCTATGAATTGCCAATCCATGAACTAGGATAGTTGCAACTAAAATCATTAATGCGATACCAATTTCTCCAAAACTATAGCCAGTTGCAGAACCAATTGCTAGTAAGATTAGAGTAGACTGAGCCGCTATTGCATCAGAATTATGCCTATAAGATAGATAAACATTTAAACTTACAAGTGAAAGTAAAAATAGGCCAAGAATTTCTATTGAAATAATATCCCATCTTTGTAATTCTACAGCTAATCCGTACAGAACTTTCATTGAAATTATTATCCATGTCACTCCGAGTAAGTGTAAATTGTTTTTTGGAATCCATAATTCACCTAAGGAGAATCCAAGTAGTGCTAAAATAATTAGTAGAATGGTTGCAAATATTGGATCTAATGCTATCCCTGCTACAATGCTCACACCAGAAAATACTACAATCATCGAAGCCATTAATATCCAATTAACTTTCCTTTCACCCTCTTGGGCTAAATTAGTTACAATATCAACTTCTGATGGATTATCTACTGTTCCATCTTTAGCTATATTGCCGGGTGTATTTTCATCATCTTGAGCAAACGGATCAAAGATATCTCCTAGTGCCTCATCGGTCTCTTTTTTATCAGAAACTATGATATCTTCAACTACCTCATCGGGAATAATAATGTCATCTAATTTAATAGAATCACTAATCTTAAACGCTCTTTGACGGATGATATCATCGTCCAAGTCGTCGGTACTCACAGTCTGTCTGACAGGTGTTTATGACATAATTTAATCCCCGTTTGTAATAATAGATATATCTTATATATTTGCCATATCTCTCCGTAATCATTGAAAAGGAATTGACATTGTCAATGTGTATGGAGACGACGTCGAAGGGCCCTTCCTCTTCCGAATTTGCCACACCTTTAGCGACACATGGACTAAACCCCAGTGGAGCAGTACACTGGAATCTTGGTTGGAAAGACCTACATGAGATGGCTGTTGAAAGAGGCGAAGCATCTCTCACATCTCACGGAGTATTGTTAGCAACCACAGGTGAGAGAACAGGTCGTTCACCTAATGATAGATTCATTGTTGAAGAATCAGGTTTAGCAGATGAAGTATGGTGGGGTGAAGTAAACAAATCTACATCTCCTGCAATCTTTGATAATTTACTCACTAAGGTACAAAATTATCTTGATAATAGAGATGTATTGTTTGTCAAAGATGCTCATTGTGGAGCGGATAAAAAATACTCTATGCCAGTTCGTTTGATTACAGAAAAAGCTTGGCACGCATCTTTCTTCCATAATATGTTTGTAAGAAGTGAACCTAGTGAACTAGTTAATCATGTACCTGAATATACTATTCTTCATGCTCCCGAACTTCTTGCCAACCCCAAAGAAGATGGGATAAATTCAGGAGTGTTTGTAATTCTTGCTTTAGATAGAGGGCTTGTGATTATTGGAGGCACTCAATATGCGGGCGAAATCAAAAAAGCAATATTCACCATAATGAATCATATATTACCCGCTAAAGGATTGCTTCCTATGCATTGTTCTGCCAATACTGATTATACTAATTCAGCATTATTCTTCGGACTTTCAGGGACAGGAAAAACCACACTTTCAGCAGATCCAGGTCGTGCATTAATCGGTGATGATGAACATGGATGGTCTGATGATGGTGTATTCAATTTCGAAGGAGGATGTTATGCTAAATTAATCGGTCTTTCTAAGGAAGATGAACCTGCTATATTTGCCACAACTAGGATGCCTGGTTCAGTTTTAGAAAATGTCATTTTAGATGCAAATGGTGTACCTAATTTTGAGGATGGTACTTTGACGCAAAATACTCGTGGTTCTTACCCCATAGAGTCTATCGAAAATCGCACATTAGATTCTATTGGAGGACATCCAAAAGATGTTGTTTTCCTAACTTGTGACGCTTTTGGCGTCCTTCCTCCTCTTTCACGATTGACTCCTGAGCAAGCGGCTTACCATTTTATTTCGGGATATACAGCAAAAGTCGCAGGTACGGAGATAGGAATAACTGAGCCTCAAGCAACATTTTCAACATGTTTTGGTGCACCATTTATGCCTAGGCATCCAAGTATTTATGCAGATCTACTTTCCAATAAAATCCGAGACCATAATGCAAATTGTTGGTTAATTAATACTGGATGGGTTGCAGGAGGATACGGTGAGTCTAGTCGAATACGTATAAAATGGACTCGGGCTCTTCTTAATGCCGCATTAGATGGTTCATTAGATGATGTGATATTTGTAGAAGATGAAAGATTCGGTTTCCATATACCTACATCTTGCGAAGGAGTTCCTGATGAGATACTTCAACCTAGAGAAACCTGGGCAGATAAAACTCGATTTGACAATGTAGCAAATTTATTGGCACAAATGTTTATTGAAAATTTCGAACAGTACTCTGAAGGTTGTAGTGAAGAAGTACTTTCTGCATCTCCTAAAGTATTAGAGTAGAGAATTTCTTAGAGTTTTTGTGTTGCATGTCTTTGGGCATCAACTGCGCATATTGCGGCCATATGAACGACTTCTCGAACACTGTCGTCTCTTTGCAGGACGTGTGCAGGTTTCGCTAGACCTTCTAAAATAGGGCCAGTCATTTCTGCCCCCGCTACTCTTTGAAGTAATTTATATGCAATATTTGCGGATGCTAGATTCGGACAAATTAAGACATTTGCAGGCCCGTCAAATTCCATGAATGGGTAGTTTTCTTGAATCTTTTCGATTAGCGCTGTATCTGCCTGCATAGGTCCGTCAATTACTAGGCCAGGTTCTAAGCTTCTAGCAATTTCTATTGCCTCTTCGATTCGATCTGTCCTCATCTCCCCACTTGTTCCGAAGTTTGAGAATGAAAGCATAGCAACTTTGGGTTTAACGCCAAATCTTCGAGCAACTTTTGCTGTTTGAACAGCAATTTCAGCCAATGTTCTAGAATCAGGATAAATATTAATTGTGGCATCACCAATGAACATTAGTTGCCCATTAACTGTCATCATATACATGCCTACAATTCTATGCGTGTCTGGAGCAGGCCCAATTGTTTGCAGACATGGCTTGACAATATCTGGATAATTATGAGAAATACCTCCAAGATATCCATCAGCATCTCCCATATGCACCATCATAGGCCCAAAATAAGTCGTAGTTTTCAATAATCTGACTGAATCTTCCATAGTCAGCCCCTTCCTACCCCTTAGTTGATGAAATTCTTTCGCATAACTTCCTCTTCTTCTAGGATCATACCTGACGTCAATAGTTTCACATTCGAATTCAAGGCCTAACTCTTCTTTTACCGCATTAATTCTTCTTGTGTGTCCGAGTAAAATAGGTTCACAAATATTTTCAGAAATACACTGTGCAGCAGCTTTGATTATAGTTGGATGTTCTCCTTCTGCGAAAACAATTCTCTTTCTATCTCTGCGTGCTCTATTGATTACTCGACGCATTATAGAACGAGTTAATCCTAATCTCGCTTCTAATTCCTCACGATATCTTTCAATATCAAAATCTTTCTTACTATATTTCGAAATTCCTTCATCAACAGCTGCTTTAGCAACTGCACTTGCTTCCCATATCAAGACTCTAGCATCGAATGGTTTTGGTATTATATATTCAGAACCAAATTGAATTTGTTCACCATCATATGCTGCAGCGACATCATCTGGAACAGGCTCTTTTGCTAATGCTGCAATTGCATGTGTTGCTGCCATTTTCATATTTTCAGTTATCTCAGTTGCTCTAACATCCAATGCTCCACGGAATATATATGGGAAGCCTAATACATTGTTTATTTGATTAGGGTAATCTGAACGTCCAGTAGCTATAATTGCATCTTCTCTAACTTCATAAACATCATCTGGTAAAATTTCAGGGTCGGGGTTTGCTAGAGCGAAAACCAATGGTCTTGATGCCATTGAAGCAACCATTTCTTTACTAACAACACCTCCTTTTGAAAGTCCAAGGAAAACATCTGAATCTATCATTGCTTCTTTTAGACCACCTTCTTTAACATCTCTTGCAAATTCGTCTTTATATTTATTTAATTCTCCATCTACTGAGCGTTTTTTGGTTAAGATACCTTTAGAATCTATCATAAGTAAGTTTTCGTTTTTCACACCTAAGCGAATGTAATGACGAGCACAGGAAATTGCTGATGCACCGGCTCCAGAAACTACTACTTTCACTTCTGCGATTTCCTTATCTACAACTTCTAAGCCATTCAACAAAGCAGCCCCTGAAATAATTGCGGTCCCATGTTGATCGTCATGCATTACAGGAATATCTAATTCATCGATTAATCTTCTCTCAATTTCAAAGCATTCGGGAGCCTTAATATCTTCTAAATTTATACCTCCAAATGTTGGTGAAATTGCTTTGACCGCTTCGACAAATTCATCTACATCAGTACGATCGATTTCAATATCAAAAACATCGATATCTGCGAAAGCTTTGAACAATAATCCTTTACCTTCCATAACAGGCTTACCTGCCAATGCTCCAATATTTCCAAGCCCTAGTACAGCGGTTCCATTACTAATTACCGCAACTAAATTTCCTTTAGATGTGTATTTAAATGCTGCACCCGGGTCTTTCTGAATCTCTTTACACGGATAGGCTACTCCAGGCGAATAAGCCAGAGACAAATCTCTCTGTGTACCATGAGGTTTAGTTGGTACTACTGTTATTTTTCCAGCCGGTTTGGATGAGTGGTAATCCAATGCGTCTTTTCGAAGTTGCTTATCTGTCAAGATTACATCCCCCTATATTTATCGGGGATACCACTTACCTATGATGCTATCCGATATAGCAGATTCATATTATCAGCCCTCTGTTCATTCTTTTTTAAAAAGATATTAATTGAAAATCACCTACGGTGGTAGGAGCACAAAAGGCACATTTAACACACCCTTTGATAATGTATAAAACGACGCGGTTAGTTCGTGCCCCCTGTAAATCGTTCGTTTTTTGCCTCGCAAAAGCGGATGGCAATCTTACTAGTGGCACTAATGGTGTTACTGCCATGGTCTGCATTTACTTCGACAAATCTTGATGATAATAATGACCCGAAGTATTCAGTTCCTGGTGCTTGGGGAGCAAGTGGGAGTAATGATACTGGATGGATTGAATTATCTGCAACTGGTGCTAATCCTTCTAATGGAACTTATGCATATGGCGACTTATTCTATAATTTCGCCCCAGGTGCAGTAATAGATAACATGACTTTCGAAGTCAAAGTAAATGGTTCTAATGGCGAGTGGGCATATGAACCACAAATCACTTTGATGGATACCCAAACTCCAATACTTGACTGGACTGATTTAGGGGGCTTTGGAATGCAAGATTCTTTTGCTGAAAATCAACCTGAAGTAAATTCTAACGGAGTCCTCGATGCATATCTCCAACCAAATTCCGTTAGCGATACTACTTGGCAGTTACCAACTGGTATTTCGATTACCGATATAGTTATTGAAGCCCTTCGTCCAGCTGAACCAAAAGTATCTTTTTCCTCATTAGATGTAGAAATTTATGATAGTGCCGTCAATCCTATCGACGGAAGATTATACATTTTATTAGGAGATGACTTATTACATCTAGATGATCAAACATCTACTCGAATAATCGATGTTGAAGAAGGCATCCAAGGTCGTAGTCTTGCAATCGATGAATCGAGTAATCGATTGATAATAGGGACTTCTGATGGCGCTATATTACAACGTAGCCTTTCTGATTCTTCGTCAATGGAATCTATTAATTTAGTCTTTAACAATACAATTTCCGCAATAACAGCAGTAACAGTTGATGATTATGGGACGATTTGGGCCGTTGCTGGTTGTAATATTTTCTATACAGATGATGGTAGCTGGTCATCTTACTATTATTGCCCAGGTGGAGCTATAAAAACCGCTACTGATGTATTAGCATATGGGGATAATTTGTATGTATCTACGTACCAAGGATTACATTTCTTAGGCTACTCAACCACTATGCAAGGACTAGTTTCAGTTGATAGTAATACAATTTGGAATACTGATAATTTCTTATCTTCTAATTTCATAAATGATCTACAGATATTCGATAATCAACTTCTTATTGCAACCGAAAATGCAGGAATTAATCGTCGGAATCTTGCATCAAGTTCATGGATGGCCACTTGGTCGACAAGTAATTGGCTTTCTTCCAATCAAATATCAGGAATTGGCCTCACAGAGGGTTGGATGTATATTTTAGCCGGTAATACAGTACATTCCTATGATACAAATGCTTTATTCTTTAGTTCACAAAAACAGTTATCAGTATTCGATCTCCAAGAAAATGGTAATGAAATAATTTCATGGCCGAATCTTGATAAATCTAGAAGTCCGGACTCTGGTTTGGTATTGTTGGGTGATGGCTCAGGAGTGTTAGGTCGTTTAATGGGTGAAACTATTGATGGAACTGAAACATTAGTTAGTAGCCCGTCAATAAATAGTATGACTGAAGTAATTTTTGTCGATGATGAAGAAAGAGGAGAAATTTGGGTATCAGGTGGAACCGTAATAGATAGATTCGATGAAGAGACTCAAACATGGCTTACCCCAATTGATATTACTGATTATGTGAATAACCCTATTCAAATCACTTCACTTATTCAAGATTCAGATAACTATGTTTGGGCCGGTACACTCAATGCAGGTATTTTGAGATTAGATAATACAGATGCATCTTACATAGGAACTGTTCAAGGCCTAGCTTCAACAAATGTTCAATCTTTATCACATGATGAATTTACTGAAATTTTAGTAGTAGCTCATTCAGAAGATGGGCTATCCTTTGTGAATACATCTTCAATGACACTTTCAGATATTATCACTGAGCAAGATGGTTTAGATTCAGATTTCATTAATGATGTTGTCACACGATATGGTATCGCATATGTTGCAACTCCTGATGATGGAGTTATGAGAATTGATTTACAAGAATTATCCATATTATCATCATGGAAATCTCTAGGTGCAGATAACTTAGAAGCTGCTCCAATAGCGATTGATGGTGGCACTATTTACTTAGGATTGACTGGATTTGGAATATTATTACTTGACCGGTATACTGGCGATATCATCGATATATGGAATGCTGAGGGAAATAGTGGTTTACCCGATAATGATGTACTCGCACTTCATCTAGATTACTATGGAGGTCTAATAGTCGGTATGGAAGTTCCTAATTCTGGAGGTACTTCAAATCAAGCTATGGCTAGATGGGATGGTTCTAGTTGGGAATATTTTGAAACAGACGTTCCGGGTGGTAATAATGACCCATGGAAAATCAACGATATCAAGAGTGATGCGGACGGTGTAGTTGCAGCGACAAACCGTGGAGTTTGTACTTGGACTGGTTGGACATTAATTCAAGGAAATATTTACGAGTGGGATGAATGTATATCCCCAATGAATAACTCAGCACGATTTAGTGAGACATTTTCTGTAGAACTAGTTCCTGCCAGCAGTCCTCTTGCTAGCGGGTCTTCTACGACAAAGATTCTGGCAGGTCATGATGAGGGGGCATCGTTGATAGAACGAGGTCAAGGAATGAGTGTACTTGAAAGATGGACTGCAGGAGATGATACACAAAGAGCTAGGATAGTCAAAGTTCAGGATATATTGTATATTGGTTTTGAGAATACAGGTATTGGAAGATACAATCTTACTAGTCAAGAATGGCTTCAAACATGGGATGGTGATCAAGGATTTATTGATGACGATGATGTAACTGTTCTTATTCCTGGGCATATTGAAGATACAATTTGGGCAGGTGGTGACTTTGGGTTAACGCTTATTGATGTAGTAAATAATACAGTGTTAATCGATTGGAATCGTGGTTTTAATTCTGGAGGACCAACTCTATCAAATTCAGCTCCAGCGGATGTTGTTATTATTGGCGATATACTGCATTATTCAACTCAAAGATCAAATTCTTGGTTCCAATCTAATGACCAAATCTATAGGATCAATTTATCTTCTAATTCCAGTGAATCTACAATTGATGCAGGCCAAGAATTGGGTTGGGATGGTAAAATACACAGTATCGGGCAAGTCTCAGAAGAGCTTTGGGTAGGAATAAGACCTAGTCAATATTGGAATAATGGTGATGGTACAATTGCTCGTTGGAATACGACTAATGAAACATGGGAAGATCCTCTAACTACACTCGGCAGTGTCGAGAGAGTAAATGCTCAGTACCTAGGTGATTGTTTCCCAATTAATGCATCATCTTGTGAGTTATGGATTGCATATGGTGACAATGTATTGCGCCGTTTTTCCGCACAAACAATGACTTTAATCGATGAATGGACAGATATTGGTGGACCCATTAGAGGAATGGTCGAATATCAAGGAGAATATCTCTTTGCAAGCATGGAGGGGATTCTTCGATGGAGTCCTAATAATGAGACATGGCTTGATTCATGGCTTGTTAATGATGGTCTTCCTTCCGATGCAAATGATGAATTATACACAATGATTACTGTTGGCGACGATCTTTGGGCGGGAAGTTACAGCGGCGGAGGTGGCTTCAATACAAATTCAGAAATTATACGTAAAAATGGTACAACTGGTAATTGGACCACTTGGGATGCAGGAAGCGTCGGTATCCCCAGTGGCTATATCGCCGACATAGAGGTTTGTGATGATATAGTACACATAGCTGTTGGTGCAGTTAATTTTTGGGGTAATCAAGGTGGTATAGCTCGCTATGACTTAGCAGCTGATGATTGGATGACTTCTGTATTAACTTCTAATGGCCTAGCAGATAATGACGTAAGAGCTCTAGCTTGTGATGATGCTAATCGAATAATGTATGCAGGATTCGACGAAGAAGGAGTAGGTATTGCTAGATATGACTACAACGCAGGTCTATTCTTAGATACACTTACTAATGCTGCTGATGGTATTTCTGAAGATCGAATATTCCCTGGGGGTATGTTACATGATGGGAATGTACTTCTTACTGCACATCAATATGATGATACTGGTGGAATTTCTAGGATAGTAACTTCCGGAACTTCTACTATTAATGGTCAAATTTTAAGTCCCGGAATGGATGCATGTTCCATTGTCCGAACTCCTTCGAGTACTACTCCTGTATATGCCATAGGTCGTTCTGGACAAACATCTGGAGTAAATAGAGTAGATAGATTGGACTCTACTGGATTAATCGAGAGTGGATATGACGAATTAGTAGGAATTACTAGTGGGCAAATCCAAAATATCATTTTTAATGAAACTAATGTTTGGGTGACTTCTAGTCAAGACCGAAACTCATATTATGCATCTTCTGTACTACAAGGAGAACTAACTAACGGAACTGTTAGATGGGAATTTGGATATGATTTTGAAGGTGATATAATTAATGATATTTCTCTTGATGGAGATAAGTTATGGGTAACTACAGCAGGAAGCGGGCTTTGGAAGATTGATACTGTACAACGTGTAAAAACACCAGCATCAGCAGCTCTTCATTCACAAATGGATGGGATGTATTTTGATGATGATGGTACAATGTATGTAGGATTAATGGGGGAGTCCGGAACTGCTGCAGGATACCAATCCTTTGATACTAATACTGAGAATTGGGGACCAGGTAGTTTGATTGCCGGATTACCAAGTAATATTGTTAGAGATTTCTTACAACTAGATTCTCATCTTCTAATCGCCACTCATGGTGGAATTGGATTGTATAATTTTTCTACTTTGAGTTTTGATAACCCAATAACATCTTACAATGGACTTCCATCTACAATTATTGAACACTTAATGATTCTAGATAATCCGATACAAGGTAATGGCACTATATTAGCCGGCGGTTTAGCAGGATTGACAGTTCTGGATGATGAAACTTTCACTGTACTGAATACATTGGATTTTTCTGATGGTTTAATTGGTAATCGAGTGTCTGGACTTTTCTTTTCTGATTCGGTAACTAGGGAGGTAGCAGTTGGTAATTCTACAATAGTTCAACATCATAATGCATCAGTGTTTATTTCTCACAATGGTCAAGGAGCTACGCGTCCAGGAGTTGCAGCATGGGATATTGATACAGACATGCAGAACGGGACTTATTTGATCGATATGATTCCAAGTAATAATGTTCTAAATTTAGAAGCAGATACTTGGGGAGTTCATGTTGCTACTGATATTTCTCCAATTGTCCATTGGAATGGTACAATGATGCAAATGGAAACTGGAACTAGTGGGACAAACTTACTTTCTTGGCCACCCCTTGATATGATTTCAGATGGAGAAAATTTAGTCTTCATCAGTGCAGGCGGTATAGATGTACTCGAAGCAGATAAAGATCACTCAGTAGTTAAGTCTGAACTTTCATCAGGACTATTGAGTGGATATGTTAACGCTAATTCGCTGTATGTAATAGGTGAAGATGGATTACACCTCTACACTCCAATAGTAAGTCTCAATGAACGACCTCGTGATTATCAGAGACGAGCAGAGCCATTATTTGCTATATTTGGTGGCGAAATATGGGATATTACCAATACAACTCATCCGGGGATGTCTACAATTCTGATAGATAATTCTGATCCATTATCAATCCCTAATGATTCTTCATCAATACCTGGTATTTTGCCCATGTATAATGGCGCGTTAACTCTCTCTAGCCCAATATCTAACTCTCCAATTTGGGCTCGCTCGACTTCTTTGAATTATTCGGGTTCATGGGATTTAGCAGGTAGAAATCCAGCTATAGAAGCAGGTTTTCAAACTGCAATTTCTAACGTTGGTCCCGGTTCAAACTCAGTAGAATTACATATTCAAATGCAATCTCCCAAAAATGGTACTATTAGTGTAAGAATGTCATATGATTGGGAAAGAGTAGAAGTTCCTACTGTTTTCACCTCTTTTTCCAATAGAGCCAATGATGGTGGAGGGGTTCTTGAAGCCTCTTGGTTACCTTCAGAAGATGCAGCATGGTATGCTTATAGATTGTATATTTGGGATTCTACAAGTACGCCTGACTGGCAACCTAACGAACAAGATTTAGATGATTTTGCTGGACATATGAGAGTGTCATTCTGGTCACAAACAACTGCGACAATAACTGAAGCCGACCATAATGGAAGAATGTCTCCATTGGTCAATGGTAATCAATATCGTGCAGCAATAGTTACTGAATATCCAGATGGCTCACTTGGTGAACCTATGACTTGGCCGTACAATGTCACTCCTATTGATGAAGTCCCATCTCCTCCTGAATGGCTAGATGCCAAACCTGTTTCAGGTGGCACTGCAGGGACAATTTATGCTGAATGGTCAGCTTGCACTGAGAGTGATGCAGACAAGACTAGAATATGGGCAGTAGAACAAGAGATTACAAATGCATTAGCATTAACCAATCCTTATGATATTTCATCAATTTCTGGAAATAATACTGTACTTCAATTAAATCCTGGTGCAACTTATTGGTTCGCTGCAGTATGTGTTGATCAAAGCGGTCAATCTGATTTATTGAACGCTACAATCGCCGGGCCAATAGTAACTGCAGGTGGACTCGATGATGGAATACCACCTGCTCCAATAGAGGGAACAACTGCAACAGATGTATTAGACGATGATGGAGGTCAAATACAAGTAAATTGGTATTCTAATGATGAAGATGATTGTGCATATTATACAATATATGCATTACCTGCATCTAGTTGGCAACCTCCAAACAATGTTGACGGTTGGCCAGTCTCTTCTTATGTCCCCGATTGTACTACAAACTCAACAGTTATTTCCTCAATAGGCGATACTTTATTCACTGATGATATATCTTATTGGATAGGAGTTGTAGCATCTGATGACTGGGGTAATCAGAATCTGAATGACGTATTAGTTGTCGAAGTAACTCCTCAATCAAATAATGGTGGTGTTGGAATACCTCCTGAAAGAGTGTCCGGTTTGAATGCCTTTGATCACCCTGATGATGATGGAACTGCTATTGATATATCTTGGAATCGTTCTTTAGCTACAGATTTTTCTTTCTATACAATTTGGGTATCTGACTTTTACCAAGAAAATCTGACTGAATCTTGGATTAATTGTGCTGATTCCCCTCAATCTTGTGGATTAATTTCAATCAATCAACAACAAATTGGTGGTGCATTCGAGTTACAACTGACCGTATATACAGCACACTATGGAGATTCAGTATCTCAACAATCTTCATCTTCAATAATTCCTGAAATTCCACTTTATGTGACTATTACAACTCATGATATCAATGGTAACGTATTCTTAACAGATATGCAAAATCAAATGGTTCTAGTAATTCCTTCTGATAATAGTGGCGACGTCTTCCCTCCAGCAAGAATCGAGGCACCTCAACTTTCTGACCGTCCATCAGACGATGGCGACGGAGTATTCGTAACATTCCAAGAAAGTGATGAGTCAGATATCTCAGAATATTGGATTTATGCTGATACAGTCCCCTTTAGTTCTCTAGATAACCGCCAACCTGCACTTGTTTTGAGTCGTGATTTAGAAATTCCAGTATTACTTGAGAGATTTTCAGACGGTAGTCCATTAGCTCCTAATATTATGTTCTGGGTCAGTATAATTCCAGTTGATTCTTCTGGTAACTATTGGGATCAAGGCGTAAAAACATCTTCTATAGCCCTAATTAATGAGAATATTCTTGATCCAGGGCTCCACATTCCAAAGATAGGTGGGGTTATTGCTTATTGGGATAGTGCTGGTTCTAGTATTCAAATAGAATGGGACCAGAAAAATGATCCAATAATAGAATCATATTATATTTATTTATCATCTACACCATTTGAAGATACAAGAGATGCTGACACTTCACAACTTGTTTCAAAATTATATTCTAGTTATTCATGGAAGTCTGATGTATCTCAAAATATTGATGGTAATGAATATTCATTAGATAATGAAAATACATATTGGATTGCAATAGTGGGATTTGATGGTGAAGTTCACCGACTCGCCGTAAATCCTCTTGAAGTTCAGCCATGGTCAGAATCTGCATTCGGTAGTGATAATTCAGGTGTAGATAATTCAGGTGCATCTTGGATTAATCAATTGATAGATGGTGATATGAATATGATAATTGCCGTTTTATCAGGTATAATGGTTCTAATCGGTGGCGCTTTGGTATTGAAGCCTAGAGAGCAATCAGCACCTCAACCTTGGGAAATGGGTACACTAGAAGTTGAACTTGAAGATCAAATGTTTGACGATGATTTAGGAATAGATGATGAAGAATACTTTACTGCTGACGAAGTTTCTTCTAGTTCAGAAATTATCGTTGATCAAGAAATTGATTATCCTGTAGATTATACAGATGCTCCTGTAAACTCCCCTTCTGCTGATGTAGTAGATGAATTACTGGGTGAAGAAGAAGAAATAGATTTGGATGATCTTAGTGAATTAGCAGATGATTTTGACTTTGATGATCTAGATGACTTAGCTGGAGATTTGAATGATGAAGAAGATATTGATACATCATTTATTGATGATATTTTGTGAATTGTCTTCGATGAATTTGAAGCCCTGTAAGTTTACGCCCCCCTATGTCAAGTGTCTCGGACCCATATTTTGAGGTTTGGTCTACAGTAGCTTGGAATGGAAAAAACAGCCTTCTTGCTGCAAATTTACATTTTAATCGTTTAGAAAGACATGCGAAACGTCTTGGGTTCGATTTGCCCAAAAATTTTGTAGAAACAATATTTAAAAAATTAACTCAGATTGAATTCACTGAAGATCCAGTTGTAGATTATCATCAACCACCATATTTAGTTAAACTAGGTATTACTAAGCAAGGAGATGTTTTTTTGATTCCACGAATTAATCAACCTTGGCCAAATATTCTTTCAGCAATTACTGTTGAAGCCCCTAAATGGAACGATAAAGTTCGTGGTACAAAACATGGAGACTGGCAACCATATTTAGATGCAAGAGAAATGGCCCTAACTAACAAAGCCGATATTTCCCTTTTGATAGAGAACGATTCTGTTATTGATGGTGATAGATGTATGCCAATACTTCTTGACATCGATGGTTTTGCTTATCATCCAAGAATCGAAGAAGGCGCCCTCGATTCTATTACTTTAGAGCAAATTAAAAAAGATCTAGAATATTTAGGTATACCAGTAAGGCCAGCGAAAATGACCATACCTCTGGTTCTAAGAGCAAAGGAAATGATAGTCTTAGGAAGTGGTATGGGCGTTCAATCGTTAGGGGTTATCGATGGAAGGAAAATAGGTACTCCCCGTGGAAAACTATACCAAGTAGCAATGTCTTGTTGGTTAGAGAAACTATCTTCATCATGGCAGTCTGTTGAAGATTTTAGGTGATATGATGATAATTGAAGAATTTTCATATTCAACCGATATTTCAAATCCTTTAATTTCATTATTAGAGCAATACAGGGATTTGGAACTTCCAAATCGTGATGAGCTATTACTCCAATCTGCTGGACCTATAACTGATTTAGCGAAAACATCTTTCCTTCCCTGTCTAGACAGTATTCGTATACTATTTTTCGAGCCTCAAAATAATGGATTCAATCAACAATCTTCAGCCCTCAGAGGAAACATCGATCTAAATTATAACGACCCATTAATCGTTTTAATTCAAGAGTATAAAAAAGATCGTTGGAATACTATTGAAGAACTCGAAGTACAGACATTAGATATGGCAATAAATTTAACTAAAAAATGGGAACTTAGTTTTGAAGATAATGGCAATTTTCCTATTATTCCTGGCGGATTTACAGGATTATTAGGTTATGATCTTAATCGCTGGTCAGTTGGTATCAAACTTCAGAATAATCCTCCTAATGGTACTTTGTTGGGAGTTCTTTGGAGAGCCGATGCTTGGTGGATTCATGAGAGAAAGTCTCAAGAATTAAAATTAGTTTCCATACCCAATCATACTTGGATTAAAGAAGCTAGATTAGGTAAGCTTAATCTTATCCAACCTCATCCTTATTCTGAATTAAAGGATTATCAAGTACCCGAATCAGAAAGTGATGCATCCCATGCAAATAAAGTTGAAGTAATTAAAAATAGTATTCGACAAGGGCACATATATCAATTAAATTATGGAAGAAAATGGGAAGGTAAAATGCTCGACCATCCTTGGAATACATTTCAACGCATGATGGTGTCAAATCCTTCCCCATTTGCATCTTGGTTATATGTTCATGATCATGGTTGGAGCATTTCTTCTGCAAGTCCAGAGAGACTTGTCAAAACAGGAAAAGGTGTGGTGTCTACACGTCCTATTAAGGGAACATATCCTAGAGGTAAATCAATCGAAGAAGATAAAATACTTCAGGCTGAAATGGCATCATCAGAAAAAGAAATTGCTGAACATCTGATGTTAGTAGATCTAAAGAAACATGATTTATCTAAGATATGTAAACCAGGATCAGTTCATTGGTCGGATTTCCGCATTGAGGCACTACCAACCGTACAGCACCTAGTAAGTGGTGTAACAGGTAAATTAAACGAAGATATTGATTTTGGTAAAATAATTTCTGCATTATTTCCTGGGGGTTCAATTACAGGTTGTCCTAAGATAGCCTCAATAGCGGCAATTAACGAAATAGAAGGCTCTCCAAGAGGTGCATGGACGGGTTCTATTGGTCATTTTCATTCATACTCAGGGATTTCAGAATTTAATATCTTGATTCGAACTTTAGAGTCACATTCTGGTCCAACTAATTGGCATGGTAGAGTTCAGGCAGGCGGAGGGATTGTAATAGGTTCACAAGCATCTTCTGAAGTCGAAGAAGCCCGATGGAAAGCTACAGCTATTACTGATGCAGCATGGGGATTTAGAACAGGTTTTTCTATTGAAGATTTACCTAAACGTAGTACTGAAATGGTGGTAATCCCTAAAGTCGAAGGCCCTATTGGTGAACCAAAACCTCAAGTGATTCATTCGATAAAGAAAATTGGCCAGATAATAAGAGGAGATATTCAACCCTCCTCTCAGACGGATGTTTTGTTAATTGATAACCTTGATTCTTTTACAGAGAATATTGCTAATTCTCTAGTTAAGTTGGGGCAATCTGTTAGGATAGTTGAGGGGCGACCAAACGGCCACTTAGATTCACAGAAGGTAGTGAATTCTTGGCTTCAAATCTTCAAACCAAAATATGTTATTATTGGTCCTGGTCCTTCTCGTCCAGAAAAATCACAGATTACTATGGAAATAGCTAAATTAGCAGTAAATAGTAAATTGACTGTAGATGATTATCAGATTCCAGTTCTTGGATTATGTTTAGGTCACCAAGCATTAGGTTTAGCAGTAGGATGGGAATTAATCGAATCTCCACTAGATGCAGTACATGGAGTTCCATCATTAATTAATCATGACAATAAAGGAATATATTCAGGGCAAAAATCTCCTTTAATCTTAATGAGGTACAATAGTTTGGTTTTAGAACCTACAAATAAATCGATGATTTGTACTGCTTTTGAAGAAACAGGAACTCTAGTCATGGGCATTAGACATCCAGTCTTACCTATTTATGGTATTCAATTTCATCCTGAATCAGTGGGTAGCCCATTAGGGCTTGATTTAATTTCTACATTTTTAAAGCAAAAACCGATCTTGATTGATTCAATTTCGCATGAAAGTCAAGTTAGATGACCGTAGCCTTGAATTAGCAATTCATAGTGGGAGAGTTTGAACTAACATGGCATATTGTAGGTTGTGTAAACAAAACTATCCAAATAGTCAGTTCGTAAGTGGTAACGGTCCTCGTCATCTAGTCTGTGTGAGATGTGCAATTGAACATGATCTTGCTGACGTTGATGAAGTCCCTCAACTCTATTCTGATGAGTTAGTCAGAGCACGATTTGCTCTTTTCGGTCGTCGTTATAGGTTATGGTTCGCAATAACTACCGGTTGGATTCTTTATTTTACTTTAGGAAATGAAATCGAACTATGGTCAACTCTATTTTTCATATCTTTAGTATTAGGGACTTTAGCCACTCCTGTATTGTATTTCTTAGGTTCAGCACGTTTTAATGCTGAATTATCAAAATTAACTCCCTGACTTAATTTTACGAATGCTTGAAATAGGCTATACATACCTCCGTAAGTTAGAGGGAACAGAGGGTTCCCTATGAAAGCCCGCGAGAATGGATTAGAAATAAGGAGGAGTTGAATAAATTTTAAAAAAGTTCTTATAATTACAAAACACGCGCAGTAAAGCGTTTATTTTGATATATTGAACAATTATTCAACTTGCTTCTAATAAAATCCTTCACTCCCGAAGATAGTTTACGATACATAAGCGTGAGCATTATTCGGAAAGAGAGAACAGCGGGTACTCTACAACTAAATTTTTAAGGAAGTGAAAAGAAAATGAAGAAAACGAAAAATATGAGTATGTTGATTGCACTACTCCTCGTGTTAATGGCTGGTTCAGTCGGCGTTCAAGCTGACGGTTCTGACCCACTCGACCCATCAGATGGTGGCGCCGATTGGGACGGAGATGGACTAACCAATGCCGAAGAGCAGGCTGCAGGAACAGACATGAACAATGCAGATACTGACAACGATGGAATACCTGATGGATGGGAAGTAGCTTACGGGCTAAATCCTCTTTCAGCAAGTGATGCGAACGCAGATCCAGATGGCGACGGCTTAACGAACTCTCAGGAATATGCTTCGGGTACTAACCCGAATAGTGCTGATACTGATGGTGACGGTGTAGCTGACGGCTCTGATCCGTTCCCTAACGATCCTAATGATGGATCTTCATCTGACTCTGATGGCGACGGTATACCTGATGCGTATGATCCTGATTTCCCAGGAAACGACGAAGGTGACGGCGAAGGCGGCACCGAAGGTGGCGGCGAAGGAGAAGGTGAAGGCGAAGGACAAGGACAAGGACAAGGACAAGGCCAAGGACAAGGTCAAGGACAAGGCCAAGGACAAGGTCAAGGCCAAGGTCAAGGCCAAGGCCAAGGTCAAGGTCAAGGTCAAGGTCAAGGTCAAGGTCAAGGTCAAGGCCAAGGCCAAGGCCAAGGTCAAGGCCAAGGTCAAGGTCAAGGTCAAGGTCAAGGTCAAGGTCAAGGTCAAGGTCAAGGTCAACAAGGCCAAGGCCAAGGTCAAGGTCAAGATGGTCAACAAGGCCAAGGCCAAGATCAAGGATCGCAATCCGGACAAGATGGTCAACAAGGCCAAGACAGTCAGGAAGGTTCGCAAGGTCAGCAGCAAGATAATGGACAAGGCCAGCAACAATCTGGTGGTGAACAATCAGGTCAACAAGGTGAACAAACTGGCGATAGTCAGAATGGAAATAACCAGAATGGCCAGAACCAACAGCAGCAAGGTCAGACCCAAGACTCCAATCAAGGACAACAGGGTCAACAATCCGACCAGCAGCAAAACCAACAACTCGAGAACCAAGACCAGAACGGTGAGAACGACAACGACGGAGATGGCATCCCTGATGACCTAGACTTCGACGATGACAATGATGGCATTCCTGATTTCCAGGATGCTAATCCCGAGGATCACGATAACGATGGTATCGACGATGCAGATGATGATGACGATGACGGAGACGGAATTGACGACCAAGAGGAAGTCAATGACGGTAATCCAAACACAGACATCTATGATCATGACAACGACGGTGTTAGCGATAACGTAGATTTTGATATTGACAATGACGGCATTGACAACTGGAACGATATTGGACCGAACGGTGAGGATTACTCACGCGATCACGATAATGACGGACTAGCTGATGGTGTAGACACTGACGATGATAATGATAACATCCTTGATGTTGACGAAAACGATGGCGTTACCGGCGTTTGGAGATACGATCATGACAACGATGGAATCCAAGATTACTTGGATCTAGATGATGATAATGATGGTCTTTCCGACTGGTTTGAGCAGAACGATGGCTGGAGTGATACCGGTCAATTCGACCATGACAATGATGGCGTGGAAGATTATCTGGATGATGACGACGATGGAGACGGTATCTTAGATACTGACGAAAACGGCGGAATTCTCTGATTGAGAAATTGGAATACTAGATTGTTTTGCTAGCCTGCAACATCACTGATGTCATGCAGCGACAGACTCCCCTAGGGCGCTCAAGTCCTAGGGAGAGTCGCACCCTTTCAAAAATCAAATAAAGTCGGTTGACTATCCGATTTCAATCTATTAGCATTAGCTAACCTAGTTATGGCTCTAGAAATTCTCTTTTCACTAAAACCTCTAGATTTAGCGAAAGTACTAAGATTATCTTCTATTGATTTTGAAGGTCTTGGTAATGGAATTGGATGAATGGGATGATTTGTAAATAATTTTCTTATTTCTTCTAGATTTTCTGGTAAATCAAATCCCTTTTCTATTGAAACTTCTTCCATAGTACCATGCTTTCGAATTAACTTCAATCCTGTTTTAGGGCCAATTCCTTTTATTCCAGGATGAAAATCAGTACCTATCATTATACCTAAATCTACTAATTGTTCATATGTTATCTGGTGCATTTCAAGCATTTCACTTAGAATTATTTTTTCAGCATGTAAAACCCTTCCAAATTTTCTTGTACCATGTGAGGTGAGGTTTCTAATCATCACTGGAGCCCCATAAAGTAGAGTATCCCAATCCTGACTTGCAACAGCAAAAACTTCCTTATTTCTACAACGAACTGCAGCAGCGCCTTCTGCCTCCATAGGGGCTTCTAACCAAGTAACTCCTAAACAATCAAACAATTCTTTTGTTTCAGCAACCATTTCTCTAGTATATTCTGCTGTTTGAGGTCCTAATTTCTTGGCTGCAGCCATATCTCCTGATTCAATAGCAGCCTCCCATTTTGACACTGCACTGACTTTTCTTTCTCTTCTCCCACCTAGAGTTTCCATTTTCAATTGATGTGGTTTTCCGTCAAAAATAAAGACAGGATCAATACCTTCTTCGATCATTATTGTTGCTCTGTCTAAGAACCCCATAAGATGAGCTACTGGCTTACCGTTGTAGGAAAGTGGTTTTCCATCCTGGCCTGTTAGACTAGTAATGAATTGATATGCATTAAGAAATACGTCAACTGCAACTTTTTCACCTTTCAATTCACTTAAATCGATAGGCTGAGAAGGTGCTAAGTCTCTCAAATTACAACCCATTGCAGTCCCGCCCCCTCTTGTTCATGCTATGCCCGACGTCGAGGCATTTAGGGTTGAAGTCGGACACGGGTAAACATAGGTGCAGTAATGTCCGGTAGTCTTCTTCTTGGTAGTGGCTGGCATCCATTTCTTTTTCGAGAAGAAATTAGTGCATTATTTGGAGATTTTGAAGTTCTGCATCCTCGTTTAGTATTGTTAGATAAATCAATAGATGAGAAACTCCTTTCACGTTTATCAAGAGCTGCTTTAGTAGATGATTTACTACATTTTGGAGGTTATTCAGATGTTTCTGATTTTGATATAATTTCTGAGAAAATATCTAATTGGTCCAAAGAAAATTTACCATCAGGTAGTTTCGCAGTAAGAAGTAAGAAACTTGGCTCAGGAATCGAGGGGGTTTCTAGAAGAGAATTAGAAAAAGAAGTTGGTGCTCAATTATTTTCTAAGAAAAACCCCGTCGATCTTCAAAACCCTCAATATGAGATAGTTATAATTGTTGCAGGTAAAGTCGAAGGTGAGGTTCATTGGGATTCTGTTAAAATCACTCCATGTATTATCTGGGGTATACGAGAAAATAAATGGGAAAAAACAAATTATATTGGTCGACAACCTATGGAAAGACCTTTTTTCAAACCAATATCACTTGAACCTAGACTTGCAAAATTACTGATATCACTTGCTCATAGAGAAGTTATTAATCCACAAATTATGATTGATCCGTTTTGTGGGACAGGTGGTATAGCAATTGAAGCTCTAATT
The DNA here is from genome assembly GCA_016777225.1 of Candidatus Thalassarchaeum sp. Taxonomy (GTDB): domain Archaea; phylum Thermoplasmatota; class Poseidoniia; order Poseidoniales; family Thalassarchaeaceae; genus MGIIb-O2. Next base: position 42,441 of record JADHRW010000005.1, on the reverse strand, counting down.
CAGGGAATGGATGTATTCGCTAGTGATCTAGATCCAACAATGGTTTATGGTACTCAAAAGAATTTATTATGGGCCAATAAGGATGATAAAACTATAATCAAAGTGGAGAAATGTAGCGTAAAGAAAATTGCAGATTTATGGGGAGGAAAAGAAAATTGTATCTTTGTATTTGATCCACCATATGGGAGAAATGCTTGGAAATCAGACGATGGTTTGGAATTATTTCTTTCTGCACTTGAACAGGCGCTAAAGATTGATTCTCAATCAGTAATTTCTACTATGCTTCCCGCCGGCTCCGAGTCACTAGAGAACAATCCTGATGTTGATTATATTGTGATGGGTCGACCTTGGAGTGAAATTGAAAGGGAAATAAATGAAAGAGGCTGGAGAGTTAATCTAAGATCGCCAGTCAAAGTTCACAAGAGTTTAGCACGGATGGTTGTTGTTTGCCATCCGTTGCATTGAAATCAGATTACCCTTGCACGTTCAATTACTGGGCTGTTAGTTTAGTGGATAAAATGGGGCGCTTCGGACGCCTTGCCCCGGGTTCGAATCCTGGACGGCCCACCACATTGAAATTAGAATTATATAATCACTGATTAATTTCTTTCCCATTTAGTAATGATATCACTGCCTAATTTAATTTCACTTTTTAAAACCAATCCCGCCTCTTCAAGATGACTTTTGTGGAAGTAATTTTTATTTTTTGCTTTCAATTCTATTTCTGATATACAAAGATGAGCAGAATCTACAAGTTTTTCTTCTAAGAAACATTTCCAAGTTTCTAATCCTCCTTCTACTAGCAGTGTTTGAACTTCTAAATCTCCTAAGTAATCCAGTATTTTCTTAATGTCAATTTTCCCATTTTCAGAAGGTAAAACAATTCTATTGACATGTTCCTTATCGTTACTAGAATCATATTTCTTCGCATTAATTAGATATGTTTTAGCATCAGCAGTGGTCATTAAGTAACAATCATTTGGAATTCTATTTTTTGGATCAATTACAACTCTTTTGGGTGTAATATCAGTGGTAGAACTTTTACCCTCCCTTACTGTCAACTTAGGATCATCTCTAATCACAGTATTTATTCCAACAACTATTGCCATAGAATCTCTTCTTATTTCATGTACTAATTCTAACGACTCTTTAGATGAAAATCTTACAGCAGGCTTCTCTGGATCTCCATCTATTCTCCCATTATTATCTGTAGCTGCCTTCAGAAGCACATACGGCCTTCTATATTTGCACCAATGCATGAATGCAGACATTTGTTGATTGCATTCTTTTTCTAAAACTCCAATTTCAACATCTATTCCTTCTCGTTTCAGAGCTTCTAAACCTCCTCCTCTAACAGTAGGGTTCGGGTCTGTAGCACCAATCACTACTTTCTTCACTCCAGCCCACATTAATGCTTCACTGCAAGGAGGAGTTCTTCCAAAATGATTACATGGTTCGAGGGTGACATAAGCAATAGCTCCTTGAGTTTCTACACCTCTAGATTCAGCATCAGCAATCGCCATTTGCTCAGCATGAAGTCCTCCAATATGGTCGTGCCATCCTTTAGCAATGATTTCTCCATCTCTCACTAATACGCAACCGACAAGTGGATTTGGTCTTACTGAATATCGTCCTTTTTCTGCTAATTTAATAGCTTGACGCATGAAATCTTCATCGTCCATAGGATGCCCTCTAAACCTTCGAAGTATCCTTTACTCATGATTCCTCGCTTTGCGAGCATTCAAGTCTCGACTCCTTACTGGTGTAATCATGACACGTATTGCGTGTATCCTCAACCCTAAAGCCCGTGATGGATTATCTGTGAAACAATGGGATTCATTTGAACCTGCTTTGAAGGCAGCAGGTTTTGAAATAGACTTACACTACACTGAGTTCTCAGGTCATGCAACTGAGATAGCTCATAGTCTATCAAACGATGATTATGAGTTAGTAGTAGCAGTTGGAGGCGATGGAACTGTACATGAAGTCGCATCAGGTCTTAGAGGCTCAAAAATGAAATTAGGTATTTTACCAATAGGTAGCGGTAATGATTATGCTAGAGCTCATGGAATTCCTATCCCTAGAGGAAAAAAGTTTCCAGATATGCAAGGTGCTGTAGATATTCTATCTAATGGTACTGATAGAATAGTCGGTGCCGTCAGAGTTGAAGGCCCCCCTGCTCCTGGTGACGAGAATATTCCAGATCCTCAACATCACCCTGTAAATGGTAACCCAGATATTGCTGGAAATATGGTTCGATGGAGCTTTTTAGAAATTGATAGTGGAGTTACTTCTGCAGTTAATCGTATGAAGAATGAGGGGAAATTCAAATGGATAAGAGGTCAGATGAAGTATACTTTCTTAGGGATAAGAGCGATAATTGGATGGAAGAAACAACGAGGTTGGATAAAAGTCGATGATGAACCTGGGCGTATAATAGAATTTTCAGGTTTATTTTGTCTTTCTCAATGCCAGACATTTGGCGGTGGATTCAAGGTAACACCAGGGGCATCTCCAATTCAGAATCATGGTTCACTAATACTAGCGTTCGGTCTTTCTAAATTACAGATGCTCCTAATAATGGGTCCATTGGAAAAAGGAACTCATATAGGGAAGTGGGGTAAAATTAGTATGCAACCTTCAAAATCTCTAGAAGTAAGGGCAGTAGATGAAGATGGTAACCCGTCTAACGAAAGTCATAATCCAATAATGTTTGTTAATGTTGACGGCGAAGCTGTTCTAACCACGCCTGTTTCAATGAAATATCATGAGGATCAGTTAATAGTCCGTGGAGCATCTTCAATTCCTAATGAGTAATAGTGGCGCCGAGAGAGGGATTTGAACCCCCGAGTCCAATGGACAGTGGATTTCAAATCCACCGCAATACCGGGCTATGCGATCTCGGCCGCGCTCTATCGAATCACTCATCAGACATGAACTTTACAATTTTCAAGTGTAGAATCCAGGTCTGCACCACTCTGGTAATCCAGTAGTAGCTTCAGGATGTGTTAATCCGATGAATAGTATCATAACTATGATGAAAAATGATGGAAACAGTGCTGTAAGTGTTAATATTTTTGAATCTTCATCCCCCCATAAATGCATAAAAATTGCTGCAATCATAATGAATTTAGGTAAACCGATAGCAACTAGAATAAACAGAGTTAATTCTTTCTCAGTATAACCAATATTTGCAGCAGTCTCAGTTAAATCCATACCCACTGCTGCTACTTCGATTAAAGTCAAAATCATTAATCCATAGAAATTCATCCAGTAAGGGTCTTTTCCCAAAATTTTGTAATGTGCCATTTTTTTCACCTTAATATAGATAGAAGAATGGGAATACTAGTACCCAAACGAGATCGACGAAATGCCAATATAAACCGAAATATTCGATAGACACTGCATTTTTTGGAGTATATCCTCCTGTCCATGCCTTGAATGTCATGTATGTCAATCCAATTATTCCACCAGCAACATGCACCCCATGAGTTCCAGTTGTAACATAAAACGTACTCGCACTGACACTGATGTCTGCAAGCATAGTTGCTCCTGTGGCTTCATCAACCCAATCGTGATGATGATAATGATCTGCATTAATCAAATAACCTTCTGCATATAGAGAATGAATGTGGTGTTCGTGTATTCCCAGTATCTCGATTTCAGGTACATAGAAACCAATAAACCATTCAGTCATCTTCAGTATAAGGAAAATTATTGCTAAAATCCATGTGCTTCCAAGATATCTAAACACTCTCTTTCTACGAACTTCTTCATCTATGGTGCCGAATGGTTTCTTAGCCCATCTTAGAGCTTGAACAATTGTGAATGATGAGATAATTAGAGCGAATGTATTGATTGCTCCTGGAGCAATATGCCACATACTTGATGCTATTAGGTGACTTGCTGGTTCAAAACAGATTAGCGCTTCTCCAGTTTCTAAGGTATATCCTTGTTGCATCCAATCGCCTCTCTCAAATACAGTTTGACAGTTTTCAATACCAGTTCGGTATCTAATATATGTACTAAATAGTGATGTAAAAACCATCATCTCTGACATTAGGAAAACCCAAATCGCCACTTTACGGATTTGTATATTCTTGAAGGGTGCACCTGTTGCCATTGGTTCATAGGTGCCATCGAAAGACATGTCTTGTCTCCACCAAATTATTAATCCTACTAATGAAACGAAAAGCCCAACAAAAACCAGTGGGACATAGCCTGCATTAAACACACCGTTCGTAAATGCCTCAGCTAGCATAAACAAGAATATTCCAAATCCCATACTCATTATCAAAGGTGACCACGAATTATGCGGAGCACCGTGTGTCCAATCGTGTGGTCCCCATGCACTTGGGTGATGATGTTCATCATGATCGCTCAATTTTCCACCTCCTCTTTATCTGCTACCATGAGTTTACTAAACCAGATCCCAAGTCTACTTGGCTCATGTGCTACATGCTCATTGGCATCTGCAAGTGTGGGTAAATCATGCCACTCTCCATTTTCAAATCGTCCGAATGATGGTGTAGGTGGCGGGGAATCTGTTAGCCACTCGAAAGACCATCCACCCCATGGATCTGCAGGTGCTTTTTCTCCTCTTACTAATGAGATGACTACATTGGCAATTAGAATAAAGTTACTGAAGAAGAATAATATTGCATTGACTGTGATGAACATATTCCATCCAGCAGCTTCAGGAGGTAATGCTCCAAGAACTGCTTCAGTGATTATTTCCCCATCGACTCCTCTTACTTCATCTACTGAAATGAAGTAGGTATGATGACGACGCGCCATTCCCCATACGCCTAATCTGTGCATAGGCCAAAATATCCCATTATATGTTACGAATGCAGTCAGGAAATGTAGAACTCCTAATTTCTCATTTAACATCTTTCCACTCATCTTAGGGAACCAATAGTAAACTCCACAGAATAGTCCGAAAACAGTACCTCCAACTAATACATAATGGAAGTGAGCAACTACGAAGTATGATTCGTGGAAATGTAGATCCATGGCCATACTTGGGAAGAACATACCTGAAATTCCACCCAATGTGAATGTTACTAAGAATCCTAGAGCCCATAGTGTATGAGTGCGATATACTAAACTTCCTCCATTCATTGTCATTAACCAATTGAATATCTTAATCCCCGTAGGTACGGCAACAAGCATAGTAGTTAGCATCGTAACGAATCTTAGCGTAGGGTCCATGCCGGACGTGAACATATGGTGTCCATACACAATAAATGACACAACTCCTATCCCTGCCATGGCGTAGACCATTGAACGATATCCAAATACTGAACGTCTAGCACTAGTTGCGATTACTTCTGATATAATTCCGAAAGCAGGTACAATCACAACGTAAACTTCTGGATGACCAAAGTACCAAAATAAATGGCTCCAGAGTAACGGATCTCCTCCGGATGCAGCATCGTAGAAAGCCGTCCCAATTACTCTATCGAGATATACTTGAATCAGCCCTACACCAAATGCAGGTATTGATAGGAATAGCATTAGGTTAGCTACAAGAATTGACCACGTAAATAGCGGCATTTGCATCCAACCCATGCCTGGGGCTCTCATGACTGCAATAGTTGTCAAGAAATTTATTCCGGTTAAAGTCGATGATGCTACGAGTAGTATTTGTCCAGCAACCCACATTGTAGTTCCTACATGCGCCGTCTCACTCACAATATAGGGCGCGTACCCGGTCCAACCAGTATCTGCTCCAGTTCCCGAAAATACTCCTGTGAAAATTAAGACGGCACCGACTGGTTGTAGCCAGAAACTCATTGCGTTTAACCTCGGTAGGGCAAGGTCAGGAGCCCCTATCTGTAGGGGGACCATCCAATTGGCTGCACCATTAATTAGGGGCATAGCGGCTAAAAATATCATTGTGGTTCCGTGGAGTGTGAAAAATTGGTTATATTGGTCTTGAGTTAGGAAATCATTTCCAGGTACCATTAATTGAATTCTAATCAATATAGCCATTATTCCTCCAATTCCAAGGAAAAAGAATCCAGCTAAGAAGTACAGTGTACCGACTCTCTTATGATCAGTTGTAGTCAACCATCCAGCAACCCATGGCGCAAAGTGTTCCCAATCAAAAGATTCAGGATTATTCTGATAGAAGATGAATGTTAATACTGTCAATAATAATACAAAGCTAACCACAATTAGCGTTGTCAATACTGTATATGGATTGGCTTGTTCCAATATCACAACAGGAGAAGAAATCTGAATGCTGAGTCGATTCCACTCGTCTCCAATTGTTCCACCTTCTGCACTACCTGCATTTCCATTGACAGAGTTAGTATGTAGAATGAATTGTACATTTCTGTCATTAGCAGGAGCTGTCCATTCGACAGTCCAAGACGTTTGATCGTTTCCAGCATCGGTGTGAGATACTTCATTCGGATTCCATGATTGAACAGATGCATCACTAGGCGTAATCGTTCCATCACTTACCCATAGATTAAATCCGCCCTGATTAATATTTGCAGGATCAGCAGGCCCTCCTGTGAAAGCTATATTTAATGTGTAGATTTCTGAATAATTATATGTTTCAGGCAATCCCTCTAATGTTGGAATAACTGAATCACTCACTACTGCTCCGTGGCAATTACATCCCGAATCTTTGACTCCAGCCACACCTGTTGGTAATGATGTAGCAGATGGAACTGCAACCATTCCCAAAAGCAATACTGTGAAAATTACTAGAGTTCTGGATATTATTTTTTCCCTGTTCATATCTATTCCCCCAACTAACTATGCACTGATACTACTGCTGCCATAAGCGAATGAGAATCTCCACAATATTCTGTACAAAGAATCAATGAATCCCCCACATCTGTCATAGGAAGCCACATTGTGGTTTTCTGTCCTTGAAGAACATCTTCTTTTGTACTTAATTGTAAGAACCAGGGTGCATGAGTTACATCTTCAGATTCCATGACAAGTAGATATGTTTCCCCGGCTTTCAAATTAATTACAGGTTGCATCCCATAACCTTCAATCATTTGACTAGAAACAGCACATAAATCTGCACCCAAACTGAAGTTTCTTGTACTATATTCGTCATCTAAATTAGGGTCACAGTCAAATGACCAGAACCATTGTTGACCTGTTATTTCAATAACATGATAACACTCAGAATCAACGAATCCTGTATCGGCATAGAATATATTGTTGGATGATTCGCCTAGTAAGCATTCATCTCCTCTTGCGTCCGACCCTGCAGCGGCCCATACATGATCTAACGGAGCCCATGAAATATATGTTAAGTAAATAATAAGAAGAAATGGGGCAACAGTCCAGGCAACTTCTAATTTCAAGTCGTCATTATGTTTTGGAAAAACACCAACCTTTAATTCATCTACATTTGGCACATTTTCGCCATCTGTAGAACGATATGCAAAAGAGTGGTGATATAACCATCCGAAGGTAAAAACACCTACTAACAAAGACCAAAGAATATACTCGTCCCAAAGTACGTTGAAGAGAGGTGATGTCACAGCCATGCTAATCTCGTTTCATCGGGAGTGAAACCTACTCATAAGTGTCGCGGATAGTGTACCTTACTAACTGCTCAGAGACAACTATTAGAATAATTTCTAAACCATCATTAACGGGGCTATATTGAAATGTCACAGAGATGGTTAGTGGACTCTGGTGACGATGTAATAATATTCCTTGTAATACTGTCAAATTCTAGCCAAAAAAGAATATTAGGAGTTGGGCAATGGAGAGGTCGGCTGAAAGTATCAGTTACGTCTCCTCCAATTTCAGGTAGAGCAAATTCCGAATTATTAGAATTAATCTCTAGTTGGGCATCAATAAATAAAAAAAATGTGTCTTTAGAAAATGGACATAAGAGTCGCCGAAAAACCGTTCGAATTAAAAATATTAAATATGAACAGATTTTATCTCTGCTTGGTGAATAAAAATGCCTACAAAAGAGTTCCCAAATACTCATGAAGAGAGATTTATTATAGCCGCGAAATCTATTCAAGAATCAATTATTAGGAATCGTAATATAAGCCATGGCGGCTATAATTGTCCATTATTAGTAGAAGGGATTAAAGATGTAAAATGTCTTAGAAGAATTGGCTTTTCTGGAATTATAGAAACAATTAATAGAGGCTGGGATCGCTCTCGAATGATAGCATATTTATATGAAAAATATGGTTCTGATTTAGCACTCGATGGCCTGCCTAAAATAATTTTACTAATGGATTGGGATCGAACTGGAGATAGTCTCCAAAATTCATTCAAAGAACGTTTAGAATCAATGGATATAAGAATAGATGAGAGATTAAGGTCGGTATTATCCAAGCAACTCAAATCAGAATGTCGTACAGTAGAATCAATTAGCCCATACTCAGAGATTTTCAACCAAATAATATCTGAATTATGATTTCTTAATTTGGTAATGATGCTGGTTTCTCCTTTACTGTATTAAGTACAAGATGTGTGATAGATCTTTCTACTCCATCAATTGATAGCACATTTTTTGATAAATCATCTAAGTCTTTCCTATTTTTTGCTCTAGCTATGACCATTGAATCAAAGTCTCCTGTTACATCATATACTCCATGAACTCTCGAATCCTGAGCAATCTTTTCTTGAATTTCAATTAATCTACCTTTTTGGATTCTTAAGCCAATTACGACATTTAATTCCCAACCTATTTCATCAGGATTAAGAATAACTGAATATCCTTTAATAACTCCATTTTTTTCCATTTTCTTAACTCTATTGGAAACAGTTCCAAGGGACACATCAACAAGTTCAGAGATTTTCCTTAATGAAGTTCTAGCGTCTTTCTCAAGAACTCTTATTATTTTTTGATCTATTTCATCTAACAAAATTTCACCCTAACTGACTCTCTCTGAGTGCGGCTATTGAACATATGCTATTTATTTCAATATATTTCTAGTCATTTGTCTAGATTCAGCGTCATTCTTCTTCATCTAGAATTATTGGTAATTTCCTTTTTGCTCTCAATATTCTTCTTTCTTGTTCAGAAATCATCAGCGATACCCTCCCTCCTATCCAAACGGGCAGACATTCTCCTTGATTTTCTTCGATTAATAAATGTCCACCTCGTATTTGGTCTAACTCCAGGCTTATCTCATAAGCAGGAGGCTCTTTACCAATTAATAATTCATTAATGACTTGACTGCTGACTTCTGATTTGCCTGATTTAATTTCAGGAACAATTTTTCTAACCGCTCTCCCATAAACCCGCTCCATTTTATTTTTTTCTAACTTTAGACTTAATAATCCGAGGTGTATAACTCTCAGTGGCCTCCATCGATTTCCAGGTATGAGAGTCCGTCCACTTCTTTTGCTTCTTTCTGATTTCCATATTTCTCTCGCTTCCGTAGTAGACCACAATATATTCTTACCTCTAATCCACAGATTTTCTTGTTCCCAGCCTAGATTTTGTTTAATCATAGTGTGCATATCTGATTCGATTGGTTGTGGAAAATTACTCTCATCAGGCTTGATTTGTTCTGGCTCTAATATTCTATCAATCTCAACATTAGGCTCTTGATAATTTGATGATTTTGCTAATATTGCTACAAAGAAACCCCCTGCATCTACATCATCATTCCATATTCTTAAACAATTTGGAAGTTGTTCTTTAATATCATATTCATCAGGAGATGACATTGATTTTTCTATATTGATATTATCAGAAATCATCCCATTATCATCTAGATTTGGCCATTCAATAAACCCTTCTCTGCTAGGTATTTTCTTTATCAAATCTGTAGGTGAAACTAAAGAAATATAGTTAAATCTCCTAAGAATTTCTGCAATAACTGCTTCATTTTCAACTGGATCAAGAGAACAAGTAGAATATACTATTTTACCACCTGGTTTAGTGAGATTTATCGCCCTAACTAATAATTCAAGCTGTAATTTATGTAGAGTTCGACCTCCGGATGGTAGCCACTTATTCCAAACATCAGGATTCTTCCTTGTTGTGGCCGAACCAGTACAGGGCGCATCAACTAGAATTTTATCAAAGCCACTTACAGGTACTTTAGGTATAAATCGCCCATCATGATGTACAATAATTGGTGTAATGGAACCATGGCGTTTAGTATTAGCAACTAATGTATTAATCCTACTATTCACTACTTCATTAGCCATTACAATTCCTTTTTCATTTAGATGTTCAGCAATTTGCGTTGTTTTAGAGCCAGGACTAGCACACATATCAAGAACGACATCTCCTGGTTTCGCATCCAAAGCAATTGCTGGTATCATAGAAACAGCCTCTTGACGAGTTAATCGACCAGTTTCATGTAATGCTGATAATATTATTTTAATATCCCCTTCTGCTTTTCCTCTTTCAAAAGGTAAAATCCATGCACTTCCTACACCAGTAAACCAATCTATTTTTTTAGCACCGTTTGCTTTAAGCCAATTTTCAACCCATTCTTTATCATTTCTTAGAGGGTTTACTCTGACTGTCTCAGATAATCTTTCTACAGAGTGTTTCAACCATGTGTCTGAGTCATCTCTCCATTTGCTAACTGCATTGAGAAGAACACTCTCCGAGGCAATCGTATCCCAAGAGCGCTCATCCAAACCCATATCTCAACGGTTGACCTATTAGCCATGAACCAAACGGAAGAGCATTATTGATAAGTTCATACTTGGAATTATTTTTTCACTAAAGAAAACCGTCCCTAATAGATTTAATTTCCATAAATAGTTATACCTTCAAACAAACCCTCAGGGGTTACGGTAGTTACCGTATTTGGGATGCACATGACACGATTAAGGCGACGTATAGCGAAAGAAACAGGAGATCCGATTAGAACTGATAAGGGTGGTGCATCAAGAAAACTTGCTGAACTAATGAAAAGAGCAAGAACGAATGGAGTTAAACAAGGCCCATTAGTTCCCGTAGAGGCTTTGATTAATGTTGAAAGAGATGAATGGATTTGGCAGATTGTAGATAAGCGCGTACTCGACGCATTAAGTCATAGACTAATTTTCCAATCAGATAATGGATCTCGTAGAGAAATACTCATGACAATGGGGCTGGAAACAGCAATGGACGCAGCATCTTGTATTGTAGAACTTGATGGTGGCTGTGTTTTAATTGAGACATTAGACCCATAATTTAGACATTATTCTAGTTAATTTTCCTTTATTTCTTCGAATTCATTGATTCGCCGCGTTGAAATACTCTATGTCGGTCGGCGAGTCGATGGCTAAGGACAAGAAGGGCAGTGGAATTCAGCAAGCAGCTGGTTTGATTCGATACTTCGATGAAGAGTCTGAAGATGCTATTCAAATCTCAAGGGGTACAATTTACTTCATTTGTATCTTCTTTTCTGTATCAGTTTATCTGGCTAACCATGGTGTTATTCATTGGTTAGGTCGTACTTTCGGACTTTGATTTTATTCTGACTCTGTCAGATCTACAAAATCAATATCATTTTTTAATAAATCTGATGCATTAATTTGTTCATCTTTATTTCTAATATCAATATTCTCTACTCTGATAATCAAAGATTCTAATTCTGAAGATCTTACTTCTGTATTTGGCTTAGCTTCAATCAATGCAGTAATCGCTCTCCCCAATGCTCTTTCTACTGCAGGTGCATTTCTATCTAAAAGAGCGGCTCTAGCATCTTCTATAGCGTATTTTGCAAGCTCTAGAATTCTTTCAATTCCTTTTTCGGTGCCAATTAAAGATTTGACTTCTTCTTCTACTATTTTTATTTCTTCTTCCATTTCATCACGAGCATATTTTACTAACTCTTCCCAACATTTCCCATGTTGACTAATCGTAGCATTTGTCTCTTTTTCGAATTTTTTAACTCTACTTGCTTCCCACGGATTTCTACCTAATGAAGCCATTATATCATGAACACACCTTGCTCTGAGTGATAAAGGACCAGTTAATTCAATAATATTAAAGAAACATTTAGAAAATAATCCAAATCCCCAATATACATCGCTTGTAATCTTAATTTTTAGTTCCCCTGCAGATGATGTTAAAACCCATCTTTGTTCATCAAAATCTGGTTTTTTAATAAATTTGGGAGGGTCATGAGGACCCAATGAACGTAGAGAAACATTGGCCACATCTCCTAGATAAACATTATTTTTTTTATCATGCCAATTAACAGAACGAAGAAACCCCTCTCCATCTATTATCATCTTTGGTTCGCCTGAAATAACTTGGGCGAATAGTAAACTATTATTTGGGTCGCAACCAAGAGGTTTTCTGGAACTAGAAACTTCTTCCACGACAATGCGTGATGTAACTTAAACATCAAGTCGACTGATAAATGTATGAATTTTTGTGAAGAAGTGATACGAACTGCTAAAGCCCGCCGATGAAATTCATTATCATGCCTAGGAGGAAGTATGGTCGTCTGGTAAAGACAGTAGAAAAGCCCCCTAATGATAACTGCTCTAGGTGCCGTGCAGGCAAACACTGCCCTCTTCCAGGCCATCAAGGCAATGGTATGTCTGCTAATAGAGAATGGCAAGGCCCTGATGTTGTTAACAAAAGAGATAACAAAAAAAATCCTGCTCGAAAATAATTAGTTAATTATTGGAGATTTCTCTGTTCTATTTCCAATTATTGATTCATTTTCTGATTCAGCTAAACTTGGTGTTGACTGTGCACGATGATAAATCTCTCTCAATGTTTGGTCTCCAATTTCTAGGTAAACTCTAGTCGTAGAGATATTAGCATGTCCTAAAAGTCTCTGTATAGTTACCAAATCAGCCCCTCTTTCTAATAATCCAGTAGCAAAAGAGTGTCTCAACACATGCGGGCTCAGTCTTGTCCTGGGTATATCTGAAGCGTCAGCAATACGATCAAGTAATTTTTGAACAGAACGAGGATTTAATCTCCGACTCCTACTTGAAAAGAATAAAGATCGTTCATCTTCTTTTCTTACACAGGATTTTAATCTTGCATTTCTTATTGGTCTCCAAGCTTCCAGTGCATTTAGTGTAGCATTTGTAAAAAGAACGGTCCGATCTTTTTCTCCTTTCCCTCCAATTACTAAAGCGGATAAATCATCTAAGTCTACATCATCTAAATCTAGATTACATATCTCAGAACATCTTAATCCAGTATCTAACATCATTGTAATGATTGGGAAGGCTATTGGATCTTCAGATCTCGTTGCTGCAAGTCTTACTTTCTGTAAATCTCTCTTTCCTAAAGTTCTTGGCAGAGATCTTGATCTAGTCGGTCTTTGAATCCATTCAGGGATTGTATAACCTAACCACTTTAGAAGATGTGTTATTGCTGCAATTCTGGCATTAATTGTGGCTGGACGTAAATTTCCAATTGTATTTAACCATGAATCTATTCTACCATTATTAGGCTCACATCTAGTAAATAAATCTGAAACACGTAACTCTTGTACTATATCCCATGTTTCAGGCTTTTCATTTGGTAATGAAGTCATAGTGAATGTTTTTGCTGCTACAACATAAGCTCTAATTGTATGCTCACTTTTCTTTTCTGTCCTTAATTGTTGTAACCAACATTCGAACCATGGTAATAATGCCAATCTCTGGAGACGTTGTGGAAGATTTTTGGTATGAATTAATAATTCACTACTATTCAAAATAGGTTCATTTCTCAAGTTTTTATCAACCCAAGAGTCACCAATCTTTTCATTCTGTTTAGTCAATTCCCTCGCCTCAGCGTCGCGAACGACGTGCATCCCATGTCCGTATAGACAAGCCCAAGATTCCCTGATTGAACTTGAATGCTTCTCTTGTTGTGATAGATGCGAAGCCTTTTCTAATGTAATAATAAAAAAGCCGATATTAAAAATTATGATTCAGACTTACCACTATTTCTAAAAGAATTATGCCCTTGATTATCAATAGATGTTAGATCTTTTTTTTGATTAGAAATTCTCAATAAATCATTCAATCTTTCCGCAATTGCACCTGCTACATTGTTCTCAGATGCCCTCTCAATACCTTCTAATCCAGGGCTCGAATTTACTTCTAATACAAGTGCGCCTCTTTTAGATTCTAACAAATCGACTCCAGCGATTTCAAGACCTAGAATTTCTGCAGCCTTTACAGCGATTTTTTCAAATCTAGGGTCAATTTCGATTTTTTCCACACTACCACCCAGGTGAAAATTTGAGCGGAATTCGTTTCCATTAGCCCTTCTACGCATACATGCTACTACTTTTCCTCCAACTACTAATGCTCGTATATCTTTTCCATGAGATTCTTCGATATATTCCTGTACCAAAGGTCTCATTCCTCTTTCTAACATCTGATAGACTAATTGACGGGCATGTTGTTCAGTATGTGCTAGGAAGACCCCTGAACCATGCGTGCCTTCTGTTGATTTAACTACGCAAGGAGTTCCACCAACTCTAGTGATGGCTCTGTTTGTATCTTCCCATGTGACTATTTGGGCAGTAATAGGGACAGGAATTCCTCCCTCTGCCAATGCTTGTCCAGCGATTAATTTGTCTCTGCTTCTTTTAATTCCATCACTGGAATTCATTACAATCACACCCATTCTTTCAAAATCTCTCACTCTATCGGTCCCTTTTTCGGTGATAGAATAACCAATTCTTGGAATTATTGCCTCGCAATCTATCGCCCATCCTTTGTGCTGGAGTTCACTTTTTTTATTATCGCCAAAGGGAGGTGGACCAATTTTTAGAGGATCTAGAATTTTAACTGCCCACCCTGCCTTTTCTGCCTCATCGGCAATTCGTTTTGTTGAGTATAACTGTGGTCCACGAGAGAGAATTACTAATCGAGGGTCCATAATTCGCGCGACCGCCAATCCTTCTTGAGTTCTTTGGCTCCGCAAATGGTATTTTTGTCCACTACTAGCCATTCTGTAACACAAAAGAAGGAAGGTATTGAAAGACCCGACTATTCGACTAAGCCTGTTAACTATGTCCGACGAGGAGTCTTTTACCTTCGACTCATTATCTGAAATGAAGGTTTCTGAGTTAAGGGAGATATGTAAAAAAGGCGAATTATTAATCTCAGGCAATAAAGCAGACTTGATTGTGAGAATTTTAGAGAATAATTTGAAAAATCAGGATGATAAAGAATTATTTCTTGATGATGAAAATATCGAGATTGCTCAAGTTCAACCTCAGGATGCAGTAATCAAAGATAAAGTCCGCTCATCTAGAGAAATTGATGATGCAATTGATCGTTTAATCTCACGAGTTGATGATGATGAAATCAAGCCGATTAAAGAATCGATTATTTCTGAAAATGAAATAATGGAAGCGGAAATATTAGAGGCAGAAATTATTGAAGAGAAACCTATTTTAGATGATAATCAGCATGAGGAATCTCTGATTTTAGAAGATGATGATCCATGGGATGGAGAATCTAGTGATTTACATAGAAAGGAAGTCGAAATAAAACATCAAAGTGAAGATGTTGAAAAACCGTCGGTCACTATTACTCTCCCTTCATTAGATATTTTCAAGAAATATAGATTACAAATTTCAGCGATTTCCTTAGTTATTTTATTGGTTAGTGCTGGTGTATTTTATTTCCTATCTGCCGACTCCTCATTTCAAGCACGTCCTTTGAATTATGATGATTCAATGACATTTACTTTGAGTGATGGATTGATAGATCTTGAAGGTGATGAGATGGTTTCTTTGTTAAGAGACGCATTACCTGAAACTGCAATCCAAGATGCATGTAATAGGTTAACCGTTAATCTGGCGGGTACTGGTTCAATAGAGATAATTCAAGGCGATAGTTCTGAGATTACACACCCTATTGATTCCGCCGAATCATCTCTACAAGGTGTCGTTTCTGTGAAAGATGCGTATGGACGTTCTCATCTAACAGTCCAGCAAAAAATCACACATAATCTTAATATTGATTTAGAGGGTAAGACTTGGAAAGAAACTAATATTTGTGGTAATCTTGGGTGGTCTTTATCTGGTAATCAACTTTCAATGGATACAAATATTTACGATGAATTAGCAGAACAAAGTATTCTCAGATCAGAATCTGACATATCTTTTACAGATATCGAGGGTGATAATACAAAAGCAAATATTGTGACTTTTGGTGCTGATGGTTTTGGAAACTTAGATGGTATTGCTACAATATTGACTTTCCCACTTACTCCTATTGCATTACATGAATTCTTTGGTGATATAAAGTTAGAATCTGGAATGAAATCTGAGTCATTATCAGATTGGAATAAAGATTGGAACTGGGAAGTGGGTAGTGAACAGAGGAATGCTGAACATGGACTTGTTTATCCAGTTTCTATAACTAATACCGAAGTTGAAAGATGCCTTGGTAGAATGAATATTGATATTTTAGTCAAAAGTGGTGTACCTTGGCCAGTCGAACAAGTAGTTGATATTTTAATTGATAAAGATCAGAGTACATCAGATTGTAGTTTTATTGAGAGTACAGCAACAGACGCTGCTCTACCTGAAGGTACTTTGACAATTAGTATGAAAATGAGTCAAATAACATCTGATTCAGGTTCTAAATCTATACCTTGGGGTTCTACTTATGTTAGCCGACCAGGGCCTGGTGAAGATAAGTTAAGTGAATCAGCAAAAAAAGATTGGTCTACAGCTATGTGGGATGAATCAGAAATTAGAAGTTTCAGTTTAGAAGATGCAGTCAATTGTCTACGTTCCAATTATACTAATAGAGATATTACTGTTGCAATTGATTCAGATGGCTATATCTGGCAAGGTTTTTATTCATACTCATCCAATGTAGAATCGAATGAATATTTTGAAGAATGGAATCTTTCTTGGGTTCGTTCAGATGAAACTTCTGGATGGGCAATAATTCGTCAGAATGATGCATGCTCTTTTGAGAGCGAAAGAAGAAATGATGGCGAAATTACTTGGAATCAAGAGGCTATTCCGTCTACTCATACATTGAAAAATTTAGAAGCTAGAATTCTCGATACTAATCGATATGAGGGTTTATCCATTTCACATGATATTGATGGTATAAATTATGGTTACAGACTCTCAGTTTCAGAAGAGAGTGATCTATTCTCTTTCTTACCGGGAGATCTAACTGAGGGCCAGGTTTTAGTTGTAGGCAGTAGAGAATGGGTTGAGTCTAATCGTGAACATAATATCAATTATGCAATGGATGCTCAAACCGGGAGAATGCTTGCTTGGGCCGAAGTGATTGGCTCTTCTCAGTGACTATAGAAATCAATCAATACCAAGTCAATTATAGCGGCACATTCAACTTCTTTCCAAGCGCCGAAAGGGCTGTATGTCTATTAATGATGAAGATACTAGACTTCCAGAAGTTGAAAAAGTTCCATTAATTATCGATGTAGAATTTACTGAAGAGGAACATATCCGTTCCTCTAAAGAAGAATTAAATCCAACTACAACTCAGCAAACAAGTAAGCCATTAGAACTACCCTTTCCTTCTCCTACACCTAGTGGTCGTGCTAGGGTAGTTACTGTGATTAATCAGAAAGGTGGTGTTGGAAAAACTACTACTGTAATTAATATCGCATCACAAATTGCATTACGAGGCCACAGAGTCTTGGTAGTCGATGCTGATTCTCAAGGGAATTGTGCGACTGGTTTAGGAGTAGACAAAAGTAAGGTAAAACATACAACTAGAGATCTAATATTATCGCCAGAGACAGCAGTTACTGCTCGTCATGCAACAGCCGTCGATGGTCTTCATATGATAGTCGGTGATCGGAGTTTAGTAGGTTTAGAGCAAGAAATGTTACGTCAGCTCGGTAGAGAAAGAAGATTAGCAGAGGCATTACAGCCATTACTGCCGCATTATGATATTGTAATAATTGACACCCCTCCTTCTTTGGGATTAGTCACAATCAATGCTTTAGTGGCTAGCGACGGTGTATTGATACCTGTTCAAACAGAATACTTTGCATTAGAAGGCTTAGCAATGTTGGCAGGTACACTTAGGGAAGTCCGAAATCTTCTCAATCCTCAATTAGGAGTTGATGGTGTTTTGTTGACTATGCACGCAAGTACTCTTCTTAATCAGCAAGTTGCTTCAGAAATCTTAGAACATTTACCTGAATTTGTAGTACATCCTGCTATTCGTCGAAATATCAAATTAGCAGAAGCTCCAAGTCATGGTGTTCCAATTCATTTGCATGACCCAAATAGTAATGGCGGTCAAGATTATCAAGGTGTTTCAGATACTTTAGAAAAAAGATGGGGACTAATTTAAATGTCTTCAAAAGGCCTCGGTAGAGGTTTAAAATCTGTATCTGCATTAGCCAAAGATGGCCCAGATCTTTCATCCTATGTTTCTTTAGATGATAAAAATCCTATTGATTCTCCTAGGATAGCAGTTCTTTGGATGATATTCGGTAGTATTTGTTTTGGAACTATGAATGCGCTTGTAAAATGGACATCAGTAAATGCAGATGTTTGGATGATTATTTTCATCCGTTCTTTGGTCATTGCTTTAGCCGTAATAATCTTTGCTAGATTCCGAGGCACTAGTCTGAAAATGAATGATCCGAAAAAAATGTTTTTACGTTGTTTGGTTGGATTAATTGCTATGATATTATATTTTTCAGCTCTATCTTTAATCCCTATAGGACAGGCAGTAACATTACAATATACAGCTCCATTATTTGTTGCTCTTTTATCAGGTAGTCTCATTCGTGAAAAAGTATCTACCTCTGTATTAATTTCACTATTTACTGCATTTATAGGAATTATACTAATTGTATCGCCTGATTTAGATAGTATAGATCCTAATGCTTTACTGGCTTTGGGTTCTGGATTATTTGCTGGTTTAGCATATATTTTCGTTAGAGATTTGAGAAAAACAGATTCACCTTCAACAGTTGTATTTTGGTTTGCAGCATTTTCTGTTGCAGGTTCTGTAATCCAAGCAGCGCCCGAATTAACTAACCTTACTTGGGAAATGTTAGCAGCATTAGTTGGAATTGGAGTAGGGGCTGGTGGGGGGCAAGTTGGAATAACAATGGCTTACCATCAAGCAAATGCTGCTTGGGTTAGTGCATTCTCATATCTTACTGTGATAATTGCAACTATATATGGAATAATATTATTCGATGAAGTATTGAGTACTAAGATTATCATAGGTGGTTTACTAATTATAGGTTCAGGTGTAGCTCTAATATTTTTTACACCTTCTACAAATGAATAGAATATTTAATCAAACCATTCTGAAATCTCATTAATATCTTTTCTGGCAATATCGGGGACTTTTGCATCATCTGATGGATATCCAACAGGCATCAAAAGCATAGCATGTTCATGTTCAGGACGTCCTAGTAAATTTCTCAAGAACTTCATAGGAGATGGAGTATGAGTTAATGTTGCTAGTCCCATATTTTGTATTGCTGCAATGAATAGTCCTATCGCAATACCACAAGATTCCTGTGAATAATAAGTAGGGCCTACTTCACCATTATCACGTATTCTTTTAGTTTGTCTAAAAACCACAATAATCCATGGGGCATCTGTTATGTGTTCTTTGACATAGTCAGTGCCAAGAGGTCGTAATAATTCCGCCCATGATTCTGGCATTCTATCTGAATATGTTTTTCTTTCTTCATCTTCTGCTGCTTGACGAATCTTATTTTTCAAATCTTTATTAGATATTGCAACAAAAGTCCATGGTTGTAAATGAGCACCAGATGGTGCAGTGCCAGCAGTTTTGATAGCATACTCTATTAATTTTCTAGGGACATTTCTTTCTGAAAAATGCCTTGTAGTACGTCTTTTATTCATAGAATTAAAGAAACTCATTGCTTGTTTATTCATATCTTCTTCTGGCAGTTCAACAAATTCTAAATCAATAAATCCTGATGTCTCCGCCTCATCAACCATGATTTTGCTCAGTCGCGTCGAGTCATCAATCCTGCTGTCCCTATTGCTGCCAAAGTTAGAGTTGCAATAAATCCAGGGAGACGTTCTTCATCGCTATCATCATTTGGCCAACATGAACTATCATTTCCGCCCCAATTATTACCATCATACCAACAATCAGACCAAATTTTCCAGCCAAATCCATTCTCAGGTACTTTTGTAGTATTTTCATCGTCCCTCAATACCTCAAATCTCCAGTTGATATAGGTAGCAGTATCTTCGGGAATTATTTCTCCAATCCATAGGTCACCATTTTCTGATTCTAGAGTATGAGTTTCTGGTGGATAGCAGATTCCCGAGTTAATACATACCTGGGTAATCCAACTAACTTCAGTTACATTATTTCCTGCCTCTTCAGTCAGATTCACTTTGATACTGAACGCCTCTCCTGCCTGAGCTACATGATAGTAGTAAATAGATTCAATATCTGTTCCATTGATTGGAGTTTCTTCGTTAACCCCACCTTCTGAAGCCGCAACATTGAATGCTAAAATCGCAACAATAGTTACTGCGATGAATTTATGCATGACTATTCCAAAAGATTCCTATAAATGAATCCTATTGATTCACGTTTCCAGTTCCCAAAGTTCATCTCCAACCCAATGAATTGTTCTAATCGCTTTGCCTTTGTCCATTTCTGCCATTTCACTACCACTAACAATTGCCATACCTATTGCTAATGGTTTTCCATGTTGTTGATCTTTAATCCACATCAAATCTCCTGCTTCTATTTCAGGATCAGCCTGATGAACGCCTGCTCCCATGCAATCTGCTCCATTCATCAAAAAGGGAATGGCCCCATGATCAACAGCAGCCCAATTTTTCTCAGCTCCCCATGTTAGTATACCTCTGATTGTTGGATACCATAATCTCCCTGAATCAGTTTGTATTTGCATAGCAAGAGGGATTTTATCGACAAGTATGAGGTCCCTTTCTTGGAAATGTCCCCTCTCTAAGAAAGAGTCAGATAGATTTAATTCTACCTTCATTCGCTCAGAGATCTCCTGGATTTCTTTACGTATTTGCTTCAACCTAATAGGTGTCCGGCGGCGAAGTCTCTTCTCACTCACAAGTAGTTCTGAGAGGATATCATCTATCAACTGTACTTAGGCTAAATTGTTAAATTTTTCAAATAGTAATGGTCTTTTAGAGACAAATATGCTTATTTCCTTGTCTTTGTTTATTCCAATCTATTGAAATAAGGGAGGCAAGACGGCGGCTTGCATGGCAAAGTGGCATGGTATCTCTCGACGCAAAGCAACCGGTGGACGCTTGAAGCGACCAAACCGTTACCGCGGTAAGCGCCGAACAGAGATTTCTAGTGAAACTCAATATGCTTTTGTAGGTAGTGAAGATGCTTCTAAAAAATACCGAAAAAATGCTGGTTCACAGACGGTAAGAGTTACTTCTGCGCACACAGTAAACGTTCACTCAAAGGATGGTAAGACTACTAGGTCTACGATTTCCAATGTTATTGAAAATAGTGCAAATCTTAATTTCGTTCGCCGTAACATAGTTACTAAAGGCGCAATTATTCAGACCGAACTTGGTAAGGTGAAAGTTACTAGCCGACCTGGTATGGATGGAGTAGTTTCCGGCGTTCTTATCGAAGAATGATTCAGTCGAAGCACTCAAGTTAGTCAAATAACACGGAGTGAGCGATAGCATGACGGCCGACAAGTCAAAGATGATAATTTGGACTCGATATTTCGATTCTAAATTATCTCGTTCTGAAGGTCGAAGAGTTCCCAAAGAAGCTTCAATCCCAAATCCGAGTTTAGATGCTATTGTATGGGCTGCACGCGATGTAGGACTTTCTAAAATGAAGCGTGATACAGAAGCTAGCCACCCCTCTCGTCCACATAATAATGAAGGGCGGCTTATTCTTTCAACTCAAGAGGCAATTTCTGTAACTAAGGCAGAGTCAAAAGAAGGAGTAATGCAGAGTATTGGCCTACGTCTTCGCCGACAGTTCAAAGAATCTAAGAATGATGAATCAGTAAATAAGAAATCTCAGAAGAAAGGAGATAGGCAAATCCGAACACAGAGAAAATCATTCAAAGGAAATACTAGCGGGCAAAGAAAAAAGAAATTTGGCCGTAAATAATTACAGTTCTGGGGTCCATCCAAATTTATCTTCAACCCGTCCATTCATGATGTCGGTCAAAGCGATATAGAGTTCTTGAGTTATTTCGCCAATTCCTCCATTAGAATAATTTGCAATTTTTCCACCATGTTCTATTGAGCCAATTGGAGAAATAACTGCAGCAGTTCCTGCGCAAAATGCTTCATCTGCAGTCATTGCAAAATCAATATCGATTTTTGTTTCTTCAACTTCATATCCTAACGATCTAGCTAATTCGATTGTAGACATTCTAGTAATTCCTGGTAAGATTGTCCCAGTAAGTTCTGGAGTGTAAATTACTTTATCCTTAACACAGAAGAAATTAGCAGCACCTACTTCTTCCACATACTTATGATTTACAGCGTCAAGATAAATAATTTCAGCATAACCGTCTGCTTTGGCATTTTTTGAAGGCATCATTCCGGGAGCATAGTTTCCGATGGCTTTCACTCCACCTGAACCTCCAGGGGCAGCTCGATGATATTCATCTGAGACTTTCAAAGAAATAGGATTCATCCCTCCCTTGAAATATGGTCCAACTGGTACTGCATAAATTAGGAATGTATATTTTGGTGCAGGAGCAACCCCCAAAATAGGTCCACTACCAAAAATCAAAGGTCGAATATATAATTCTCCTCTTCCTGTAGGTGGTAACCAACGAATATTTTCATTTACAACTTTTCTTACAGCTTCGAGAAACATTTTTTCTGAAACAGGAGGCATTCCGAGCCTTCTACAACCATCCGCAGATCTTCGTGCATTAAATTCAGGTCTGAACAATAGAACTCTTCCATCTTCTGCACGCCTAGCTTTCATGCCTTCAAACAATCCTTGACCATAATTTATGACTCCAGCAGCGGGTGAAATTTTCAAATCTTGATAATCCTGCATGACTCCTTTTTGCCATTCTTCACCTTGTTTACAAGTGGCCATAAACATTCTATCTGTTTCAGTAAAACTAAATGTTAGACTGTCCCAATCAATGCTTGGCTTTGAATCATCTAACATCGTAAAGGCCTCAATCAAATGACAGGGTGAGGGGGCGGCTTTCAACGGTTGCGCTCAATCAAACACAAAATAGCATTAGGAGAACTTCACAAGTGTTGGTGTGATACGCACTAATGATAGGTAACGGTGTATACATTGGAATGGAGGGAAGAAGCTTGTATTATCTCAGGTGATGATAGAGCATGGCCAGGAAATGTTGGTAAAACTGCAATAGAACTTTGGTGTCGATCTAAATCAGGACATTCTGTTTTATTACTAGTTAATGGATTGAACCCTTATGTGGAAATTTCAGACCCTCAAACAAATTCTAACTCGAAGTCTCCAAATTTATCTTTAGAATCTATATCTGATGATTGGAGAGTGGTTGGTAAACCTGTAAGTCTTGGAAATAAATTATATGAAGGAAAACAGAAGCCTCATTGGAGAGTTTCAGTCAAGGATACTATGTCTGTATCCAAACTTAGAAGTGAATTATCTTCAATCGGATGGGATGTCACAAGTTCCGATATTCTTTTTGTTCATCGTCTTCTGATGGATTGTGATTTAGGCCCTCATATTTCATTTAGAGGAAAGGTACTTTGGGCAGGGAAACGTGCTCCAGATAGTATTCCAAAGGTCTTTGACTCCAATTTAGCGGCTGAGAAGATAAAGCAATTGGGGGGCGCTGGGCTTTATCCTGTTGATTTGATAATGCATTGTGATGTTTCAGATTTAGAACGTATAGAACCTTTTCCAACACCTTTTGTAACTTTCTCTTATGATTTAGAAACTAGTGTAATGCATAATACAATTTTATGTGCAGCCGCAGTTATTGATAGAAATGGCGATAGAAAAATCAGTGAATTTAAGGGTACTGAAAGGGAAATAATGGAGGGCTTAACAAGATTAGTTAGAGATGAAGACCCTGATTTTATTACAGGGTATAATATTGATAATTTTGATCTTCCTCGAATGCAAGAACGCTCTGAAGAGAATAGCGGTAAATCATTATCTGATCGAGCAGCTATGTTCGGTTGGGGTCGTTTGCCATTCACAAATGCCGAAATAGGCACAAAAAAACCTCTTAGAGTATTTCCTTCTAGAAGATTGAACAGAGTTTGGAATATTTCTGGACGCATTCCTCTAGATGCTTGGTGGCAAGCCAGACAAACTTTGAGTCCACAGAGAGAGTCTCTGAAGTATGTGTCTAATTTATTATGGCCAAATCAAGATGATAAACAAAAACTAGATGTTGATGCTAGCCAAATGGATATGGAATGGGCAAATCGTCCAGATGAAGTAATGGAATATTGTGTTAGAGATACAATACTGCCATTAGATATTCTCGATAAGCTAAAGTCAGTATCTCGCAAAGAGGCCTTAGCCTCTGTATCTTCTACAACAGTTGAAACAGCATCTAATGGTACAACTAGTCAATGGATTGATTCGTTAGTTGTTAGATTGGCAGATAAGAGTGGAGTCGCAATACCAACAACCAATAGAACCTCAGGGCGAAGAGAACAGATTGCAGGCGGTTATGTTCATGAAGTCGAACCTGGAACCAAAAATTGGGTAGCAGTTCTCGATTTCAAATCGATGTACCCTTCGATAATGATTTCTAATAATATATGTTCAACGACATTAATTCGAGATGCCGATAAAGACCCTAGTCATTTTATTTCCCCAGTTACTGAAACACGATATTTATCGAAAGAAGATAGAGTTGGACTCGTTCCTTTATTGCTTCAAGGACTAATGGACAGTCGAGATAAGTACAAGAAAGCATATTCTGAAGCATTAGAGAGTGGAGATGAAGATGGAGCTTTCTTAAATGATCAATTACAATATGCTGTAAAAATTCTCATGAATTCATTTTATGGTGTATTTGCCTCTAGTTTTTATCGTTTCACTCATGAAAAATTAGGCGCTAGCATCACAGAATGGGCACGCTATAACATCACAGAGATAATTTCTAATCTCGAATACGATGGTTATGATGTAGTATATTCAGATACAGATTCAATATTTGTTTGTACCCGAACACAAAAAAATGTACCTGCCAAAAAACCAGATGGCGGTTCAGAATTATTAGCGTGGGAATCTGCCAAAGACGAGACACTCAAACTTGGTGAACAATTAGCCAATCAATTTACGCGAGAGGGCGCTGAATTAGAATTTGAAACAGCTCTTTCGGCATTTTTCTCTCATGGTGCTAAAAAAAGATATGTTGGTAGAGTGATTTGGCCACGTGAAGAATTATTGATTCGAGGATATGAAGTTAGAAGAACAGACTCTTTTAGTATACTAAGTAAAACTATGACTGAAATGTTTGAATTAATATTAGAAGGTGATGAGGATGCAGCAATTAACTTGGCAAAATCAGTAATTACTGATGTTCATCAAGGAAATGTTCCAACTTCAGATTTAATTGTCAGTCGTTCTTGCAAAGGAAGTTGGGATAAAAAATCAGGTAAGTGGGTTTTTGATAAAATTTACGCCAATCCTGACAGTCTTCCTTATGTTCGGGCTGCCAAAGAAAGAATTAGTCGAGGATTACAGTTCACTCCTGGGATGAAAGTGGGTTATATTGTTACAAATTCAAAATCAAGTCCTATGGAAGTAAAAGCTTGGTTAGTTGATGAAATAGGTGATGAACCTCCTAAACCAGATCCTCAATATTACGTTAATCGATTAGCAAAATCGCTTGGCCGTATCACATCTGCATTGAAATTTGATGAATCGCAATTGAAAGATTATGCGAAAAATCCTTCGACACAGAAGTCTTTATTTGACTTTTAGTCCCTATTACGTGGAGCCGTAGGTTTGATGAAACACCGATATCACGCAAAGCATGATGGCACGCGTTCGAGGACTTGCATTTATGTTGGTTTTATTGATGATTAGTATACCTCTTGCAGGTTGTTTAGAACAATTTAGCGGTAATAATGCCCCATCTTCTACATTTACTCTCAACCCTAATTCAAACATTCGTTCGGGAGATGAAATAACATTCAATGCAGCAGGTTCTAGTGATCCAGATGGTGATTCATTGACATTCACATGGAATTTTGGAGATGGTAATACAGGATCTGGACTTACAACAACCCATTCATACGCCCAAGATGGCGAATATTCGGTTAAATTGACAGTAAGTGATGGCTCTTTAGAAACTACTACTAAGAAGACTGTGAATATTATTGATCCTGCAGCTAGAGAACCTCAGGCAGATATTAGTCCAGAGAAAGATGATGACTGTGATGGAGAATCCGCTCCAGCAGGAAATTTTGTTCTAATCTGGGTTTGTGAAGAAGATAAAGAAATAAGCGATAAAAAAGTTGAATTTACAACAAAAATAACTCTTGATGGGTCTGATTCATGGGCGGGTTGTGATCCAGATGACTCTAATTGCTATGCTGAAGAATATATTGTAGAGTGGAATTGGGATTTAGATACCAGTTATGATTCAGATAATGATGGTGATTTAGAGAATGATATTGATGCAACAGGCGAAGTAATCGAATGGGAAAATTTACCATCAACTGGAGAAGCAATTAGTGCAGGTGCATGGGAAGTTAGCTTGACGGTCATCGATAATAATGGATTAAAATCTTCAGAACAAACCAAAGTATATGTCAACTATCGTGGAGTTTGGTCTGATTTTGAGATAGATCGACGTTTAGGGAATGATCCAGTTGTAATGAGTTGGGAATATCCGATTACTTATGATACAGAGACAGATGATAGGATACGTTATCTTCGAATCAAACTAATCTACCCTAAGGAAGATGATGGAGCAGGAGGAATTACTGTAGATTCTGAAAATATACTAGATACTTATGTTTACAATAGTTCGAATGATGAAGTTGCAAATACTTCAGCAATTGGGCCTGATAACAGAGATGCTGGAGATTGCGATTCAGATGATCACTGTGTTTGGATGGTCATTAGTGGTTCTACAGTACGTGGTAAATTACCAGGTGAATGGACTGCAGACATACAAAATGAGAAAACTCACAACACTCAAGTAAAACATTTCATTATTGAACTCCAATATCGATGAACTGCGGCGTTGTTAGTATCTATTATAGAACTAATTAATATATACATATAGATGAATGGATTCAAATATGCATCTACGGTCGGCGTGCTACCTTAGGGGTGTATCATATGGGTTCACAATGGGAAGATAGAAAGAAACCGCACTTGAATATAGTATTCGTTGGTCACGTTGACCATGGAAAATCGACAACAGTTGGAAGGCTACTTCTAGACAGCGGTCATATTCAACAGCACGTAATTGACAAGAATGAAAAACTTGCTTCAGAGCATGGTAAGGCAGGTTTCGGTCTGGCTTATGTTATGGATGGATTGAAAGAAGAGCGTGAGCGTGGAATTACTATCGATGTAGCTCACAAAGAATTCTATACTCCAAATTATTACTTTACAGTTATCGACGCACCTGGTCACCGAGATTTCGTAAAGAACATGATCACAGGAACTAGCCAAGCAGATGCTGCTGTTCTTTGTGTTGCAGCAAACGACGGGGTAAACGCACAAACTAAGGAACATGCTTTCTTAGCACGTGTACTTGGAGTTAAACAACTAATTGTTAATATCAACAAGATGGATATTAGCGGTGTAGATTACTCAGAAGATAAATTCAACTCAGTTAAGACTGAAGTTTCCAATCTATTGAAGATGGCTGGATTTAATCCAGCAGATGTTCCAATGATTGCTGGTTCTTCTTTCTATGGAGAGAATATCTATAACAAGAGTGAAAATATGTCATGGTACAATGGACCTACTCTGTTCGAAGCAATTGATTCAATCAAGATGCCACCGAAACCAACAGACCGTCCACTTAGATTACCAATTCAGGATGTTTACAAAATCAGCGGTATTGGAACCGTTCCAGTAGGAAAGATTGAGACAGGAACACTAAACTCAGGTAAGACTGTAGTTTTCAACCCAAGTCAAAAATCTGCTGAAGTTAAATCAATTGAGATGCACCACACAGTTCACGCTAAGGCTGAGCCTGGTGATAACGTTGGATTCAACGTTCGTGGACTAGCTGCAACTGATATCCGCCGTGGAGACGTTGCTGGATACCCAGAAAGTGCACCTAGCTTCGTACGTCATGACGAAACATTCGTTGGACAAATCCAACTTATGGAAATACCAAAGGCAATCGGTGTAGGATACACACCTGTATTCCACTGTCATACTAGCCAAGTAGCAGTTCGATTCGTTGAGTTATTAGAGAATTCAAAAACTAAGGAAGCAAACCCTCCGTTCCTAAAGACTGGAGATGCTGCTTTGATTCGTTTCGGTCCAACCAAGCCAATGGCTATTGAACAGATGGATCAATTCCCTGAACTTGCAAGGTTCGCTATTCGAGACATGGGTAAGACCGTGGCTGCTGGCGTCTGCATGAAGATTGAGAAGAAAGCTTAGATTTGTAGAAATGATTGGTGAGTGAATTAAATGCCAGTCGTTACTACTATCAAGTTAACCGGTGACAATTACAAAGACGTAGATCTAGTATGTGCCACTATCAAAGCAATTTCAGATAAATCTGGTGTTGCTTTGCGTGGACCTATACCTCTACCTACAAAAAAATTAGTTGTACCCTGCAGAAAAGCTCCAGATGGAGAAGGTGCAGAAACTTGGGACCATTGGGAAATGCGTTTTCACAAGCGTCTTCTTGAACTTGTAACTAACAGTTCAAAAGATGAGAAGGCCTTGAAGGCAATCATGATGATTGAATATCCAGATTCAGTTACAATCGAGCTTTCATTACGAAATCTTGGATGAAATTTGTAATACAAATTCATTTATCGATTATGCTATTTTGATATGCATATATTCTGTAGAATGACCCCAATTCATTTTGCCAGGTTCTTTAAATTCAAAATATTTGGTCATAAACTCGTTTCCGTATTTAGGATGGTTTTTTTCAAATAAAATTATTATCTTATCAGACCCCATGCGCTGAGCAATAAAGCATTCTGCGTTATATCCATCTATAGTGACCCTCATTTTCTCAAAGTCTTCACCATTCATGGGAGCAATTGGTATCATTTTATCAGTTAGTAGTTGTTTTGTAATTTCGGTCATCACTATTCCTCTAAAATCTCCATAGCAGCAGTTTGGCATAAACCATATCAGAAATAATAATATAAGTGTAAAAATGTCTTTACACAAAAACTCAGTAATTTATTACAGGCTTCTCTTTCTAGAAGTAATTCTTTCTTGCTTATCTTTTCTCTCTAGATTTCTCTTTTGTGCAAGAACTCTCCCATCTCTTGATTTTTGCTTAGCAACTGCTTTAGCAGCTCTTGATTTTTGTTTATCAGGTATAATTCCGTGATTAATCCCTCCCTCTTTAGTCGACAGATTTTGATTAGTCACCTTACTATGGCAACTATTACAAAGTTCAATCATATTATTCCGATCTGAAAATAATTTATTTTGATTATTTCTTTGTTCATGGTTATTACTAGTTATATTATACCAATCTGTTTCACCTTTGTCTCTACAAATTGTACAAATATTAGTTTTTCTACCTAATTTCATATTATTACCTTATCAAATACATATAATCAGAGTGCCGCTTCATCTCTAGCTAAACTTCCCATTGGGTCCCATGCAGGTAATACTACTGGAGTTGTAGATAATCCCTTTTTCATCTTATCATTAAGATAACCTGTTGGAGCTGCAATCTCGAACATATGTTCGTCATACCATGAGTCATTCATTGTATAGAACCCTTCTTCGCCACTCTTTTTAGCACCCCATGAGTTCTCAACTCTCCATCTTCTTGGTACTCCATCAATAACATCAACTCCAGTGAAAAGCATAGCATGAGTCATCATTGTTTGACTATATCTTAGACGATTCGCTTTGTCCATTCCAAATTTAGCTCCATATAATTCTGCAAAATCAAATAATTTAGCATCCCAAAGTCCTCTTTCCCTATGCATCTGTTTCCCTACATCGCATCCCATCCATACAGGCAAGCCATCTTCCAATAGTTTCTGAGTTACATTCTTCATTTCTTGACTCGGTACATTCAGATAAACTACAGGTGGACCTCCAGCAACATTTTGTAGATAATCTACAGTGTAAGTTTGATAATATTCATTTCTTGGATCATTAACAATACAAACATAATCTTCCCAATCCATATCAACATATTCTTTAGCAAATTCTTGAGGAGTCATACTCCCTTTTCTATGGAACTCTCCATCTTTATCTTCCCACTGCCAGTCAAATTCTTCAGGAGGTGTTCCAAGATGAATACACAAAATCTTCCAAATATCTTCAACTCTCTTATCTTTGTGTGATCTAGCATCCTCCTTCGAGCCACCATTATCTAGAATCTCACGTATTTCACTCGCACCACTTCTAAGAATGTCTTTCAGTATTGCATTCATCCATCTTGTACTTGATGAAGAAACACTTTCTGGATATGCTGATTTTGGAACTAATCCATGCTTTCTAATAAGATTCATAGCCATATTCCATTGACCACCATCTCCAATTGGATCTCCTAGAAGGAATCCAATAGTTCTGTCATCTAGAGGTCTGTCTGCGGTATCTATGATTGCCTCAAAGAAATGATTACTTCTCTCAAATTTGTCCCAAAAATGAATATGTGATTGACTAAATTCAAAATTCTTTACATTCAATTTTTTCATTGTGCCTGGCCTGAATAAATTTAATGTTGCAAATAGCCAACATCTACCGCTACTTTTTTGATTTGTGACTTTCCACTCATCTAATTTTATAGAAAATGAAGAGTCGATATTCTGTACTAAATCTCTATTCAATGCCACATCTAGTAGATTTCCATTACTTACTGCATTCTGTGCAACTTTAGCTGCGCGATCTTCTGCAAAATTAATTCTGAATTGTTTTAGTTGTTTATTTGTCACTGATTCTCCCATCGGCTCACCTTCGTTAAGCCTAGTCGTATAATGACGACACTAAGTCATTGCTTCTCTATATTTCAGCAGATTCAGCAAAACCGGCTGCAATTAATGTGTCAGCCATAAGTGAAGAAAAGTTTGCCACTTCTCCTGCAGTTAATTGAATTGCAGTTCCATCTTCATCAATTATAGGATCTATTAAATCTTGAATAATTCTAATTCTTTTCATATCTGAATCAATTTTCATAGGCTGTGCTTGTTTTATCGAAGTTGAAGAAATAGCTCCTGTAGCTCTCTCTGGATATTCGTCCATTTGACGTATTCTATCTTCTTCATCAAATTCAGGTTCATCCCATATTTCTTGAGATGGTTCCGATGATGGAACTACAGAAGGTGCCACATTTTCTTCTTCATCTGAATCATTGAACTCTGTGAGAGCAGCATTACCTCCTAAACTTGGTTTATTTCTTGATATTGGTTTTCCTCCATGAAGCATATTATCCCATAAAACATCATTCTTATATTTCTCAACTAATCTCTCAACATTAGTGTAATATGCTCTTTCAGAAGGGTCATGACGTTGCCAATTTAGTGGAGTCACTCGATTTTCATTTTGATTTCCGTTTGGCATTTTAAGTAGATTTGTCAGAATTGCATGTTGAGTAAAAGCATTCATTCTCATTCTTGTCAAGTCGGAAACCGATGTTCTAGCCACACCTAATCTACGCGATTGTAATTGTGTTTTTGCATTCATTCCCTCATTTCTAATAGTTTCTGCCAATTCATTTTCTAGATGATTTAGTAATTGATGAATTGATGGCCAGAAATTTGGTACAGTAATTTCCACTGGCATATTCTGACTTGCTTTTTGTTGTCTAGTTAATTCAAAAAGGGCTTTTTCGACTACAATTAGTTGTTGCCTAGATAATCTTGATGAAGCGACTTCGTCAATCATGTGAGCAACCTGTATGACGGCAGAGAGAGGAAGGCCATGAATGATTCCTTTGTTTATCTTCTTTCAAGTCTCTTCATCCGTTGGACTCAATAAGAAAAAACATCTCGGAGAGCCGCAGGTGTACCCGAGTGGTCAAAGGGGTCGGGCTCAAGTTCCGATGCGTAGAGCTTCGCAGGTTCGAATCCTGCCTCCTGCACCATATTCATTTACGTGCCATTATGAATTCTTCAAGGAACTCAATAGTACCTAGAGTTCCTTTAGCCTTAGTTAGATAGTTTGCTGCTTCTTCCACTCCTCTGAATTCGTTATTCACGGCAACAGAAAATCCACACATCTCAAACATAGGGATATCATTTGAAGCATCTCCAACTGCAATAACTTTGCTTGGATCAATACCTCTTTGTTCAAATGCTACCTTTAATCCAGTTGCCTTATTCAACTCTTTTTCAGTTATATGTACTGCGAATCCTGTAGGGACGACTCGTAAATCAGGCCACTGAGAATCTTCAAGAGCTTCTTTCATTCTCTCATAATTTTCAGTATCAAGTAAACACCACTCTGTTTCTCTCCAACGATTTGTCTCAATACCTTTTGGATCTAAACCTTCTATTTGAGTGGCTAACCATTTCGCTGCATCTCTCGCTCTTTTACCATCTGCTAAACATCTAATTGGGAACCCTGCTTTACTATCCCAAACCATTCCACCATTTTCTCCGATAGCAAATCCCGATATTGCAAGTACTTGCTGTATTGGTGTGACATTTGGTAAAGTTCTGCCAGAAGCCAGTGATACAGTAATTCCCATATTTTCTATTTGCCGAATTAAAGGAATCAGTTTAGGTTGGAAACCATCTAAGTCTAGTAACGTCCCGTCAATATCAAAGACAATCATTTCCCAATCATTACCTTCAGGCATTTTACTCATGTATATGCGTAATGGTTCTGTTTCATCATCCCATCGTTTCTCGATACTCTAGTCATGTTCAAGGATGAGCGTCTTGTCGGACGAGTATGGACGAGGAAGAATTTCTTCTTCTCGATGATGAAGAGGAAGTAAATACTCCGTCTAAAGAAAAATTTAAGATGATAAAAAATGGAGATAGTAGTTGGCAGAAAGTAGGAAATGCAATCTCAAATATTCCATTCAACATAAAAGAATCATCCGATATGAAGGAATCAATTAGAAATAATATCGATAACTTGATTCCATTTGCTAAGAGTGCAGATTTAGTATTAGATGCTGATTTAGCTGTTGATGGAACTTATGATATTGAATGGAATATTAATGGAATGGATTGTACTGATTGCGCAATGAAGGCTAAAAGAGCAGTAAATAGACTGCCTGGAGTTAATAGTGTTAATATGTCTGTTACAGAAGGAACTGTAACTCTAAATTTAGACTTAGCAAGAGGAAATGTTTCTCGTGCTAATTTAGTTCTACAGAATCTGGGACATAACCCAATAATTCCTTGGCAATCAGTTTCAGGTATCACTCCTAATCGTGCAGCTAGTAATTTAGGGATAGAACGTAAAGTGCTTAGAAACACCTTACTAGAAGTTCCTGGTATTATCAATGTAAGATTTGAAGAGGGTAAGATTGAATTTCAGAGAATAAATTTCTCTTCACTAAAAATGAAAGAAATTTCAGATGAAAGATTACAACAATTACTGGGTAATAATTTGAAATTCCAAACATCTACTACATCTAAACTCAGAACAGATCAAGTGCAACTTCTTTCTGCAGTATTTACAATACCCCTACTTATGGGTGTAATTGCGATCAATCAATTAGATTATGTGCCCAATGTTTTTGCTCTGTTACTATCTTTAATTGGTATAGCATTTGCTGGCTTTCCTATGTTTAAAGCAGCTGTGGCTAGTATCCAGAATAAATTTTTAGGTTTCCAAGTACTTACCTCATTAGCAGTAATTGGAGCAATGTTAATGCAACATTACACCGAAGCTCTAGTAGTGACAGGATTGGTTGCATTCGCTTCTCATCTTGAAGAAAGTGCTCTTGTTAGAGCTAGAAATGCAATGCAAGGGGGGCTCGATCGCTTACCTCGCTTAGCTAGACTATCCTCTTCTGCTGATGCAAGTTGTTGTGATGACGACAGTTGTGACTCAGAAGTCGAAGAAAATGATTCTGAAGAAGAATGGATTCCTATTGAGGCTCTAAATTTGGGAGATATTGTTGAGATAAGATCTGGTGAGATAATTCCAGTTGATGGTATAATAATGGAGGGTAGTGGTGCGATTGATCGCGCACCATTAACTGGTGAACCTATTCCTATTAGTATCACTAAGGGTGATTTCGTTGAAGCAGGTTTAGTATTAGTTCGTGGTCCAATTATTGTTAGTTGTAAGGCTAGTGGAGATCAAACAAGACTAGCGAGTCTAATTGATTTAGTTCGTCGATATCGTGAAAAGCCTACTAAAACTCAAACTACAATAGAACGTTTTACCTCAATTTGGGTTCCATTTGTTTTAGTATTCTCTTTACTATATGGAATATTAACTAAAGATTTCAATCTCACTCTTGTATTATGGGTAGTTTCATGCCCATGTTCTTTGCTATTAGCCGCTCCTGTTCCTCATGCAACCGCACTTTCATCTGCTTCTGCATCAGGACTTGTGGCGAGAGGAGGAGATGTTCTTGAGTCAGCAGCCTCTATAGAACTTGCATTATTAGATAAGACTGGAACTCTAACTACAGGCCATCCGAAAATTGGTGAATTTATTTGTACAGATAAGCATAAAGAAGCAGATATTTTAGGAATTGTTTCGGCATTAGAACAGCGTTCAAATCACCCCTACGCTAAAGCAATAATTTCTTTAGCGGCAGAATCTGATATCAAACCAAAGAAAGTTACTGGAATTAATGATGGTGATGCAGGAGTTTCTGGTAAACTAAGTGGTAAAGAAATAATATTTGGTCGTGCAGATTGGCTTATTTCTCAAGGAATTGAAATAACTGAAGATATCCAGAAAGTTCTCGATAGTTCTCGTAAGAAAGGTCATGGCGTAAGCGTATTATCATTATCTGGTAAATCAGTTGCTGCATTTTCTTTCATTCATGATGATGCTAGAAGCGGTGCTAAAGAAATGATTCAGGCGTTGCAGGAACAGGGAATTATTGTGGAGATTCTTAGTGGCGACGAACAGTCATCTGTAGAGTCATTTGCCACTCAGATAGGAATAGATCCTTCGATTTGTCGAGGGAATGTAGATCCTGAAGGGAAGGCGCAGTGGGTGGAAGAAAGAAGTAAAGCACGTAGTACTTTGATGGCAGGAGATGGTTTCAACGATGCTGGTGCTTTAGCTGCTGCAAATATTGGTGTTGCAGTCGGTAGTGGAGACCAAGTAAATCTAGAGGCAGCTGATGTTTTGATTCCTGGAGATGATCCTAGAGCAATTGTGAGACTATTAGAATTAGCTAGGAGAACAAAAATGATTGTAAATATTAATATTGCAATTTCTGTTATTGTAACTCTTCTTCTTGTTTTAGCAACTATAACTGGTGGAAATTCTAGTATCGCTATCGGTATTGCAATTCATGAAGCAAGTGTATTTTTGATAATAATAAATGGTATGTTTGTTACTGATAATAATACTCGGAGAATTACTGTACTCTTTGATTTAATGAAAGGTTTGGCTGATGACCTTAAAGAAGCATTTGTGGTATTATTTAGGGGCAATAATACGACCGCTTGATAACCAATAAGGGGTAGCGAGGGGTATGGTTGATTCAGTAGAGGTCGAGTCGAAACATGTAGCACCTTTAGCAGAATGTGCTCATTGTAATCATATGCTACCGCCGGGACTTGGTGAAATACAATGCGAAATTTGTGAAGCTGTGTGTAAGGTATCTCATCAACCAACAGTTGATGCTCTAATCGAAGAATCAGTACCTTGTCCTCATTGTAATATGATACTTGTAGCAGGAACTGAAGAAAGGCCAGTAGACCTAACATGTAGTGGCTGTAACGGCGTTTTCGCGTTAACAGCTAAGATTGTCAAGGTCGAAATTGAATGTCCTGGCTGTGAAAGAAAATTAAGAATAAGACCTCGTCCAGGTACACGACAATTGGATTGTCCTGCTTGTGAATCTGCATTTAATGTCACATTTTGATAGATCAAATTATGCAATTTGATTAATACTCAAATCATTGCAAAATAGCGATTACTGGGAGAAATACACCCATCGTTCTCATATACTCAAGAAATACCGTAATGATGGGGATGGGTACCCATGAGTGAAAGCAAGTCGCCAACCGGAAAAGATACCGAAGGTATCGAAGAACTGTCTAGTCTTCGTGCTCAACATGTTCTTTCAGCCTCATCCACTATGGATTCAGTAGCTAGAGCTCGTGATAGACTTGATGAGGAATCTAAACTTAGATCTAGTATTCGAAGAGAAAGAAGAATGCGTATTGCAGAAATGACTGAACGTGTCTCAGGAATGCACGGTGCCATAAGAAAAGCTAATGAAATTCTCTTTGAAGAGCAGTTACAGAATATCGAAGCAGACCTTCGAGCAGGTCTTGAAGATGAAATGGAACGTCTGGAAACTGAAGCATTAGAACGCGAAGAAAGACTTCTTCGTGAAGAAATGTTACATCGATTACGTCGAGAAGAAAATCGATTGAGAGAACAATTGGATTTAGAGAGAGACAGACGTATAGAAGCCCATACTTCGAAATTACGCTCTAGACTGAAAGTTGAAATGGAAATTGAACTTACACGCCGTCAAGCATTCTTGAATGAGAGATTAGAACTAGAAGCGAATCAAGATTTAGAACGAATGGAACGAAGAGTTGAGATGGACCTTCGTGAAGTTATGGAATCACAAGTTCATAGAAAAGTTGAGTCTTACCGCTTAGATCAGGAAATTCAGATGCGGGAGAGGCTTGCAGAAGCACGTAAAGCGAGGGGAACTGAGTTAGATAAGCAACTCAAAAGTGAGCGTAAATCATTAGAAAAAGATATGCTAACAGATGTTGATGTTAGAACTAAGTCTCTCGAAGAAGAAGCTGAACAAAATGCATTATCTGATTTAGAGAGAAGATTTAGAGCCGAGAGAAAAACAATGGAAGCTGCTCTTTCTCTACGTCGGCAGGAATTAGCGCTAGAAAGCGAAGTCGAAATGGAACAACGTGTTGCTAATTTTGCAAAAGAGAGAGAAACAGAGTTACTTTCGACATTAGAAGAGCAATTTTCTAAGCGTACAGATATATCTAAGAAAGAAGTAAATGAAATAATGAAATCTCTCGAATCCCAATTAAAAGTAAAGTGGGAAAAAATAATACTCGACGCCAAGCAATCTACTCTAGAGAGAGTATCTGAAAGTTAATTACCAAGTATTATTCTGATTCTTGAATCCGCTTCTTTAGCGAAATCCCAAAGATTTTGACTAGATGGATTTGATTTGTTTGGCTTCTTTGCGATAACAATTGGAGCCCCTTCTAATGGTGATTCTGCTATAGCGATTGATCTTGCAATTTGTGTTTTGAAAACACGTTCACCGAAATGTTTCCTTGCTTGTTCGGCTACTGTTTCACATAACTTACTTCGTGACTGAACCATTGTCAATACAATTCCAAATAATTTTAATTCAGGATTGACTGCTTTTTGAACACTCTGTATTGTGTTCATTAATTGTCCCATTCCTTCTAATGCATAGAATTCTGCTTGTATTGGAATCAGTACCCATTGCGCTGCAGTAAGAGCATTTGTAGTCAATAACCCAAGTGATGCTGGCGTATCTATGATGATGATATCAAAGTGTTCCTCAGCTTGAAGCAAAACTGATTTCAGTCTCGCTTCTCTTCCAAACCTAGTAGCCAAATCAATTTCAACTCCTGAAAGATCTAGATCTGCTGGTAGTATCCATAAATTATTGATAGCAATTTCTTTTGGAGGTCCACGTTTTTTGTCTGGATTATGTTTTCTCCAAGATTTTTTCATTGACTGTGTAAGATTTCCTGGCCCTAATAGACATTGATTAAGGCTCACTTGTGTCCCATCAATTCCTCCTTTGAATAATTCATTCATTGTCGCTCCGAGAGTTCGTTTATCAATTCCAAATGTAGTTGCAACATTTCCTTTTGGATCTAGATCTACAAGTAAAACACGACGAGATTTAATTCCCATATCTGTATTACCTGTAGCTAAAGCGGCTGCAAGATTTACTGCAGTGGTTGTCTTCGAACAACCACCCTTATGATTGACAACTGCAATTATAATTGGCTTCGCCATGTATCCCACTGAAGGGCTGTGAGAGCCGAAGGTGTTCAATCCTGTTGGCTAAATTCACTGAATAACGGGTACTGGGACTTCTGAAAGAATCTTTCTCATCAGGTGCTGTCCAGTAACTCCACGAATCTTTGATTCAGGCTTTAGTACGATTCTGTGGCTTACAACTTGTAGTGCGACATTCTTGATGTCATCAGGAATAACATAGTCTCTTCCATCAATTGCAGCACTTGCACGACTTGTCTTGAATAGTGATTGACTAGCACGAGGAGATGCACCAGTAATTACTCTGTGATCTTCACGAGTACGGTGAACAAGTTCAACGATGTAAGACATGATTGCAGGATCTACATGCACTGTTTCCAGTGCTTTCTGCATTGCAACCACTTTCTTAGGAGAAGTAATTTGCTCAACTTCGTGGTCATCTTTACCTCGGAGTTTTCTTCGCTGTAGAATTGCTTTTTCTTCCTGTCTGTTAGGGTATCCCATTGACATCTTCATCAAGAAACGGTCCATCTGTGCTTCTGGAAGAGGATATGTTCCTTCTTGTTCAATTGGATTTTGAGTAGCCATAGTAATGAATGGAGCAGGTAATTTATGAGTAATACCTTCAATTGTTACTTGTTTTTCTTCCATTGCTTCTAGTAAAGCAGCTTGTGTCTTAGGTGGAGCACGGTTAATCTCGTCCGCTAGAAGTACGTTCGTGAACAGAGGACCTGGACGTAGTTTGAACTCACCAGCTTGTTGGTCATACATGTATGTCCCCATGATATCTGCAGGTAGAAGATCTGGAGTAAATTGAACACGCTTGAATTTGCAACCAAGAGCAGTAGCGAATGTATTTGCCATCAAAGTCTTAGCTAATCCTGGGAAATCCTCAATCAACATATTTCCATTTGATAGTATACCTACTGAAACTCTTCGAAGATTTTCTTGCTTACCAATAATTACCTTGGAAACTTCATTCATTAATGCATTTGAAATTTGCGAAACCGTCTGAATTAACTCACGGGACTTCGGGTCACTGGCTGCCATAGTCATCTTTCAACACCTTCTAACATCTACCTGCCCCGTTTTTTAATACTAAAGGGTTGGGTGTCTATGAACTGGTTCTGCATCGCATTTTAGCGTCCCCAGAAGTGATCCTCTTTACGATGAATTTCCATTAATTCCTCTAAAACTTCTTCTTCAGCAGCCGAGAGGTCCATCTTTCTCAGCTTTTTTGCATGTGATGCTGGGACATCAACTAACATCATATCATTCTCTTCAAGTTGCCTTCCTACAGTTACTCCATCAATTGCTACTGCAACTTCGGCTCCTTGCAATGCTTCCTTCATAGAATCTTGTCCTGAACGGATCGATTTTATTCTTCCAATTCTAACACCTTCTTTCAGTAAGTGTTGACCAACATGTATTCTTCCAGCCAATACTCTAACTCCAATTA
The DNA here is from genome assembly GCA_016777225.1 of Candidatus Thalassarchaeum sp. GTDB lineage: Archaea > Thermoplasmatota > Poseidoniia > Poseidoniales > Thalassarchaeaceae > MGIIb-O2. The sequence goes on along the minus strand of JADHRW010000005.1, from coordinate 2,834 downwards.
CAGCTGGTTTACTAGCACGGAATGTATGGTCTGGAAGAAACTTTATTCTTCCAGGATAAACTACAACTTCTCTAGACTCATCTTCTAATTCTTTAGTTCTCTTTTCTACCCATTCTTCTCTCTCTTCGAGAATACGATAGATGATATCTGAACTGATATATTTAACACCATTTTCGGATTTCTCAATCTCAGTTTCCGCATCTGCTAGAATATCTGTAGCGAATGCCATAATGATACGATGGAGAGGGTCTTTTGAATTTTCAGCAGACCTAACATCTCGACGATTGACCTTTCCAATAGTTGCATGACGAATTGGTAAATCTAATTCTTTCAATTCTTTTGCCAGAGCTTCCAATCCACCAACTGTATCTGCTTTGATGGTTACACCTTCTTCATCTAACTCAATTGAAAGATTAGCCTCATTATTAGCTGCATTAAGCGCCTCTAGACGCTCTTCATCGGTTTTTACGACTCTAAGTGTAGTTCCAGCAAGAACACCGTCAATATCAGGTGCTGAGACTTTCAGACCTGATGCTGCATGAGCGACATCTGAATCATCCCACCTGTCTCCTGCGTCTCTCATCTCTGACATTCCTCTTGGGGAGAACATTCCACGAACACGTGTAGAAATTCCACCATCTTGTGTTACTAAGACAATTTCATCTCCTTTGTGAATAGAACCACGATATAGGATAACATCCAGAGTCTTACCCAGTCCCCTTTCTTCTTTCATTTCTAGAACAGTACCTTCTCCTGCGCCATCAACATCAGTCAGTTTGTCGCCAAGATATCTTTCTGCCATTCCAATAACTACTGCAAGTAAATCTTGAATTCCTTCTCCTTGTTTTGCAGAGATTGGTACTAGAGCGATTTCTTTAGTGAAATCTTTGATTTTATCATAGCGTTCTATATTGAATCCATGTTCAGCAAAAGAACCGACTAATTTCCAGTACTTTTGATCAAAGTATCCTATGGTATCTTTTGTCTGTTCTCTTAGAGCTAAAGCCATCGGTCTGTCTCGAACTGATTGCCAACCGTGGACTCTATCTACTTTATTTGCAGCAATAACGAAAGGTGTTTTAGAATTCTTTAGGATACGTATTGATTCAACTGTTTGTGGCATACATCCATCATGAATATCTACCATTAAGATTGCAACATCTGCTAAAGAACCACCTCGTGAACGTAGAGTTGAGAATGAATGATGACCAGGAGTATCAATGAACAGAAGTCCTGGAGAATCAAATGATTTTCCACCCATTAGTGGCGAACATAATTCATTCAACAAATCAGCAGGAACTTCAGTAGCTCCAATATGTTGAGTAATTCCACCTGCTTCACGGTCCATTACAGAAGCTTGTCTGCCTGAACCAAGAGAACGAATATGATCTAGTAAACTGGTTTTACCATGATCTACGTGACCTAATACGGAAACAATTGGCTGTCTACGGTTTTCCATCGTGACCACTTCATGTTCCTTCCTCAATTAGTTTAATTGTTTTACTCGTAGATTTGTGACTCAGCATCAAGTACCCAGTCACATAGTCCATCAGGGAACCATAGTCCAAGTTCGAATGATGCAGTGTCTTCACCATCGCTACCGTGAATGATGTTGTGACCAATATCCATTGCCCAATCTCCACGGATTGTTCCTGGTGCTGCATCTCTTCCATTTGTAGGGCCGATGATGTTACGCGCAACTGAAATTGCATCTACGCCAGTCCATGCCATAGCTACTACAGGTCCTGAAGTAATGAATTCGATAAGTCCAGAGTAGAATGGACGTTCTGAGTGAACTGCATAGTGTGCTTCTGCTAACTCCATCGAAGGAGTAAGTTGACGAAGACCGACCATACGTAGTCCCTTGCGCTCGAATCTATTGATTATCTCACCAACAAGCCCTCTTTGTACGCCATCAGGTTTGATCATAATGTAGGTTGTTTGCAAGTCTGCCATGATTCGGCCGACCGACCATCCCTATTTCAATCCAAAGGGACACTAGAAAGTTAAACATAGAAAAGAGGTAAAAGTCAATATATAATCTGTCTTGGTAAAAACCCATTGATTTTTCTATTAATTGGATATTCAAGAGGTCAGAAAAATTCTCTCACGATGAAATTTCATATAGTCCTCAGTTGCATCTATAGTTGCCGAAGTCTTGCCCTTTCTGATATCCCCAAAGTTTGTGTTTCCCAAACCTCTAATCTTTCTGAAATAATTATCCTACCGTCTTCATCAAACGAAATGAACCCTGAATCAAATTGGCCATCATAATTTTGGGCAAGCGCTAATCCATTAAACGGGTCTAATTTTTCTTGAGAATTATCACAAGTACTCCATGGTTTGATATGCGAAGCTCTCAATAGTTCAGGCTTGCTAATTGGAGATACTGCGCATTGACCATCCCATCTTGCTAATACATCTTCTCGAAATTTACCTTGTCCAATCCGACTTTTTCGTAATTGAATTCTTTCTGTAATCCTATCTACAGGGGGTGATTTCACGAATCTTTTAATTGGGTTTTCTTCGAACAGAGAATGATTTCTTCCTCTCAGTAATATGTCCGTAGTAGCTTGTTCAATTTCATATAAATATCCTTCTGATTAAAGAAATTTGTAATAATCAGTTAATTCCGCCCTTAACATACCGGCGAGTCCACTTCATTCTTCGTGGGTTACGGCCAAGCTTCAGCATGTTCTTTCGAGCCTTACTGTCCTTGAACCAAAGTACTGAACCATCTCTCTTGACAAACATAATGCCTGTTCCTGGCTCAATCTCTTCATGTGAGAAACTGCATATTCTACGTTCTGGCATACTTATTCACCTCAGCGTCC
>JADHRW010000011.1 GCA_016777225.1 Candidatus Thalassarchaeum sp. | reverse complement strand
CATTCTTCCATTGAAGCTCCTGCTGCAATCATGTGTGTTGCGCTGTTGTAGCAAATACCGACTCCTGTGTAAGGGGCTGGTGGCATTAGTACCTTGTCGATGACATGGATAACACCGTTTGATGCCATAACATCAGCTGTAGTTACAGTAGCATCTCCAATCATTACAGTCCCATCAGTTACTGTGAATGAAGCCTGATCTCCGTTAGCCATTGCTACAGTTAGTCCATCTGTTACATCAGATGCATAGACTGCACCTGTTGTGTAAACATGGTAAAGTAAAATGTCTGCTAGAACAGCAATCTCTTCATCTGTGTCAAATGTTGACAAATCGATTCCAGCATTAGTAAATGCTTGATCGGTTGGAGCGAACACAGTGAAAGGTCCATCGCCTTGTAGTGTACTTACCAAGTCCGCTTGTACAAGAGCGTCAACTAGTGTGTCATGCATGCCAGTGCTTGAGGCATTAGTTGGTATGTCTTCACTTGAATCTGCCATAGCAATAGGCATTGTGATTAGACAGGCAGTCATTATTAAGGCAATTAGCGCATTTCTGTTGTGCATGACCTTGTCCCGATTTTCTAGCCCTATTTAATAGATGTATTATTTGCGAATACATTTTCCAAAGGAGTATATCAATGCTCTTAAGGAAAAAAAATTATTCATTTGATTTCCTGAAATAAATTGGTAGAAATAAAAAACGCTTTCTTATATCTGTCATGGCACTGGCAGGTGTATGAGTGAAGTAAGTTCTCAAGATGTTTTGATAGTTGGGGCAGGGCCAGGAGGTCTTGCTTCTGCCTTGTTATTAGCTCATTCAGGTGTAAAAGTAACAATGCTTGAGAAATCCTCTGAAGTAGGCGGTCGAACTAAAATAGTTGAAATGGATGGTTTTAAATTCGATAGAGGGCCAACATTTTTTCATTACCCAGAAGTCATTGAAGAAATTTTTCAAGCAATTGGTCGGGATGCTCATTCTGAACTAGGGTTAATTCCACTTGATCCATCATACCGCTTAATTTTTGGAGCAGGTGGCTCGATTGATGCTACATCTAATCTTGAGCAAATGACAGAAAGAATAAGAGAATTATCAGGTGACAAAAGTGCTGCTGGTTTTGAACGATATGTTACTGAAAATAGGAAAAAATTAGATTTCTCTAGAGTCTGTTTACAGACGCCGTGGAAAGGGCCTTCTGATTTACTAACAAAGAGAGCGATGAAAGTTGCAACTATACTGAAGCCCTGGGCTTCAGTTGCTAGTGATCTTGAAAGACTATTTGACGATGAAAGAGTTAGATTAGCGATGTCATTCCAAACAAAATATCTTGGGATGAGTCCATTCCATGCCCCTTCTCTATTTACAATACTAGCATTTTTAGAATATGAATATGGCATTTTCCATGCTAAAGGCGGTTTAGGTTCAATAACGAAGAAAATGTCTGAAATTGCTATGGAAATGGGAGCAGAAATCAAACTTAATACTGAAGTTAATGAATTAATTTATGATGGGAAAACTGTTATTGGTGTGAAAACCAATAATGGCGAATATAGAGCAGAGAAAATCATTCTCAATGCAGATTTCGCTCATGCTATGACTACTTTAATTCCTGATTCTCGTAGAAAGAAATGGTCAAATAAAAAATTAGAGAAAAAAGGATATTCCTGCTCTACATTCATGCTATATCTAGGTCTTGATAAATTATATCCAGATGCGCCTCACCATCAGATATATGCGTCCAAAGATTATGAAAATAATTTAAAAGATATAACCCAGCATAAAATCACGTGGGACGACCCTTCGCTTTATGTTCAAAATGCTTGTATTACTGACCCTAGTTTAGCTCCTGCGGGTAAGTCAACTTTGTACGTTTTAGTACCTGTCCCAAATACTGATGAAAGTATAGTATGGGATGACATTAAAGAGGAATATAGTGAAGTTATTCTAGATATGATGGAAAAGAAATTAGGTTTTGATAATTTAAGAGATTCCATAGTATCTCAGACAATTGTGACCCCTGATGATTGGGGTTCGTCTGATATCTATCGTGGTGCTGTTTTCAACTTAGCTCACTCGTTAGATCAGATGCTTTGGAGACGTCCCCATAATAGATTCGAAGAATTCGATAACTTGTTCCTTGTTGGTGGTGGAACTCATCCAGGTAGTGGGCTTCCAACGATATTTGAAAGTGGAAGAATTACTAGTAAATTAGTCCTATCAGATTTAGGAATTGAACCAGATTGGAATGGTATAGATACTTGGTTTGGAGATCTCAAGAAACCCAAAGTCGCTCGGAAGTCATTAGCATGAATATAAAGGCATATTCTATTATTCTGATTCTTCTTACAAGTATGCTCTGTGGATGCGTATCCCAAGAACAAGAAATTATTGTAGATGATTCGATTTCTGCGCCTGAAAGAATGTCATTCACAGCGCCATTGATGTTTAGCGATTCTAATAACACTGAGTTAACCTTAGATGAATATATTTCTGATGATCCGGTACTTCTGATTTGGGTTGCGGCTGGCTGTATGGGGTGTCACTCATGGACAGATATAATAACTGAAGAAGTTAACAATGGGAATATTAGTAATTCTTCATTACTTAGTATTCATAGATATCCTTCGTTTGAATCAAATTCTTATGTAGAAGAGGTTTATGGAAACCATGAAAATGCGACAAATCCTGTTTCTTGGCCTCTAGTCCTTCCTCCAGAGGATACGGCAGTAATAGATCTTGATTCGGGATTAGAAAGTCAACTCTCATTTTATGATTCATTTGGATATCCTTCAACTCCAACTCTTCAAATCATGGATAATCTCGGAAAGATTATTTGGACATCTAAAACCTACTGGCCAACAGTAGAAATACTAGATGAAATTAAAAATATAATTAATTGAGTTGATAAATATGGATATCTACGATATTTCTTTCTTTCTTTCGACAATGTGGGTTGGGCCTTTTTGGATTGCAATGCTGATATATCCAGAACATGAAATGACAGAAAAACTGATGCAAGGACCTTGGTTCTTCCTCGGTCCTATTGCAATTTGGTATTTGTTATCATTTTCAGATCTCTCTGGGTTGATAGGATTAATTTCAGATACATTAAATCCATCTACAGCATTGCAGGGTCTTGCTGATTTATTAGGTACTAAACCTGGGGCATCAGCTGCTTGGGCACACATGGTAGCAGGTGATATTTTTGTAACACGCTGGATATGGAAAAGATGTATTGAAGCTAAGTGCGATAAATGGATTTCTTTTGTATCCATATTCTTTGGCATAATGTTAATGCCACTAGGTTTAGGAATTAATCTAATATTAGTAAGAAAATAATTTTTTTACTCTTTAGATAGTGACCATAGTCCAAGAGCAGAAAGTGCAAAACTAATCTTTTTCATAAAACCAAGTTGTAATCTTCTAGACAGAATATCGCCATTCCTTTTTTCTGCTTCTGATAAAATACTTGAGTAAACAGCACACATCATTTGTGGATTTCTTTTTGAATCATTTTCAATTAATGGAATTAAGTTCAGAGCATTATTTCTGTGTGTTTTTGTTCTACTAATATAGTGCTTCATAAATCGCTTCCACTTTTTACTATTAGCGAGTTCTACATTTTCTATTTCTTCTGGTTTTATTCCAAACATCTTTAATTCATCAGTTGGTAAGTATAGTCTGCCTCTTTCTCTGTCTTCTTGAATATCTCTAAGGACATTTACCATTTGTAAGAATATACCCATTTCTTCAGCATATTCACGAGCATCCGGATTAGAATAACCATATATCTCTATGAGGCTAAGTCCAACAGTTGAAGCTACTTTGAAGCAATAACTTCTCAAGTCTTCAAAGTTTTGATAATTAGTTGGGAATAAGTCATCTTCCATCCCCTCAATAAGTAATTTCAGTTCAGGGACTCTAATTGGAAACTTTCGTATCGTATCTTTTAGAGCAATGAAGATTGGATGACTTACGGGTAAATCCTGTTCTAAAGAGTCAAGGTTATCTCTAAACCATAACAAAGCTCTAACTCTCTGGAAATGATTTTCATCATCATTTGAAGGTTCACTCATTTTTTCTATCGCTAGAGCAACTGATCTGTATTCTGCTCTTTCATTAAGAGAGTTCATTTCATCATCAGTTAGATTAGATAAATTTGGTAGCCAGTCACCATCTACAATATCATCTACTTTCTTGCAGAAAGCATACAATGCATGAACAGATAAGCGTTTTTCAGTAGGTAATGACTTAAACGAACGTAGAAATGAAGTTGATGCTGATTTAGTAATGTCTTCACATATTTGGTATGCTTGAGACAATGAAACTTGTCCAGTAATCCTCGGCTCGTTGAGCAAGACCATGTACTTGTGAAATATACATACATTATCAAGGGGTGTTTGTCGATTACTGAATTAGTAAGGTCAATTCATCCCTTATGTTGAAGGATGAAACCTCTTCCGAAAGACATGGGAGATGGAAACATACTCACAGATTTAGAGCGCACTGATGAAGATTGTGTACTGAGATTTGATGATGGATCTTCTTTCCAATTAAGTTATGTTTCGATAAGATCTAGGTGTCAATGCGCTAAGTGTAAGCCGAGACAAGAGAATGAACAGAGAATTATCGAATTAGAAGAAGAAATTTCACGATTGATGCTAGAGAAACCAAAAGTTGAGCTTATTGGCCGATATGGTATTCGTTTCGAATGGCCCACTGGATGTTCATCTGGTATTTACTCATTTACACACTTGAGAAAAGTCTCTGAAGAACTTGGTAAGTCTTTAGATCAGTAATTTAAACTTCCGAAGTCCTGAAATGCACCATGTGATTCGCAGACACATCGAATGTACGGGTCAACTCCGTTTTTCGATAGGTGATGAAGATGAAAGAAGACAATCATGAACCAGATTCTGAAGATGAAGAATCATGGGCTCTTTATGCAGATGCTAGTTATGGTCAGTCAAAAGTAGAAATTGAAGATTCATCTGAAGCCTTAGAATCAGATGAAGAAGTTTGGTACGATGGCGATGATTTTGAATTTGAAGGCGCGACAATAAACTGGGACGCACCTCCGTGTCCAGCACCCTTGGGTATTGAACATATTATCCGTATTGGATGTTGTAATTTTTGTGTACAGAGACTTGCTGGGAGACGTACTGCATCAAAGGGTGAAGATGGTGGTAAAGAAATTAGAAAAGAGGCATATCAAAGAAATACCGAATTAGAATCAACACTGAAAAATGATTTATGTCCTATGTGTGAGAACTTATTTGATGATGTAGATAATATTGTTAAGAGAATTATTGAAAAAATAGGTGAAGTAGATCATTCTACAATTCAACTTGGTATACACTTACCTAAAGATTTAGTCGAAGAAGAAGATAGGATTCGTTCGAGACATGGCTCACCGGGGTCGGCTCCTCTCAAACCTTCATTCGTCAATGAAATACAATCCCAACTTTCTAATCTAATCAATGATATTACTTTTGTTAAAGAAAGGCCAGATTTAATGATTTTAGTAGATGGTTTAACACTGATGGTTGATGTTGACATTAGACCAGTCTTCATGTATGGACGATATCGAAAACTAATTCGAAATCTCCCACAAACTAGATGGCCATGTCGAGCATGTCGAGGCCGTGCAGAAGGTTGTGAATCCTGTAACCAGACTGGTTTACAGTATCCAGAGTCGGTTCAAGATTTAATCGGCGAACCAATCCGTATCTCACTAGCTGCTGAGGATACATCTTTTCACGGAATGGGAAGAGAAGATATCGATGTAAGATGTTTAGGTACAGGACGTCCTTTTGTTATTGAAATCAAAAAACCGGGAACACGTCGGGCTAATCTGGAAGAAATTCAGAAGGCAGTGAATGATAATGCTGAAAATAAGGTTGAGATCAATAGTTTACGATGGGCTAATCGTAAAGAAGTAGTCAAGGTCAAAGAAAGTCGTTCTGAGAAATCATATACAATACGATTTAAAGTCGAAGAAACTCCTAATGAAGAAGAAGCTATCAAAGCAATTTCTACTCTTTCTGGTGTAGAACTTTCTCAAGAAACTCCTAAGCGTGTTGCCCATAGGAGAGCTGCGAAAAATAGGAAAAGAAAAGTAGTTTCACTTTCTAATATAATAGTTGAAGGTGATGAGATACAATTTTCCGTTCGGTGCGAAGCTGGAACCTATGTCAAAGAGTTAGTCCACTCCGACGAAGGCCGAACAGTACCCTCTGTTCGCAGTGTATTAGGTGACAAAGAATGCACAGTTCTTTGGCTAGATGTTGAAGATATACACTATGAATGAGTTATTTATCAAATCCGAGTCCTTAAGAATACGAGGCAGGTCGACCGCTTCCAAGACCTATGGTCTGTAAGGTGATATCATGGTAACAAGGACGCATGGACAACGCCAAGGAACACGTTCTATTCTTAAGAAAAGTAAGCGTGATAAAGGCCGAGTTTTCATTAATAGAGTAATGTACCCGTATGCAGAAGGCGAAAGAGTAGCTATTGTTCTAGATGGTGCTCAACATAAAGGGATGCCTCATCGTAGATTCCAAGGAAGAACTGGTATTATTGCTGGTAAACAGGGCCGTGCGTATGTTGTTAACTTCAAAGATGGCAATATGAAAAAGACAGTAGTTGCCAGACCAGAGCATCTTAAACCAATTAAGGAATGATTTTAATGACTGAGAAAGAATTTGTAGATTTTGCTACTGTACGTGAACTTTTGTCTGATGCACAGGAAAGGCGAGGAGACTTATCATATGAGCAAATGATGGCTCTTCAACACGCGGAATGGGCTGCATCCACAAACCGTGGCGGCATGAAAACAGATCCTAAAGTATTTACAGCCCTATATGATGCTCTATTTGAAAATGAGAAACTTTCGCAATATCCTGAAATTTGCTCTAAATTAGCAGAATTAACTCCACTAAATGTTAAAGGCGTAAGAGTTATTATTTCTAGTAAGAGAATTGCAATGGATACTTCAGAAGTAGAAGAAATCATTACTATCATTCGTCAACATGTCATTTAAGTGGATTAAATTAGTGTTTCTTCAATGAATTAATTCTTCAATAAAGACCTGTCTGAGGTAGTTGAGCGTAATGCATGCGAGTTCCCCTTCTGACCCCGGAGATGGTCCATCGTCTATTTTTTCAGGCGAGACTCATTTGAGAATATTAGATATGTCTGAGAGGAGACCTATTGGTCATGAAGTCCATGCGTTAACTGAACCTTCTCTGTATCTAGTACGTGCCAAAGTAATAGATAGAGACGGAGTAAGTAATGGTTCAAGGATTGATGTTACAGAGAATAAATTAGGTCCTATGTCTTTACTACGTTATCGTGATCTTTCAACAAGTGGTGAAGAGATAATTCTTGAAGAATTAGTAGGTGCTATTAAAGATAATTCTGAACTTCATTTAGGATTTTATAATCGTGCGAATAATATTTCTCTGAAAGTTCATGCTTTTCAACTTCTTCCAGGTATTGGTAAATCTAAGGCTCAAAAAATGGTTCAATCTCGTGGTATGGCAGGTTGGATGGAGTTTTCAGAAGTCGATGAGGCGTGTGAAATTGATTCTATACAACTTTTAGCAGATAGATATCTAATAGAAATAGAAGATCCTCTGAATAATCGCAGTATTCTTGATCATCTAATACGTTCTTCTAATTAATCAGGAATTAATATGGACGATCTAACCCCTAGACTCCTTGTCGATTTACTTCGAGATCATATTATTCCAGATAAATCCTTAGGACAACATTTTCTTTTAGATAAGAAAGTAATTTCTCGTTCAATTGAGATGTGTACTGAAGAGGGTCATCCAATAAATTCTAAATCAAGGGTTCTTGAAATTGGCCCAGGGCCTGGTTCATTAACTCTTTTTTTGTTGAGAAGTAAGGCTAATGTGATAGGTATCGAAATTGATCAAGAAGCAGTTTCTCATTTAGAAAGAGTATTTGGGGATGAAAATAGTAAGCTTGAAATTATTTCTGGTGATGCTCTAAGTTTAAATTGGCCAAATAATTTAACACATATAGTAGCAAATTTACCTTATCAAATATCGAGTCCAATACTTGATAGGATTCAACATTATCACGCCACAAATCCATTAAAAATCATTGTATTGCTTGTTCAAGATGAATTTGCTGAAAGGATGTCTATGGAACATTTTGGTTCTTTGAGCCCTCTAGGTTTGTCTTTATGGCTTGATTTTGATGTTAAGTTAGACAAGAAAGTTCCTGGGGGGGCTTTCAGTCCAGCCCCCCGTGTCAATTCTAGACTTGTCTCTCTCATTCCAGTTGATAGAACGAAGGAAAATGGAATGATTCATCGCAAAATGTTCAAAATAATCACTCAACACTGTTTTTCCAGTCGTAGAAAGAAGATTAAAACATTATTATCTCAAGTCCCACGTAGAATCAGTAGAATTAATGGATGGCATAAATCCCGTTGGAAATTAGCAATTGAAGACTTATTGACCAATCCTCCAGATACATTCTCTGATGATTGGTTTGATAATAGACCGGATATGTTTGAGCCCGAAGAATGGGCTATAATTGCTAATAGAATATCTTCATATGATGAATAAATGAGGTAATTGTGACCGTGACTTGATAGCATAAGCATAGTTCGGGTGGACTACTGCGGAGCCGATGTAGATTCGCGTAAATAGGTGTTAATATGGCAAAGAAGGATACCTATCTCGCGCTATTACGCCGTGGGATAGATGAAAAGACAGCTCAAATTCTATCAGATGGTGGAATTAAAGTTGGTGATTTGAAAGGTCTTGACGTTGAGACTTTGACTAATAATTATGGTCTCAAGAAAGAAATAGCAACCTCTGTACTCGATGCTGTAAAATCAGGTCCTCGTTCTTCATCTAAGCAAAGATATCTTGCAGATGTTCTTTCTGATACTGGTGGTAAAAAGAAAGTTGACAAAATTGAAGAACAGAGATTTAAGCGTGAACAGAAAGATCTTCATTCAGAGTTATTAGAAAAGAAAGAACAATTGCGTATTGCTAGAGTAGAGCAATTTCGTGAAAAGAAACTTGTAATGAATAGATTGGGCAAGACAGTTGAACTTATAGTGAAATTAGAAAATACTTTTGATGAAGAAGGAAAAGATGAGCAACGTACTAAACTCAGAGATCAACTTGAAACCAGGGGACTTGAAGCAGCAAGAGATCATGAATTATTAGATCTCTCGGGAACCCCTCAGGATATAGTTGACTTCCGTCGTAAAATCGCTCCCGTATTATGCATGCATGCATGCCCAGATTGTGGAGAAGAAATGGACCCAAGAGGCGGTAATGTTATGGATAACATGAAAGATTTTGTCTTAGTTTGTTGGGATTGTGAGAAAGAATTTCGTGCACCAATGGCTGAGATAGTTGAGAATAAACTAGAAAATGAAGAAAGATTAATTATTAATCCTCAAAAAGGTCCAAGATTAGAAGTGTTCCAACCACCTAAAAAATCAGAAGTGCTAAGTGTTGATGATTTAATCAAGAGAGATCTAGAATCTACTGGTGCGTCTTTTGCTGAAGTTGAAGCAGCAGTTGAAGCAAGTAAGTTATCTGGTGGATTAATGAGTATTGAAGACTGGATAGAGCAAAAAATAGCAGATAAAGGATACATACAAGCTCAAGAGCACCGTGAAGAGTTTATTCTTGCTACAGGCGCAGGTGCTACTAAATTCAATAAATGGATGAAAAAAGCAGGACTATATTTCAACAAACAAACAGGTCGATGGACTCGCTGGGAAGACCGTTGAATACGACCTAGATTCAAATTTGTCTATTGGATGGATTGAAGATACCCCTCTCTATGGGTGAATCATGGCTATCGTCCGCTTCTTCCGTGGAAGATTACTTCTACGTTCAGTAGAAATTAGAGATGATGAGTTTTTGGTCGATGCTGCAGATCGTGCAGAGATAGATATTCCACGAAATTGTACCTCTGGAAATTGTGGAACCTGTCTTGTTAGATTAATATCTGGAAAAGTCCCTTATCCAGATCCTTTACCTCCTGGTTTAGATGAATTTTTGATTGAGGATGGCGGAATTCTTTCTTGTTGTATGACTCCCGAGGGGTCCTGTGATATCGACATTATTCCACCCTTATGAGGTTAAATTATGATTGACTGGACTGATAAAGAATTATTATTAATTCTTATTTTTGATATTTTAGCCGTATCATTCGCAGTATGGTGGTTATCAGGGCGAGTGAGGTCTAAAATTGATGAAGTTAATCAAAGAAGATCTAAGAGATGGAAAAAAGATGAGGAGTAAAAAACTATTCATTTATAGCTGCAGTCCACCTTTTCGCTTGTGGTATTGAAACAATTTCTATATGACAAGCCAAAATTCCTTTTGTTGAAATTATTTGTTTTCTTAGTTCAATCAAGTCATTTATACAACACGGGCAATAAGGGTGTGTAGGTTTTACCCATAGTTCCGCAATTCCAGATTCATTGACTTCAACGCCTTTCAAGATTTCTTTATCTTTGAATGATTTTCCATGTGGCTCTTTTCTCTCTCTAAGAATCTTAGCCAATCTACGCTGGACCGCATTAGATGCTTTAGACATGACACAGCGTAGAGGTGATGGGAATTAGTTTAATCCCTTGATAGTTTAATCCCAGTTTGTCAACAATGGGAAAGAATTACCCATTGTCAGACATTCCATTCCATCTTTTGTTCTTACAAAAGTGTCTTCAGTTCCTATACAGCCATCTGGATATATTACTTTAGGCTCTATTGCCATAGTTCCACCAATACATAATGGGCGATTAAATCCACTGGCAATCACTGGTGTTTCATCTAATTCTAATCCTACTGAATGACCCAAGAAATATGATTTATCAGGCGACATTCCCATTAGATTATCTGAATACCCCATTTCCTTAGCCATCATGCTGCCAATTTCCCAGGTTTTTGAACAATCATCTCCTTTTTCAAGACTCGAGACCACAGCTTTACGTATCTCAACCATGTGATCTAGTCTTTCAATCCATTTACTCTCTAGAGCACCTGCACTAAACATACGTGTACAGTCAGAAACATACCCACGATGTAAATGTACAATATCTACTGTAACTGGTGAATTCGGTTTTACTTTAGCGTGACCTGATCCTAGTGATGATATCGGACTAGCTCCAATTCCACCAATTGCAGAATCAAAATATGATGGAATAGATGCAGATTTTCCAGCGACAATTACAACTCTATCACAGTCCATTGGCCATTTCCTCATCCTTATTCTTCCTCCAAAGCCAGCTTTCCTACTAATCTCATCAGCGACTCCTGCCATTTCTAATTCGGTTTTCCCTAAACCTCCATTTTCTTTGATTGCTTGAAACATATCTTTGTTGATACGACCACTCTCTCGAAGCATATCTATTTCCCATGATGATTTTGTTTCTCTTAGTTTATACATTATTGAAGTACAATCTTTTGACTCTCCATCTAATGACTTTATTTTTTCTGAGATAAATTTCCAACGATTATGAGGTATTTTTCCTTCTAGCATTGAAGGTTTTTTAGTCCCTCCAATTTTTCGAATACTGTCTACTAACTCAGACATTCTCGGTTGAGCAATAATTGGGTCTGGGCTATTATCTCCACCTGATTCAAATTTCGCTCTTTCAAGTGATCTTTTTACCCAATGTGTAGTTTCAACACTAGAATCTTTACCACCAACTAAGATTATCCCATTTTGCCGACCTCCAGTTAGCCAATATAGTTCTACTGGATCATCGATGAGTGCAGATTCAATTCCATTTTCTGATAGAGCAATTGCTAGTCTCTCTCTACGGTTTTCTAATTCAGAAACAGGGACTCTCCAATCTGCATTATCTGGGCCTACTAATCTTCCCATATCCCAAGTCATGTATATGCGTAGCGGTATCAATCACAAAGGCATTGGGGAATAGATGTAATACCATTTCGACCATTACGGTCAAAGAGTCCTAGCCTTTGGCACGGACGTGAATGACGTCCTTACGCTGGACGATGTCCGCCTCGGCGGCAAGGTAGTTCTCTATCGTGTAGACGTAAATTCTCCATTAGAACCATCAAGTGGAGCTTTCCTTGATGATAGTCGATTGAGAGCAATTTTACCAACTCTTAAATATTTACAAAATTCCAAGGTTGTCATAATAGGACATCAATCAAGACCAGGTAAGAATGACTTCACAGATATGTCACAACATGCTGATAGAATTTCTAGATTAATTGGAAAAAAGATAAAATTCATTCCAGATATTTGTGGCGATAAAGCGATTATTGCAATTCAGAATCTCAAAATTGGAGAGATGCTATTTTTAGATAATATTCGAATGCATGATGATGAGAATTCAATGAAGAAAGCATCTCCTGAAAAGACGGCCAGTTCTGAGATAATATTGAAATTAGCGCCTTTAATTGATGTTTATGTAACAGATGCATTTGCTGCAGCACATAGAAATTCCCCCTCCTTAACAGGCTTTTCTGAAGTAGTGCCTTGTATTGCTGGAAGACTAATGGCTAAAGAAATAGATAATCTACATATTGCTGTAAATGATCCTCCGAGACCCTATATCGCAATACTTGGAGGTACAAAATGTGATGATTCATTACGCGTAGCCAAGAATTTAATTGATAAGGAGATAATAGACACAATTCCTGTTGTTGGCGTTGTTGGTAACATGATGTTGTGGGCCAGTGGAATTGATATTGGAGAAGGCAATAAATCATTTATTCGTAACACATTGGGTGATGCTTTTGAAGAAACTTGGGATATGGCAGTTTATCTTTATGAAAATCATTCAGAATTTTTCCTTTTACCAATAGATGTAGCAGTTGAAGTAAATGGTGATCGTGTCGCTATGAGTGTGGAAGATCTTCCTACAAAGAATCCGATTTATGACATTGGAATCGGAACTTTAATGCAAATTAGGCCGTTAATGATTAATGCAGGATGTATTTTGTGGAATGGTCCCGCCTCTTATTTTGAATTACCTGGATTTGCATTTGGAACTATTGAGGTTCTAAATATGTGTACTGAATCATCAGCTGTCACTATAGTAGGTGGTGGTCATACCAGCGCATTAGTTAGCAATAGAGGAGTAGTAGATCATGTCACTCATAATAGCACTGGAGGAGGAGCGTGTCTTACTATGCTTTCAGGAGGATTTATGCCAGTGATTGATTCATTAACCCGTTCTCATAAGAAATTCCTTTCAATTTTATCAGCTCTAGACTTAGATAATTAAATCTCGTCGTCCCAAGTTCTAATAGCGTTTACCTACCGGTATGATGTATGAGTGATGAAGAAAATGATGTATTCTCAGGTTCGGTTAATTCCCAACCACAAATGGTGAATGTCCAACCTGCTGGCACAATGATGTATGTTGAAAAAAGTCAGATACCACAAGTTCTTGGTATTTTTGTAATGATTTATGCGGGTTTAGGACTACTCGGCGCAGCAAGCAGTCTAGTCGGAGTGGCTGTTCCAGAATTAGGATCTGGTGTACCTAGTTGGATACTCATTGGTCAAACATTTTCCGGGTTAATTATTAGTGCTGCTACTGCTTATGCCGGTTTTTTGATATATTCTTACAAAAAGAAAGGTATTTGGATATCTTTAATTGCAATTGGTTGTGGTTGGGTTTTTACTACAATTTGGACTCTTTTAAGTAGTGATTACGTTGAACAAAATATGTCTGATGAAAGTGGGGCCGATTTTGCCGGATTAGGAGATATAATGGCAGGCACTTCTGCAATATGTGGTTTTATTTGTGCGGGTATTTGTGGAATTATCGTATTGATGCCCCTATTCTTTGCAAATCATGGAATGGAATAATTCTCTAATGGTAATTATATGAATAGTTTAATTTTTGATGGATTCAAGATTTTATTCACTGCATTGATAATTTTTGCTGTGGCGCAATTAAGTCAAAGGGATACATTATTTGCGGCGTTACTAGCTTCTGTGCCATTAGTCAGTGTTCTAGCAATGATTTGGATGAATCATGACGGAGCAAGTGGTGAAGAAATAATTAATTTTTCAAAACATATTGTTTGGCTAGTTCTTCCTTCAGTATTATTATTTATCGTAATGCCAGAATTAATTGAGAGAGGATGGAGTTTTTATCCAGCTCTAGGTGGTGGTCTCAGTGCCACGATAATCGGTTACTTTGTTATGATTGAATTAATTAAAAGATTCCAAACAGTCACTTAAGAATGATGAAATTTTTCAAGATTAATCAAATTACCAAGTCTATAATCTACATCTTCTTTGATTTTAATTAGGCCTTCTTTATCTGATGCTTCTGCACGCATTACAAGTATTGGTTCAGTATTACTAGGTCTACAAAGGTACCAACCATCGGTATATTTCACTCTCACTCCATCAACAGTAGATTTTTGCATATCTGCAAAAGCACTTTCTACTATTTTCATTGTTTTATTTCTCTCTCCAATCAGTGGAACTTTGGCTTCTCCTGTTGATGCATAGTTGGGTAAGTCTGAGAACCAATCTGAAAATACTGGACCCCCCTTATCTGGAGCTGGTTCTCTAGCAATTATTTCGAGTAACCTTGCAGTATTGTATAATGAATCATCGAATCCTGGCCATCTATCATTTAGGAAAAAGTGCCCTGACATTTCCCCTGCTAAAGGTGAATCTGGATTATTTCTTAATTCTTTTTTCATGAATGAATGTCCAGTCCTAACCATTACAGGGATTCCTCCTGCGGAAATAATTGCCTCTTCTAATGCCATACTACACTTCACATCAAAGAAAACAGTTCTCTCTGAGTCAGTTCCGCCTTTTCTTTCCCCGAGTATATCTTTTGCAAAAATAGTCATCAATCTATCTGGATGAATAAATTTTCCATTTTCATCAACTACACCAATTCTATCTCCATCACCATCCATTCCTATTCCAAATTCAGCATTATTTTGTATTACTGCATTAGCTAAATCATTCATATTTTCTGGTCTAGTTGGATCTGGAGGATGATTAGGGAATTTATTATTCCAATCACAATGAACAGGGATTAATTCAACGCCTAATTTTTCCATTAATTTGATTGTTAATGGCCCAGGGACTGCATTGCCACAATCTATTGCAATTTTCATTTTTCTCTTAGGAACTCCCGCATTTTCCACAATTATTCCTAAATATTCATTCTCAAAGTCAGGCATTTTCTTAATTGAACCATTCCCTTGTTTGAAGATATTATTATCAAAAGTATCTTTCAGTTCTTGTAGTTCTTTTCCAGCCATTGGTAAAGTTCCATTACATATTTTGAATCCATTATATTCAGGAGGATTATGACTGGCTGTAATTACTACTGATGCATCTACAGGGAGGTCTACAGTTGCCCTGTATAATACTCCAGTTGTAGTAATTCCCAAGTCTAATACATCCGCTCCTGATGCATTAAGGCCTTTCAAAAAAGCTTCATGTAATTCAGGACCCGATTCTCTGATATCTGATGCCACTGCTACTGTCTTAGCATCCAGATGAGTTGCAAGTGCTCTACCTAATTTCTCAGCGAACTTTGAATCTAATTCGGAATATGCTAACCCACGAATATCATATGCCTTGAAAACACTCATAATTAATCCTCAAGTATTATTCGGTTCCCGACCCTCTAAAAGCTTCGCAAATAATTTCAATTAATGCATTACCAGGTAGTTTGCTAACTTCGTAAGCCGCTCTTGCTGGGGGCATAGTTTGTGCTAACCATTTCCCATAAACCTCGTTAACATCAGAATAATAATCTAAATTCGTTAACAGAATAGTAACCATTACTAAATCATCTTTGGAACTATTAGCAATTTCTAGTAAATTATCAATTTTCTTTAGTGCTTCTTGTGTTTGAGATATAATGTCGTCTCCACCTTCTATGCCGATCTGTCCGGCCAGCCAAATATGATCTCTAACTGTAATTCCAGGACTGTATGGAGCCCAAACTTTTCCTCCATTATCAATTTTTAACTTACGTGCCATGATACTCGGATGATGTTGTTGCTGATATGTTTATTCACGAAGAATCTCAATAATTTTTGAGTGATCTCCTGCTACATTTTGTTTATTTAATTGGTTAATATTAATCCACATCGCATCAACGGCATCATCTCCTCCTACAGGTTTTGAATCTGGATTAACTTCTACTAAGTAGAATAACCCTATACAATGTTTTCTTGGATCTCTTCCGGGGGTGCCTAGTATTGTCAAGGGTAATGGGTATTTTCCTTCAACACCAGTTTCTTCAAGCAGCTCTCTTATTACTGCGTCTTCAGGGTCTTCACCATAATCTACAAATCCTCCAGGAAATGCCCACATTCCTTCCCATTCGGAAGGTTGAGGACCTCTTTTAATCATTAATAATTCTAGACTATCATCAATATTCCTAGTTGCAATTGCATCTACTGTAACTGAAGGACTTTGATAATCATCCCGTCCACATTTATCACATCTATCAGCTGCCATATCTTCTTTTCCTCCTTTGATATGAGTCTATTGCTTCATACAAGTCTTGTTTACTAAAAGATGGCCAATGAACATCAGTAAAATGTAATTCAGAATATGCAATTTGCCATAATAAGAAATTTGAGATTCTTTCTTCTCCACTAGTTCTGATTACTAAATCAGGGTCGGGTAGATTTGCTGTGTAGAGTTTACTAGATATTTTGTTAGTATCAATTTCTTCTAACTTTATTTCTCCTTTTGAATGTTCTTCAGCAACCTTACGAACCGCATCCACAATTTCTTCTCTACCTCCATATGCTAAGCATACCGTGAATAAAAATTCAGAATAATCTTTAGTTTTTTCTTCAATATTTTTTATAGCATTTCTTACATCATTAGGTAACATTTCTAGTCTCCCAACTGCTTGAACTTTCACCTTCATATTATGAATCTTAGGGTCTTCAGACATCTCATTTAGTCCATTACAATAGAGTTCATACAACGAATCTAATTCTTTTTGGCTCCTTTCATTAATATTTTCAGTAGACAGTGCATATACAGAAAGATATGGAATTTTTAGATCTAGTACCCAATCCATCACCTCTTTCAGTTTTTCTTTGCCTTTTTCATGACCTATGTTTGTTTCAATTTTCCTATGCCATGAAAATCTTCTATTTCCATCCATTATTATTGAAACATGTTTTGGGACTTCATCATTTAAAATTCGTTCTTTCAGTCTATTAGTACGAATTCTATCTGTTCTTGATACTAAACTCCATGCCAGATTAGAACTCGCGATAATCCCTGCAGGTATTGCAATTATTCTAAATTGTAGAAGCCATTTTGCAATAGAGTCAACACGACGACCAGCAGCTCTGCGTGTTCGACCCATGTCTCAGCGAATGTATTCGCTGTCTAAAGTAGTTGGATTGAAGATTCCTTATTCAAATACAATATGAGCATCATTATTGACTTTCTTTAATAGATTTTTTTCAGGATTTACAACAATTATTTGTCCAGAATGTTCCCACACTGGGATGTCATGGTGGCTGTTACCTGCATAACCAAATTTCTTATTTCCATATCTTGCAATTAGTGCTTCTGCTTTTTTCTTACCTCGAAGGTTATGTTGAGCATCTGAAGCCATAACATCTGAGAATAGACCTACGTGAGCTGCAACTTGTTCAGCTATTATTCTATCAGAAGCAGTAGCGAGAATTAGAGTTCTTCCTCGTGCATGTTCACCGGTTAACCAATCTAAGAAAACAGTGTGATATTCTAGTTCTGCAGGATCAAATACTAACTTCTGTGCCAAGTCTCTTTTCCACTGCGCTCTCTTATTGGTAAACTCTTTAGAGAGCATACTAACTATCATCCACGGTCTTCTAAGTAGAACTCTTCTAATGCTAATATAACTCATATCTGTTAGAATTAGAGTGCCATCCATATCGACTGCAAGTGGGATGTCGGATATCTCGCCCATGTTGTTGCCTAAACCAACACCATATCAAAGATTCCCTGACCGATTGCATCAAGTTCACTACTGCCTCGTAGGTATAGGTGAGTCAGTATGTCCGGAGGTGAGAATAACTGGAAACCGGCAGCATTGTCTAGAATCGAATCTGAAGAAGAAGCACCAAACGGCTTCAAGTGGCTTATTTTTGCAGGAATTGGTTTGAAATCAAAGATGCTCGAACCAATCAACCCTAATGATTGGAAAATGATAATTTCAAATTTAGAACCATGGGGAGAAATACCTAATGGAGAAATAGTAGTTGAAGAAGTAATTGATACAGATAAAGGAATCAACTTAAAATTAAATTATAATGATGAATTTTGGTTGGCTGAGTTCTTTCCTTGGGGTACAGACGGTAGATTTCGTGCTAGAATAAGTTTAGCACCTACTGGAAGTGATGTCCCTATTGGAGGATATACTTGGAATGGAATGGATATTCTTTCTCTCAAAAAATGGAATAATGTAATTCGAGATACAGATTCAAAACTTCATAATGCTATCTCATCTAATGATTTAGAAAAATCCAAACAAATTATTTTTCATTCTTCTGCAGCGATTGGACGTTATCACAAAGCAGTAGAAAATGCAAGAGTTACTCCTAATGATTCAAAGAGATGGAACCAAAGACTTGCAAATTTAGAAGCATTATTACGAGCTAATATTATTTGGAGAGCTCCTCATACAAGAGATACAGTTTGTGTAATTAATCTAGGAGATATTAGATTTGCAGATATGATTAATGATGGTTCTGATGAATATAAGATTCATTTTTCTAGACCACGTTTAGCAGATAGTATCATAAAACCTGAATGTGAATTTCCAGCAATAAGAGATTTTTCATCACTTCTTCATGATCTAAATAGAATCTATTTTTCATGCGATTCTAAAATTAAAATGTCAGATTTACGATTAGCTCTAATTGAAGGATGGCGATCTACTGCTCCACCTATTTGGTGTTCTAAGAAGGTTTTCTATACACCTCGTGGTGGTGCCTTTTTCTGGGAGTATGAACAATGTTTACTAGACGTTATAGAATCCGTTTCTCATCAATCAGGAAAACCAGAACCAGCAGTATCAATAATTCAAGATGTGACTTATTTACAGAAATCTATGTTCAGTCACCGTACTATTGCAGCATTATCTTTCATGACCGGTTTCTTCTCTGTTAGTGGTTTTTATCAATATATAATTGGTGGTTCTGATGAATTCATATTCCCATTAGTATTAGTCCCTGTGACAGTCGGAATTTTCTTGTCATATAGAAAATTAGCACCTTCTCCTGAGACTCCAATTTTAAGAAAATGGAATTAATTGATTTTTGTAAAAGTATTATTTTCATACTTATATGTTCTAGGAACACCAGTTTGGATTTCTAATTTAACAATATCTTCTTTTGATATATTTTCAATATACATTACAATTGATCTCAATGAATTTCCATGTGCTGAAATAAGAACATTCTTTCCTTCATCCAAATGCTCCAAGACATCTTCTTTGAAATATGGTAGAGTCCTTTCAGCAGTCATCTTCAAACTTTCTCCATCAGGCGGAGAAATATCAAATGAGCGTCTCCAAATATGTACTTGTTCGGCACCATATTTCTCAGCAGTTTCAGTTTTATTTAATCCCTGTAATGAACCATAATGTCTTTCATTAAGTCTTTCATCTTTGTAAGTCGGGATATCTTGTGATATTTTGTTATGTTTAATAATAATTTCAGCAGTTCTTTGAGCCCTCATTAGTGCACTAGTATGAACAACATCGAATGCAACATTTTCTAATTTTTCTCCAGCTTCTTTTGCTTCTTTCTCACCCTTTTTTGAAAGATCGATATCAGTCCATCCTGTAAATCTATTTTCAGCATTCCATAGAGATTGTCCATGTCTAATCAGAACAAGAGTAACCAAATCTTCACCTCACTTATTACTTCTAAGACGTGGTTCGAAGAATATTAAATCAAGTTTCTCAGCAGTTTCCCTTGCCATCATTAGAATGTCTTCATTCAATTCTCTTTGTGTTGATGCGGAAGAAACACAATAGAAAT
Source organism: Candidatus Thalassarchaeum sp. (assembly GCA_016777225.1). Classification (GTDB taxonomy): domain Archaea; phylum Thermoplasmatota; class Poseidoniia; order Poseidoniales; family Thalassarchaeaceae; genus MGIIb-O2. The sequence continues at coordinate 10,766 of JADHRW010000011.1, read as the reverse complement.
TCGCACCAACTAAAACCATAGCGGTTCCAAATGATTGAACTCTAACCCATGAATCATCTTCTTTAATTGACCTTGCATCATCACTAACTTTCTTTAGTAAAACATCACAAAATTCCTTTAGAGCAGCAGGGTTACTATCTTCTTCTAATTCGAATTTTGGGGTGATTCTTCTGAATCTTCTTTTACTGAAGTTTTCTACAGGAGAGTTAACCATATTCGAATTGGGAACAGTAATCATGGTATCTGCTGAAGTTCTAATTAACGTAGTTCTAAGTCCAATATTTACTACTTCTCCTTCAACACCATCAACTATTATCCAATCACCTACATTAAATGGCTGATCTATCAATATTGAGACCGCTCCAAAAATATTTGAAACAGAATCTTTTGCCGCTAATGCTAGTGCTAAACCAGTGATTCCCAGACCAGCTATTAGTCCATTCAAATCTACTCCAGCAACTCCAGCAATAACGAATGCTCCAATTACAACTACTGCAACTCTTCCAACAGATTCAGCAACACTTGCTAATGAGCGTCTTGAAGCAATATTATCATCACCTTCAACTACGATAAAAGCATCCAGATAGTCGACTAGTCGATAAGCAGCAACTAACATCATAATAATGAAGACAGTGAAAACAATATTATTCAATTGATTTATCAAACCTTGATCCCATACAGGGGTGCAACTTGAAGACAAATATTCTGATGACTGAACAAAGAATAAAGTTCCAACCATCCAACCCACTGACCTAGGTGCAAACAATGTTTTTCCATCTATTCTTTCGGTCTTAGAAAACATGTCCATTAGTCTAGGGAAAATATATCTTCTAGAAAGTACTCCAACACCGATTGAAATACCTATAATTCCAACAAAAATAATCAGTGTTCCTTGGGAAAAACCTTGGAAAATAGCATCTCCTTCCATGAAGTCATCTAGTTGTTTCATATTTATCCGCCTTAACTTACACTTATCAAACCCTCTCCGGTACTACGTACCGCAAATCCGAGGCTTTCAAGACCCAAACGCTTCTCGTAGGTATGATAACATGGTAGGCAGCGACGTGACTAGTAGGTCAAAAATCATCTCAAATCCCCGAAGGATTCCGGCGATGGCGCTTATGATGCCTTTGCTGTTGTCCGTTTTAGCTCCCGTAGCTTTGGTTGCACCTGTTACTGCCCAAGATGTAAATGACAATCTAGAACCTGAAGATATCTGGTCATCTTCTTATTCTAACCAAATTTTCCCCTGGGGCGGAAACGATCAGTTGCAATTTAGAGAATACCATGATTATTTCACTATGAAGGATAGAATGCAACAACTCGCAGATCAAAATATGGAGATAATGAGTTTCCATGAAGGACTAGTTGGAGGTGTTAACGCACGTGGGCAAGAAATGACCGCAAATGATTACGAAGGTTGGTACTACAATCATGCAAGCCCTTGGGTTAAGATTACTGGTGGTGGTGAAGAATTAGAAGGTGTTGCGGGAGGAGAATGTAATGTCTTTGTCGGAGATTGTGGTAATTATGCAGATATTCCTGATGTAATGTTAGTTGGTAATCATCATGCTAGAGAGTGGATGTCCTATGAGGTACCTATGCTTTTCTTAGAGACGGTAGCTTACTACTATGGTATGGCCGGAATTGATAATGATGGTGATGGACTAATTGATGAAGACGGTTGGGACGGAATAGATAACGATGGAGATTGTTCTCGGTTAAATGCTAGCGCTCAAGATAGTAATGGTGATGGAAATCCTTGTGGTCCTGGTGATCTTGGAGTCGATGAAGACTTTTCAGAACAATGGATTACTGATTTAGTCAATACACGTGAGATCTATCTGATTCCAATGCTGAATGTTGATGGAAATAGATATGATCGAGAAGAATACTGTGGAGAAAATGCATGGGAAACCTGTCCAACATCTGGTTGGAGAAAGAACCTTCGCGACAATACAGTAACGGGGGTAACTCCTCTTCCAGATATTGATGAAGAAGTAGACCCATCCTGCGACGGAGTAGATTTGAATCGTAATTATCAGTTCGAGTGGGGGGCTCCTCTAGGTGCTACTGGGCCTCTGTTCCCTGGTATGTGTTATGCAGGTGAAGCTGGTGCAAACAATGACGTTTACAATGGCCCTGTTGACACAGTTGACCAAGATCAAGATGGTCGGTTAAATGAAGATCATGTAGATGGTAAAGACGACGATGCAGATGGTCTGGTTGACGAGGATTGGTTAGGTGGAAACAGCGAACCTGAGACAAAATTCATTCAAGATATGACTGAGATGAATGATGATGATGGCGATGGAGCGTCCGAATTCAAGGCGACATTAACATGGCATTCATACTCAGAACTGGTATTATGGCCATGGGGTCATTGTACTAATTGTTACTCTCCAGATGATGAATTCCTAGTATATCATGGAGTTAAGATGGGTGAGATGACTGATTATGCACCAATGCAATCTTCAGATCTATACCCTACTACAGGAGATTTCTGTGATTGGCATTATGGAGTTCATAACTCATATTGCTATACAATGGAAATCGGCACAGCGTTCCATCAACATCCAGATGATATTGCTCATATCGCAGTAAGGAACCTAGGCGTTCCATTTTACATGATAGAAATGGCCGATGACCCTAGATATCGTGCTATTGTCGGTATTGAGAATACTACTGGTTCTCAATGGCTTGCACCTCCTGTGGATGTGTCTATACCGAAAAATGGAGAAATTCCTATTGATTTTTGTTTAGATGTTACTTTCCCTTACACTACAAATATGACGTACACTCATTTAATGTGGCGATTTGTAGAACCAAATCGTCAGCAAGATGATTTCGGGCCTACTGAATGGATAGAAGTACCTTGGGAAATGTCGGGTTTTCAAGCATTGGGATCTTCCTGTGTTCTTCTAGATGGAAGTAATGGTACAGTACTTCAAGCACAAATTCCAGTTCCAGATAGTTCGGTTGGTAAAATACACTACAAAGCAATGCTTGGCACAACTAATGGTGCATTCCCATTTTCTTACCCTACTCTCAATGATGGTCCTAATTACTATGAATTATCAATTCCTTACAGAGCTTCCTTTGGTAATAACGTCATGGCTATTTTGATGTTTTGTTTGATAGCAACAATGGTTTGGGGAGGACTTGGTTACACTTTGAAAGAGATGTTTAATGACGATCGTGATGTACTAGGCTTGCCGGCAGAAATGCGAACTAAGAGGGATGTTTAATGACAGCATCAGGCGAATCTAGCTCAGATGAATTCAGTGGTAGATTAGGGTTAATATTCGCTACAATTGGTGCCGCTATTGGTACTGGTAATATTTGGCGATTTCCAAGAATGGTTGGTGCAAATGGCGGTGGATCTTTCCTAGTACCTTGGTTAATTTTCTTATTCTTATGGTCCGTGCCTTTAATTATTGCAGAATTCGCATTAGGTAAAAGAAGTCGTACAGGTACAGTTGGTACTTTCCGTATCTTTGCTGGTAACAAATTTGCTTGGATGGGTCTTTGGACCGCTTGGATTTCTACAGCAATCGGATTCTATTATGCCGTAGTTACTGGATGGTGTATCAATTACTTCCAAACAGCAATTCGTGGGGGTCTAGGCTCAGAAGTAGATACGGTTCAAGTTTGGAATGATTTCCTACAAGATCCATTGCAAGTTGTTTTCTTCCAGACACTCGCTGTTTTAATCACAATGGCAGCAATTTGGAAAGGTGCTAAGGCAATTGAAAAAGTCAATGTTACATTAATGGTATCTCTTTTCATTCTTCTATTTGCAGCACTATTCCTTTCATTCGTAATGGACTTAGATGATGGTACATTAGATGGATTTGTTTACATGTTTAGTATTCAGCCAGGCTATCTTAGTCAACCTGAGACATGGATCAATGGTCTATCACAATCTGCTTGGTCTTGCTCTGCAGGTATGGGTATGGCAATTACTTATTCTGTGTATATGCGTAAAGATGAGGATACTACTCTCAATGCTGCAACTATGTGCCTTGCAAATAACAGCATTTCCATAATTGCAGGTTTAACGGTAATGATGGCAGTATTCTCAGTTAGCGACGATCCTTTAGGTGCTGTAAGTGGCGGTAGTAGTGCGATTACATTCCTAGTTCTTCCAGAAGTTTTCGCGCAAGCACCTGGTGGGCCGGTTGTCCAACTTCTAATGGTTACAATGTTCTTTCTAGCACTTTCATTTGCTGCATTAACTTCAATGATATCAACTGTTGAACTTTGCGTAAGAAACTTCGTAGACCATGGCATTGAAAGACAAAAAGCAGTGGGTTTTACAACTCTTGCAATATTTTTATTCGGTTTACCAAGTGCTATGTTATGGATACTCGTAGACGAATCTTCAGGAGTTGCCTTCCCGCAATTCTTAGAAGTTCAAGATCATATTTGGGGATATGGATTAATGTTCAGCGGATTATTCATCGCTTACTCGATTTGGAAATATGGCTGGAATCAATACCGTGTATGGCAAGATGAAAATGATATTAGTGGATTTAACTTCAGAGAATATCTAGATAATGGAGTTTCTCCTTTCCGTGATGATTTCATCAATACTGGAGATAATGATTGGTGGATTGGTCGTTGGTGGGACTACATCATGTATCTTGGATTCCCAATTATGTTTAGTGTACTAATAATCTCATATTTCAGTGATTTATTGTTAAACGTCCATGATCCTTGGAATCCAACCAATGCTGATGGAATTTCTATAATTCTTTTATTCTGGGGAGTTACTGCTGGTTTATTCATTAGTATGAACAAATATGTTTTGGTTAACCGTGTTACATCCAGGAATGGTTCTCTATGGCCTGCAAATTGGGACTTAGAACCACGTCCACTTTACAGAAATGTTCCAGAGGGTGCAGAAGTATCAATCGATACATTACCTGGTGGTTCGGATCCATTCATTGTAGAAGCAGGAGAAAGTGTGCCAGAGACATTCGTTAACGATTATGGGGAAACACAAACTCATACTCTCCATACTTAATAATGTCTAAATTGTGAATAAAATGCCTAAAATCGTAAGTGACGAATACCCTTGGTCTAAGTTATTACGAGAGTATGTAATGTATTGCGCAGTTGGCTGTATCAATGTAGCTATTTTCTTTGGCTTATATTGGTTTTTTTCAAATTATGCTACAATGACTAAATCTCCTGAAACATTTGGTTGGGCAGTTTCTTTTTTGATAAGTTCTGCTCAGGCTTTTGTTTTACATCGCTGGCTGACTTTTGAGTCAGAATCTGAAATACGTTCTAGTTTTACTAAAATGATGATTGTATATGGGGTATTATGGTTTGTCTCAACAATCACCTTCTACTTCTTAGTAGAAGTAATTGTGTTGGCTGAATTTGTATCTTGGGGCATAAATACAGCTGCATTTGGATTTTTGACATTTTTAGGTCTGAGATTCTTTGCATTTCCACTTTCAGATGGAAGAGTAACTCGTAAAGAAAGGCTCGATAACTTCCGCGAACGACGTAAGGCTTGAAGTGGCCCTGTTTGTTCGAATAACTGTGGCACAAGGCGTTCGAGGTACTCGAGACTTCTATCCTGAGGAGATGAGGTTACGGAATTGGCTGTTTGATAATTTCGATGATGCGGCTCTATTGCATGGTTTCGAGGAATATGATGCTCCTGTTTTAGAGCATGAAGAATTGTATACAAGGAAGCAAGGCGAAGAGATAACGCAACAACTGTATAATTTTCAAGATAAAGGCGACCGTAAGGTCGCTTTAAGACCAGAAATGACACCCTCTTTAGCTCGTATGGTAATGTCTAGGGCTGGCGCTTTACCTATGCCAATCAAATGGTACTCTATACCACAATGCTGGAGATATGAGAGAACTCAGCGGGGTAGAGGAAGAGAGCACTATCAGTGGAATGTTGATATATGGGGAACTAATGAAATCTCAGCAGACGCTGAATTAATTTCAGTACTTGTGACTTTCTTCGAAGGAGTAGGACTCACTGAAGAAGACCTTGTAATTCGAATGAGTAGTCGTAAAGTTCTGGAAGAGGTACTCGGTTCACTTGGAATTGTAGGAGATATGTTTGCTCAAACATGCATTATTGTCGATAAAATGGATAAGTTACCTGCTGATGTAGTAAGTGAGCAATTAGCATCCTTAGGCATTGAGGCCAAAGCAATAGAAACTATTCAATCTACACTTGGAATCAAAGATATGGAGTCTCTCAGAAGTATGTTAGGTGAAGAGAGCCCAGCCGTTGTAGAATTAACAAGTTTATTTTCAGCTCTAGATGCTTACGGCATATCTGAATGGATTGAATTTGATGCATCTATTGTTAGAGGACTTGCTTACTATACTGGACCAGTATTCGAGGCACATGATAGAGCAGGAGAGTTACGTGCAATTTGTGGTGGAGGAAGATATGACAAATTACTTTCAACATTAGGTGGTAAAGATTTACCTGCAACTGGATTTGGTTTTGGAGATATGGTAATAATGGAATTATTGGCAGAAAAAGGATTAGTGCCCGAATTAACTAGTGGAAATGATGATGTCGTAATTTCCTTAAGTCCTGAATTAAGAAATGCGGCAATGCATGTTGCTTCATCACTTAGATCTACAGGACGTTCAGTCGATTTAGTTCTTGAAGATAAAAGGTTGAAGTGGGCTTTCAAACATGCTGAAAGATCTGGCGCCCAACGTCTAGTTATGGTAATGCCAGATGAATGGAAAGACGGTAAAGTTCGCATTAAAGATCTAGAAACCGGCGAAGAAACTAATGTGGATGTCGAATCACTTTGAAGATGTTTCTTCTTCATTATCCTTCCACCAATCTGAAGATTCTTTAATTCCAGTATCTCCCTCACTATCTGAATTTTCTTCTGAATCTTGGCTATTATTAGAAGGTTTAAAACTTGACTCAGATGGCTTCAAATGTGATTTAATAGGTTCATTGGTCCTATGCGTAATTTGATTATCTGGAGTAATAACAACTTTAACTTGACCTATCATTAACCTAAATATTTGAAACCAAAAGGCTAACATTACAAAAGACATACAACCAATTCCACCAATGCCTACAACCTTAGTAAGGGGGTCATCAGAAGCATCTACGCAGTTTCGCCCATTGCCGAATTCATCACCACCAGTACATGAGGTGCCCTCAAACGTCCCATTAGCCATTGGAATAAAAAAGAAAACGAGAAAACACGCACAAACTGCTGTCACCATAGTTATTTTTTTTATTTCTTCAAATAATGTTAAAACTTTATCATCCGGATGTAAGTTTATTTTTGACATCATGTCACCGATTTATAGATATTAACAATAGAGGTAATCTTAGTTTTCTCTAACTCTTCTAGAACCTGCCACTGCTGCCATTGCAAGAGCGCTCATTCCAGCCATTAATCCGAATCCTGGTAATGCATCACCTACTGCTCCACCTATTCCAGAATCATCATCTCCGCCACCTGGCATAGATTGATTTACTACAGGGAAAAGAACTTCAGCATTTCCAGAGGAATTTACTTCGTGGTAGTACATCCTAAATGACCCGCCGCAATAGAATCCAAACTGACATGGTCCCACTCCATCAGTGCCCGGTTTAGAAAATTCAACTCTAAGTTGTGGTTCTTCTCCGCTTCTGTTAAACCTAGTCATATTTCTATCAACTTGTATGTCCCAGTTAATTGAATCGTCATTTCCATTATTATCGATGGCTGCAAACTCTTGACGTGCCAATTCAATGCCACCTTTGTACAAAGTTAGATTTAGATTTTCACATGTTGCCCCTACAGCTCCACAATCTCCACCTGCGTCAATATTAAAATTTAGTTTTATGTTGATAGTCCCATTGTTATCTAGATACATATCTTGTTTGAAATTATCACTCACTCTACAAGTATAGTCCATTTCTATTTGCTGTCCATTTTGATTTGGCCATACTTGTTCTCCATAACCTTCTTCTGCAGATCCTGTATCGTCATTTCCATCGAAATGCATGAAACAATTGGACAAATCACTTGTTCCATACACATGCATATGTGGATTATCTACAGATGGTTGTTTAGGATCAACAAATCCATCTTGTGCAGTCGCAGGAGCCCCGATTGAACTCACAAGAAGTAGTACGACTAATGCCGCTGACTGTAACCTAAGGTTGGTTGCCATGAACGAGCGTCGATACTCGTATGATTTGAAACTTCTCGGTACTCGATTGCCAATCAATCGAATCTTTGGAGCCTTTGATTTCCTTGATTTGTAGCTTTTCTGGCTATATTTAATGCTTCTCCAAGCATATCTGCGCTAACTAATTCTTGATCAAGTCTCTTATTTGCTACACCCGTAATTATTGACATTACTTTGATTGTATCTCCGAAAGCAGGATCGTGCCTTGCTCCAAATATCACTTGTGCAGTTGGGGCGAGTTTTGAAGTCATCAAATCACATACTTGAGTTGCTTGTTCCATGGTCATATATGGACCTCCTGTAACATGTATCAATGCTCCAGTTGCTCCTTCAATATCAATATCCAATAATGGATGATTTAGAGATTCATGAACAACTTCTTCAGGGCCTTGGTCAGATTCACCATAAAGCATCATAGTAACTCCGCCGCCTTTCATAATAGCACGTACATCTGCAAAATCTAAATTGATTAGACTTGGTAGAGTAATTGTTTCTACAACTCCCTTGACTATTTCAGCGATTAATTGATCCATAATACTGAATGCTTCATCAAGAGGCATATTTGGAACGAAATGAAGTAATCTATTATTATCCAAAACAAGAACTGCATCTGCTTCTTTTCTCAATAAGTCTAGTCCTTCCAAGGCTCTTGACATTCTTTGTTTTCTTTCTACAGTAAAAGGAGTTGTCACGATTGCAACAACCAAGGCCCCCGCACGCCTTGCTTCTTCTGCTACAATCGGAGCAATTCCTGTACCGGTTCCCCCTCCTAATCCGGCGGTAACGAAAACTAAGTCAGCCCCACCGACTATTTTCGAGATTACATCACGTCCTGCTTCAGCACATCTTCGACCCATGATTGGGTCGCCTCCTGCTCCAAGTCCACGTGTAATATGACGACCTACTAGCAACTTTTGCATTGCTCTTGTATGATCTAAGTGTTGTTTATCAGTATTAATTGCAACAGTAATTGCTCCTTCAACACCAATGTGAGTGATACGATTCATCGTATTATTCCCAGATCCTCCGCAACCACAAACAAGTATGCGTGGTTCGGGTGTTCCAAACGATTCTAGTTCTCGATCACGGAGTGCTGTGGGGATTCTTCCAGAAGGCGTAGTACGACCATCCATACCAACTGAACCTTGAGGTACTCCCGACATATATCTCCCCCGTGCATCCCCGGCATTACTGCCTTACAATTCATCAATGCAATTCTTAGCATTATTAACAGTTGAGGATAATAATAGGGTCAAGAGACCGATTTCTATAGGAGATTATCAGACCCACTATCTAACTTTTTTAACAATATGTCAGATAGATATTATTTTATCATTTTTCGAATCGCGACCGGAAATCAACATAAGGCGATGGTGCTTCGAAGGCTTCGTCCCGCGCTTAGCTCAGTTGGCTAGAGCACCTGACTGTAGACTGGAAACACATGGTTGTAGGCAGCCATCAGGGGGTCCCCGGTTCAAGTCCGGGAGCGCGGACCAAAAAATCATCATCTTCATCCCAGCATGCTGGGTATACTCCTCCTCCTTTCCCATCTGAGAAGTAGCCGATTTCATGCAGTTGCCTGTACAAATCCTCTATTTTCCTATCCGTATTCTCACGTATCTGTAAGAGAGCCTCAAGTCCTTTCATACCTGCTTCCCATCCTTCCTGCCTCATTCTCTCCTTGTGTTTCAAAGCCAAGTAGTACTTTGTGATCACTATGGTAGAGGAGTGGCCTAAGACTACAGACATCTGCTCCATCGAGGCGCCTCCCTTGTCCATCCAATTGCACCACATTGTTCTAAGATCGTGGAGTCTGTAAAGTCCTCCAGCGCTCGTCGGCTCCATCCCAATATTCTTCATCGCACCTTTTTTTATTTCTTGCAGAGTCTTCGGGTTAATCGTTCCCGTCCCTCTTTTGTTCTCGTCTTCGCTGAACAGGAATACGGCATCCGGGTGGTTCTCTCTGCAGTATTCTAGGTAGGGCTTGACCCTCTCAAACACCCACCCGGGCATCCTAGTGCGAACCTCCTCCGAGTACGTCCTCATCTTGCTTATTTCTCTGATGAAAAAGTCTTCATTCACTTCTGAAATCCTGATTCTGCGGATAGAATCTGCTCTGCCTGCGCTTACCAGAGTCAGGTACGCATACGCCCTCAGTGCTAGTAGCAGGTGGTGGCTAGTCCGCTTTGACTTAGCGTTCGAGGAGTTCGGATTTGCTATCTTCGAGAGGTTAGGAGCAGTCTCCGGTTTCTCACACATCTCGTCTAGGGACCTCATGAACTCGACGAGCTCGTCCTCCTCGATTCCCCTATGGAAAACCTCTCTCCTCTTCAGCCCCTTCTTGATGAGAACAACTTGGGTTTTGATTTCCTCGACTATCCGGGGATTGACCTCTCCGTATTTCAACACCTTGCCAGTTAGGTAGCCAAGGTACGAGTCCAGCGTCGTTTGCGCCAGATCGGAACTCTCAATCTCACTCTGTAATGACTCGATGAACTCGCTATACCGCAGATCGTCCCTCAAGTCGTGGGGAGTAAAGCTGCTTAGGGTATGCCTGAACTTCTGAG
>JADHRW010000004.1 GCA_016777225.1 Candidatus Thalassarchaeum sp. | reverse complement strand
CAGCTGATGTTATGGCATCAAACGGTGTTATCCATGTCATCGACAAGGTACTAATGCCACCAGCCCCTTACACAGGAGTCGGTATTTGCTACAACAGCGCAACACACATGATTGCAGCAGGAGCTTCAATGGAAGAATGTGGAGCATATATGTATGTAGAAAACTACAGTATGGGCGGAGAAGAGTTTACTGGATGCTACAACACTGTATCTCACGTACTGAGTGATGATACACAAGCAACCTGTGAATCATACATGTGGACACCTCCAGTAGATATAGCAGCAACTGCAATGTCAACAGGAATACACAATTCACTGGTTAATGCACTATCAGCATCAGGATTAGTTGCTACATTACAAGGCGATGGACCGTTTACAGTATTCGCTCCAACCGATCAAGCATTCGCTGATGCTGGAATCGACATGGAGTTTATCGCGAACGCAGAGATTGCTGTATTAACAGATATCTTACTCTACCACGTTTACTCAGGAGCGGTTAATGCTGCTGGTGTAACAGATGGATTAACTGTAACAATGGTTAACGGAGATGATGCATCATTCACAGTAACAGATGGAACTGTAATGATTGGAGATGCTACTGTAGTGTTGGCTGACGTGCCTGCATCAAACGGTGTGATCCATGTCATCGACATGGTACTAATGCCACCAGCTGACTTAGTAGACATTGCAGCAGTTGCAATGTCAACAGGAGTACATGAGTCATTAGTTGCTGCTCTAGTAAAGGCTGACTTAGTTAGCACATTACAAGGAGATGGACCTTTCACTGTATTCGCTCCAACCGATCAAGCATTCACTGATGCTGGAATCGATTTGGATGCATTCACAACTGATGCAGAGATTGCTGCTCTAGCTGATATCTTACTCTACCACGTTTACTCAGGAGCGGTCAATGCTGCTGATGTAATAGATGGATTAACTGTAGCAATGGTTAACGGAGATGATGCATCATTCACAGTAACAGATGGAACTGTAATGGTTGGAGATGCTACTGTAACTGCAGCTGATGTTATGGCATCAAACGGTGTTATCCATGTCATCGACAAGGTACTAATGCCACCAGCTGATGAGCCAGTTATCCCAGAGGGATGTGACTTCGTAATCGGATTAAGTGATGATGGAATGGCTTTCGACAATACTGATCTAAGTATTGCTGTAGGCCAAACTGTATGCTGGATTTGGAATGATGCAGCTATGGCACATAACGTTGCACAAATCAGAGAAGAAGGAGATACTACAAGAGATGTAGCTGGAGAATACAGCGGTACAGCAGCTACAACTGTTGATTACCGTGTCACCTTTACGGAAGATGAAACATTCTATTACGTCTGTGAACCTCATGCAACTATGGCAATGAACGGACAAGTAGTTGTTGGAACTGGTATCAGTGAAACACCAACTACAGTAGTAGATTCAGATGATAATACCCCAGGATTTACAGCGGGTATTGCTGCAATAGCACTGATCAGTGCATTGGTTGTCGCAGGCTCACGCCGTAGATAATCGGACTTCGACCCAACCGTCGAGCTCTCTCGTCTCGTGGACGACGAGAGGGCTCGGCCTCCTTAGGGAGCCAACAATTCGTCCATATAATGGGAAAAGAGGGAATGGAGACCATTCTTTTATCTCACCATTTTTTAGATCGTATCTTGTTTGATGTAATGGACAAGTTATGCAATCATCTTTGATTTTCCCCCCATAAGCCAATGGCCAAGCCATATGTCTACAGAGAGCGTCTGTTGCAAAAATTTGCGATTCTTCTCTTACAATCATTATACTACGAAGGCCTATTTGACGCATCTTTTTTTGACCGACTTTTAGTTTAGTTGTCTTAATTATTCGATGCCACAGGCCATCTTCTAATGGTAAATTCATAGTTACTCAAGTTATATTACAGCATTTTAATGTCTGTAATATAAAATAATTAATTTTACAATCATTTCAGGTTAGTTAATCCACCATCAACTGGAATTATGTCTCCGGTCATCCAATCAGGTGCATCTTTGATTAGCCATTCAGCAACAGAGGCAATATCATCTGCATTTCCTATACTTCCAACAGGATGCATTGCTTCACTGACTGCTCGACTTTGTTCATTTGATAATAAATGAGCAGATAACGGCGTATCGACTAAACCTGGAGAAATTACATTCACACGAATTCCTCTCTTAGCATAATCTGCAGCTGCTGCACGAGCCAGACCTTCAACTCCAGCTTTAGCTGCTGAGATAGCTGCATGATTTGGCATTCCTAATGATGCTGCTGCTGACGAAAATAGTATTATTCTTCCACCATTACCTCTCATCATTATCTTCGCAGTGGCACGAATTATATTGAAAGATGTCATTAAATTCTGATTAATAGTTTCTGAAAATTGTTCTGAGCTAGTTGCATGTAGAGGGCGAAGAAAGATTGAACCAACTGAATTAACTACTGCATCTAATGACCCATAGATCTTACTAATTTCTACTGCTTTAGCCTGAACGTCATCGGCATCTGTTGCATCCACTACTAGTGTTTCTATTGATCCATATTGTGAAACTTCTTGTAATTTTTCAAGATTTCTTGCACTAATAATTACTTTCCAACCATTATCCGACATACGTCTAGCAATGTTTGACCCTATTCCTCCAGAGCCACCTACGACCCATACTACTTTTTGTTCTACTTCTGACATTTTTTACACCTTTATTTGATTTATTTTTTTATCTAAATTAAGTCCAATTCTAAATTCTTCAAGATATGGCCCAATTGATTCAATTAATTTAACATCGGGGTGCGTTCTAAGAACTAAGCCATCTAAATACATAAGTGCACGAATAATAGGGAACGCTTCTTCACCAAAATCTGCACCTGCTTTCTCAACAGCGGCTTGGACTGTTTGCATCATAATTCTTGTCAAACTTTTTTCACCTACTGTTTGATGTTCAAATCCTTCATAAATCTCATTCATTTTTTTATAATAAGCATCCAGGTTATTTGAAGTTAAAGGAGAGTCGGAGAGACCTAATAAGGAATCAAATGCTTCTTGAAAATTATTTGCAGATAACTGTTCAAAGAATTGAAATAATGATAAATTAACTTTTGAAGGGGCGTGACATATTGCTCCATTATCGATGAAAACAAATTTACCGTCATTATCGATAATACAATTCCCTGGATGCAAATCTCCATGAAATGTTCCAATTCCAAAAAGATAAGCACCATGAATTCTGAATAATTGTAATAATGTATCCCAACTAAGAGATTTTTCTTCAATACCCTCTTCAAGAGATTTACCTTCAATATATTCTGAGACTAAGACATCTTGATTTGATAGCTCAGACCAATATTTAGGGAATCTTAACATCTCCATTGAGAAATTCTTAGAAATTTCATTTTTAATTTCATCTAATTCTTCAGCACCCTTAATTTCATTACGTAAATCGAGTTCTCTTGTTGTATAATCAGCAACATGATTCAATAGAGCTACTGGATTACCAACTCTACGAAGTTTTCTATTAAAGAATAAGAATATCCGTAGCCATCGTCTCATTCTTTCAACATCTCTTCTAAATGTCTTAGAATTTTGGTTCTTGATGATTTTAACAACTACGTCTTCGCCTGTTTTTAATTTGGCTCGATGGACCTGTCCAACAGATGCTGCAGCTAAAGGAGTTTTTTCGATTTTTTCGAATGCATCAAAAAAACCTGTAGGTGCACGCAATTCTAAATTTGAGAACACATCTTCAGAAGGTATGCTTGCAGCATGCTGATACAATTGTTGTAATTGTCTGCACTTCTCTACACCAATTAGGTCGGATCTGAGAGCAAAAATCTGTGCTAATTTAACAGATAGCAAACCTTGCTTCTGAATCCAATCTAAATCAGCAGGCTTCTTTTTCAAGATTTCACGCATGAAAAACAAGAATGTCAGTAACCTCATAGCCTATTCTAAGGATTGACTCATATAATGGGTCGTATGAAACCATAACAGTAATCTAACTATTTTTTAGTTGAGATTGAGGCTATGTATTCATTATTATCTCATAACGACTATGGTAATCTACGTCCTTATCACCAAGTATTCTGTTGATTTTAATGCTGTCCCTTTCTTCATACCTAGATGATATGGCGCCCTCTATAATACCATCATCTAATGCCCAAAGTGGAAGTTGATCTTTCGAATTCTTTTGCTCTAATTTGACTTCAATATGGAATACAGGGTCTATATCATAATTCAATTTACCCAATCCTGAGTATTCCCACCAGTCCATCATTTCATTAAGATATTCTACATCTCCCTTAATGTCCTTCATTGAAAAAGATAATTCTTCTCCTATTCTAATTCCAACTTGTCTCAATAACGTCTCAAGATCTATTCCAAAGGCAGCAAGACTCTGTACTCCGCCAGTTTCTAATTTCTTCCTAGCTTGATTAATTTCCATTCCTGCAGTAAGTATAGATTCAGGATCAAAAGGAGTGTCTTCAGTAGGTAAATCGTCACCTACATCTAGAATTTCTCTGATTCTTTCTAAAAATGAACCGCTTTCAAAAGTAAGTTTCAAAGGATCGACGATTCTATTTTCAGTAAATCTTTTTGAAGCAGAATCAATAGGTATTCCTTCAAGCCATATTGACTCGACTAAATTAGCCCAAGAACTTGAGAAATCTGGAGACTCTATGACCAAAGCTGCATCTTCTTTACCACGGCCCACCGGATTTTCTTCCATATTTAGGTATTGAATGGTCTCTAAATCATCCATTAAAGCACCTTGAGCCTCAAGGTTTTCAGTATGTCTGACTTCTATAGAATCATCTAATTCTCCGTAGAAACGTAATGTTCGACGATCTAATTGTCCAATAACTCGGATTTTAATTCCACGACTTGCTGCATTATTCACCGCAGTAATTGCAGGACTTCGACAAAGATGTAAAATACCGAATTTACCTAGTAATAAAATCAGATTTTCATTTGAATCATCTGCCATCTTTTCTATTCTTTTCATGATATGAGTCCGTTCTTTTAACACTGCGAATTTAGGATTAAGGTGAGTACTTTCTTCTTCTTCATTAGAAAATTTTAGAGCATTTGGATTTATTTTGACTTCTTCATAAGCCTGTTCAATCCTCTGGAGTTGTAGTTTTCTAATACCAATAAGGTGCTCAACAGCTTCTCCAATTGGAGGGCAAGAGAAACGCATTGGCCTATCTGCTGTAGTTTTTACTAGACCTATTGCCTGTAACTTCTCTAAAGAATTATAAGCATCAAGACGAGTCGTTTCTAACTCTTTGGCTAGTTCACTTGCCTTTAGATTTGATTTCGATGAAAGAATAATCACTGCTCTAATTTCTCTGTCATTGAGGCCTGCATCACTAAGAATAGTTTCCCAGCTCATTTGAAATCTCCCCGTTCCGTTACATCACTCATTGCTGCTAGTATTTTAGCTACATGATTTCTAGGTCGGAATAACCAATCATACACATAATGCACTTCTCTATCAGGACCTATGACAAATGAAGATTTTGCAGGGAATTGCCCTAAGTACATCGGTACACCAAACAAATCAGCAACAGCTCTATCAGGATCAGATAACAATGGGAATGGCAAATCTAACTCTTCTTTGAATTCTTTATGTTCAGAGGTTGAGTCTTGACTTATTCCAATTACCTCAGCAGGAGGAGTCAAAGAACGAAATAAATCATATTGCTCTTTGAAACTTAAACAACCTCTCTTACAGGTAGGTGAACCATCTTTAGCATAGAAAAATACTACTTTCCATCCACCATCTAAGTCTGAAAAATTAAATTCATCATCATTACTATCTAGTAATGTAAAATCGGGAGCAGTGTCCCCTACTGTAACAACCATATCATGACCTCTCAATGTTTTACTCAAATACTTACTCAATGTCTAAAAGATGACCCATTCGCATTCTTTTAGTGTTCAAATAATCTTTATTTGATGCACAAAGGCCGGTAATATGTGATATTCTGTTTGATACTGTAATGCCATTATTTCTCAATCCCTGGACTTTCAATGGATTGTTGGTCATGAGCCTTACTTTAGTTACTCCTTTCTTCTTCAACATCTCAGCTGCTATTTTGTAATCTCGGGCGTCAGCAGGTAAACCAAGAGCAAGATTCGCATCAAGAGTATCGTATCCTTGATCTTGTAATGCATAGGCTTGAATTTTAGATTCAAGACCTATTCCTCTACCTTCCTGTCTGAGGTAAACTATTGCGCCAGCTCCTTCTTGCTGGATTAATTCCATTGATTTTTTTAATTGCGCGCCGCAATCACATTTTAGAGAACCAAAAGCATCTCCTGTGAGACACTCAGAATGAATTCTTATTAATGGATTTACTGAGTTAGAAAAGCCTTCTACATACAACAAAGAATGTTCGAATCCTTCATCATCAGTAGTAACTGCAATTCTGAAATTACCACTCTCCGTAGGGAGGTGGGCGTCCGAATCAATATCCTTAGGGTTTAACGGCTTTCTAATTTGTATAGTCATAAGCACGCCTCGGCTTACTCCCTTATGAATGGATGTTTGTTTCTGCCGCTTTAAGAAAACACTTGGTTATATGCTAGTTGATAGGTGAAAGACTATGATGCACGGGTTATTTACATCGAGTAATCTCGAAAATTCTCGTGTACGTACAATGAATGATTTTGGTGTGAACTCAAATGGAAAATTCATTTTGTACTGGATGACTTCGTGTAGAAGGTTCCATTACAATGCTGCTTTACAGCATGCAATATCTCTTTCTAAGGCTCTCAGTAAGCCTATTTTAGTAGTAGAAGCAATATCAATAACGCACAAATTTGCTAATGATAGATTCCTATCATTTATGGTCCAAGGAATGATGAATAATGCTAGAGATTATCAAGATAATAACATAACTTACATCCCTTGGGTAGAAATTAAAGAAAAACCAGGAAATAAAATGTTAGCTTCATTGTCAGAACATTCTTCTTGTGTAATATTAGATGATTATCCTACTTACACACCAAACAAAATAATGAAAGCAGCAGCAAGAAGATTAAATGTACGCGTTGATGCTGTGGATTCAAATGGAATTATACCAATGAAATGGCCAGAAAAGGAATTCACAACAGCATATTCTTTCAGAAAGTATGTACAGAAAAATTTACTAGATGCCTTACAAACAATACCATCTAAGAATCCAATGACTGATATCAATGATAATTTATTATTAAGTAGTGATGAATTAGAATTCATTAAAGAAGAAATTGGGCTTGAATCAACACCTCTAGAATGGTTGTGGAGAGTTGCTGAGGGAGGAGATGTTGGAGACGATGCAATGGCAGATTTCTCAATAGATCATACAGTTCCAGCTGTAAGAACAACAAAAGGAGGTGTAGATGAGGCTAGAATTCGTATGCAAAAATTCTTGAACTATAAATTAAATAAATACGGTAGTGAAAGAAATAATCCAGATAATCCTGCTGTAAGTGGTTTATCTCCTTGGTTACACTTTGGACATATGTCATCATTCGAAATAATCGAAAAAGTTTTCCTCAAAGAAAATTGGAGTCCTGATTCACTAAATCATGAAGATACAGGTAAAGGAACTAGGAGCCGTTGGTGGGGTACTTCTGAGTCTGCATCCTCTTTCTTAGACCAAATAATTACGTGGAGAGAATTAGGGTTTAATTTTGCTTACAACAGACCTGACCATGCAACAATAGAAACCATACCTAATTGGGCTAAAATATCAATGAATGAATATATCAATGATGATAGACTTCTGTATACATTAGATGAGTTAGAACAAGCAGAGACTCATGATGAAATCTGGAATGCTGCACAAAGAGAACTAGTAAGAACTGGACAAATGCATAATTACATGAGAATGTTGTGGGGCAAAAAAATTCTAGAATGGTCTCCTGATCCTGAAACCGCGGCTGAAAGAATGATTTACATTAATGATAAGTGGGCCCTAGATGGTAGAGACCCAAATTCATACACAGGTATTTTCTGGGTATTAGGTCGTCATGATAGAGCATGGGGACCGGAAAGACCAATATTTGGCAAAGTCAGATACATGTCTTCTGAATCTGCAATGCGAAAGTTAAAGTTGAAAAATTATCTAGAAAGATATGCAAAAGAAGAAACAATGACATTAGCTAAATTTGGATGATAATATGACTAATTATAAACATGAGACAGTTGTTAATGCAGACATAGATACCACTTTTGCTTGGTTTGAACATGAAGGATCTTTTAGAAGATTAATGCCTCCGTGGGAAGTAGCTGAAGAAGTTAGAGCTGATGACTCTTTAGAAGTAGGTTCTCAGAGAGTATTCAAGTTTCCAGCACCAGGAGCTCCTTTCATTAATCTAACATGGATTGCAGAACACACTCAATATGACAAACCAAATTACTTTGCTGATACAATGGTAAAAGGACCATTTTGGAAATGGGATCATGATCATTACTTAAAAGAAGAAAATGGAGTAACCACAGTAGTTGATGATGTAACGTATAGTGTACCATTTGGACCACTTGGAATGTTAGTCGACAAAATACTTGGAGGAGCTTTAGTTACTGGACGTATTTCTTCAATGTTTAGAGCTAGAGAATTTCGTCTCCAGCGAGATTTAGATAATCATGCTAAGTTTCTTCATATGCCAAGAAAGAAAATTTTAATTGCTGGATCTTCTGGATTAATCGGTACTCAATTAGTCGCATTCTTAGACACTGGTGATCATGAAGTATGGAGACTGGTAAGAAGAGAATCTGATCCTAACAAAAATGAAATTACTTGGAACCCTAGTAAAGGTGAAATAGATTCCAAAGAATTAGAGGGATTCGATGTAGTAATTCATCTTGGAGGGGTAGGAATTGGTGACAAGAGATGGAGCAAGAAAAGAAAGGCTGCTATCAGAGATAGTAGAGTTAATAGTTCTCAATTATTAAGCAAAACATTAGCAAATCTCGATAATAAGCCTGATTTATTCATGTTGGCAAGTGCAATTGGGTTCTATGGAAACCGTGGTGATGAAGAATTAGACGAAAGTAGTAGTCGTGGAAAGCAAGGATATTTCCTGACTGATGTTTGTAGTGAATGGGAAAATAGTGCAGCCCCTGCCAAAGAAGTAGGGATTAGAACTATCTCTCTTAGAACTGGAATAGTAATTTCTGCAGTTGGAGGAGCACTCGGCAAGATGCTATTGCCTGCAAAAATGGGGGCAGGAGGCCCAATAGGTAATGGAAAACAATGGATGTCTTGGATTTCAATGGATGATCAGATATATTCAATGTATCATCTAATGATGAGTGAAGGGACGTCTGGTGAATACAATCTTACTGCACCTAATCCAGTGAGACAAAAGCAATTTGCTAAAACTCTAGGTAAAGTATTGAGAAGACCTGCATTTGCCCCTCTCCCAGGATTTATGATGAAGATTATGTTTGGTGAAATGGGAGTAAGGTTGACTTTAGATAGCCAAAGAGTATTACCCAAGAATTTACAAGAATCAGGTTATGAATTTGTACATAATGATCTTCAATCTGCCCTCAGAGATTCATTGGGTAAATGGAGATAGTTTGATGGCAGACGCTCATGAATATTTAGTTGATTCAAAATTTCCTGAGTTTAGTTTACATGATGAACAAGATAATATTGTAACTAAAAATAATATTTTAGGTCAATGGACGGTTATTTTTTTCTATCCAAAAGATGAATCACCAGGGTGTACATTACAATCATGCTCGTTTAGAGATCGATATGATTTATTCAGGGAAGAAGGAATATTGCTGTATGGCGTTTCTTCAGACTCAACATCATCGCATAGAAGATTCAAGAAAAGATATAATCTACAATATCCATTATTGAGCGATGATGGTAATGAGCTTGCTAAATTACTTAAATTAAAAAGAAACTTTGGTTTCCTTAATGCAAGAGTTACATTTGTAATAAACCCTGAAGGATATATCGTATATTCACACACTAGTCAAATCGGGGTTACTGGACACGTCAATAAAGCATTAAAGGCAATAAAATCAATTAAAGCTTCAGTTTGAATTAAAAAATTCTAAATTTTCTAGATTTAAAAAATGTATGAAGTTATTGTACTGTAAGTAATCTTTCACCGCACTAGTTGAAGTAGTATGGGCATCGCGAGGAGAAATATGGCTCAAGGAACAGTCAAGTGGTTTAATCAGAAAAAAGGGTTCGGATTTATCGAACAAGAAGATGGAGAGGATTTATTCGTTCATCATACTCAAGTTGAGGGCGTCATCGAAGATGGCGATTCAGTTGAGTTCGAAGTTGGCGAAGGGCCTAAGGGTCCTAATGCCATCAATGTCTCAAAAGCAGAGTGAATTAACACTCTATTATTTAGATTTCAGCATAGTAGTCAACGACTGCTTCCTCAATTTCTCTAGCAGTACGAGATTCATCGATTGTTAATGTGTTACCGTCTCGTCGTAATGGTTCTCCATCGACTAGTACATCCAATACACGGCCACCTGAATATATCAGATTTGCAAGTAATCTTCGACCGTCTCTACCAAATGGACGCATTCGAATATCATCAAGGTCCCAGGTAATCCAATCATTGGAGCCTTTAGTTGCTAACTGCCATGTCTCAATAGGATCGAGTATTCTGGCATCCCAATGATCGTGTCTCTGAACTAAACTAGCCGCTTTGGATTCAGATCTCATATCAAGACTATTGTTGCTTGCCGCTCCATCAGTGCCCAATCTAACATCAACCCCAGCTTCTTTCATTGCTGGGTAAGAAAGAGTACCCCCGCAAGCAAGTTTCTGATTAGATGTTGGACAATGAACTGCATGAGCATCATGTCCGGCTAATATCCTCATTTCTTTTTTTGTGACCCAGCCGCAATGAGCACATACTGTATTGCCGTCTGAAAAGAAATCTAAAGAATCAAGATATTCAATTGGATACATTCCTGTTGAAGCGTAGCAATCGGCTACTTCTTTGCGAGTTTCGGAGGTATGAATACTAAGTTTACAATTTGTTTTTTTGGATACTTCGGAAGCCTTCCTAAGTGTTTCCTCACTACAAACATAAACTGAATGTGCGCCTATTCCATATGATATTCTGTCCGGACGAGATGAACCTTCTCGAATTAAACCTTCCATATGTTTCAGTGCATCTCCTGAACCAGGCTTAAAATTTGGAGTAAGCCCATCGGTAATTGGGCCACACAACTCCGCTCTAATTCCTGTTTCAGCCAGAGTATTACCAATTACTTCGGTATGAAAATACATATCACAAGCAAATGTTGTACCTGTTGAAATTAATTCTGCTGCTGCAGCACTAGTACCTACTGCAACAAACTCTGGTGTGAGGAATTTCTCTACAGGAAAGATTGAAGTTTCTAGCCACTCCATTAACGGTAAACCTTCACCCATTCCTCGATTAAGAACCATGGCTAGATGAGTGTGCCAGTTTTGGAATGAGCGAGTGATTAATCGCATTGAACCATCTATGGTTTCAATAACATCTTCATCACCATTACTAATTGAATAAGTTCCATCATTATGGAGTAAAAAATTACCAGAATTAACTTTGCCATCATGATCGATTAAACGAGTATTCGTGACTCGCCTTAGCCCCGTCTCAGATACAACCATGATTCTGCCAAACGGTACTTTACCGTCAATCTTTGGTTAAACCAAATAAGAATATTTTTCTAGAACATCGTAGTGATAATTTCTTTATCTCTGATACATGAGACATTAGTATGGAGGAATTTGGGCAGATTGGTTTTTCTGGAAAATTAAGACCTTCGCAGGTTGCTTCATCTGAGATTATCCGAGAACAATTAGAAGCGAGTGAAAAAAATCTGCATATTGTAGCACCACCGGGATCCGGAAAGACTGTACTTGGACTGTACACTTGGTCTGATTTAGTACGACTACCCACTCTCGTCTTAAGCCCTAACTCTGCAATTCAGGCACAATGGGTTGCGAGAGCAAAAGAATTATTCAATTTAGACGGTAAAGAAGAACAAATTCTTACGAATACTAAGTCTCCTGGATTGCTAACTTCTCTTACATATCAATCAGTCACTCTCCCAAAACGTGCTGATGAAAACCTTGATGAAGCTGCAAGGGATATATGGATTAAAAAATTAATTTCTGAGAACGAAGCAGACAATGAGGAAACTGCTAAGGCTTGGATAAAAGACTTGGAAGATAATAATAGAGATTATTTCACTAAAAGGTTTAGCTCATATAGAAAACAAGTAAGAGATGATTTCGCGACTCATGGAAATGCTTTATGGGTATTACATGAATCTTCGAAAAGGAATCTAGAGAACCTTGCGAAAACCGGAATTGGCTTGATAATTCTTGATGAATGCCACCATCTACTCGGACACTGGGGAAGAGTTCTAAGCGAAATTAGAGAATATTTTGGTGATCCAATTGTTTTAGGGCTCACAGCGACACCTCCTGATATTAGTTCTGTGAGTATTGATGATGGTGAAAGATACAAAGAATTTTTTGGAGAAGTTGATTATGAAGTACCTGTTCCAGCTTTAGTTAGAGATTCTAATTTATCCCCCTATCAAGATCTAGCCTATTTTGTAAGGCCAAATCCCGAGGAATTGAAATATATAGCTAATGTAGACAAAGAATTTGAGGAGTTAATTGAAGAAATTAGTAATGGACCTGAAGATACCAAAAATCGTACACCAAAATTAGATATTTGGTTAACTGAAATTCTAAGTAAATTATTGCTCCCAAGTGGGTCAGTAAAAAATTGGACTTCATTCGTAAAAAGAGACGAAAACTTGGCTAATTCTGCACGCCTTTATCTCCTGTATAAAAATATAAATTTGCCAGAAAATATCCCATATCCTGAACAAAAATTAATCGATATGGATTTGACAAAAAATCAAGTCATGATTACATTATTAGATCGTTATATCAGACACGGGCTTCGTCGTTCAAAAAATGAAAAAGACCATGAGTTAGCAGAAGTAGCTATCCAAAGACTGAGAATGTTAGGCCATCAAATTACTGAGACTGGGATGAGACCATGTGCGTCACCAGTCGGGCGTGTAATGGCGTATGCATCGGCAAAATATGATGCTTTGAGAGATATCTTAACTGCAGAAATGCAAGCATTGGGGCCGGAGATTAGAGCAGTAATTGTTACAGACTTTGAGAAGACATCTGCTACGGCCATAGTTGAGGGAGTTCTAGATAAGAATGCGGGTGGAGCTATTGCAGCATTCCGTTCAGTTTTAGATGATGAGACAACTGATCGACTTAATCCGGTTCTAATGACCGGTTCAACCGTATTAGTAGATGATGATTTGTGTGAAATAATATTACCTAGATTTGAACAATGGATTAAAGAAAAAGGACTAGAAATTAAACTTGAATGTACTAAAAAAGATGGTTATAATGAAATTAGAGGCAGGGGCAATCAATGGAAGCCGAGATACTATACTGAAATGATTACTGAATTATTTCAAGAAGGAGTTACAAAATGTATAGTAGGCACTAGAGGTCTACTTGGGGAAGGTTGGGATGCAAGTAGAATTAATGTTCTAATTGATTTAACTACAGTAACAACTAGTATGAGCATTAATCAATTAAGAGGACGCTCATTTAGACTTGACAAAAATAATCCAAAAAAGGTTGCTAATAATTGGGATATTGTGTGCTTGGCAGAAGAATTTAGTAAAGGATTTGATGATTATTACCGTTTTAAAAGAAAGCATTCGAGACTTTATGGAGTTTGTGACGATAGTGCTATTGAGAAGGGGGTAGGACATGTACATGCTGCATTTACTGAAGCTCGTCCAGAGGGAATCTCGGAAACTTTAGACGTATTCAATGATGAAATGATACGTAGAGCTAGGAATAGAGAAAGAACCAGAGAACTATGGAAAATTGGTGAACCGTTTAATGCGAAACCAAAAGAAGCGATTGAAATGAAAATGAAGGAGGGATTTTCAGGTGGATGGCCTATATTGAGTGTTTCATTTCAGAAACCAGAATGGAATGATGAATCATTAGTACTCGCAATAGCAACTGCTGTTTCTAGTGCATTAAGAGAAACTGGTAATTTGAAAACAAATCCTACAATTGCATCAGGGGATAGAGGTGGAGGATGGATGAGAGCATATCTTGAAAATGCCTCTGAAGAAGATTCAAGAATATTCACAGAAGCAATGGGACAAGTACTAGGTCCATTAGATAATCCAAGGTATATGATTCCGAGACAAGTGAAGATGATTAGTGACAATTGGGTGAGCAAATTACTTCCTGAGATCATAGGAAAATATTTCAGAACAAAGGAAAAGAGATTAGTTATGTTCCATTCAGTCCCTAAGAAACTTGCTCAAAATAAGGAAGATGCAGCAATTTTCCAAAAGCATTGGAATTTTGAAGTTAGTCCTGGAGAAGTAATGTATGGTTACAGTAAAGACGGAAGGGAGCAGGTTCGTTGGGCAGTGGAACAAGATCTTTCACCAAGAGGAGATTTCCATAGTAAAAGCGTATTTACTTAGCTCAAAGATTCACAGGATTTACAATCAATGCCTGTGCCTTTATGCGTATCACAATATCTTTTCCTACAGGTAAAACATCTGAAATCAAAGGCATTAACTCCAGTGGAACAACTTGGGTCGCCACATATATCTACACTTTCTGAAACAGGAATAGAGGACCAAGGAATTGATGATGTGTCCGAAGACCAAGGAATTGAGGATTTATCTTCAGATTTAACATCCCACCAGTTAACTGCTTCAGATTGTATGTTAGATTCTAAAACAGGTTCTAGGTTTAATGCTCTAACTACATGTGGATGATTGAAGAAATTTTTCGCATGCTCCGGATGAATATTATAGAATGTCAAATGAAATTTCTTTATACCTTCTTCGATAGTTTGGACTGGTTCAAAGAGGGCAATTAATCGATTATATGAAATTTCCATTCTTTTGGTTAATTTACGATTGGGGTCTCTACGAGGATAATCGCTTGAATCACGATAGTTAGGGGAAGTCCAGTCAATCTCGACCACGTCAGGCAACACTGCCCCTTGCTGAGTGGAGTTTAGATCTTGAATTACCTTTTTGATTGTATCAAAAAAGCCCATTATTTCACCTTATTTATTTTGGCCATGGCGCTGTCCCGGCGCCATGACCTTTGGGTTCGTCGTAGATTGATGCGTAGCATCTGCAGTCATTGCCTCTAGGCTCCTTCTTTGGGACATGACGTCGTCTGTAACTAAGGAAATAAACTCAACGCCGGATTACGACTCTAATTGGAACTTTGTCACTCCCTGAGACATCACCTTGATGCTCCCTAATAGGTAGACCCAAACGAGAACAAATCTCAAGATGAGGGGCTGACCAAGGGTGTAGGCATTCATCAGAGAAGTCGTATCCAAGTACCGTTACTGGTTCAATCTCTCCTTCCCAATTTTCTCCAATCAGTCTACCTGAGACTCTTGTCCAACTATGATTCATATGTCGTGTTTCATAAACAAAATTCCTAAAATCTTTCTGAGATAATTTACTAAGCAGAAAATCTCTAGGAATCGCTCTCGGAATAATTGCTAAAACTCTTTCATAATCATGAAAATATGCAATAGGTCCTAAATTGAGTTGTCTGAACAGTTCTTGTGATTTCTCAATAGATGTGCGAATATCTCCCCATTTTCTGGGTAACCATGATACAAACGCAGAACGATCATTGGTTCCAGAAACATGACTACTTAATTCCAAACTAGTATATTGAGGCAGGCTTGCTATTTTTTTTGATGTTAGTAGTAGATTCATTTTCGGAAGAGAAAATTTGGGTATTCTAATAGGTGGTCTTTTCGGAATTTTAATTGCGGATTCATGTCTAGGAATTTTATTTATCCATTCATTTACTGGTAATTCAATCCATTCATCATTGAGAATTGTACAAATCCAGCCGGTTTTACCGTGAATAGTTCCAGGTAAACGAATAACACGCCTAGTATCCGCTGTTACAACCTTATCAACAGGATGCCCCGCTTCAATTACTTGATTCAAAAGTTGCTTACGTTGAGATTTAACTTTCTCTTCTCTTAATACTGGATCAGGTTCAGAAAATGATTCTCTATCGGGGTCATCCGCAATAATATGAAAACCCTTACTTCCTGAAAATGTAATATGTCTAATTTTAATATCAGTATTTTCTATTAACCAATTTCTAAGATTCAAGGTTGCTTTCCTTGCTTCTTCTAAGCGAATAATACAAAAAGGTCTGATATCAATGTCAAATACAACAAGATGATCTAAAAGTATAGGCGAGGGTCTTTTCGTATCTTTAATTCTAGGGAGATTAATGGGGTTAAGCCATGAAGAAGTTGAAACATAAACATCAGTAGGCATTGAGTTAGAAAATAATTCAATTAATTTCTTTGAAGAAGAAATCCTTCTATCAGATGTTATCCAAGGACCCTTCAGTGATTTCCATCGAAATTGATGCCTAGAGGATTTATTGAGCCAAAATAAATCTATCTCTATATCAAAATAATAGGACGAGAGTTCGTCTTCAGACCAACTCAGAATACGACTCATATTATGAGGGATAAGTATGTGGTCTTTGATTAATTGGTTAAATCCCCTTATTAATTAGGGGCGAAACCTCTTTTCCTATCAGACCTATCGTGTCCATTAACTGATTATGTGAAAGCCCAGCATTGTCTAATTGAAAAGAAAAACGTGATATTCCTCCTAATGCATCACTATGCCTCATTATTTTCTCGGCGACTTCTTCTGGGTCACCAATCACATAAGCGCCAAGAGGCCCTGTTTGTTCATCGAATCTATGCCTAGTAACTGGGGGCCAACCTCTTTCCTTTCCAATTTTGGTGAAAGCCTTCGCATAGCCTGGGAAATAAATATCTCTAGCTTCTTGTGAGTCATTTGCAACAAATCCTAGTGAATGAAGTCCGACTTTTAGTTGATTAGGATTATGCCCGGCACGCTCACCAGCCTCTCTGTAAAGGTCAACTAATGGACGAAATCTGTGAGTTTCTCCGCCAATGACTGCTATCATTAATGGTAAACCGAGCAATCCTGCTCTTACAAATGATTGAGGAGTTCCACCGACTCCTAACCAGATAGGTAATTTTTCTTGTAAAGGTCTGGGATATATTTGTTGATTTCTTAGGGGGGGTCTGAATTTACCTGACCAATTGACGGTTTCATTATCTCTAATAGATAGTAAAAGATCTAATTTCTCTGAAAATATTTCGTCATATTCATTTAAATTCAAGCCAAATAATGGATATGATTCGGTAAAAGAACCACGACCAACAACCATTTCGGCCCGTCCTGAAGAAACTAAGTCAAGTGTTGCAAAGTTTTGGAAGGCTCGAACTGGGTCTGCTGCACTTAGAACTGTAACTGCACTAGTCAAACGAATCTTTTCTGTTCGAGCAGCAGCGGCAGATAATATCACAGAATTTGCCGAGTCAAGGAATTCTCGACGATAATGTTCGCCGATTCCAAATACGTCAAGACCCATCTTATCTGCATGTTCTATCCTATCAAGTAATTCAGATATAGACTGAGCACTATTAACAGGGTAACTCTGACCGTTGTCAAGTTTTACTTCAGCAAAACTATCTACACCAATCTCCATAATTATTGCGAGTTGGAATTACTATTATAATTAGTAGTTTCAAGGATGGAAGTAAAAGGCTAGAGCTAGTATCGCATAAGTTGCTAAAAGCATTAGTCCTTCAAGCCAGTTTGATTTACCATCTGCTGCTGTCAAATTTGCTATTGTAACTGCAAGGAAAACAGCGATTGTCTCTAGAATACCAAACTCGAAAGTTAGTGGAAGATTCAAAATCCAAGCAATAACTATCATTAAAGGCGCCACAAATACTGCAATTTGGGTAGAAGAACCAATAGATATTGCGAAAGAAAGATCCATCTTATTTTTTGCAGCAACCGATACAGCTGTGAAATGTTCAGCCGCATTACCAAACAGAGGTAAAAGAATAACTCCAATGAAAAGATATGGGAGATGATATTCTTCTGCTGCGGATTCTACCGAATGAACGAGTATTTCAGCCATCCATGAAACCATTACAGTGGCAATTATGAGTAAAATAATTGCATCTTTTTGATCCATTTGAGGATCTTCATGATGAACATTTTCTGTTACAAAAAGATGTGAATGTGTCTTTAATTGGAATAGAAGAAATAAACCATATATTGCTAAAAGAATTATTGCCGCAGCATGAGATAATTTCTCAACACCGTCATCGCCCGCTGAACCATCTACTGTGAAATTGAATACGGTTGGAATTATAAGAACAATCACTGAAAGTAAAAGAAGTGAACCATTCGAACTTACTTGAGTCTCAGAAAACTTCTGTTCCGAATGATGAATTCCTCCCCAAACAAATGAAAGTCCCATTACTAGCAATAAGTTTCCAAGAATACTACCAATTAGGCTGGCTTGTACAATATTAATCATTATTTCTGCTGTTTCAGTGCCAACTCCTGCCTCATATGCAGTAAAAAGTGCTAATACACAGATTATTATTTCCGCAGCATTACCAAAAGTTGCATTCAATAAACCACCAACAGATTCAGAGGTTCTTAGGGCGATTTCTTCAGTTGCTTTTCCCATTAGAAATGCTAGAGGCATTATTGCAATCATTGATGTAATAAAAGAAAGATTAGAATCATGTTCGATGTAATTAAAATAGATAGTTAACGGTACAGCTATCAATAAAATATTCAGTTTACTTTCACGGGGATCAAAAGCCCTCACTATGCTTGCAGTATCAACCATTATTTGCCTGCGAGGGCTATAACGAAGTCAATGTTACGCCTCCAATAGGGAGGATTCATTCGTTAAACCAATACCCGGGTAATGTGGGAAGAGCGTTTAGACTAGGACTTAGTGGAACGCCAGGGACTGGTAAAACAACAATTGTGTCGTTACTTGAGACACAAGGCTACAATACTGTTTCTTTAGAATCATTGGCAGAAAAATATGGATGCTTGGGTGAACTTGATTCTTTAGATAATTCTAAGCCCATAGACATGGATAGACTGTATGATGAATTGAAGATTGCCTGGTCTAAAGACCCGGATTATTCGATCATTATAGATGGGCATTTGAGCCATCAACTACCTTGTGATCAAGTTGTAATTTTACGATGTAGACCAGATATATTAGAAATAAGATTGGAAAATAGAGATTATAGTAAAGAGAAAATTCGTGGAAATGTGGAATGGGAATTAATTGGTGGACCATGGAACGACAAAGAAAATTCTAATGGATGGTTGGAGTTAGATACGACGGAATCCAATGAAGAAGTAATCTTTGAAAGTATTCATAATTGGATTACAGATGGTTTCAAACCAACTACTGTAGACACAGAGATTGACTGGATTGGGATAATGGAGGAATAATATGTTTGAGAAAATGAGAGATACATGGACAAAAGCGATACAGCCGATTGTAGTAAGACTTGGAGATCTTGATCCTTCTATACTCACTTGGACATCGTTATTTGTATCTCTTATAGGATTCTATGTATTATCAGAAGCTGAAATCACCACAAATGGAGCTATGATGATAGTTGCTGCTGTAATTCTTGTATTAATTGCAGGAGTATTAGATGCTTTAGATGGTGCTTTGGCAAGAAATCAAGGAACTGATGGACCATATGGCGATTTCCTCGATCATACCATAGATCGTATTGTTGATGTGGGTTTATTGGTAGCGATTGGAATGAATGCTGCCTTTGTAAGTAGTCCAAATGCAGGCTTAGCAGCTGGTCTATTGACGCTTCTAGGATCTTACATGGGAACACAGGCTCAATCAGTGGGACTTGATAGAATATATGGAGGATTTTCCCGGGCTGATAGAATGATTGTTACTCTTCTAGGACTTCTAATTGCAGCTATGCAGGCGTATACTGGCGGAGCTGGGGTAGATATTACATCTTACAACCAATATTTCGAATATGTATTACTAGGAAATTCTGAATTAAATGGTATGACTGCAGCATTAGCTGTTTCTGCATGGGGCGGTGCTTACACGTTTTTAGTTAGATTCAATAGTACGAGAAAACAATTATTAGAATTATGATTCGTTCATTGAATTATATGATGAAACAGCAAGCAAAGTACTCTAGACAGGGGTAATGGTTATCCTCTGTCTAATTCGCCTATGAGTCGTGAAGAATATCATCGACCGTGTATTGGAACTTCAAGAGGATGAAGGAATACCATCTGCACCCATAGATACCGAGAGCGATTCAGAACTAATTCAACTACTCTCATCACTACAACCACGTATACGAGTTTTCGGATGTGGAGGGTGTGGATCTAATACTGTTGCTAGATTGGAACAAGAAGGTTTGTTTGATGATACATATGTCAGAGGAATGGCAATTAATACAGACGCTCAACACTTACTTAGAGTAGGAGTACAAAATAAAGTATTGATTGGAAGATCTGCTCGCGGAAGAGGCGCTGGAGGTGATCCTGAGAAAGGAGAACAAGCGGCTTATGAATCTGAAAGATCTCTGAAAAATGAAGTAGAAGAATGTGATTTGGCTTTCATTACTGCTGGTTTAGGAGGTGGGACAGGTACAGGATCTGCTCATGTTATAGCAAGATTAGCACGAGCAGCAGGGGCGCTAACAATAGCTGTTGTTTCGTATCCGTTCCTTTCTGAAGGAGCCCTAAGAAGGCAAAATGCAGAGTGGGGACTTGAAAGGCTGAGAGAAGTTTGTGATACAGTTGTTGTACTTCCGAATGAGAGATTACTAGAAGTAGATGGTGTAAGAGATTTACCATTGGATGCAGCATTCAGAGTTGCAGATGAATTACTAATGAGATCAATCTCAGGTGTATCTGAGATGATTGCAAAGGAAGGAATTGTAAATCTTGATTTCCAAGATTTACGTTCTGTAATGGAAAATGGAGGAGGAGTTGCAATGATTGGGTTAGGAGAAGCAAACGGGCCTAATCGTGCCGAAAAAGCTACTGAAGAAGCACTGTATTCCCCACTCCTAGATATTGATATTTCAGATGCAAGAGGTGCTCTAATCAATGTAGTCGGAGGACTTGGCCTTTCATTGGGTGATACTGAAAAATGTGCAAAGATTATTCGAGATAAAATTAATCCATATGCACGTATAATTTTAGGCGCTACAACAGATGCATCAATGGGTGATGAAATACGCGTACTGCTCGTATTAACAGGAGTTAAATCTGAGCAGATTCATGGTGCCGCATTACATACACAAATGCGTAATTTAAAAACAAGAACTGTTGAGTTCATTAATTAGCGTATTTAATTAAGTTGAGGCTGATAGTCCCCCACAGTTCTCCCGACGTGCTTAAATGAGGTCGGTCGGTCGCCGAGGCACTTCAGAGGGAAAGGTATGGCTGTAGAGAACTCAAACACTAGTGCAGTTGAGGATAGAGTCCAAGATTTGCAAGACGAAATTGAGAGCCGCGTTCGCAGCCTTCAAACCGGTTCTTATGCTAGAATTTTGAAGATGGCAAGAAAGCCATCTAAGGAAGAATTTCGTCAAACTGTTATTGTTTGTGGAATAGGTATGTTTGTTCTTGGAGGTATTGGTTTCGTTATGCTATATCTGATGGATAATCTACTTCCTTCATTCTTTGAATGGTTAACAAAATAATTATTGAGTGATTGATATGTCAGACGCATTTACTGTATTTATTCGCCATGAAGAAAAAGTTCTGCTTATGCAAAGAGCCGATGAAGTTGCTGATTTGCCTGGAGCATGGGATGGAATTTATGGTTATGGAGATCCTAACGATTTAGACGCTGTTGTTTCAAGAATTGTAGAATCAACAGGTATTCCTGCAGACATGTTAACTCGTGTGAGGCAGGGACCGTCCAGAGGAATTGCAATGGGTAATTCGTTGCTAGAAGTTACCCCTATTCTTTTCCTTGCTGAAAGTAATGATGTTACTCCTAAAACGCTGTATAAGAATTCAGAATGGGTTGACCCAGGTATGATTGGAAAGAAAGAATACAGTACTCCTAGCCTAAGAGATATGTATGGAGATGTTGCATCTTTCCTTTACATTCTAAAAACTAGTATTGGTCAAGAGCAAAATGTTGCAAGAGAAATACAAGCTAGACTTTCAGGAAGTGGTTCTTTGATGGATATTAAAGATGAAATTTATGGGGTATTAAGTCCTAATTATATGAAAGGATATATTTTCGTTGAGGCATCTGCATTTCATCATGTTGAGAAACTAATCGGAAGAGCAGGAGTATCAACAACGCCGATTAAGAATTGTAGAAAAGTATTGGATGGGGAATCTCCGCTTGAAGATGTACTGCCATACTTGGAACCAAAAGCCGCTACTTCTGGAATAGAAGAAGGTTGTATTGTAGAAATCCATGGTGGGGCCTTCAGAGGACAATCTGCACGTGTAATTCGCGTCACTGAATCAAAGGAAGAGGTTACAGTTGAGTTATTCGAAGCAGCAGTTCCTGTGGCATTAACTGTTAGAGCAGACCAAGTACGTGTTACTCAACGTGTTGAATAATCGAATAAAGGAGACCGAAGACTAACGCAACACGCTCAAATAGTGAAGGTAAGTCGGCGGGATACAATCATAGGAGGTAATGCACATGTCAGCACGTAATGAAACACCACACAAGGTAGTTCAAGCTCTTGGCAAAAAGAAGTGTAATGGTTCCTGGGAAGAGGCTTCTGAAAATTTGACAATGGATCAAATAAAGAAGATTGCTAATGAACAAGAAGAACGACTTACAGGGGCTAACTTGTTTGCACGCTGTCGTGAAGTAATGGGGACTTGCGTTGCTATGAGAGTTAACGTTGAAGGATTCGCTCCAAAAGAAGCACTCGAACGTATGAGCAAGGGGGAATTCAGCGAACACTTTAGCTGAGTTATCACAAATTGTGGGAGAGGGAAACCTCGTTGACCACGGAGGTGAACTAAAATGCAAGAAAATATCCAAAATGCCATCCAAGAAGCAATAGAGAATGCACCTGAACGTAAGTTCGTAGAATCTTTTGAGATGGCTATTACTCTCAAAGACGTAGATTTGAAAAATCCTGTGAATCGTATCCAAGAAGAAGTACGTCTTCCATCAGGAAGAGGTAAAGAGGTGAAAATAGCAATGTTTGCTGGCAGTGAAATGGCTGCTAAAGCGCGCGCTGCAGGAATTAATGTAATTGATCCAGCGACTATTGAAGACTTAGGCGGCAATCGCCAACAAGCTCGTAAAATGGCAAAACAATATGATTTCTTCTTAGCTGAAATTCCACACATGGGTACTGTAGGAAGATACCTCGGTGTCGTATTAGGACCTCGTGGTAAAATGCCAAGACCCGTCCCTCCTACATTAGATCCAGCTATGGTTGCTGCAGGATTAAAAAATACAACAATTGTTAGATCACGAGATAAAGTCACTTTCCATACAGCATTCGGATCACGAAATCAAGATATGGATGAACTAACTGCTAATGCTATGGCAATCTGGATCAGAGTAACTAGTAAGTTGGAACGTGGTGCAGGAAATATTCGCTCTTGTTATGTAAAAACATCAATGGGCCCTTCAATAAAAGTCGAGGTGATTGAATGATTGCACCAAAGATTGCTCCTTGGAAGAGAAGCCGTGTTGATGAACTCACAGAAGTGCTAAACTCAGATGGAGTTGTTGGAATTGTAGATGTTGGTGGCGTTCCTGCTGGCAATATGCTAGATATGAGAAGTAACTTGAGAGATTCTATGAAAATTACGATGGCTAAAAAGACTCTAATTAGAATTGCTTGGGAAAATTCCGGCCGTTCTAGCGAAGAATTAGAGAATTTATTTAAAGATGCAATTCAACCATGTATCGTTCAATCAGATAATCTAAATCCATTTCAACTATTTATTGAATTAGAGAAAACACGACAAGGTCGTGCCGCTAAAGAAGGTGAACTTGCTCCTATGGATATTATAGTTGAGAAAGGCCCTACAACATTCGGTCCAGGACCTATTGTTGGAGAATTTAATGCAGTAGGTATTCCTGCTAAAATTGATAAAGGCAAAGTTGCAATACAAAAAACTACTACTGTTGTTGAGAAAGGACAACCTATCTCGGCAGATCTAGGGATTATGCTAGCAAAATTAGATATAAACCCAATTGAAATTGGAATCATTTTAACTGGTGCAATAGAAGATGATTTCTTCTTCCCTGCATCTTCATTAAATATTGATTTAGACCAAGTTCGTACTGAAATTATTACAGCAACGTCAGGAGCATTCAATCTTGCATGTAACATGCGTTGGCTCTCAGAACAAACTATGCCTACACTACTCTCGAAGGCAAGTAGTGAAGCACTATCTGTTGCTGTTGAGGCAGGAGTTACAAATGAAACAACCACGCCTCTATTCATATCACGCGCAAATGCGCATGCTCTGGCCCTAGCCGGTCAATTAGATTCCTCTGCACTTGACGAAGAACTGTCGGCAGCACTCGGTGCTGCTGCATCTGCGGCAAGTACATCGGTTGCATCCTCTGCAACTGAGACAGTAGTAGAGACTACTGAAGAGGAAGAAGAGGAAGAAGAGGTGCAAGAGTTCGGTGGACTCGGAGACCTCTTCGGCTAAATAAAAAAAGGTGAGATAAAATGGAATATGTATATGCTGCAATGTTACTGCACTCTGCGGAAAAGGAAATTGACGATAAGACTGTCACAGCGGTTCTAACTGCTGCTGGCGTAGATGTTGACGGTGCTCGAGTTAAAGCTCTAGTATCATCACTAGGATCAGTCGATATTGGCGAAGCAATGGCTACTGCTGTTGCTGCTCCTGTTGCTGCTGCACCAGCGGCTGCTGGCGGTTCATCCGCTGAAGCAGCCCCTGCTGAAGTTGCTGAAGAAGCTGAGGAAGAAGACGATGGTGCGGGCTTTGAAGGGCTCGGATCACTCTTCGGATAAGTAACAAGCGAAAGCAAAGATAGTAATGCTTCGACTTTCGAAGTCCTCTGTGCGGATGCCTGATTCTAGAAAATAGACTCTTAGGTTCCTCGATTAATATTAATCTTTAACAGATAATACCATTGGTAAACACTGACTCCGAATATCATGGTTAAGACGCGTTTACTGGAAATTCCAGTTAATGTTGAGCCAATTCAAGTAATTAGATCAATGAGATTGATTGCGGAATCTAATAATTGGAATACTACAAGAATTGAAGATACTAAAATGGTACATCGCTGGGCTATAATAGTTCCAATCACGAGTCAAGCTAGAGTAATAGGTTTCAAAGTTAATTCTAATCAAATGAATAATTTTACAATTCGTTCATGGTCACAAACACCTGGTTCAGCAGGAAAAATTACCTATGTATCATTTGAAATTCCACAGAATATAGAAGGAAATGTATGGGAAAAAATATTGCAAGAATGGGTTAATTTATCACCAAAATGTCCATGGAAATGGAGCTTCTTAGAAAAATCAATGATTGGTTATATGATTCCAGAATTTCGGAAATCAATTAAATTATTCAAAAAAGAAGGGGTAGATATTAAAAACTGGGAATCAACATTGGAAAAAGATTAGATTGAGATTTTATATCTAAAATATGATTATTTATTATACAATTTATAGAATGGTTTGAAACGCAGAGTACAAACGGAGTGTTGAAGAAAAAATGGATTTTGCCGACTTAACTGATACTCCTCGAAAGCAAGGTATGCTCGGTGGAACTATTTTTTTCATGTTAGTATTCCCAATTTATTTTGGAATAATGCCAACTCTAGTAGCTGATGAAATGGTAGAAAGTGGATCTACTGGTATCTCGGCTTCATGGAGCGTTTCGTTTATAGAAACTGATATTGTACAGAGTGAGTCCCCCACATTAGGAGATGGGGATACTTATGATTCTTTTTTTGATTTAATGAGTGAAGAAAATATTGGTCTTGTAATATTTGAATTGAGTTGTATAGATAATGATGAACCAGGGCCCGGCTTTACCGACTCAGCAGATGGTCAAAGTGATATTTCTCAAGTAGAAGGATTATTTGAAGATCAAACAAATCAAGGAGATTGTAGCATGGGCGGAGGATTTGAAATGATTTGGTATCCTACTAATAATTATACAGGAGAGGATTATACATTTGATGGTACGGAAGATGATTTACGAGGGATATGGAATTCTAATGGTAATGGTTTGGGGACATGGGCAGCGACAATAACTGCTAATATTGAAACTAATCCAGTTCCAGTTTTCGGTGAGGTATTAGATAGTGATGAAGAATATCAAGTAACATGGACTGCTATTACTTATCAGTTAGAAATTATTCCAACAATAGATGATGTTGATACATAAAATAGTTTTATATTTTAATTAAGTTTTAGCATGGATGCTAATTATATCACCATTTTGAACTTCATGTTCAGCCCCAATTACTCGGCTACTCTTAGCGTCCGTTGCTCGGATAAAACCATCTCCAAGGTCGCTATGTACTGCATATGCAACACCTTTTGCAGTTGTACCTTCGGAAACAAGTATTGCATCAGGAAGAATATTCCCCTCGCCATCAAGCCAATGAGTTTCATCTTGTACTGGATAAACAACTCTACGCTTCAATCTATCAAAAACAACTGAAGAAAGAAGCCCTACAAGACCTCCTCCGGCCCACCTAGAAAGTGTTTCAGAAATATTTTCTAAAGCATTACGTTGCTCTTTAGATAATTTTTTTTCACCTAACTCTGTAATAGAAAAACGAGAATTTACTGGATTCAATTGAATTAAACCGGCTTTGGAAGCTCTTCTAAGGGCTAATTCTGCTTCGGCACTTGAAGCTACTAGGATTCCTTCTGAATCATTTATTATATTTGATAAATCATTCCAAATTCCTTCATCTGTAACACAGTCTGCTTTATTTGCTGCAACCGATATAGGAAAAAGAAGTGAGCGAATTGTTCCGGCTAAAGTCATCAATTCATCATTACCCCACGACCAAGGTACACCTGATTCGGGGTGAATATCAGATACAGACTGAATACCTGCATTAATCTGCTGTTCATTAACTCCAATCCCAGATAATTGTTCAAAGAGATATTTCGCAAGGGCTTTTTCACCTTCCGATTGGACTCTCCTAGCCCCTCTAGACCAACTTGATTGAACTATCCCAACTATCCAAGCATCAAGTTCATCTAAAAGAAATTGATATTCTTCTAATGGTTTAGAACCTCCTTCTCCTACAGGATTTCCTTCCATATCAGTTGATCCTGAAACATCTATTACTTGGATTAGGGCATCGCAACGTGCTAAATCTGAAAGAAATTGATTTCCTCTTCCACGGCCTTGATGAGCACCAGGAACTAAACCTGCAACATCTACAAGAGTGACAGGAACGAGCCTTTGGTGTCCAGTACAGGTTCCGGAATTAGGTTGACAGATACTACCTTGGCGAGCATCATCTTCGCTACTAAATGCAATTCTACCTTGCTTTTCTTTTCTATCACGAAGTTCTTTGCATGCGCAATTTTCTCTTAGAGGAAGCCAAGCAACACCCACGTTTGGTTCAATTGTAGTAAATGGATAGTTTGCTATTTCTACTGGTGTTTCAGTAAGTGCAGAAAAAGTTGTTGATTTACCAACATTTGGTTTACCAACTAGTCCAATACGCATGCTAACCTCATATCCTGAAAGAGAGAGATACCCTCATTCGAATCAAATATTCATATTTTTGTAGCGCTACCTTTTTCATCATTTTCACCAGTAGGGATAACTTCGGTATCAAGGTCTGCTCCACTAGCAAGAATTCTACGAACAGTCGTTGGAGATACTAGAGAATAGGTTTCCACGGAAATTGAGGATGAGGTTATTGATTTCTGTGAAATAATTTCTCCCCTAAACATTCCTGTAACCATATTCAATGAATGGAATATAGACCCAATTACAACACCATAAAACATCACTGAACCTACTTTGCGGAGTTCTTCAGATAGGCTACTTGGATCCTCGACTAACGATTCTGCAAGGGCCATATCCATGAAATCTGCAATCATAGTGATTGATAGCCCAAAGATTGCTCCTCCTGTCATCATCCAAAAAGCCCATCGTGCTCGACTTTGAGAGAAGAGGTGACGGCCGACTAACTCTGGGTACAAGCTTAGAGCAGCACCAAGTGAAAGAGGCACTAAGACAAGCCAACCCGCCATAACTGAAAGAGAATTGGAAATACCCACTAATTCATATGTTCCACTAACAGTATCTGTCTGAACAAACAGAGAGCCTAAAGCAATTGGAATAATTAACCAAGACCCTAAATTTAACTCTGCATTTCCAGAAGAATCTGGAGCGTCTACAAACATATCTGAACCGCGCATTGTAACAAGCATATTACTTGCAAATGCTAATACTGGTATAGATACAAGAGCCATTAAGAAACTAGCAGATAACATATCTTGATTACTAAATGAGACTGTGTTATTCTCTGCCAATGGCCCAAATACATCGATTACCATCTGGCCTGTAACATCACCGAATGGATTAATTGTAAATATACTGCCAATCAAAGTTACACCAACTAATGTCTTAGACCATAATGGATTACCCGATGTGACTGATGAGGAATAAAGTGCAATTCCTGCCACTCCTGCGAAAAAGAATGTCCCCCCAAATATATGGTATGTTAGCCATTGGCCTACATTATCGTCCAAAGCTCCAGATATTATGGAAACGATACTCAGTATTGGGCTACTTAATAGAGCGATTAATATTAACCAACCTGGCATTGCAATATTTCTTGTTTTATTAGAAACTGTCAAAAGTTGATTCATTATTACTGCAAGAAGAACTACAGTATTCAACATAACACCTAGAGGTATAATATCAAGGCCGAGTATGTTATTATTCTGACTACCTATTAGGATAATCAAAACAGATACTGTCCAAATAAATGACATCAGATTTGCATTTGTTTCACTGACTAATTCTGTACCTGCTAACTTAGGAATTATGTGAAAACTGCAACCGATAATAAACATAGAAACTGAACCATAAAGTGTAGCATAAACTCCAGCGGAAGCTAACTCATCGGCATTTGCAGAATATCCCCATGACGCTAACGAGTGTAGTGCATCGGGGTCATGAGTTAACCACATACTTGTGAAAGTAAACATTGAGGCGAAAATCAGCCATAATGCCCCCTGCATAATCCAAGAGCGTGCGCCCGAACCCGGTCTTCCTTCTACTAAATCTGCACCGGGTCCAAGAGCTTTCTCAAGCATAAACGAAACTGTTCCTTTTGCAACATCAGAGAATATCCAGAGTCCTCTCTGAACTAAGAATAAAACGACAAATAAAGAAAGCCAGAAATAAAACATTGTTGATAAAATTGTATCCATAATAATCCCTCACTCACTCGTTGCCTCTAATAATAATCGGCCTAATATTGAAAATAATCCAATCATCGTACCTAGAATAAAGAACCATATTCCTGAATCAAATACGCCACTGAATACAGGTACTAGATCAGAAATTACTGGTAACCCTTGACCAGGGTATAGAATACTATAAAGAAGCAAAAATGACAACGATAATACTATCCCTAGAACAATGAATACCCATGAGCCTGATGGCTCTTTTTCGCCTTGAAGAAATCTATCTACTGAATCTATTGTATTAATTGACATGACTGCACCTCAAAATATTCCCGTTAAGGATATTACTACCACAGGAGATTCACCCTTAAGTATTAGCCGAGAGAGTAAGTCCTAGACGCCTAAGGTGCACGCACCATATCTACTCTAGAAAGGCGTCTATCACGTCCCTGACCTAATGGTGCTGGTAATGACAAATCATTTTCAATTTCTACTTTCCATACTTTCTTACAGTCACAATCAAGACCTTTGAATTCTCTTAAATCCCGAGAAACAGAATATCTTTCTATTGCTGCAACAACTTCTACATCACATTTTTTACAATTGTGTGCACCTCTTATTCTGCCACCAGCAGTAGGATGAACAATTGTTCTACAATTTGAATTGGAAATCTCGTCATGTGTTCTTTCTATCATTTCAACAAGAGACCAAAGCCAAGGAGGCCGATATTCTCTATTGCGAAATATTCGATCAACCACTGTATTCTTTTGAATATTCATTGGATTTATTGAAACTTCATCAGATAGAGGTGCGACTTCTTTCAACCATTCACAAGTTAGGTTAAGTGCATCTCCTTCAGACATAAATGGTGGTTTGAATAACAAATAAGTCTTAACACGTAATCCAGCATCTCTTAAATCAGAAACTGATTTCCTCCATGTTTTAGTTGAGAAACCTTTGTTACAATGAAATCGTAGTACAGTATCATCATACGCTTCTAAACCAATTGCAACTGTGCAACCAGGATGTCTTTCTGCAACCCAAGATAGTTTTTCAGGATTACATAAGTGTGCCTGTGCTTCTACAATTAATTCCAAACCTTTCTCATATGTTTCTTTCAGAACCATCTCTTGCCATTCCGGAGGATTCTCTCTATCTTCAAAAAATGTACCAGAGGTATAGACCTTAACCATCTTACAACCTTTGAAGTCATTTGTTAATCTCTTTGCTTCTTCCCATTGAGCAAATAAATCATCAGCTGACACATCATCTCTGACATCATTAAAATAACCACAAAAAGTACAGCCAGATTTCCACCACCAAACACAACCTTTAGTCCTCAGAATTACGGTTGCAGCAGTACAAGGTGTGCCATCACGTAACATTTCAGGTGTTTTATATACAGTAGCGGGCTTTGTCGCATCCCATGATTCTCTACGGGAAATTGACTGAGGGGTATTTTCAGGGGCCTTTACTAAATGATGGATTTTGACTGCTTTTGAGCCGTCGCCTAATATCCCAGAAGCACCCACCATGACTCGACGGTCGGTCCCTTTCTCTTGATACTGCCGTCGCCCAAAACATCTTGTTAAGCAGACGTTTGGAATGTTCATTGGTGCGTCAATGAAGTCATTCACAATCGTTCAAAATCTTTTGACGGCTCTAGCAATTCCATTCCTTGCTGCTATTGTTGGATTAGCATCAATGCCAGGAATATATCTTTTCTATGGCATTTTAGAATTTACAGGTCAACAGAATATAATGATCGATAGTTCCTCGACTGATATGAGTATGATTCATCTAGAGAAGGTTGCGATTACAGGAATGGCTGCTGGAATGGGTATTATGACATGGGGCATAAGTCTGGTAATCGGTTGTGGAATACTAGGAGGATTATTCAGGCCGAGATTAGAAGCTGGGAGATACCCATTACAATCATTTGTAACTATTCAGTGGGCATGGTCAATGATTTTTCATAGAATAGCTCTTTTCTTTCTACCATTTTTAGTGCCTTCTTTCTTAGGAAATACATATTATTGGCTATCTGGAGCGAAACTAGGTCAAGGTGTACAAATCAACTCAGCACATCTAAATGACGCTGGTTCTGTGACTTTGGGTGACAGAGTTGTAATAGGTGGAAACGCGATAATTAATGCTCATCTAACTGAAAAAGGTGAACTGGTTATGGCTCCAGTTTTGATTGGAAACGATGCATTGATTGGAATGGGGTCTGTTGTTCAACCGGGGTGTACTATTGGAGACGGTGCGGTTGTGGCATCTAGAGCTGTTGTACCAAAATGGACTAATATCCCTCAAGGTGAAGTATGGGCGGGCATACCTGCAAAATGTATCCGACTAGCAGATGGATCTAAACCAGAATAATCAGTCTTCAGATTCTTCAGATAACTCTTCTGACATATCTTGCGCGTGTGCAACTGCTTCTTCTGCTGCATCTAATGCTTCATCCATTCTGGACTTGAATGTATCTTGTTTCTTAGCAAACTCTGCACTCTTCTCTATTGCAGAATCTATCATTTCATAACGAGTCTGAATTGCTTGATTGAGGTTCTCAAATAATTTCATGTGCTGAACATACCAATCATCTCTGGCAGTAAGTTCAACTTGAGCAGTTTGAAGAGCTTCATCAAGTTCTTCAGCGACTTCGAAAACACGACCTAGTCTAGCTTTCTCACGAGTATACATTTCCTCAGTTTTCTCTAATTTAGGTTCAAGATGTTTGATTTTTGTAGAAGATTTAGCGCCATCCATTTCCATATCGTGAATTCTTCTATCTTTATCACCAAGTAGTGTTTCCATTCCTTCTCGCTCTATCTCTTTATCTATTGCTTCCTTTTCTAAAACATCTATAATTGCATTTTTCTCTTCAAGTTCTTGTTCAACTTTACGATATGCAACATATAATTTCTCTAGACGATCAGACTCCTCAACTAATCTTTCTTCGAGTTGTTTGATACGATTTTCTGGCGTAATTGAACCACCTTCATCATCAGTCATTGGATACCCTCGCTTATCTCGAGTCATATCCTCGTTTTAACTTCGGCGGATTCTTTGACTAAGAATTGCGATATTCTAATCTATTACTGAGATACTGCTGCAATTGTTGCAGAAAGTACCGCTGTCAATCTTTTTGAAGAGGGAATATGTAACTTTTCATCTGGACCATGTGCATTATTTCCGGGCCCACCAGTTCCTGTGCATAGAAATTGAGCATTAGGATATTTTTCTTGCATCATAGCCATGAAAGGAATTGTTCCACCTACCCAAGTTGCCATAGGGGGAAGTCCAGTAACATGTTCTGATGCTTCAAGAAGTATTTCCGCTAATTTTCCATCCATTGCTGGTGCATGAAAACCATCAGCGGCTGCATCTGGGATATACTCTACTTTGGCGCCATATGGAGGATTTTGTTCGAACTTTTCTTTGAGTATTACATCTATCTCTTCTGCTGCAACACCTGGCGGAAGTCTGAAACTTAATTTCAAATCAGTATTAGTGCGGAGAACATTTCCTGCAGTTTGAGTAGGAGGCATACCATCTGCCCCAATTACCGACATAGCGGGCCGCCAATTCATATCAAGAAGAATTTCAGCAGCGCCCTCATTTTGGGGCCTAAGACTTTCTACAACAGGTAATTGTGACCAAAGTTCATCACCCAATAAACTACCTAGTTCTTCGGCCTCTTTTCTGACTTTATCACTTATTTCAACATGCATTTCAGGTATTAGTATCTTACCTGATTTAGAATCTTCAACTCTATCGAGCAACATTCTCTGAATTCTGAATGAGGAAGGAATTACACCGCCTGACATCCCTGAATGTACTCCTTCATTAGAAACCTGGACTGAAAGAGTCCCCGCTACCAAACCTCGTAAAGCTTCAGTAACCCATATGTGTTCATAAT
The DNA here is from genome assembly GCA_016777225.1 of Candidatus Thalassarchaeum sp. Taxonomy (GTDB): domain Archaea; phylum Thermoplasmatota; class Poseidoniia; order Poseidoniales; family Thalassarchaeaceae; genus MGIIb-O2. Next base: position 85,177 of record JADHRW010000004.1, on the reverse strand, counting down.
CAGGTCCTCCACTATCAAGAACGACTATTAGATTTGGATCTCCTAATTCTTCAGTTAATGATTCAAGATATGGCGGTAAGTCGTATGAACCCGACTCTTCACAAGTTTCGATAAGAAAGTGAGAACGAGGATAAGGAACGCCTTGTTCTTGTAACATCTTGAGAGCAGTTACGCAGAGATATCCCCCATATCCATCATCTAAAGCACCTCGGCCAAAAAGCCAAGGTTCTCTTCGGACAGCTTTCAAAGGATGTAGCCCTTCTGACCAAAGTTTAGCTCTAGATGGTTGTTTATCTAAATGTGAATAAAATATTACTTCTCCCGGCCCTGTTCCTTCTACTGTAACTAAAAGTATAGGAGTTCTTCCATCTATAGTGTGTACATCATATGTCATACCATCTAATTGTTGCTCTTCTAGCCAATTAGAAAATAAATCAATTGCAGAATCAAGTTCTCCTTTGGCTTTCCAATTTGGTTCGAAATTCGGAGAAAGAGCCTCTATAGCAATAAATTCAGTTAAACTTGGAAGTATTGATTCCTCCCACAACTCATCTGCTCTCTCTATCAGCCTATCCAAGTCTACAGACATGAAGCCCTGTTAAACAGTATAGTCTTTGAATCTTTGATTCAAGGTTCCTGCTTTATTGGCCCACAAATTGGGAATGGTTCCTGATGGAAAGGACAAGATAGACAAGTATCTGAATTCTCAATCGAAAGAGGAGGGTGATTCAAGATTGAATCATCTGGGTCTAAAGAAATTCTTGCTGCTTGGGATAAAATTACATCTAATTCTTTATTCGCTTCATCGAACATTTCTTCAGGATATTCAACTAATCTTCCAGTTACTCCTACCCATATCGCTGGCCGTAATACTTTTCTTGGATTGTCTCTTTTACTTTCTATTTTCTCTAGTGCTCTATGGTATATTACTAACTGCATTCGATGATGATGAAGCATTTGGTCTTCAGATAGACAAGATGGCTTAAGAGAATCTTTTCCAAGACTTTCTAATAATCCATCTGTATCATTAGAAAATAGTTTAATGGCTTCTTCCGTTTTCAAATCTATAGGTCTAATACTAGGTCCATCTTCATCACCATTAGTACATAAAACAAGATCAATTAAACCATCCATAACTATTGATGTGGATTTAATTTGAGAAATCGGATTTTGACCATTAGGAGTCCAACGTTTCAAAAATAAATTTTCAGTAGATACTTCAAATGAGATATGGAAAGGCATTTCTGTCCTTAAGCCTTCAACTTTGATACCATCTATCTCGTTTCCTGATACAAGACTGCCTAATTTCCCATCTACCAGCCTTTGAATCATCTTAACTACTAACGGATTTATCTCAGAGGATTTAATATTAGCAGGAAGTATTTCATTGTAAACTTGTTTATGTATTGTGGGATTTAGTAAGTTATTAGCACTCGGTTGAATCCACAAATCAGGTAATATAGGTGAATCAGAATCTAATTTCCCTGGATTAGGGATGCCTATCTCAACTATTCTATGTATTATATTTCCTAATGTGGCAGCATCTATTCCACCGGGTAGATATGATGATTTTATATCTCTAAATTCGGAAATAATTGGATTGGAGCTAATTCCTCCCCTAGTCTCAATCCAATGACGTCTCGAACACTGGCTTAATATCGAAAGTTGACTAGGTTGAATTTTTACTACTGATAATAAATCGTTACGAGGTTCGATTTTTTCTGTTGATAAATTTGAGAATTTTTTAGCAATCTTATCTTTACGTAAGATTTTTTGCATGGGTGTATAGATTTTTTCTAAACCATTCGTACCAAAATTAAAACAATCAGGATGATGTAAAATAGTAATTCCAGGTAATAAATTATTTCCAACATAGGAATTAATCTGAATGCTAAAAGGATCGATGTTGAAGTTAAAATCTAACTGACCCGGAGGTTTTGGAGTACCATCAATTGAGAAGTCTGAATCAATATGCCAGGGAGAATCGTTGTTCCCAGAATTATATGATTTTTGACGTAATGATTCTAGCCACATTTGACCAAGTTGAGGTATAGGAGATTGATATTTCCATGGTATCGATAAACTAGATTCATTAGATTCTTCACCATCTTTATTATCTCTCCAAACAGTTCCTGATGGCGACCCTACTAGTATCAATCGATTTTTAGCTCTAGTAGCACCAACATAAAACAATCTTCTTGCTTCAGCATCTGTTCTAGCCTGAGAGAGTCTTTTCGTATGTAACCAAGTTGCAGGGACAACTATGTCATCATCACCCCAAGGTTTCGGATTTCCTGCAAATAATTCAGGACTGACCATTACTCTAGAACGTGCATCCTGATTAGTAGTAGTTTGGGCTTGAGAAAAAATATTTACAAGAAAAACTATACTTGATTCGAGACCTTTAGATTTATGGATAGACATGACTTTTACAGAATCCTCAGAAGTGATTTTAGGATCTTCAATAGATGATGATGAACGCGCACTAAATTCTCTCAGTCTATCAGCAATGACAATAATGTCTCCACCCACTTCTGTGCCTAAGGAATTGATTAGTTGTATAAAGTGTTCAATATTGTTAGAAGAAATACTATCTGGAAATGTCAATAATAAATCTGAATTATCAATAGTGTCTTCTAATATCTGAGAAAGTCGACCTTTTTTAGATAACTCAATCCAACGATTAACAAGATTTTTTTGTCGAGAATTAATCGTTAAAGAAGATAAGCGTTCTAGTAAATTTTCAGAGTCATTTGACCCACGAATAAAATTATCTAATTGTTCGTCGTTAAATCCAATTAAACATGAACGTGCAACCCAAGAGGCATAGTGACGATCATGAGGACGTGCTAAAAATTGAATCAATCCATTCAATGTATGAGTTGCTGGATGCTCTAATATATCGCCTTCCTTATCAGATTGCACAGATATACCAAAATCTTCTAAATAACCGATTAGAAGATTACCTATTTTATTGCGAGTTGGTAAAAGTACCATAATTTCACCAGGTGATACTTTATTGATTTTAGGAAGTATATTCCAGCCTATTTCTTTTGATATTGCACGAACTCTAATCGGTTCGCCCTCCACCAAACTCTTTATTCTTAGAGCAATCATTAATGCTTGTCTTTCATGAGATGTTGAAGAGCGGATACTAAATGGATCAATATACTCATTAAGATCTATTGGAGGGTCAGAGGAAACTTTGTTATCAACTGGACAAAGCCATTCGATAGCTCCTGGTACGTCATTATTTGGAGATAATATTTGAGAATTGGCATAAAAATTAGCAGAAGGTATTTTTCGATGACGGGGTGAAAAAATATCTTTCCACCATTCATTCATCATATTCAGAAGTCCGCCATCAGTTCGATAGTTTATCTTCAATGAAATTACCCCTTCGCGACGAAGTTTGATTTCTTCTGATGAGGGGGGTTCTTGCTCATCATAATGATTAAAATTTATCCAATTATCAAGATCTTGTCCTCCTCTTTCAAGATGTTTACTGGCTCTAGAGATAGTAAATGGATTTGCATTCCTAGGATCTCTACTTTTATCTTTCATCCTTAAAGGAGGTGATTCTGTAAGAATTTTAATACTAGTAAATTCATGCTTATTTATTTGGCGGAGATAATTAGAATATCGTATAAAACCTCCAACTTCAGCCTGTCTGAATGCATAAATGCTTTGCTTGATATCTCCTACATAACAAATGGTGGGCTGCCAAGGAGTATCTGGTGGTTTAATTTCATCTTTTTTGAATAATCTTTCTCCCCATAATCGTGAAAGAATTTGCCATTGAAGCGTAGAGTTATCTTGAGCTTCATCTATTACAAAGGCGCGATATCTTCTACGAATCTTTTTCAGAAGTTCGAACCTGTATTCAATATCTCTACGGATTTCTTGTAGATAAGAAAACGATTCTCCAGCAAGACTAGGATTGGATTCTAAATTCTTTAGTTTTTCCAAAGCGAGGTATATGTGCTCATCACTCCATGGCTTCAAATTATTTTTATTATCAAGTGCATCGATAACTGATTGATGATAAAAATTTCTACAAATCTCGGGACAACGTGAAAGAAGTAGGTCTCTAACTAAATCTCTAGTATCTGAAAAATCATGTAACTCATCAATCTGTTTTAATCTACTAAGAATTTTCAAAAATCCCGATAAAACTATCCTTAAATCGTCAAGATGTTGTGCTTCTTGCTTTATTGAAAAACGATAGATGAGTTTTTCATCAAATGGGGCTTGATTCGGTAAAATATCACTAATACTAGCGAATGTTGAAAGCCAATTAGGTGGAGTAAATGGCGGAGATTCTGTTTCTAATAACATAATCATTTTGACATGATGCAAGATAAGATCAGAGTCATTTGAATCCCATAGAGATCTGAATTTATTAGTAAAAATTATTAATTTAGGATTCATACTAGGGACATTTTCGATACCTCTTTCCCAATAATTATCATTGGGTAAATATGTTTTCTTTCCGCCCCCAAAAAATGTTGGCTTGACCCCATCCTTACTCAACATACTAATTATTGAGGGACGTGAAGCGGTACATTGAATCACATTACTAAGCCACACTAATTTATCCAACACATTAGTCTCTGGAAGATTTTGGGAGAGATAATCTAAACTAGAAATACGAGTATTTACATTCCACCCCCCACCATATAGAGTGATATTTTCTTTAATAGTCTCACAGTAATCTTCTATTAATTTATTAATCTCTTGATTAAAATGATTGAGAATTTCTTCATCCATAGAACTCATTAATTTCTCTTGTAATTTAACGGAACTAATGCGACTATCATCATCTGTGAGATTTTCTGAAGCCTCATCGAGAAATAATGATTTTTGTGAAAGGCTACTAATTACTGACATCGCTCTCCGTCTACTAGAGTAAAATTGCTGAATTCTATCTCTAGATGATATCAAATTTTCAACATCATCAGGATGAATACCGGCATCAACTGCTGTGCTTAGTGGATATGAAGGAAGCCTCCAGAGTGTATTTAATGCTGAATCTTTAAGCATTATTCTTTCGGAACCTGTCATCTGTTCATAATTCAATGAGTTACCTAATATCCCCCTGTAAGGAGTAATTAATTGAGAGAAAAATGAGTCTATAGTACCAATTGGAGCATCTTCTAATAGATATAAGAATTGTTCACTTAATCCTGCTCTTAGTATTCTAGGATCGGTCATATTTTTCCCGTCATCATACTTAGATCCTAAACTTAAATTAACTAATTTTTTCCGTAATCTGTCACGAATTTCGTCAGCAGCCTTAGTAGTAAATGTCAGCAAAACCACCTCACTAGGAAGTAATCCTTTATGATCTTCTAAGTCTATTCGATTCTTAGGTTCGGCAGATATCAGTCCACTTTCTAACTTGGATGGACGATCTGGTTTAGGTAATATTCTCGTTGCTCTTTGATCAGCAGATAAATAATGCTCAATTACTCTATCTATAATGGTACGTGTCTTACCTGTCCCTGCTCCGGCATCGACAACTATGTGTGAATCAATATTTAGAGCTAAACGCTGAGCAATATTATGGCTCATTATGGCATTATTTTTCTCTTCTGAATCATTGAACATTAGAATGTAGCCTCCATTTTTACATCACAAATATTCTGGACTTTGCAGAATTTACAATTATCTTGAGGTATAGGATGAAAATATCCGTTTTGAGCGTTATTAGATATGTTTAGGGCTGTAGAGATTCTAGATGCAAGCCATGCCCTAAATGGGTCACTTTCAGGTTCAGAGGTTTCATTTAAGAACCGATATTTATCATAAGTTACTTCGGTCTTTTCACCAATACTCTCAATATTCTTAATTTTATTTGTCTTTGAAATTTCAACAAAATGTGTTGTTTTTTGACCAAGAATAGAAATCCCTACACCAACTACTAAGTCTCCTGGATTTTCTATTTCCCATGCTCTAGCATATAGTGCCAATTGTAATTCTTCCAGTATTCCTTTTTTATGACGATTAGATAAGTCGCTAGACTTAGTTTTCTCAAATGTTTTGAGATCTCTAATTACAATTAAACGACGAGGTTGCCACTCAGAATTATACAATTCCAGAGGAGCAACCTCATCTTTGCTGGCTTTATCATTAATCCAAGTTTTTCTGCCATCTATCATAAAAGGTATAATATCAACTCTATCTATAGAACCTTTTATGTTGATAGAATCTAATTTATTGCCATAAGGTGCTGTCAGATCTTTAGGAAGAGATAATTTTACTTTATTGAATTTCCATTCGAAAGCGATAGGTGTGGAGTTTTCTAAAGAATACTTCTCTGAATTAATCATTTCACCTAACCGGCCGGAGAGGGGGGCTGGGGGGCGTTCATCAAGCCATTTTATCCACTCAATTGTTGACAATCCACTCATCATCCTTAGCCTATTCTTTGATACAGAATCTGTCCTTGTCAGCCAGGGAGCTAACTCATGAAGATGTTCTAGAGCCTTTTGCATTAATAACTCATCAGAAATTTCACAATTCGATAAATTTAGTAATGTTTCTGAATTATTAATCTCTCTAACAGAACCTTGTTTAAATCCTAAAACCTCTGATAATAAATTATAATGAAGTTGATGGAAAAATGTACCATGAATTCTTGAATCAAGGCCTTCGTCATAAGATGAGTCTTCAATACTAGCTTTAATTCCATGAGTTAACCAACCTTTACGAGGGCAAGTGAGCCAATCTTGCAAAGTAGTTGGAGACCATATGATTGGTTCTAAATCAAGATTGAATAAATGACCGTTTCTGTTATCGCTAACTAATACGCCTGTAGGTTCGGGAGAAAATGGACGAGGATCAATAGTAGGAGTAGTAAATTCTTTTCCTTCTATTTTTTTAATCGCAGAATAAACTGGCCATCGTTCATTTTTTCGAGGCCAACTTATACTTTCAGGTTTATTTCTAGGTGAATTCTTCCAGAGTAAAGATGGTTTGAATTGAAAAATATGACCTTTAGAATCATCAGAAAGATATCCATCAATATCTGCCAATTTTGGTTGTCGACGTTCTCTATCTCTTTGAAGATTAAGTTCATGAGATATTGTGACAGCAGAAATATTAATCGGAGATAAAACAGGTGATTCATAATTTTCAAGACGTTTTCCATCTTTTTGACGTTGGATTTTAGGAATTAAAAATGAAAAATTATCCAATTCAAATATCTCAGAGATATCTTCGCAATCATTTTCTAATACCCATTCACTAATGGGGCCTGCTGCAGGAGTTGATTCATCTAAACTTGGATCAAGAATTATAACTTCTGATGCGCAATTAAAAATATGCTGACGTATATGTCGAGCATTTCTAACAGGGCTATCCGCTCGCAAAAGATTATGCTTATTTCTCTCTTCATCATCTAGGAAATACATTTTAGGAACTTTTAACGACCAAGATTGGGATGAGATATTTGCTAAAATAATAATATCTGCGGTACAACCTAATACTTTGTCAATTGGTAATACTCTCAATCTGCTACGATTTTTATTCGAAGATACATGCGTCCCAATATTATTCATTAGATTAGAAACCTCATCAACCCATTCGAAAGAATTATTCTTTTGAGACAATAGTCGCTGAGTATCTCTAAGTTTAGTTAGTTCAATAAAAATACTTTGAATTACTCCTGCCGAAGAGCCGGAAAGACCGTCTAATTCTTCAATTCCAGCGTTTTCTAACGACAACTTGAGAGTTTCTAATAACCATTGATCTCCTAATTTCGGACTTTCGGGTAATGGAAGAGGTTGATCAGAGAATAATCCTAAATGATATTTTTTTCTATTCAAAAGTTCTTGATCAAATGTTGGAAGAATCGGATTAAGCCATTTAGATACACATAGTAGCCACCATAAGGTTTGTTCTTGTTTTTTTATTCTATCTAGTTCTTTATTATTCATTTCAGAAATGTTGTTTGAAGTTTTAGATAGATTGTCAAGCCATCTTTCTAATGCTCCAGGCCCTCCAAGAATATGATTTTCCATAGATACTTGATTGAGGATTTCAAGGTCTGGGATTGGCAATAAGTCATCATAAAGAGGATGAATGGGTACTTCTGGAAATAAATTAATAGAGGTCTGAAGCGATAATGATCTTAGTTTTGATAAAGAAAATGAATCTGAATCATGACCTAATTTAAGGTATAAATTAATCCAGTATCCTAATGGATGATTTTTGATATTTATAGATTGAGGATTAATAGGAATACCTAAATTCTTTACTCCGATATTCCATTCAGATATATTGTTGTAATAATTTGGATCAGCAATAATCACACTAGAACTAGAATTCTCAGCCAGCTTTTCATCAGCAAATGATAAAGCTGCATTGAAAGATTCGCTCTCATCATGAATTAATACCCTACGTAATTTATTTGATTGACCTTGTCCTTCATCATCAAGTCTGTGATTGGGCACCCAAGGAGGAATCTCTGATTCTTTTTTAATGGGATACTGGTCTAATAATAATACACCATGTTCTCCTTTGCGGAAATTACCTTTGTTAGCCAATTGATGGACTGGGCAGAAAACCGATAAAGTGGAAAGAAAGTTAAGATGAATTTTACTAGTTATCGGAGAATGATTTAACATAATGATACCATCAATATCGATTAAAGAAAAAGGTTTAGTAGATGTTTTGAGATTATTAATTAAACGATTAGCAAGAAAATCTGGATGTGTAAAATTCATCTTAATCTCTAAAGATTTTAAGATTTTATTTATTGTTTGAATACCTGGCCCTTCCCATGTTGACGTGTCAATACATTCTGAAGAAAGAAATTTGTGCAATTGAACTAGAGCGGATGTTTTTCCTCTCCCCCAATACATAGTAGGTAGAGGATTAATTAGAGGAAAACCTAAATTTTTTGATTCCTGAACACATTCTTCATGAATAATTAAATCAAAGAAAGTATCGGTCTTCAATAATTTAGGCATTCTAAAATCGTTCATTATTGAAATCATTAATGAAGAAATAGTATGGTGTAAATTTCTGTCAACAACAAATCCATCATTAGAAAGTTTGGATAAAATCTCAACCCTAGATTCATCGTTTGGATAAACCACTAATAATTTTGAAGGTCCACCTTTGGAATATGTAAGAGGGTCAGAAATTTCTGATATTAGATGATCATATAGCCATTGAGGAAATACCCCCGGAGAGACTTCTTCATTTGTAATCTGCATATCAAGACTATCCAAATTGACCCCTCCGAGTATCAATCATAACGACGAGGGTTATTGAACCCGACGATAAAATACTATGAAAATTACATTATTAATTATCTTTTCTAGAATGTAATGCTGCCATAAATAAAGAAATGAAGACTATTAAATTCGGAAATGGTAATGCACCAAAAAATCCTTCGTCATTATTATAATGCCAATCGAATACTAGTATTACACTCAAATCATCACCATCATATGCTGGATTGTAATCTATTGAAATCTCTCCCTCTTGAGAAGAGAGATCTACAACGTCTCTTAAGATATGGTGATAGTATTCTTCACCATTACCGCCTTCAGGAAAATATCCCACCTCTTCAATAAAAAATAACTTAGGACTAATAGTATAAGATTCAGATAATGAGGGAGTAGAAATATTCCAAGAAAATGTATCGGTACCTGATTCATTGGACCAATCTAAACTTGCGATAAAATCTGAATATTCAATTGAAGGAGAAGTTTCTAAAGAAATTTGATAATCATTTTCTAAGCTATCAGATACGGGCGATGTACCTGTATGAAGTCTCTCTCCATCAAATACATTTGAAGGAGCAATACGCTCGTACCCATCGGCAACCATAGAAGATTGACCATATCTCTCAACCCACCTATCATCAGTTTCTTGTGAGCCGAAAGGATCTTGTGTTTCGGCGATAAAACGATGGTAATGAATTTGCATAATACTTTCATCATCTGCAGTAGATAGAGAATTAGTTACAGCCTCTGTTTGTACACAATTTTCACACCAAGTTGCAGTATATACCTCAATTAAGTGAGGCCACTCTTCGGCTGCCATTGTATTGCTTTGATATTCTTCAGAGAGAGATATAGACACTCCGCCCAAAGTTCCAGTATCTGTTGAATCCGAGATTACATTATGCCATGTCTTTATGTTATCAGACTCGGCAAAAGATTGCTGTGCTAGAAATATCAGAAATAGTGTAACCACTATGGCACGTACACGAGTCATAGTAAATCGGAAATTGTTTAAACACAAAAACTAGAGGGTTAATTGTTTATTTTTTTGAATGCATTAATAGTTCTATCAATATCTTCATCGGTAATATGTAAATGTATTACTGCCCTTACAGTAGAATCATTAATTGTCAATATATCAATACCTTCTTTAGATAAATTATCGACTAATAATTGGGCTTGGCCTTCATCACATGAGATATATACCATATTTGATTGAACGGTGTCTAAATTAACTGAAAAAGACTCTATGTTATTGATTGCACTTGCTAAATTTTTAGCACGGATATGGTCATCACCCAATCTATCAATGTTATTTTCTAATGCATAAATTCCTGCAGCAGCTAACATACCTGCTTGACGCATTCCTCCTCCAAACATTTTCCTCCAACGATGAGCCCTAGCTATGAATTCACTAGAACCAACTAACACACTTCCTACCGGTGCTCCCAAGCCCTTGGATAGACATATGGATATCGAGTCATAGTCTCGTACCATTCTAGCCGGATCAGTAGAAGTAGCGATTACTGCATTGAATAATCTTGCACCATCTATATGTGCAGCACAATTATTTTCATGAGCAATATGAGCAATTTCATCTAGGGCTTCTTGAGAGTAATAAGTTCCACCACCACGATTAGCTGTATTTTCAACACAAACAAGACTACCATTCGGATAATGCCCCAAACTTCCTTCAACCTTACGGATTGCTTTAGCAACATCATTCGGCTTCATAATTCCAAGACTGGCGTCAACTAAAGCTACTGAACATCCAGAAAGAGCGGCAAATCCTCCTCCTTCATAGACATAAATATGACTATATCTTTCAGTCACAATTTCATCTCCTGGATTTGTATGTGCTCTAATTGCAATTGCATTTGACATTGTTCCTGAAGGGATAAAGATCGCCGCTTCTTTACCTAACATTTCAGCCATACGTCTTTGCAATTCATTCACATTGGGGTCATCACCCAATACATCGTCTCCAACATCTGCAGATGACATCATACTACGCATCTCAGGCGTAGGCTGAGTTACTGTATCGCTACGAAGGTCGACTCGTCCGCCCGGATAGTCTCTCATAGTGTTGCCATGAGGTTATCACATATCAAATAAAGCGATATTCAATCTTCCTACAAATAAGAATATTACTTCTTCTTTCTGACTCTCTTAGCGCCTTTTCTGGCTTTAGGTTTTGAACCTGGACGCATTAAGACTGCTAGACCTACTAGTATTACTGCCCCTACACCGCCAGCAATCAACATGATAGAGTTAGATTCTTTTGAATTAATTACACATTCTGTCTGACCAATATTTGGCTGTGATTCACCACTAGGGCAACGTGTCTGAGATGACTTTCCAGCATCTGAAACAAAATAATCTTCAGATGCGAGAACACATGAAGTTGAACCCATTAAAGATTGGTAACTACCAGGATAACATGGAAGTTGTTCTGTAGCAGTAGAAGTGTCAACATAGTATCCTCTAGCAGCAGATTGACATGATTCTTGTCCCGATAATGATTGATAAGTTCCTTCCTCACAAGCAACTTGAGCAATAGAAGATATACCGTCGGAGAAATAACCTGGATCTGCAAGAGTACAACCTGATTGACCAGATTCAGATTGATATGAACCTGCTAAGCATGGTGAAGGCGAAGTTGAACCAGGTGAAGAATAAGTTCCTGGATTCGTAGTGAAACATTCAGAAGATGCTGGTTGAGGTTGATATTGTCCTGCAGGGCAAATTACCTGCATACTTTGACCTTCAGTAGGAACATGATAACCAACATCTGAATAAATACAGCTTATTGCACCCATCTCAGATTGATAAGAACCTGCTGGGCATGGAGTTTGAGAAGATGCTCTTGGTGCTGAAACATAGTGACCTGCATCTGCTTCAAGACATTCTGATTGACCCCTTTCTGGTTGATAATTTCCTGGGCTACAATCCTCCTCTGCATTAGCCCCAATATCTGAGACATAACTACCACTAAGAGCCTCTAAGCAGAAAATTTGTCCAGTAGCAGGTTGATAATATCCGGCTTCACAAGGAGACTGTTCTGATGATGCCGGATTCTCAACAATATGGCCAATATCGGCAAGAATACAGTCGCTGGAAGTTATAGAACCTGAATTTGGATTATATGAACCAGGTAAACACTCAGTTTGAGAAGATGAGCCTATTGAATCTACATAATATCCTGGGTCTGTAGATTGACAATCAGATTCTTGTACCGAGCCTATAATATTGTGATAAGTTCCTAAATCACAAGCAGTTTGAATTGATGAATAAAAATCAGTTACAAAATATCCTGGATCTGCATCAATACAAGATGTTTGCCCAGTATCGGGTTGATAATTTCCTGGTGAACAGCCATCTTGAGATGCTGAATTATTATTTTGTACAAAGTGACCAATACTAGCATCGATACATGATGGTGACCCATAATTTGGTTGATAAGTTCCCTGATTACATTCTCTTTGAATGGTTGCACCCGTATTTGGAACATAATTTCCTGGTGATGTCGCAATACAATTTTCGACTCCAGTATTTGGCTGATAGTAGCCGACATCACACATTATTTGTGCTGTTGATTCGAAATTTGACTCATGTCCTGGTGATACATCTATACAAGCCGATTGAAAATAACTTGGCTGATAAGTTCCCGATGGACAACTTTGTTGGCTAGATGCCCCTATTCCATCAACAAAATTACCTGGAGATGACTCTATACAACTTGACTGCTCAAAATTAGGTTGATATGTTCCTATATCACAAGGGACTTGTGAGTGATAAAGCAGATTTGGGCTATAATGCCCTACATCGGTAATTACACAAGAACCATTATAGTTAGGATCGTAACTACCATCAGGGCAGCCATTAGGAAAATTATCGAGGATAGCTATAATAGAATCTGAATCTATATCTCTTTCAGAAATATGTATTGCTCCAGCGCCTTGGTACGTCAAAGGACCAATATTATCAGATGAAAGATTGACGAAATTCGTATTGAAATCTGAAAATGAGTTATTCCAATTGCCATCTCCCATTTGTCCCCTGTAAGACTGACCGTTACAAAACAGATCTCTATGATTATGAGTTGAGTTATCTGCACTTTGCCCCATAATCTGACAAGTCATATCTCCATTAATTGACATGGCAATCGAGGTATAATTAGAGAATTCGGGATTAGATTGCCAAAAGGGTAATGGATTCTCTTGACGGATATCATTTTCATCATAGTTGCCGATTTGACCAAATTGATTAGCCCCCCAACAAATAGGGATGAAATCTTCAGATATTGCACAATTAGCATTATACGCAGATTCAATAGATATTAAGGGAATATTAGGACTGAGATTTATTGCCGTTGGTGTGTTTTGATAAAACATATTACCAGTACCAAGTTGTCCTTCTGAATTTGCCCCCCAACACTTAATGGTTTGAGATTCATATAAAGCACAAGCGTGATTGTTACCTGTACTAACTCCTATAACATTACTATCTACAAGCTGTGGGATTGGATAATTAGTTTGCTCAGTAGTACCAATTCCTAGTTGACCCTGGTCATTATAACCCCAACAGTATAAATCATTATTATCTATTATTCCACAAGTGTGGTGGAATCCCATTGAAATTGAAATGAATGATGAATTAGTAGGAAAATTTGAATCATCGACTATTACTGGTGTATAACGTCCATTTTGAGCATTACATCCAGCCGGGCTAGGATTATTGGCGTCTGAAAAGTAATTGCCACCAATACATACAGTCCCATCTCCTAATTCACCATGCTCATTCCAACCCCAACATAGTCCTTCACCTGTATTTAGAATTGCACAGAAATGTCCCTGATTCGCATCTGATAATGAAACTGCAGTTTTCCCCATAGGTAAAGAAACTTGAACGGGTGGATAATTTGATGCGTCCGCACAAGAAATTCCACCACTACCTTGATCTTGGCAGACATCAGTTCCTGAACCTAATTGCCCATATGATCCGCCTCCCCAGCACCAAATTTGGCCTGTTTCTTTCAAAGAGCATGTTGACCATCCCCCTGCGGATACTTCTACCATTCCAATGGACAAATTACCTACTAACCAAGGACCTGCCTTCCCAGGAGGGGTGATCGAAGCATTACCAATTCCTCCTCCAAGTCCTCTTTTCCCTTGATCATTATTACCCCAACAAGCGACCCTATTATCTTCTGTAATGATACATTGAGTGTATCCTCCAGAAGATAAGGTTGAATATGAATAAATCGAATCTTCTTGATATCCTTCAATACTGATATTTGTATGAGAAGAAAACTTGGTTTCTATATTTTCGAGTTCTGTAGACTCTTTAGAAATTGGCAGAGCCGATAGAGACATTCCAAGTAATGTAATAACAATCATTATTGTAGCAAAATTCGATTCCCGGAATAGGGGCATACATATGCCTATAGATTAAACCATATTAATATTAGGAAAGGAGAGTGAAGATTATCGATGGACAAACTAATTTGCTTGGAAGGTTTCGCAAGAACGTGACTGAATCTTTCCTATCTGATAATTGCCCTCCTATGGGAATATATGAGACCCTATATGACTTCAGAGATTCTTTTGGAAGTTTCATGGGTACAGAGGGAACACATCCCTGGTCACAAGGATTTCCATTAACGACACCTTTGGAAAATTTCAATGGCCCATCACTACCAGATAGTATCGATGTTACTTCAGAAGACCGATTCTACCCAAAAGCATGGGGTCATCCAAAGTTAAGAGAAGCAATTTCAAAATATTATAATGACCAATATAGTTCTGAAATAACACCTGAGAATGTCATGGTTTTTGCTGGAGGAAGGCCCGGAATTTATACAGTATTATCATTTCTTAAGGAAAATGTTCAAGTTAGAATAGGGAATATTGAATGGCCAGCGTATCTCGATATTATGGAACAAACAAATACTAATTTCCAAATAGTGCCCTTTACTAAAGAAAATAATTTTCATCCGGATAATAATACCTACTTCGATAGATCCGGCCTAAATCATAAGACTCGTCTAATGCCTATCATTTCTAATCCTCAAAATCCATCAGGTCAGACTCGTTGGGGAGAGGAACTGAAAGAACTTGTCCAATTAGCTGAACAATCTAAGAATGGAATTCTCCTTGATGAAGCATATGAAATGTTTCATTCACCTTCTGTTAGTGGAATACAATTTGTTCAAGATTTAGATAATAGTAATGTTTTCATCGCTGGTGCTTGCACAAAAGGTCTACAATCCCCAGGTATTCGCGTTGGATGGATTATTGCCAGTAAAAAGAATATTGAAACTTTGGCTAACTACTCGAGTTTTGGAATGGGTGGGGTCAGTCATCCATCGCAACTGTATGCAGTTAAACTACTCGAAACTGAGCGTGTAAAGCAGGCAAGAAAAGCAGTTGAAGAGCACTATAACTGGCAGCGCAAGAGGTATGGAGAGGCGTTCAGGAATATGGGATTAGGAGTTTATACTGGTGATGGAGGGTTCTACCACTGGCTCGAACTACCAGAAGGTATGACCAGTTCTGAACTTAACAAGAGACTCTTCAAACGAGGTGCTGCAATACTCTGTGCTTCCGATTGTGATATGGCTAGACCGCATTCAAAGGACCCTGATTATGTAACCCCATATGCAAGATTTTTCAGATTTTCATTCGGACCTTTACTACCAGAAACATTTGAATCTGATATTCAACTTTTCAAAGAAGTTCTTAACGAATATATGCAAGATACGTTACATCAGAACAATTAGTTTACTGGCTCATGTAAGTTATAGGCATGTAAAGGAGGAGTGTAAACATGGAGATTAATCAATTCATTATCTGAATTATTAGATACTCTATGGATGTCTGGTTCAGCAGAAGCACAAATTTCACCTGATTGATATTCCCTTACTGCAATTGGATAAGCCAATCCTTCATCATTCAGGTTGTAAGTGGTTTCAGTAGATACACCATCTATGATTTTGAAAGCACAATCGCTACCTATATGATCATGGATAGGAGTTAATTGACCAGGTGTCCAACATATTGCCACTAATTCATAAAATTCTGTTTTTTTGATTACATTCCTTTGATATCCTTCTTTTGCATATCCTATACAATTCTTCAAAGCAGAAATATTTACTTGAATAGAATTTAATTTTTGCTCTAATTCACCTAAACCAGGACGGCGATCAATTGTATCTAGCCATTCTACAAGTTGTGAGATTCCATCGCATTCTGATAGAAGCTCATCACGAGTCTCTGTAACGAGGGCGACCTGCTCTACCATATTCTATGAGAGTAGGAACTTATTTTTGACCGTTGCGATAATAAAAAGCAAATTATAATAATAAATTATGTTGTAATTATTACTAAGTAACTGCTGGGTTATCAAGTGTTTTTTACAACACTGAGTTTCTGAAAAAAGTATTAAAATTAGGCTTTATTGATGCATTCAGACCATTTTTATTATATACTCTCCGAATAACGCGCAAGCGTCCACTACGGTGGGAGGAAATAAATATGGAAATGGATAAAAAAGGAATGATGAATGAAGTAGGAG
The DNA here is from genome assembly GCA_016777225.1 of Candidatus Thalassarchaeum sp. GTDB lineage: Archaea > Thermoplasmatota > Poseidoniia > Poseidoniales > Thalassarchaeaceae > MGIIb-O2. The sequence continues at coordinate 68,363 of JADHRW010000004.1, read as the reverse complement.
GTGCGTTTATCGTATCGTGGCTGGTTCTTAGCGGAATGGGTCAAGGTATGGGGACACTGACAGGTGCGTTGATACTTGCTGGAGGCTGGATGGCTTTCAGTGGTGCTCACATATTACCTGCAGTGACTTGGATGCACATAATGACTGGAGATTTGGCTGACAAAGAAAATTGGATGGGCAATGGAATTAAGTTAGTAATGCAAATTGTTGGAGCAGCTCTTGCTGTTGCAATGATGAGTGAGGGTCTCGGCGAACTATCACCTGAATACGATGCAGCTGCGACTGATGCATGGGAATTCTCCCTGTGGGCTATGGTTGGAATGATTGCTGCTGGTGCGTTAATTGGTAAGATTCATGCTTCACAAGATGCATGGGTAACTGCTATTGCAGTAATGGCTGTTTCAGGAGTTTATCTTGCAAATGGCGATGCTACTGCAACAATGTCCCTGATGGATTTCGGATCTGCTCACAACATGGGTAGTATGTTGTTAGGAGATTCTGGAGACATGATGGATGTAGCTACTCCATGGATTACAGATGGTATAATGTTTGGTCTTGGTGCTAGAATTGGTGTCGAGATAGACAATGCAATGGATTAATTAGGTTCTAGATTATCTAATACGTAAGGCAAACTGGGGGGAGATCACCCTCCAGTTTAGCCGAATTAAAATATAGACTGACTATTCTTTCAGCCTTATTATTCAATGAATTAACAATTACTTTACCAAAGGTAGGCTACTAGTTATTGTATCAATTGAAGACCTTGGTCCTGGACCAATCCCTACAACTGTTACAGTCCCTGAGGGGATTTCGGTATGACCAGCGTCTTTAACCATGTAACAAATCAATCCTGCCTCGCTTGCTTCACCGAAGATACGTTTTAGATTCTCAAGATTACTAGCGCTACAAACAATCTTTCTTGCGCCTTTCGTACGATACTTTTCCAATGTCTTAGGAGCTATTCTTTTCGCTTTTAGGACACACTCAGCAGTTGCATGACTGCATTGTGCTGCGAGTTTACCTTTCGACATAGTAAGATCGCTACGTGTTACTAACACCATGGTTAATTCATCAGTTTGAGGCAACTTCTGGCACCGCCTCTTGACTTGTGAGAGATGTACGTCTTGTGATTAGTTGACTAAGTGGGTTGGCAAACCATGTAACTAGTACAATATTTCCAGCGGCATGAAGTAAATCAAAGGGTAAACCATTGAGTAAATAAATCAAGAAAAACGATGTATCCACCGTATGTAAGATACTTAAAGATACTATCCAATCAAAGAAGAAGGCTGAAAATCCTGCAAAAACCGCTAATTTTGCGACATTAAGTTTCTCGTCTTGAATAAATTGGGAGCGAAGAAGAGCTGCAAGAACGCCTACAAGAGCCCAAGCAATAATCTGATAGTTCGTCCAGAGTCCATGCTCCAACATAACATTAGAAGACATTGTGACTATTGCTGCAAAGGCTATTGAATAAGAAATACCAAAATAAATACCTACCATAATAATTAGGAATGTGACCGGCTGCACATTAGGAATTGGGTCTAATAATATGCGACCAGATACTGCAAGGACTGCAAGAATAACGAAAATCAACCCTGGATGCCTAGACTTATTTTTATTATCGGTGAAAATAAGTGAAGCGATTGCAACAGAAACTATGAACGCATCCAGAAGGAATTGTTCAGTAGGAGAAAGAGTTACTGCGTGCGCATCGAATAACATAGGTAAGTAGTCCAATGTGATTATGTTATTGATGATTACTCTTATTCAATCTTGGAGATTACTAAAATATACAATCTGAAAGATTTACAAAAAGACTTAGTATGTAGCAATTTGCCATGTAATGACACTATCACTATCTAATGGAAGGTCGGAAATACCCAACATTGAATATGCGCCATTATGTAATAATTCCCAATATGCACCGGATGAGAAATCTTCAGCACAAGTGTGTGTATCGCAAGGATCTACTCCAGCAATAGTATTAACGAATAATCCAAAAGAAGATTCAGATGCATTGAGCACGAATTGATCTCCTGTGGCAGTAATCGCTGCATTCAGTAAATCTATACCAATATCATATCCTTCAAAACCACCTACACAAGCGCCTGTTGAATTCCAGCTATCATCAGTTTTGAAATCTGTACCATCATAATCAATATGATGTCTTCCATCACTTAATCCAGATGGAGCAAAGTCAGATGGGAAATGGAAACAAACTGCTTGCTTACCGTCCCATAGGTGTGGTAGACCATAATGTGGATCTTCATCATTATCAACTAATTCTGAAGTCATTCTTCCCCACTCTGTAGACAATGTACTGAATGACAATAATAAGACAACGAGAAATACTACTGAAGCAGATTTTAATCTATATTCATCTTTTGCTGCTAAATATCCAAGGACTGTCATGATTATTATTACTGCTAGTGTCGTTATCAAAGTGGACATTGAGTTTGAACGAGTTGTAACAAAGTAAATTAATATTAATGATAATTAGGCTCCCCAAAATTAATAATTAAAGCACTATAATTTATCGATATTCTTAATTTTTTTTACTAATAGTGAGTTTACTAATTTTCCATCGGCAGAGCCTCCTAGTTTGGCCATAACCATCCCCATTAATGGCCCTACTGCGGACATACCCTTATCTTTAATGAAATCCAGCTTATCGGCAATTATTATGTCAATTGCTTCTTCGACTGAGGAGCTATCTGCGGGAGTAAATCCTTCAATAGCTGCTGTTTTAGAAATCCAAGTAATTTTTTTATCAAATGTAGAAAAATCTTCCTCTATACTCAAAAGGTACTTCGAGCCAATAGGGACTATTCCCTCTCTAGTAAGAATTCCTTGTTCTTTAGAATATACCAGTAATGCTAATAATTCCCAAGATACATCTGATATCGATATCTCTGATTTTTTAGAAATATCTGATCTTGAATTGTCCAATAAAATTGATGCCCACGGCTTAGCGGGGAGAATTGGCGAAGATAATTCCTTATCCGTTACTCCTGAAATAAATATATCATCTAATTCATTCCCCAGTATTGCTTCAACCTGATTACTGGAAATATCATATTTTTGTAATCTTAATAATCTCTGCTGATTGTCCATAGGAAGATTTAGTTGTATTTTATCCCATCTTTTAGAATCTAGATTTAACACTTGAATATCAGTCTCAGGATACATCCTAGCACCACCTGGAAGGGGCCTCATTGCAGACGTCGTTCCATCTTCAGGCGAGCCTTTGCGAATTACAACATTTCGAACTTCGCCAGGTATTCTATGGAATGCTTTTCTGGCGCGTAATAATACTGATTCAAGTGCTAACTCTGCCTGCCATTTTGGAGCCACGCATAGGACAAATGCGTCAGATTCAGATAGTTCTAATTCTTTTCTTACTAAATTAACTTCAGATTCCGTAATTCCGTATGCAGGAAGCTCATCTGAATGAAAAATACCCGCAACGCCGGCTTGCTTGGCAGCGCTAGCCAATTCTCTTCCGAGACGAGGTAATTGTGCTCCGGTATCATCTAATTCTTTACTACCAATTTTTCCTGCAAATCCTTTTAATTTTAATGCTAATACTAACGACCCTGAAGATATAGATTTATGCACCATATCGGATGTGCTATGTGCAAATAGATTTGTTAAATCGTTAGTTTCTAGAGGTAATCTAGATACCGCAGAAATAGCCACTCTATTTTCAACTGGAATAGAATCTAAACGGCGGTCCGGAGGTAAAGGAGGTAATTCAGCCTCTTCACGTAATTGATTTGCTAAACGATACATGTGTAATTGTCTGGCCATTTCAATTTCGATTATTCGTGGTATCCAATCTAAATCTTGACAACCTTTTATTTCGACCCTTACGCCACAAGCAATACTGACATTAAGATCCTGACGAATCGACCCTAGGCCACGTCTGACTCTTCGAGTTTGCCTCAGCAAAGTACCAAGCATTGAAGCAACCTGTTTTGCATGTTCTGGTGTTTGAATATCAGGAGCAGTGGCAATTTCTACTAATGGTACTCCTAGTCGATCTAATGTATAGGAAACTACTTCTCCATCAGTCGTAGATTCAGTTTCTAGTTTTCTAGCAGAATCCTCTTCCAAGCAAATTACATCGATACCTACATCTCCTAAATCAGTATCGATAAATCCATTTGTTGCAACTAAAGTAGTTCTTTGGAAACCACTCGTATTCGAGCCATCGACAACGGTTTTTCTCATTGCCTGCATAGAAGATACTGGTTTGGCATTCATCATTGCCGCTATTGTTAATACTACATCTACTGCATTATTATCATGACCTAATGGTGGTGCTTCATCGAGCTCTATTAATCCTGCATTCGGTGATTGAAAATAAATAAATGAACGATTTCTACGTGATTCAAAACGCGCAGTAATATCGACTCTTCCCCCTTCTCCTTGGGCGGCTCGAAGTTTTCTATGAGAACGTGGCCAATTTTTAGGAATCTCGTCTAATCCATAATCATACAATTCACTCGGCATACGAGAGTGAAGTTTACCAGTGGCTAATTGTTGATGTATTTCTAATCCACACATGAAACCTAATCCTTCAGGACTTAGATTATTCGGAGAAGATACGTCGCCCATTGGTTCCATATTAATTGCAGAGACGGGGTTATCTTTCATAGGGTAAACGGCGAACTAGACAAAACTATATTCATCATTTTTCTGAGAATATAGAGTACCATTTGTACGCAATTTTTGTATTATATCATCAACTGTTCGCTCATCTATTTTTTTAACGAGCGCTCGATTATAGATTGAATTAATTGTCGCCACATTATTATTTTCGGCACAAATATCTCTAACTATCTGATTTACTATCGTTGAAGTATTTCTTTGTCTAACCGAGTGGCCTGAATATTCAGATTCGTCTTCAATACCTGATTCTTCACGCCAATGTTTGAAAACTGCCAAAGCAACTTTGGCATCTTCTGCGATTGCATCATTCCGAAGGAACATTCGAGCATGTGCTTCAGTGAGCCGGATTAAGGCCTCTAATGCCCTAGCAGTAATTGGAACAACGTTGGCCTCTCCCTCATCCTGATCTTGGCGTCCAAATGATTGTCTCTCTTGGACATAATACTCTAAAATCATCGCCATTACATCTTTGTTAATATTAGGATGAAAATTTCTCTTTGCAAATGCAATATATTTTCTTAGAAATGAGGGAGTAAGAAGGTCGGAATTATCAACTCCTGTATCGAATACCTTGTCATCATCATCTTTTGTAGGATCCATTTCAACTTGCTCATCAATCAAAGCTTCAGGGACTCCTCGTGTTCGACTACGAAGAATATGTTGAGCAATCATCTCATCATTTTCTGCTTTAACCTCATCTCTCATCATCCATATAATATCAAATCTAGATGCTAGAGGGGGAGGTAATCCCGTTTCACTAAATGAACGAATTACGCTCGTATTGGCGCCCCTCTTCGAGAAGCGTCCTTTTTCTGGATTTGCTGCTGCAATAATAGCGCAGCGAGAAGGCAAAGATGCGGTAATTCCTCCTTTAGAAATATCAATTCTTTGTTGCTCCATTGCAGGGTGCATAACACTTCTATCTTCTTTTGAAATTTTATCAAATTCGTCAATTGCAGCTAAGCCTCTATCTGAAAGCGGTAATACTCCTGCTTCTAGAGCGAATCTACCATCTGCAAATGTGTCTCTTACCGCTGCTGCTGTTAATCCTGCACCGGAAACCCCCCCTCCTGAAGCAAATTTACCACGAGGAGATAATTCTGAAACGTATGTTAAGAGCTGGGATTTTGCAACACCAGGGTCTCCCATTAAAAGAATGTGAATATCACCCCTAGTTCTAGTTCCATCTTTATTTTTTCTAGAAACTCCGCCAAATAATTGAAGTGCTAAAGATCTCTTGACAAAATTCATCACTCCTGTAGCATATATTGATGGAGCGATGGAATTTTGCATTAATTTCAATAAATCCTCTCTCTTAGATACCGCCAAAATTTGCTCTTGCTCTTCATCAGTAATTTTAATTTCGGTAAACGGGACCGATTCATGTTCAGAACTGATAAGATGGTAAATAATATCAAACATTGGTGTTTTCTTGTTCTTTAATATTTCACTATAAACTACAGGTATCATATTAGCAACAATTCTCTGTCCAGGCAAATGTTTGTTTACAAGATCTCCTTCAAGTAGGACTTTTGCTCTGCCGGGTTGAGCACCACTATCAACTGATTCAGGTAATTCTTGAATCTCTATCCATTGATTATTAATTAATTTTGAAACATTGAATACGAGATTAAAACGTGTTGCTCCGCCTCGGCCAGCAGTTGCATCACAACCACCTTGATCAGTTGGAGGGCATCGGATTGGCTCCAGTAATTCTCTTTCATTATTCTGGACCATCTCCTGACTTACTCCACATGCTTCACACTGGAATACTGCGATATGCATTCTTGGTTTAATTTCTGAAATCTTGATTACTTGGACATCACTACTGCGTAATTTCTCAATATCTGCCGAACCTATCTCACGTAGTGTACGTCGACTATCTCGAGGTAATTCACCTACCCTTAATATCACATCTAGATCTTCTCCTCGCTCTCTACAGATTTGTCTTATAGTTCCTTTACCGGTATTCAAAATCTCTCGAGGGAATTGTAAAATATCTTCAGCGAAGTCAGGATCAAAGGCTTCAAGTTCATGAAATGGAACTTCAAGTGTTGGAGTATTAGACTGTTTTGAAAGTAAAGTAAATATCTCTGTTTCTTTAGCCTCTAAAAAGAATGTTTTCCAGCGAGCGGAAGAGTCATGTGCTGCCATTGTCATACTAATTCCTCGTCGGGCTTTGCTCCGACTTGCTTACGGTCTATAACCAAATTGGATAGTTTATGGTACCCCCCTATTTCTACTGGAGTTTCAATGTATAACTAATTTCCAAATAACGTATTGATGACTTCCACTGCAAGATATTTGAATTTTCCCCGAGACTTTGAGAAAATAGCTCTACGTTGGATTCAAGTCAGACTCCCCAATCGTAAGCCGTGGAGTTTACCAGAGTCGGAGATGATGTATTATTGAGATTAGACCCCGGAGAGGAAATACATGAATCTATTCAAAGTCTCCAGGCACATGGAATAGAATGTGCTGCCATAACAAGCGGTATTGGAAGATGTCACGATATAGAAATTGGATTTTTAGGTAGTGATGGAATATATCAGAAAGAAATACATAATGATTCGATGGAGTTACTATCCACTCAAGGCAACTTAGCACCAGGGCCAAATGGCCCTTTTACTCATATCCATGTTGTTCTTTCAGGTGATGATAAGATTGTTTATGGGGGACATTTATTCGCAGCTACTGTATCTGTAACCGCTGAAATACATCTAAGAATTTTGGATGGAGATTTAGGAACAAAAATGATGTGTAGAGTTGCAGATGAGACTGAGTTTGTGCAATTAAAATTTAACGGAGAATAATCATGCCTAAGCATAGTTTTAGACCATTGAAAGGAGAAATTAGAACCATTACAATTAATTCAAAATCTCTCAAAAATAATCTTCAAAATGACCCTGAAGACCGTCAAGTAGTTATTTATTTACCACCTAATTGGGATAAAAATGAGGAGGAATATCCATTACTTGTTGATTTGGTAGGATATACAGGTAGCGGATTTGCCCATACAAACTGGAAGCCTTTTCAAGAATCTGTCCCTCAACGAATTGAGAGATTAATTGACGAAGGAAAAATGGGTGAAGTGATTGTAGCATTACCGGATTGTTTTACTTCGTTGGGTGGTAATCAATACATTAATTCTCAAGCTGTAGGTAATTGGGCAGATTTTCTTATCAAAGAAATGATTCCAATAATTGAGAATTCTTTTCCTGTTAAGAAAGGAGGCGATAATAGAGGTATCTTTGGGAAATCAAGTGGTGGTTATGGAGCAATGGTGCATGGTATGCTCTATGCAGAAGAATGGGGGGCGATAGCCTGTCACTCAGGAGATATGGGCTTTGACTCGCTATTCTTAGGAGATTTCCCTAAAACATTAGTTCATCTAGATAAACATGGAGGAATACAAGGTTTTCTCGATTATGTAGTAGATGTTCAGAAATTGAAGGGATTAGATTTTCATGTATTAATGATGATAGCAATGGGTGCTTTCTATGATCCGGATTTGAACGCACCAATGGGAGTCAGTATCCCTGTTGATCTCAAGACTTGTGTGATTAAAAAAGATAAATGGGATGCTTGGCTTAATCATGACCCTGTTCATATGATTGAGAGAGAAGATGTTCAAAAGAATCTAGAAAATCTCAGAGGATTATATATTGATTGTGGATTTAGAGACCAATATAATTTACATTTTGGCGCAAGACAATTAGTTGAAAAATTAGAAAAATTAGGAATTACTCATTTCTATGAGGAATTTGATGATACTCATTCTTCAATTGATTATAGAATGGATGTATCTCTACCGTTTCTATACAAATCTCTAACTGAATAAAGATTATTCTGATTTGGATCCAAGGAAATATTCGCCTATTTCAGGATCTGTTAGGATATGTTTAGCGTCTCCTGAATGAACTACTTTGCCTCCAGCAAAAATATACCCTCTATCAGATCTAGCAAGAGAAAGCCGTGCGTTTTGTTCGACAATCAGTACTGTAATGCCCTCTTCTCTGAGAGAATCTATTCTCTCTATAATTTGTTGTTGGTACAGTGGACTTAAAGCGGCTGTTGGCTCATCGAGAAGTAGGAATTTAGGATTAGAAATTAATGCTCTAGATATTGCTAACATCTGTCTTTCTCCTCCTGAAAGAGAGGCTGCTAAATCATGTACTCTCTCTTTGAGATCTGGGAACATATTCAAGGCTCTTTCAATTCTACTGTTAAGAATTAATGTAGAAAGGCTGTTTCCCCCCATCTGTAAATTCTCATAAATTGTAAGTGAGGGAAACACATTATCAACTTGAGGCACATAAGCAATTCCACGATTAACTAACTGATCTGTCCTCCAACCTGAAACCTCTCTCTCGTTATGCAATACACTTCCTGAGTAGTGAGTAGCTATACCAAAAATTGTTTTGATAAAGGTTGACTTTCCACAACCATTTGGACCTATGATTGTTACAAATTCTCCTTCCTCAACATACAAATCAATATCATAAAGAATCTGAACAGCTCCATAACCTCCATTGAGTCCTTTAACGTCAAGTACTCTTGTCATATCACTCACTTTCATCTCCTGCAGAACCGAGGTAGGCCTCAATCACAGCTTTGTTTGACTTAACTTCTTCAGGAGTTCCAATCATTAAAACTTCGCCTTCATTCATGACAATAATTCTATCAACACCTTGACGTAGGATGAAATCCATATTATGCTCAATAATTAGAATTGAAATACCTGTTTCATCTACTGTTTTTCGAAGGTTATTGAATATTTTCATTGCTAAGGGGCCTGCTACGCCAGCAACTGGTTCATCCAATAACAGAAGATTGGGCGAACCCATTCGAGATCTACCGATATCAACTAATTTAGACTGACCTCCAGATAGTTCACTGGCTAGATTATTAGCCATATGAGGAACTTCTAACTCCTCAAGAATTGAATGGGCTTCTTTCAATCTTAATTTTTCTGCACGACGGCTTCTTGGAAATTTAAATAATGACTCTATCAAACTAGGAGAGAATTGATTCCTTGGTGGAACTAATAGATTTTCAATAACGGTCATTTCACGCCACAACCTAGTATGTTGGAATGTCCTTGTCATACCTAAACTATGTATTTGATCGGGCCTCATATATGAAACATCTTTACCATGTATTTCAATAGAACCAGAGGTTTGTTTGAGAAGACCACTGATACAATTGAATGTAGTAGATTTACCACATCCGTTAGGGCCAATAAGTCCAACGAATTCACCTTCTTTAATTTCAAATGAAACATCTTTTACTGCTACAAGACCGCCAAACTCTTTACGTAGACTTTCTACTTTAAGAACCGTTTTCATTTGATATCCTCTCCATCTGGAATATGACCTGAATATTGATTAGGCCTGAATGGGACCTCGGGAATCAGACCCTTTGGATTTAATTTCAGTGAAAATAACATTAAACATCCGATTAATAGTACTTTGACATAAACCATATCTGTACTAACGATTCCATTCGAAAATGACTCATCGATAGAACGTTCTCCGAACATGAAAAATGTGAATAGGAATATAAATACACCTGAAAAACCTATATCCGATATTGTTTTATTCCTTATTATAATTCCTAAAATTGATATTATAATAAATATTTTAGTAACGTCCCATTGGTTTGTAACCAACCATTGGAATAAACGATCTATTCGGTCAGCAGTGGTATATAGAGGTAGATCTGGAGAGCCCTGAGCCGCAACTAATACATTGAAAACGAATTCCATAAGAACTATGATTAAAGCACCGATTATCATGCCTTTATTATTCGCTTTACCCCCTATAATGAAAGCTGCCCATACAAGGAAAGTAGATCGGGCGGGGGACAAAAACTGAGGGTCGAAACCTGTAAGTTTCCATGCCCAAAAAGCTCCCGCTAGTCCGGCTATTGCTGCGCCTAAAGCAAGACTGGCTGCTTTGTGAGATAGAACATCATGACCATGATGTTGCGCTACTTCTTCATCTTCTCTGATAGCTTTCAAAATTCTACCCCAAGGAGATGATAATATTGTCTCAAGAAGCCACCATACTAAAATCACTGAAATAATACCCATAATTGCAAGTAACATCATGTATGGTGCTGGTTCAATCAAACCATTTGCATCTGTAAGGTTGAATATCTCACCCATTTTATCAGCTGGTCCAATAAGTGCTGAATCATCTCTACAAGAATCTGCACTAATATAATCAGTACCCGGTCCAATATCAATACCTCTACCGCAAAACCACCACTGCTTTAATGGAAGAGTGTACTTAGAAATTCCAATTGCAGAGCCAATTGAACCCACTCTTAATAGAGGCTCTCCAGCTAATAAAACACGAAGAATTTCACCAAGAGAAATCGTAACTATTGCAAAATAATCCATCCTTAAACGTGCGGTAGGATAAGCTAACGCCCATCCAAATGCTGCAGATAATAATATTGCAAAAATAGTAGCAGGTAAAACCGGCCATGCATAACCATGAACCTCGGTTGGGGCTGTCAAGATACCAACTGTAATCGCTCCAATAGCAACAAAGAATATGACTCCGAAATTAACCATCCCAGTAACTCCGGTATGAAGATTTAGTGAGAAAGACATTAGAATAAATATCGATAAAGTCAACAGAACATTAGATACTTGAAGCGCTTTATTAAAATTCATGGTATCAGAATTAGAAATAGGAAGCCAATAGAGGAATGCAAGTAGAATTAAAAGTAAGGAAATAAATGTTATATTTGACCCTATTTTACCTTCGCGACCATATTTGAATTTCTCAAAAATAGGAGCTGAGATTGACTTCAAATTATCTGAAATACGCATAATGCGTTTGTTGAAATTATCTGGAATCTCCTCTTCTCTGTTCTGTCCTTCAACAGGTAATTCTTCTTCCTTTTCCCCTAATTCATTTTCTTTAACATCAGACGAAAATAACTCCCGATTTCCATTAATTATTGAATTAAAACGCTCAGATAGATTGACTAGAGGTTTTTGGACATTTGACTTGATTCCATGAATCATTGAATGAATATGCTCTGTTAGATTAACTAGGTGTTTACGAAGCTTAGGGGCAGGAATTGTTTCTGAAGTATACTCTATTGCTTGGAATATAGCAAAGCACCAAATTAAAACTGGAATCAAGGGCCAAACTAGACTATTTATTGTAGAGATTGATTCGATAAACCATAACTCAGTTTGCATTAAGTCAAACCAAGACATATCAAAATCTGATAACGAATCTAAACTATCATCATAGAATGGTGAATCTGTTGGTTGCAAAACACCATCACTACCTAATAAAATATCTAAATTCGTTTCGACAGATGTATCAGAAATACAGGTATCCGAACAAGATCCTGAATTGAATGAATTTTTTCCTATAAAATTAGCAAAACGATGAACAATATATGCCCCAATACTAACTGAAGCTAAGGTTTGAGCACGATCAGTTCGGTTGTTATACCAATTATGAATCCCTAAAACTGCAGTTAGAGGGAATATTGCAAGTAAAAATGTAATGGCCTTTACAGGTTCTTTAGTTCGTTCTCTCTTACTTCTTAATCTGTTTATTTTCCACTTCTCATAGGCGTCGCCAATTCCTTCTGGCATTATCATTAATACTGCTACAAGGAAAATGTATGGCATCACTCCATCCAATGCTGTATAATTAGAACGATCTAATGGCCCGCCAATTCCAATTAAAATTGGAGAGGAAAGCGCTCTAACAAAACCTACTATCAATGATGCTATGATAGCCCCAGGTATAGAACCAATAGTCCCCAACACTATAACTGCAAAAGATGGTAAAAGTAATGTGAAAGCTGTCTCAGGATTATAACGAAGCGTCATTGCAAATATTGCCCCTCCTAAACCTGAAATTCCTGCTGATAAAAAGGCACTAGTTAATTGGACTCTTTCCACATTAATTCCGCTACTTGCTGAAAGTTCTGGATTGTCAGCAACAGCCCTCATTTTACGCCCTAATCTAGTTTTTGTCAATAATAGAAGAAGAAGTGCTACAGAAGAAAAAATAACTGCTGGAACAATTCCTTTGTAATATGCATAATTTGTTGTTGCTCCTGTAACACAGTCTACATTAGTATCATACATCTCAAAAAATGGTTTTTTAACTTCACTAATAATTCTTGAAAGAATTGGTTCACCTGATTCATCAATACCTGTTTGCTCACAAATGTAATTGTTATAAGTTCGAGCAAAATCATATCTGTTATCCCCATCTAAATCTATAAATGACTCGAATAAACCATTTGAACCCCTATCATAGACTCCATTTCCGTTGGCATCCCAAAATGGTTCAGCAGAATTAACACCTTGAGTTCTATCTCCAAGATTGAAACGGAATTTAGTAGTTGGAAGCTCCCAGCGCATTGTTGGCATTCGCCAATCAGAGTCTGGTTCAAACATATTTCTTGATGAACCAAAACGCAAATATGTCAAAGCTCTAAGGATTAATGCAACACCTAAAGATGCTATCATCATGACTTGAGGAGATGCTTTTTGCTCACGAAATCCCCGATAAACTAGTCGATCGATAATTATTCCAGCGATACCAGTAAATATGAAAGCACCGAGAAGAGTCCAAAATAGTAGTGACCAAGCAAGAACACCGTCTTTAGGTGCATCATACAAAGGGACAAAGTAGTCACTCCATACCATAATCATAGCTAAATACATGCCAATCATGAAGAATTCAGATTGAGCAAAATTACCATATCTTTGGACTTTATAGGTTAAAGTCAGCCCAATAGCTATCGCAAGATAAGTTGATGCCCATGTGAGAGTTCCTGTACTAATTGATATTAGATCTAATGTGATTGTTGCCTGCGTGTCAAGCCCTTGAAGTAGTATTTCTAATGTTAAAAATACTATACCTACCATGAATAATGGGGAAAGAAAAATTGCCAAAGTTCGAAATGCACTAGGTGGAATATCATCAAAGACTATTTTTATTACGAGGAAACCTGCACTTATTGATTCTAATAATTGTAGCAACCAGATTAAATCAGTAGGTAATTTATCTAGAAGAATAATGTCAAAAAGATTGAGGGAGCCACTTCCGTAAGTTAATCCCAAAACTAAAGAGTCAAAGAATAAAAAAAGTGTTAAAAGCAATCTTCTATTAAGAGTTGGAAGTTCATTGAATTTTTGTTGTATTTGCTGGAGCATTAACTACACACACACATAATGAACATTATTTAATTAAAAAAAGGGCAGTGTGGCGGAAAAATCCGCCACACTGCTTTACGTGTTTGTTTAATCTAGATGATTATTCAAACTAATCCGTTTATTACATCCCAGCTACGGTTACAGGTAAAGGCTACATCTCCAGTACCAGAATCTTCTGTGAAGTCTCCAACACAGTATCCTGCACCAGGTACGTCTCCATTAGCAAGGAAGGAGATTGTTCCACTCGCTCCCTCTAATCCTTGACCAGTTGCCATGATTACTTGGCTCAATGTAGCTGTAGGTGATGCCATCTGTGCGAATGCACTTAATGCCATTAAAACAACTCCATCGAATGCTTCAGCAGTGTAAATTCCACCAGCACAATCAGCAGATTGTGCGCAAAGACCTGCGAATACATATCCTACAGTACCCATTGATCCAGATGATGGTTTTGTAGCAATTACGCCATCAACACTAGAGCTTGCATCAACAGCAAGCCCTTCTTCAGCGATTCCATCTCCACCATATACTTGGCCTGCCCACATTTGTGTAGCCATCTCATCTAGAATCATTGCACCATCCGCTGCATATGATATTAATACTGCAGATGTGCAACCATTATCGATCATTCCTTGAACAGCACCTGAGAAATCAGTTGCATCTTGTGGGTATCCAATAGTTGTACATAGTGCACTACCATCTTCAGTGAAAGAAGCATTGAAGGAATCTGCAAGACCTGCTCCATAATCGTTAGTCATGTGAACTAGTCCCACTGTTCCATCAGTAGGCATATCCGCCTTTACTACTGCACTAAGTGCTTGACCTTGCAAAGCATCGCTTGGCACTACACGGAAGAAATCCGGGTAAGTTGTTGCATCTGTAAGTGCTGGGCTAGTACTTGCATAGGAAATCTGTGGAACTCCTGCTGCAGAAAGAACTGCGTTAGCACCCATTGATGCACCGGAGCAAGCCGCTCCAACTACTCCTACAACACCAGCATCGACTAATGTTTGAGCTGCTGCTGCTGCTGTTGTACCGTCACAACCTGAATCAGCATATACTATCTCGAACTGAACCATGCTGTTCCAGCCAATTGTATTAGCAATACCAAGAGCAATTTGTGATGCAGATACGAAGCCCATTGCATATACAGCAATAGGACCTGTTGCATCATTAAGGAAACCAATCTTTACAGTAGCGCCCATGAATGTTGCTGCTGTTAATCCGTCAGCTACAGTCCACCTCATATCACAATTATAGTAATCGCCATATGTAGGGACGTGATTGAAAGTACAAACATCATATCCGCTGCCTGAAACGTCACCATTATCCAAGAAGTCAAGTGTTCCACTTTCTCCAGCATAATCATTTCCAACCATTGGTATGTGCATGTGCATATCTGCTCCGTCATCCATAATAGCGGCGTGGCCGATCATCATAACTGCATCATATGCTTCCAAAGTGTAAATACCTGAAGCACAAACTGTATCAGCATCGCATACAGCTGAGAAAACTCCTGCTCCACTTGCTGCACTAGGGTACGTTACTTGTACTCCGTTTGCAGCAGCTGTATTGGTGTAATCTTGAAGTGCAGACTCGCCTGCAATTCCATCAGCACCAAATGTAGGTATTGTTGCACCCATGCCTGCCATGGTCTCAATTATCATTGCACCATCTGCAGAATATGATGCCAGAACTGCTGAATCGCAACCTGCATCAATTACTGCTTGAACTGAAGCAGAAAAATCTGTTGCAGCTTGATCATATCCAGCTTGCAAACATAGAGTGTGACCCATTCCTTCCCAATATGACTTGAATGAATCAGCAAGACCTGCTCCATAATCATTAGTCATGTGTATGAGTGCGGGGTTAGTAACACCACTTGCATCTACCATATCAGCCATAGCATCACCTTGAAGGGCATCACTAGGTACAACACGGAAGAAGTGAGGATATGTTGTTGCATCGGACAATGCTGGACTAGTACTTGCATAGGAAATCATTGGAATTCCTGCTGCGGAAAGTACTGCATTAGCACCTATTGATGCACCGGAACATGCTGCTCCAGCTACTGCTACTACTCCTGAATCTACTAATGTCTGAGCTGCAGTACCAGCTGTAGTACCGTCACAGCCTGAATCTACTTCTACAATTTCGAATGTGTATCCGTCATTGTTGGCAGACAAATCTGCTGCTGCTGTTGCAGCTGCGAATGTAAAACCACCTGCATATACTGAAATAGGTCCAGTTGCATCATTAAGGAATCCAATCTTGATTGTAACGTCATCAACTGGAGCTACGAACATTGGGTTATCATTGTTCATGTAGTGTGCTGCCATCTCATCTGCGATTGCATTTCCAATATCTACATCGAAACCTACTGCATTACCGTCTGCATCTAGACTCTCGAATGGAGGGTATGCAGTGTCAGAGCAGAATCTTAGGTTACCAGATTCTAGAACATGCGCTAGTCTGCTACCCTCTGTTGCCATAGGGTATGATGTTGCTGTGTCAGCATCTGTATCGTCAGTTAGTACAACTGCACCATCAAACCATGCGCCGAAAATTAAATCATATTCTCCGGAATCAATTACTGCTGTAATTGCTACATTTATTGCTGCAAGAAGTTCTGAATCACCGTCATCGACAGCAATACCGAATGTTTCATCTGAGAAAGTAGCCATTAGATCACCAGCTAATGCTAATACAGGAGAGTCTCCCATAGCATAATCTGCGTCTCCGTTACTTATAGATGCTGTAACTGAAGGGAAATCTGCATATGCAACTATTGTTGCATTTGGCAAATTAGCTTCTGCCCAAAGATCTGAAGTTGTTCCAGATTGGACGGCAACTCTTGTGCCAGCCATGTTTAGATCAAGTGCATCTGAAATCATAGTTGAACCAGTAGCTCCAATTACACCTTGGCTACTTGTATAGTAACCACGGGTGAAATCGACCACAAGTTCTCTTTCATCAGTCTTGGTCATAGCGGAAAGGATTGCGTCACACATCTCTCCGGCGTTCAGGTTGGGGATAATTGGGTCCCAGTCAGAAGTTACGAACACTGAAGCTACATCTGCAGCTGGTGTCAATGTCCATTCGACTACTGGTTCGGGGTCATCGTCATCTCCGCCTAAGCATCCAGCAAAGGCTGCTGCTAGCATACTCAGGGTCATCATCATTGCAATTATTTTTTTGTTATTCATAGGATACTCACGTTCCGGTAGCACCTTCGACTACCTATAACAGTTATAGAGTCTCTTGGGGATGTGTCTAAATATGTCATTTTGGCTATGTTTGCGATATTAATAATAGAATAAAAAATAATAACGGTAAGGGCGCGGTTAAAAGAAAATATCAGACAGAGTGTTTCATGCAGTAGTTATTACTCGCAGGGCCATGAGTGACATCCCATTGGACTACGCTTCATCAGGAGTTGATATAGATGCAGAGGGGAAGGCTGTTGCTAGTTTAGTAGGAGCACTTTCTGCTTCAGTTAGGCAAAAAGGAGAGTTTGGAGCCCCAGTTCCACTTCCAGGAGGATTTGGAGGAATAATAGAATTTGGTGATAATAGGTTGGCTTTGGCAACTGATGGAGTAGGGTCTAAATTAATGATTGCCAATAAGCTTAGACAGTATCAAAGCGTAGGTATTGACTGTGTTGCAATGAATGTAAATGACCTACTATGTGTTGGTGCAGAACCTATTGCTTTTGTAGATTATATTGCTGTTCCAAAAACCGATCCAAGTACTCATGCCATCATCGGGGCGTCTCTAGCAGAGGCATGTAAAAGAGCAAAAATAACATTAGCAGGAGGAGAAACTGCAACGCTTCCAGGTATAGTCACAGAACTTGATTTATCAGGAACTGCTTTAGGCTGGTTTCCCAAAGGAGAAGAAATAACTGGCGAGAATTTAGAAGTTGGTGACGTACTAATTGGGCTACCTAGTAGCGGCATACATTCTAATGGATATACTCTAGTAAGAGCTATTTTAGATCGTTCCGGCGATTCTTTAACCGAAAAAGTACCTTTTGATTCAAATCATCCTAATAGAACAATAGAAAGATTTGCAGAAGGAGACATTACCTTAGGAGAAGTTTTATTGAATCCCACTAGGATTTATGTAAATCCTTTGATTGATTTAATCAAAGCTTGTAGAGAAGGAATTGGTCCGTGTGAAGTTAGTGATCTAAAGGCTATGGCTCATATCACAGGAGGAGGATTATCGAATTTACTGAGATTACACGATAGATTTGGTTGGCATATAGATTCTCCTCTTCCCATATTACCTGAATTTCATTGGCTGGCCAAGAACGGTTCTGTAAATGTGAAAGAAATGCATAGAACTTTCAATATGGGGATGGGGATGACCATTGCAGTAAGCAAAGATGTTGCTGAATCAGTAGAATCTTGGTTATCTGAAAAATTACCTGGTTCTAGGCGTATTGGATACATTCATGAGGATGGAAGAAAAGTTACTCATTCTAATCCAGAAATTGTTTTTGAACATTATTAATAGGAAGGATTTGAGGTGGAAAAGGGTTTGATACACCTTGAAGGAGCCACATTTTTACAACTTACTCATAAAATTACAAAAGAGAAACTAGGACCTTCTTCTAAAGATTCTGATAGAGTATTCTACAATCCAGCAATGGCTGGATCAAGAACTAGAAGTGTGATCTTGATGAAGAATATTATTGAGTCAGGATTTTTAGGAGATTCGGAAATTTATGCAATTGATGGTTTGTCTGCCAGTGGATTGAGAGCAAGGAGATGGCTAAATGAATTACCTGAATCTTTAGCAGAAAGAATGAGGATTACAATCTGTGATTTAAACGAAAAATCATTAGATTGGGCTATAAAAAATCATCTACGGTTTCCCCCAAATCATGGACAAGGTATTCTTAAACAACGTCAAGGAGACTTTCGGACTGCGGTCTTAGATCAGGGGTGGCATTGGGTTGATGTGGATCCATTTGGTTCACCTATGCCGTTTTTAGATACTGCAATTCAGTCACTGGCTAGAAGAGCTATTTTAGAAGTCAGTGCGACAGACACTGCCGCATTGACTGGTTCATCAAAAACTGCATTATTGAGAAGATATGGAGCTAGAGTAAAGACAGATGGTTTGGCTCATGATTCGGGCTTGAGAGTTTTACTGGCTTGTATAGCAAGAAATGCAGCAAGTCATGATAGAAGTATTCAACCTATATTATCAATATGGGACTCACATCATTTACGAGTATCTGTAAAGGTTACAAAATCGATTAAGATATCTAATGAACTAGAGAAAAATTTAGGTTGGCGGATAGCTGGACCTAAAATTGATGAAGTGTTAGCATCAATGGATGCCAAACTAATACCAAAAAGTTCTATTGAATCTCTTCCTATGCATTGTTTCTTACCTCTTTCATATCCAATTGACAGGAAAGATAAACGCATATCTGGGCCACTATGGACAGGCCCAATCGGCGATTCTGAGGTCATGTCAAGTTTCACGGAAGAAGAAGCATTATCATTATGCACAACTAATTTTGAAGAAGAGAATCTATTATCTTGGACCGAAAGAGATTTCGATTTAGAGAAAAGAAGGATTCTTCGAAGCATAAGGTATATCGAAGATGAAGCAGAAGTAGCAGATTGTCAACAACTAATTTTAACTGATGATTTAGCAAGTTGGCAAAATCAAGGGTCTCCTCCAAGTCCAAATATTATGATACAATTACTTAGAGAGGAGGGTTTTAAAGCCGCAAGATCTCACTATTCTAAACCATCATTTAGAACCAATGCTTCATGGGATACTATTGTTGAATGTTTGAAAAAAACTCAGCCACCAATGTAAGACATTTCTATACGAGGCAGTGCAGCAGTATCTTCTGAACGAATCTCGCTGTATCGGTCTTTTCTACGCGTCCATATTGCAGCAATCGCTTTTTGGAGTATTTCCTCATCTGCACCATTATGAATTAGTGCCCGAATATCATGACCTCCAGATGCAAATAAACAAGTGACTAATCTGCCATCCGCAGATAATCTTGCACGAACACAATCACCACAGAAAGGAGAGGTGACGGAAGAAATAAATCCTATTTCTCCCGAACCATCGCTATGCGCCCACCTTACTGCGACATCGCTATTATTTGTAGGTTCAACTGGAACTAAGTCAAATTCTTTCTGTAAATGATTGAGAACATTTTCCGAAGGAACTACTTGCCCTAATTGCCAACCATTCGTACGTCCAACATCCATATATTCGATAAATCGAACGACTATTCCTGTTCCCCTAAAATAATGTACTAATTTACTAACTTCTTCTTCATTAACTCCTTTCTGAACTACACAATTAATCTTAACAGGAGAAAGCCCAACACGAACTGCCTCGTCTATTCCTTCTAAAATTGAATCTACAGAAATATTACTATCAGACATTTGTTTATGCAATTCAGGATCTAATGCATCTAAACTAATAGTCACACGATTTAATCCTGCTAAACGAAGGTCTTTTGCATTTTTTTTCAATAATGATGCATTAGTAGTTAGTGCTATATCTATATCTAATTTAGACAATTTAGATATCAATTCTGGTAAATTTTTCCGAAGTAGAGGTTCTCCTCCAGTAATACGAACTTTTTCTAAACCCAAGGAAATAGTAGAACGTACTACTTTTTCAATTTCATCAAAAGATAAAAACGCCCTTTTTGGCAAAAATGTATGATCTTCATTAAATCGTTCTCTCGGCATACAATATCTGCAACGAAAATTACATCGATCTGTTACCGATATTCGTAAATCTTTCAAAGGTCTGCCAAATTCATCATTGACATCCGTGACAGACATGATGTGCCGTAAGGAACAAGAGTCAAGAGTCTTGCCTGTTTGAGGACAGGTTGAATAAAGGGCACCCATTGCAAGACATTGAGTAACATGCTGGACATTACAGAGAAAGCTCAAGATATGTTGAATCAATATATCTCTCAGGGAGAAGATACAAATCTAGCAGTTCGTATCGAAATTGTTGGAAGAGGGGCAAAAGGCTTCAATTATGATTTGCAATTAGTGCCTATTAAAGACGCTAAGGATGGCGATGTTGAAACTGAATCTAATGGTCTCAAATTATTAATTGCAGAAAAAAGTGTTCAATATATCAATGGCACTACTTTAGACTACAAAGAGACCCTTATGGGAGGGGGGTTTGCATTCGATAATCCCAATCCGCTATGGATTGATGATTTATCTCAAAGTGTAGCAGATGTAATTGCTGAGCAGGTAAACCCAGCAGTAGCATCACATGGAGGACATGTGGATTTACTAGGAGTTGATGAAGGTAAGGCATACATCGCTTTCGGAGGCGGTTGTCAAGGATGTGGGATGGTAGATGTTACACTAAAACAAGGAGTTGAAGTCATGATTACTGATAATGTTCCAGGAATATCAGAAATCATCGATACTACAGATCATGCCGCGGGAACAAATCCATTCTATTAATCAAAACACCATTTGAACTTCATCGTCATCATCGTCATCGATTGGTGCAGGTAAAGCTGTTTTCTGTGCTCGATTGAAAGCCTCCCTCACACGCTCTTCGATATTTCTTGCATCATTCAATAAATCTTGAATTGGAATTTCTCTATCAATTAGTTCACTTACTCCTTCTACTGCTATTAAAGCTGCTCGAGCATCAGGATACATAGGGTTACATTCCGCTAATAATGCTGAAACTTCTAGCCCGCGTCGCTCACCTTCAGCGATTAAATAGCCAGCAATACCTGAAACGATACCTTGTTGAATTCGGCGAATTCCTGCTTTATCGAGTTGGTCTCTACCTTTTTGGGTTGAAGATACGCCCCATAATTCGCCTTCTTCCTTGATACCAAGTTCGTTACTGATTACTCCATCGACGACAATTAAGCGGTCAAATCCTCCTTTAGTAAACCATTCAAGTACCGTTTCGCCAAAGTAAATATCTTTTTCATTAGGAAATTGGATTTCAGATGTGAATACTCCCAGACCTTCTCCCTGATACACACGAACAGGATGTTTCGGTACTGAGTCATGAATCAATGCAATCGCAGGAAATTGAGGGTGAAGTACTGTACCCATGGCATCTAATCCAAGAGCAGATATCAAATGAGAGGTCGTAATTACGCCAACTGAACCAACTGTCGAGAAGCCACAAATTGCAGTTCCTCCGAGTCGGCTGGGGTCTGCTTCAGCATGCAAAACTAATGGATAGCCAGCACTATTGTCGTTGCTCATCATGTATCGCAGTTGGTTGGTTATCTTAAATCTCGCAGTTAAAAAATCACTTTTTGTTAAAAAATAATACTAGGATTTAACTAAATAGGGCATCTCCGAGTTAATATGAGTGAGGATGGGGATTCTGGTATGGGACGAATTTACATCAAAGTTGGTTCTGACGTTATCGACTTGACAGGGTCTGCTAAAGAAGTAAATGATGGTTGGCTGAAAATCAAAGAAAATGGCTCATGGGCAGCCAATCTTTCTGCAATTAGAAACGCTAGAGATTTAGCAGTTGAACAAGCGGCTCAGAGGGCAATACAAACTGGAATCCCTGAACGTGGCTCTGCATTTAGGAGAGTTTTAGATTCTTGTGGAATCGAAAAAACTGGAGATGTTATTTTAGCGGCTATTCATTATTTGAGATTTGTTGAAAAAGAAACCAATACACCACCAAGAGAATTGAAAATATTAGTCTCTCAGTCAGGAAAATGGGAAGAAAATGATGTCGAAAAATGGAATCTCTCCCTGTATATTAACAGAATGTTAGAAGGAGGAGTCTCTGGAAAAAAACAAGAACCGTTTCTAGAATATCCCGCAGGTATGCCAAAAAAGAACAGGTACGTTGTACTGACTGATGCTGGACGGAATTATCTGGAGAGAATGTCCCGTGACTGAAGAAAAATCTGAAAAAAAAGATTGGTCGTATACTTCACACGTAGGAGAAGATTTGCGTGGTATTGATTTATCGGGTGCTGATTTAAGAAGGGCTGTATTCGATGGAGCAGATCTAGAGGGAGCAAATCTTTCTGGTGCGGATTTACGAAAGGCTTCGTTCAAACGAGCAAATTTGATGAAAGCAGCTTTTGACCATGCAGATATGCGTGATGCCATTTTCCTTAAAGCCAGAATGAATTTATCTAATTTTCAAGGTAGTAAATTAGATCGTGCAGATTTAAGGGGAATAAGGGGGCGTTACGCCATCTGGAGAAATGCGAACTGGTGGGACGCTAAAATGAATGATGACCTACGAGGTGCTTTATCTAAAAAATGGCCAAAAGAGTAGGCTATATTAGTCTATAATAATTTGAGAAAGACCTGTTCTAATCCATTCTGGGACTGATATTTTGTCAATTATTGAATCCATACTCGTGCACACAGTAGTTTGTTTTGACGTCCAACATAATACACCATTTTGATTAAATATTTCGAAAAACCAAGTTATAGATGTGTCTCCTATATTTTTTACTACAATCTTACAGACAGCTGTATCCCCATAGCTAAGTGGATGATGAAAGTTCGCTTCACTATGTACCAACGGAAATCCTATGCGGTGTTTTTGTAATAATTCATTATAGTGAATATCGCAAGTATATTCCCATGATTCCTCATAAAAACGATGTGCTAAGTCCCAGAACCTTGGATAATAAACAATGCCTGCAAGATCGACCATTGGAAAATCAATTCTTCGTGAAGAGGTAAAAGCCATGTTTATCGTAATACGTCATGGATTTGAAATCTATGCATAGATGATTTGCTAGAGTTATCACTAAAACACATTAATGGCGGACCCACCGCGATTTGAACACGGGTTTAAGGCTCCGCAAGCCCCAGTGATATCCAGGCTACACTATGGGTCCAATAGGTAATCGAGAGAAGGTCCGTGTTTAATTCCGACGGTTAAAGGTTGGATGAATTAAAGTTCTAAAGGAAGGATTGTTTTCCAACTTGGTTGAGCCAACTTCTTTGATTTTGGACCATCTCTTGGATTAGGAGTTTTATGCAAAAGAACGCCGTGCATACCTTCTACATTGAATTTTACTCTCAATTCAAGCATTCGATCTCTTTCTACTGTTTGCATCATTTCAGAGTCAAGCTCAAATGATGTTGTGGAGTCTTCATCATCATTATTTTTGATAAGAAGTGTGGTGCCATTAATCTCTGCACGAGGAGCGAAATCATAGTCGCGGGGATTCTGCATAATGACTTTCAAATCAGCAATAAGACGATCGCGAATTGAGACTTTTGTTATCTCCATCTCTTTGACCATACCCTTGCCATAGAGAATTACTTGAAAGCCCTTCCCACAGATAGATAGAAATTTAAATCCCAATTTCACTAACTCTTGGGATTAAAATTACAAACTCTATTTGTAAATCCCAATCATTACCTGTGTCTGGATCTACTCCATCAACAGGTAAGTCTGGGTCACATTCATCAGCAGAAATAGACCAAATCCAATCTCCTTGACCAAACCTTTGCCCTGCTTCACTTAACAGATTAATGATGATGGATTCAGATGAATCAGATTGAATTGTATAATCACTATTGGGTACATCATTCATATTATCTCTAGATATGTATGCAGTAGCATTTTCTGTAATATTATCATGGCTTGTAGAAGTAAAGGTTGTCCAACCATTCATTGGCAAATCTAGATACAAAGAAAAGTTATCTTCAGGCCACATTATTGGAATAATATCTCGTGCTAAAGTTAATGTTGCATTGACATGCATAATTCTAGCGCCTAATCCCGGTTCATGGCTAAAAGAAACAGTTTCGTCTTGCTCAAGATAACCGGACCAAGAAAATTCGATTGTTTGTTCTTCCCATGACACATGATAATTTCTTGAAACTACCATGATTGTCCACTCTTCTGAGGAAATACCGCCTTTGTCATCAACTACGGTTAGTATCCCTGTATGATTTCCAGGTTCTGTAAATTCAATCTCTGCAATAACCTCATTGGCATCTGCATCACCTGCTGCATTACCATCCCCATCACTATCTTCAGTCTTATCGAAATCCCAAATATATTCTAAAGACCCTCCCTCCGGGTCGAAAGAGCTAGAGGCGTCTAATATTGCGGTTTCTCCTGTCTTTACATATCCTGGCATACTAATGATAATTGATGGAGGAGAATTAACAAATACATTAATTGATGTTGAATCAGACTCATCATAATCATTTGTTACAGTTAGTTGAACTTCGAAATTCCCTGATGTCTGGAAATAATGACTGATAATTCCTGCTTTCGTCATTCGAATTTCTCCATCTCCAAAATCCCAGGTATAATCTGTAATTATTGAAGGCGAAGGAGTTGTTGAATCTCGAGCATCAAAATTTATGACATCTCCCACATTTATCTCATTTGCATCTGATATAATTTCGGCATTAGGAGTTGTCGAAGAAAGACCTGTACATCCAGAAACTGAAACTAATAATATCATGCAACATATCGAGAAACTTTTGACCCTAGTTGACGTCATCAGATGCCTGTGCACAATCCAGCATTCATAGCAATGTTGGATTGATTCAGTAAATCATAAGGAAAACTGCATGATTGGAAAAAATCCGAATGGATGAGTTAATGGATGAGTCCTCGTTCGTTTGTTCGTGTCTGGAGAGGTATTTAGTGGGTTTCGAGTTTTAGGATTCGATCTAGAAACAACTGGATTCGATATGAGAAAAGAACGTATTGTCGAATATGCGCTTGTGGGAAGTGATATAGATGGCAGTCATATAAATCTTCAATCATTAGTTAATCCCGGAAAAAGAATACCTGTTGATTCGACTAACGTGCATGGAATTAAAAATTCTGATGTCAAAAATTCAGGTGAATTTTCTCAGCATATATCAAATATTTCAAAAATGATGGAGGGGGCAATAATTGTTGGTCATAATGTAATTAAATTTGATTGGAAATTTCTTGAAATGGAATGCCTCAGAGCGGGTGTTGAAACTCCGAGGCCAAGAGCGATAATCGATACATATGTGATTGCAAGAAAATTAAAAATCCCAGGCAGACACACCCTAGGTATACTTTGTAATAAATATGGAATCAATCTAGAGAATGCTCATCGAGCTGATGCTGATGCTGGTGCGACACTATTTTTACTCTGGGAAATTATGAAAGCCTATCCTAGATTTTTCAGAGGTTCGATTGATGATTTACAGGATTCTCTTGCTGGAGTTAGAAATCAAGACTCATTAGGCCCGGGATTAGTGGATTTAGAACCTGTAGAGGGATCAGGAGGGAATTTAAGAATTAGTAATTCAGATATTATTATTGCCTTTGGAAAGTATAAAGGAAGAACTTTAGGGGAAATTCAAAAAAGAGACCCTCGCTATTTAAGATGGCTATTTTCTCCATCTAGTCCTATACCAAAATCAGTTTCAAAAAAATATAGTTCACAATTCATCGACTAATTTACCCTTATTGATTTCAATAAAGGTGACCACCTAAGGATCTCGCTCCAGTCCCCTAAGTGTATTATTTTCCCTTCAGCACGGATACTTCCAAGAAATATAGGCCCTTTATATCCGGATGAAATTAATTCGGATATTTG
This sequence comes from Candidatus Thalassarchaeum sp., assembly GCA_016777225.1. Classification (GTDB taxonomy): domain Archaea; phylum Thermoplasmatota; class Poseidoniia; order Poseidoniales; family Thalassarchaeaceae; genus MGIIb-O2. The sequence goes on along the minus strand of JADHRW010000004.1, from coordinate 41,889 downwards.
TTCGAAGGCTCTATCTTTTACAAAGCCTCCAAATCGGATTTCTGATTCAATAACTTCTCCGTCTTTACCCAAGGGAGATTGACGCTCAAATAGAGCCGCTCCCGAGGTCTCATCGAATCGAATTAACCTAACTACTTCATCACGGAACATATCAGATTCTGAGAGTACTCCTTCGCTTCTAGCAACCCACCAATCCGGACACCACGCCTTATATTCACAAAACTTACATGATTGAAAATTGGGGGTACCAATAAATGGTTCAGAAGTTAATTTCATCTTTTCCCACGCCTTTCTTGCATCAATTAATACTGATTCACCTATAGCCGGATATACTTCTTGATTAGAAGAATACCATCCTTCAGCAATGACGAGAGGATAGTCATCAGTTGTTTCTTTCAATAAATCTCGATAGAATAATAATTGCCTAATTACTCGTTCATTTAGATCTTTTTGAGGAGGTTTTCCAGTTTTTAAATCTGCAACAATCCAACCTTTTGATTGACCATTGTTATCTAAATCATTAACTAATAAATCTAACCTACCGATTAATTTTCCATCTTCTGAGACTAATGTACCTTCGTTTAATAATAATATTGATTGAATATTTTTCCAATCACCAACAGATACTTCTGAGAACTTTTTCTCACTCTGTTTAGATTTGATAAAAAGAATATTTAATGCGCCAATAAAGCCTTCTCTAGCTTTACTAATCAGATGAGGTTTCCAACGAGGTCTTCTGGGTGTTTCTAAAAAAATCTTTTTTTCTATTTCCCAATGCTTATCTAAAATTTCTTTCATTGATTTGGATAACCAACCAGTTTCAGAATCATCTCTATTAGAAACATCAAGATTACATATTTCTTCTACAGAATTATGAATCGCATTTCCCATCGACGCGGGCAAACTTGCTTTTCGAGGTAAACGCTGTCTAGATAACCAATATTTACGTGGACATTCTTCAAACCGATTCCAAGAAGATGGCGATAATTGATGTGAAGATAAAGTCCCTTCCATTATTTTTCAGCCCGCATCATTACCTGATGTTATGCTCGGGATGTCATAAGGATTAACACCATCGGCCGGTTACTGTCCAATAATGATGTCACAACCAGAGGTTCAAGTAGATTCGGAAATCGATTTAACAGGAGCGCTTGTAGTCAACTGTTTTCCCTCATTGGGGTTTGTTAGTAGTATTGTAGCGCATTACTTAGTGGATAAGTTAGAATTGAAATTGGTAGGAGGAGTAAGACATCCTTCTTTACCAGCAGTTTGCTTAGTTCAAGATGGAATGCCTTTACCACCACTAAGGTTCTATGCAGGAGAACCAATATGCAACATGGAAGAGTGTAATAGAGTCGTTCTAATTGCTTCAGAGATACAAGTCGCACCTGAATTATGCTTACCATTGGCAGGGTCGCTAATTGATTGGATTAAGGAGTGCAATGCTAGTGCAACAATAATGATAGACGCATATTCACCAGGTATAGAAAATAAACATACTATATTTGATGAAGATGATTCTGATGGATCTTTACTAGGAATTGGTGCAATTTTGGAATCTCATAAAATACTGAAGGAATTACAGGTCCCTCTTCTGAAGCAAGGCATTGTTGGTGGAATGACTGGAGTAATGATGGGTGAAAGTAGAAGAAGAGAAATAAATACTATTGCAATGTTAGCAGAAGCCTCAGGAGAATTTGGAAATGGTTCAATACCGGACTCTAGAGCTGCGGCAAGAATTATTAATTGCCTAGATAAATTATTACCAGCGATATATTTAGACTCAGAACCGTTGTTAAAAGAAGCACAAAGGATTGAAGAACAAATTAAAGAAATGATGGCTTTACAATTAAATCCGGGAGCTGAAAATGCCACTGGTGAAAACTCGAATATGTATGGATAATCAAAAATCCATCAAAGATTTTTGAGTTTCTATGGATACTTGTTCAGAAGGTTTTTCTAATTTTAATAATCTATCTAATTCATCTTCAGACAGTATCTTAATACCTAGAGTTTTGGCATTTTCTAATTTAGTACCTGAGGAATCGCCTGCAACTAAATAACTTAAATTACCAGAAACAGATGAAACTACTTTGCCACCATTTGCTTTTATCATTAATGCTATTTGTTTACGGGGACGTGTTAAAGTTCCTGTAATGCAAAATGTTCTTCCATGTAAATGGCCAGTTAATTGAGAATTTAATTCAGGAGAAATATCTAATTGGTTGGAGAGTTCAGACACAAATTCCATTCTTATTGCTAATCCATCTAATATCTGATTTGCAACAGTTTCACCCACACCATCAATCTCAGTTAATTCTCTTGTTGCTCGATTATATTCATGCTGTATTCCTTCATGATTAAAATCTATATCGTCATTTCTAGAATTAACTAATTCGAATAAATTTTCGATTGTTCTCACTTTAGAAGCTACTGACGTTGCTATTTCTGGGCCTATTCCGGGTAAGCCAAGTGCAAAAAGAAACTTTCCAAGAGTCAACTTTCTACTTGAATCAAGTTCTTTCACGACATTAGTTGCTGATTTTGTAGCCATGCGTTCAAGGTTAGAAATATCGTCTACATTTAGAGTATAAAGATCAGGGAGAGATTTCACTAAACCGTTTGAACACAATTGTTCTACTAGTTTCTCACCTATCCCATCCATTTCTAATGCTCTACACCAATATAATATGGTTCTCTCTAAACGAGATGGACAGTTCAAATTGGTACAACGAATAAATGCCCCCTCTTCTATTAATTTAGTAGAGCAACGGGGACATAATGATGGAATAATAATCGGAGAATGATTTGGTAATTCTTCATTAAATTTAGTTCCATTAGAATGAGTTCTATCCATTAAATCAGAGATTTTTGCTTTATCGATTACTTCGATTATTTTAGGGATAACATCTCCTCTTCTAACAATTCTGACCTTGTCTCCAATAGAGATTTTCAGTCTATTTAATTCTCCAGAATTATGTAATGTTACATTCTCTACTGTTACTCCGGAAACTGCTACTGGGGCGACTCGAGCAACTGGAGTAACCGTTCCTGTTCTTCCAACCTGCCAATCAACACTCATTAGAACAGTGGTCGCTTCTTCAGGAGGGAATTTCCAGGCCAAAGCCCACCGAGGATGGTGTGCAGTCATTCCAAGCAATTCTCTTTTTGAGAGTAAATCTAATTTTATTACTACTCCATCAATTTCCCATTCAGCATCTTTTCTCTCTGCCGTCCAATATTCCGTTATAGAAAGTATTTTTTGGGCCATAATATCCTGATTTTCTGCAGAAGAAACAGTATTTCCTGCTATTTCTATACCCACACTAGAGAGCCAATCATTAGATTCAGAATCAAAAATAAATTTAGGCGGTGATGGACTATCTGGATGACGTGAATTGATGTCAGGGAACTTAACGTCATATGCAAGAAAAATCAAATCTTCTGCTTCAGCTTTACCTGAGTGAATTGTTTTTTGTCGAAGACACCCGGCAGCTAAGTTTCGAGGATTTGGAGCGATAGCAGAATATTTTTCCCTGAAAATTGATAATGGCATTACTACCTCTCCCCGTATATGACAATCGCCTTTCCAATCAATTGATTCAGGAACGTTGGATATTCGTCTGGCGTTCGCAGTTACATCTTCACCGCGAGAACCATTTCCTCGTGTTGCCGCTCGCACCAATCGCCCTCTTCTATATTCTAAAGAAAGAGCAGAACCATCGAGTTTTGGCTGACATACAAATTGTCTACCTTGAGACGTTGTTTCGGAGATAAAGTGTTTAATTTCATCAATTCCTGTGGCCTTATCTAAACTTCTCATTGGAAACAAATGGTTTATCTTGTTTGTCCCAGGAATAGAATCAAAACCTACTTTCTCTAACTGAGGATTAACTGGATCTAATTTTTTCAACTCTGCCCACAGTAAGTCGAATTCTGTATCTGAAATGATTGGCGCCGCCTTATTGTAATAAAGATCAGAGTGGTATGAAATCTGGCCTACTAACCAAGATACAAGCTCTCGCTTATCACCGCCTATTGGGCGCTCCTCAACCATATCTATTGAGATGGGGCAGGTAACTTGAACGTGCGTATTGAGGTATCAGAATCTCCTTACATAAGCTAGTGCATTAATGGTGGGCCAGCCAGGATTTGAACCTGGGTCGCGCGACCCCCAGCCGCGAAGTATAGACCAAGCTAACCTACAGGCCCCAAGTATTCTACGGGGGTAATTATTCGTTCAAAGCCCTAACCTAAGTAAAAACTTAGTTTTCACGAGCAATGCTGAACGGTGCTATCTCATCGATTAAATCGATATGAGCAACGAACATTCTACGGCAGCAATATCTTTCGATACCAAGATTATCTAATGCAATCTGGGCCTCTTCTCCATTTACTACTGCTTCTTTGTATTCTTCGTACTTGTGAGCAATAACTTTGCCACAACTCCAACATCGGACTGGTATCAACATACTTCTTCACCTCATCTGTAAGACTTTTGCCATTTAGCACGAGCACCACGGCCCATTTGATGCTTAGGTTCCTTGCGTCTTGGATCATTCACTAGAAGACTACGGTCAAATCTTAGATATTCTTCACGTAATTCTTCATCTTCTCCAACCGCACCGCCGTTCCACTTTACTAATCCACGAGCAATGGCAGTTCTAATTGCATCAACCTGACCCATTTGGCCACCGCCTTGGACATCTACCACGATATCTACGTCATTAAGACGACCCATTGCTTCAGCTATCTGAACAGGTTCTAATGCTTTACGACGAGCAAGAGTTGGTTCCATAATATGGATTGGCTGACTATTAACGCGTACCCTGCCCTGTCCTTTACGAACAGTAGCACGAGCAATTGCAGTCTTTCTTTTACCACTGGTTTCAACTGAAATTTTTCCTTTCTTCCTAGCCATATTCACTGACCTCCCCATCGTGTCGCGTCTACGCCAAGTGAAGATGATATCTCACCGAGTCGTACAAATTTTACAGGTAATGGACGATCTAAAGCAGATGTATCCCCCCAAGTGTGTCCAGCAGGTAATTCTTCTCCAGAAAGATTTACAGGGCAACCTATCATTACCCTAAGGTCTCTAACTGCATTACGGCCACTACTATTCTTTTGATAAGGAAGCATACCTCTAACGGTACGTTTCATTATTTGGTCTGGCATTCTAGGAAAGAATGGTCCTTTACGAGGATGATTTAATTTATACTTAAAATCATAATCAGCAAAAACTCTTGACCTAGGTCCTGATACTATTGCATGTTCTGCGTTTAACACGATAATACGCATGGGATTTCCTGCCTTTCTAGCCGTGAGTAATTGCTTCGCAACTACACTTGCTAATCGGCCGAGTACCTTATCGGTAGCATCGTATACTATTGTACCTGATTCATCCAAGAATTCTCACCCCCGCTCCTTCTGGATTTTCGTTCATTAGTTCGCGGATCGTGATTACACGACCGCCTGCATCTTCAATTTTAGAGCGGGCTCCGGAACTTACACTATAGGCGGCGACGTTGGGCTTACCTGCTACTTCACCACTTCCTAGCAATTTGCCAGGAACGAGGACCATGTCTTCGTTCGCAGCGTATCGCGATAGGCGGCTTAGGTTTGGTTCAGCCCAGTTGCTGCGACTGGTTTCCAGGCGCAGAGCAACGTCTCGCCATAGTGCAGAACCGGTAGACCTGCTCTGGGCCTTCAAATCACCAATTAAGGTGATAAGGGCCGCGTTGGTCTTTCTGTTGTTCTTACTCATATGACTCCCTCGACGTTTCTTGGGTATCGCGGCCACCTGACGACCTGTTATGAATGCTACTACTGAGCAAAGGGTTAATTCGTTGTACTGCGCCGAAGGTGGTTGTTTCACTCTCCGCAAATGATTGCGGAGGTGAACAAACCCCAATCACAAAGAAAATCCATCTCTTTGTTCTTCGTCGTCAATACCTGCAATTCTAGTCTGACCATCAGAATCAACAAACTCACCAGCTTTTACAACTGAACCATAAAGATTAGATTCAGTAACTGATGTACGACTCAACATACTATCGCCAAGAGCATTGCTCAAGTGATTGATAATTGACTGAAGAGCATCTATTGCGCGGTCTCTCTGGTCTTCACCTATTTCATGATCAGAATATCGTGCTTCTTCGAATATTGAAAATAATACATCAAGATCTTCAGGAGGCGTCATTCCGCCAAGCATTGTATTCACGGCATCTTCGAATTCACGCGTAGTTTCGTATACTTTCTTCATAGCTCCTCTACTTCGGAAAAAGCGTACTAAGTCTTTGTAACAATCAAATATTGTAGCAATGTAATCATTAGAAGCTTTCAACGACATCAAAGAGTCTGTCAGAATACCACGAATAATTTCAATTCTTCTTCTTTCATTATAATTCCTATACATTATTGCTCCAATTAATAGCACAAACGAAAACATGATCCCTAAAACAGTAATTAATCTAAATGTCCAGAAATTCGAATTAGAAGCATCAGTTACGTCACCAAGATATATTATTGGAGTACTATTCAAAAATTCTTCTTGGAAGAAAGAGGATTCTTGGAAGTGCACTAATACTCTCCATTTGCCATCAATTGCTCTTTCAACGCCTTGTGCATCACCTGCAACATATTTCCCTGCATACAAGAAACTAAAGTTTGCTTCACCTTTTTCATTAGTTACTGAATATTCGACATTATTGGTTTCCCATCCCGTTCCATTCCAATATTGGAATGTGAAAATTACTGTTTCTCCTTCAACTGAGACATCAAGACGGTCTCTTAATATCGAAACTTTTCCAGTAATCTCATCACCGACTTGATAGCCAGAAGAACTAGCCCATTGATCTTTCAGTAGAATATCGACTTTACTCCTAACAAGTACTTCTATATCCTCATATGAACCATTAACCACAGGAGTTGTTTCTGCCTTACAGCCACCAGGAAGTTCCTTGGTAGGTTCATAAGCAATTCTAATTGTTCGGAATCCTTCTAATTTCTGTCCATTTGGTTCGACGCCTTTTCTACTTGGGTTATCTTCTGGATCTCCAGAATACCATTCGATTTCGCCTGTTCCATCTTCAGTAATTGCTGTTGCAAATGGTCTTGTATTCGTCTCAGGATCAAGATAAATATTGAGACATTTCCCACCAACTGGGTTGCCATTTACTTGAGTCAGCATTGCATCAATATGGAATGATTCTTTCAAGTAAAGTACCGGGAAAACAGTACCATTTTCAAATCTGTAAGTGTCTATATCTGTACGGAATGGACCTACTTCTTGAACAGTCATTGTTGAATTAGAAAAGACTGGGAAAAATTTAGTTATACTTGAATTACTGTACCTATATTGATCGCCAGTTTCATATGAATAATAATTCACTGTAACTTTGGCTTGACCTGCTTGGATATCATTCAAAGGACAAACGATTGAGAAGAAACCACTGGAATCAGTAACTCCACCATTGCACGCTTTAACGCCTAATTCTGTACCCACCATCTCATATTGAACTTGTATAGGACGATTTGATAGGTTTGTATTTAATTCATCCACTAATTGTCCAGTAACTGTCATAGGTTTATCGATAGGTTGGCCAGTTAACTGATCAATTTCAGAAGTATACACTATCTGGTTATCAACTGTTAGCTGGGTTCCACCAATCAAACTGAAACCTTGACCATTGTATTGGAATACTTTACGATAATGGTCGTTATTCAACACCTGAGCACAAGGGTCCCAAGCGCCAGAAATTGTAAGCATTTGTTGATCTATTGGGTCACAGCCCTCATGCGGTAAATTTTCAGAAAATCTAACAATAACATTAACCGGACCAAAACCATCAGGAAGGAAGGATAAAGGATCGTCTCTCAATAACTGAGGATCTAGCAACATAGCATGATTAATTGTTCCTGCATTTGGACAAAGTGTTTTTATTATCTGACGATGAACTGTCTGATCAAAGTCCACACCTTCTAGTATGACTAAGACTTCTCCACCATTCTCATCACAACCATCTAATAATTCTCCCTTATCCTTAACAGCTGCTGTCCGATTATCATCAGTTACTTGGGCAGTGAATTCCCAATAATCGCCGCTAGAAAGTCTATTATCAGTAGTACTTTGAAGATCAATGAAAGTTCTAGATACTACCCAAAGTTCGATTCCAGAGGAACTACCTTGACGATAAGTATCGCCAGGATAAGTAAAGTCTAATGTGAAATTTCCTAATTCGTGCATATCATCTATAGTTAAATTGATTTTGAAAACTCCATTTATATCAGTTATTGCTACATCACTTGTACCATCTGCGGACCAAGTATAGTTGACTGGAGCGTCTCTTACTGGTTGGTATGCATTATCTATAACTCGTGCTTCGATTGTAGTATTTTGGCCACGGTATAATCTAGGGATATTATTTAATTGGAAATCAGTTGTACCGATTACTGAGACGTTTACATATGCTCCTGTCGGTGCTAGTACTGCTGATTGGTTACCCGTAAAGTAGTAATTTGAATTTGTGAAATCTGCACGTATTCCAAATACTCCAGCAGGGTATTGAGAATACCAAGTCCAATTATAATCGAATAATGCTTCGCCATTTACCATATCTGGAACCCTTGCGAATCCTGTTTCTTGTGCTCCTGCGAATACTCCATTGCCATCTACATCGACTTGTAATGCCATTGCATCATGAGGCCATGCCGTCATTGTCCTATTCCAAACAGTTCCAAGTACTCTGAATGTTTCTCCAGTGAACATTTCGGGGACTATTTCACAACGAACATCACTGGATGGATCTAATGGATTAATTGGCCCACAAGGTGGCACATTGAAATCTCCCCCATTTTGCATAGCAATAAACCAATGAGTTCCATTTGATGAGATGAATGAGCGTAAACTTGCTGCTTCGCCTGTTAATCCTTCAGGTGTTCCATCCCAAAGCATAGGATATTGTTTACCAAGGCTTACATCACTGTATTCTAAACCAGCATTTGCTAATGATGGCGCGTGGAATAAAGCTCTCCATGCACCAAAAGATGCACCTGTAAATTGAGTAGAATCATAGAAATATACTGGCCTAATTGAAGGAGTAATTATATCTGCTTCAACATACATTCTGTGCATAGATCGTATGGCAAAAGAATCAGTTTCATCGCCTTCAAGGTAAGGCCATGGCATTTCAGAACCTAAATCAGGACGAGATTTGCCAATGAACATATAATCGCCAATTGGTAAACTTGTATTCGTATATTCATAAAGTCCTACAACACTGTGTTTTTTAGAAGTGTTATCCCATACTATTTCTTCGTATGCTCCAGGAATCATTCCTACGCCGTTGTCAATAGTTGAGTTCCATTGTACTTGCTTCCAAACACCTTGACTGCCGGCTGTTTGAACGAAAGAAAGTGAAATCCAGCCTTTCGAATCGGCTCTATATCCATATCCATATCCGTCAAAGACAGTTGGGTGTGTAATGTTGCCAAACGGCCCTCCATGAACTGTGAATGAAACAGGAGCATGGGATAATTTATTATCAAAAATTCCCCGGTCCCAATCAGCCGCATAATGTACTTTATAGTCTACAAAGAGTGGTTGTTCATCACTACGGAAGTATGTCCATGCAACATAATCTATTGTTGTGTTAGCACGTACTTCAGTAGGTACTGGTTCAGTAGATGAACCATCATGAATGAACATCTCGGTAACTTCTGCATATACATGATATGTAGTATTAGAACCAACAGGTAAATCTTCGGGGAACAAGAATTGTCCAACAACGAATTTACCATCACTATCTGTTAAAACATCGACTGTTTCAACTGCAGATGTTCCATTGCTAATCCAAGCTATATGTACCTGTACGGGTAAATTCTCTGCAGGAGTAAAAACGCCCAGATCTACATCGAGCCAACTCACACTTCCATTAAATTTAGCAGCGTACAAATTATCTAACCATAGAATATTTGGAGACGTCAAAGTAATTCTAGTTGGTATCTTATCATCTTCATCCAAAATACCATCATTATCATTATCCCAATCAGAAGAGTTCCCATCGTCTTCTTCCAATTGGTCCCAATCTAAGTCTGTTCTATTATCGGAGTCATCATCTTCATCGATTGAATCTGGTCCTGTACTTGGATCGGTAGGATTTGCAATACCTTCACCACCTCCAAAGTCATCATGATCCCAAGGATTTGTTGATTGACTATCATATCGAGATGGCCAAAGCATTATCTCATCTATATCTTGCATTCCATCTGAATCATCATCTAGATCAATATCATCTCTAAGGCCATCATTATCATGATCCCATGCTGAGATAAATGGCGTTGCAGTGTTAAGTTCGATTTGGTTCTCTATTCCGTCTCCGTCCCAGTCAGTGTCGGCCCAATTTGGAGTACCGTCATTGTCATGGTCCCAAGTCATTTGTTCTTCACCAACGAAACATAGAATTTCCTGATCTACATCTAATACCCCATTATTGTCATCATCTGGGTCTTCTCCATCGGGGATCCCGTCGTTGTCATTATCAACATCATAATATTGAGGGAAAAGAAGGCCTTGTCCTAGAACTCCTTTATCATGAACCGCTTGAAAGAAACCATCTTGATCAGGATCTGTGTCGGTTCCATCATCATCATTATCTTCACAATTTGAGCCTAAGTAGAAATTTCCAGGAGGGAGTGTACCTGAGTCATCATCAAGATCGTCATTACTGTCTATTTCAAAATAATCCCAAATACCATCATTATCGTCATCGATATCCCAGTGATCATATACGCCGTCAAAGTCATCATCTAAATCTGCAGTATCGTTAAACATACATTGTGGTTCCATATTTCCTGAAACAGGTGCTCCACAATCATCATCAGGATCCACATCATTATTCAATAAATCAGCTCTCTCATCTGGGAAGAAATTTGCATTGGAATCAGCATTCCATTGGAAAAATCCAAAATTAAGGCCGATATAAGCAACCCATAAGTCGCGATTATCTTTCATTTGATTATAAGATACTGCTGCTGTTGGACTGACTCCACTTGAAGGATCGAAAGTAAAGTGGAAACAATTTTTATTGCAAGTCCAAGCACCTTGAGAGTTACTACCATTGTAAGGCCCATCGCTATAATCCGCTGAAGGCCTTGTACTGTATGGATACGTATATTCAACTTGGTTTGCACGTGTAGGGGTAATCAAAGGAGCACCGAAAAACCAAGCATAGAATATGCCACATTCGTGGTCTATGGCCTGAGGTTGTTGTGGGACATATATCCAAAATAATGATGCTCCGCAGGAATTATTATCAAAAGTCCCGCCCATTTTAATGTCATTAACATCTAATACGGCATCATTTCCTTCATCTTGGTCCCACCAATCAGGTAAACCATCTGCATCTTGATCGACATCTATTCCATTGATTAACGAATCTCCATCGATATCTATGTCATAGAAATTACCTCCATTATATGGACTCCATTTTTGTATAACATACCAATATATTTCAGGTATTTGTCCACTAACAGATGGAGCAGCAGAATCGAATCCATTGTAATCCAATACGAAACCATTATCTGAAGTAAATGGATTAAACATCCATGTTTGATTCCAATACATCTCATAGACGATTGGGAATGAATATAATTGATCATCTTCAGAACCATCTAGAAGATCCCCGTCATTAGTTGGGTAGCTACTATCGAAAGGATCTGTGGCATCTAGGTCTTGTATCCCGCAGTTGCCGTCATCTGGATCATAGTAATCAGAAATACCATCATTGTCATCGTCCCAGTCTTCGTCATTCGCTAAACCGTCGCCATCTACGTCTGTATCGATATCATTTGGGCCGTCATCTCGATATTTTGAGCCATTGAGCAGATGCAAATCGTTATCATCATCAAGATCACAATTATCGTCGATATCTAACCAATCATATATTCCATCATTATCATCATCAATATCTTCCCAATTGTTCATTCCATCGCCGTCCCAATCATTGAAACCAGTGTAAGACTTACGCATTAAGAAACAATTGTCATCAGGGTTTGAAGGGTTCGGGTTTGCTAGACTTGGGCAATCCCACGTATCTACTGTACTTTGAGGAGTTGTGGGGAATATATCTTCTTCGTTTATCTGCCCATCATTATCTAAATCCCAGGGTAAATCGCTAGGATCATCTAGTGTACCACCGACTGAGTTGTCGGGTATAGGTACGCCACCTAAATCTGTATCAAGCCAATCCCAGACCAAGTCATAATCTTGATCGATTACTCTGTACCTATCGTCATCAAGATCTCTATCATAGTCGATTTCACAATCTATACCGGGAGTCAAAATAAGGCCCGGAGTGTAGAAGCTTTGAGATTCTATAGGATAATCGCCTATTGTATCCCCATTCGTATCTGTTTGAATACATGTATCTGGTATACCGTCATTATCGTCATCAACATCATACATATCTGCTAACCCATCATTGTCATCATCGGTATCTGAAGAATCCGGGGAACCATCATTATCATTATCGGGATCTAGGAAATTAGGTATACCATCACCATCTAAGTCACCATCCACTATGGAAGAAAATGCTTGCACTTTAGGGTGCCAAGCTTTTTCTCTTTCCACAAAATCAACTCCCCCTACAAAATCTCCATAATAATCGCTACCAGTGTATGCTGATTGTAATATTGAAATATTTCCATCGGTTGTTTGAGAGAGAGCAATGTTTTGATATGAAATTTCTGCTGTAGAATTAAATTGTTGACAAAAGGTGTAAGCAGCATCACAGGGGAATTGACTTGTTCCTGCTGGAGCCGGAGAAATTGGTAAACTAGAAAATACTCCGCCTTGGGCTACAACGGCATGATCTTCTCCTGCAGGATCTTGGTTAACCCAAATAATCGTATCACCAGTTTCGATAGTAATATTTTCTGGGACTAGAATGCCAGCATTCCCCATAACTACAAAATGAAGCGTTGGTCCAGAATCCCATTCTACCCAATCATTCCAAAGATTATTTTCAGTAATATTTGTAGTAATACCTGCGTTCCATGGATGTGCATCCCATAAATCCTGTATACCATCATTATCGTCATCCAAATCAAAGTAATCTTGAAGACCGTCACTGTCGAAATCGCAAGGCCAAGTAAATTGATCTATTCTGCCATCATTATCGTCATCCTCGTCATAAGATCCTGCCCCTGTACCATCTATATCGTCATCTGTAACGCCATCATTATCATGATCCAATAAGTTTTGATCTATTCTGTAACCAGTTCCGACTGGCGTTTGTGTCCAAGGATGAATTGTTGTTGCGAATACATATCTATCTTCTGTATTATTCTGAGGGTCTGCTCCTTGAGACCAATCAATTGGGCCTTCGAGTAATCCATCATTGTCGTCATCCCAATCAAATTCATCTTGTATTCCGTCATTGTCATGGTCGAAAGGATCGGTTCCATAACAGCCATCGAATCTCTCAATTAGATCATTTATTCCATCATTATCGTCGTCCAAATCATTCAAATCCGAGATTCCATCGTTATCGTGATCTTCAGTATCTGTTTCCTCTAATAAAAATCCATAACTAGAGTCTATAGCCAAAGCATTAGCATCTGAAACTTTACCATAAATTGCTAATGGGTCATGATAAAAAGGGTCGGTGAATGCAGGATGAGAAAAAGGATTTTCAGCACCTGGTTGTATTTCATTGCTTTCTGCCATCGGCCCGTTAGCTGTATCTATTTGTTGAAATGCTGTTCTCTGTGTGACTGGTCCCCATTCTGATTCTTCGTCATCATAGGGTTCGAAATCCTGGAATGAATACATCTGGGTGCTAAATAGCATAATGAATACCATTAAGCCAGCAACAATACTTTTTCTAGAGCCTTCCATACTTATGTTTTCTCGTAATTTATTAATCATCGCGACCACTGAAGTATGTTTGCTAAATCTGAATCACTTATCAACGCACACCCCAATATACTAACGAATGTATCAAGCAGGTGTTTTAGTATCATAGTTCAACTAGACCTTGCATTAAAATGTAGAACATTCTTCCGCCCGTTTAATGACATCCTCAAGGACAGTTATGAATTCAAAAATTCACCGAGCAACCGTCACTGAAGCAGATATAAATTATATAGGTTCAATAACTATAGATTTGGACTTGATTGATGCAGCAAATATTGCGGAATGGGAAAAAATTGATGTCCTAAACATTACTAATGGCTCGCGCCTTCAGACCTATGTAATCCCTGCAGAACGAGGTTCTAAGAAAATTTGCATAAATGGTGCAGCTGCCCATTTAACTCACCCTGGAGATTTAGTGATTTTAGTTACCTACAAAACAATAGACGAGTGTGAAATAAAAAATCATCGCCCAACAATAATACATGTCAATAATGATAACGAGATTATTAAAAATAGTAATTAAGCGCGATGATAAGGAAGGCCTTTGATTATAGTGCAAGCCCGATATAATTGTTCCAACAAAACGACTGCCGCTAGTTCATGAGGAAGAGTTATTTTCCCTAAAGAAAGTGATTTAAGTTCGCCACCGTAAATCCCAAAACCTTCGGGTGGACCTACTACTAAATGTACTGAATTCGACGAAATACGCCATTTTTTCATCTTTTCTGAGTATCCAATACTATCAAGATTTTCTCCTTTTTCTTGTAAAAGAATTATCGAATCTTTTCCTGCTTTTTTGATTATGTCATCCAGATATGGTCCTGGATCAGTTTGATTTCTATGTTCAATTATCTGTACTCCATCTGAAGTTAATCTATTAGCATAATCAGATATTGCTGTTCGAAAGGCGGAATCTTTTGCTTTACCATGTAAATGCACGAAGACCCGGCCCATAGTCACCCGAGAGATAGGCGCTCTTTCATTGATTCGCAAAGCATCAAGAAAGAAGACCTCGACGCAAGTTCGATTCAGATGAGCTGGTGGCCGTTCAAAAGAAAAGAAAAAGTCATTCATGAACAGCCACATATCAAAGGAACTAGGCTATGGTTACAAGACTTAAGAGAATTATCTGAAAAGAATTTTGACAACCCTGCTGAAGGTCAGAGGTTAATACGTCAAATGCAAGTAGAATGGACTGACGATCATAAAAATGGAGAAGTCACTAAAGAGCTTTTATCTGGGTTAGATAGGAGAGCATTTAGACTTCTGAGAGCAGATGCTGATGAATGGTTAAAATGGTTGGATGACGAAGATTTTTGGATGCCCGGCTGGGGCGTTGAATCAATAGAGTGATTACGATGTGGCATTGGATTCTTTTATTTGCAGCTATGGGGATGACTATTTTTTGGTATAGTAGAAAACAGCCTTTTCCCGAGATAAGTGCGAGGTTTGCTCTAATTTTACTATTTATTTCCATTATTTTATGGCTGGCGACGAATGCTCCAAGAGGTGGCGGGAATGATCTGTTTCCTGCTTATCTCTCATCAATCGTAGGAGGAAGCGCGGTAATTTATGGAGTCATAAAAATGTCCGTAACTAATGACGATGTTGTTGTGGCACCATTTGGAGGAGTTTTATTTTGTATCGGTTCAATAACTCTGCTATCTGAAAGATGGAATGAGGCAGAACAAATTGAGCAGATTGGTTCATTCGTATTAGCATCTACATTGGTTATTCTTGAAATATATTTAATTTTCCGAGGATTGATTATTGGAGTTCAAGGAATTTCATGGTCAAAATCTGGCCTCAGACAAATTAGTAGAGGGTTGATTCATGGCAATAATGGTGCTATCTCGCATTTTGAAAAATCTTGGGATATGGAAGAACAATGGATTAATGCTATGAGCCATGCTGCATTAGCACTAATTTATGAGAAAGAAAATAATGAAAAATTGAGAATGGAACATATTGTACAACTAGAGAAAATTGGAGGATGGGGGGCAGTAGATGAAGCTTGGACTGAAACCATAAGAGAGCACTTAGATTTGAATTAATGCAACAGACGATTATTCATATTGTGTAACCCTATCCGAGGACATAGTATGGTTCGAATTACTAAGGTACACACAGGTGGCGGAGACGGCGGAGAAACTTCTCTTGTAGATGGCACTCGCGTAGGAAAGGAACATCCTAGAGTGTCGATTTATGGTACAATTGATGAGGCTAATTCATCAATTGGTATTGTTCGTGCAATTATTAATGGAAATTTGAAATTTAGTGTTCCCGATACACGTATTGTTGAGGCTGATCGAATGCTTGGGATAATCCAACAAGAGTTATTCGATGTCGGTGCAGAGTGTGCCTGTCCACCAGGAGGCGTTCCTGAGCAGATGTCGATAATCGGAGTGGAGGCGGGCGAACGATTAGTTGAGGAGATGGATTATATGTTAAAGGATTTACAGCCTCTATCGTCGTTCATACTTCCAACAGGAAATCTGATGGTTGCACATTTACATATGGCTCGAACTATCGTTCGAAGGGCTGAGAGGGAAACTTGCACTCTTCGTGACGAGGTTCGAGACGAGGTTGTTAGCTACCTAAATAGGCTCTCAGACCATTGTTTCGTACTATCTCGTTGGCTTACTGGAGAAGAGGGAGAAACTCTTTGGACCCCTCTAGGTAAAAGATAGGGTGAAAAATTGAGTATCGAATCAGTAGGATTCGAGGGAGCTTTGATTAGCCTATCTTTGATAGTTGCAATTGGTGCTCAAAATGCATTTGTAATAAGACAGGGACTATCTAATCATCATGTTTTTCTTGTATGCACAATATGTGCATTTTCTGATGCTGCATTGATTAGTTTAGGCATTTTTGGATTAGGTGAATTTCTTTCTAATTCGGCTGAAATTACAGAAATAATCGAATGGGTGGCTATTTGTTTCTTGCTTACATACTCAATGATTAGATTCAAGGCGGCTTGGGATGGTAATACATTAGAAATTTCTGAGGAAGAAGATCAGTTTAGTGCAAAAAAAACTGCTATAATAACAATGGGTTTTACATGGCTAAACCCACATGTATATTTAGACACTACCGTACTTCTGGGAACTGCTTCTCTACAATTTCAAGGTGATGAAAAAATTGCTTTTGCCATAGGGGCTATGTCTTCTTCTTTCTTATTTTTTTATAGTCTAGGATTTGGCGCCCGACGACTCGCCCCACTTTTAAAGACAAAAGAAGCTTGGAGAATTATTGACATTTCAATAGGAATAATTATGATATGGGTGGCATTAGGGATATATGGAAGTTGATTAAAAATATATTAATTAAATATATTGTTTTGATTTAAGATATTCTTTAGCCGAATTTAATAATTCAATTTCTTGGTCAAAAGTTACTTGTTCAATCGCTTCATCAAAATTTAGCCACATATAGTTAGTATGTTCATGTGATAGTTTGACATGTAGTTGATCTGTTGTTGCTAGATACCAAAATACCTGTTTAGAAGTTGGCACTCCTTTTAAGGAAAAAGTATATTCTGTTCTTGAACTCCAACCTTCTATCAAAGAAACTTTTGAAATTCCTGTTTCTTCTAATAATTCTCTCTGAGCAGTAGAAAAATGATCTGAGTCTGACTCTTCAACATGTCCTTTAGGAAAACTCCAATGCCCTTGAGGATATTGCAATAAAAGAACGCTGTCATAATTAATTAAAATGAAGCCGCATGATGTTTCCATGGTTAACCGGAGAGGTGTTCGATATTCAAATATATGAGAGGAAGGATATGCGTAAACACAATTGAATAGGTGTGTTGAGTTGTTGGTATGTCCGACGAAGCGTTGGCCCTAAATATTGAAAACATCATCACCGATAGTGATCTTGATGGTGTTGTAACGGGTGCAATATTGAGAAGATGGTGGCCTAATTCAGAAATTATATTTGGACACCCAGGAAATTTGCGTGCAGGTATGATGGATCATCTGATTAATAGAAATACTGCTATTTGTGACTTGCCTAGACACCCCAATTGTGGCTTAAGTATTGACCATCATCAATCTAATGAGCCTAAAGAAGGAATAATCTCTGATACCGTAGTATTGTGGCAACAGACCCCTAGTGCTGCGAGAATTGCATATAATATGCTAAAAGATAAAATCGATTTAAGTGATTTAACAGAAATGATGATATGGGTAGATAAATTAGATGGAGGGGCTATTACAATTGAAGATTTTATGGGGAATAATTCAGTGATGTGGCTGGGTAGAATTATTGGAGATGATAAGGACATCACCCTCAAAATTCTAGAAAAAATACAACAGAGAATTTCTGTTGAGGAGATTCTATTGATCCCAGAGATTAGTGAAAAAATTAACGAAAGAAGGAGAAAACAAGATATTCTTACTAAAGTTATTTCTGAAAATATTCAAATTATTGATAGATTGGCAATAGCCAGATTAGAAAACCTAAAACTGAGATCAAATGGATATCATGTTACTGCAATTGCAGGAAAAGACTGCGATGCCTGTTTAGTTATTCATGGAGATATAGGAGCCGGATTTAATGAAGAAGGAAGTTATCCTGTTTCTGCATCATTTTATACAAATTCATTTATTCATAGATTAGGAGGCATATTTGACTTGACTAAATTAGCAACTAAATTTGATAATGACGGCGGTGGACATGCCAATGCTTGTGGTTGTCGGATTAAGCCAATAATCAATGGAAGTGTAGTCAATCGAGAAGTGACTAGAGGCGATATTCAAGAAAATATAAATCAATGGTTAGAAATGTGGTCTCAAAGATAAGTAAAGAGGTAGAGAAATCCAAGAAAAGCATGTATCATAATTAAATAAATCATTATATCGCTAACTCTTCCGTGAAACTTACTAATTTTAGAAAAAGATTTTTCGGCCTCGCGATTTTTACTGGCTTTAATTCCCAATCTTCTAAGATATATCATTAAACCTAGGCCTAATAATCCCGCCCAACCATGAAAATGATTGGGGATTAAATCAGAAAAATGCACCTGGCCATTAATTATCTGAAAATAAAATATTTTTGAAATAAATGCCAATAAAATAACTCCTATTACATAAAAAAATAATTTATTTCCGTTTTTTTCATGATTTTCAACCGCTTTTTTCCGTTCCACGCCTTTAATTTTTAAACTTGTTTGACGCCATTTTCGCTGATTTACAAATAGCCAAATTACTGTTAAAGCAGATAATGGATGGAGGAGGATGATTACCGTAGCCGCTACCTCCATGAGGACTGCTGATTAGTGCCATATCTTGAGTTCTCCCTTTTCCAGCCTTGCATAGCAAAGCGGTGCGTTCATGTAGGTGGGACATTGGGGCGATTTATCGGAGTGTCTTCATTTGGAGCAGTATCTTCTAGATTGTATTGAATCCCTGCAACCTGCAGGTGATGACGAAGGTCGAAGGAAACGCGCTATGCAAAAATCTAGTAGTTCTTGGGAATTGCTAAATAAAAACTGGAAAGCTCTAGCATTATTGGCGGCTGAAAAAACTGCACCTAAAGCAATTGATAAAGATGATTTAGAAAATTCTAATAGTGGAAATCGGAATAGAAGAAATAGAATTGGAAGAAGAGGCGGCAGACAAATAAAGAGGAGTTTCGAAGATTATTTATTATCGCCTAAAGAAGTGCTTGAATCTAAAAATTCTGCTGCATTTAAACTGGCTGTACTAATTGCTCAAAAACATAAAATGAATTCTTGGGAGGCTTCTTTTGAAGATGAAATGAATGTATTAAGAATTGAGTGTAATCTGGGTATTCATCCCGTATGGAGTAGATTGGCTAGAGAAGCCCCTATATTTGCAGAGTTAGAAAGATTCAATATCAATGAAGATGAAGACTTTTCAGAAGACTCTGGTGAATGGATTAAAGCATCTAATCTTGATCCAAGAAATAATAATAGTATTCAAAAATGGTTAGAAATGGATTTGCCTTTCCGGCTAACCTCTTCTCAAGCACTTTCTCTAGAAAAAATTCGTAAAGATTTAGCAGGAAAGCCAAGACCTGCATCTTGGCCTCAAATTATGAAAGGTAAACTTAGAGGGCTTGAAAATGAAGGTGCACTATTGGAAGCGATATTGTTACTAAGTGCAAAATCTAGTGATGCTGAACAGGCTTTAAAGAGTATTGAAAATAATGAGTTAATGACGGAAGTAGTCATGAAACAAAGACTACTTGATATGCTTAGAAAAGATAAAAAAAGTGTTTTGCTTGATTCTTTGTCACACAAAGGCGATGATGCTCTATCGTTAACCATTAAAATTGAAGGTTGGAAGCGAATTGATGGAATAGAACAAAAATTAAGCTTACAATTATTGAAAGAGGGCAAGAAACTGTTAGAGCAAAATAATGAGAGAGTCCCCCCGTCATTACTTTGGAAAATTAGTAGAGCATTGTTTGAAGAAAAAAACTATTCAGAATCGATCTTAATAATAGAAGACTTGCCCTTAAATAAATCAGATGAGGTTATTTTTGCTATTGAGTTGATATCTAATGTATATTCTAAGAAGTTAGAGAATGCTATTATTCAGGCTATTAAAAGTTCAGATGAAGAAACTGTTGTGTTTGCAATGAGGTGCGAGAAAGCGCCTATATCCATTCAATTGGAATCATCCAAGATACTTTCTCAATTAGATTCTATTAGATATACTGATGAAATATTATCTGTACTTACACGTACTGCTGATGTAAAAGGATTAGCAGAGAATATGGCAGCAGATGATTCTCTTGCCTTAGCATATCCTTTCAGGGCATTGATGATTTGGCATTTAATGCCTGCAGAAAATGGCATAGATAGGCTGGAGCAAATGTTCGATCTTAGGAAAAGGGCATTAGTTGCTCTAGAAGATTCGGAAAAAGATGATGTTCTTTCAGATGTTTCTATAGCATTGATTTCTTTACTTGGAGGAGTCTCTTCAGATATGGAATCGATACATGAATTATTAGATTCTAAATCAATTGTAAAACTCAATGAAGTAAGAAGAGCCTTGTCTTCCGATGGAGATGGTGTCGTAAAAAGTTCGTTAATTGAATCGTTAAATGATTCAGTAATTAATACAGATATGGCTGCTTTAGATAAAAGATTATTTGCATCATTAATCAATTCATTATATCTAAATTCTGCAGCAATGCAGTTACAATCAGGTAATGATGAAAAATATGAATCTGCATTATTAACACTTGAAAGATTAGCTGCGAGAGGAGATAATACTATTCGTACTATTCGAGAAATTACAAATTTAGTTAAAGAACATAGTGTAGGAATCGAGTCATTAGAAAAGTGGTATAGAGTTCATGACAAAGAATCTGCGGAGTACCAAATCATTAGAGCGGCTCTAGAAAAAGGCAAAGGGAATCGATTAAATGCTGCTCGAGCATACAAAGAGGGTGCCCTTAAAGTAAAGGATGACTATGAACAATCGTCCCTTATTCTTAGGAAAGCAATGATCGAATACGCTCATGCTGGAGAATGGAAAGAGGCTGTCGAATTATTAGATGAGAAACCAGAATTAGAAACATTACTGACACAAAGATTTCAATTATATTTGAGGACTTGTGCAGATAACACTGTGGGTAATACTGTATCTGCAACAAAGAGACTCATACAATTTGTAAGTGATGAAGAAAAGAAAGAGGGAGAAGAATAT
This sequence comes from Candidatus Thalassarchaeum sp., assembly GCA_016777225.1. GTDB lineage: Archaea > Thermoplasmatota > Poseidoniia > Poseidoniales > Thalassarchaeaceae > MGIIb-O2. Next base: position 20,286 of record JADHRW010000004.1, on the reverse strand, counting down.
GACTCTGATTTCAACAAGAGAAGGAAAGAAGCATTGGAGTTAATCCAAAAATATCCAGATGAACACAATCTGCCCGATAAGAATTTCAAGGGTAGGGTCAAAGCGGCCATTAAGACTCTCGAAAAGTCAGGTAATGGGAGACAATCAGATTTAGAAAGACGGTTCCAACTAGAACTACATAAAATGAAAGATATATTTGAATTAACTGTTTTAGGTGGCCAAATTGCAGATGAGAATCCACTTAGAGGAATAAGAAGATTCGAAGAAGCAATCGATACTGGATACTTCAAAGATAAAGAAGTCGAACGATTAAGAGACACTCAGAGGGCTGTTTTCGGTAGTCAAAGTAATAATATTCCTGTAAAAGATAGGAGAACATTGCGGAATCTAGGATTAAAACCATTGATATTAGTAGATACAAATATACTAATTCATGCTCTAAAAGATGATTTGTTGCAAGAGATTTCAAATGATGACTATGGTTCATTTGATTGGTCGGTTGAAAGATCTTTTCATATGATGCTAAGAAGGCAAGGTGGAAGAGGAAGTTTCCTTTCAATACCTCCTGCGGCTTTAGGAGAATTTACTAATCGCACCAAGAATCCTGACATAGTTCTGAGTTTATTCAACGATGTATACATTGATAGGAAAGAATGGAAGAAAAAAATTACATCTAAATTCCTTAAAGAAAGAGTTGCGAAAATATGTGAATCATTTTCTACTTGGCCCCAAGAAAAGTATACCAAAGAACGAAGTAAAATTGACTTGGAGGCGTTCTTGATAAAACATGAGAAGATTTTCGAATTAGTCGATGAACAAAAACGTAGGAGATCAGAAGAAATTCCACCTCGAACAGAGATAAATGGCAAGGATATATATCCAGAGCGAGGAGATATGGATATAATGTGCGATGCGGCTTTACTCGCCTTGTCGCCTTTACAAGAGATAGGGAGTATTCTTGTTGCAACAAGAGATTCAGATTTCAGATTAGTGTCCAGAGCTTTACAAGAAAAATATGGCTTTGGAGTAGTTTCTGACGCTCAGCAATTAAATTCAAGAGTATGATGTTTCTAATATTACATGTGAGAGATTAGCGCCTCTCCAAATGCAGAACATGAAAGTAGTGTGGCATCATCCATTAATCGCTCGAAGTCATAAGTTACTGTTCGAGCAGATATTGCACCTTCCATCCCTTTGACAATCAAATCTGCTGCTTCATCCCAGCCCATATGACGAAGCATCATTTCTGCTGAAAGAATTAATGAACCAGGATTAACTTTGTTTTGCCCGGCATATTTGGGAGCAGTTCCATGTGTAGCTTCAAATATTGAAATTCCAGTATCATAATTGATGTTAGCACCAGGGGCAATGCCGATTCCCCCCACCTGTGCAGCAAGCGCGTCTGAGATATAATCGCCATTGAGGTTCATTGTTGTTAATACGCCATATTCTTTAGGCCTTGTCAGGACTTGTTGCAACATAGCATCAGCAATAACATCTTTGATTAATATTTGATTTCCAGTTTTAGGATTGACCATAGTACACCAAGGTCCTCCGTCTAATTCGATAGCACCAAATTCGTCTTTCGCTAATTGATACCCCCAATCCCTAAATCCACCTTCTGTAAATTTCATAATATTTCCTTTATGCACTATAGTTACGCTTGACTTATCTTGATTTATTGCATAATTAATCGCGGCCCTTACTATCCTAGAAGTCCCCTCACTGCTAATCGGCTTTATTCCAATTCCACTAGTATCAGGAAATCTAATCTTGGTAACGCCCATTTCTTTATGAAGAAAATCTATTACTTTTTTCACATCTGGACTTCCTGCTTCCCATTCTATACCTGCATAAACGTCTTCACTATTCTCACGGAAGATTATCATATCTACATCCTGAGGACGTCTTACTGGGCTTGGAGTGCCATCGTACCATCTCACTGGACGAACACAGGCAAACAAATCTAATTTTTGACGTAATGCAACATTGAGGCTTCTAATTCCACCACCGACGGGGGTTGTTAACGGACCTTTGATAGAAACTAATCCAGTTCGCATTGCATCTAATGTTTCATCAGGTAACCATTCGCCAGTCAAATCAAATGCTTTCTGGCCGGCATAAACTTCATTCCAATGAATTTTTTTAGATTGAGAATATGCTTTATCTACTGCGGCATTAACGACACTTATCATTACAGGAGTAATGTCAACTCCAATACCATCGCCCTCAATATAATGGACTAATGGCTCATTAGGGACTATTAATTTGCCATTTTTGATTGAAATATCTGCGCCAATGGTCATTGCTCTCAGAGGGGGCACTTACCACCCATTGATGAAGCCAACCCTTCTAGCATAGTAGGAGGGGAGTTAAGATGAAGGGCATTGTTCGATGGACAACTGGTGAAGAAATAGAAGGTGAAACGGATAATGGAAAGGTCACTCAATTTCATAGCGATACGGCAGCAAGCCCTATGCAAATCGTTCTCCAAGCCCACGGTGCCTGCTCACTAATTGATGTAATTGATGGTTTGAAACATAGAATGGAAAATGTAAGAGCTATGTGGATTGAATTAGAATCCGATAGGTCTTTAGAAAGGCCTAAAGTTTTCACTGCTGTTAGAATGAAATATGTTGTTGAAGGTGATGTCCCTGAGAAACTCTTAAGAAGATTAATTGCGCAAAGCCATGAAAAATATTGTTCAGTCGGAGTGATGATTACAAGATCTGGAACAACATTAGATTGGAGTTTAGATTTAAGACCATAATATGAGAAATTAACAGTATTTCTATGTTTGTCGTTTTCAGTATTAAATAAGAAAATCTGCAAAAATATAGAGGGCCCAGCCTCAAGCATTAAACACCCTCTATTCGGAAGAAGAATTCCCTTTAACCGGGTAAGCCATTATCGAGACGAAATGAAGGAGGAGTGTGATAGTATGCAGAGCAAAGTAAAAGATAAATCAAAAACAACAGTAAACCATGAAATTAATGATAATGGAATGGTTATTGAAAGAAGATTTACTACTGCTGGCGAAGACCCTTTCGATTTGTTTTCTTGGATCTCTATGGATGTCGAGATAAGAAATCCAGATGGAACTATGGCTGATTCAATAGAAGGAGTCGAATTTCCCTCAGGATTTGAAGGAGTGCCTGGTAAAATTGCTGCTCAGAAGTATCTGAGAAAAGCAGGGGTGCCGGTCTATCTGCGCAAGGTGGCGGAAGATGGCATCCCTGTTTGGCTACAGCGTAGTGAGCCGGACTATGAGAAATTACAGACATTAGATGCTAAAGGCAGATATACTGGTGAAATACATGGCAAGAATCTATTCAGAAGATTAGCAGGAACATGGACTTATTGGGGATACAAATATGGATATTTCGCCAGTGAGGTAGATGCGCGTGCATATTTTGATGAAATGTGTTATCTAATCTCTAGCCAACGTTCTGCTCCTAACAGCCCACAGTGGTTTAACACTGGCTTAAATTGGGCCTATGGTATTGAGGGGCCCGCTCAGGGACATCACTATGTTGACCCATCAACAGGTGAGCTTTGTCTGTCTCAAAATGCATATGAGCACCCTCAACCTCATGCTTGTTTTATCCAATCCGTCAGCGATTCATTAGTAGGAGGAACCAGTTCAATTATGGGATTGTGGAATCGTGAAGCGCTACTTTTCAAATTTGGTTCAGGTACTGGCTCAAATTTCTCAAATATTAGAGGCGCAGGGGAACCTCTTTCCGGAGGAGGGAGTTCTTCAGGGTTACTTTCATTCCTGAAAATTGGCGATAGAGCGGCAGGTGCGATAAAATCAGGAGGCACCACTCGTCGGGCTGCAAAGATGGTGACTTTAGATTTAGATCATCCAGATATTGAAGAATATATTGACTGGAAATCTAGTGAAGAAGAAAAGGTTTCAGCATTGGTAATTGGTTCAAACATATTACAGAGACACGCTAACGCCCTAATGGAATCTATTTGGGCGCATGAAGATGATGTGACTAGGCTGGATCAATCTGAAAACCTCGCATTAAGAAAATCAATAATCAAGGCTATTCGAGATAATGTCCCTCAACCACATATTCAGCGAATCTTAGATTTGGCTAAACAGGGCTGGAAAGGCGTCGATTTCGAATGCTTCGATACTGATTGGCAAGGAGAGGCATATATGTCCGTTTCAGGACAGAATAGTAATAATTCAGTAAGAGTCCCTAATTCTTTCATGAATGCCGTGAAGAATGGTGAAAGTTGGGATTTAGTTTGGAGAACTGAGAAAGATAAAGCATCAGAAGAAAATCGTAAACCAGAAGCATGTAAAGTTTTAGATGCTGGAGAATTATGGGATAAAATTGCTTATACAGCTTGGGCTTGTGCTGACCCAGGTGTACAATTTGATACCACTATCAATGAGTGGCATACTTGCCCAGAAGGAGGCAGAATAAATGGTTCTAATCCTTGCTCAGAGTATATGTTCCTTGATGATACTGCTTGTAATTTGGCTAGTATAAATCTACTACATTATTATGATTTAGATAATCAGACATTCCAGATTGAAGATTTTAAACACAGCGTTAGGCTTTGGACTGCGACTCTAGAAATTAGTGTATTAATGGCTCAATTCCCATCTGCTGAAATTGCGCAAAAATCATATGATTATCGTACATTAGGATTAGGCTATTGTAATATTGGATCTTTGCTAATGCACATGGGAATACCATATGACGACGAAAGGGCGTATGCAATCTGTGGCGCTCTAACCGCAATTATGTGTGGCGAATCATATGCAACGAGTGCAGAAATGGCTTCTATCTTAGGCCCTTATCCCGATTATGAAAGAAATTCTGAGCATATGTTAAAGGTTATGAGAAATCATCGTAGAGCTGCTTACAATGCTGATGATTCGGAATATGAAGGGTTAACTGTACTGCCAAGAGGAATAAACTCAAAGAAATGCCCTCAAGACTTACTAATGGCGGCCAGAGATGCATGGGACCGTGCACTAAGAGAAGGTGAAGAGCACGGATATAGAAATGCGCAAACTACAGTAATTGCTCCAACAGGAACTATTGGGCTTGTAATGGGTTGCGATACCACAGGAGTAGAACCACAATTTTCTCTAGTGCAATACAAAACTCTAGCGGGCGGAGGTTCTCTAAGAATTATAAATAAAGGTGTAACTATGGCCCTAAAAAGACTTGGTTATTCAGATAAACAAACAAAAAATATCGAAGAATTTGTTATGGGAACAAAAAGTCTCGGGGGATGTCCTCATTTGTCTATAGAAAAATTAGATGCTATCGGATTCTCAAAAGAACAAATTAAGAATATTGAGAAAAAATTACCTGATGTGTTTGATATTAGATCTGCCTTTTCACCAAGTATACTCGGTAAAGAATTGTGTGTAGGAACTCTAGGTATGAGTGAAGAAGAATTTGGAGATGATTTCTTTGATGTGCTTGGATCTTTGGGCTTATCTTCAGATCAGATTAATGAAGTAAATAATTACGTTCTAGGCAGAGGCACTATCGAAGGCGCCCCTGGTTTGAAAGATGAACATCTGGCAGTTTTCGATTGTGCAACACCTGGTGGCAAATACGGAGTTCGTTCTATTGATTGGCCGGCTCACGTACACATGATGGCCGCAGCACAGCCATTTATTTCGGGCGCGATTTCTAAAACCATTAATATGCCATCCAATTCAACTGTTTCAGAAATAAAAGAAGCTTACGATTTAAGTTTCTCAACCATGATTAAGGCATGTGCAGTTTATCGTGATTGTTCGAAATTATCACAGCCATTGATGAATCAACTTGTTGATTCAAGTGCACTACAAGAAGAAGAGGAAGAAGAAGTCATCATAGTTCAAAAAATGGTAGAGCAAGTTGTTGAAACTTTACCTCTACCGGAAACAAAAGCTCAACCACTTGCAGAGGCAATGGTGCACGATTATATCGCTTCAAGAAGACCTTTGCCAGACAACTGTGAGGGTGGAAGAATGAAGGCCAAAGTAGGCGGACATACAGTATATCTAAATCATAGTTCTTACGAAGATGGAAGGCTTGGAGAAATTATGTTAACTACTTCTAAAGAAGGTGCTGCTTGGCGGTCGATGTTGAATCAATTTGCAATTGCTGTTTCACTGGGACTACAACATGGAGTCCCACTAGATGCTTTCGTGAACTCATTTACATTCCAGAAATTCGAACCAAGTGGAATGGTTATGGGCGGCAGTGGACGTGTTAAAATGTCTTCCAGCATAGTGGATTATATATTTAGAGAATTAGCAATAAGATACCTTGGAAGACATGATTTAGCTCATGTTTCCCAAGAAGATCTAGATCCATACTCAATAAGTAGACCGGAAATTACAGAAGAAGGCGTCGTTAGAAATAAAGGAGAAATCAGAGAAGTTCAACAAACTCTTGGGGCTTTTGAACAGGTTGAAGACTCTGTCTCTAAAACTAGGCGACTAGCAAGAGAGAATGGATTCACTGGCGATATTTGTACAGACTGTGGGAGCAGTCAAATGGTTAGGAATGGGACCTGTTTGAAATGTAATGCTTGCGGCGCTACTACTGGTTGTTCCTGATTAAAGAAGAAATATCTTTGTTACGAAGATTGATTCTATTGAATAATTCATCATAAGATTCGGGGCTTAAGTCTAAAACTTTAGAACATATTTTCAGGAATGAGTGTTGATTTATTTTTGCTAATTCAATCAACATATTAGATAGTTTTGACTTAGATTCAGAATTACATGACACCCAGGCAATGGGAATTAATCCTTCATTATCATCTGGATTCATAGAAAAATAGTGCCTAATTCCAGACTCTATTAGTCTTTGAATCATTCGAGAGTCTTCATTTTGAAAGATTTTTTTAGCCAGTAAAATAAAACTATGACTTTCCACACGAGCTAGTGTTCCGAGATAAGTTGTAGAAATCACTCTAGTATCTGAGTCTTCATCATTCAATAATTCGGCCAATATTTTCTCAGAAAATTCCCTATCTTCAGATCCTATGCGGGATAAATTAGTGGCTAAAAAGCGCCTCAATGAAACCTGTTCACTATTACAAATTTCAAAAAGAATCTCTTTAGATTCTTTCGGATGATGCGGGAATAATAAGATTGTTGCCATAACTAATTTTTCAGAGTTTTTTTGATTGATATCAAATATCAAATTCTGTATTCTCATTGGAATATTTAGTATATTAGAGATATGTTCCCCTATGGATAGTCTCTCTAACCAATACGGCAATACTGTTTCATGATTTAATTCATATAATTCAGTAATATCCAGTATAGAATTTGCGGCTAAAACACCACTAGGATGCGCTACTTCTTCTGTGAAAGTATCACCCTTATCCCCCGACCATGAAATGTGATATGGCCCTGAAATTTGTTTCATTGTGGGCTCATCTGGTTGTTTTGCAACGATAATTGAGCTAAATAGAGGAAAACACTGTGCTTCTGTAATTTTAGATCCTTTCAAAATTAATCCAATAAAAATACTTACAGCCAGATACCAACGATCAGTATCAGGAGAGTCTTCATCTAAAGCAGAGTAAAACCAATCTTTTATTTGTAATATTAATATTTGTTCGGCGATTAATTCAAAGTTCTTCGATAGCCATTTCTCACGTTCTGTTTCTCGATCAATATGACGTTTGACAAAATTAGGTTCATCTTTTTCAATTACTTGTTCGAGGCGAAAAAGAAACCCTGCAGTGTCGATTGAAGAAATTCCCAGTGCCTGTTGAATAATTTTTGATACATCCGAAGGCGGTCTTGCAGGAAAATCCGGTAATTCTAAAGGAGGATTTGGCAGAGGAAGGAAATCAAAAGATAGAGTTATACTTTCTATCAAAATTTTATTGCAGTATTCCCTTACGAGGGCTTTTGCCTCTCGTCTTGCCATTATGTCACCGAATTAAATTTCAAGTTCAATATTCAGGTTTTGGATTAATTCCTTGTACCTATTTCGGATTGTTACTTCAGTTACACCAGCAACCTCCGCAACCTCTCTTTGTGTTCTTCTTTTACCACACAAAACGCTAGCGATGTAAATGATTGATGCCGCAATACCAGTTGGTCCACGGCCACTAGTTAGTTCCTTTTCTTGGGCTGCTGCAATTAACTCATATGCTTTAGATTGTACTTCAGCATCTAAATCCAGACCTGAACAGAACCTTGGAATATAATCCTCAGGTTTCGTAGGAGGTATTTTCATTTTTAATTCTCTAACCATAAAACGGTATGTTCTACCTATTTCTTTCCTACCAGTACGACTTGCTTCTCCTATTTCATCTAAAGTTCTTGGATTCTGACATTGACGGCATGCAGCGTATAATGAAGCCGCGGCTACACCTTCAATTGATCGGCCTCGAATAAGTCTGGCTTCAACTGCTTTCTTGTAGTTGACAGCTGCAGATTCTCTAATTGATTTAGGAAGATCTAATCGGCTTGCCATTCTATCCAATTCAGCCAAAGCCATAGCGAGGTTTCTTTCTGTTGCATTACTCACTCGTGAGCGTTTTTGCCATTTTCTCATTCGATAAAATTGTGACCTGTAGCGTGATGAAATTGATTTGCCAGAATAGTCTTTATTCTGCCAGTCAATGTCTGTAGAGAGCCCTTTGTCATGTAGCATTACAGTCATTGGTGCACCAGTACGCGCTCTCTGATCTCCTTGTTCGGGGCTGAAAACACGCCATTCGGCACCTTGGTCAATTACTTTGTCTTCAAGTACCAACCCACAATCTTCACAAACGACCTCTCCGCGAGTCTCGTCTCGATTTAGATTACGGCTTCCACATTCATCGCATTTTACAGTGTCTTCCACGAGATAATCTGCCATCCCATCACATCCTCTTTCGTAAGAAAGGTAAAATATCCCGAATGACGATGTTATTTAAGGTTAACATATTTAGAAAAAATAAAAATTGACACTAAATCTTATTTTTCCTATAATAAATAATTGAGAATGGTGATATATTACCCAGCCTTGGCAGTAACGTTCGGGGCGTTGTGCATGAGTGAAGGAAAATGGCCGGTATCCGAAATTTCTCTAAATCCAGATAAAAGAGTACTCTTTCTAACAAAAGATCTCGGATTGATACGAAAACAATTGTATGAAGGTTTAAACTTGAAAATGGAAGACCTAACTGTTGATGATTTGTTGGATGATATAAACACTGATGTGATGACTCCTGCATGGGTTTGTTTCGATTATGATCCAGCTAAGATTGCTGAAAATGCGTATGCAGGATTGTTACATGATGGCAGGCGTGTTTTTGAGTCTCATGCACTGATAAATGGTGGTTTTGAGGTAATAGTTTCTGGACACCGTAAAGGAACAGGGTCCAGTAGAGAAACTGCTCCGCAATGTGAAAAATGGTCTGGAATTAAAATAGTCATTGCTGCATCATTTGCTCCCATACATGAAAGAAATAACATCAATCTTGGGCAACTAATGGGCAATCACGATATGCTTAAAAGATTACAGAATGGAGAAAGTATTTCTCTAAATGAATTTACAGACAAATATGATCCAGTTACTAAGTTGATATTAGAAAATGGAGGAATATTTCCTTTCGCTAAAGAATTAAAGGCTAATAAAATAAAACTTCCAGAGGTTAATAAAATACCTCATCCAATGACTATTGTAGAAAAGATTATCTCTAATAAATTAATCAAAGAAGATAAAAATAAAGGATATCTTAAACCTGGAGATGCGGTGTTAGCATCTGTAGATGGAGGTTATTCTCACGAATTTACTACTGCGCAAGTTCATGAGTTTTTAAAAATAGAATATGGAGAGAATTATTCTATACCAAACCCTCCAAAGTTTGCTGTATTTGAAGACCATTTATTATATGCAACCGGGGTACCTAGATTTGGGAAGTTTACTGAAAAAATTCAAACCTTAAGAGACCTGCAAAATATCTTTCAAAAACATACAGGCGTGAGAGATTATTCAGCTGTAAATGGAGTCTCTCCAGGGATTTGCCATCAAGTAGCTAGAGAAGAATTTATTGATGTTGGGGATTTCATTCAAGCAACTGATAGCCACACTTGTATGGGCGGCGCTAGTAATGCTTTGACATATGGAGTAGGTTCTACAGAATATGCTAATTTAATTCATAATCAATTTGCTTTTGTAAAGGTTCCAGAAAGTATACGATTTAATTTAATAGGAAATTTAGACCCTGGTTGTACCGCTAAAGATGTAATATTACATATCCTATGGAAATATGCTGCTAATTCAGAGACCTTAGATCGAAGTATGGAGTTCGGAGGCCCGGGGCTTTCAAGTTTGTCAATGGATGAAAGAGCAACATTATGCAATATGGCAACAGAATGCAGTGCAAAGACTGGTATCTGTGATCCTGATGAATTAACTGTCAGATGGTTAATGGATAGGAGATCGTCATTGACTGAAAAAGAGATTTATGATGCATTTGTTTTTGCTGATGAGGGCGCTACATATGATGGAGGGATACATGACATTAACTTGAATCAAATCCAGCCAATGGTGGCTCATCCTGGAGATCCTGACAAAGGAATACCCTCTGACCCTACAAATGGAGCATATATCAAAGATTTAGGAGTTGTAAATATTGATATTGCATATGCTGGTTCGTGTACTGCAGGAAAAGATGATGATTTTGCCTACTATGCTAAAGTTACAAAAGCCGCTCTTGATGCAGGGTTAAAAGTAGCAGATGGGGTAGAATGTTATATTCAATTTGGATCTAAAACAGTCAAAGATTTATCGGAAAAAAATGGTTGGAGCGAAATGTTTGAGAAAGCAGGTGTGAAATTAATAGATCCTGGTTGTGGTGCTTGTATTGGAGCAGGGCCAGGCGTCAGCGATAATAATGAACAAGTATCTATTTCTGCAATAAATCGTAATTTTCAAGGAAGATCGGGGCCAGGTAAACTCTACCTGGCAAGCCCCCTTACAGTAATGAGTAGTGCTTTTACAGGATATATTACTGCATGGGACCCTGAATTATTTTCTTAAAGCGAGTATGCCGAGTATTGCTGCAGCAAACCATGCTATTTCTAAAATGAAGAAGGCCCATTCGGAAATAAGATAGGCTCGTATTGCCAATAATCCAGAACCTCCTGCCATTAATCCTAGATATGTTATGGCTTTGCTTTCTAATATGTCTCTTGTTTCTAAAAAGAAGGCGCTAAGAATAAGTATCATACCAAAGTATGCAACTAATTCGCTATGGGCAAAATCAACAATCTGTTCAATCATGCCATTCCTAAAATCATCGAAAATATAGTCTTTGGTCATAATTTTGAGCGCATCCTTCAATAGCCTAAGGAGTTCGGCTTCATTCATCACAAGTTGGCCCCAGGTCATTAGGACATGGGAGGACCAAGTGGAGAGTTTGAAATGGTAGATGCACGGGATATTTCTAATAAACAAAAACAAATTGCTGTAAGTGAGTTCTTTGAAAAGAATAAACACTTTTTAGGATTTGATTCTCTCCAACGTTCGTTAATAACTGCAGTTAAAGAAGCGGTGGATAACTCATTAGATGCTTGTGAAGAAGCAAGGATCCTTCCAGAAATAAAAGTTGAAATAAATAGGCAGAAGGGAGATGATATTGAGTTAATTTCTCAAGATAATGGTCCTGGAATACCACGAGATGCTATAGAAAATGTCTTTGGAAAGTTTTTGCTAGGTTCGAGGTTCCATGCCATAAGACAAACTAGAGGCCAACAAGGAATAGGGATAACAGGAGTTGTTATGTATGCTCAGTTAACTACTGGAGCTAAAACTCGAGTAATATCAAAAATAGCAAAAGAATCCTCCGCTGTTTTTGTAGAATTAGGGTTAGATACAAGGAAGAATAAAGCTATCAAATCAAGAGAAAGAAGAGACGTTTGGGCGGATGAAAATACTGGAGAAGAAATTGCACACGGATTAAAAATTTCAACTGTAATGAAGGCAAAGTATCAACGTGGAAAACAATCTGTTTTCCAATATCTAAGAATGACGTCTATTGTCAATCCACATGCTACAATAACTTTGGTTGTCAAAGATAGGGATGGAGATATATTAGAAGATGCAAAATGGATTAGAACGAGTGAAAAATTACCTAGAGTCGTGGAAGAAATTAAGCCACATCCTCATGGAATCCAATTAGGTACTTTACAACGAATGTTGAGAGAATCTGAACAAAATAGAATGACCTCATTTCTTCGACATAATTTTTCAGGAGTTAGTGTGAGAGCTGCAAAAGAATTACTTTCTAAATCTGAAATTGAAGAAAATAGACACCCAAAAAGAATAAATTCGGAAGATACAAAGAGATTAATTCATTCATTTCAGGAAATTAAGCTTCTACCGCCTCCTACTGATTGTTTATCTCCTATAGATGATTTATTGATTAAAAAAGGATTATCCAAAGCGATTGATTCTAGATTTGCATCTACGGTTACAAGATTGCCTTCAGTAAGTCAAGGAAATCCATTTCAAATTGAAGTAGGCCTTGTTTTCGGAGGAGATTTGACTTCAGATGGGCCAATAGAAGTACTAAGATTTGCTAACAGAGTACCTTTGATGTACCAACAAGGAGGTTGTGCATTGACTAAAGCAATAGAATCTATCAATTGGAAACAATATGGATTAGATCATCCTGGCGGAAAAGGATTACCTAAAGGGGCAGCAGCAGTACTGATACATTTAGCATCAACGAATGTTCAATTTACTAGTGAGGCAAAAGAGGCAGTGTCAGATAACGAAGAGGTTTTTGAGGAAATCAGAAAAGGGCTTCTAGAAGTAGGAAGAGGTTTGAAAAATCATCTAAAGAAAAATACTCAAAGGGAAAAGGCAAGAGAGAAATTCGAATTAGTTAACGTTATTTTGCCGGAAATTGCAAATAAAACCTCGAAGATATTGGGCAGAGAAGTACCCGACTTAGCCCCTGTAATAACTCAAATAATGAATGCTGTATTTTGTGAAGAAGAATTGGGTTGGGATAAAGAGAGAAAAGTTGCTACATGTTCAATTAAAGTATTCAATTATACCGCTAGGGCTAGAGCTTATACAATTCTACTTAAATGGCCAGAAAGTGAGTCGGTATCAATTGTAGAAAACTCAAATGGTGGGAGAAAAGAAGCTCGAGGGATATGGGCTTGGAGATTAGATACTCTAAATCCTGGTTCTTCGGCCACTATTAGTATTGCGCTTTCTGGACTAAGTAAAGGAGATTGGACGGATACAGATGTGTTCTTCAGAGGGAATGGAGATATTATTGGCGCCACGAAAATTGATGAAAAATTATTGGATGAAATTAGAAAAAATGAGGCCATAAATGTGGTTCGGAAAGAAATGCTTGAAGTAAACAATATAACTACAGAAAATAATCAAGTAGAGGTACAAGAAGTTGTTTTCAATGATAATGATGATTCAGAAATAATAGATATCTTTAGTAAATTTGAGGAGGAAGAAATATGAGCGAAATAGGGCAGAGAAAGACAAAAATTGAAGTCAAGGAAGCTTTGAAAAGTATTGCTGCAGAAATGCATAATAAGATGGAAAGAGGAGTTCCTCCATCAATGACTTTGCCGGTCAGAGCAAAAACAAATATTGGCTTTGATAATAAATTAGGAGTTTACAAATATGGAAAGAAGAAGAGCACTAGGGATGCTACGAGTTTGGGTTCAGCTAGACAGTTACTACGATCTCTACACGTAACCGAATTTATTGAGCAAATGATTGATTCAGGTAAATCCTCAACATTAAGAGAAATGTACTACATCAGTGAAGGTTGGGGACATGGAAAATTTGGTTCACAAAATGAAAGTAATAATTTAGCTGAAGATTTAGAAATAGTAACAAAATGTTTGCGAGAAGATTTCAAATTGAGGCCTGAAGAAGATGGCGCTAGAATAATTGGAAACGTCACCTTTGAAGAAAGGAATAGGAAAGGAGATTGGATGAAAATAAACTGTAGAGATGATGTTGGAGACTCTGGTTATGGAGTACCATACAATGTTGAGGCAGAAAAATTGACCTTGATAGAAGAGGATGTTGATTTTATAATGGCAATTGAAACAGGAGGAATGTTTGATAGACTTGTAGAAAATGGATTTGATGAAGAAGCAAGATGTGCATTAATTCATCTTAAAGGGCAGCCAGCAAGATCAACTCGAAGAATAATGAAGAGGATGAGTCAGGAGTGGAATAAACCAATATTGGTTTTTGCTGACTGTGATCCCTGGTCATTTAGAATATTTGCGAGTATCGCATATGGGGCTATTAAAACTGCCCATATTTCTGAATATTTAGCAACTAAAGAAGCCACATATCTGGGAATCACTGCAGACGATATATTAGCATATGATTTGCCAAGTGATGAATTAACAAAACAGGATCTAGGTGCATTAGATTCAGAATTAACTGATCCAAGATTTAATACAGGTTATTGGAAAGATCAAATTAATCTAATGAAAGAGATTGGTAAAAAGGCAGAACAACAGTCGCTCGCTAAATATGGCCTAGATTTCGTAACTGATACCTATTTGCCGGAAAAATTAGCTGACGAAGGGTTGAACTATTAATAGCCAAATCTGAAATGGGGGGAGCGTTGCCTTGGTGTCATGGAAGGGCGAGGTAAAATCTGGGTTAAGCGATTTACTGGCGTTTCATTATTTTTAATCATTATTTTTGTGGCTTCATGGAGTCAATCTACTGAAAGTATTGTAGAAAAAATGGATGTAGATGAGAATCATATAATAAAATTAGAAAGTGGCGAGCAAGGAAGTCTTGAATTATCAAAGATAGGATACTATATTGCATTTAGATTTAATGAAAACGGCAGTCAAATTGAGCCTGAATTAAGAATGACGGATATGGAAGGTAATAATATAGAAGGCAGAGAGCCTGGATTAATTGAATCTAATAATAAAAGACCTAATGCAAGTGGAAAAATAGTATATATTCCAGTTAGAGTTTTTGAAATCCAAAATGATGCCGAATATATTTTAGTAAACGATGGGGATACTACTTTATGGTTAATTGATGAATTAGATATTCAAGCAAGTCTGTTCTCAGATTGGTGGGTTGTTGTATCAATGATTAGTTGTTTCTTAGGTTTTCCGATGGCTATTATAACTCTAATAATGGGATTGATATTATGGAGAAGAAAAGATAAATCCCCTGAAAAAGAAATAATAATACAACAAAATATAATGACAACCGATGAACTTTTTAAGAAATATAATTCAATTGAAGGTAATCAAGTCCCTAATCCTTTCATGAAGAATGAAAGCTCATTACCTGAGTTAACAGCAGAAGATAAATTAGAGGATATAGATATAGAAAATTCCGACAAAAAAGAAACAGAATCTCAGAGGGAAGAATCTGAAAATAACTGGAAAAACTGGGATGAAGGTTGATCTTTAATTCATTAAAATATATTTTATCGATATAAGTTGGGTTTTTAGATACCGACCGACTACCCAACTCCGGGTTGGTAAGTGATGGTGGACTTTGACGAGGCTATGGCTATTCTTGAAAATAAGGCCCGGAGAGATATCTTGAAGCATTTAGTTAAGGAGCCGCACTACCCATTACAGCTTTCAGAATTATTAGAAATAAGTCAGCAAGCAGTTATGAAACATATCAAAATTTTAGAAAAAACTGGATTTGTTGAATCTGAAAAAATGCCTTCTGAAAAAGGGGGGCCGCCGAAGAAAATGTATAAGGTAAATCAGTCATTTTCTTTACGTCTAGATTTAGGCCCAGATTTGTTCAGGGCAGAGCATAGACAGATGCCATCAGGGGGACCAATGAGGCTTTCTAATAAGTTGCCAACTGACTTAAATCCAGTGATTGACCGTTTGGGAACTAGAAGGAAATTGCCAATGTCAGAGGCCATGAATATTTTATCAGATCTAGATCTCGCATTGGAAAAAATTGACGGTCAAAGAGACGCAATTATTGCGCTACACCAACAAGTAATGAATAAAGCATCTAAAGGAGTGTCGGAAAATTCTGAATCTTATGAGGAGAGAATTATGGCCAGAGAAATGATGATACAACCAAGAAGGCCTTTGGATTTAGATATATTTTCTCAAAATATACGAATACAGCCAAAGGCTGCTCAAGAGATAATGGAAAATATACAAGACAGACTAATGCAAGATTTTGTAACTAATGGAAAAAACTTTGTTTCAGCGGATAAGGATACTCCATTGCCTTGGTGGCTAGTCCGTTAGTCAGTTTTAGACACATTATTTTCAGTAATGATTTTACTAGAATCTACTTCAGGTTTCTTATCGTCAGATTTCTTGCCATCAGATTTCTTTTCTGAATTTTTAGGTTCTTTTTCTTTCTTTCTGATCTTTTTATCAGATGAAGTTGAAGCTCCGTTTTTCTTCATTATTAATATCTCGACGAAAAACGCCGCAATAAATAATCCCATAAATGCAGTAGAAATGATTTGTCCATTTTGGAAAAATAATTCATTATTGGTACCGGGCTCGTATCTTACTTCTAATTGAGTACTATTGAATAAACCTAAACCAGAAATAAATATCATGACCATATAATTAAATAATTTCTTAAAACTCATTTTTCCACTTCCTAAATTAAAACTCCGTATCTGAGTCATCATCTAAATTTGACAACATGCTACTTTTTTCAGCAAATCTATCTAAAGCTTCTATTCTTCGTCCATACATAACTACTCCAGCAACTGAAATTAAAGCAAAGGTTGCTCCAAGAATAATTGCAGGTACTGAATACATAGCAATAACTTCAACTCCGACATCGAGAATACCGTTATTCGAACCCATATCGCCCACTGACTGGTAATTATTACGTTCATCAGTCTCTACGATTATATTTTCAGGATCTACCACTACTACCACTTCATGAGTTCCTGCTTCAACTAAATATAGTAGAGTAATTAGAGGAGGTTCATCACCATCTCTTGTAGGCATTATTGCCTCAATTAATTGGCGATATACCACATTAGATTCTTTACAGCCATCCTTCTTAATCGAACTAACGGATTGATCGACGCACAATATGACATTTACGTCAGTGGCATGAGAATTGCCATCATTGAAAATTGAAACAGTAACAGATAACATGTCACCAATTTGTCCAGTACGATCACCTACTTTAGTTTCTAATATCTGCAAGTCTGGTGCCCTCAACCTTAATTCTAATACTTGTTCATTAGTATCGCAATTTGGCCGATAATTATCCGGTAAACCGTCTCCATTCATATCAATTGTACAAGAGTCTTCCCAAATTGGAGTTTCATCAAAATCTCCTCCAGCTAAAGAATCGCCAAAGCTTGATTTTAATTTTATACCTATTTCCCTATCGGCTAAGGCTGCTTCAGGATCTATAGTAACTATTGCTACTAATTGTAATGTAGTGTATGATGGCATTTCCGGTAAAGTAATTCGTCCTTTAGAATCTTTGAAGCACCCCTCACTAGGAATTGGGTCACCCTGCATCAGAACAACACATGGCCGTTCTACAGGATATTCAGAACCAAATCCTTCTAATAATGCATATTCGATATTCCATTTCCCCAGAGTATTCAAACCAGGCACTACGTCCCAACCCGCACCATCAACAGTATGGTTGTGAACAGTGGGTTGATCAGCAACGTTGCCAAAGTTAGTCACATTCATTGTAAATCTAACCACCCTTCCTGGCGCAGTTGTTTTAATCCGGCTCTCAACAGTTGGATCTACAGTTATTCTCATGTCATGGAATTCTACAATTTCCACCTGTAATGTCACCAAATCTCTAAGTTTAGTCCCTTCGAATGACTCTTCACTAAATATCTCAAGGACTACAGTGTATTGACCCGCTAATGTTTGTTCTGGTACATTTATCATTATTGGAATAAGTTGTGATTCATCTCGATCTAATTCTTCAAATAATATTCGAGGAATTACTATATCCCATACGTCAGCATTACCATCCTGATCTATAATTGAACCCACTGCTATTTCGTAACGGTCTGCTCCATTACCTGTATTCATGATACCAGTATCAAGTTGATATTCTTGTCCAGGATATAAGGATAATATCGTATTGCTTGTTGCTTCTAAATCATATCTTTGGATTACATTTGTTACTAATACTACAGAATCTCTAACCTTAGGGGCACCATCTAAAGTTGCTTTAAACGTGACGGAATCGCCGATTCCTGCCGTTGCATTGAATGGTGCACACATTTCAGCCGTTACCTTGTATGGTAAATCGACTACTGCCCAATAACGAGGTGTTTCTTGAGGAATACTATTTCCCCCAGGAGCTTCGGAGAAGTCTAAATTTACAGTCCAGTGATCAAATCTCCATGTTTGCTCGGAAACTTCATCAGGTTTTTCATCGGGACCGCCAGGAGTTGTGAAGACTAGATGCCCGGGTGTGAAATGTTTGGTTACTTCGATTTCAAACTCAGAACATTCTCCAGGAAGAACATGTTTTGTTGTATCTCCTAACTCAAAGACTATGTTTCCTGTACTCTTAATTGAAACATTTACCCATAGTTCAAGAATATCAAAAGTTCCTTTATCGACAGATAAAACAGGTTCACCAGTTGACCAACCCTTGAGATATATTACAAACGTACCTGGTTCTTGTGAAGTAGGTACGTCAACCTGTAAATTCCTAGTCATTGATTGCCCAGGATCTAACGACAACAAGGTTGGGAACGTAATTCCCCAGCCGAACGGCAGAGCCCATTCAGTTTGGCCTTCCAATGTAGTTGGATCATAAAACGCAAATGTATCATATACATTCCCTGTATTCGTTATAGATATTGAAAAGGTCGCTTGTTGGCCTTGTTCAACATCTGCTTGGAAATGACTGGTATCTAATTGAATCCCGTGAACAACATCCATTAATGTAAGAGTAATTGCCTCATCTCTTATGGCGGGATCTTTGTATGAAATTGCAGAGACTTTGATTGTTGCTAACTCATCGCCATGTGCTTGGTAAATTGTAGGCGCTCTAACCCTCATATAGAGAGAAAGGCTATCTCCACCTTGAAGAGAAACTGGTGTTGAATCAAAAATAGGAGTATGATTAGATGCAAAGAATATACTAGCGCTCCAATTTGTCGGAACACCTTCAATCGCTAACGAAAATATATCTGCAACTAATTCAGCGGGACCTGGTGTGGGATTAGAAATCGTCATATTGTATGTAGTTTGTTCGCTTGGTTCTATGGTATGATAGAAGGTTTCAGAATCTGTTAGAGAAACATCAACTAATCCTGTTAAAATATGGACATAACATAGAGTGTATGAACCGCCATTATTTTCATCACTGCATTTGTTAGTGTCTGACCAACCAACGTGTGCGCCACTACCCATGTCATTAGCAAAGGCGGGCGGCTGCCCTAACTCAGGAAATGCTGGAGAGTTTGGACCTAATTTATCAGATTGCCATTCAGTGATTGGGATTAATTCCCATGGGTCAAAGATTGATGATGCTATTGAATTAAGAGGGAAACCTGTCGGATAATCATTGTTAGTATGATTTAATCGAGAATACATTAGAGTCTCGCCTTGTGTTCCATTGTAGTTATCTAACCATGTCAGATGAACATTATCGAATGAATCTGTAAGTATCGAAGGCATGTGAGAATTAGCGCTAAATGGTCTATCTGGATCTATCCCCTCATAACCCTCAACATTTGATATTGCGGCATCTGCAATTTGTTTAATTGCATAAGAAGGGAGGCCTTCACTTACTCCGTCCCATGCGCCTGCAGAACTCAGTCTTAAGCGAGTGTAATATATTTCATAATTAACATCGATATCGAAACCGTAAGCTCGGCCATCCATCCAAGTAACATGAGTATTTCCTGAATTGTCTATTGCAATTGCAGGATGTAAACTATATGCATCATTCAATGTAATACGAGTGTCGTTAACAACAACCAGATGGCCATATCCTAATGCATCAGGAGATGCACCTAAATCTTCGAAATATGTGTCAGCAGTAGTATCTGCAATTGTCCCTGAATCTCCTTTCTGCCAACCTGGCCATGGTGAGTCTAGGAGGCCCAGTGGGTCAAGAACTGTTAAGAAAATCTCTCTTGAATTGTTTGTGGAGAGATATACTAGGGCTTCCACCATCAGTTGCATTTCTGCTTGATTCTGAGAACCCGTTGGGAAACTATACATCATTCCTTCAGCATTAGTTAAAGCCAAAGTTGCTCCGCTACATGTTCTAGAATTAAGACTTGTAAATCCGTTTGGACATTGTGCTAAGTCCA
>JADHRW010000010.1 GCA_016777225.1 Candidatus Thalassarchaeum sp. | reverse complement strand
AATTCTCAGTGCATACCCATTTGTCGAATGTGACATACGCTAATCCATCATTAGGTATTTCATATGCTGGGGAAGTTAGTAGAGAGTTCTGATTATTTGCATAATTTCCGTTTAGATTAGTACCATATAGATAAGGGAATGAAGGCTCATCAGTAGGTCCAGCACCAGCGCCAAGTTGACCATAGTTCCAAGCAGAGTCTTTAGACCAACCAGGTGCATTATTAGTTTCTGGATTAGAAGCAGTGGAGTCTTCAAAATTGAATAATTCTTCCATAGATCCAAAATTTAAACTATAATATGCCCAATCATCGTAATAAGGAGACACGGCGTAATGGAACATAGTAGATGGATTCTCTATATCATCTTGAAATAATATAGCCCCTGATTCATCGACAACTCGGATATCTGAAAGTGTCAAACCTTCTTTATTGTCAAGAGAACCCCCATAATTGGTAAATGAGTCAGTATCTACAACAAATCTCATGTAAACATTTTGTTGATTCTGATATGCAGTTGGTATACTATAATCTACAGTTCTAATACCGTTACTTTGGTCACCAAAGACACCGTCATAAGACGGATAACCAGGGATTGCTCCACTACGGTCTTCACAACTAGCTACAGTGGATGTTGTACCAGATGAAATATCATACCATGTTATGTTGTTTAAGGATAATTCTATGCAGGCATTATCATTAGTAGAACCTTGCAAGTCCCACTCCATATCTATTTCAATGCTCGATGTAGAATTAGTTCCTGATAAATCAATTGTTCTTTGGAGCGCACCATATGAATTAGCCACATACTGGCACGCAACGTTTGTTGTAGAAATACATCCATGATGCCAAACACCGGTATTAACACCATCGTTATTGACATCTATATTGTCAATGAACCAACCAGGTCTCTCATATGAAGCATTAGGAGAGGTCCAAATATGAAACCTGAACTGTATTTTCGAAGCGTTATTAATATCTGATATCGATGATATACTAACATTATCATTCACCCATCCGCTATGACTAGGTGATGCAAATACAGGGACTGCCCCACTAGGAGCACCATTAGGAGAAGGTGCTTCTGTAGACATTGTGCTA
Source organism: Candidatus Thalassarchaeum sp. (assembly GCA_016777225.1). GTDB lineage: Archaea > Thermoplasmatota > Poseidoniia > Poseidoniales > Thalassarchaeaceae > MGIIb-O2. The sequence continues at coordinate 31,521 of JADHRW010000010.1, read as the reverse complement.
GTGTATCCTCCTCCCGAAGCAGTACTTTCCGGAGCGATGTATGTCCAGTCATTCCAAGTACCAGTATTAATCCTGTATTCAATCCAAGCGCCGTCACCGCCGCCAGAGGCAGGGCTGTCTAAGTGATACCAATGATCGAATGTCATGTATAAGTTGTTGAATGACCCAGGATTTGGTAAATTCACTTGAGGGAGTAGGAAATAACCGCTTGTACCTCTAGGTACGGCTGATCCGGGCATAGTACCAACGGAAACTATTCCTTCACTTGCTTCAGAAGGAATTGTTCCGTAAGACATTGTTTGTTCGCCACCTAAGTTCGTTCCATTGAGTCCAGAAAAAGTAGTAGCTTGCCATAATTCATCAATATTGCATAAAAAGTTTGTATCGGTTATTTCGTTAGAATCTAAAATATTATCCTCATCAGTATCCATGCCTGCATTTACTTCATAGCCACCCAATATACAATTAGCAGATGAACCAACTGCAATTGAATCTACAGCGATTTCATAATCAAAGAAGCCGCCAAGTTGTGCAGTGATATTCGCTGAAGCACCCCCTGAAGAACTTAGGATAATCGTAGGAGATGTTGTATAACCACTTCCACCATTTGTCACAAATGCTTCATAGACAGAACCAGTAGTTTCAAGAACTTCTGATAATGATGCTCCACTACCCGCGCTACTAGTAACTAGAAGATACATAGTTTGAGAGGTGTAGCCTGAACCGCCATTTGTCAATGAAACAGTGATAATAGAACCATTGGAGGCAATAGATCCTACCGAAGCTGTAGCATTACTACCAGTACATCCACCTGGACATACAAAGTCAATGGCATCTCCTACTGAATAACCAGAACCACCATTATTGACAGTAATGCTACCAATAGCAGAACTGATAGAATAAGTACCTGAGAAACCACTTCCTGAACCACCTGTTGCAGATAAAGTTCCTGCAGTGTAATCATATCCTATTTCATTAACAGTTAGTGTAGTGATGCTATCTTGCAGTGCATCCCCACTACAGTACATCAGAGTATCAGTAATTTCAGTATCTTGTAACGAAGAATCAAAATTATTATCATATCCATGGTCGACCCAAGTCCCTGAAAGATTATTACAATCAGATACTGAAGTTGATGAACCTGTAGAATAAACATGTCTCCAACCCGGAGCATAAGTGTAAGAACTGTGCATAGATACAGAATTAACACCAGTATCGAAAGTACTAATGTTAGATCTAGTTCCATCGTCAAGAAGAGTTATCTGCTCTGTAGAATCAATAAAGTCAGTATTGAAAAATCTCCCCGAGTCTAAATCAGCACCTTCCCATAAAATACCTGAATTCAGTGAGGTTGACATTTCAGTATCAGTAACATGAAGCCATCCATCCTGAATAGTTGCATTACCAGGTACACGGAAACCCGTCAAAGTAATACCATCATCAGGTGGATTTACTGAACTAGGTCCGGCCCAGGAGGTGGTAGCAGCGGATGTTAGCGGGGCAATTATCATCAGTAACACTAGAGCAAGTGCAGTCCTACGACGGTCAGACATATTTGTGTCGTTTGTTTGTTAGATTATGAACTTTTTCCGTTTAACTGTGACAAGTGATAAAAATCTACATTTTAAAATTAAAAATATAATGGAGCCACTGGGGAGAATTGAACTCCCGACCTTCCCATTACCAATGGGATGCTATACCCCTAAGCCACAGTGGCGATGTACACTCGTGCCACAATTTCGATTTAATGACTGCGTAAGGAGAGTCCCAAGTCAAATCTCAATAGCAACAGGCTCAAAATGTAAACAACTCTCGGATATAAAGAAGCCGAGATCGCATAGCCTGGTATTGCGCATGACTGGAAATCATGTGGGATTTTCCCTCGGGAGTTCAAATCTCCCTCTCGGCGCCATATTACAGCCATTAGAGCATTAATTAGCAATATAATAACACATTTTTAAGTATAAGTAATACTGTTTTCAAATCAAACTAAGCGAGTTACTTAATGGAGCATTTCACTTCGCAGACATCAGAGGAGGCGCCGATTCAATGGACAGCGAATCAAAATATGAAGAAACTAAGTCGTTAAGACTTAGTGAAATTTCAATAAATTTCAGCTTCGCCGAATATAATAAAAATTTAAGACCATTAGACAAGGTAGTGGAAGAATCAATCTTTCATTTCAAAATGGTATCTAAGGGATGGAGTTTATATGAATTTTCAGCATTTGGAGTAGGAGTATTGGCGGTAATTTTAGGTTCTTTTGACTGGGGAGTAAATGAACTTGCAGGCGGTGGCGACTACAATAGAGTAGGTTCAGAAGGTATACTTTTCCTATCTGATTTATCATTAATATTAAGTCTACTTTCGATTATTGCATGGCTCGGTTTCGCAACGCAACTATTCATTCGTTTCCCAATAATGAGAGAAAATTTAGCATATATGTTTCTTGGAATGATTGCAGTTCAATTAGGATACATAAGTGCACATGCTAGTACACCAGATTTCCCAAGTAATTTATCAATAGGGCAGTTAGCGCCTATATTATTAGCAAATGGAATTTTTGCTTTCTTGGCAATATTCGTAGTTCATAGAGCAGTGGTTGAAACTAGAGACGTCCACGTAATAGAAAGACATTCACACCCTGACCCCAGAGTAGTAGAAATTGCTTGGAAAGATCATAGCCTTAAGCTTTGGAGTTTGGGACTAGGATTATGGATGATACTCGTAAATATCTTCTCTTGGTCTGGTGCTCATTCAATTGCTCCTAGACCAATTTCTACTGAAGCAAGTGTTTTTAATTATCCATGGATTTACTTAATTTGTAGTGTAGCCTCTACTTTCTTATTGATTCATATTTTATGGTATCCTCAATTCATGCTCGGTGCAGCAGGAGATAGGATTCAATCTGTAAGGGCTAGGGAGGCCTCTGGTGAAATGAATGTTATTTCAAAGGAAAAAATACAAGGAATCTGTCCTATTTGTAAAGAAGAAACTCCTGCTACTCTACATCCTTCTGGACAGATAACTGTACATTGCCAGCAATTCAAATGTGATGGTCAAGGAAAACCAGGGACTACTTGTTCAATTTGTGAAATGACACTACCTTCTAGAATGGAATGTAATAATTGTAAATCTAATACTACAATATCGAGTCACTTTGACAGACAAGATGCATGGTGATGCAAATGTTAATTGGACTTTCAAATACTGATGGATTAATTCTTTTAGGTTTGTTTTTGTTTTTCATAATTGTGGCCATAGCGGTAATAATTGAAGGGCTGATGATACTAGCAATACCATTTGTTTTAATTAAATCTTTATTCAGTAAGGATAAAAAAGATAGCAATCCTAATTTCAGTGAAATTTCTACGAATTTAGTATCAAATGATAAAACTGATGAATTTATTGAATTCACTGGGAATAATAACTTAGAAAATCCCCAAGACTTGGAGAAAAATAATGATGCAATTGGTATGGTCATAGGAATTTCTGTAACTTTAGTTTCCACTTTTGTAGTAGCAGTCGTCTTACTATGGGTTTGGGCTTCAATCAGTGGAGAAATTTTAGGTCTAAATCCTCCGCAAGCATTAGTTACATGGGAGGACGAATATAGAGATCTTACTGGTGTAAATTCTCTCGATGGATTGGATGGAACTGGAGTTTCATTGTGTATTGTAGATTCAGGAATTAATATTGACCATCCTGATTTGGCTAATATGAACCTAATTGGTTGGAATGACGTCATCAATTCAGTAGATACTCCCTATGATGACGATGGCCATGGTACGGCTATGGCAGGAATTATAGTGGCAGATGGGGGACTCAATGGAGTTTCAAAAAATGTCGATTTATTAGTTGCAAAAGCTATTGATTCATCCGGCTCTGGAACTGACGATGGTATTGCAGAAGCAGTAGATTGGTGCGTATCTCAAGATGCAGATATTATTTCTTTAAGTTTAGGTGGACAACAAGGCCTTGGTTCTAGCATAATTACAACAGATAGTCTAGAAGTTGCAGTAGAAAATGCAGTAAATCAAGGAGTATATGTAATAGCAGCAGCAGGAAATGATGGACAAAATGATGATGGTGATGTTTCATCGCCAGGCTCCGTCGAAGAAGTCATCTGCGTAGGTGGAGTAACTAGACTAGGAAATCTTTGGGTAGGAAGTTCAGAAGGAGATAATAATGGTCAGATATGGCCACCTAAACTACCGAGAGGCGACCCTGATAAGAAGCCCGAAATTGTAGCGCCGGGGCATGAAGTACCAGTATTGATTCAAAATCAAGGATCATGGTGGGGATGGTCAAGCGGCACTTCTGCCGCGACTGCATGGGTTTCAGGAGGACTGGCATTATTCCTAGAAGAATATCCTGAATACCAACGTAATCAAGATAGTGATTCGAGTAAAGTTCAAGAAATAAAACAACTTCTTAGTGAAAATTCACAAATGAAAGAGGGGCAAAATCAACATGATGATCACTTTGGTTATGGAATATTGAGAATTGATTCACTGATTGATTCAATAAATAATTCATCTAATAGTAATCCAGTTTTTGAGAATTATCAAGTCATGGAGAATAAAGTATCGAATATTTTTGATATTTTTCAGATGGAACGACGAATCACTGCTAATGTCCCACCTGATAATTCTGCAAAGGCCATTGAATGATTGACATTACATTCACGAATGACATCCATCCACTGATTGAATGATTGTACTTTCTTTTGAGCAGCATTAGGTTCTTGTCCATCTTCAGGCACACCTACATCACCAGTAGGAACTTCTGGTTCTTTGACCAAAATGAATCCGCCAGGAGATATAACATCTAAGGCAGCGATAGTAGCAGAAGGTCGTTCAATTTCAGGGACATCAATAATTATTAGTTCAATAGGTTGAGGTAAAGGAGAAGGTTGAGCGCTGGAAGGTAAAGCAGCAGCAGCAGCGGACCAAGAAGATGTTTCAGCAGTAATTTCTTGCCAAGGACGAGGCAAAATTTGGGACCACTGCTCAGCAGAGTGTCGACGAATCAAACGATCAATAATTACTCCGAATTTACCTGCTGGTTCAATGATTCTAAAAGACTCTGGCCTTGCTCGTGGCGTTTCAGGAGGGTTAGCAGGATCACCCGTCCATAAATCTAGTAACCAAGCTGTTAAATGACCTATTCCACCACCAACTAATACAATATTTTTTGCAGGTATTTTAGAAGTGATATCTCTAATCCTGACTCTAAATGAACGATTTAATGGAACAAGATTCATATGCAACATTTGTTCACCAATATTCGCTGCAATCGCAGGTTCTTCATCACCATAATCTGAATCTGAAGAAAGTAATTTCTCAAACATTTCACGCTCAGACATTTGAGGCAAACCGAATCCGCCCGCACCACTCATGTCTGTGGCTATATTATCTCTAATTTCAACCATCCCATCTAAGGATGGCTTCAATAAAGGATGTCTTTTCGAAGAGACATGGAAGATACTGATGTCGATGAAGAAGTGGTTGATGTCGCAGTTTGCCCTAAATGCTCAAAAATGACAGAGCATGAAATATTAAGGAGGACAATGAAGGGTAATGGAGAAGATTTATTGGTCCGTTGTATTCAATGTAGTAATGTACAAAATCTACAACTAAGACCGCCTAAGTCAGTATCAGTGAAAACAACATTATCTGATAGAATGGATAGTAAATTCGCATTAGTTGAAGCAGACGAGGATGAATTGATTACAAAGGATGATTACTTTCAGCATGAAGAACAAACATACAAGGTTACTCGAATTGAAGATTCCACATCTAGAGAGTCAAGGAAACTAGAAGCATCTAAGATTTCAGCAATGTGGGCAGTTCGAGCAGATAGGACAATAGTTCCGATAACAATGACTGAAGGCGAAAGAAGCGTTGCTAGCAGTTTAGAGTGTGACCCAGATAGAGTCTTTTCTTGTGGCTCTATAATGAAAATGAATGGTAGAAGATGGAGAATTAGAGCCATTCATACAGGAAAAGGAAGGACTCTGAATGGCAAAAGATCAGCAAATGAAATTAGAAGAGTATATTTGCATGTCCCTGACGATGAAAATAATTTTTCTAAACCTAATTATTGAATAAATTATCTTCTATTAGTCCAAGGCATAAGTAAGGTCTTAGTAACATGCCAAGCGATATCAGGATTTTCACGGATTCTGCGCACACCATATTCGTACCATTTAGTGCCATAAGGGACATATACTCTGGTAAGGTGACCTTTGGATGCTAATTCTCTCCTAAGATCACCCCTAACACCTAATAGAAATTGAAATTCGTACCCTAGGCCTTTACCCTTCCTAGGCCCTATTGAATTAGGCCTAGAATCATTATCCGGATACATCTTCATGTTTTCTAATTTCTTCAAACTATGATTTATTATTGGATAATCATGTGATGCAATAGCGGTGTAAGAATCTGATTCTAACATAAGATCAATACAATCATTTGTAGCATTGACTATATCTTGATAACCTGTATGAGATATCTCATTAGGTTCAAGATAAATGCCTTTGCATATCCGAAAATCTGAGAAAGAACCTAAGGATTTTGTGATATTCTTAATATCTTCACCTGTTCTAAAAAGTCTACCTTGTAATACCGTTCCAATATTCTCAAACCCTCTTTCCTGCATTAATAATACAATATCTATAGTGGCTTGAGTAACTCGGTGATCTTCCATATCTAAACGAACAAAAATATCACTAAGAGCCGCTTTATTCAATATTTCTTCTATATTTTGAATAGCTATATTTTTATCCAATAATAGTCCGAAGGCAGTAGGTTTTAGAGAGATGTTGGCATCTATGTCATGTGAAATAATTTCATCGAGAACACGAGAATATTCTTCAACAAAAAATCTTGCTTCATCTAGTGTTTTAATTTCTTCACCCAATACATCTATTGTAAAGCAAGTATTTTCTTTATCCATTTTTTTCATTAAACTGATTGCTGAATGTAAATTTGAACCGGCAACATACCTACCTGCAATACGCTTAACGATAAATTTAGGAGCGATGGGTAGAAGCTTAACGATAAATCTGCCTAACCCAACCATATACCTACGAAGTGAATGAGAGATTTGACTATTCTCTCTGTAAGATTTCCTTACCTCTTCTTACTTCGACACCTATTTCATCTAATTTCTTTATAATTGCTGAACGTTGCCAACCTTTGAATGATTTTCTATCGAGATGAGCAAAGATATTATTATTTGGAAAAGAAATCTTAGTAGATTCAACTGCATTGACAACTGCATCAACCCATGGACCAGATATCTCTTCAGATGAATCGAGTTCATCAAATGATAGCGAATAATTTGCTATTACATGACCCAAGTAAAAATTTGATTCAAGAATAATTGCTTTATGTCGAGGCGCATAATGCCCACCACCAAATCCAATCATAACATCTAGATTATTATCTATTTTTGCTGATTTACCTGTTGAAAAACCTAACACATGAGATATCGATTCTGCCCAGCAATCAGCAACATCTGTTCGATTCCACTCATTTTCAGTCGAGCCAATTTCTATGTAAAGTGTAGGTTTATGTAGTACTGGACCATGATGAGTTGTTTCTAAAGTCAAGTCAAATTCTTGATCGAGTTTTCTCTTATTAGCAAATTCATTCATAGTTCTAAATAGAGGAGCAAAAAATGGATTAGGAGGAACTAATATTCCGTTCTTTCCACCTGAGCGACCTGCATCACCGTAAGGTAATACTCCTGGAATTCCTATTGCATGTAAAGTCATAGCAGGAGTTTGAGAAGACGAGACATGTCTTGATAGAACTAGAACCCCTTCTACACAAATTCCTGTTGAATTTTCAAATTGTAAATCAATACCATCCGCCATAATATGAAGTTTTTCTATTACTAACAAATTGACTAAACCTGATTGGTGGACTCTGTATGAGCCAAGAATGCAATTGAACTCTTCGCTCCACCCCCCTAAACGTAGCATTGCATCGCATAATGTCATTGAAGCATTATCTGATTTTGATGCAAGAAGTAGCATGACCATGTTTAATCCTAGAGGCAATAAACTTTCAATCCTCTGAACCACACCTTCAAACACTGGAGATATTAGGAGTTAATATGAGAAGGCCTGATATAGGATTCCCACCTATAAAAATCGACTCAGGAGAAAACATTCATGTCATCACCGGAGTTTCAGGAGAATTACTGAAAGTAGACAATGAAATTAACCCCATAGGTAGTGTATCGAAACCATTTCCATCTCCTGTAACTTCAAGTTCAATAATAGGGGAAAGATGGATCGGGGCTTGGGTTGAAAGAGAACTTAGGCAAGCAAGAATGGCAGCTCTCGATATAAATCAAGAATGGGTAGATGGTGGTTCAAAAGCAGAACTGAGGAATGGTGATTTAATTCTTCATCCAAGTTCAAAAATATGGTCACAATTACTAGATTCTGAGCCGATGGGGCTCTCTAAGGTTAGCGATACGCTATGTTTCTCAGCAAAAAATAAGGGCATATACAGAATAGATATCAATTCAAATGAAATTTGGAGAACAGAGCATCCGAAATGGAATAAAATTGATGAGAATCAGGATATGATAATTGGTTTTGTTGAAACAATAGAGGGTTTAATTGTAATCTCTCAAGCAGGAGGTGTTGCAATTTATGATAGTAATGGCATTCTAATTGATAAGAAAAAAATTAAGTTACCAGAACTTATTACTGGATTTACTTTTAATGAAGAATTAGGATGGTTTATCAAACTAAATGGTAAATGTTTTGCTACAATGGATTCTATTTTAGGAACGCCTACGATATACAGGAATAAAGGCCCTATTTATGATGCTATTTCTAAGGATAACAAATGGATATGGACAGGATGGAGACACGATGGATCAATTTCAGAGGGATTAATATCTACTACATCAAGAAATGACATAGGGGTAGGGATAATTGGAGATTATGTACTAACTAACGACGGGAAATGGGATAAAATAAGAATTTAATTATTCTTCTTCATCGTTAGAGTTGTGTCCACATTTACCGCATACTTTACGGTCATTATGAACTCCAAGGAATACTCCAGGTCCACAGATAGGACAAAACTCACCATTCCTAACTAATGAATCGCCATCAACAGTGTATTTTGACCACTTTGCTTTAGGATTAGGGCCATCAGTCATTATTCATCGCCTCCGGTTTCTTTAGATGCACGTGTTTTTTGGTGCCTATCTTGAACAAATTTTGGTTCAAAAGAAGCGGTTTCTACAGAATCGTATACTAGTGCGATACCTGTAGTAAACGGACGACCGAATCGAGTATTGACATTCTTGACAAATACTAGTTCTCTATTCGCACCAGGTTCAGCCTTAGCTGCCGCATTAACCATCTCAGATAATGTAGGTGTTGGTAAATTTGCATGGTTCCACTCAAAGGTTAGTTCGACTCGCCCAAGAAGCGGATTTTCTTTTCTTTCTATTATTTGCATTTTTTTTCCTCCTTATCTAATATTTACCTTCAAAGCGTAAGTGCCTGGACTCTTTACATTCAGCCTAGCTGCTACCTCTGATCTCTCCGGATTGAGAATAATTACATATCCTTGCCAATCTGTTGTCAAAGGTGCGTTAGGGCAATTTTTACATTGAACAACGTCATTTTTGTTTTCAGGTTCTGGAAGAATACGGTTGCATTCTCCACAAGCAAATGGTTGTTTAGCCATCTTAATCCTGCTCCTGTATCCAAGTATAAGAACCAAGGCCATCCATCTTACAATTAAGTCCAATTTTACTAGCTCTAGGGTCATTTTGGTTGATTGCTTTAGAGACTACACGAGAACGAATGTATGAACCTTCTTCCAGGAATTTTCCACTAGATGCACCCTCTATTCTTTTAATTCCTAAGTTTACATTTATTGGTTCATCAAGAATTTGAGATTTGTGCAGTAATGCCTCCATAGGACCGATTCTAACGAATGCTCCATATTCAGAAATTTCCGAAGCATAACCATCGACAACTTCATTGTTTTCCATGTTGAAAAGAAGCGCCTTAAACCTTACACGCTGATATATTGCACCATCTCCATGAATAATTTTTCCTCGGCCAAGTGGTTCATGGTTGAACGTTAACAGGGTATAATTTTCATCTACATCAAAACGACCTTCGAATGCATCATTCGCTAATTCATCGATATGATCAACTAGGTTACGTCCTACACGGATGTACTCTGCTGGTATGCGTATTGTATCTTCACGGGTGACTATGCTGTACATGTCTTCTTCCTCCTATTAACGGACCGCTCCGAGGCCTGTCGGAGGAAGGCGGAATGACCCCCCGTCCCTCATCAGCAAAGCCTCCAGAGGAGAAGTCCGTTGTTCCGCCGACCAACCACTCCTGTATAAGCGCAACGGGTAGTAATTACCGCTGGTAAGTGGGTATCAACTAGCAGACCGAAGGTCTGGACGATAGTTTAGTGCGAATGTTCAAGTGGGCGTTGAATCCCATTTGTATCCTGATGAGAGCGCCTACTATGTCAATTGACCCCGGCAAAGTTACTATTTGCTTGGTAATGACCATTTTATTAGTGCTAATGCCACATTCAGGTTATTTATCAAATGTTGATGACCAACAATCTGATTTAATTAATGAAAATATAATATCAAAAACATCTAGTTCAGAAATAATTTGGTCAGATGGAGGGCAGCCATGGCCTCAATCTGGTAGAACACCAGGTAGAGAATCACTACCTCCTACACATAGTCCAGCAGGAGGCGCAGGGATAGGAAGTCCAGTAGATGCTTTAGAATATAATTCGATAGTTGACCCAGTAATTAATTGGCAATATGATGATTATATCTATTCAACAGATTCTCTAGCAACACCTATTGCTGATCTTAAAAATTCAATTACTACAAGCGATAGTTCTGTTGAAAGATGTGGAGGAAGTTCATTATTCACCATTATTATTCAGACAGAAGATATTGGAGGGAGTAGTCATAGCTTCTTGAAAATAATTGAGGGAGAAGATGCAGATTTGGCGTGGCAAGTAGATCTTGGCGAAACTGATGAGATTAAGGCGGCCCCAGTTGTAGTTGACTTGAATAACGATGGAATACAAGAAATAATTGTATCATTCGATATGGGAGGAACTTTTTATGTCAAAAGTTATTCTCCACAATTAATTTGTACAGTTACTGGATGGTCACCCGGTGGGAGCCATACTGCAGAATTATTGTGGACTTATTCTGATTCTTTATTGATGATAGGTAGTACTGATGGTCCCTATGTAAGTAGTACATATGGAGGACATAAACCAACTGCACAGCCATTACTTGCAGATTTAGATTTAGATGGTACAGCAGAGTTAGTACTATCATTAATAGAAAAAAATTCCGAGGACCCTGTAGTCTTAGCACTTGATATCACAGGCACTTCAGCAACCTCAATTTGGCAAAAAATATTGGATAAAGGCACGCATCCATCAGACCCTACATTTATTCAAACTGATGAGAATACAGCATTTATCTTGTTAACTTCAGTTCAAAGCTCTACTAGCGCTATGTGGGTATGGAAATTAGATGCTAATGATGGCGATGCAAATTGGGATGGGAAATCTCTTGATAATTTGAATGGTTTTGATTCAAACGTGCCTCATATTAGATTACCAGGTCCTGTTATCGCAAATTTAGACTCTGATGCTGCGATGGAAATGATAGTCACCATACCCTCCGATTTCGATGAAAATAGTGCTGCTTACGGTGCTGAATACTATGGTATTGAAATCAGTGATGGTACAAAAATATGGGATTTTGAGGCATCCAATGGATTTTCTGATTCAGCCCCAATAAGTATGGATACAGATGGGGACGGAGATCATGACAGAGTATGCTGGATTACTTGGACGACAAGTAGTTTTGATACTAATAGAGATGGTTTTGCAGGTTGTCATGATGATACTGACAGCAATAGTCCTCAAGAAGCGTGGAGTATAGAAATATTAGAGCCACAAGGAGTTTTCAATGATGGAATCGCAGTAGCATCTCCAATATGGATGGACATAGATGGGTCAGATGAACCAGAACTGTTAGTACCATATGGAAGAGAATTGAGAGCTTATGATGGCGAACTTGGAACAATGGCAGGAATTAATGCTGAATGGAATGGAGCCGTCTCAATAGGACATCGCTTGTGGTCATCACCTGCTTTGGCAGATATCGATGGAGATGCTACATTAGATTTAATCTTAGGAGACACTGTAGTTTCACTAGAAATCGCAGATGTTAGACCTCAACAAGATGGTAGAAGTATAGAATTTAGTCCGGTTGCTCCTGATCCAGGAGAAATAGTTACAATTACGGTTTCTTTTGAAAATGCAGGAACAGCAGAAACAAATGAAAATACAGATGCTTTACTATATGTAGATGGCCAATTAATTGCAAATGAAAGATTTGGAAATATGCAACCAATAGATCCAACCGGGTCTGGTTCCTTATCGACATTCACTGTTGAATGGACCGGAGGATTAGGTGACCATGAATTTGAGTTAGTTCTAGATCCGTATCAAAACATCACGCAATCTAGATATGATAATGATTTCCAGGTAACTGTACTGAATATAGTTAATCCATATAATGCAAGTTTTGAAATTCCAACAGAACCTACTAGAGTTACCCCCGGAGAAAGCTCTACTGTTTCACCAAATATTCGTTCAACTGGTAGGTTAGCCGGAACATGGAGTCTCTCAATAGATTCTACGAATTTACCTGATGGGTGGTCTTGGGATGATGAAACTACGAATGGAATAAATTCAGTTGAAATCGGAGTAGGAGAAATTTGGAATCCAAATCTAAGGATACATGCACCAATGAATGCTCTAGGATCTGATTCAGGATATTTGACATTAACATTAACATTGGATGATGACAACAATGTGAGTATCTCGGCTTTACTGCCTATTGAGGCAGACCGGACAAGAGGGCTGTCAATTAGAGGCCCCGATGGTACGGCAAATAGCTTGGGATATGGTTTGACAGGAGAAGATGCTGAGGCATGGATGTTAATTCATAATCTAGGAAATGCAGTAGAAAATCAAATATTAATGTCTTGGGATACAACATCTTGGGGTAATGATCTAAAATTATTTGATTTAGATGATAATCAGATATCTGCACTAACACTAGAACCTGATGAAATGATTTTCCTGACTGCAAGACTACAGGTACCAAGTAGTGCTAATCTTGGAGATATCGTCAATACCCCATTAGAAATGTGTGTCAGTGAAGATGCTTGCCAAACTATCGAACTCTCATTTATGGCCACAGGAGTTGTTACTGATGTACACCAGAGGACAAACCCAGATAATTTATTATCATGGGATATTACTGCAGATGTGCCGGTAGGTGAGACTCAATTAGAATGGTCTATGCCTGATATGGGATTGATTATTCAAGGATGGACTTGGAGTACATCAGGAGATTTAGAAATTATTGATGAACAATTGATTCTAACTAGATCAGGATCTTCAAGAGTATACGGCACGATAAGTCTGGATTTACCTCCTGATGCCGCTCCATCATTCCATATTTTCTCTGACTCGAGCACTCAGTCAATAAATCATAATCTTGAATTTTCGTTAGAAGTTTTACAGATTTATAGAGCAGACCTGAATATAATTTCTCCATTAGAACAACCTCATGAAGTAGAAGTTGAAGAAGATGTATTGGTAATGATTAAGTTAGAAAATCCAGGTAATGGAGTAGATACCTTTAGATTAGATTCTGAATTAATAATTAACTCGAATATCCCTGAAGATTTGGATGTCACTATTTCATTTATTAGTAATATGGTTACTTTAGGTGCAGGAAGTTTACAAACTATCCCAGTCATAGTTAGATTACCGGAAAATACACCTGCGACTACCCCTCTTGAGATAATAATCAAAATGACATCTCAAGGAAATAGTGAGATTCATGACTCTGAAATACTGATTTTATCAGCTAAACAAGATCATAGGTGGGAAATAGATGCTTTCTACATGGGAATCGATATCAGAAATAGCACTATAGTTTCTCAGCCTGGAGAAATAAATCAGATAATTATTGATGCGAAAAATATAGGTAACTTAGAAGATGATATATCTCTTGAAACGACGATAAATATATTTTATTCCGGTTCAGATTCATCTACAGGTTGGAACGCCTCAGGGTCATCTATAGAAAATATACAAGTAAATGAAACAGCAAATCCATTGGTGAATTGGTTTGTACCAATAGGCGCGTGGAATGGAACAATAATGCAAATCCTAGTTGACGTGAATTCTAGAGGAGAAGTTGTAGAAACTATCAATTTCAATGTAGAAGTACCACACATAATGAAATGGAATGCTATATCGAGTCAGGTAGATTTAGAAATAAACCCTGAGGGATCATCGATTGATGTCGAAATTGTACAATTAGGAAATTCACCCTCGAAAGCCTTCTCCACAGTTTATGTTAATGGATCTAATAATTGGATAGTTGAAACCCCTGAAGAATTGCCTATTCTTGAGCCAGGTGAAAGTGCAATGATGACACTCAACATCACTCCACCACAGGATGCCCAACATGGTAAAACTGTAGAGTTACATATCAGATTGAGAGAAGGTAATTCATTATCTGAAACTATAGTTCCATTGAGAGTTGCAGTCATTCATCAGTTCGAACTATCAGGTGAAAGTCCATGGGTTATTTCTATGGATGGTGGATATCCTCATGCCACACTATTAAATCAAGGAAATGCACCTACTACAATCTCTCTAAATGTGAGAAGTTTACCTTCAGGATGGACGGTCGTAGGCGATACAACTGTAGTATTAGCAGTTGGAGAAATGAGAGGAATACCGTTACAAGTCATACCAAGTATAGACTGGAATGGAGAAATATACACAATCAAAATAGAAGCAATAGATGATTTAGGAAATGTTGATGAAATATTACTTGATACAACCAAACAGAATTATTCATGGGCAACTTCGCCGATAATTAATGCAATTAGCGGAGATAAAGTAATAATCAAAATACATGGGACAAATAGTGATTCAATTATTGTTGACGGAAGACAAGGCGTACTAGATAGTGACTCATTTGGAGAGCAGGGATGGATTTGGGAGGCATCACAATCAATTCCTGATGGAGAGATAACAATTGATTCAATGGAAGGTTTGGTTTACTTATCCTTAGTTTCTCAGCCATCAGTCAGGAACGGAATATGTTCCTTAGGTGAGCAAGGCGATGAAATTATTGCATACTGTTCAATAAATAATGGAACTGGAAATTTCGATTATTCATTACTACTTATAGGGGATGATGGAAAATTATTAGATTCATATACTGGTACATTAACAGATAATATGTCATTAGAAAGAACGAATTTGAGCACTGAAGATTGGATGCCTCAGCCAGGAAAGAGAACTTTGATGATTAGAGCAATAGATTCCAGAGGTATCGAGTTTGCGTCAGCAGAATATGAATATGATATAATTAGGAAAGATTGGAATATTGGCTTGACTGGAATTGAATTGATAGGCACAGGAGATAACCAACAAATTAGGATCACTACGATTAGGGAGAATCAAAATCTTCTAGAAAATGCTGATTGCTTACTATTAGTTACTTCATTGGGTTATAGTGAACAACATATTATTGATCCATCAGGTGTATATCTTCTACCTACTATAGAACGTCCACTAGTAGCAGATGGTAATGAGCTAATAGTAAAAATTAGTTGTGAATTTCCTTGGCAGGTAGAATCCGATTTGTCGGACAATGAAATAAGAATAATTTTGACAGGTGGTTCGGATGAAGACAATGGAATTCAAGATTTTCAAACAGGGTTAGTATCAGCATTACTAGTTATTGGATTAGCAGGAACATTGGCGTGGCTAATTAAGAACTATAGAGATAGAAAAGAATTGATGCAGATTACAGAGAAGGCCATTAAGAAACACATGTCAAAGAAGAAAAAATCATTAATTACTGAAGATAATCTACAAAAAGAAGATGATTTAAAGGAAATACCTAAACAGATAGATGATACTAAATTAGTTACTGAAGAGATAGTAGAAGAAAACGATGATGAAGAGTTAGATGAATTCGAGCTCAGACTTAGGCGCCTAGGAAAATTATAGTACTGAATCATTGGAGGTTTGTCTATGGGAGAGTACATACCACCATCGGCATTTTACACTTTTGAACCAATTATTCATGATTTAATTATGCTAATAGACCCAATACTATCATCAATTGGTGGAGACCATAAAGATCTAAAGAAAATTTTGTCTAATAATAGTGAAATTCAATTATTGAATGAGGGGGAAGAATCACCATACGACCATGCAACTGCTCTTTTTTTATCCGCACTAGATAGGATTGAAGGTGAAGGAACACCGATACCTCTAGATAATGGAATTGCAAGGAATAGAATTGGAAGGTTTCCAAGCGATAGTGGAAATGCAATAGAGTATATTTTGGAATTTACCAGAGAAAAAGAAGGAGAAAAAAACTTTCATGAATTATTGATTAAATTGACTAATGGTTTATGTGCTGAAAATTTAGGTGAAGAAGGATTTGATAAAGGATTTGCAGGAATGGAATTATTAGGTTGGCTTAACAGTGAAGAGGTCAAATTATTACTTACATCAATGCAAAGTGGAAAATGGTCGATAAACTCAAATGAAACTATTGATGGTGGAGTCCGTGATTCTTTGAGGCATTTACTTACATTATTGAAAGCTGCTGAAAGAAGAAAATGTGGTATAATGATGCGAAAACATCAATAATTTCAGAACTCTTGACCAGTTAGTCGCGTAAACATAGTGGAATAAAGATTTGAGGTTTGATCAATGATTTCCTGAGGTAATGCAGGGATAGGAGGTTCATCTTCTCCACTCTGTCGTGCCTTGTATAATTCGTCATGATGTCCGGTAGAAAGATAATGCCCACGAACAAATTCTTTGGAAAGTTGGACGATTTCTCCTTCATCATATTTGTTTGCATCCCACCAACGATCTTCATCGAGAGTTCCAAAAGAATCAACTAATACGGGAACTCTATCTTTCCCTAAAGCAAATTCTTTTTTCCCATCAACATGTATCAAACCTCTTTTACTAGCCTCAGATTCAATTATTTCATCAACCTTAATTACGATACTCATTATAGAATCAAACTCTTCATCAGTTAGATTAGAAATTTCTAATGCTTCATCTCTATCTAGCAATCTATCGAATTTTTCAAATTTAGTTGAAACTTCAAGATAAGGCGAAGGTAACTTAACTCCTTCTTCAAGAACTGTACCTGGTTCAAAACCAAATTCTTCGGCAGGGGCATCACCTCTCTGGTACCTTCTCCAACCAGAGCCTGCAAGATAATGTCTGCAAATTACTTCTAGAGGAACAAATACATTTTCTCTATCTTGAGATATTGCACCAGGTTCCCTAACAACATCGAATCTTCTAGCTCTAACTCTATCAGGAGCGTTCATCTCAATTATATGAGTCTCACAGATATCTGCTTTTTCAACGAGATTAAACCAATAGCAAGAGGTTCGGTTTAGTGATTCACCTTTTCGAGGAATTAAACTTGGAATGATTTGGTCGAAAACGCTAATCTGATTAGTATATCTAAATTCAATAATGTCAGGGTCCTCAGTACTCCATACTTGTTTTACTTTACCATGGTATATCATCTCGCCCATATACCTGTTCGAACAAATTAACCAAATTAATATTACTAATGATTAATCAGTAAATATTATCCATTTATCTTAGAGATTGTTCTGTTGCAAGAACTGTATTGGACATTAACATAGCGATTGTCATTGGACCAACTCCGCCAGGAACAGGGCTGATCCAACCAGCAATATTTGCTGCATTAGGGTCAACATCTCCCGTTAGCCGATAACCACTCTTGCGTGTAGAATCAGATATACGATTTATTCCAACATCAATAACCATGGCACCTGGCTTAATCCATTCAGGTTTTACAAAATCAGCACTTCCTATAGCGGCAATTATTAAATCCGCTTGGAGGCAAATATTTGGTAAATTTTTTGTACGAGAATGAGAAATTGTTACTGTTGAGTCAATACCTCGCTGAGCTAAAAGTAATGAAATTGGCATACCAACAATTCTTGACCTACCAATCACTAGTGCATTTTTCCCTGAAGTTTGGTAACCAGACATTTCTAACATTTTCATGATTCCGGCAGGAGTACATGGTAAAAGTCCAGATGTATTTCCCTGAACTAAACTTCCTAAATTCATTTTATGAAAACCATCTACATCTTTATTAGGAGAAATCGCATCAATTATTAATGACTCATCAATATCAGAAGGAAGAGGACTTTGAACTAAAATTCCGTGTATAGAATCATCTAAATTTAGTTTCTTAACTATCTCTAATATCTCAATCTCAGTAACCTTGCTGCTCATATCAATACGAGTACTAGTAATTCCACAGCGATTACAAGCCATTTCTTTATTTCTTACATATACATGACTAGCAGGATCATCACCTACAATCACTACCGCTAAGTGTGGTGAAATACCCAGTTTCTTTAGATTATCAATTCTAGAAATTAGATCTTTTTCAATTGTACGTCCAAGTTCTTTACCATCTAGAATAGTCGCAGACATAAGTATCACGAAAGGCACTATACACTTCACATTGACGGAAGAGTTTCTACCGTAACATAAAGAGAATATGTTTATTTGGAGCCCCAGAGGAGATTCGAACTCCCGGCCGTCTGATTACAAATCAGATGCTCTACCAAGCTGAGCTACTGAGGCATGTTCCCGGCGAGGACGTTTGACATTTGAACCCTACACCTGAGCGAGATGAAATTATCCGGTGTATTGATGCGCTAAACCATGTTCGGAGTGTCATGGAGGAGGAGTTCAGTCGTCCTAAAAAAAAATACATCAAGATGAATATCGTAATATCAGGATGGCTATGCATACTTTTAGGGACTGGATTATTATTCACATCAAGTCAGTCTACTCTAGTGATTTCATTAGCAGCACCTGTAGCAGTGATTGGCTTGATGTTATTATTCGCAGGTTTACTATACAAAGATGAAGATGATATTGACCCTCAAGAAATTGCAGCATGGGAACCAGACCAATCAAAAATGCCAGAATCAGGAAGAATAATGTATAGAGTTGATACTACGCTAATTGAGCCAATCAAAACTTCAATATTATGTGGAAAATGTGCAAGCCTGTATTGGGTTGATGGTACTAAACCAAAATCATTTGATTGTCCAGAATGTTTGGTTACTCTTTGGCATCAAGAAGAAGAGTAAACTTAACTCGAATAAGTAAGCGTCAAGAGTAAGTACTCTCACGACACAATGGGGAAACTCATGACACTCGGAAATAATGAGAAGAAGATGCTTAGTGCTATGCGTACTAAGATGAATCATATTTGGTCATTAGATGAACTATTAGAAGTTACTAAATGGGAAGATCAAGTACATATTGCTGGTTCTGGTCAAGCCCTGATGGATGAAGAATTTGTTGAAATCATAGAAACAAAAAGAAAAATTGTATCATTGGGTAGTGAAGGAGATAGAGCTGTTAAAAATGGATTACTTGAATTCAGATTATGGAGTTGGATAATTGGACAGACTAAATCCAATCGGACTATGAAAGGATTATTTGAAGCGGGTTTTGAAAGATTTGAAGCAGGTCCTGGTGTAGGATTGTTGAAGTCACTAGGAGTTTCAATAGATGCAGGTATTTTTATTTCAACTAATGAAGATCAGATAACAAGCCAAATTGAGGAGAGAATCAAATTCATTAGTCAATTATCAAATAATAAAATTAATTCTAATGAATTAGATGATAAGATGATTGAACATTTCATAGGTAGAAAGAATCTGATAAATGTTGAAGAATATGTGATTCGTGAATGGAAATTGACGAAGAAGGGCATTGATATTGACGATTCTAGATTAGAAGAAATTGAACTAATTGGAGAAATAACACCAGATTTCTTGCAAAAAGAAGGATGGGAACAAGCACAATACAAGGAGTTCGATATTAATGCAGATGCACCAATACCAATGGGTGGTAGACCTCATCCAATGCAGTCATTAATAGAAAGAATAAGGTCAGTATTCCTAGAAATGGGATTCTCAGAAATTGAAGGGGATTATGTACAATCAGCAGGATGGAATATGGATGCTCTATTCATTCCTCAATCTCATCCTGCGAGAACAATGCAAGATACCTTTTATCTCGATGAACCAAAAGAAATAGATATTCCAGAAGATATGCTTGATCTCTGGGCATCAGTTCACGAAAGTGGACACGACACAGGGAGTCTTGGATGGGGAGCTAAATTTGACAAAGAAGAATCTAAAAAAAGTCTTCTAAGAACCCATACCACAGTTAATACAGTAAAACATATAGCACAAAATCCAGAAAGTCCCTGTCGAGTCTTTGGTATAGGCCGAGTTTTCAGACAAGAGACTATTGACAGAACACATTTACCCGAATTTCATCAAATTGAAGGAATAATACATGAGCCAAACGCAAGTTTACCTATGCTAATTTCAACACTAAAAACATTCTATTCTAAGATGGGATATCCTGATGTCCGAGTTAGGCCAGCATATTTCCCATATACTGAGCCAAGTGTAGAGGTTGAAGTATACTGGCGTGGAAAATGGTTAGAATTAGGAGGAGCAGGAATATTCCGCCCTGAAGTCACAGAACCATTAGGTAGCGAATGGCCCGTTTGTGCCTGGGGGATGGGTCTAGAACGATTGGCTATGCTAGTTTTGGAGTTAGATGATATTCGTGAACTATATCAGCCTGATTTAGAGCGTTTGAGTCGAATGCCGATACTCTAGAATATCTATAAATTCTCTTCACCATATTCACAAGAACCGTCATCTTCTGTTGCAGTATTATCGTAATTATTAGCTTCTGAATCAGTACATCCTTGAATTGGCTCACTAACAACGACTAATACTGTTTCAATATCAGATGAATCTTCCCAAGTTCCACATGTAGCTATTATTGAAATCGTGACATTTGATTCTATTTCTGAAGGACCCCATGAAAATTTACCACCTTCTGAGAAAGGAAGATTTAGAGTAAAATCATTTACATCGCCATCTGACCATCTCATATCACAGGTCTCTAAATTTGGATGTATCAAAGTACCATTTATTGTAGCACTATCACCTCTTACAATATTCACTTCATTAGTATCAACTATCATTACTGTTGGGTCCTCATAAGGATAATGGATGGTAAACGTAGTAGACAATCTAGACTCCTGACCCAATGAATCTACCACGACCATTTTCAATGCATGAGTGCCTACTAAAATTTCAGAGATATCTATAATAATAATTCCAGTAGCATTGGGCTGAATATTTAGGATATTACCATCCAATGTAATTTCAATATCTAATGAACTCATATCTTCATCTTCTAAAGATATCTCTAATGTATCAACAGTCCCAATTAAGATACTATCAGGAAAGTCGGACTCAATTATCGGTGCAAGATTCCCCCTCTCAGATTCAATGTCAGAGAATAAAACGCCAACCATGACGCTTCCAATCATCAATGCTGCTAAGAAAAGAGATTTTGCAGTACCGTCATTATCCTTTTTTGAATCTCGCATGATGTTATGTGTGATGCTATAGGTATTAAACAATAGTAGCAATACAATGTGAAAACCTATGAAAAGTGATGCTTATGTTTCATTCAGACGATAAAGCATGGATATCAAGAAGAAATTCTTGAACATCCCAGTGAATACCAGTCCAAGCAACTCTTTTTCTTGTTTGCTTATCTAAAATGAAAGTCACGGTAGAATGTCCTACGCCATATTCGCCTAGGGATTCATCATGAGGGTCTGTTTGAGATGAATTTTGATCGTCAGAACCTACCATAGAGCAACCTAGCCAATTACCATTAGTTCTTTCAAACCCTTCATCACACATACAATGAGCACTATTTCCTGTACCCATTATCCAACCTTTACCGTTGCAATCAACACCAGGTGGAAGTAGGCTGAGATTAGCATTACTTGCTACCCATGCAAGATGAGTCCCTACATTTACCTGAATCTCTTCTAAATTTTGGGATATATTATTTGACCAAAGTGAATTCACATTATCCCAATGATGCAACTCCCATGACCAATTTTCATTAGATACCCATTCATCAATCACTCCATTACCATCATTTAAATTATAGCTGATATTCGTATTATTAAATACATAATTAGCAAAGTCACTACCATTAAGGTAACATTGATTAATTGATGAATTCATGCAAGGATTATCTATTGCAATAGAACTATTATCTGGATAAAGTACGGAAAATCTATTCATAGAATCTTCTGGAGGTTGACTTGCATCTATATGGCCATTATCAACTACAATATTCCAACTTTTCCAAACATTGACAAGTGTTGATGATCTTTCTGCAGAAAGATGATCCCATTCGTATCCATTAGCATCAGTCCATTGAGAGAACCTTTCCACAGTATCACGAGCTGGATCAATTGTTATTGAGAGAATTACGACCTCATCTGAATATTCCCCTAAATTTTCGTGAATCCAAGCAAGATTAGCTGAAATTGCGAGACATACATCAGGACACGAAGTATATATGAAAGCCACAACTACTACTTTCCCATCATAATCAGAAAGCGTTACTGATTCACCATCTTGATTTAAAAGAGTGAAATCCGGTGCGTCTGGAGGATTTTTATATTCTGTCCCAAATAATTCAATATTGTTGTTTGATTGAATACATCCTGAGGAAAATAAAGTAAATGACACTACTATGCAAAACAGAATATTAATTCGCAATATCTCAACTCACTCTGCAAGTAATAATTTAATATCCTCAAGAACTAATTCTGCATTCCAATCAGTATCTCCCCACCAAACGCGTTGATTCATTTCTTTGTCAACAATAATTGTACCAGTTGTATGATCAACCCAGTAACTAAGTGGGTGATGCATTACTTTGACTTGCTCAGATTCTTTTTGACTATCGCTACATCCTTCATTATCTACAGATTCATTGGCACCAGTATCGGCACAAATATCGAACCCATCGGCAACTCCATCACCGTCTAAGTCTGAATCATAGGTAGCCAGACCTACAGCAAAGTTTTCCCAAACAGGCTGAATTAAGTCTAAATCCCCAACTCCATCACCATCTGAATCAGAAGCGGTGAGATGTGGCCATTCTAGACCTCTAGCATCTGAATATTGTTGTAGTACCGAAGAATTATCTGTCCATGGATCAACTGTAACTGTAAGAATGTGAACTTCTGTCCCGTATAAATCGCCCAGTTCCTGACCAACATAAGCCAAATTAGCGCTTACTACTGGACAAATGTCTGGACAACGTGTGAAAAGGAAAGAAATGACAATTACATCTCCTTCTAATTCATATAATGAAAAATTATCCCCATTTTCATCAATTAATGTAAAGTCATTAGCTGGAATGGAAGGATTAATATCTTCCCCATAGAAAATATCAATCTCTTCTTGGGAACCGATGCATCCAGATGTCAAAAAACATAATGATAGCAAGATTGTACAAACTTCTCTAATCATTCACTCACCTTTACTATCTTCTTCGAATGGTGATAATATCTCTTTATTTTTAGTTCTTAGGAAAAAAGCACCAGCAAAAAGTAATATTCCAACCCAAAGGAAATCCATAGAATTATTTTCTACCGAGGCATCTTGTCCAATATTCCCGCCAGGAAGCACAAATGTAGGTGTAGTCTCATTATGTGCATCAATAACTATACTAATATTCACAGTTTGCCAAAGAGTGCCGTTAGAATATACAATTACGTTATAATCGCCAGCAGACCAATTCAGAGGATCGAGCCATAACCAACATTCATCATCAGTTCCTGATGTATTATATGGAGAAGCGGTACAAGACCAGTTGTGGGTAGAATTACTAGGATTCTCTAATGTAACAGTTCTTTCTAAATCCATTACTACATTATTGAAACCGATACTATCATTTTGAGAAACTTGAACATCATCTGGCTGAATTGAACTATTTCTCATAATAAATTGGAAAGAGTTGGCGCCATGAGCATTTGCAACAGGTGCAATTAATATAATCATTATTAGGACCAAGACGGTCAAATATTTCATAAAATACACCTCAAAAAAACTTTACTCATTACTCCAAAGTGGTGGGTAATCAAATCTAGAATCATAATCTTCATCGAACTGAACTACATAGACACCTGAAACCATATCGGAAACAAATACGAATCCTCTTGGATCATATTGTAGACCCCAATCAAATGGAATCATGCATGATGCCCAGCAGTCAGCCATGTCATATCCTAAAACATCCGAGGCATTATCAATCCAAGGAGGCCCAGCAGGAAGGAAATATCCTATTGTATGGGTTTCCGCTAATTGACTAATAGCTTGGAATCCTCTATCTGGCTCAGGTTGCCCATTCTCCCATACTATTTCATCCCATATTTGCCCATGATCGGTTGCCCAAGCACCAGCGTGATAGTGTGTGTAGTATACATGGCCAGACGGTCCTGTATCTCCATTATGTGGACTGAAAATATATCCACCAGGTATCCAATGTTGAGGATGTGAACCGTTTCCTTTCATTCCTTCACCTGGAAGTTTCCACTTAGAAACGAGGAAAGGTAATGCAGGATCTGTAGTGTCTATTGTCCAAATGTATCCAGTATGGTTCTCATTTGAACCGTATTCAGGAGCGATGTAAGTATAATGTCGCCAGTTTATTCCAAAGATTGGATCTTCAAAGCCAGTTCCACAGTTAGACGGCCAATCTTCCACAGGATCAAATTCACTTATTCCTGAGCAAATCAAATAATCATTAGGTACAGCATAGTGAATGTTATCATTACCTTGATTGGAATCAAGCCATTCATTAGCATCCATATTAGCATGACCTCCACCTTCAGGGCCATACCAGCCATCATCTGCAGAAGGACATCCCATCCATCGGCCAACTTCAGGAGGCCAATTAGTGCCCAATGGATCTGCTACTTGGGGAGGTTCGCTGACATCCACAAGCCTTAGACCAGCACCCCAATAGGAAACTGCTAGCAGTCTTTGTTGAGTTATTGGGTGAACGAAATAAACATTGTCATGATTGAAAATTGAACCACCACAAGTAGTGTATGGCTCAGGAGTATATCCGCCCCATCTAATAATCTCTCTACTGGAATTTTCTTGTTCTTCATTTTGAACAGGAGCCCATGATTCTAATCCTCTAGGCACATAAAATACTTGAGTTCCTTTATAGAATGTACCACTACTACCTTCAACCATTTCTGGGTAAGGATCGGCACCAAATAGGAAGAGATGGCAGTCTTCTTCATCCCAGATATTTGTTGGATCAGCAGCAGGGTCCCAATCACAGTATACGGCCAAGTCTTGATTATGGAATCCTGCAGGAGGATTATTCCACTCTGCTACCTTGACTGGACTTGTCTTATCTCCAACATAAATTACATCAAGTCTGTTAGCTCCAGAATTTGCATCATCATCATTAGGAATTGGGTCAAGTTCACTGTTAGTCAATTCATGATTTACCAGAACCCAATTATTATCAGCAGTGACTTTGATATCAATCATTCTTGCTGTTTCAGCATAATATGTTGAAAGCATGCGTATATCATTAGGATTACTGATATCTAATATTTCGAATTGATTGTAACTAGAAACATAAGCATAACAACCACCTGTTCCATCAGCATAAATCTCACAATCTTCCATGAAATTACCTTCAATTGAAATCTCTGAGTTATCTCCTGGTGTAGGTCCTATATTTTTGAATTCATCAGAACATGGTCTACCTGCAACATTATCTAACTCTGCAGGAGGTTTCACATTTCCATCACAATTCAAATTATGATAATCAATTAATTGAGAATTCGATGTAGACAATGCATGGGCTAATAGATCATTGTGGGAATGATTTTCATTCTCAATCTCAATTACAGGATCTATCCATTCAGTACTATTATCATCGGATTTAACAGGGTCATCAAGCATAGAAAGACACCCAGATAATGGTGCAGTTACCATCAAAAATATCATTAGGAAAAGAGGAGATTTAAAATTCATGAACATGGCTAAGCCTCGGTTATTATCAAACCCAAGATATTATTGCTTGTCAATGCTGCGGTCAATTGATTTCACAAAAATCAACCTACATGATATGGCTTATCAATATCTAACTGTACTATGTACAAACCTGTAGTAATACAGGAAAGATAAGTGTAGCCGTTATGATATTCAGCAGCCCAAATAAATGGTGTCCAGCCAAAATCGTAGTAAGAACTTGAAAGTGGAGTTCCATCTTGTCCATGCGGTATATGGTAACCGATCGTGGAAACGGAATGTACTTCGGTTCGATTGAGATCAGAATTTCTACCTTCAAGCATTAACGTTTCAATATCTATAATCCATAAACCAGCATGATAACTGGAGAGATATATTCGACCGTCCCAATTTCCACCAAGACTTTGATCAGGGAGCCCTGCAGAATTGGTTGGGAAGATTTGAGCATCAGAATTATGAGGGCTAAACAAAAGCCACTCCTCACCTCCAGGAATATGGTGATCTTCGGCAAATGGAATCTCCCAACTATGAATTATTTTTGGTTTGAATGTTATCTGGCCATTGAGCATCTCATATTCAGTCGTATCTAACAAATAACCAAGACCTGTACCTACTGTAGTTTCCAAAACTTCAGTTGCTAAGAATGTCAAATGCATTTTCCCTTCAGGATAACCAAGATGAGATGCATCGACCATGTCATCCATTGGTTCAGCATAATGAATATATGATGCTCTACCTCCATTTTCATTTCCAGTACAACCACAATCAATCTGACCATCTTCATCAAGATCTGCAAATTCCATCCATTGACCCACTTCAGGAGCTCTCCAGTTACATGTTAATTGGGTGCCTAATGTTGCAGCACATCCTCCAGCAATAAACGCATACTCAATAGGTGAATTTTGAGGATGAGGTACATCACTAACATCGAAAATTCTTAATCCTGCTTCCCAATATGCACCATACACGTAAGTTTTACCATAACGAGGATCTTGCTGATCTTCACCCGGCCATGTTTGTACCGTCATATCATGAATATAAATCCAACCACCAAGAGTATTTTGCCAGTTTACCTCTGCTTCTCCTACTTTCAGAATTCTAGGACTATCACTTGGTCCATCGAAGTTAAGATGAGCAATTGTAATTCCACCGCAAGCATCTCCTTGACCAACATCACATTGCTCATAATCAGGATTAGCGACGAAGATATACCATTCATCATCAATCAAATGTGTGTATAGGTTGTGAGGGCCACTAGGATGATCAGCATCATACCAAGCATCAACATAAGTAGGATTAGATTTATCCGAAACATCGATCAGAGTGACCGTTACTTGAACTGGGTCGCCCCATTCTCCAACATTAGGATCTGCATTTCCAGGATCGACTAACTGATTCTGAACAATGACATATTCATCGCCATTATATTGTAGATACTTGACATCCAGAACTTGAGTATTAGGATCAACATAAACTCCAGTAACTGTTGTATTATTCGGATTGGTAACATCTACTATATGCAATTCCGACCAACCTGCAATATACGCGTAGGTATTACCATCAGGTGATTCTGCTACCTGAATTTCAGCATTACCAGGAGCAGTTAATTGATTGAATGACACAGGTTGAATATTGTCTGTATACATTACATGTTGACTTGCATTTCTATGATCGTGCCCCTCATCTTGCAAAAGCGGATCAAGAATTGAAAAACTCTGATCAATAGAATTTGATTTCTCATCAGAAAGTAATATCGCAGCCATGCTTGCAGAGAACAAACAGAATACAAGAAGGCCAACAAGAGCAACTCTTCGATTGTCCATGATGCTTCGGAAGCGACCAGTCATGTTGAAGTCATCGGAGACTTAGGGTTAACTATGAGAGGGCGGATACTAGTTGCTTTCGGAATATTTTTTATCTTACTGATTCCTTCAATCGTCACCGCTCATGACCAAAAAGAATACAATATCCTAATCACAGAAGATGGACTGACGCCAGCATCAATTAATCCAGGTATTCTAGTAGAAACAGATACTCTATTCTTTCGTAATGTAGATGATAGACAAGAGGTTCAACATCGGATTTTAGTGGATGCTGATGGAGATAATATATTCGAAGGAATTGATGATTTTTCAACGAATTGGATATCTAGTTCTTGCGAACTAAATGAAACTGGAGAAAAAGTAGATGATTCGTGCTATAAACACGCATTGATTCTTCTAGATCCATCTGAAGGATTACTACCAGGAAATATCTCTATGGTTCATCAAATCAAAGAAAATAATACAACTATTGAAATTAATTTTTATATTAATTATGCTCAAGATGTCCATACTGCTGATGACAACGCCCCTATTGGAGATATGAATGAAGAAATGATTGAGAAAAGTTCGAAAGAACAAATCCTAGAAGCAGTGATTTTTATCTCAATTCTTATTGTATTCTTTGTTGGTCTGGAAATAGTCAAATCTGAAAAAGAGTAGATATCACTACGGTTGAACTCAAGAACCCCTTACGTTTCCGGAGACTCGTGGGGCGCTTAGCTCAGCTTGGAAGAGCACCTGGTTTGCAACCAGGTGGCCGGGGGTTCAAATCCCCCAGCGTCCACCATTAATAACAAAAAAAATAAACAATTATCAGATATTAGACTTATTTTTTTCAGCAGCAGATCGTGCTTGGTCTATCAAATCTTGTGCAGATTTATGAGATTGTATTCGCGATGCACTTTTTGCATCCATCCTTTGACTCCATCGCCCCGAACTCTTAGGATTGTTCGGGTTCATTTGGTTGGAACGATTATCACGGCTACTCTTAGGATTGTTCGGGTTCATTTGGTTGGAACGATTATCGCGGCTACTTTGGTTAGATTTATTATTTGGATTCATACTGTTAGAACGCTGATTTTTTGAAGATTTATTCATTGAATGCCTCCTTGAATTACTCTTACCACGTGATGACCCACCTGAACCCGAACGTCTAGACATCTCAATACTCTCAATTACTCTTTTTTGTTCTCTGATTTGAATCTTGCCATACGCTTTCTCCGCATAATGAGATAACTGCATTAGATATTTGGTCTTTTGATAACTTAGATTTTATCCCTTGAGAAGAGGGGGACTTTGCAAGCCAATATACGCCCAATCTAGAACCCAGAGCTAACTTATTGATGATTTCAAGTTCGTCAGAATTTAATTCAATTTGTTTCTCCCATGCATCGCGTAAATAATTATTAGATTCGATCCTTTCAATAACCGAATCTAAGGCATTAATAAATGGAATTTTTACACTTGAATCTGTAGTTAAAAAAGAAATTTCTTCTCCAAGAAGAGACCACCAACGAGTCAAATCATTGGGTATTTTTGCTTCTTTTGGGAGCCACAAATCCATACTACCTCTAGTTTGAATTGCTAATCTCGGATGATCAATCATTATTCCTAGCTCACCTGCATCGCCACGTTCAGTCTCAGTATCGCCAAATGAAAGAGTATTATCTGAGCTAATCATTAATCTAAAATCATCGACTATGAACATTTTAGCATGTGTCTCCATTGGTTGATTTGATTTTGCAGGAAAAAGAGCAAAGTCCACTCTTTCCCCTCTTACCTTGATAAATTTTTCAACCTCATAGGATTTTTTCTCTTTACCTTTCTTCTGAATGAATACAACTTTATCTTGTGATTTTAACTTATATTTATTGACCAAAGGTGGGGGAACAAATATACTTTCTTTCTTTGGTAATTCGATGAATGCAAAACCATTTTTATGAACTTGAGAAATTTTTCCTTCTTTTGTTCGCTTACCAACTATTCCCCTTAATAGTTGGAGTTGTTTCCTAGCCTCTTCCCTTCCTCGCTTATCTGCTTCATCGAAAGGTTTTGATTTTGGAGCGTGCCGACCCCACCAAATGAAAACATTAGAATTATTCTTGGATGCATGATTAACTATTCTATTAATGGTTGCTTTATCTAAGCCATTACTTCTCAAGCCATCACTTGACATGACTATTTGTTTATCGAATCTATCCACACAATCAGACATGAAAGGCCTATGTTCTAGAGTATTAATCAGAGACCATACAGGTTTTTCTGCGATTTCTCTCAACAATCTTTCTAATTTGTGATATGCATACTCTTTGTTGCCAAGACGAATGTCGTTTTTGATTACAATAATCTTGTCTTTGATTGAATTTTTAAGAGCCAAAGCTGGTTGTTTAATTTTCTTTAAATCTGAATTTATATTTTTCATTTCCTTCTCATAATTAGCCGGTGCCCAATTTTCTTCCATTATTTTTTCAAAAATTGATTTCGTGCATAATGAATCCTTGATTAGTAAACCAGATTCTAGGACACCCGATTCCAAAGACCCACTAAAGAGATTACATGACCCTATGAATACCATGCCAGTATCAGAAATAATTATCTTAGCATGGTTTGATTTGACGGAAATATCTCCCTTGAGTTTGAATCTATTGTCTTTGGCCAGCGTGGAAATATATTTTTCAGTATTTCCTATGTCTTCAGGAGAACGCCCACGATCGGGCTCACCGAATGAGATAATAATTTCAGGCTTTTTTCCTTCGGAAGCTTCGGCCAATAATTCTCTAACCTCGGAAGAAAATCGAGAGTTACTAAAAGAAGTCAATATGAATACTCTTTTTTCAGAGGATTTAATGACTTCCTGTGCTGCATCCCACATATCTTGCCGAAATCCGATAACCTGTTTGACTGAATCGAGTCTTGGACGATTATCTCGCTCTATTTGGGAGATTATTGTATCGAGAATATTGGAAACTGTTTTTTTGCTCGGGTTCTTTTTCAAATTATATAATGCCTGAATTTCTGGAGAATAAGGCCAATCATGTACTTGCTCAATTACTTCAGGTTCTTCCATTTCAAATCCTGGTTCTTTATCGATATGATTGCCTATGATTTGCTTGAAAGGCCCCTCGTCATAAATCCAAAATTTACGCCCATGACTATCTTCCTTCAGGGAAATCTTTGTTTTCAGAAAGATAACCTCGCTTTCTGATTTTAAACTCTCAAGGCGGGTATGTCCCAGAACCTCGTTTCGATTTAATCCTGATTTATGAGAAAGTAGCCACATGAACGGTGAAACCATATCCTTAACTTCTCCTTCAGATTTATTCAAATCTAATCTTTGAATAGGTTCTAATCTATGGAATGAACCTTTAGTTACGTCATCAATACTGAGTTTTTGTTCCTTCATAGCCCAGTATTTTCCTTTCCATAAGTCTCTAATTATAGGAATAGAAAAGTCAGTTACCTCAGAAGTTGTTGAAGACAGGCGTGCTATTGCATCTAACCGATAAAGAGATTGATATTCAGACTCAATCT
>JADHRW010000009.1 GCA_016777225.1 Candidatus Thalassarchaeum sp. | reverse complement strand
TTATGTCTCTTTTTGAAACTATAGTAAATCCGCTGTCTAAAAATATTTGATTAGTAGATTGCATAGATTTATCATCACGGAAATCAGTCCAATAGAAGCTTCCTCCTTCTCTTAATACCCGGAATACTTCTTCTACAAATTTAGACATATTGCCATAACAATGAGAAGATTCGACATTATAAACAACATCAAAACTTGAATTTTTAAATGGAAGGTTTTCTGCATTTCCTTCTATGAATCTTAAATTTTTTTGATGATTATACCAATTATGGCAAAGAGAAACAGCTTCACTAGAAAAATCAACTCCGATTAAGGAAGAAGGATGCAATGATTTGGCTATCCAACTAGCGCCTCCACCTCTTCCAGAACCGACTTCAAGAACTTCTTTATCGTTTAATTGAGCACATCTAATATTCATTTCATACAGCTGAATAAAAAGTCGATATGGTTCATCATCAGGTTCTAAATCAGGAGGATCAGAATCAATATAGCCATAATTCATAAATCTGAAATCTTTCTTATTATGAGATTTAGATAATTTTTGATACCACCATTTCCATAGCTTATTTTGAAATGATGAGGGAGACAATTTCAGAAGGGTTGCAAAAATTTTAGCGGGGAACCCCATTGTCATTTTTACACCTAAATTTTCCATTTTACTGAACAGCCAATACTTTCTGTTCTTGCTTCTGCAATTTTTTCTCCTGCTACCAAAGAGTCGATTGCATCTGAAAGTTCAGAAGTTGTGGCATGAGATGGATCTCTTGGAGAATCATCAAGACGGCCCCTATAGACAACATTTCCTGCAGAATTTATAAGATAAAATTCGGGAGTCCTTTGGGCCCCATAAATTGTAGCAATAGATTGATCTGCGTCATGTAAATATGCATATGACATTCCCTTAGATGCTCTTTTAACCATATTAGGCCAAGAATCTGATTCATAATTAATAGGGTCATTAGAGTTGATTCCTACGAAACCAATATTATTTTCCCTGGCTTTCATAGCCATATCTTCTATTCTTGATTCAGAGCCAACAACATACGGACAATGGTTACAAGTAAATGCAATTATTATGCCATTACTACCCATTGCGCCGGAAAGTGAGATACTCTCTGGGCCTGAGTTCTGGTTAGCATTTGGTAATTCAAATGAGGGTGCTTTTTGGCTTGGCTCAATCCCACTGGAGGCAGACATATCGATTGCTGGTACAATACAGTGTTCAATCCTTTGGATATCGTCTCACCTTGAGGATTTCTTGACGTTCGGAAGATTCCTGTAATCTCCGTCTTGCTAATTTATGTTCAGGGTCTATGTCTAAGACTTTGCGCCATGCGATAATTGCTGCATTAGGGTCTTCTCCTTCATGTAAGATAGCAGCGATTCTCAATCGTGCATCTATATGTTTTGAATCGTACTTAGCAGCGGCTTCAAAATCTGATTTTGCTTCATCTACACGGCCAAAGTCAAGATATAATAATCCTCTTTGGTACCAAGCATCTGAATGATTTGGATCATATCTTATTGCATCATTTAATGGTTTTTCTGCTTGCTCCGCTTTATTCATAGCAATCATACAAGTCCCTAGATGCACTAATCCCATAGTATGTTCTGGTTCACGAGAAAGAAGTGTTCTAAGTTCAATCTCTGCAGCCTCCCAATCGCCAAGATTCATGAGTATTTCAGAACGTCTTTGCCTTGCTAGATTTAATTCAGGAGCATGTTCAACAAGATAATTAGCATCATCGAGTGCAGTGACTAAATCATTTGCTAGTAATGCTGCTGAACACCTATTCAATCTTGCACGAATATGATTTTTTTGTATCGTTAGTACCTTTGAGAAAAATGTTTGTGACTCAATGAATCTACCTTGTTTAGCGGCTATCATTCCTCGAATGAAAGGGATTGATGGATGATTTTGAAGATTAGTTGAAGCTTCAGAAACTAAAGCATTGGCTTGATCTAATTTTCCAGTATCTAAACATAAATGAGCCTCTTCTAAAGATATGGAAGGATGGTTTGGAATAAGTCTCCTAGCTCTTACTAAAGCAATTTCTGCCTCTTTAGGAGAGCCTTGATATCTCAAAGCACGAGAACGTCCTAACCAAGCAAGACCCGATTCTCTATCTTTCTCAATTGCTAAATCAAATGAAATAGTTGCATCTAATAAGATAATATGATCGTGGTTACCAGTTCTATCCCTATGCTCGTCGGCTGCTAACAGATGTAATCTTCCTTCCATGACGTGTAACGAGGCGTTGTCCCATGCCTCAGGAGGTGCTTCTTGCAATACACGACTAGCCCAATCAATAGCACCTGCTCGAAATAGAACTAAACTTAATCGCCCCCTTGCTTCAGCATCAGATGGATTTGTTTCCAACCATTCTTCTAATACTGCTCTAGCAGAGTCTAGTTTACCATCATTTTCAAGTATTTCACTTTCTAATAATACAGTGTACTCTCCTAAAGCGGATGCCCGACGAATAGATTGGAGAGCTTCTTTTGTTCGGTCATCTCCGGCAGCTAACAGTTTTGCTTTGAGTAACCACGCTTCAGGGTTTACAGGATCTAAATACAATGCCTTTTCTACAGATTCGAGCGCGACAACTATTTCTCCCAAAAGTAATAATTTTGCAGATTTAGCAACCCAGCCCTCGGACGTAGAAGGCTCCTTCAAATGAGGATTAATTGCACTTTGAACATCACTTGCGCGGCCAGCAATATTATTCAGATTCGTTTGATTTTCAGATATTGTAAAATCTACACCCAATGCTTCTAATCGCCTGGTATTACGATTAAATCTTACATCATCACTCCCAGACAATAAAATAACTTGTTCTTTCAATACCTCTACATCGTCCGGATCAATTGCTAAAAGTCGCTCTAGAGTTCGATCTAAAGTATCAAAATCTCCTTCATCTCTCTGAATTGATGCTAGTGAATATAGTACTGAAGATCCCTCTGGTGAAAGTGTGTGGGCTCTACGATAGAAATCTGCTGCTCTAACTGATTTACCTGCCTCATGAAATAATTCTCCAAGGCATCTTTGCTCGTCCCCATTTAACTCCAAATCTTCAGATTTCATTTCTGCTTCTGTAAGGATAGCATCTAATCGAAGAACAAGAGGTATGATGCCAGGAAGGATATTTACTCGACCTTTTGTTTCGGAATCACTTTGATAATTTGAAAGAATAGATTTTGCAGCATGAGTCGCTATAGCACATGATTCACTCGAACTAATAGTGACATCTTGTTCGAATAATAACAATTCAGCGGACTCTAATGATTTGTGAACAGAAAGTAATTCATGAACTTCAGGAGTCTCTCCAAGTATAGTGTCGACCCCTCGGGAAAGCAAATCTAACCGATTAGAGGTACTTGCTAAATTCCCCTGTAAATCTCCAAGACGAATTTGCATTTGTCCTCTTTGTTTTAGGACTGATTGATGCCTTAACCATAAAGTTGCCAATGCGATACCAAATAACGCATACAACGCCAAAATTGTTAGCGTCGACTGTTCCATCCATCTGGAGCGGGAATGAGAGACTTTTGATGGCTTCTACTGTTCACAAGGCTAACGCCGCTATTTCTTACGGAAAAATCTCCCGCCGAAAGTGATGTATATTATACAATTATTTCAAAGATTAGACGATGAATATGCTTGTACGCCTGATTTTCTAGTTACTGTTCCAACGGATGTACCCATAACATTTTCAATTCCTGCACCTGATGCCAGGGTGAAAATTCTATCAGTTACTTTTCCAGAGAATACTAATCCTATTGCACCTTCTGATTCAGCTAATTTGGCCTCTAAAGAACTAGCGCCGATTGGTTCGCTCCCTGAACCATCTGCATTAACGATTACTGCTTGGTTGCGTTTTAGACCTTCTAACATTCCAGCCCACACTTTAACTTCTTCAGGAGTCTCTAATGATTCATCTCCTCGTCCAACTGCTGCATCGTCTTCTTTAGCTAATTCTGCTTGAATTTTAGAAACCGTTTTGTTAGCAAGTTCTTTTTGACTCAAACATTTTGTAATTACCTTTCCTTCAAGATGTTCGACTTCTCTACTCTGTGGGGCTAGAGCTACATGTGTCAATGATTTTCCTAATTTACCACTAAGTTCCATCAATAAAAGCCGTCCTCCACGATCTCCATCTACAAAGGCTATTACTGTGGTTTTTGACTTTGCTAGAGTTACTAACTCTTCTTGTATTCCTGAACCCATTGTTGCTATAGCGTTTTTAATTCCAAATTTCAATAAGTTTCGAACATCATTTCTACCTTCCACAATAATTATTGCGTCGCTATCTGAAACATTAGGTCCAGCAGTCATACCTGAAATATCTTTCTCGGTATCTAAAGTTAAGACCGCTCTTACCTCATCTAGTATGTTCTTAGAATCATCTTGGCCTGAATTGACCATATTCAAGAGTAGAGTTTTAGCCCTATCGATTACATTATCTCTCTTAGCTGAACGGATATTTTCAATCCCTTTGACTTTGATGACTGCTTTACAAGGACCAATTCGATCAATTGTTTCTAGTGCTGCACCGATTACTGCGGTACTAACTTGATCAATTGAAGACGATAGTGATATTTCACCTTGTACTTTTCCTTTATTCTGATTAAGCGTAACATCGACATGCCCTATGCGGCCGGTTCGTTGTAATTTTCTTAGTTGTAACTGGTCACCAAGAAGACCCTCGGTTTGGCCAAATATGGCCCCCACGACGTCTTTTCTGGCGACTGTGCCGTCACAACGTATTGTTGCGTGTATGATATATTTTCCTTCTGTTGTTGACATATTAATTCCTTTCCGGTTTTCGGCCCAACTAGAGGGCTTCACTCCCTATTTGCCTCATTGGCGTTTGGGTTGGATGGGCGCAAAACGCCCGCGAGTGTGGCTGATTACCAACATGAGCGGGCAGTTAGGTCCTTCATGAAGCCTCCTATTGATTCAAATCTCATTTAATTGTAACAATAGTATAAAATATATCAAAAATAATGAGGATAGAGATTAAGTCATAGGACTATGAACGGAGTGCATGGTCGAACCGTCATCAGATAGGAGAGCAGTATTTCGAGGAGTTATTAGTTTAGCACTTCATGATGGGAATCTAACTTTTGGCGAAAAGAGATTAATAACAAAATTAGCAATGGTTTTGAGATTAGACGATGATGAACCAAAAATGATTTATGATGCAGTAATTGAAGAAAAAGAATTGGATAAAATAGAAATTGCTATGGGGATTAGTGAAAAGCTCTCAGCCTATGAACAAGTTTTGGAAACATTTCTAATACATACCAACAAAACTGATGATGAGTTGAGAATAATTGCTTACTTAAGGCGTGCTTTTGAGATAAGTGATTCAGAACATCGAGCGATTTTAAGAAGCCTAGATCGTCAATTGGAAGAGATTGTTCACCGTAATGTAAGAGAAAATATTAGATATGAATTGAAAGAAATCAATAAAAGATTGGCAGAAGTTCTTGATAGTGTACGAATTCAAAAATGAGTGGTTTTAGATGACATCTAAAAATCTAGACGATTTTTTAGCAGAACAAAATACGCGAATACATTCTTCAGATAGAAAGTTGGCAAATCTAGTTAGAGACGCATACCCAATCGGGGTGCCGGCTCTGATTATGAAATCAAGTACTGATAGGATGATGGATTCGTCTGGATATTCTTTCATTTTAGGGACACCCGATGAACTTTTGAGAAATTTAGCATCGTGGTTAATTACAAATGCTGGAAATACACATAGAGTTCTTCTGAAATTAATTGATAGATTATGGAAAAGACATGGGAGAGAAGATATTGCTTTAGCGGCTATACTATTATCAAATCTCGATCATAAAGGAATGGAGACAAACCCCTGGGAAATACTTCGACAATCTATACATCCTATGGAGTCTGTTGATTCTCTTTTATTGAATATAGAAGAGTTATTTCGTGCAAAGCGTAATCCACCTAGAGAAGAAGAAATATTGAATTGGACAAAGGGAAGGAAAATAGAGCAACATCTGTCAATAATCGTCACCTACTCTGCCACTATTCATGGGCACAAATTCTCTTCTGAGTTGATTCGTTCTATCATTGCTATAGATATCCCGAAAGGAGATTCTATTCTAACTAGGATAAAGAGTAGATTAGTATCTCCGGAAGCGTAGTACTGATTGCTGATGATAGTCTCGGAAGGCTATGGTGGAGCGTCTATTACCTTCTGATGACCCCATTGCTGAAGAAGTACTTGAGTGGACAATTAAACGAGATGCGAAAGATATCACACAGCTAATGCGGTGGATGGAGACTTCAGAAGTAAGAAGAGATAGACAGGTTTTATTGAATAGAGCTATGGATTTAATGGATGAAATTCAATATGCGTTAAATCGATTA
Organism: Candidatus Thalassarchaeum sp.; assembly: GCA_016777225.1. Classification (GTDB taxonomy): domain Archaea; phylum Thermoplasmatota; class Poseidoniia; order Poseidoniales; family Thalassarchaeaceae; genus MGIIb-O2. The sequence continues at coordinate 26,432 of JADHRW010000009.1, read as the reverse complement.
AGTGAATTGAGGTGAAAGTATGCGATCTTTGCTTCTAGCAGGAGGTAGATCATCACGTATGGGGCAAGACAAGGCTCTAATCGAAATAGATGGTTTACCGATGATTACAAGAGTTGTTAATGCATTGGTCGAAGCTGGTAAAGAACCTATCAGAATATCAGTTGCAAGTCCTGAAAAAATAGAGGCTTACGCTGCAGTGATTGATTCAAATTATAATATTGAATGGGTGCTCGATTCAGTACAGTATGCGGGACCGGTTGATTCAATTATAGAAAATTTAAATGATCCTTTGGCAATAAAAGAAGATCATGTACAATTAGCTACAATAGACGTCCCTTGGGTAAATGCGGATGTATTTACTAGCTTAGAAAATTCTATGTCGAAAAATGACATGGCAGTTATTCCAACTGATGGTCAAATTTTACACCCTTTAATCGCTTTAGTAAGACCCAACATATTGAAACTGCAATTAAAAAAATGGAATGATGAATCCTTGAGAGAGGTTTTTTTGAAAAATCCGCACACACTTCTGATGATTGACTGCGCCCTGATTAAGAACATAAACTATCGAAAAGATCTGTGATGCAGGGAATAACTATAAGTGAGAGGGGGGCCAAAATCAGAATAAGGCCACAGAGCCAGGATGAGTGATTATATGGGAATAGTAGAAATGATGAAATTTGACGATAGCGTCAGTTTAACAAGAGGTCCTTGGTGGCTGTGGGGAATTGGAATTGCAATAGTTAATGTGGTAGTTTCTTTAATTTTAGGTATTATGAACTTAGCTATGGATATTGGTGTAGTTACAGATATAGTTGGACTAGTCTTTTCTGTAGTTTTTATTTGGATGTCTTTGGGAGTATGGGTAGGAAGATTGAGAAATCGTGGCTATACCGAACCTGTAGAATTTGCACTAAGAATTATACTCTTCCCTTGGGGATTAGTTGAATGTGGATTCCTCGCTGGCGAAGAATAAAACAATATTAGAGTAATTTCTTTTATTGAATAACAAGACAGGTGTGCCTTATGGTCAGACCTGAGAATATGATGTCCTTTATCGATGCCACAAAGAGTGGAATTGGAAAATCATTTACCTTCAGCGGTAGGTCTTCTCGCTCAGAATATTGGTGGTGGATATTAGCTGGTATATTATTTCATATAATATGTGCTATAATCGCACTATTAGGAAATATAGGGATTGCCGCAATTTTTCCAGTTTTACTAATACCTCCCACCACTACGGTGATAGTGAGAAGACTGCATGATGTTGAAAAATCTGGTTGGTTTTTCTTGATAGTATTAATTCCAATAGTTGGAATGTTATATTTGATTTATCTCTTTATTCAAGAAGGTAATATGAGCGAAAATATCTATGGCTCAGTTCCAACAAATATATTGGAATGATGCTTTATGAAGTATAAACCGATAAACAAGTCAAAGAACCATCTGCTTGCATAATTGGCGCCATATCAACTGACATTAGCCTAAAACCCTCATTTTGAAGAATGTTTTTTGTCTTTGGAAAACCAGCTGCGATGATTAGCCTATCATTGGAATATCCTATGGTATTAGAAGCGTAACTTTCTTGATTAGGCGTCCAAATAATTTCTTCGGCGAAACCAGAAAGTTGGCTTTCTTTAAGGTGCCCTTCAGCAGCAATTACAGTACCTTCTCTAGGAGATGAGCAAACAGTTGTTAGGTGTAAAGTAGAATCTGGAACATCGATAAATTCAGCATCATAGCCATTTTTTTTAATATGTGATGCAAGGAAATCCCCCCCTTCTTTGTTGGTACGTGTTGAGCGTCCAATCAAGTACCTATCATCGAAAAATATTACATCTCCGCCATCCAATGTGGCTCCATTAGGCATTTGAATTATTTCGGCGAAATTACTCATATGTTCTAATACAGCTTTTTGTTCCCCTTCCCTAGAAGGATGTCCCATGTTCGGAATAATTGCTTTACCATCGATCATTACAGCAGTATCTTCAACAAAGCAACTATCTGGAAATTCCGTTAACTCAGGTAATATAGTGACTTCCGTGCCATGCGCTCTTAGAGCGGTTACATATGCATTATGAGCCCCTACTGCTGCTTCGTAACTAGGAGTTTTTGTCCCGAAATAACTAGATAGAGCATTGCTGTAATTAGAAGAAATACTCCTAACAACAGCAGATTTTCTGCTTCTGTCATATGCACCAGGCATGGTTGTCCGTCCGACCATCTGTTCATAATGCTTCGGAATACGGTGATGAAATTCCTGAATAAGGAATGTGCTTATCCATAAAATAGCAATTTCTGAGAATTCGCATACCTCTTATTCATGAATGGCCTTCATAGGCGAGACACATGGAAGACTTGGTAGAAGCTATCGATAATAATGGAAAAAAGATTAGTCCTATACTGCCTCCAGATAAGAAAAACTACCTTATAGATATAGATGGAACTGTTGGAGAAGATATTCCAAATGAAGAACCTGAAAGAATGGTTACTGCTGAAGCGTATTCAGATGCTATCGAAACAATAAATCGCTGGTTTGTTGAAGGACATCATATTTGTTTCTTCACTGCTAGAACAGAAGAGCACCGATCTATAACAGAAATTTGGTTACAAGAAAAAGGATTCCAATACCATTCTCTCTTGATGGAAAAACCCCGAGGAGGCAATTATCATTGGATTGACAATCATGTTGTAAGAGCTACTCGTTACACATCCAAATTCACAGACTTGGTCAAGCGTAACGTCGAGATAGAAGTATTCGATGATGAATAATTCAATCGTCTCTTCGTGGTAATAGGAAGGCCGCACCAAGCATACTGATTGTTGCAAGTATTCCTCCAAATCCAGGCATATTCGGCCCATTGACGCCTGAGTCAGAAACATAACTATCTGACCATGAGTCATATAAATCAAATTCATAATCGGAGTTCATACTCGTAATTTCCAGTGTATCACCGGTAGAGATCATGCCATCCGCATCTACATCTGTATAAACATAGCTAGAATCTCCCATTTGTCCAGTTAGATTAGTAAGACTCGCACTTTCTTCTACGTTACATTCAGATCTAATATCAGAATTACAAGTTAAAAATTGAACAGAGAAATCACTTAATGTTGCCTCAAAGGTTTGGTTATTGGCTACTGTAAGAGATAAATTTCTTGGCTCATCGTCCCAGTCTTCTTCATCATGGTTATCATCATCATGGTTATCATCATCAGAGCCGCCATTATCGTACTCATCTGAACCGTCTCCACAGTCATCTTCTCCATCATTGACATAATCTACAGGTATTTCTTCGCCATTGTCGCACATCCACATCTCTGGCTCGTTGTCATCGGAATCATCTTCATCGGAACCGTCTTCACAGTCGGGGTATCCATCATTGACATAATCTAGAGGGATTTCTTCGCCATTGTCGCACATCCACATTTCTGAACCATCGTTATCATCCTCACCCATGTTGCTTATCCATGAAGATAGTTCATTATAATCAAGTAATCCATCGCCATTAGAATCTGAATAATTGAAATGTTCTTGACTTTCATAACGCTCATCTTCATCTCCCCATCCTCCATCTTCATAAATGATGAATTGGTCAAATTCATCCCAACTTACCATTCCATCATCATTGTAATCCATCCAATCGAGCATCATTTCAGGAGACATCTCGTCGCCATGTCCATCATCGTAATCAACTATATCTAATATAAAACTTTCAAGTTCATTAACATCTAGTAATTCATTCATGTCATAGTCTGATTCATTGAAAATATCGTGTATCTCCTCGATATTTTCTGAACCTTCTTCATCGGCCCATGAGTCCCAGAATTCTTCGAAACTAAGATAATTGTCCATATTTGCATCAAATGCATCTAGTACCTCTTCTGCAGAAGGTGGTTCATCACCGTCATCGTCATGTCCATCATCGTCATCTTGATCATGGTTGCCGAAATCTGGTAAGCCGTCCCAATATACTGGAATAGCCGTCTTAGGTAGTGTCTGATCAACTGTAATTACTACAGCATCGCCCCACATTATAGTATAGGACATATGCGCTGTAGAGCCTGTTTCATTGGTCATTTCCATAGACCAAGACATTAGCTCCGAGTCCTCATCAATCTTAATTGAAAGATTCATGATAGCTCCGGTCTCATTGGTCGTTGACATATCCATTGTTTGAGTATTGGTTGCTGAATCGAAACTTACCGATATTGTAGCGTTTTCTGGTGCTTCATCGGCAAGCCCATCGTCATCGTCATCGTCATCGCCCATATCACTGGCGATATCACTGGCCATTGAGTCAGCTAACATTGGAAGAACCCATTCCATTACATTAGGAGACATGTCTCTAGTCTGATATTTTTCATCAATAGTTTCTCCGCCCATTTGAGTTACCATCATACCATCTAATTTGTGGTGCACATTTACAATTTCTCCGACTTGTGTCATTGTTGTTACCTGGGAGAACATCATTGGTATGCTCATTGCAATAGAAACATGAGCCGCATTTGCGGACATATTTACCATGACAGTTTCTTCAATTAGCATCATAGCGCCACCAGTATCGACCATTCCATTATCTTCCATTGGCGTTGTCATCGACATTGAATAACCAGCAGTTGAACTTTGATTCAACATAGATTGAATATCTATTTCTTGATCCATTGCATCCATAAATACATCCATTGATGCAGCATAAATACAGTTCCCTACAAGTTCTGTAGTAGCATTATCATCATAATTTTTTGCTTCTGCGTCCATACAGCCTACGATGTCATCAATGAACTCTTCCAAGCTGGCATCGTCGAGACACCCTGCTAAAGGAGTTGATATTAATAATAGGCTGGCTATCAGTACAGTAATTTGCTTCATAATTACTGCCAACCGTCTTAACTATATCAATCACACCCCGGCATTATTTTGCTCATGCTATGAAAAGAGTAACATAATCCAATGAATACGACCCCCTCATGAAGACACGAATGAGGGCTTCTCTAGTTAGTCTAATGATGTGTTTAGTCACATTTTCGGGATGTCTTCAATTAGATGATGAAAAGGGCATTATTTCAGAAGAAATTGTGTCTCCAAATGGAATATTTGTAACTGGCCCAGATGGGTTTGCAATCGATGTTCCATCCATGCCTATGAGTTTTGTTTTTAGCGACGTAGGAGAAGATGGTCCAGAACCAAGCATCGGCATTACATCGAGTGGTTGCATATTCTTCATAGCTTTAGAAAAACCTATGAGATCTTGTGACTATGGCTTAACATGGGAAAATTCGCGAGATTTTACTCAAGCACCATTCACTAGTGACCCTTACGGCTGGGTAGACCCAGTAACTGATCGTGTGTTTAATATTCATATGATGGGATTAGAATCTACATGGATTGGTTGGTCAGATAATGATGGAGAAAGTTGGTTGGGCAACCCTCATGATTCAGGAACAACTCCTTTGAATGATCACATTAAACTTGCAACAGGGCCTTGGGTCAGCGATGGATATGGAATTCCTGGCTCATTGTCTCCAATTTATGACGAGGCAGTATATTTTTGTTACAATAAAGGATTAGGAATTTTCTGTTTCACCAGTTTTGATGGTGGTGCTACTTTCGAATTGGGGGGCCAGATATTTGGACTAGCAACCGATGATGGAGGTTTACATGGAGCAATTACAACCGCTCCAGATGGGACCGTTTACGTTACACCAAGAGTTGAGACACCCGCGGTAATTTTCTCGAAAGACAATGGTTATTCTTGGGATACTCGAACAATGGGTGAAGATGTTAGTACACCAAATCCTCGAAAAAATAGCGAAGTTGCAACCGATACAGATTCTAATGCATACCATATATGGTCTGGTGCTGATTTTGGAGTATATATGTCGAGAAGTACTGATTCTGGAGAATCTTGGGGACAAGACAGTATTAGAATAAGTCCAATAGAAGTAATTTCAACAACTTTTCCTCAAATTGATGCAGGAGATCCAGGGCGTATCGCAATAACTTACCTTGGAAGTGAAAATGGAAGTGAATTAGGTGAGCCGGATATTGATGAGGTTAATTGGACTGGGAATCCTCACACTGCTAATAATAATGTACACTATCATTTGTATATTACTTACAGCTTAAATGCATTAGATGAAAATCCAATATTCCATACCGTTAGAGTTTCAGATGATCCTGTACAAATTGGAAGTATATGTTTGAATAGTGGCGATTGTCGAGACATAGGCGGTTCTAATAGAAATTTACTAGATTTTAACGATTTACATATAGATAGAGATGGTCGGGTTTATGTGGCCTTTGCAGATGGTTGTACTGGAACCTGTGCGAGTGGAAATAATTCGCAACCCGAAGATTCACGCAGTAAAACTGGCGGAGTTTACTATCTTGAAAATGGCCCAAGTCTATACGAATCCGTTGGTGACTTAGTAGAATTGATTATGGAATGAAATATGAAAATAAGATTACATCAGTTTCTTTCTAAATGTGGGATTTTTACTTCGAAGAATGAAGTTAAGAATGCTATATGGGGCGGAGACGTTTCAGTTAATGGTTCGACTGTAAAAGATATTAAATTTGAATTCAATCCAAATACAAAATTTGTAACTTTCAAGGGAAAAGTGCTGACACTACCAACTAATGATATGTATTTTTTATTGAATAAACCGGAAGGAGTGATTTGCTCGCGGTTGAATGATCAAGAAAAACAGTTGAATAAAAAATCTGTATATGAAATTTTTAGAGATAAAGTCCCATCTAATGTGTATGAATCTCTAATTACTGTCGGTAGATTAGATGAGGATACGACTGGATTTTTATTAGTTACAACAGATGGGGAATTGGTAGATAAAATCACAAATCCAAAAAATCATATTTCTAAGAAATATCTTGTAGAAACAGAATTGGGAATAACGGAAAATGAAATTTCTCAAATTAAAAGAGGGGTGAAAATTGAAATATCTGATAATGATTATTATGAAAGATATGTTTCTCAACCAGCTAATATTACTTTAGACGATGAAAAGATAGCAGTTTTGACAATTAAGGAAGGCAAAAAACGCCAAATCCGGCGAATGTTTAGTGCATTAGGAAATTATGTTATTTCCATACATCGTTTAGCAATAGGTAGTATGGAACTTTCAAATTATGATATTAATACTGGGGAATTCCAAGAAATAACGCTCGATGAAATTAATCAGTATATCTCGAAATAATTACTTGCTACAATAATCATCTAAGACCTTTGGGTAAAGTAAATGCTCTGCTTTTTTCACTCTTTCTTGTAATATTTCAATTGTATCACTATCAAAAATAGGGACTTCAGATTGTGCAAGAATTTCACCCGTATCTACACCTTCGTCGACTAAATGAACTGTACATCCGGTTATTTTAGCACCATCATCTAAGGCATCTCTATGAGCATATGCACCAGGGTATTTAGGAAGCAAAGAAGGATGAATATTAATTAATCGACCTTTCCATTTCTTGACAAATTTTGGAGATAAAATTCTCATATAACCGCTTAAAACTACAAGTTCAATACGAGACTGAATTAACTTATCATGTATTAATTCTTCATGTTTAATTCTACGCTTAGATTTATCATTAATTTCAGGTAATTCGATTGCCATGGCAGGTATATCAAAATCGGCGCCAAATTTTAATCCCTTTGCAGTAGCATTATCCGAGATAATAAGTTCAGTTTTGTGGCTCGATGGATTGGATAATTGATATTTGATTAAAGCAGACAAACCTGAGCCTCCTCCAGAAATTAGTATCCCTATCCGTAAAGGATCCTCTTTCGACCCTCGACGAGGCCTGATATATGGGACGCTCATGTCAATCGGCTAGGGTGATTATCCTTGAGAGTTGGGGATTATTTATGTTAAACAAAACATATTGATTTATCTTCTATTGGTTGGTCGGAGTTTTGTGGATAGGTTACAGACCATCGACGAGGTGGTTGAAAAATACTGTGTGGCCAGTAGTCCATTCAAGAGTAAACTGTATGTTGGCGCAGGATCTTTATTCGTTATTTTTGCTGTAATTGGGATATGGATTCCTGGGTGGCCTACAGTATCTTGGGCGGTTCCTGCTGCGTTTTTGTTTTCTCTTTCTAGTGAAAAGTTATTCAGAAAAACGCTCAATAATCCTTATTTTGGTTCGGCTGTTATTGATTACTATGCAACAGGCAAAACCGTTCCGAAGCATGCTAAAACTGGAATTATATCTATGATTGCAATCATGACCTCATTATCTTCTTATTTTGTTTGGCACGTCTCTACTAAAGGTGAAGGAGTGTGGAATGATGTTTCCTCATGGAACGGTGCCGACCCTGGTTTTGGAACAATAACTATTGTTCTAGTTGGAATTATCGGGATATGGTATGTTGGGATGAAAGTTAAAAGTAGGAACTAATTTAGTGATAATTTCAATACATGACTTCATAGGTTAATGTAATACTGTGGGTTTATGAAGGTGGGTAAAGTTGTCGGTTTCTCCTTGGCCTTTCTAATATTTTCAATTTCTTTAATTGGACCTGTTGCATCAGAACAGGCCGACGTAAATATGCAAGAGGAAGTTGTAATCACAGTTGATAGTACTAATTTGCAGTTCTCTCCCGCAGAAGTAACTATTGACGAGGGAGATACTGTTAGATTTTTTTGGAGTGGCGAACTATTAGCCCACAATGCAGTTGAAACGAATGGCGTCTTTGATTCTGGAAATCCAGAGAGAAATGTAGATTTTTCTTTTACTTTTGACGTTGGGATGAATGGCTCATATGAATTTGTTTGCGAACCCCATGAGCAAGTCAATATGATTGGTGTAATTAATGTAAATCCCATTTCAGTTATTGAAAATGAATCTGATGAAAATGAAGAAGAAGTGATAGAAGAAAGCGCTTCCTCTATCAGCACATATTCAATCGTGACGATATTAGTAGTGATTATTTCAATAATGATTTATACATCTAGAAAAATTAAGAAGGCATGATTATGGAAATTTTAAAATTAAATCAGATTCCATTGTTGAAAGAAAATGAAATGATTATCCCTCTCTTTACTCTTGAATCACTTCTTTTACCTGGAGATGAGATGGTCATGAGAGTTTTTGAACCAAGATATAAGCAGATGTTAGATGATATTACTCTTGATAATTTGGCTTATGGGCACGTGATGTCAAATCCTGCAATGCCTGACATAAATGGATGGTTGGTCCCATATGACGTAGGGACGTTAGTGCAAGTAAATGATTTAGAAGAACAGGGGACAAATCTATTGTATGGGGCTAAAGGAGGTGAGAGATTCCGTATACTCTCTTTGATAGAACCCGCACTTAAACCAGAGCCTTTCGATGCCATATTCCCTTCTGTTAATGAGCTGATGGGGCAATATATCGAACAAGCTCCATCCGGTAAACTATATGTTAGGGCAGTAATAGAAATCATTCCTGAACTAAAAGGAATTATCGAGCCTGTAAAGTGGGAAAGTCTATTGGCATTATGGAGAACTTACATTGAAAATATTGCAGAAATTAATGAGATGGATGTTGATGAATTTGATATTGATAATGAAATTAAAAATATGTTTCCAAACCCCGATAATGATGCAATTTGGAAAATTGCATCTTTAATTATAGATTCGATTGAAGATCAAATTCAGGCATTAAAAACAATCGATATAAATGAATTATCTAGTATTATTGAATCTAGTATTCAGAAAAAATTGAATATGATTAGATTATTTAGACAATCGAACGAATGAGGATTAGATATGAAATCAAATCCTAATAATTTGAAAAATATTGAAGTCTGCTCAAATTGTTTTAGCCCTCGTATTGTCCCTTATATGGGATATGAAACTGGAAAGCGTTTTATCTGTCAAGATTGTGACCATATTAGTGTTGTAACAATACTTTTCGAAGATCTGGATTCACTGGTTAAGTTTCTTAGAGAAAAAAGAGATAAAGAAGGCTAGTATACAGCCTCGAGAATATAGAAAACACCACTTCCTATAATTCCTGACATTACCATAAAATGAATCTGAGATGATTTCAAAGATTTTAGCCATTTTTTCCCGACTCTGACACCAATAAGTGCGGATATAACAAGAACTGCAGTTAGAGTTAAATGATTGACTACCTCATCGCTTCTAAAAAATATATAGACGGGTATTCTAGATAAATCGACACAAAGAGCAAGTACGCTGGCAGTTGCTGCATAAGCCATTTTATCTGGTAATCGTCTTGTTAGAAACATGGCTCTTAATGCCCCCTGGTGACCAGATAATCCCCCCATAAATCCTGAACCAAAACCTCCTATCTGATCATTAGCCTCGGGTATTTTATATCCTGTCCATCTTTCACTAATTGAGAGAATTGGTAGTATGATTAGAAATATACCGACCAATAAAAGGAGAGGGTCTCCCGGAACCTGATTTTGAAGTAAAGCTCCGATAATTGCCCCAACTACCAACCAAATGCCATATCTCCTAAATGCGGAAAAATCAACAAATTCCCTGAGTGAAAGAAACTTTCCTGCATTGTGGGCGCAATGAACTATTGCTACAACAGCAACAGCTTCATGGACAGGTAAAACGAATAGTACCAAGGGAGTCAATAATGTCGAAAGTCCAAATCCTGCTGGCACCGTTAGAGCAGCGACAATAAAGGCCCCAATAGAGATAAGGAGGAGTTCCTGCATAGATATCGCAGAGGTAGTAAGATGATGTTTTTTTCTATGTATAAAACTATCAAAAAAGATAAAATAAATGTGAGAGATGGCGTCTAATACTATATTTAGATACTTTGTATTCTAATATTACTGAGTTTAGTTATTCAACCTAATAATGGCGTAACACTCATCACTGTAACAGCGAAAGATGCGTAGAAACCAATTAGTATTGTTAGTATGTGTCCTGCGTGCATTATTATACGTTGTAATGATTGATTAATGAATGTCTGTTTACTTTTGTATTATTGACTTAAGTATACTTGTATCTTTTCGCATAATTTTTTAAATTTTCTTAATTTAGCATTAGAGAATTTGTCGTATTCTTAGTGTAAGAATAATCTTTGACCAGTGAAAAACATAGACATTCCGTGCTCGTTAGCAGCATCTATGCTTTCTTGATCCCGCATAGAGCCGCCTGGTTGTACAACCGTAGTAACTCCGATTTCATTCGCTGTATCTATACCATCACGGAAAGGGAAAAAGGCATCAGATACCATCATCGAACCTATCGCTCTATCTCCTGCTCTTCTAGCGGCAATACGTACTGCTTCTACTCTACTAGTCTGTCCCGGGCCAACTCCGACAGTAGCAAAACCTGTTTCAGTAATAGCGACTAATACTATTGAATTGGATTTAACTTCGGAAAGTACTGTTGATCCGAAACGCGCGAGTGAAACTAAGTCAGCATCGCCCACTACTTTAGTTACACACTTTACTTCAGTCCAATCTATACTAGGCGGGCCTTGGATTTGGGCAACCCATCCTCCATCTAATTGACGAATTCTTAATTCTTCTTCTCGGGGTAAAAATTCAGGCATAGTTAACATTCTTCTATTTTTCTTTTGAGATAATATTTCTAATGCCTCATCTGTGTATCCTGGTGCAATTATGCACTCTAAGAAATGACTTCCTATCGCTTCAGCCGTTTCTTTTTCTACCATTGTTGTAAATGCTACTACACAACCAAATGCACTTTCAGGATCGCTTGCTAGAGCATTAATCCAGGCATTTTTTTGTGAGGAATCGATTGCCGCACCACAAGGATTAGTATGCTTAATTACAACACATCCTTGGTTACGTATACTGTCCATATCTTTCAACAGACCACGGGCAATTCTGAGTGCACCATCTAGATCTAGATAATTATTGAATGAAAGTGCCTTTCCACCGTGTTGAATTGCCGATGCTAACCCTCTGGGCCCTACTGAGGAAGACGCGGGGTAGAATGATGCGGGCTGATGTGGATTCTCGCCATAACGAAGTTCGATACCTATTTCAGATGCGATATGGAGCCTGTTTGGCACAGCCTCACCGACAAATCTTTTCTCCAGTTCATTACTCACTGCTGCATCATAAGCAGCTGTACATTGATATGCTGCAAGAGAGAGTTCTTGCCGTATTTCCAAACTAATATCAGAATTATTAGCATTTGTTTTTTGAAGCTCTTTGATGACTTTTTGATATTGGCTTTCATCTGTTAGCACTAAGACATCTTTGTGGTTTTTTGCAGCAGAACGGATCATTGTTGGTCCTCCTATGTCAATCATCTCAATTAGTTCTGAGTTAGATACCGGAGGTTGCTTGGCGGCAACTGCTTCGAATGGGTATAGATTTACACAGACTAAATCAATGGTGCCATAATCTAATTTTGAGAGCATTTTCATATCATCTTCTCTATCTCTTCTTACTAGAATTCCTCCATGAATAGCTGGGTGAAGAGTCTTGACTCTTCCATCAAAACATTCGGGGTGGCCTGTTGCTTCGCTAACATCAATTACTTCAATGCCGGCTTCCCTTAATTTTCTAGATGTTCCACCTGTTGAAAGTATTTCCCAGCCCATATCAGATAATGATTTACCAAGAGTTACAATTCCGGACTTTTCCCATACGCTTAGTAGGGCTCGGCGTGCTGTCATATTGAGGCGTAGATGCATAAGACTTGAAGTGTTTGTAACTAGTTGTTTCAATCGCCTCTTGAAGAAATTACTTGATCTATCCGAAGCATTCCAATACTGGTCTCACATGCAGATTGAAGCGACTCTTGGATAACTGTACGAGGATGCCAAACACCTTGAATTGCTGAAACTTTTCCTTGAGTATCTATGCCAGTGAAATATTCTTGATTTCTAGTCGCTGAGCGTAACTCAAGAATCCCATCTAAAGGATCATTTCCGGAATTTTCGATTAAAGCACTGGGTATTGTTTCCATGGCTCTGGAAAATGCATCCATCGCAAGTCGAGATCGGCCGGGTTCAGATTCAGATGCTGTCCTTACAGATCTGGCAATTCGACTATGTATTGCGCCTCCTCCAGGTAATACTTTTTCATCTTCCATTGCTAAAGATACTGCCCTTAATCCGTCATGTAATCCACGAATGATTTCTTCAGTGGCTAATTCACCGGCTCCGCCAACTTCTATTGTAACCAAACCAGGATTAATACATCCATCGATTCTTATGATGTCTTCAACCATATCGCTGGCTTCATTCCTTTCCCAAGATACTTGTCCACAGAAACCTAAGTCTTGGGGACCGATATCTAATATTGAATCTGTGACGTTAGCACCCGTTGCAGATGCTGAGTTTTCAACTTCTGAAGAGTCTAATTCGCCTATTGCGAGAATATCCATATCTGCTAAGTGATGTAATATATCTCTATCTATTTCTCCGCCACACAATACTATTTTTGCACCACTATTTATTATCGCTTCAGCAATAGATATTTTGCGGTCTTTTTCAGCATCAACAAATGCATCTAATTGATCGGCAGAAGATATTTTAATTTCAGCGGTTCTAGTCATTTTTCTGATTTTAATATCTCCAGAAATAACCGCTACTTGAACATCTGATAATTGATTAGGTAGGCTATCCATTAGGACTCTACGACGAAAAGCGACCCCAGTGATTATTCTAGAATCATTGATGCTTCCCTTCTTTGATTTAAACATAGCAATATTTTCTGCCCGAGGTTGTTTTTGAGTCTTAGAAATTGATGTAAGTGCCGTCACTATCATTGAAGAAAATAAATCTAATGCTCCTTCTGTACCCTTGCCAGTAAGTGCTGTTTCAGCAACTCCTAACAACACCTCTTCACTAATTTCATGAGAATCTAAATCCATTTGACTTTCCGCAACCAAAAGAGACTTTCTAAATCCTTCAACTAATGTCAATGGGTGTAATCCTTTTCTAAGAAGAAGGTTTGCTTCTTGAAGAAGTGCACCGCACAATAGCATAGTTGTGGTTACGCCATCGCCACAATTTTCTTCCTGTGAATTAGCCATAGAAACCATCATTTTAGCTGCAGGATGTTTTACTAACAATTCTGCTACTATTTTCGCCCCATCATTAGTTACAGCGGTTGTTCCATTGGTTTTGTAAAGCATCTTATCTAGCCCTCTAGGGCCAAATGTAGGCTTCAATAAATCTGAAAATACTCTTGCGGCTGTAATCAGTTTTTCTTGGACTGCGGTACCACTTGTGATTGTAGTTTGCTCGGGAACTATTACCACCGGAGGTTGTCCCGCTCCATCACTCATACTTCAATCGGAGGTAATGGCTGTCATGAATCCTTTGAATACAATATTAATCAAAAAATGATTAATGTTAGGAATAATTCTATGGACGACAGTTCTCTCGGCCGGAATATGTCTAAGGCAGTCGGAATCATTTGTATGATGCTTTGTTTGTCTTCAATGGCAGGAATCATGTCTCCTGTTTCGGCACAAATATTGCCTGAAGTGATTCTTGAATGCGATGATGATGTTGAAATTGATCCTAGCCCCCAGTCAACAAGAACTAGTTTAATTAATTGTGTTGCAGAAAACCCCTCTATGTTTTCTGAAACAATAGATATTGCTTTGCAATCTGGACAATTGGAAAGTGCTGCCCCTGGTTCAATTACTATAGGGGCTGGATCAAGTACTGATTTTCAAGTTAGTTTAAGGTCGGATGAAGCGGAACCACCTGGAGAAATATTAGTCAATATAACGGCAACTGTAACTCAAGTAAACGGCGTACCGTACCCGGCTGGGTCTTCTGATGAAGAAGAAATTACTGTCACTATCATCGAATACTCATCATGTGAAGCGGAAATAGGACAAGGAGGAGGGGATTTTGATTCTGGAGATGAAATTTCTATTTCAGCATCAATAAATTGTGAAAGTAATGAAGATGGGAGAATAACTTATCAAATTCATTTAATTGAAAAAAATATGGGTTCATCCTCATGGCCAAGCGGATTTCAGAACATAGATGGGGATTGTGACGTAGATATTGATTCTGGAGATTCTGGAGGTAACTGTAATTTCAGAATTGGAACGCCTAGTGATTTAGAAAAAGACTGGGAGGGATGTATAGTTATTGTCGAAAAGGGTGATGTGAAACCAAATTTATGCCCAAGTACCAATAAAGTCGATTTAAAGATTAAGAAAAAGGCTATAGGTTTAGGTATTGAATTCGGAGGGAATGAGTCGGTTTTGGAACAGCTTGGCATAACAGAAGAACAGGTTCCTGTAATTGCAGGATCTATTGGAATCTTGATATTAATAATTGGCGGATTCGTATATTATCGTCGAAAAGGTAGAGAATACGAGTAGACAAATGAATCATTCGAGCACAAGTATGTGCCATCTTAATGATATTGTTCCAGCAACACTAATTCCCAGGGATGCTGCACCTGGAAAACCGAGTAGGTTTACGTAAACAAGGTATTGAACTGCAGTTAACAATATAATTACTGAGATATCTTTGATGTTTGAATAACCCCAACCTGACTCATTAAGAATATGGTATCTGTTTTGTATTATCCATAGAGTAGATAATACTAGTAATAGGACAATGATATGTCCTGTAATCCAACCAAAAGTGCTTCCAAAGGCTGCTACAATTGTATCTTGAAAATCTCCTAGTACAAGTGAAGCAATATCAATCATGATTTATCGAAATGCTACTCGTTATTGAAGTAAATGTATGATTAGTCTTTGATAATACAAGATTATTATAGTTGGTTTATCTATTGAGTTACCCGTTACAACTTAACATGGAAACCAATACGGAGTAACATGGAAAGTCCCTTCGTAGTGATAGGTATGCATCGAAGTGGTACTAGCCTAGTATCCCGAATATTAGACAAATCTGGTATTCTAATGGGTCGAGATTTACAAACTGATCATGAATCTAAATTCTTCATAGGATTGAATAAGTGGATCTATGAAAATGCAGGGGCTGATTGGGCAAGACCTGCTGCTGTTGAAGAGCTAATTGACTATGAGCCTGCAAGAAATCAAGTTGAAGAATACTTGAAGACACGGATTATGAGCTCTTCGAGTAAGAAATTTTCTGGAAGGTCAATGAAAAATGGATTATTAGATTTAGACTGTAAATGGGGTTGGAAAGATCCAAGAAATGGGCCTGCTTTACCATTATGGAAAACAATTTGGCCGAAGATGAAAGTTATTCATGTTATTCGGCATGGTGTTGATGTTGCCTCGAGTCTCCATTCTAGAAGTCTGAAAAACTGGGCAGAAGATGAAAATCGATTTAAAAAATGGATGAAATTATACAAATGGAAAGATAGCAATTCTCCAATAAGAAGGGGACAAAGAGCGGCTACACTTTCTCATGCGTTAGAATTTTGGGCGGAACAAATGGAAGTCGAAAAGAATGTTGTTAAAACTTGTGAGAATGTTTTAGAAATTCGTTATGAAGAGTTACTTGTTAATCCCGAAATAATTCTAAAGAAAATTTGGAGTTTTATTGGTACTGAAATAAACGCAGAATTATTGATAGAAATACAAGAAATGGTAGATAGTAGTCGGGCCTTTGCATTCAGAAATGATCAAACTTTGAATGACTTCGCAGAAGAAAATATCGAAACATTAGAGAAATTTGGTTATTCTGTATAGAAATAAATTCAATTTTTAATACGATTATTTATCTCATTACACCAAATTTTGGTGTCGTAACCTGTAAGTTCTTCAAATAATTCCAGCTCTGCGATTAGGTCTTCTCCACAAATATTGTAATGTCTATTTTGTAATTGATGTGTGATTCCTTTGTTGCTTAAAATTGGCAAATTATAGATATTGAAATCTCTTTTTTGTAATATTTTGACTATTGGCTGTTTTATTAATCCTGGAATTAATGAGAATATACCCTTTGTTAATTTACCAAAAGAAGTGATAGGTCGCCGAGAAATAGCGCTATTAGAATGTCTAGATTCTTCTATGTCATAATCAAAATTAGGAATCTGAAGGAAGTTTTCTATCTCCCTTAGAACATTAACTGGTTCGGATTTTAATCTACCGCTATCTATTATTATGAATCTCTCTAAGTCAAATTCCTTTAACCATCGATTCATAGATGTCCCATAGTTAGAGTCATCTCTTAGACGATTATCTGTCCAAGCTTTCTCAAATGTACTCCAATCAACATCATTAGCAACTGCTTCTTCAAGAAAAACCATATTCCAATGACTAAAAGATCTTGAGACCGGCTCTCTCAAACAAAGTATAAATTTCGCATTTGGAATACGCTCTTGTATTCTCGAAGGCGCTAGGGGACAAGAAAAAGCATGAATAGAGGCGTCTAATTTAAGCCCCTTTTCATTAAAATGAATCTTGAATTTATCCCAATCCGGATCTTCTTCCGTTCGGACAAATGTTCCTCGATGCGATGCGATGATGTTCGGTTCTTTAGGATCTGAAAGATTTATTTCTTTGTGTTGATCTAGAGCATAGGCCAGCCAAGTAGTGCCTGCTTTAGGCACTCCAATAAGAAATACATCGACCTCTGGCATCGGTAACAACTAATATTTGCCACACACCACATCTTATTTCACTTTCATTGTATAACTCATGGCCAAAAATAATATTGGAAGCCATAACCCTTGTAGAGAATAGACCTATAACTCTCATGCCTGTCATTTGTTTATTCCATGCACATTCTAGTGATGACCCGTTCTACCCTTTCACATGGCTTTGGAGGTTTTCAAAGACAATGCATGGATCTGTGTGAGGGGTTCATTGCAAAGGGCCATCAGGTCACTATTGTTACAACTGCACACCCTGATAATATAGAAATGGAGGAAAAAGATGGTTATACTGCCTATTACCTAAATCCATCAAAACCAACGAAATTGTCAAGAGCTTGGTTTAATAAATCTAAAAAATTAGTTAAACAAATACATCAAGATAATCCTATTGATATCATTCATAGTAACGAATTTGCTGCGACCGGGGTGATGTCTTGGGCCAGTAAACTGAATATTCCAATAGCAATAGTTTGCCATGGTTCATTGAGAACTGAATTACTTTCATTTCTTTCTTCGGCAGATAAAAGGCCGCGTTATTGGCACTGGATGATTTTGACTCCTTTGCATTTATTCAGAAGATGTCTCCTATGGGAGTTTCCTATGAGGAAAAATGCTGAAAAAATAATACTCGTTTCTCCAACTTTAGAAAGAGATTTTTCTTTATTCGCTAAGAACAAGGTCAAAGTAATAGAAAATGGTATTAAACTACCAGAAAAAACTGCTTTTGTAGAAAATGTCGGGAGGTTAAGGCTTCTTTGTACAGGTAGAGCGGATCGTCAGAAGGGTTTCCAAAAAGCTATAATGGCAGTAAAAGAAATAGATGATTTAGATCTACATTTAGATATTGTAGGGACGGGGCCATACCTAAATGATCTTAAAATTCTAACAAATAAACTTG
Organism: Candidatus Thalassarchaeum sp.; assembly: GCA_016777225.1. Lineage (GTDB taxonomy): Archaea > Thermoplasmatota > Poseidoniia > Poseidoniales > Thalassarchaeaceae > MGIIb-O2. The sequence goes on along the minus strand of JADHRW010000009.1, from coordinate 7,988 downwards.
ATGTCGATGAAAAAGTGACATTCCATGGCCGAGTTGATGATGATGAATTAGCAAGGATATATGCAGCGGCTGATATTTATTTGATTCCAACTATGAGATACGAAGGTCTGCCTCTAGCCTTATTAGAAGCGATGTCTCATGGCATTCCAACTATTTCATCAGAAATTGGAGGCAATGCTGATGTCATTACACATGATTTCGATGGGTTGTTCATAAAACCCGGTGATATGGACGAATTAGTTAGTTCAATAAGAAAATTAGGTGATGATTCTAAACTTCGAAGTTCTATTTCAATAGCAGCTAGAGAAACTACTGAAAAGAGATTCGATAAAGAAAGAATGGTGAAAGAAACTCTTGAGATTCTAGAAAATATGTCTTAAAATGGTGAAATTTGTGGCAATAGTGAATTCAATAAATATCAGGAAAGACGGAGGGGTGCCTAAATTTCCTGTTTCACAAGTATTTCTCGGGAAAAACAACGTAGAAGGAGACAAGCAAAATGATTTGCAATATCATGGGGGGCCCACTAGGGCTGTTTGTTTATTTTCAATGGAAAGAATCTTGGCTCTACAAAAAGAAGGTCATCCAATTCAACCAGGAACGACTGGAGAAAACCTCACTATTCAAGGACTAGATTGGGAATTAATGAAAGTCGGAACTAGATTCAAGATTGGCCCGGTGGAAATTGAATTAACTGGCCCTGCGCCCCCTTGTAAAACTATATCAGAATCTTTTAATGGAGAGGGGTTTGTTAGAATTTCAGAAAAAAAATATCCTGGTTGGTCAAGATGGTATGCATCAGTGAATAAAGAAGGTTTAATTTCTAAAAACGATGAAATATTGAAACTATAATGAGATATGCCGTAGAAGTATTAAAAAATTAATTAAATTCAGAGTTTATTTTATGGATACTTATGAGTCCTCACCTAATGATGGAAAGTTTGGATTTATGAATCGAATAAAAAGAGGGCTCAGAATTACGAAACTCGGCATTCATGTTGTAAAAGCGGATCCTGAATTGATGGTTTATCTTTTATTTTCTGGAATTATGTCAGTTTTGAGTTTTGGAGCAGTTCTGACTTTTACTGGAGGGCTCGGTTTCGTCATTGGTAACGACGAAGGTTTTGAAGGAGGAGTTGCGGTTGGCACTTTTATTAGTTACTTTATCGTGTCCGTAATTACTGTTTTTTGGAACGCGGCTATAATTGCTAGTGCTTACGAGAGGATGACTACCGGCAGGAATCCTAGTTTCTCTTACGGAATTAAACAGGCGATGAAATGCTTTCCACAAATATTAATCTGGGGGCTTATTTCAGGTACAGTTGGAGTTATAATAAGCTTCTTTGAAGCAATGGCTAACTCGGATAACATAGCAGTCGCCATAATAGGACGTATTATTTCTATTATGATTTCGTTTGCTTGGTGGATGACAACTTTCTTTGTCGTACCAATGATTGTTTTAGAAAAAAATGGAGTGTTTGAAAGTATGGGAAAAAGTCCAGAATTATTCGAGAGAACTTGGGGGGAAAATATTGTTGCTAGTGCAGGTACTGGAATAATTAATTTTATCGTAATATTAACTATTATTATCGTTTGTTTGCCACTCTTTATTTTTGGAGAAATTGGCGCGGCGTTGGCTTTCATCTTAATCGTAATAGGTATAGCAATATCCAGTCTTTTCTTCACTGCTTGTGATGCAGTAAATAAAGCCTCAATGTACTATTATGCAAAGACAGGAGAGGAAGTTCCTCTGGCGCAAAAGTATGGTTTAGATACTTACTAATACTTACTATCTGTTTCGCCATTCTGATATATGTAAGGCATTTGGGTAATTGTAAGGCAGAGGTACCCGAGTGGTCAAAGGGGCTGGGATGAGGTCCCAGTGCGTAGTGCTTCGCAGGTTCAAATCCTGTCCTCTGCACCATTATAGACTATTATTGTTTAAATATCTATTAGCATTGGCAATATCATGCATGTAGCAGGTAAGATTTTCTTGATATTAGGAATAGTAGTAACTCTAGGCGGAGTTGTTTTGGCGGGATTAGGAGGATCTAATCTTTCAGATGTCGGAGAATGGGATGTAAAGGAAAAGAGTGAATTTACCGGTATGGAAGGTGTTTCTGTTTATGATTATCCCCAGAAAGAGATGATTGTAATGGTCCGAGATAATATTAGGTGTGATGATTTTACCTTTACAATGACAAATGATACTGGAGAAAATTATGCCGAGGTCTTTTGTGATGATGATACAGATGGAGAAAAACCATTCGGATGGGGGGATGATCCAAAAGGATGGTATCATATGACTACTATTTCAGCGAGCCGATATGCAGAAGGAGAATATACTATTGAGGCAAATGCAGATTACGAACTTGTGGATGGTTTTGAAGTATTATTCGACGAAATAGGAGAGGGCGCAAGTGGTGTCGCGGGACTCTTTGGAGGAGGATTGGTCGCTTGTTGTGGAATCTTTTTCATAATTTTAGGAGGAATTTTTGCTTTGACACTGAAGACGCCTCAGAAGAATCAAGTGAATATGGCGCCATTAGGTGGCTCTGGCTTTACCACAAGTACATCCACGGTTTCTAGCTTTACAGAAACTACGCCATCTAAACAAGACGAATTGGATAATTGGGAAGAAAGTCAATCTTAATTCTAAGAGACAAGTGACCGTTTAGTTCAACAAGATATTCGTTTGCGAAGATAGCATGGGTCGGGCCAAAGTTGCTTCTTTGCTTGTTCTTCTGATGGTAACAGCTCCGCTTAGTGGATGTTTTGCTTCATCAGAAAATAATCCTAGTGAAGGCGATTTATCTGTCGACATTACAATATTAGAAGGTGGAATGTTTCAGGATATCGCGTTTTCTGCATCTAATTCGATGTCAGTATTCATACCCTATCTATTGATTGATGGAAAAACTGGTTTTGTCCAGAATTCAACCGTGATCGACTTAACCAAAGGAGATTCTGAAACTATATCGATATTAGCACCACCAAGAATTGATTCAATGGTATTCCTAATAGGTGAATTGGGTAGAGATTTTTGGCCGATTAGAGAACAAGGAGAGTCTTGGAATACTTGGATAGTTAGGGGTGGCGACATGGGGGATTCCGGAAATGGAATTGAAAGAGTTTCGACTTCTGAGAATACTACTTACAGTACTGTGAATCATAGTTTTGAAACAGGGGGACCCGTTGCTACAAAATTCGTTAATATAGATAGAATGATGTCAGTTTCAAAAGAAGAAGGCGGAGAACATTCGAGTGGTATTGTTCACGGAAAAATTGTCTATGATAGGCTTTATGAAATCACTGATCCATCTGATACTTTTGATATCATAGATGGGAAAGCAGGATATTATGATAGGTGGGCAGGTCAAGGAAATCCAGCATACGAAGATGCTGCTCAGTATCTCATAGATGAGTTATCTTCCTTTGGGCTTGAAGTTATGACTCATCGATATGAATTTACAGATGCCTTAGGTTCACAAAATCCTGAAGCATACAACGTATGTGCGTACAAATGGGGATCAGAAGTACCCAATGAATGGTTAGTTTTCGGGGCCCATTTTGATGTTGCTCCGCCTGCTAATGCAGTACTCCTAGACCCTCATATAATCGGTGAAAGAACATATGGTACAAGAGTTGGAGCATATGATAATTCAGCAGGTACATCTATGGTTATGGAAACAGCACGTGCATTGAATGATTTTGAAAGTAGGAGAACTATGGTGTTCTGTCTATGGTCTGGAGAAGAAGGAGGCAAAAGAGGCTCTGATTATTGGACAGAGTATTACGTTGGAGAAGATAATCCCGATGTTACGATTACAAATTATATTAATTTAGATATGGCTGGAGTAAATTGGCCGGGAGGCGGAGGGGCTCCACATGGAGATCCCGATCCTGCTCTTGATGAAGACGGGTATCCCAAAGATGCAGAAGTATGGCCTATGAGAGTCTATATTGGGCCCGGGCCAAATCATGATAAATTAGATCAACCAGGTATGGTAGGCCTTTCCAATTGGATCGGATCGGATGCACTAGGATTAGAAGAACAGATGGGGACATTGGTAGGTTTGAATTATTCCGCGGATACTTGGAAAACTAGTGTTTGGCAAGATATGGATAGACCTGAAATCATTGTTTATGAAGACACTACTGCTAGAAGCGATCATGCTAGTTTCCAAGATAATCTAGGGGTTGTCACTGTTGGTTTTGGAGGGTTGGTGGATGGATACTTTTGTTATCATCAAGTGTGTGACACATTAGAAGAAATGGAGCAATGGATGGATACTACTGGCAAGAACTATGGGGAAGAAAATACTGGCGTTGCAAATGTTATTAATAGCTTAGATATGATTACTTGGTGGGCTCTAATGACCTTTTTTCATTGTGATGAGAGACCTGTTTTGAATTCCTTTCTCTGATTAGACGATAATGAAGTGAGACTATGGCTAGTGGAAAATATGGCAATAGTAGAGCTATTGATGTTTCAGATTGGGGTAGACCCATTGCTAGATTTTTTGCTAATCGTCTAAAGAACACTCCAGTAAGTGTGATAATGGTGACTAATTTTCATTTACTTGCATCTATTTTTTGTGCTTGGCTAATACTACAAGAAATGATACTTGAAGGCTGTATTATACTTGTAATAAAGGGCGTAATTGATGCGGTTGATGGTGAATTGGCAAGAATTAGAAAAACTCCATCGCACGTAGGAAGATATTGGGATACTGTTGCAGATACTATTGGATTAATTCTGGTAATGTGTGCTTTTGGTCATTTTTTAGATTGGAGTTATATGTTGACAGGTGGTTTAATTTTCGCTATTTTATTCCAATATTCATTGTTTAATCATTTCTCAATACGCGCAAGAATGATTGGGGCAGGAGATACTACTAGTCGTATAGATGAGAAAATATGTCCCGTTGCACAGCCATGGGAAAAACAAAAACATGTGAATTTTTTCCATAAAATATATGTTATCGGATTTTCATGGCAGGATCAAATAATAGATGCGCTGGCTGGAAAGGGTAGCGAAAGTTTGTCTTTTGAATTAACGATGTCATCATTATTAGGTTATGGTTTTCAATCGATCTTGATTTTGATCTTAGCATTTAATTCGAATATCGAATTGCTTCCTGAATTAATCTTAGGCGCGAATGGTGGTCTGATGGTTCTAGTAATTATAAGAAGTCATTTCTGACTTATGTCGGGTCAAAGTTAATCGGCTTAGTTATCAATTAATACTTGCATCGTAGCAACACTTGTGTTATTCCAATAGGATCTTGTTTTCTTTTTCATCTGCTACGATGCACTTCTAACTACAAAAGTGCTGGAAGATAATTTATATTGAACCAGATGAGACTTCCAGCGACTATTAGCCAAAACCAAAACATTGTTTCTGACCATGTTTTGATTTTTTTTCCATCAAGAGGTCCGAATGGAAGCATGTTAAATACTGCCAAAGCTGCATTGCCCCACATCCACCACCACAACATTCCCTTGGATACACCGGCAAAAGGAACTGTAAATACTCCCGAAGTTTCAAACCCTAATAGTATCAAAAAAATGCCTAATATCCATAATATAACATTACTAACCGGGCCGGCCAGTGCTATTTTCCCAAACTGTGATTTTGTTGTATTTCCTGCGACCATCACTGCGCCAGGAGCCATAAATAGAATACCTGTGAGAGCAGCTATAAAAATTCCAAAACGTAAGCCACTGGCAGATGATCGAAATTCTGCCCAACAACCATATTTTCTAGCAGTTATTTTATGTGCTATTTCATGTAACAAAAATGCAGGAATTGTTGGAATTAAAAGTAAAATACCCCACCATACGAAAAGTAATGGATATTTAAGGGCTCCAAAAATACCATTTGTTGCGAAAAATCCTAGGGCTATTGTGAATGCAATTATTGTATTGCTGAGATCTTTTATTTCTTTTTCTGAAAAATGCCAAATAGAACCTTTATGCAGCGGAATTGGTTGAGACTGCTGTGCACCAAATACCCTGAAAAAAGGCTGACCAGAAGGATTTCCAGTGACTACACGAATATGTGGTTTTCGCCAATTACCATCATCTCGTGCACGAGTATGGGTCTTTGATTTGGTATCCATTTGATCAAACGGATCTTCGTCTAACCAGTGTGCGCGAGGGTCTCGCTTTTCTGCCATCTTGTTTAACTCCTCGAACGCGCCCTGTTTGAATGCTCGTAATTTCAATCATCCTCTAATAAATCATTAACATCATCAAGTAACTCATCCCAATAAGAGTCTGAAGTTTCAGGATTTTTGTCGCTTATTTTAAGTAATAATTCTTCTATTTCTTCTGCACCTAATACCTCAGATGACTTCTTGCGATTATTTGCTATGTCTCGAATTAATGATCTGTCTTTCTTTTTTCTTTGTGCTTCAAATTTCTCTTTTACTTCTTCAGCGGTTTTAGGCTGGGATGTTCCTTGATGCGCATCAATCAATGATTTGTAGTATGTCATAGTAACTGAATGCTTGGAATTTTCAATAAAATCGGATGGATTTGCCAACATTGTCACGAATTCTCTTGATAGTCGATCTGCCTTTGTTATAGCTGGACCTGACGAAATTTTGTCTCTTACTTTTACATGTGAAGAAATACAGGACTTACATCTTTGACTACCGGCAATATCAGGGGCATCACAGGATAAACAACAAATGGAAAATCCCATCTGTTCCATAGCCCGGCGTGGCAATGACATATTTCGAAGGACCCCCTATCTAGCAATGAAACCTTCCAAAGATAATATTCGTTAGAAAAACAGGATTTGATAAGTAAAATCATACAGTAATAACGAATATGAGACCTATTCTTACTGACCTAGGTGTTGCATCTTGTCTCATAAATGATAATAAAATTTTACTTGTAAAAGAGGCTTCTGGGCCTCAGAAAAGCCGTTGGGGTATGCCCAAAGGTTCGGTTGATAAAGGCGAATTGCCTCATGTGGCAGCTATCAGAGAATTAAAAGAAGAATGTGGCATTGATGGTTCCATAATTGGGTTAGTTGGTGTCCGTGAATGCATCATTAAAGAACTGCCTGCAGTTTTCTTAGCTTATTTAGTGAATCATAAAAAAGAGGATATAACAATTGATAATGATGAAATAGAAGAATTTGGTTGGTTCGAAATGAAAGATTTTGATTCTTTGGAATGGATTAGTCCTGCCATGAAAGAGATTGCTGCCGAGGCTATAATCGGTAGATCAAGAGATTTAATTGACTACACCAAGGAAAGAGGTACAAATTATCTCCTTTATCTTTAATTGAAATTAATTATTAGCGGCATCGATACTTTGTGGAGTAATCAATATATTATTGTCATCATGGTTAATGTGCGGTATAGATAATTGAGATAGAGATGGTAAGATGTGTACTGTACAACTAGGTCCACATGCAGGCGCGAGATAGTCTTCGCCAGTATCTGTAAATACTATGTTTATTCCATGCCCGGCAGGTAATATTGCATCAATTGCTTGAAATTCCATCATCAGTGTTAATTGTTGAGATGGGAGGACAGTTTGAGGCTCATATCCTCCTGCATGATATCTGATATCCATAGTTGCATGGCCTAATCTAATTCCAGTTTCTGAATCTCTTAATTCTGCAAATATCTGTCCACCATCCATTGTTGCTACCGCTTCCAAATGCAGCCGAATCAACCCTGAAATTAAGATGTTTTCAGTTTCCGAAAGTGCGGAACATGTAGTTGTAACAGTCTGCCCCCCTCCTACAACTGGTGCTCCTCCTCCAGTAAATGCGCCTGAACTAGAACAATCTGACAATGAAAGATCATACCATTCTAAATCTTCAGGAGGCCATGTTTCTTCAATACGCCATTGACCATCATTTCGTTGAACTTGGGCGGTAAAATCAGGCTGTGGACCGACCCCTTTCAAATAATATTCATACCATTCAAACAAATCTTGAGCCCAGTCCCAGCGAGTCATGT
>JADHRW010000008.1 GCA_016777225.1 Candidatus Thalassarchaeum sp. | reverse complement strand
ACCATTTAATCAAGGTTCATGGGCAGATCTTGAAGCAATTGAAACAGGGGAAATAGAGAATATGTAAGAGTGGGGCGGATATAATGGGTGTTCAGGTGATTTGAATACATTTGAACTAAATGCATTATATTCTATCCAGGGTTTCGATAATTGTGCGAATGGGACAGAAGTTAGACTGATGACTATCTATGCTGCCCAACATAATCCATACGCAAAAAATCTTGATAGCGGACTAATTAGTAATGTTTTTCAAGGTACACAGGGATTAGTACAATCTAGTTTTATTGTCTGGGATTTCATTAGCCAATATTCTAAGAATTCATCTTGTGATGATTGCTATTAGTATACCCATAATATGGTGTAATAAATATCACCTAGTGTATTAAATGCAATTTGGTGTGAATATTTCCACTTTTGGTTTAATACGTCATACCTCCTTGGGTTGTACATGAAAGCAGTAGTTGCCGGTTATTATCGCTCCCCATTCACACCAGCAAAAAGAGGTGAATTAGCCAAATCTAGACCTGATGATATAGCTGCATCTGTAGTGAATGGACTACTGAAGAATACAGGAGTTGATCCAACATTGATAGAAGATTTGATTGTTGGTACAGCATTTCCTGAAGCAGAGCAAGGATTTAATTTGGCGAGAATGATAACATTTCTAAGCGATTTACCAGAAACAGTACCTGGTGTGACAATAAACAGATTTTGTGGTTCATCTATGCAAGCAATACACGATGCGGTTGGTAGAATATCAATGGGAGCAGGTGAGGCCTTTATTGCAGGTGGTGTTGAATCAATGACTAGGATACCAATGACTGGCTTTAATCCAATGCCTAATCCTAAATTAAGTAATGAATACCCTGAAGCATTTACTTCTATGGGGGTAACGGCTGAAAATCTAGCAGTAAAATATTCAATTGATCGTGTAACTCAAGAAGAATTTGCTATTGAAAGTCAAAAAAGAGCGGCTGAATCTAGAGAATCGGGATTATTCAAAGATGAAATCATACCTATAAAAACAAAAAATGGAATTGTTGAATTAGATGGATGCATTCGTCCACAAACTAATTCAGAAACTCTTTCTAAGTTGAATCCTGCTTTTGATTCTAAAGGTTCAGTGACTGCCGGAACATCGTCCCCTCTTACTGATGGTGCTGCCTTTGTTCTAATTTGTTCAGAAGAATTTGCAAATAATAATAATCTGAAACCATTAGCTAGAATCTTGAGTACTGCTGTATCTGGATGTCCTCCAGATATTATGGGCATAGGTCCTGTAGAAGCTACACGTAAATCTTTGAAAAGAGCCAATATCACTTTAGAACAAATAGGTATAATTGAGTTAAATGAAGCATTTGCTGCACAATCACTCGCCGTAATAAGTGAGTTGGAACTTGATAAATCCAAAGTTAATATTGAAGGTGGGGCTATTGCATTAGGTCATCCACTTGGAGCAAGTGGCGCTAGAATTACGGGTAAAGTAGCACAATTAATGAATAAAAATAATGAAAAATACGCACTTGCAACTATGTGCATAGGTGGCGGGCAAGGTATAGCTACAATTTTAGAAAAAATATAGGAGTGGGAATAATGCCTAAAACAATCAAAAAAGTAGCCGTCATTGGCAGTGGAGTAATGGGCTCGGGCATAGCAGCCCATTGTGCGAACGCTGGTTGTGAAGTTCTTTTACTCGATATCGTGGATGATGAATCATCAGATCGCAGTACAATTGCTAAAAATTCAATAAAGTATATGCATAAATCCAATCCTGAAATGCTCATGCAAAGAAAGAATTCTAAACTAATTACTCCCGGGAATATTGATGATGATTTACATAAATTAATTGATTGTGATTGGGTGATTGAAGTAATTATTGAAAATCTCGATATCAAGAAAAAATTATATAAAAAACTTGCACAAAAAATAGGCAAAGATACAATATTATCTTCTAACACATCTACTATACCACGTTCTGAATTAATCACTGATATGACCACTGATTTATCATCAAGATTTTTGATTACACACTTCTTCAATCCACCAAGATATCTCCCATTACTAGAAGTGGTAAGTTCGCCAGAAGTTAATGCCGATGTTTTAGATAGATTTTGTACTTTTGCAGATATAGATTTAGGTAAAAGAGTAACAATATGTAACGATAGTCCTGGTTTCATAGGTAATAGGTTAGGAATTTACTTTATTCAGCGCGCATACAAAGCAACAATTGATCACGGTTTGTCAATAGAGCAAGCTGATGCAATGCTTGGGAGGCCAATTGGATTACCAAAAACGGCAGTATTTGCTCTAATGGACTTAGTTGGTATTGATTTAATACCTCATGTCACCGGTAGTTTAATTTCACATTTAGGCGAAAATGATCCTTTCCATAAAATAGCTGGTGTTGGTAAAGATACAATAACTTCAATGATTGATGAAGGGTATACTGGTCGTAAAGGTAAGGGTGGTTTTTATCGTCTTAACAGAGAAAATGGTAAGAAAATAAAAGAGGCTAGAAGTTTAATTACTGGAGAATATAAAACAGCTAAACGTAAAGCAGGTTTTCCATCAGCAAAAATGGGGAAACGTGGTATAGCTGAAATTATGGATTGCGATGATAAAGGTGCAGAATTTGTATCAGATGTTTTACTTGATTCATTATCATATGCAGCATATATAGTTCCCGAAGTTAGTGAGGATATATATGCAATCGATGGGGCAATGAAGGTAGGGTATAATTGGAAAAAAGGTCCATTTGAAATGATGGATGCTATCGGGCCTAAATCTATGGTAAATAGACTAAAAGATTCAAATAAATCAGTTCCACCATTCCTAGCCTTAGCAGCAGAAAAAGGAATGTTCTACGGCATTGATTCAGGTGAGATTACCAGATTATCTCCTAATGGAGAAATGGTAATAATTGAAAGGAATGAAGACACACTAACTGTAGACGATCTAAAACGCCGAGGGAAGCCATTGAAGAGGAATGGTTCTGCAAGCATATGGGATATGGGTGATCAAGTATTACTAGTAGAGTATCATACGAAAATGAATGCAATGGATCCAATGAATATGGAGATGTTACTAAATGCTGTTGATATGGCTGAAAATGAAGGGTGGAAAGGAATAGTAATAGGTAACGATGCAGCGAACTTTTGTGCTGGAGCCAATTTAGGATTAGCATTATTTGCAGCAAATTTGGCTGCTTGGAAAGATTTAGATGATTTCATTGGATTAGGTCAAGACACCTACCAAACTTTGAAGTTCTCTGAGGTACCAATAATAGCTGCATCTGCAGGATTATGTTTAGGCGGTGGGGCAGAAGTTCTGATGCATTGTGATGCCATTCAAGCTCATTCAGAGTCTTATGTTGGATTAGTTGAAGTAGGTGTAGGAATTATCCCTGCATGGGGTGGATGCAAAGAATATCTAGGTCGTGTCAAAGAATTTGGTTTAGTTTCAAATGGACCAATGGGGGCCGTAATGAAGGCTTTCGAAGTAATAGGTACGGCGCAAGTGGCAAAATCAGCAGACCAAGCTCGAACCATGGGTTTCTTAGGGCCTAATGATCGCATTACAATGAATAGGGATAGATTACTCTCAGATGCAAAAAAAACACTAATTGAATTATCAAAAGATTATTCTCCTCCTGAACCAAGAACATATTCATTGCCTGGACCATCTGGTAAGGCAGCATTAGAATTAGCGGTAAATGACCTTGCATTATCGGGGAAAGTCACTCCGCATGATATTGTAGTAACTAATGCACTTGCAGAAATACTGACTGGTGGAGACACCGACGTAACAGATATTCTCGAAGAAGATGATATCTTGGCTATGGAGAAGAATGCAATAACTACGTTAGCAAAAAATACTGATACATTAGATCGTATGCAGCATATGCTTGAGACAGGGAAACCCCTAAGGAATTGATGTGAAAAAAATGGTAGAATATAATGCACCTAAAAGAGATTATGATTTCTTATTAAACGAAGTACTAGATGCTATACCAATCGTACAAAATTTAGGTTATTCCGAATTTGATAAAGAATTTTTATCGATGTTGACAGAAGGTTGGGCTGAACATGTAAAAGAAGTATGGCTTCCTATAAACCAATTAGGCGATAGAGAGGGATTAAAATTCAACAATGGAGAAATAAAAATGCCTGAGGAATTTAAAATTGCATACAAAGAAAGTGTTGATGCAGGTTGGCTATCAACTTCATGTAAAACAGAGCATGGAGGCATGGGTGTACCAATATTTTTTCAAACAGTAATTTGGGCAGAATTTGGAACTTCTGCAAATATGGCTTTGAGTGTGTTACCAGCACTTTCAGTAGGGGTGTATGAAGTTCTAGCAGAACATGGAGAAAAAGAACTTGTAGATTATTTTGCTACTAATATGGCGTCCGGAAAATGGTCAGGGACAATGTGCCTGACAGAACCGCATGCGGGAACCGACCTAGGGATGATTACAACTAAAGCAGTTCCACAAGAAGATGGGACATACTTAGTCACTGGAACTAAAATATTCATTACATATGGTGAACATGACATGACTGAAAATATCGTCCATCTAGTACTTGCCAAAACTCCAGATGCTCCAGAAGGTACTAGAGGAATTTCGTTATTTCTAGTGCCCAAATATATGCCTTCTGAATGGAAATCTGAGGGTTTATCAGGAGTTTCAGAGGAACTTAATACTCAACATAATGGAGTCACATGCTCCGGAAGTGAAGAAAAAATGGGTGTACATGCCTCACCTACATGTGTTATGAATTTTGAACAGAGTAGGGGTTGGAGAGTAGGAGATCTTTACAATGGAATGCCATTAATGTTTGAAATGATGAATAGAGAAAGGTTGGCTACAGGAATGATGGGTATCGGGTTAGCAGAAATTGCTTACCAAAATGCCCTATCATGGTCTAAAGAAAGACGTCAGGGAAGGGATATTAATGGTATGCAAGAACCAAATGAGGTAGCGGATAATATTCTAGTTCACCCAGATGTCAGAAGAATGTTATTGGAAGCCAAAGTGAATAATGAAGGCTGTAGGGCTTTGGCTGCATGGACTGGAATACTTCTAGATCAATCTCATAGTAATGATAAAGAAGAAGCTGAAATGGCAACAGCATTAGTAGCACTATTTACTCCAATCGTCAAAGCACATTTCACAGATCTAGGTTGTGAAACTGCTAGTACGTGTATGCAAGTAATGGGGGGAGCCGGATACTGTACAGAATATGGTGTCGAGCAATTTTACCGAGATGTAAGAATATCAAAAATATGGGAAGGTACCAATGGAATTCAGGCTTTAGATTTAGCCGGAAGAAAAGTTACTGAAAATTTAGGAAAAAATCTAAGGCATCTTTTATGGCCAATGACAGATTTCATTAATGAAAATAAAAATATTCCTGAAATGTCAGAATTTAACAAACCTTTGCATCAAGGAGTACGAGGACTTCAACAACTAACATTACTAATGATAGCAGAAGGTCAAGCTAATCCTCATTTCCTAGCAGCAGGGGCAACAGACTATTGCAGATACTTTGGTAATGTATTACTCGCTTATATGTGGGCTAAAATGGCAAAGGTTTCTCTGACCAAAAAAGGAGAACCGTTTTATGATGCTAAAATTGCAAGTGCGCGCTTCTTCTTCAAAAAGATCTTTCCTGAAACAGTTGGTCTTGCAGCAAAGGTACAGGCTGGACATAAATCACTAATGGATTACCCAGTGGAGATGATGTAATGTCTGAAAAGATAGGTCAAACACTCAAAATGAGATTCAAAAGAGCTAGTAAAAGAGTTCAGAATCTCTCATCAAGACCTTCAAATGACCTTCTTCTAAAATTATATGCTCTATACAAACAAACTATCGAGGGAGATTGCGTTGGTAGACCGAGAGGTGGGTTACGTGACAGAGCTAAATGGAAAGCATGGAATGCAGTGTCTGGAACTACTGAATTTGATGCGATGACTCAATATTGTGATTTTGTAGATCACTTAGTAAATATGGAATGAGTGATTATATTGCTAATTAATCATAACAAATTAATTTCAGAATATAATAATCTAACAAATACATTCAGGTTTAGGTTTTTTACACTATTTTCGATGCCCACCGCATGGTTAGCAGGCCTAAGAGTAGTACGATTAGATGATAATATTTGTATTACTTCAATACCTGGTGGATGGAGGTCGCAGAATCCCTTCAAGACGATGTATTGGGCAGTACAAGGCATGGGAGCAGAATTGAGTACAGGAGCCGCACCATTTACAACTTCCAAATCAATGTCCAATAAAGTTAGAATGTTTGTTGTAGGCACTGAAGCTAAATTTATTAAACGTGCAAAGGGAAAAATTCTATTCACTTGTAATGATAATTCTATTGCTAGAAATGCAATAGAAGAAAGTATGGCAACTGGCAAGTCAGTTGAGTGTGAATTAAAATCAGTAGGCACAGATAAGACTGGTCATGTAGTTTCTGAATGGATATTCAAGTGGAATTTCTTGGTAAGTGATGGTAAGTGATTAAATGATTAATACAAGATTAACAAAGGATACTGGTATAGAATATCCAATTATTTGTGGGGCTATGTACCCTTGTTCTAATCCCGAGTTAGTTGCGGCAGCATCAGAAGGTGGTGGAATTGCTGTACTACAGCCAGTATCCTTGACAATGGTTCACGGATTTGATAAACCTAACCGCAAAGAAGGTCTTAGAGCAGGGATTAGACATATCAGATCACTTACAGAGAAGCCTATTGGGTTTAACGCCCTAATAGAGAAAGGTAGTGAAAAGTATTTCCAGCAAATGTCAGAATGGATCGATGTAGCTCTTGAAGAAGACATCAAATTCTTTGTAACATCTCTAGGGAAACCAGATTGGGTCTGTGAGAAAGTACATGCTAAAGGTGGTGTGGTTTACCATGATGTCACTAGTAGAAAATGGGCTGAAAAGGGCAAAGAATGTGGAGTTGATGGATTAATATGTGTTAATGACAGAGCTGGCGGACATTTAGGTGAATTAACTATGGAAGAGATGTATGAGCAGCTTTCGGATATGGGACTTCCATTGATTTGTGCCGGAGGCATTGGTAGTGAAATAGAATTGGCAGAGGCACTAAAGATTGGTTATGATGGTGTTCAGATGGGAACGAGATTTATAGCAACAGATGAATGTACAACACCTGAAGATTACAAAAACGCAATAGTCAATGCCAAGGAAAATGATATCACATGGACTACTAAACTAACTGGTGTGCCCATTTCTGTAATTAATAATAATAAGTTTAAACAAAATAATTCATGGCCTGTTAGACGTCTTCTCAATAGTAGATTTAAACATAAAATTAGAGTTATAATTACGGGAATTTCATTCTGGAGAATGCGTGCATTCTCTAAGGGCAAGGAAAAATCTTCGAAAGATTTGTGGTCAGCAGGAAAGAGTGTTGAAACCGTCAACAGCATAGAGTCAGCAACAAAAATAATGCAAAGGTTAGGGCAATCCATAGAAGAGGAAATGTTGTAAATGGATAATCTAAAACAAAGTCGTACATCAAGGCTTAAGGCTGCTGTGTATCAAAAAACTCCTGCTCCATTATTACCTAGCAAACCAAAATTATTGACAGCATTGATAATAATCCAAGTAATCGCCCTATTATTATCTAGCGAATGGAGAGAATATAATATTGCATGGGTGCTTTTGGGTGCATCTATTCCAGTGGCAGGTTGGTTAATTATGAGATGGAGAATTTATTCTTCAGTATTTATCATTTCATCTCAAAATACACCTAAAATATCAGACCCAAGATGGGAGGAATTTTCTTTCAAAGGTTGGGGGGATGAAAAAATGAAAGGGCAATTTCTAAAATCAGAATCCAATAGTAAAGATATGGTACTATACTTACATGGATATAATTCCAGTCTTGGTAATGGTGAGTCAAGATGTCAACATATGAATTCAATTGGGCTTAATGTAGTGGGATTGGACCAAAGAGGTTTTGGAGATCAAAAGGGCAGATATGAGTGGACAATATTGAAAGTTATAGCTGATATCGAATTACTACTTGAAAAAGTACCTGAAACATTAGGATTTACTCCTGAAAATCTATGGATTTATGGCCATTCCATGGGGGGTTTCCTCACAATTAGACTTTCATCTCATAAGTCAGGGTGGTGGGGTGATAAAATGAGAGGTATAATACTTGAATCACCTGCTACATCATTTCCTCTAATAATAGAAAAAAAATTACCAGGTAGGGCTGTAATGGCCAGCCCATGGGTACGACATGTTCTAAGAAGAGAATATCAAAGAATACATCCTGATCTAAACATTGGTTACGCTAATTCGCAAATACCTTTTTGGGGCATCCCAGAAGTGCCAATATTAGT
This sequence comes from Candidatus Thalassarchaeum sp., assembly GCA_016777225.1. Taxonomy (GTDB): domain Archaea; phylum Thermoplasmatota; class Poseidoniia; order Poseidoniales; family Thalassarchaeaceae; genus MGIIb-O2. Next base: position 28,191 of record JADHRW010000008.1, on the reverse strand, counting down.
AATGCAGGCAAAAAATGATGAAACATTAGGAAATGAACATTTTGATTTATTAATAGAACACTTTGGAGAAATTGCAGAAATTGAAGTGCTAGAAAATATGCCCCATACTTCACGAGTGGATGTCAAAGAAAGGAGAGATATACTTGAAAAATGGCTTGCTAGCGCCAGCAGTTAAGAGGCATGTATATGTTGAAAAAATTATTTCAATATAGCGATAGAGATAGGGATATTGAAACCTATACTTTGGCAATCACTACGTTTCTTTTAGGATTAGTATTCATTAAATATACGGAAATAATGAATATCCCCCAAACTGTAGATCAAGTTACGTCTTCAAGATTATTATCAGATCAAATGTTAGCATTATTTCGGACAGGTTGTGCATTACTTAGTCTAGTTACATTGATTTGGGTTGCTTACGACCCAAAAGGTTCCCCCGATTTCCCATTATACTATAATGAACGAAAAAATCGTCTTCGACATTCATCAGGATTGACTAGATTAGCAGCCTATACTATGTGGCACTTCGCACTATTTGGATTAAGCTTCACAATATCTGCCATTTGCTCTTGGATACATATTAGTGGAGGTGAGGTGCCTAATTGGATGCAAATAGTAAGCCCGATTTTATTTTCTACATCCTATACTTGCTCAATATTAGTGACATGTGTAGTGACATTTCATATCATAGGTACAGAAATTAATAGAGGTAATAATATAGATCACTTGTTCTATTGGTATGAAATTGTAATGCATAATTTAAATGTAATACTGCTAGGTATTGCAATCATAGTAAATAATTACGACATTGATTGGAGATATCTAGTATTTCCAATAATTTTTAGTTTAATATATATTTTTTGGGCTAGATTATATGTAAATATTGCGGGTGTTTATATCTATAATTTCATTGATCAAGGCTGAATGGAGCGCCAATAATTCATTTCATTTTACTATTAATAATAATTTTAATATTTGCAATAGTACTATTCCTTAATTGGCTAGTAAGTTGGCATTTATTATTAGGAGTTCTAGTTATATCGGCATTAACTAATTACATAATTAAATTAAAAAAACCAGATATTGTAAATAATTAGGTAATATCAAAATGGTAGTTGTTTGTTTAATCTATCCGTCATCTCGAGATATCTATCTGTATGGTCAGTATTAGGTAAATTAAAGACAAATTGCCAGTATCTCCAAGCAGCAATAGAGAGTGTAGCTAAGCGATGTAAATCCGATAAGGAATTTATTTCTTCTTGATTTAAAATTCGGATTGATTGATATCCATCTAGAAGCGCCTTCCAGCGATCAAATACTGGTTCACCATTATGCCAACCACATCCTACGAACGTCATTACTAGGTCAAAAGCTAAAACATCGTGACACACTTCCTCAAAATCTAGAATAGTATTTACATTGTCATTTGTTACTAGAATATTATCCGGAAATAAATCCCCATGTATAATGCCTCTCGGTAATTCGTTAATATTTTGATTCAATATTAAAGTTTCAGATTTAAGCATATACAAGAAATCTGACCATTCATCCATCTCATCTGCAATAGAAAAAAGTTTCTCAAATAATGAATAACCCATTGAAAATTCTTCTTTCAAATTAGCTGGTGGCTTAACCAAATGTAATCGAGCTTGGTTTCTTCCTAATGAATAAAGCGAATTTGTATTAGGAACTAACCATGCGCCTTCAATAAACGGAAGAAGTGTCCACGCAAGACCATTCTTTTCCATTATTAAATCACCATTAGAAAATTTTATTGGGGCCGGGGTAGGGATATCATTATCACATAAATAAGTTGTAATTGAGAGCAGATAAGATACTTCATCTATTGATTGTTCATTCCATATCTTTAGCACTATTTTACTATTATCTGTTAAAGATAATTTATAGTTTGAATTAGCCCAACCACCCGATAACTTCTCCAAATGAACGAGCTCAGAAAGACCTGCTGCCCTTACAATGTCTGAAGCATCTTCAAACGATACTTCGGTGTAAGCCATATCTTACTGTGATAAGTATTGGTTTTTCGTTCTATCTAAACGAATGTATTGAATCAAAAATTCAGATAGATTAACCAGAACCACATTATTAAGAGAATAATTGTAGAAAAAATGAATACCCGTGCCCTCCATAATAATCTATTATTTGTTAAACTAATAATAGCATGAATTACTCTAGAAATCACATAAATAGAGGCCATTATTAGAATCATTGTATCAACAGTATCTAAAGAAATAGCTAAAATTCCGACAGCAAAAAATAGCATTGGAGCTTCAAAGAGATTAACTAGATGCTGATCTGCTTGTAGTACATACCTTGGTGGTTTTTCTCCTTCAAATGTTTTGAAATACCTCCAATTAAAACCTTCTTTAACAGATTTATCTCTTCTGAGCCTAGCTAAAACACCCACGCATAATGTGAGTATGACTTGCCCAAGTAAGGGTATTAACATTAATTCTGAGTCCATAATTACTGCAAAGAGTAATATTATTTAAAATCTTATTACGATTACAGATATTCGAATGAAAATATTAAATTATCAATACATCATCTTTACTATTGTGAAAGACGGAGTACAACCTTCTTCTAGTTCTCTGGATAGATTACTCAAGAAAAGAGATACTCATGTAGGTAAGGCTCTCTCTATAGCACACGGTAAACCACTTCATATTATTAGAGGAGAAATGCAATACTTGTATTCGGCGACTGGTGAAAAATATTTAGATTTGGTAAATAATGTATGTCATGTGGGGCATTCGAATCCCAAAGTTGTGGAATCTGGTCAACGTCAAATGGCGCTTCTCAATACTAATACAAGATATGTCTATGATGGATTAACTGATTATTTAGAAAGATTATCTGAGACATTACCTGCACCTATCAATGTAGGATATTTAGTAAATTCTGGTAGCGAAGCCAATGAATTAGCAGTTAGAATTGCCAGGGCATATACAGGGGCACATGATATGGTTGTAGTAGAGGGAGCATATCATGGACATACTGGAATGTTAATTGATCTAAGCCCATACAAATTTAGGGGTCCAGGAGGAAAAGGAATACCTGAACCATGGGTGCACGTAGTACCAATACCTGACACATATAGAGGAGGCGATAGAGATTATACTAGTGAATTAGCAGATATTGTTAATCGTATAGATTCAATAGCCGGTTTATTGATAGAATCAATGCTATCATGTGCTGGTCAAATACCATTACCTCAAGGATATCTAGAATCTGCTTTCGAACTAATACGCGACGCTGGTGGCCTATGTATTGCAGATGAGGTTCAAGTTGGATTTGGAAGAGTTGGTAAGCATATGTGGGCTTTTGAAGAACATAGAGTTATTCCAGATATTGTTGTAATGGGTAAACCAATTGGAAACGGTCATCCAATGGCTGCAGTTTTTACAACAGAGAAAATAGCATCGAAGTTTGAAGAGATGGAATTTTTCTCTACTTTTGGAGGAAATCCCGTGTCTTGCGCAATTGGATTAGCTGTTTTAGATGAGATAGAAGATAAAGATTTAATGCATAATGCAGAATTATTAGGAAAGATTTTTGTTGATGGATTAAATGATTTAAAGAAAAAACACGCATTAATTGGTGATGTCAGAGGGAGAGGTTTGTTTATTGGATTCGAATTAGTGAGTGATCACAAAACATTAGAACCTGCCCCGGTCGAAGCAAAAAAACTAGTTGCAGAAATGCTCACTAGAAACGTTCTACTTAGCACGGATGGACCACACAATAATGTAATTAAAATAAAGCCACCAATGGTAATCACCATCGAGGATGTTAATCTGACTCTCAAATTACTCGATGATGTGTTGAGTAATATGAAATAATAGATTTCGTTTTTTTATTTATCCTACTAATGGGGATACTGTCATTACTGTAATAGCAAATAACGCATAACCACCTATAAGAAAAGTAAGTATTTGTCCTGAGTTCATACCCTTTTGATAGTACTAGTACTAATTAAAGAGTGTTTAATTTACTAAATTTGCATAAATACCTTTGTATCATTATCAGCATTGAATCTCTATAAAATGCCAATTATGTATGACAAAAATGCGTATAGCAATATCACTACCAAAGCAAGAGCTACAGAAACCCCTACCAATACATATGCAAATGTCATTGAATACTTGCGTATGGCTCTATTCTTTTCCTTGACATCCATATTATCCCGTATAGGTTTACACTATTGAATAATTGTAAATGATTTAGAACAGTTTTTTCTGAATAGTAGTCGGTTTCTTAGTATCATTGCTTCTACTTCTACTTCTACTTCTACTTCTACTTCTACTTCTACTTCCATGCATTTGTAGAACCTTCTTACTTATCCGTCGAGCATCTTCTCCGGTTCTAGCAGAATAACTTTTACTAATACCATCCTTTCTACTTACAAGCTCATTAACTATAGGTTCAGGATAATTTACACCAATTCTGCAAATAATTGATTCTTGCAATGTAACTGGCATTTGCCATGGATTATGAATGAAATCTGTAGGTACCATAGATAATTCAGGCACCCACTTCCTGATATATTCACCATTAGGGTCATGATCTTTGCCTTGTTTCGTCATAGAGTATGCTCTAATCGTATTTATCCCAGTTGTACCTGACTGCATACCAACTTGAGACCAATGTATTCCGGGCTCATAATCTAAGAATTGTTTGGCTAAAAATATACCAGTATCTCTCCATGGCAACCAAAGATTGTATGAGGCAGCCGACATCATCATTGCCCTCATTCTAAAATTAATCCATCCAGTAGCAGTTAACTGCCTCATACAAGCATCAAAAAATGGCCAACCAGTTCTTCCCTCTTTCCATCGAATAAATTTTTCCGGATCTAATTTTCTATCTAATGTCAATTCAATAGCAGGATTCTGAGCAACCAAATCAAGATTAGACTCCATCTCTAGTTTCTGGATAAAGTGACATCTCCAAGCCAATCTTTGTCTAAAAGATGAAAGACTCTGAATCCATTCAGAATGACTATCGAGAGGTGATTTATTTTTTCTAAGATATTTTATCTTAGAATTAGTTTCTTGAACTACCCTTCTTATAGACAGTACACCCGTTGTAAGATATGGGGATAAGACAGAGCCATGTTTCGTAGAGAGTGTTGGACTAGATATTGACCAACTGTATTTTTTACTATCCTGGTCAAGAAACAAATGAAGTCTTCGCAAAGCAGCATCTTCCCCTGGTTCAGGCCTACATATTAGAGGCCTAGGTGTTAAACTGAGGTCATTGATACTAGGATATTCTCCTTCAAACATTATACTTTTACTAAACATTGGAGTTTCATTAAGAGGAATACGCATTCTAGAGTCTCTTTCCGCCTTCCATTGATCTCTATTCTTCAATCTCCTTATTACACCATTATTCGGATATTCTATCCAATTAATCTCTTTTTCTTGACACCATTGAAGAACTTTTTTATCCCTACCATAAGACCAAGAGTTTCCTGTTTCTTCATGAGATAATATTCTTTTAATGCCATACTCATTATCTAAATTTTCTAGAACCTCTATGGCATTTCCTATCCTAATATGAAGACTAGATCCGGACTTTCTCAGAGTATTCGACATATCTAATGCACAGTCTAATTCCCAATCAACATGAATTGCATCTGTATCTTCCTGCTCAAACCTCTCAGGCTCTAAAATAAATAAACATAATACAGGTCTTCCTGAAAGTATAGCACTGAGAAGAGGAACATGGTCACGAGTTCGTAAATCACGCTTGAACCATACAACATCTATAGCCATATTATATCGAATAAAATTATTTTATTGATGGTTCATAAAGTAATGCACATACCAATCATAAATTGATATGGAAAGACAACAAAATTGTATATTTGTGAAAATTCATTCACCCTTCGCGAAGGAAATTAATCTATCGATTGGTAGGTGATCTACAGTATCTTTGCAATAGTGAGCTTCTACTACCTTCCCTCCCTCATCAATTAATACATCAACAGGTAAAGTTGACATTTTAGACATCGACAGTGTCATCGGAATATACCCTCTGAATATAGCCTCCATTGTAGTTAGGGGTGCCCTCATTGGAGCCAACATAACTCTGAATGCTGACTTTTCAACGCCATGTGCTAAGAAATGCTGATAACTTTCATCGGCGATGATTGTAAACTTTGGTTTATGTTTAGCCATTCTCTTAGTAAGTTCGGATATCTCTGCATCAAAAACACCGACCATCACAGTGTCAACTGGAAATTCATCCCATCTCTTCATAATTCGATTGATTCTTATGTTACAGAATGGACACGATGAGAATCTGAAAAAAGTGAAAATTACTCTCTTACCTTTCATCGCTGACATTTCGAATGTGGTTCCGTCTATTGCTGGTAATGAAATAGGGGGAGCGTCGTCTCCAATTTCTAATCGTGGCATAGGTTAACGATAGTGATTAGGTGTAAAAACTATCTTAAGAAGTATTCAAAAAAAATAATTTAGTATTCAATATTGTAATTTATGAACGATAAAACGATTAGTTTAACATCTTAAGTATAAACAATGAAACATGAAGGTAGTGAGCGCCGTGATGGTAATAATTCTATTTTGTGGACCTTTGGCTGGATGTATTTCAAATGAAGAAATAGAAAATACTTACATCGAAGATGATTCTGAATTGAATCAAATAGATGTTGATTTTTGTGGCGATTTAGATGGAGATGGTGAAATAGACTGTCCTCTAAGTGGATATATTCCTGAGACCACCCCCTGGTGGTGTAATTCAACAGGAATTGGTGGACATCACGTAGATCCTGCATACGATGGTATGGAAAAAGGGGCTTTATCCTATTCGGATTGTGAAAATCTTACGGCGGAATTTCAAGAAGTATTAGCATGGGCATCTCAATGGCCAACACTAGGTGAGGCAGAAGATTCAGGATTCCATATGTTAGTAGGGTATACTGAAGGAATGGGGACTCACCATGCACGTCTAGAAAATTTCAGTATGTCAGATGAAGAATTTGATTTTAATGAACCAGAGTTTTTAGGGACTAATCTAGATACAGAATTCGATTTTGCTCAGCCAGAATTTCTGATGTTCTCAGGTGAAGAAAGAGATTCAGAATTAGTAGGATTCGCATGGTATGTCCATGCTCCTTCCGATACTCCTCCAGAAGGATTTACAGGAGAAAATGACTGGTGGCATAGACATGACTCTCTCTGCTTCAAGGTAGATATCATGCTTGTAATGGGTGAAAACCTAGAAGATGAAGATTGCTCTAATAGAGATGGACAAAATGTGGCTTTAGATGAATTTTGGATGTCACATGCCTGGATAGTGAGGCCATGGTTGACACATGAGGATGTATTCACAAACCATCATCCGTGTCTAAAAGAAGATGGAGCAATTACAGATCCTGAAGCTGAATGTTGGATGGAAACTATGGGTCATGTAGGTCATGATATAGAATGAGTATACTCAACCTGTGGTCTTTAGGACATTTCATACAATGGTCATTTTTAGGTCGATTTGTATTCTCTAATTGGTATATTTTTTTCATACTATCTGTCGGTTGGGAATTAATTGAATTATTACTACCGTATGAATTTGCAGTAGAAACATTAGAAAATAAAGTATCAGATATTGTTGTCAATACCTTTGGATTCTATCTTGGTGTAAAATTAAAAAATAATGAATAAGTATTAGGTAGGAATTGTTGAATAGACTAAACCATCACTCCAACTGACTAATAGCCAACTATTACTAAAGTTATATTGCATATTAGTGGTAATAGAATTAGTGAAATCCGTGAATCTTAATTGAGATGAAATGAAGACTGACGAACTCATATCAGAACCAGTGAAAAATGTGTCATCCATCATACAAAATTGAAAAGTTGATGAAATAATATTTGAGTATGCAAAGCTAGTATCTTCTAGATTAACATTTGAGAAAAATGTTTGATTTAATTCAGCATAGATAAAACTTGAACCTTCTAGATTCATGTCAAAGAACTGAGTATTAGTCAAATTTGCATAATTAAGTATGACATTCGTCATTTCAGTGTCAAGTAAATATTGGTTTGATAAATCAGAATTAGAAAGGTCAGAACCATCAAGATTAGACCCCCTGAAGAATATTGTAGTTAAATCTGCATTACGTAAGTAAATATTAGTCATATCAGAATCTATCACAGAAGATCCAGAAAAATTAGCAGCGTTATGACAAAATTGACAATTATTATTCCATTCATACTTCCAGAATCTTGAATCACTTAAATCAGCATTATCTAAACTTGCAAATGCAAAAGAAGAGTTCCATGCATCTACGTCTGATAATATTGATTTATGTAATTGGGCTCCAGAAAAGTTAGTTCCAATTAGAGACGCCCCTCGAAGATTAATACCGGTCAAATCTAAACCTGATAAATCCATTCCATTTAGATCTGCACGCGGACAATTACCCCAAGGAACTAATTGACAAGAAGTGGCATTTGTTAAATCATCTTCAAGAATTGAAATATTATTTTGCAGTTGTATAATTGTTTCATTCAAGTTTGCTAATACTGCTTCCAGTTCAGCAATACGGGTTTCGTTTACATCAATACCATTAGAACCAGGTAGTCCAGATTCGCCTTGAATACCAGGAGGTCCTTGTTCACCTACTTCTCCTTGAGGGCCAATACCCCCTTGCATACCATCATTTCCGTCAGCGCCATCGTTTCCATCAACACCATCAGCCCCATCTAGTCCAATTGTACCATCTTGCCCATCGATACCACTACTGGTACAACCTGCAAGAACAGAGGCAAGCATAATTAATACAATAATCATAGGTTTGAGTTGATTCATACCTTTTGGTTAGTATATCGGCATTTAATTATTATACATTTAATATCGCTGATGTAACTGTTATGTAATGCAGCCAATTATCTCAAGTTATGAAATAAAGTAATTACAATGAGATTTAGACTTATTTATTCTTCGATTGGTGCAGTCATAATCCAAGTTGTGCTTGGTTTGTGCCAATCTCTTAATTGATCAGTTTCTAAACGAAGCTGCAAACCCTCTCCTTCCTCAGTATGGAAATCCATTAGTTCAAAATTAACATTCTTTTCATTAGTTCTAAATGTATCATCAAAAAGAATGGTCTGGTCTATAACAGCACCATCTTTTGTGAATTCCATTATTACACGAAGATGGCATTCTTGAAGTGGATTTCGCAATGCACAGGATTCACTGCTACCATCGTGTTCAACAGTAACAATACCTTCAAAATTAACAAAACCTTTAGACGGTACAAGATCAATAACGGTCGATTTAGCAGTTGGAGCACATACACACTCCATATTATCTGATTCTACATATCCAGTCATTTCGACTATAATTCCTACTGAAGATAAATCAATTCCCTTAGATGAGGATGATGTTGCAGTTATCGTATAATATCCTGGTTCGTCATATGAATGTGAAGCACTAGGTCCAGTTGCAGAGTTTCCATCACCAAAATCCCAAACAACTATTCCATTTGCGTTGAAACTATCAAAATAGAATTCATGTAATTTTGAAATAATAACTTCTTCTTCATCATTATCGCCTTCGTCGACTTCTATGAGTGTATATTCATTAACTCCATACAATACAGGAGCATCTATTGTGAATGGACTGCTGGAAGAAGAACTAAGATTAGAAAATGTTGCAACAACTGCTCCACCTGCAACTGAAAATACTATCAACGCAGCAAAAGTCAACGCTGACAATGTAACCTTCATGAAAAGTGCTTGATTACAATGCTTATGAATATCTGTTTAAATTATCTTTTCCGTATTATTAAGAGTCATGAGGTAAAATGATTATATTCATACTCTGGCCGATGATAAATATGAGTAAACTAAAAAGTACAATTTTGATAATGATTATGTTAACATCAGTCCTTGCCGGATGTACATCGACAGATACTTCAGGATTGGATAAACAGATTGAAGATTTACAGGAATCAAACGATAATCTAACTGCAGAATTAGTTTCTGCTAACGAAAACATCGTATTGATTAATACTATTTCCTCAGAACTTCAAGAAACACTTTCAACTCTTAATTCTACATTAGAAGAATTAAATATGGAATTATCTGATAAAGAAGGTTCAATAGAATTTCTCACATTAGAAAGAGATACTATACAGGATGCATTGAACGAGGCAATAGAATCAAATTCATCTACAATATCGTCATTAGAATCGCAATTAGAATTATTAAATCAGGATATATCTCTTCTATCCTCTGATATTTCAGATCTAAATACACAATTAGAATTAACACAGGACGAACTTTCTGATGCCACAAATTCATTAAATGCTCTATCTGATTCTGTAGCTAAATTAACATATCAACTCTTTACAGATACTCAAGGTTGTTCAATAAATAATCCAACTACTAAAATGAAAATCGGTTTTGATGATGGTTCGGGGATTGGTTCAGCAGATGATGGAATATTACAAGGCCCAGAAGTTTCAATGATTTTTGGTGAATGTTCTGAAGCAACAGGTAAAGTTGCCAATATCGGTTCATCTTCTAATCCAGGAATTTCAAATATGGTAGAGATGGGTGGTAATCTATACTTTACTGCTGATGATGGAATACATGGTAATGAGTTGTGGAAAACAGACGGTACAGTAGGAGGTACATCAATGGTAGTCGATTTATCACCACCTATGTGCCCTACATGCCTTAACATGGATTCAGACATTGGTGAATTAGTTGCTGGTGACACAAAATTATTCTTTAGTAGCCCAGTACAAAGTGCTGGAATACCTGATTTTGTAAGAGAGTTATTTGTCAGTGACGGGACAGCTTCAGGGACTCAATTAGTGATGGATATATTTGATTGCCCTTTAAGTGCTGGAGATATAACATTTGATTATGATGGTGTTAATTCACTAGTAGTATTACCTGGTTCTAGTTTTGGAAGTGCTGGTCAAGATCGTGTAGTATTTTCTGCATTTCACTGTTCATTAACAAATTATGTTTGTTTTGGTGAAGAACCATGGATTTCTGATGGCACTTTATCTGGAACGAGATCTATGGCAGATATTAGGAATGGAGATACTCCTATGAATACACAAGATGGACAAGGTGTTCTAATTGATGATGTTGGTAGTCAGCCAAGAAGTTTCTTCCAATCTGGAAACATGGTATATTTCTTTGCAGATGATAATAATTCTGGCAGAGAATTATGGAAAATAGATACTTCACGCGCTAGTTCGGGAGCAACATTAGTCAAGGATATTAATTCAGGTGCAGGAGATAGTATGGAATTAGAAACTGAAACTGAATATATTAATTTTAATGGGAATATATTTTTCTCTGCAGATGACGGTATCAATGGTATTGAATTATGGAAAACAAATGGTTTCGGATTAGGCACAACAATAGTTAAAGATATAAATTCAGGTTCGGAGAGTAGTAACCCTGCAGAACTTACTTTAGTAAATAATTCGTTATATTTCACGGCTTATGATAGTACAACGTCAGCAACAGAACTTTTTCAGAGTGATGGAACGAATATGGGTACCATCATTCTAAGTTCAGATGTTAATAACCCAGGATTGCTCACGGCTATTGGAGATACATTATTCTTCTCAGCAGATGACTCCATTGATTTTTTCATCTACTGTGAGATCAACTACTATGATGCTGATGTTTTATGGAGTAGCGATGGTACAAACTCTGGTACAGGGATTGTTGATAACAGCGTATACCCAATACAAATCTTTTCATTCGAAGATTTGACTTATGTGATTTCCAGAACTTTTGATATATACTATCAAGGAATAAATGAAGAGGATGACGTCGTTTTTAGTTGTTACGAAGAACAGAATCAACTGGTTTCTTATGATGGTACTACGAGTATTGTCGACTCAGGAGTAGGAGTAGAAAACGTTGCTTTAGTAGGTGATACACTATTCTATACTAAGGGCAATAACCTGCATTATCACGCAACAAATCATGGTGAATTCATAACACTATAATCCGAATAATTAAGAATGAGTTTGATTTCGACAAATCATGTCTATTATAGCAGCATACAACGAAGCATGGGATAACGGAGATGTCGAAACACTTGGTAAGATTATCCATGATGATTGTGTATTCAATCCACACGTAGGTGGCATGACTATGAGCAAGTCAGATATTTTGGGATTCGTGAATAGTGAAAACACACCAACATCTGAAAATAATCGAACTCTATTTGAGAATGACGAAGTTGGAGTTGCTCATTCGATAGTTCATTTTGCTAACGACTCAGACTCAGAGGCAGTACTGTCATTTATGCGATTCAAAGATGGTCAAATAATCTCAATGGAAACTGGCGCGACACCAATTTCTGATGACTATAAATTAATAGGAAATTAATACATAATCGGATTATTCATATCATTAGTTATCTTAGGTTAATGTAACGATTGAAGAACATACGTAGAATTGCTTATTTAGTTTCAATCACTAGCGGAACTATGAAGAAAATTGCTGTTCTACTAACTCTTATATTTTTATCGTCTTTAATGTCAGGTTGCGCGGGTGATGACACTAGTACAGAGAAAGATGAAAGAATTACAGAATTAGAGTCTGAATTAGCTAACAAAACTGTAGAGATAAATCTACTAGAAACCGAAAATATTAATTTAGCCAATGTCCTAAGTGATGCCCAAAATTCATTATATGAACTTAATATAAATTATGAGAACTTGTCGAATCGTTTATCCTTGGCTGAGTGGCATAAGAGTAATCTGACATTTGAATTATCAGAAGCAATGGAATTACTGAATAACGGTGGTAGTCAAGAAATAATAATCTCGCTAGAAAATGATATTGATAATTTGACATTACAGTTAGATCTTATAAGTTCTGAGATTGATATCCTCAATCAAGAAATATTAGATAAGGAATCACAGATAAATCAATTGACAGCCACAGTTACAGCTCTTCAAAGTACAATGAATACTCTAACGCATCAGATACGACAAAAGATTGATCGTTGTCCTTTAGACAATCCAGGAACTGAGATTGCAGTAGGATACGACAATGGTGATGGAATAATATCAGACTCGGAATTACAATTCACAGTGGGTGAATGCCCAGGAAATTATGGAATGGTGGCAAATGTATCTGCAGATGGTGCAGGTCCACAACTAATGGTGACAATGGGAGGGAATATTTACTTCGATGCAAATGATGGAATACATGGCTGGGAAATGTGGCGAAGTGACGGAACTGTAATTGGAACATACATGCTCAAAGATATTAGAGATGAAGAATGTGAAGATGATCCATATAATCCTGGTGAACAAATTTGTAATAATTACAGTAGCGTATATAATCATGATGCTGGTCAATCAGGAACTGCGTCTTGGCCTGCTTTTTGGCCAGAGATTGTTGCAGGTAATGAAAAAATATTTTTCACTGCATTTTCTAATTCTCATACTGTAGACATGGCAGATGTTTGGGTAAGCGATGGGACGAAGGCAGGCACTAAAATAGTGAAGAATCAGTGGTGGGGATTTGATTATTCTTGCAGTACATGTGATTTTTATTACATTGGGCCTAGCGAATTAACTATAATGAAATCAACAAATTCTTATAGTGATAGAGTAGTATATTCAGTTCTAAACGCTGTTGGAGGAACAGGTACAGAAATTAGCAATGCAGATGTAACTGGAGAAGAGCTTTGGATATCTGATGGAACCACTGCCGGAACCTACCAGTTAACTAATCAATGGCCTGAAGAAAAATACTACGAAGTTAATGGAGCAAACTATTGTTGCATGGACGATAGAGGGGGAATACCTAGAGAAATCACAGTCAAAGGAAATACCATATACTTCACAGCAGATACAGCAGATAAAGGCAGAGAACTGTACAAATATCATGTAAGATCCATAGGAGGAGGATTATTTATGATCAAAGATATTAATCCTGGAATTGGTAGTAGTACACCTGAATCTTTAACACCAATTTCAAATGGAGGAATTTACTTTTCTGCTGATAATGGGTCTTCTGGAAGAGAACTATATTTCGGTCAAGGTGACTCTCTAAATACGAATATTGTTTTAGATATCTGGCCAGGATTAAATGGAAGCAATCCAGATAATATTGTAGTCAATTCAGAGGAGAGCGTATATTTCACTGCAAATAATGGAGTTAACGGAACGGAGATTTGGTACTCTGATAGAACAGAATTAGGTACATACATGATCAAAGATATAAACATAAATGGTTCTAGTAATCCAAGTCGTTTAGTAATTATTGAAAATACAGTATTTTTCTATGCTGATGATGGTATTCATGGCCGAGAATTATGGAGGTCAAACGGGACAGAAGAAGGGACATATATGGTCAAAGATGTATATACTGGACCTACTGATAGCCTTGACTGGGATGAAAACTTTTGGTGGGATGAATTGATGATTGTACATAACAATCTAATATATTTCGTAGCAAATAATGAAAGTTATGGGCATGAAGTTTGGGTTTCTGATGGTACAGAAGAAGGAACGAATATTCTAGTAGATATTGTCCCAGGAGCAAACGATAGTTGGCCGTGGAAACTTACAAGCTTTGGTGATAAATTATTATTCACAATTTGGGATGGAGAAACGAGAAATTTATATTTCTACTGGGATAATCCAGGACCAAATATTGTCCTAAGTTAGTATCGAAGAATAGTCATTTAAGTAATCTCAATTAACTAGATTCATAATTAGAATTACCACAACTTCAATTGCCCCATCTATGACAGACACTCATGGAAAAGAAGTCGCTGAGTTCATTGAAGTGGGTAAGTCGATATCTCGATGAAACTCCGGGTGATGAAGTAATTGGTGGGTCACCAAGGCAAGTCCCGGGTGTATGTTGGTCAAGAGTTAATCCCACGCCGACACCAAATCCTATTCTCCGAATGTGGTCAACTGATATTGCTGAAGAATTAGGTCTAGATACAGGTGAAGAAGAAATACTCGGTGGTAAAAGAATAGTCACCGGAATGGATCCTTATGCGCAACGATATGGTGGGCACCAATTCGGAAATTGGGCTGGTCAACTTGGTGATGGAAGAGCTATTACATTAGGAGAAGTAGATACCGGTGTAAAGATATTCGAGTTACAACTCAAAGGTTCTGGAGTCACACCATACTCGCGTTTTGCTGATGGAAAGGCTGTACTTCGTTCGTCGATACGTGAGTTTCTTTGTAGTGAGGCCATGCACCATCTAGGTGTTCCGACAACACGTGCCCTATCCTTAGTAACCTCAGGTGAAGATGTTGTTCGTGATATGATGTATGATGGGAGACCATCTCCTGAGACGGGTGCAATTATTTGTAGGGTGGCTGAAAGTTTTATTCGATTTGGTAGTTTTCAAATTCACACAATGACTGGAGATCAACAGACTCTGAGAGGTCTTGTTGATTATACAGTTAAGCATCATTTCCCAGATAATACTACTGATAATGATGATGACTTAATAGAATGGTTGAAAGAAATAGCAGATAATACCGCATTAATGATTGCACATTGGATGAGAGTGGGTTTTGTTCATGGAGTGATGAATACAGATAATATGTCAATTCATGGACTCACCATAGATTACGGACCATATGGTTGGCTAGAGGATTTCAATCCTAATTGGACACCGAATACGACCGACGCAGCCAGAAAAAGATACAGATTTGGCCATCAAGCACAAATTGGTGAATGGAATATTGCACGCTTGCTAGAATCCATAGGTCCCTTGATGGATGAACCAAAAAAGTTGTATGAACCTCTAGAATTCTATTCAGAAGCATATCAAAAATACAATAATAAAATGTGGGCAGATAAACTTGGATTTGATGCATTCAAATCAGAAGATGAGGAGATTATTACTGAATTGATATCAATACTCCAAACAGTCGAGACGGACATGACGATATTTTTCAGATTATTATCGAAGATTGAAAAACCTAATGTAGAATATATCCGATATGCGTTCTATGATGAAGAAAAAATTCCAGATAATGATTGGAATAATTGGCTGAACAAGTGGTGGAACAGAGTAAAAGGAAAACCAGATAGAGACAAAATGAGACTCTCTAATCCTAAGTATGTCCTCAGAAATTGGATGGTCCAGTTAGCTATCGATGCGGCAGAAAAAGAAGATTATTCAGTAGCAGAAGAGATTAATGAACTTCTTAAAAGACCCTATGATGAACAACCCGAATATGAAGATAAATGGTTTATGAAACGTCCAGAGTGGGCCCGTCATAGAGTTGGTTGTTCCATGCTTTCTTGCTCTAGTTAACAGAATATTACAGTTTGTAGGTAAAAAGTTCATTACTGTTGGTTGAAATGGATTAATATGATGATTGCGACATTAACCATTGTTGGTGCGATTGCATTCGTCCTACTAATGACATTCAACTGGTATTTCTTTCATAGACTGGATGTGAGTTTCATGGAGTGGTTAAGAAATGCTACATCAAGGCAACGATTTGCTGCTGTATTCGATATTGTTATGTCGATAGCGTTGGCATTAGAATTCATATCTGTTTTATTAATTTTCTAACATTATGAAAGTTCTACACAAATAATATCATAAGTCTTCTGTAAAAACCACATTTATGAATAGTAAACGCATCTCTGTGTTGTTAATTGGGATTTTATTGCTTTATGCACCTGCAAGTGTAGTCGGTGATACAAACGGAAGTGACAATTCTTATACGAATTATTCTACAATAGATGCAGAATATGTCCCACAATTCGGCTTCAGTTTTGTTGAGGTGATAATATCAGATACATCAGATAACATATCTAGTCCTACTGACTTAGAGTTTCATCCAGGAAGAGTGAATGAACTATGGGTAGCAAATAAGGCTACAGACAGTATCACCATAGTCCATGATACAGGATTAGACAATCAGACCTCTGAAACACGACTGGATGTAAATAGAAATCACTTTCTTGAAGAAGTCAGCGCAATTTCATTTGGTTCATACCATCCTGAATTTGATTGGCAGTGGGGATCAGCTCAAGAGTCTCTAAACACCTATAATGGACAAGGAAATCCAAACTATTTCATGGGTCCTGCATTATGGCCTTCATCCCTCGACCACTTCGCTGTTGAAAATCAAAATAATGAAGATGGACTTTTGGGGAGTCACATAGACATGCTTCATGAATCTCCTTACGGTGTTGGAATCGCTCATGACTATGATAACGTATATTGGTATAATGATGGGTACTATGGAGAACTAGTTAGGTATGATTTCATGATGGATCATGATACTGGAGGTCATAATCATTCAGATGGGGTAGTTCAAAGGTATTCAGAAATTCAATTGAATCATTCATATGGAACTCCTGGCCACATGGTACTAGATAAGGAAACGGATATACTATACATTTCAGATGCAGGTGGGGACCGAGTAATCTGGGTGAACACTAATGATACAACATACCAAACTGAAAATATTATGAACGATTCATCTAGACTGGAAACACTTTCTGAATACTCACGCATATCAGGTGTAGAATGGGGCGTACTTATTGAAGGCGTGAACCGACCGTCTGGAATTGCTCTGGATGGGGACCAGTTATTTGTTTCACTAAACGAAGATAACAGCATTGTATCTTACAACTTGAATTCAGACGGTAAAAGCGCTGTAGAAGCAGCCATAATAAATACTTCAGCATCATCAATAATGGGTATCGAAATAGGACCCAAAGGTCACTTATTCTACGTAGATAATGCTAGAGATGAAGTTGTCAGAGTGGATCCAGTTCTTGATGAGGACGGAGATGGATATGACAATATAGAGAAAAATTTGTGGTTGAGTAATGGCGTAATACAGTGGATAGATAAATTCCCAAACAACTCAGAAGAATGGAATGATACCGATGATGATGGAATTGGAAACAACGCTGACCTAGATGACGATAACGACGGATGGTCAGATTATGATGAGATCAATTGCAGCTATGAGGAGATTTCCTATATGACTGAAAACCCCCAATCAATTCCAAAAGATACCGATGGAGATGGAATCTGTGAGTTCTTGGACTACGATGATGATAACGATGGCTGGAGCGACGAAGAAGAGAATACTTGCGCATTTGCAGCTGGGTGGATTGGTGAAAGTTCGCGAACTGTAGATTCCTCTGATTATCCCTTAGATACGGACGGAGATGGACTCTGTAACCCGATTGATGAGGATGACGATAATGATGGACGGCTTGATGAGAATGATATTTTCCCTTTGAATCTTAATGAATGGTCAGATAATGATAATGATGGAATTGGTGATAATGAGGATTTAGATGATGATAATGATATATTAACAGATAAATCAGAAATTGAGAATGGAACAGATCCAAACAATAGTGATACTGATTCTGACGGTTATTCTGATAATAATGATATTTTCCCTTTAGATGCCAAAGACTGGCTTGATTTAGATGATGATGGAGTGGGAGATAACACAGACATCTTCCCTTCAATTTCTCGCTACCAATATACTAGTGATTTAGCAATAGATATATTATTAATTTCTATAATGGGAATAATTACTCTCGGTGCATTTTCACTATTCAAGCGAATAAATAGAGAAGATTAGTAAATATTAGTTAATGATGTGAATAGGGGGTTTTGATTAATCCAAGGGGTTGATTGAAAAGTATTACTTCTTAGTAATGATATAAATTCGGTGTGTGGAATTAGAGATGCTAAAATATCTTAAATATTATATTCCTGCTTTAACGGGTATTTTAGCTATAATATTTTTTTCAATGGGTCGAAATTATCCAACTTATTTTTGCATCGCATGGTCATTATTTGTCATAATTGGAGATCATTTTTTACCTAGAGATATGGAGGTACAACAATTTAGATATCCGTCTATATTGAATACTTCAATTTATGTAAATTTACCAATTTTAGTATGTTTGATATACTTCGTTGTGTCTATTTTTGGTAATAATTCCTCTAATATGTATATTGAAGAATTATATTCAATATTTGATGTTGATTTTCTCCAATTAAAAGATTCTTTTACACTAATAGACAAAATTGCTTTAATACTACAAACTACGTTATTCATAGGTATACTAGGGACAGTTCCTGGTCATGAGTTAACACATAGAAAGCAGAATAAATTTGATATGTTCGTTGGAAATTGGCTACTTGCATTTTCTTGGGACTGTACTTTTGCAATAGAGCATGTTTACGGACACCACAAAAACGCTTGCTTAGATGAAGATCCTGCATCAGCTAAAAGAGGTGAAAATATATATTTGTTCATAATTAAGGCCACTATAGAAGAACAAATAAGTGGTTGGAAAATTGAAACAGAAAGACTAAAAAGAAGAAAACTGAAATTTTTTAGTACACAAAATGGGATGATTGTCGGATATCTCAGAAGCCTAATTATAACTGTATTAGCGTATACTTTCGGTGGGTTAATTGGAATGTTGACATTCATTCTATGCGCATTATTAGCAAAGTCATTTTTAGAAGCAATAAATTATATCGAACATTATGGCCTAGTAAGAGAAAAAGGAAAAGAAGTCAGTATGAGACACGCGTGGAATTCTAATCATTTGCTCAGTAGTATATATCTGTGTAATGTGACAAGACATTCGGATCATCATAAATCTTCAAATTTGAATTTTTGGGAACTAAATCCATATCATGTAGATGCCCCCATGTTACCTTATGGATATTTATCAACACTTTACTTAGTATTGTTTACACCATTTTTATACAAAAAAATTATGTCCAAAGAATTAATTCATTGGGATAAAAATTATGCAAATGAATATGAAAAAAATTACGTGGCTAATTTATGATATTAATTTCATTTAATTTCATCACCTAGTTCCATTGATTTGTATGGGAACTCTTCAAGTCTAGAACCTCCTATCAGATATATGCTACTTCCTGGAGTTCACTGGCTATGGTTACGATTTTGCCTTGGTTGGGGTTTAATAATCTTCATCGTATATTACATATTCAAGAACCTGATTTTTAGTGAGAAAATAAATGAATAGTAAATTCCTATACAATCCTAAACCTAGGGTACTACAGAATGAAAAACAGAATGACATCGGGTAACCATGGGCCAAAGGTTGTGGTTGTACGCCGTAACAATTATTATTGGACTTTGGATTTCTGCTACAGGCGCTGGAGGTATCATTCCCGACAGCATGGCTGAGTGGCCAGTCAACGTGTGGTGTTGGGGAGTCTTTAGTGCAATTTTTGTAATGTCTGACAGAAAAGAGCGAATTGAGATGCTTGTGGTTGTAGCTTTAGCCACACCGATGGAGTTATTTTTCTCCGAAGTTTGGTTGATTTACGAATATCAGCGGGGCTTAATGCCTCTCTTCGTACCAGCAGGACACTATTTCCTCTTTGACTTGGGCAGACGAGTGGCGGCTCAAATTAGAGAGAACATGGCCATGATTACCCTTCTACCATTCGTTCCTTTGGTAGCTTATGGTGTATATACAGGAGGTGATACATCTGGAATATTGATGCTGCTACTTGTCCTAGGTTTTACCAAATGGGGCCCTCAACCTCGTCTTTATGTTGTCATGGCTTGGGCTGCTTTAGCCATGGAACTCTGGGGAACATATCTTGGAAATTGGATGTGGGCATCTGAAGTTCCATTTACTGGCCTTACTGCATGGAATCCTCCGCTTCTAGTGGGGGCCTTCTATTGCTTTGGTGATCTTTTGGTTAACTTGTGTGTTGCTAAATTTGATCAGGAACCACTTGATTCAAATAATCATTAGAGACTACTTTGAGTTAATGTATCAGTATGCATACAGTTCAAGGTTTTGCCACCCATATCTATGATCGTCAACGACTAAACAAGTATACGTCTAAGCGTAAGGGACTTGAATGATACCCTTCTCGTGCATATGATGAAATCTTCTCGGCAGGTTGTTGCGCTGTTGATACTGGCCACACTCATACTTCCGTTAACAGCATCACAAATTAGTCCTGGTAATGAGAGAGGGGGTCTAGATGCAGCAGGAGAATGGCAGCCAAGACATTCTCTAGAAATCCATGATGAATGGTGGAGTGATTGGTCAAGAGACACGAACCAAGATAAGATAGACGATCGCCTCACTTGGTTGCTTACTCAGTCTTCTGATATGTATTCACAATGGTGGAAGAGAGCCGACCCAGGATATGCTAGAGTTTTCGTTGATTATGACCATCACCCGTCGACTGCCGATGTCGAGGCCTTGGAAGATCTTGGTGCAATAGTGACAATGAGACCTATCTATCTTGACAGTTTAATAGCTAATGTTCCATTAAATATAATTCACTCTGAATCATCTCTATTACAATTATCTGGCCTAGTCATGTTGGAAGACCTAGGGCTTGCAGAGACGCATATGAACGAGGCGGCTCCAAATATGGGTGTCGATCAAGTTTGGTCACAATATGGATATGATGGGACAGGAGTCACTATTGCTGTTCTTGATACAGGTGTACGTGGAGATCACGAAGGACTCAATGACATGGATGATGAATTGACAATAGGTTGCGAACAACCGGATCCAGATCCACTAAATCCTAATCCTGTTATCATCGATTGTGACCCAAAAATATCAGCATTCTACGACGCTGTGATAACCGACTCAGAACAACCTGCTGGAGAGTCTTACGACTCGGGCACTCATGGCTCTCATGTAGCCGGAATCGCTGCTGGAACTGGTGGGGGACAGGTATCAGCGGATGGCGCTAGGTATATCGGTGTGGCTCCAGGTGCGTGGGTAATCAATATCTTAGCATGTTGTGATGGAGATATACAGGATATAATCGAAGGTGCCGAGTGGGCGATTGTAAATAAGAACTCTAAAGGTATAGACATACTAACCTCTTCACTTGGAGAACAACAGTTCGAGATACATTTTGATAATGATGGTTCATCCGCTTGGAGTCAACAAATGGATGCCGTGGCTGCTTCTGGAATCATTACCTTTCTGTCAGCAGGAAATGAGTTTGGCGGCGCTACATTTGCTGGTTGCAATACAATAGATAGCCCAGGAGATGCAAACCTTCCAATCACTGTTGCTAGTCTTGACAAAGATTTGGGCCTAGCAATATACTCGAGTAGGGGATACACTTCAGACGGTCGGGTGAAACCTGATGTATCTGTTATAGGATCTAATATCATGGCTCCGGATGCGGCAACTTCGGATGGGTATACAAGTAAGTCAGGCACCAGCATGGCCACACCTTTAATGGCTGGAATAGCCGCTTTGATGGTAGAAGCCAATCCTGACATTACTCACGACCAAGTCAAGGCCATTATCAGTGCAGACTCGATTGAAAGAGACTTACAGTTACTTGATGACCCTGGCTTCAACGATTGCAGTATTCTGGAATCAAGACCAGATAATGAATTTGGATTTGGGCAAGCAGATCCACTTCAATTCGTACAATCAGCAGGGTCTATTGATTCAACACTGAATATCACGATGGATATTAAAAATCTCCAACATGTCGGTAATGAATCTAGTATTTCTGGAATTTCTTCAGGAGGATCTTCTGGAGTTGGCTTCGTGCAGATTAAAGTTGGAGGAGGAGATTGGCAGCAAGCAACAGACCTTTCCTCTAACGGCGACTGGTCTACTTGGAATTTGAAATTGAAACCTCACATTGAATCTGGGAACTCTACTATGTACTCTAGGTTAGTCATTAGTGATGAACAAATGTCTCCAGTAGACGCTCGTAGAGTTATATTGATTGATGGACAAACAGACTCTAGCGTTGACATATCAACTCAATTGTCGTTTAGTTTCTATGTACTTATGATCTCATGCTTTGCCATAGTTACTTTCCTCGGCTGGACAACATACATGACTAGAATGAAGAAAATGGAAGATGAGGGAATAATAGATGATTCACAACCTAATCTTTGATTCAGTAAATATTTTTTATAATTCACAGTCTATTTATATTAAGATAATAAGTAAAATTAATGATTCCAGCAAAACTTACCCATAGATGTTAGCAGCTTCACCTAGTCTTCATGAAGGTTGAGAGAATGCGCCCATTAGAAGTGTTGTTAGATGGAGGAAATTTCACGGTTGCATATTGCGCCCTACAGCGAATCTGAAGAGGTTGCAAATGTAATCACCCATGGTTTTGGTGTTCTACTCGCTACTCTTGGGTTCTACTTTCTAACTTTTGAAGCAAGTACGACCGGGGACGTATGGAAGATAGGTTCGAGTATCGTTTTTGGCTTTTGCATGATCACCTGTTATATCTGCTCAACTTTATATCATGCGGTGATTAATCTAGAAATGAAACACCGTATGAGAATTGCAGATCATATTGGTATTTATCTGATGATTGCGGGTTCGTATACTCCATTCGTGCTGGTATCGATGGATGGGTGGATAGGTTGGACGTTCTTTGTGTTGATTTGGGGCTGTGCAATTATTGGAATCTTCGCAAGATTATGGAATCGAAATGTCCCTGAATATGTCTCAGCGACTCCTTATGTAATCATGGGTTGGTTAGCATTAATTGCTATTAAGCCACTTTTTGATTCGATAGGATGGGAAGGGATAAACTTGATTTTACTTGGTGGTATATTCTACACCATCGGTGTACTATTCTATCGTGCTGATAATTTCCCTTTCAATCATGCGATATGGCACCTATTCGTTCTCGCAGGCTCAATCACACACTATTTCGCTATCTTTAAAAGTGTCATCCAAAGTTAAAGAAAAATTAGTTCCTTATTCCTATTTTGATTTTGAATTCAACAAAAAAACTCCATAAGATAAAAAAAGTATCCCAGAAAACATCAATGAAAATCCACAAATCTGAAATATTCCATTAATTAAGCCCTCAAACCAGTGTGTAATTCGCTCTAATTGTAATCTATATCCAATAAATAGTAACAGGAACCCATTTATGATTAATATTGGTCCATTATTTTTATTATAGTTATTTTTAATAGAATTAATTTGAACTTTTTTTGATTTCATTTTAGATTGATTATCTTTATGTTTTAGACAATAACCCGTCCTCCGAAACTCCAATGAATTACATCCATCGAAAGCGCATGTCCTTTCTCCCATATCACTGGCCGGACATTGTATTGAATATGTTTTACTACGCCGACTTTCAGAGATAACTATGATATTTAGAGGGTGCATTCTACTGAAATTCTAAACGATTCACATTAAATTGGGAGCAATCACATGGATAGAATATCATTACCCATGGTCGAATCGGCACCAGAATAATTATGTGGGGCAGACCTAAAGGTCAATGACATGCCGTAAGTTTAGGTAGTAATATGGAGAATCGAGAACTGAGTATTACCATTATTTCAGTTTTATTAATAATTATTGGTTTTTTATCGATGTTATATTTTGAGAGCGAACTTGATCGAATAGGAACTTATGAATCAATTAATTTACTCTATATGTTGTTATCTCAAGCTCTATGTGGAGTGGGATTAATCGGATTGATAATAGGTTTAGTATTGAAAAAATCAACCATCTAATTGTAATGATAGGTTAGGGCCCCCTGAATCCACGTCAATCTACTCACCATCTCCACATTATTGATAGTCAACATTACATCCGCTATTGTATGGACATCGTCCTGATAGCCTCGTTCTTACTATTTATGTGTGCCTTCGCAGGTGTAGGATTAGCCAGTATGTGGGTAAAAGAAGATACTACTGATGATTATCTTGTTGCTAGTCGGGGAATGCATCCTGCTCTTGCGGCACTATCTGCAGTAAGCACTTGGAATTCAGGATATATGTTCATCGGTTTTATTGGTTTTACTTATACAATGGGTTACTCAATTATTTGGATTGGTTTTGGGTCATTAATTGGGCAAATTATCGCATGGGTTTGGTTGTATAAATTTATTCAACAATCTGCGAATGAACGCGGTGTTCGTTCACTTTCTTCTCTAGTTTCCGAAGTTAATGGTTCGCCTGAAGCGAAATTAGCAGCACTGTTCTCTATACTTTTCTTGGCTGTTTATGCAGCTGCTCAATTGACAAGTGGAGGAAAAGCACTCTTTGTGATGTTAGGGTGGTCGGAGGTTGTTGGGATTCTGATTGGTTTCGTTTTAGTAGTAGCTTATTGCTATGCAGGTGGTATACGTGCTTCAATATGGACAGATGCAGCTCAATCCTTTGTGATGATTATTGGTTCAAGTTTACTTTGCTATGTTGCTATGCAAGAAGTAGGGGGCTTTTCAGGATTGCACCAAGGGCTAGCCGCCGAAAACGCTAATCTGACCAGTATCGTACCTGCAGATCTTAATTTTGGCGTTAGTTTATGGATATTCGCATTTTTCTTGGGTGGACTGAGCGTTGCTGGGCAACCTCAAGTAGTTTCACGAGTAATGACATTAGGGACTGATGAAGATAGGAAAACTGCCATGCTCTGGTTCTTTGCATGGCAAACACCATTCCTACTAATTATGGTAATCATAGGGTTAGCAAGTCGTGTAGTATTCACAGGTACCGATTTTGATCCAGAACTAGGATTACCGATGTTAGCTATGGAAACACTGGGACCATTTTGGGTTGGCTTGATATTAGCATCTATTTTTGCCGCGACTATGTCTACAGCCGATAGTCAGGTTCTCGCCTGTACTGCTGCATTCACAGACGATATTATGCCAGAAATAAGCCAAGATCATAAAAAAGCTAAATTAGTTACGTTGATAATTGCAATCTTTGCAACATCAATTTCAATTTTTGGATTATATGTTCCTGGCGGAGATTCAGTATTTGCTTTGGTTGTACTTGCTGTATATGGTTTAGGATCAATTTTCGTACCAATTTTGATTATAAAATGGGCAGGTTATGAGCCTGATTCAAACCATACTATCGCAATGATGACAGCAGCATTAGTCACAGTAATTTTATGGTCTATTAGTGGATTTGGAGAGGATATATTTCCATCTGTCCCAGGTATGGGGGCTGCATTTATTATTCATTTCATAATGAACCAATTACGCTCTTCACACATCTCACCATTAGGTAGGTTTGAGTTACCAGATTTCAAAACATTAGGTATTGCCGCATTAGTTATTTTAGCTCCTATAACTGCTGGTGAAGTAGCATATATTATTGCAGGACCCGACTCTCTAGAGGGAGGGGAGGAAAGCCCAGGCACTTGGTACGTAGAGACTGATTTTGGTACTGAACAATTGGCGGATGGAATAGAATATATTAATGACGGTCAAACATTAACAATCGAGATGACCACTGATTCTTTATCTAACTTAGAAGATATCAATATTGTAGGCGTAAGAGTAACTCTCACATATTCAGAAGATGAAACAAGTTCTGGTTTAGGGTGCAGTGTACCTGGAGCATCTAATCCAGATCCTGATACCGTAACGGGGACTATACTCCATGACGAAAATAATAATACATCTAGTGGGGATAATTCTGCAGGAGTTTCTTCATCACATTTTGTTGAGGTTGAATGGTACAATAGTTCAATGATAGGAAATGTAACGGGTGTATCGAAATCGGATATTAATAATGGATTAAACGCAGGAGGTTCAGGTTTGGGAATATATACTCTCGAAATAAATGTAGCCGCACAATCAGGCGGTGGAATTGGATGCACAAATAATGATGATGGTGAGGAAGTAGAATATTTAGTTGAGTTAATTACACTCGATTATAGTATTAATTCATTATGATTCAACTTGTATCAAAGGGTAGTGACTAAACCGGCCAACTGAACACCCTTTATTTTCATAAATTCTGTTGGATGGGTTTTCGGATAGACCCTTTCAACCTATCCGAATCGGTTTGTTAATGGTTCCAACAAGGTCATTCAACACACCCTCGATATAGATTTCATCGTTGATTCGGATTATGCATAAACCCATGCAACCTTATGCTCAACGATTAGTTGATTCTCTAAACAGAATAGTTTGGTAAGGTGTGATGTATTAAGTAGCAAGAAAACAATGTTTGTGTATGTTAATTGTAAAATCACCTCAAAACAACAAAAATGCAACCGCCTATATTCGGGTTTCAAGCCAACAACAAGCAAACAAAGGCGTAAGCATAGATGCCCAGAAAAGAAGAATAAAAGAATATGCGAAATTCAAAGGTTTGAACCTTGATGAGAAAGATATCTTCGTTGAAGAAGGTGTTAGTGGTGGAATCCCGATATGGGAGAGGCCTGAAGGTAGAGCCCTCAAACAAAGATTACAGACAGGAAATTACTCTCATGTCATTTGTATGAAACTTGATAGAATGTTCAGATTGGTTAGCGATATGCTTCATACTGTGGATGAATTAGCTGAAGCAGGAATGTCTTTTCACATAGTTGATTTGAACGGTGAAGCCATAGATACGTCAAGTTCTATGGGCAGATTCATGCTAACTATGATGGCTGCGATGGCTGAAATGGAACGAGGATTGATTTCCGAACGAACACGTGAAGGTATGATAAAAATGAAGTCTAACCATAGGAAATTCAAACATTCAATTTATGGATGGGATGTTGATAAAAATGGTATGTTGATTCCAAATTGGAATGAGCAGAATTACATTGATTACATGAGATGGCAAATGGATGTAAATGGTATGTCTGCTTCAAGTGTAGCAAGATCATTGAACAAACTGGGGGTTAGGGGCAAGAGAGGTGGGAAGTGGCAAGGAAATCTCTGAAAATGAGGCAAGAACTCGCAATAATTAGATCCCAAAACATAGATTATGAAAATTTTGAAAATAAGTTATTGGATTTCCAAGATGGCTTTGGGAAGAATGTCATTTCAGCAAGGACTAATTTCGAAACAGCTATCAAAGATATTGATGCAACAATCAAAAAGTTAGAGAAAATTAAGAGTAGTTTAACAACAAGCAGTAGACAATTAAGAATAGCTAATGATAAAACCCAGGACCTTTCAATCAAGAAATTGACTAGAGATAATCCTACGATGAAGACGAAATTTGACCAACTAAAATCTAACAAGGACTAATCGTAACGGTACCCTTTGATGACCCGTCTGAGCAAAGGGGGCCCTTGCGATTTCTCGTGAAATCTTCTCCTACGGAGCAGACCCTTTGGCGTCCGTACGAAGTGGTCCCATCTATTACCATGTACTCATGGTCATTCTGTCGGTGAAT
>JADHRW010000014.1 GCA_016777225.1 Candidatus Thalassarchaeum sp. | reverse complement strand
CAGCAAAGTACTGCAAAAATACGAGTTCGGGAGTTTTTAGAAGAACTCGACGAACAAACTGAAATAAAAATGCGTGAAGAATGGAAAGAAACAACAATCTTCAACGAAACTCCAAAGCCAAGCAAAAGTGAATTATTACTACCATTTCCATGGATTATTCAACCAAAACAAATGGACATATTAGATACTGAGAATACTCCCAAAGGAGAAATTACTCCAAGAATAAAAAAATATCCAGTCGCTGAAAGATGGTCACAAAATGGATGCTTGCTTGAGTTTGATGCGTTAACAAGAACAGTATATTTCGAAATGCCTGTTGGGTGGCAGTTAGAAAATACACATGAAGACCTGTTTAGATTAGCTCACTACATGTTAAACTCTCCATGGGAAGATGGAATTTTGGATGATTGGGAACCATCTAGAAATAAAGGATGGAGAACAAGTTTATCTTTCAGTGGAGGTATTGACTCTACTGCTTGTATGTTATTAATGCCAAGTGATACAATTCTATGTTATCATGAAAGAGATGGTTTTAAATCACAATTAAATCATGCTAATGCTCATAAATTTATAGACAAACTAAATCAGGATGGCCGCCCTGTTATGATAGTGAAAAGTAATCATGAACAAATACGAATGGATAGAGGAAAGGGCCCTGGTTTCAGTACTGATCTAGCAGCAGCAGTGCAGAATATCCTACTTGCTGATTTTTTAGAATTGGGCTCTGTTGCAATGGGTATGCCTTTAGAGAACGCCTATCTCTTCCACGGCCATACTGGTCGAGATTTTGCTAATACTAGTTTTTGGAAACATCATAGCGAAATAATGACAAAAGCAGGGCTAGATTTGATTTACCCTACCGCTGGTGTATCAGAAGTAATCAACTATAAAATCGTCGAAGAATCCCAATATAAAAACTATGCAGAGAGTTGCCTTAGATCAGAAAAAAAGGGCTCAGTGTGCGGTAAATGCTGGAAATGTTTTAGGAAAAATTCAATGAAAGGCAAGAAAATAAATGTAACTGGTGAAATTTCTACTTTCCTAGAAAAGAGGCCATTAAAACAGGCTATTTCGACTCTGTATTCAATCAAACGCCTTCCTAGTGAACAAGTCAAACTCATAACAAATCAACACCGTGATTTGAAAAAATATCTTAATCATGATTTTTCGCTACTCGAGAGGTATTTACCTAATGCTCTGAACCTATTACCAGATGATTTAAACAAATTTGTAAAATTAAAACTAGACAATGTGACTGAACCTATGACTAAAGAGGAAATCGAGTTACTGTTAACGATTGACCTTTCCAAGTAACAATCATTAATACTCTAGCCAAATATCCATTTTGGACTGAATCGACATTACAAATGATGATTTAGATTCTCTTCCCTTTCTAAAATTAAGCATGTTTTGGAAAATAAAATCTTCATACCCATCCTCAATCCTAACTAAGTTTCTCATAACATAATTTGGTATGTTCAACTCTTCACTAAATTCCATCTTCTCTGAGTATAGTACAGTTTGATTTCTAAGCAGAGGCTCAAGCAAATCTGCCCCAGAGTTTGATAATACTACATATTCAGCATTATGCGGATTTGTGAGAACATTGATTTCATTATTTTGGATTGTCTTTTTTAGTTTATCGAGGATTGATTGAGATTCGTCATCAAAATAAATGGTGTTTTTGATAAATAATTCTGTCTCAGTAAAGTAATTCATGTCCATAACCTTAGAAAAGCGGTTTGACCTTTCTGCGATGGCAGATTTATCACCTCGAACACTAATCCAATACATCTTTTCAGATGAATTACATTTTCTAATTGCTTCTAAAACTCCTGCATACGGATATTTTCCGACAAAAATTAACTTCTTCGGCTTATACGTCCTTATTAATCCAAGAATTAAATTTTCAACAGCCCCATTCCATTTCTTAGTTTCAATATTCCATTCTGAACGGGATGGAAGATGGTGATCGAAAGCCAAATTAATCAGTGGTTTACTAATCCCAAGTGAGATAGTTTTCTGGCTATATTGTAAACTTTGTTTTACAAAGTGTTCTTGATCATTTTTGCGCATCTTTTCTAGATCATATATTATCAAACAATCTGAAGATTGTTCTAAATCAGCATCATAACTTGGCTTTTTTAATTTCATTAATCTGTAAGGCAGAGTGAAGGGTAACAAAGGAATCCTCCAAGGTGCCATCACGCTATGCCTAATCTCGTCACCAAAGGCAAAGGAAAAGGATTCCTCTGCTTCTTTTTCTACTCGAATATATTCAGTCAAGAGTACCACCATTATCTAATTCATAATAAGCTGTAATTGCTTCTTCTGGATTTCCAATCATTACTAATTTCCCTTTATTTACCACGCCAATACGATCACAAATATCCTTCATTAAAGCAAATGAATGAGAGACCATTACAACAGTACTTGTGTCTTTAACTAGGGAAAGAATCCTGGCTTTGCTTTTGTCTCTAAACTGAGGATCACCGACACCTAGAACCTCGTCTATTAGTAAAATATCAGGCTTTATCGCTGTGGCAACTGCCAATCCTAATCTTGCTTTCATTCCTGCTGAATAAGTTCTAATGGGCTCGTCGATAAATGACCCAAGTTCACTAAAATCGATTATTTCTGGTAACTTTTCTTGCATTTCTGATTCATTATGACCCAAAATACTGCCATACAATAAAGCATTCTCAACACCTGTTTGATGGCCGGAAAATCCTGTTCCAAGTCCTGCAAGTAAAGAGATTTTACCCGCCACTTTACACTGACCTTCATCAGGTGGATAAATTCCAGAAATCACCCTTAAGATTGTTGATTTGCCCGAGCCATTCTTACCAATTAAGCCAAATACTTCACCAGATTTTATTTCAAGGTCTACTCCTTTCAAGGCGGTAAAACTAGTATCTTTCTTAGTTATTTTATCCTTAATAATCGATAAAATACCTTTCAGTTTAGGGAACCTTAGTGTAACATTTTGTAAGATAATTACTGATTCGGTCATAGATATTTCACCGCCTTACGTTCATTTCTTTCAAATAATATGCTACCAATTATCCACATAACTATGCCAAAAAGAATTGTCAAAATTATTATCTCTGAGGGAAGAGTTGTTTCCCGTCCTTCAAGACCATGCCTGGCTAATGTTATTGGCGTCAGCATAGGATTATAGGTTGCAATCTCTCCAAAATTCCCACGCTCTAGAGCCATTTCATATGTCCACATGACTGGAGAAACGAAAAATCCTGCTCTTACAATAAATCTAATTAAGTGTTCAACGTCTCTATAGATGCAGTTTAGCGGTGCTAATAAGATTCCAAGACCGATTGCTAAGAACCCGGCTAATAGTACCGATAGCGGTACTAAAAGTATGTATATGGTCAACGGTAAATCAAATATAATCATTATTGGTATGATGACTAAGCAACTCATCATTGTAATGACAATGTTCCCAATTACCGAAGTAATTGGAAAAATTATTCTAGGAAAATAAACTAGATGTATTGTGTTTCTATTTCTGGTTAAAGAAGTAACTGTCGAAGATAAAGACTTGCCAAAGCAACCCCAAACAATGATTCCAACTAAAACCCAAACTGAATACAATTCATCTGGATTACCAGCAAGCATGTAGAATAAAAAGTAGTATACAACTGCTAATAATGCTGGTTCTAAGAACGTCCATGTGTAGCTTAGCATAGCGTTTCGATATTTCCCTCTTATTTCGCGACTAACTAGATTTTTGATTAGAAATTTATTTGAAAACATATCTTTTATCGTGTAAAATGGTGCTTTCAGTGATGATGGTTTTGAGCCTACATTGGCAACCTTCACTTTCAAAGTTGGCTCAACCATGACACTCCGAGATTAAATTACTTTAAGAAATACTCATTGATTTACGCCTCATACTAGCCAAACCTCTCATTTCATGAACAAAGGCTTCTTGGGGAGTTCATGGACTGGTTAGACAAATTCTTCTCAAGAATTGGAAAGAAGGAAATAACCATTGGAATTATTGGGTTGGGTTATGTCGGTTTGCCGACCGCAATTGGCTTTCACGATGCTGGTTTTACCGTATGGGGCGTAGATGTTTCCAAGCGCACTGTTGACATGGTTTTGCAAGGAAAAAACCCAACTGGCGATCCTGATGTGGGTGATATTGTTCCAGCGCCAGAAACTGAAAGATGGCATATTACCACTTCAGCAGCCGAAGCCGTTCCACATTGTGATGTTATACTTGTTACCGTTCCAACCCCAATAACTCACGACCTGAAGCCTGATCTTTCCTACGTTGAGGTTGCAGGTAAAAATGTGTTTCAATCGATACAAAAGGACTCTAGGACAATTGTTGTACTAGAATCAACGGTTTATCCTGGCGTTACTGCCCATACTTGGTTACCGATTATCAAAGAATTAGATTTAGAAATAGGAATTGATGTGGAAATTGCTTATTGTCCTGAAAGATTCAATCCAGGTGACGCTGCCCATGGAGTTAGACAAGTTGCTCGCGTAATTGGTTGTGCAAATCCCGAAGTTGGTCAAGGTCTTGTAGCCTTATACAGTCAATTAACCAGTGAAGATGTTCGATACGTTGGGAAAATTGAAGTTGCTGAGGCTGCTAAAGTAATTGAAAATGTTCAACGAGACATCAATATTGCACTGGTAAATGAATTAGCAAGAATTCTTCCCGCACTAGATGTTGATGTTGAAGACGTCCTTTCTGCTGCGGCGACAAAATGGAATTTTCATCGATATACTCCTGGAGTTGGTGTAGGTGGACATTGTATTCCTGTGGACCCGTATTACATGATTCAACGAGCGGCTGATGTTGGCGTACCTGCTGGACTGATTACTGCAGCAAGAGCGGTGAACCGTTCAATGCCAAGCCATGTTGCTGGTGTGCTAAGTGATCTAATGTGGAATGCTGGAGTTCCTGCTAATGATGCAAAAGTCCTGTTACTTGGCTGGTCATACAAAGCTGAAGTTGGTGATCCAAGAGAAACTCCTGCTGAACCACTGGCTCAGACATTGATGTCAAAAGGCATTGAAGTTGGAGCGTGGGACCCGCACATAGAGTCTACTGATTATCCTGAAGGAGTTACCGTAATTGAAGACATAAATGATGTTCAAGATTACGATATTGCAGTACTAGTTACTGCTCACAAAGCATGCGTTGATTTGGACTGGCAATCATTACTGGCAAATATGCGTACTCCATTACTCTATGACGGTAGAAGAGTTCTAAATTTGTCTGAACTTGAAACAATGGGTTGGAAAGTACACGCCGTTGGAAAACCTACTTGAGATAAGTAAACAAAATCATCCATTTCGAATCAGACTGATGATTTCTGTGGTTAATAAATCACACATTTTTAATCTACCATGGCTGTTAAGGTGTTCAAAATCATAAAAATCTTCTTTATCCCAATTCTCATCCCAAATATAATTGACAGAATTCACACCACTATGAGCAGCTAAAGTTGATAGTGAAACATTATGTTGATCTAATTGCCCAGGTAATAGATTATTATTGCCGTAAGGGTGAATAGGATAAGAGATCAATAAAACCGGGATGTCATTTTCTGATAGAGTGGAAACAATATATTCCAACGCTTGATAATTTAGATTACTTTCTAAATCCGGCTTGTATCTACTTCTAGACATTTGAGAAGGTATAGTCTCATTTTCATAGTCAGATAATTCCTCTGGCCCGAGATTAGCAATATAATTTGAGAGCCATGTTGGTTCAACTAAGTAATCTTCCCATTCTGGTGAATTGGGATTTGGAACACCTAAGTACCAGTGATGTTCATTCACCCACCAATTTTCTTCTGAATTGTTATTTTTGTACCTAATAAGCAATTCTTCAAATGATTTCTGAAAAAAGATACTTTCAGAATTAAATTGTTTATCTAAATCGTAATCTAAATAATCTAAGTGATTAGATTGTAATAAATCAACCCAAGGTCCATATTCTTGTCTTTCTAGAAATAAAGAGGCTAGTGTTAAACGAAGTTGAATGTTGTTTTCAGATATATCTGATACTCGACTTAGGCTTATTGGATTTACCTCTAATAATACTAATTTCGGATTAGAGGATAATGCACGTTCAACCTGAAGCATGTCTAGGTAAGGGTATGAGCCTGGAATGCCTAGATTGTAAGTAATTGATTCTCCAATGTCATCAGCCAAACTCATGCAACTGCCATTTATTCCATATTGTGTTAACGATGAACCAACAGCCACAATTGAGAAATCATCCTCGTTCTCACCGATGGTATCCCATGCTTCGTAAACGAAACCATAACGACCTAATCTTGACAAGGTGCCGTCAAAAACCAGTGGTTTGATAATCAAATTTGAGAGTGATTGCGAGAGAAATAATGAACATATACATGCTATTACTAAAGAAGAAATTAGCTGTGCAAAAAAATTGTTATTAGCTTGTCTCACATTTATACCCAAACCAGATTTAAAATTAACTATTTGCAATCTAAACAACTATTCAAGGTATTTGTCAAGGGATAATAAATTTCCATTATCTAAAAGTGCTGAAATTTAAAATAATAGCCAAAATTTACAACTATATCACCAAATGTTGCATAATGTATAAATCGAATATCAAAAATCTAATATTGATGAGAAATCGTGATACCAGGGCAACGTCTTTCATCACGTCGGTTTTTGTATTATTTTGTACGATGATATTCTTGCATACTTCTGTCATTCCAGTTGTAGTAGTAGATTCATTAGTAAGTTCAGACTTAGTAAGGAGTTCCACTTACGGTAAGACATTTCCAGCACTACACAGTTTAGGAGACTATGAGGATGGCAAAGTAATCGCAATTGGCTCCTCAATAATCCAATATTCAATTGACGGAAAGTGTATCGAAGATCGAATGGAAACTGAGGATGTGTCGGTGTTTAATTTAGGAGTTTCGGGAGGAAATCCATACACAGAGATGCTGCAAATTCCTGCGATTGTAAAAACTAATCCAGAATTGGTCATCATTGACTTGGGTCCAAATGGTTTGTGGGAGTTCTATGAATCAGAATCACTTGATGAATATATTCAATTTAGGTTTAGCATAAATAGCATAGCGATGGATAATAGCGATATTGGAGAATGGACTGAACTAATTCGGGAAAGAGACCGGCAATGGATTGCAATGACAGACATAGAACGATTTGAATTGACTCAAACATACTCTCAATTAGGCTTTGAAAATATCTTGATGGAGTATTTTGATGAGCAATTTGACTTGTTAGAGCACAAAAAGTATGCACCAAAACCCAATGAAGAAGGGTGGTTTGACTATCTCAAAACACCTAACTTCTTAGCGCCAAAATATGAATTATTGAATGATTCTGAAACCTTGGAATTGATTGATGAAAAGATGCAGTCGAAAAAGTATGCAGGAGTGTATAATCCAAAGTTTAGTGGAACGCTAAATCACTTAGCCTACGAATATATGTTGGAAACTTTGACTGATGCGGGTATCAAAGTTTTATTAGTCGCAGCACCCCACCATCCATTTGTCTACCCCCACTTAGAACCTAACCAATTGGATGGGTTTAATCATACAATTAACGATTACACAATACGATATGATGTGTCTCAATTAAACATGTACTGGGAAACATGGGAAAATTCTATGTTCAGAGATAGAAACCACTTAGGCGATTATGGCAGAGAATATTATTGTGAGAGAATTGCCCCTGTTGTCGACCAATTAATATCCGGTGAGTGATTATATGGATTTTGTAACCTCTGAGTATTACCTTTACTTCCTGCCCACAGCTTTTGTCTTGGCGATGTGGCTAAGTTTTGGAATAAGAAAATATCAAATTTCTATTTTAGTACTAATGAGTTACCTATTCTTTTGGTTTGCTTCGGGATGGCATTTGATATTGTTGTTGATTTCAACCTGCGTAGATTGGACTGCTGGTGCAAAAATAGCAAATTCAAAAGATAATTTTGTCAAAAAGAGATGGTTGAAATTGAGCTTGGTGACAAATCTCACAATCCTAGCTTTATTCAAGTACCTTGACTTTATCATTGAGAGTATAAATTGGGTTTCACTAAAAATTCCCAGCTCCCCTGAGATTGACACCTTTGGATTAGCTTTGCCGGTCGGCATTTCTTTTTACACATTTCAAACGATGTCTTACACAATAGATATCTACCGAGATGAGAGCAAAAAATATGACTCATTTCTTGACTTCGCATGTTATGCTGCGTTTTTCCCACAATTAGTAGCAGGGCCAATTGTTAGAGCTGACCACTTCAAAAAAGAGATTGCTAAACCGCTAGCAATGAATTCGATGAAATTTAGACTCGGTTTGACTTTGATTATTTACGGCATTGCAAAGAAATTTATTGTTGCCGATAATGTTGCTTTACATGCTAATTATATCTTTACAGAAGGTGAGCATTTAGCAAATATTGGTTTGATTTGGTGGGGAACCCTGTGTTTTGGTATTCAGATATACTGTGACTTTTCTGCATATACAGACATTGCTATTGGTTCCGCATATCTGCTCGGGGTTAAACTTCCTGAAAATTTCAAAACTCCTTACGCCGCTACATCTCCTCAAGATTTTTGGCGGCGGTGGCACATTTCGTTATCCACGTGGCTGAGAGATTATCTATATATCCCGCTTGGAGGATCGAGGAATGGGACTAAAAGAATGATTTTTGCCTTGATGATGACAATGTTACTTGGCGGACTTTGGCATGGTGCGTCTTGGAATTTTATTCTTTGGGGATTTGTTCATGGGCTATTATTGATTATTCATCGCTTTGGCAAGGACATCCCAGTAATCAGTAATTTCTTTACTAAATCTGGCAGATTTGGTTTACTAATATCATGGCTAATTACCCAAATTTGTGTGTTCTTTACCTGGATGATTTTTAGAATAGAAGACACATCTGTTTTGCTATCATCAATGAAGACTTTTTTTGGGATTGGAGGTCATTTTGATCTAGAGGAAATGTATAATTTCCTACCCGAAATTAGACTATTAACTGGTATCATCGTATTAGGTTTCATAATTCTTCACGGCATTAGTGGTAAACTAGGTGGTGGAAAATTATGGTTATCTCGCAGAAATCCAATTGTATGGGGTGTGATTTGTGGCACTGCTTTGACTCTATCATTTTACCTACGTCCGTCAGAAACCATAGATTTTATCTACTTTAGGTTCTAAGTCCGTAACAATTTTTCAGGTTTATCTAATGGTTCATTGAACAACAGTCTTAAGCCGAGCCTCGCAGGTTCGTTTGATTGGAATCATTAACTATTGAGTAAATAATATACTACCAATCAACCACATAGGATCGATTTAATTGAATGAAAAATATACTTTACAATGCCTAACTACCAAAGATTTAGTTGACGATAACTACACCTTACATTA
>JADHRW010000002.1 GCA_016777225.1 Candidatus Thalassarchaeum sp. | reverse complement strand
CCTAGATTCACTTTCATTAAATCGAGAATCCTACCTAAAAGTTGAAATGACATACGTCGATTACCTTGGAATATGAGGAACCCAACCGAATCATACGCCAGCAGTTCGATCGCCAGAAGAGAGTGGATACAGGGAGACATGGACCAGGGTTCGGCCACGATTGCAGAATTAGCACAAGCCTGGTTAGACAACCCCCGGAGAGCTCACAGGAAGAACGACAGCCAGCCGCAGAATATCCAGAGGGCATTGAACAAGTTCAGACCAGTATTGAGCAGATACACTCCCGACGACCTGCGAGTAGACTCCGTGTATCCCGACTTCATCCGCTGGTTCGAGGAATTCCTAGGGAGCACCGACTTAGCGCCGACCACCTTGAACACCTACTTCCTCCAACTTTATTCTAACATACTCCACTATGCTGGCGTTGAGGAAAGGATTGTAATCGACGTGAAGAAGGACATCAGGAGATATCGTAAGAAGCTCAAGGTCCCCGAGCAACCGCATCGGGGGATAACCGACGAGGAGCTTGGAAAATGGCTCAAACTGATTGACAAGTGGGTCATTGAACCGGACTCCGCCCCGAACATCGTCTCCGTGTCAAGCCCGGGGTGCTCCATGGCCAGGTTGCAGAGGACGAGCCGGGAGCACCTCCTCGCACTCAGGACCTACGTATGGCTAGCCCTCTCTCAGGGAGGGCGTGCTAACGAAATCCGCAGGATCAGAATATCAGAGATACAGTCGGACAGCGTGACTCGCGAGATTATGAAGATGAAGACCTACACCCAGCCAATCAAGACGAGCCTTCCCCACTGGGTGATGGCCAGGGTCGATCCTTACGTCCAGCACTGCAAGACAGAGCGCCCCGATGCGGTCTTCCTGTTCTCCGAGTGCGAGGACAGGATGGGGCGGGGAACTATCTCAGCATCGACCCTCAACAGGCTTGTCAAGGGCTCTATGATGCTCGCTGGACTCGGGCCAACAACCCCTGGAGGCTACTACCGGGTCCATGAGCTCAGGAAGGTCTGGGCGAGATGGATAAACCAAAACGGGGGTTCGATAGAAGAGGTATCCGCGTTTCTAACTCATGACTCTACGGATTCCGCGTTCAGGGCCTACTACTCGGACGACCTCAAGACTGATCTCCGAAAGACCGCTCGTGAGAGGGGACACGCACAACTTGAGGCGCTACTAGAGGAGCGCGACGACTTGGACGCCAGGATATGCGAACTTTCCGACCAACTGGAGCGTGTCGGTTTCTGGTCCGACGGACATGGAGGTGGCATCCACCCGTCTTGCTGGATAGAGGATGATGACTCGCTGGTCCACGAACTCAACTCGTCAGGGAACGAGGCTATTGGTAGTCCCTCCCGGATTCGAACCAGGGTCATGGGATCCAGAACCCCACATGATGGACCACTACACTAAGGGACTAATGACTCTCCGAGCGGGGCTCTCTATTTCAAGAAATCCGACAATAAAAGTAAATTATTAATTAGTTCTAAAACCATTATTTAATTCTAGTAAACTTTGTTCACTAGGCCTTAATTCGGATTCAGATAGAGCCATCAAAGGCGTCTTAGTAAGCCCTAATGTTTCAGTAGCAGTTTTTTTACCTGGATTGTAGAATAGTAAACCAGTAACGTGTCTCCCCTCTTTATCAGCATTATGAATTGCTCTTAGGGCTTCCACCGGATCCGTTGGATCATGTTCATTGTCTACAGTTTCAAGTCTTAATGTTGAACCATCGAAGAGTTTTATTTCCTTGAATTCTCCTGCAGGTACTTCAACTGCTTCAATAGGTGAGAAATGTGCAATGTAATCTACAATATGTAATACTTCATCGTTCGCTTTTACATAATTATAAGATTTATAAGATTCATCATTATTAGCAAAGGTCACGCATGGAGAAATTACATCGATTATAGCCATTCCCTTATGGCTCATAGCCGCTCTCAATAATGCTGTTAGTTGTTTTTTACTCCCTGAAAATGATCTAGCAACAAAACTACAACCTAAGTTGACAGCCATTGCACATAAATCGATTGGAGCCTGTTCATTCATTGCTCCTTTCTTTTTCTTTGAACCTTTTTCTACTGTTGCACTGTATTGTCCTTTTGTCAATCCATAAACACCATTATTTTCTATGATATATACCATGTCCAAATTTCTTCGAATAGCATGAATAAATTGTCCAATTCCAATACTTGCAGTATCCCCATCACCTGAAACTGCCAAAAAGGATAG
This sequence comes from Candidatus Thalassarchaeum sp., assembly GCA_016777225.1. Lineage (GTDB taxonomy): Archaea > Thermoplasmatota > Poseidoniia > Poseidoniales > Thalassarchaeaceae > MGIIb-O2. The sequence continues at coordinate 321,543 of JADHRW010000002.1, read as the reverse complement.
ATCTTTGTTAACCATATTCGCTCCGGTTGTAACTGATGGCATTCGTCCATGAACTGTATTGAAACCATGGCTTTTACCCAGGAAGTATGCTGGAGTTTTTGAAGAGCAACCGATTCCACTCATTTTAGCTATTTCTTCGGGTTTTATTCCATTCTCCCATGCGGCTTGAATAATTACATTTGAAATTTGGTCGTGCCCACAACCTGGGCATAATGATGATTTTCCACCCTTATACTCAGATTTTTCTAAGTCAATCACATTTAACTTCAAAATACTCATAATTCCACCTCTTTCATAGTTTCTAGAATCATATCTGCATAAATCCTTGCTCTTGGTGGTAACCCATCACTGTATGCTACACTTTGTAGTTTAGTTAGTAATTGCACTGGTAACTCCTTTCTTAATATGCCAAATAGTTGTCCATCTCGATTAATTTCTAGAACTATAGTTCTATCATGTTCTTCGATAAACGATTCTACATCCGAATGATAAGGTAGGGCTCGAACTCGGCAAGTACTTACTGAAAGTCCAGTTTCTTCTAACATATCATCAATTTCTACAATTGTATTTTCCATTGAACCATAAAATATAATCCCTAAGGTTTTCACTTTCTCTTCCCTAATTATTGGTGCAGGTAGTAAATCTCTTGCACCATCAATTTTTCTTTTCAATCTCTCCATCGTAGCGTGATAAACTTGCGGATCTTCTGAATAAATACCATCTTCATCGTGACCAGTACCTCGATAAAGAATAGGGTCTAAACCGCTACCCGGCAGAGTTCTATAGGCAATTCCATCACCGTCTACATCTCTGTAACGGCCATAATTCGAAATAGCATCCATTTGCTCTTGGCTTCTAATGACCTTTCCCCTATCCATCGGTATATCGGGATATTCAAATCCTGCTGTAGACCATCTGTTCATTCCTAAGTCTAAGTCTCCAAAACCGAATACCATAGTTTGAAATCGATCTGCAAAATCAAAAGCTCTCCAACCAAATTCAAAACATTCATCCACAGTTCCTGGGATCAAAACTATGTGTTGTGTATCTCCATGACTAGCCTCGTAAAGCATAGACAAATCGCCTTGCTGAGTTCTTGTTGGCAATCCTGTTGATGGCCCCACTCTATTAACATCCCAAATTACACCTGGGACTTCAGAGAAGTAAAATAATCCAATAAATTCAGACATTAGTGATATTCCTGGCCCACTTGTACATGTCATCCCTCTACCTCCTGCCCATCCTGCACCTAGTACCATACCTGCAGCCGCCAATTCATCTTCTGCCTGTACAACTGCACAAGTGGCTCCTCCATCTTCTGCTTCACGTAATTTAGGAATCCAGCTAATTATTGATTCCGCTACAGATGAAGATGGAGTAATTGGATACCATGAAAGCATGTTGATTCCACCATAAATTGCTCCTAAAGCAGTGGCTTCATTACCTTCTATAAGGAACGTATTTGGGTCTTTTTCTCTTGATTCTACCCTAAATCCTGATTCATAATTCCAATTTTCTTCAGCATATGTCTTTCCTTCAGCAATAGCCTGAAGGTTCCATTCGATCGCTTTTTCTTTCCCGCCAAATTGACTAGAAACTGCAGCTTCAATTGCCTTTTGGTCAATATTTAATAGATGAGCTAATGCTCCAACATAGTACATATTTGCCATAAGTTTGGCCATTTTTGGACTAATTGATCTAGCCATTTTAGTCATAGGCATTGGAAGAACTATACAATCATCTCTTTCTACAGGTAATTTGACATCTTGATTGTAAATTATAACAGTCCCAGGTTCTAAATTATTCAGGTCTTTATCCCATGTATCTTTATTCATCATCACTTGGATGTGTGTGTAATCGCCAGGTGCTTGATAACCTGCATCACTTGCTCTAATTATGAACCAAGTTGGTAATCCTGAAATATTACTTGGAAACAAATTCTTTCCGCTTACTGGGACTCCCATCTCGTACATTGAGTGTAATATGACTAAATTTGCTGATTGAGAACCAGTACCATTCGCTGTTGCTATATTTATTGTAAAATCATTTACTCTAAGGCTCATTACTTCACATTCTCCATTGGTTTCGTAGCCCCTTGGGTGCTTGCGTGATTCAACTGCCGTAGCGAACGGGTCTTATGTATTCCCGTTCAACAATCCGAAATTTTCTACTAATCAGTACCCGTTGCGGTTTTTTATTAGATTGTTGTCCGAAGTGTCATGTCTGTATCCGGAACGCTACAAAAAGCCTGGGATAATGCGGAAAATGAACTAGTGAAAAATAATAACCCAAACGGGGCATTAGAGATACTTCGTTCTGTTGCATGGGATTCTTCCGAAAATGCTGTACAGAGAGCCAAAACATTGTCTTTAGCCGCTAATATTTATGTAGTTAAGGCAGATACAGAAGTCGCATCTAGAAAGGCGAATTTGAAGCGTGCATATAAGAATTATTCTAATGCTCTAAAACTTGACCCTAAATCAAAAGAAACTCTTCGTGTGAGGGGTAAACTAACCTCTGTAATGGACCAAGAAGGAATTTCTATAGGGCAGAGTTTCCAAGTAATGGATAATGGCAGCCCAACGCCATTAGGTTTGCTCGTGGGTTTAGTAGCAATCCTACTCGTATTATCTTCAGTAAAAGTCTTAGATGATTTCATGGATGAGTCAGCATCTGAATCTCAGGCTACAATGCAGATCTCGTATGTACCTAACGGAATGACTGAAAGTGATAGAACTACTGCTAATATTGTTATTGATTTATATGCTGCAGAAGCTCCTAATCATGTTGAAAACTTCATAGATCATTCTAACAGTGGAAATTATGATGCCACTGTATTTCACAGAATAATAGATAATTTTATGATACAAGGAGGAGATTTTGAAAGAAGAGATGGAAGTGGTGGATATGCGCACAATTGGTATGGATATTGTGATGGTGAACAATCCGAAAACTCAGATTCTTGTGCCCAACAACGATGGACGGTTGGTGATGAAGCAGATAATGGACTAACTCATGAACCTGGAGCTCTATCGATGGCTAAGACATCTGCTGCAAATACAGGAGGAAGTCAGTTCTTCATTGTTCCAGAAGACAGTAATCCTAGTCATCTTGATGGCGTCCATACAGTATTTGGTAAAGTTTCAAGCGGACTTAGTTCAGTTACAGAAATCAGTGAAGTACAAACACAAGAAGGTAACGATAATCCACTATACGAAGTCCGTCTTCTTTCAGTTTCTATATCCTGATTTTATCATTATCTTAAACTCATAGATTAGACATATTCTTGTGCTCTATCTTAGCGGGTGATAGTATGTCAACCAGTGACTTGTTCTCTGCGAAGTCAGAATTTGATACATTTTCTGGTGAAAAAGCATCCTTCATGTCTCTTAAAAAACTTGAAACTCAGGGCCTATGTGAATTAGATAAACTTCCATTCACTATTCGAATATTATTAGAGTCAGCACTCAGGAAATGTGATGGCTTTTTGGTGACTAAAGATGATGTGAAAAGAATAGCCTCTTGGTCCCCAACTATGAAACCAGAAGAAATACCTTTCAATCCTAGCAGAGTAATTCTTCAGGACTTCACAGGCGTTCCTGCAGTAGTAGACATTGCTGCATTGAGAGATGCTATGGTTGAATTAGGAGGCGATCCCGAGAAAGTCAACCCTCAAGTTCCAGTAGATTTAGTCATAGATCATTCCGTTCAAGTAGACGTCTCAGGGTTATTTTCAGATGCTAGAGAGCGTAACCTTGAGATAGAATATAAGCGTAATATGGAGAGATATAAATTTCTCAAATGGGGTCAAATGAGTCTTGATAATTTCCGTGCAGTACCTCCTGGGAGAGGAATAGTTCATCAAGTTAATCTTGAATGGATTGCTAGTGTCGCTCGTTTAGAAAACGATTTATGGATACCTGATTCTCTGGTTGGTACGGATTCTCATACTACTATGATAAATGGTCTCGGCGTTTTAGGATGGGGAGTTGGCGGAATAGAAGCAGAAGCAGTAATGCTTGGGCAGCCAATCTATATGCTTTTACCAGAAGTAGTAGGTTTCGAATTAACAGGTTCTTTGAATGCAGGAGTAACTGCTACTGATATGACGTTAAGAATAGTAGAAATGCTTAGAGAGCATGGAGTAGTGTCCAAATTTGTAGAATTTTATGGTTCAGGAATGGCTAATCTCAGTCTCCCAGATAGAGCAACTATTGCTAATATGGCTCCGGAATATGGGGCTACATGTGGTTTTTTCCCAGTAGATCAAACAACTCTTGATTATATGCACCTATCGGGTCGTGACAGTTCTCATATTGAGAATGTTAAAAGATATATGAGTGCACAAGGAATGTTCCATACTAACGAAACTCCAGTTCCAAATTTTACTTCTTCAATATCTCTAGATTTGGGCACAGTTGAACCTGCTCTAGCAGGTCCAAAAAGACCACAAGATCGTGTTGATTTATCAGATATGAAACGTCACTGGCTGGAAAGTCTTAATCTCCCCTCAGGTCATCATGGTCATGGGATTGATTCTAGTGACAATGATTCATCTTCATACATTGAAGGACGTGAAGTAGAATTACAACATGGAGATATCGTTATTGCAGCAATAACAAGTTGTACAAATACAAGTAATCCTAGTGTAATGCTAGCAGCGGGTCTATTGGCTAGAAATGCTCGATTAAAAGGTCTTGAAATCAAACCTTGGGTAAGGCCTAGTTTAGCTCCAGGTAGCCGAGTAGTTACAGAATATTTTGATGCCGCTGGGCTGACTGAAGATTTGTCTGCTTTGGGATTTAATGTGGTTGGTTATGGCTGTACTACTTGCATAGGTAATTCAGGTCCTCTCGATGAAGATATTGAAGCAGCAATTGATGCGTCCGATCTTATTGTAGGCAGTGTTCTTTCTGGAAATCGTAATTTTGAGGGGCGCATTCATCAAAAAATCAAAGCGAACTATCTTGCAAGTCCACCATTAGTTGTAGCCTATGCTCTTGCTGGAACATTGAATATAGATTTACAAAATGATCCAATAGGATATACCTCTGAAGATGAACCAGTAATGCTCTCTGACATATGGCCTAAAGATGAGGAAATTCGCGAAACATTACTCAATTCATTAACTCCAGAAATGTTTAGAGATAGATATTCGGATGTGTTAGAAGAACCAAGATGGGATTCAATTCCAACCGAGCCCTCTGCTTTGTATCCCTGGGATGATGACTCTACTTATGTGAGGCTGCCATCATTCTTTGAAGGAATAAAAGCGCATCCTTCTCCTATTGATCCAATCGAAAATGCTCGTGTTTTATTGAAACTCGGCGATTCAGTAACTACTGACCATATTTCCCCTGCTGGCGCATTTCCTCATCACGGCCCTGCAGGAAAATATTTAGTCGATAATGGTGTAAATCCTAGAGATTTTAATTCATTTGGTAGTCGAAGAGGCAATCATGAAGTTATGATGAGAGGAACCTTTGCAAATATTAGAATTAAGAATCAAATAGCCGCAGGAACTGAAGGGGGCTGGACTACTCATTTCCCAACTGGCGATGTACTTTCAATTTTTGAGGCAAGTCAAAGATATCAATCTGATGAAACTGATTTGGTAGTTTTAGCAGGTTCACAATACGGCACAGGCAGTAGTAGAGATTGGGCAGCCAAAGGAACCCTCTTACTCGGAGTAAAGGCTGTAATTGCAACCTCTTTCGAACGTATTCATCGTTCCAATCTTGTAGGTATGGGCGTTCTTCCTTTAACATTCATTGATGGACAGAGTGCAGATACTCTTGGCTTTGACGGAACCGAGAGTTTCAACATACCTGCGAATGACAAACTTGTACCTCTGTCTACTATAGATATAGTTGCAAAAAGAACCGATGGTGAGATAATTAATTTCAGTGCAGTAATCCGTTTAGATACTCCTGTCGAAGTTGATTATTACAATAATGGTGGTATTCTACAAACCGTTTTACGCAAATTAGCAAAAGAGTGAAGTTGAAACATGATGTTTTACCTGTGAGTGATGTAGGAGAATAGCATATGCAGATGAGAGGCACAGTTAGGTTCAGATTTCGTTCACCTGAAAATGGTATTGACGTTCTTATAGAGGGGGAATCTCATGTTGTTGATTCTTTGCGTCAAGAACTAGGGTTACAAGGTAGAGTCGGTTTTGTCCAACCACTTTCTGCTAGATTAGTTGATGGTAAAGAACCTCAATCCCGGCCTGCTATGGGTAATGATAAACAATTAGAATCTTTAGATGATGTCAATAAACTACCTGGGCCTACGCCTGACCCTACTAGTATTCCAGCTGTAGTTCGTCGAATTGGTGATCTTGATATCAAGGCTAAAATTTCTGAGTTAGTTGGCCCTTCTCGAACCGAACCTCAATTAGAGTATATCAGAGAATTTCTTGAGTCAATAGATACTCCAGAACCCCTTTCTAACAATCTATCTGGTGATCCTATGGCAGAGGCTTGGTTGCAAATTTTACTTACTCTTGTAGTACGTGAACATGGACAAACCTCTCTTTCAATCAGTGCAATTGAAGAACTTATAGGTGAGAAAATTAATCGAGAAGGATCTGAGTTAGAACTATTCCTTAATCGATTATGGATGATGGGAAGGTTGGAACTGATTTATGGCGGCGCAGAAGTACATTATGCTCCAAATCCCAGTTGGTTAATTTCTCGATGATTATTATTCTTGAGATCTCAAGATTGGCGAAAAATGTTTATTAATTTGAAACCTTTCTTTATATCAGGTAATACTAACACGGAAGTATGAGTGGCATAGAGAGAGATAATTTGTGGGATAAATTGAGTAGTCAATTAGATTCTCTCAGATTATAATTATACATCCATTACTAATTCTGTAATTTATTTTTTGATATCGATGTTGTTCTAATCAAGCATTTTATACCTACATTATTCTAATGAAATTGGAATCAAGTGGTAATAAGTGCTAAGAATGGAACGAAACTCCGAAGGAGTATGTTGTATAACCAGAACAATACGAATAATCAATCCGCGAAGAGCCGGAAGGCTTTGTTACTCGTCTTCTTATTTGTGAGTTCTCTATTCGTATCTTTGGTTCCTGCGGTATCAGCGTCACACATTACTCAGTATGCTGTACAAAGAGACCCTTCTTATATTTCGATAGGAGATTTAGACTGCGATGGAGATAATGATATCGCCTCTGCTAGTACAATGGGATTATTCATAACCGTTCTGTATAATGATGGTTCAGGTGGTTTTGCAGATAGGCAAGATGTATTTATTTCAAACAATGATTCAAGAAGGGCAGGTTTCATTGACACAGCCGATGGAACGCGTGTTGAAGTTGCAGATATTGATGGCGATGGTGTAAACGATCTTGTATATTACCAGCAAAATATTAGATTTGTAGGCGAATCTTTCGTACGACCAGGGAATCTCACAGTCCTATGGGGTGATTGTAGCGAGAGAGTCAATCTTTGGAGCGATTCAGAAATAACAGTTTCAAATCCATTCCTTTCTGATATGGATGTTGCAGATATTGATGGTGATGGTAATGCAGATATTGTCATGGTAGTCAGAGATGCCACATCCACTAATCAATATATTCAGGTATACAAAGGCCCTGATCCAACTTTACTTACTGCTCAACAAACACTTGCAGTACCTCTCACTAATGGTCTATACACAAATATGATGCTCGGCCATTATGGTGAAACTGTAACTGGCGGCGGATTCCCTGGTGGTGGGATTGGAGATTGTGAAGATCTTGATATTTGGCTATTGAGGACTCCTCCTTTCAATACAGGAGTGGGAATTTCTGTAGGCCATTATGATAATATGACTGTACTTGAATATGATTGTCTACAGGGTCAATATCCTAATCCAATGGTTGCTTCACCTGGTGTCCATGAATTCAAATTAGATGCCGAGCATAATGAACCATTATATGGGATCGATATCAAAGATACCGACGGTAACGGAGAAATTGACTTAATTGCTGCTATCGATGGTCTAACAGGTAATATATCCTATGCTTTTGGTTCAGGGACTTCTTGGGACACTCAAAATTATGCATATTTAGGTGATTTTAAAGGGGCATCAATAACAATTGAAGATGTTAATAATGATGGTAAGTATGACTTCTTCGTTCCAACAGAATTAACTTTGACAAGAACTCAAGATTCTAGTTCTCAGAACCAAACTTTCCTCTTACTTGAAAATTTGAGAGAGATTAATTCTGTAGAAATTATTCTTGGAGACCCCAATGCCCCCGGCTATTTGCCAGGGCTATCTTTTGATGTAGGAAGAAGGCCTACAATGGCTCAACCTGGACAATTACAGGGAGGAGATGATAGCGCCTTTGAAATCGTAATAGGGCAACGTGATTATGCATATAGATTTGCAAATAACGCAATGTGGCTTGATACTCAAGGATGGCCGGGAGCAGGGGATTTCCTCTCAGTTCTATCACTTGATAACGAGGATGTTGGTATTACTGATGTGACTGTAGCTCCTGCATCATTCAATCCCGCAACTGGAGCCGCTCAACTGGGCGAAGGGAACAGATACGTTAATGTCACAATTAAGAATACGGGTTTGAATCCTATTTCAGGTAGTATAGATGTTGATTTAGAAGTGAAAGAAGTTTTAGGGGGGACAGATACAATTGTCTACGCGAATGATTTCGACGGTAATGAAGATAAATCTGAATGCAGTACATGTAATTGGGTGAAATATTCATACACTGGAGAATACCCAGAAGGTCAATCTTCTTGGCATGAAGAAACAAATTCCACTGTAGGGCAGAATGCTTCATGGTATGAGGCTGACTCTAACCCTACTGATTATTATTGGGCTGGTCTAGATTATGAAGGTACTGATGAATCTGATTCAGGATATTTTAATCATCAAGATGAGGCAATTATTCTTGAGAATGTCGATCTTACGGGTTCAGATGCTGCCTATCTTGACATGTGGGCTATGTGCAGTGCGTCTTTCTTCCAATTATATTTAGCGGAACAGTTCGATGTAGTTGAAAGATGGTTATATGAAGATTCATGCAGTATAGAAGTATGGAGTGATGGTAGTGGTTGGGAACAAGTATTCTTCTCCGGAGGATGGGATAATGATAGATATTTCAGGTTATATACTCAAGGTGTCGACCCAGAATTTAATACATACAACGGTGATATTTCCAGTCAAACTGTAACCGGTTGGTTGAATTTCACTGAAGACGGAACTGCCTCTGAAGATCCAGAAAAAATAGATTCAATTGATTTAACTCCTTATGCTGGCCAAGTAATTGATATCAGATTTAGATTTAGAAGTGGACTTGTTGGCTCAGTCGGTCCAGATGGGGCATCTTATGATACTGGTTTCGATGGTTTTGCCTTCGATAATATTTCTATTAGAAAGGTAGATGTTATATTTGGAACTGAAGAGATTGTTAGTCAGGAAATTTCATTCACAGATTTAGGTGCTGGTGCTTCTCGTGATGTTTCACTAAACTCTGATTTCGTTGACAATAAGACATATTATATTTCTACAACTTTAGAAAATCCTAGTGGGTTCTCAAATTTAGATGCAACAAATGATGAGGTGAAATTCCAGTTAACTGTAAACAATCTTTACGATCCTGGAGTTGCAGAAGAACCATGGATAGATTTAGAAAATGGTGTAAGATATGCATCAGGTCTAAGGGATATTAATGTCAAGGTTCAGAATTATGGAAATACAGTCACCGATTTCCAAGTTGAAGCTAGGGTGAGAAATGCTCTTCCTGATCTAGTTGCTATAGAGGATTTCTCTTTTGGTAATCCAGCAGACCAGATATGGGAAGATGATGGCAATGAAAATGGTAGCCGTCTTGATGATTCGAGCGGTTCTAATGGCATGTTACCACAAAATCAAGGGGTTTTCAACAATCATGCCTACTGGTTAGGTCATCCCGATACTGGTTATGGCGATAATTGGAATGAAACCTTAACAATTGCAGATATTCCAGTTGGGGCAGATGGTGCAGATTTCACTTATCTGACATTTGATTATTATGCCGAAGGAGACTATTTGAAAGATAGTAATGGCAATATTCTTGCAATTAGAGATGCAGCTCAATTAGAAGTCTCATGGACAAAGAATGGGGAAAACTTCAATGGAATTATATTCGGAAGTTGGACCGATCTTAATGAAAATGGCCCCCGCCCTTTTGATAGATGCGAAGATTTCGACAATAATGGTTATGATGAAGTAGAGTACTTTGGTGATTTCTCTGATAAATATGATTCAGTTGTTTGGTATGATTCTGAACAAATTGTTAAATCTGTAACCGTTGATATGTCAAATATTTTCTTACAAAATCAGACTAGTGAAAATACATTCGAATGGGGAGATGAATGCACTTCACTTTCTGGCTCTGATGTATCTTTGACTTGGAGATTCTTATCAAATGACGACGGCGTTAATGGAAATGCTGGTTCGGCAGGATTTGCCATAGATAACATAAGAATCGAAGAATTTACTTTTGAAGATGATGGTACTTACACTGTTGATGTCACTGGTATGGATGCTGATGAAAGACAATTAGTTACAATTGCAAATCATGATTTCCAGAGCGGTATTTATAGAATTGATGTTAAGACTTTATTCAATAATACGAATCCTCTAGATAAATGGTATAATCAAAGTGAAGTCAATCTAGCAAATAATTTTACTACTATAATGTTTAGTATTGCTAGTGCAGATATTACTCTGATGCAACCAGATATTCTAGATTGTACAACTGATATAACCTATGCATGTGTATATACTACAAACAAGAATCAACAAGGAGTTTATGGAGCATCATCTCATAACTTTGTCTTGCCATTATTGAATGGAGTCATAGAAGCCGAGTATCAGCTGACTATGCAGATATTAGATGAGAATACTGGACAAATTGTATACCAAGAGAATTCAGATAATGGACCATTTGACTTAGTACCTCATGAGAGGTCTTGGGCGAATTGGACAGCACCTTATTCCTCCTGGTATGATGGCCATACTTACAATATTAGTTTCTTTGCAACATTTACAGATGATGGTAATAGTTCCGGAAATGAAAGGTTCTTTGTAATAAAATTCTTCGATCAAGTTGATGTAGCAATTTTATCTAATCCAACTGACCAAAATCGTCTTCAGCAAGTAAAGAAAGATCTTGATGCAATGAATTTGACCTATACTCAATTAAGGGTAAGTGATTGGAATACCTATGCTACTCCAGATTGGATTGAGCACTATAACAAGGTATTACTTCCTTGGCAAACTGATTATAATGTAGTTTATGGAGATTATTATGGCATAATGGATAGTACAAGAGAAAGTGATGGCCTCAGTGTTGTAGATGTATTAGAGAACTTCATGGTTAATGGAGGAACTGTTCAAATGCACTTAGGGCCATACCAAAACGAATATGATCCTGGCAAGTTAATCTTTGATATGGCTATTAAAGACAGGAATCAATATAATTTCTCTACTGATAACAGAATTAATTATGATGACCTTTCAATTGACGACCCATACCATCCAATGTTACTTGGTATAGATAAAGTCACATTTTCAGGAATCCATGCAGGAGATTATGTTGCGATAGCAGGAATAGATGTTGCGTCTCAAGTCCAAGCGAATCAGATTCCTGCTACTTGCGGTGGCAGAATCAGTGTTACTGGAGGGACTTTCCATACCTTACTGAGAGATACTAACCAAGGCCATTCTCTAATGTCGCTTTGCAATAAAGGAGCTGGAGGATTAATCGTTACAACTATTGATGTAGAGAACCCTAGCGTTTCTGAGTCTTATGGTGGAGAGAATATCCCACTATTATCTAATATGCTTTCTTATCACTTAACTCCATATCCTGTTGATTTTGGTATTGCAGGTACTGATTTTGATTTGATTATTAACGGGGAATCAGTAGATATTAATCCAACAACAGCTGCATATCGAGATAAATATATTAAGAGTAATGCTGATTTAGAATTTAATTATATTTCTTCAATTCCTGGGCTGATTGCTGATTGGGATTTAGAATCAGGAAATAATGATTCAGTTACTGGATGGGACGGTGAAGTACTTGATTCAGGCCTAGTTAGTCATACTAACCAACTCAACCCATCAATACCAACCATGGGTTCATTCTGTGCAGCTGGTGTTGATGATCCATGCAGAATTGGTGCTGAATGGATATTAACTCTGTACCTTCACGATGAAGCAGGACATACTAGAATCACCTATATTCGTTTAATTACAAATGATACTCTTGCTGATGATTTCTATCCTATCTCGGCAGCGACTATTGTTCACGATACTCTAACATCTGAATTTATCACTCCAGCAGGTACGAAACCAATCGCAGGAGTTGATTGGCCAGTCTACAGAGTTAGGTTATCTGATACGGGAGAAACAACAATCCAATTTACAGGTGAAAATAGTACTGATCCCGATGCTCCAGAAGGAGAGTCAGGAATCGCGTTGTATGAATGGAGAGTAATCAATGATATGCCAGTTGGTGAATTTAATGATGAACAACATGTTTGGCAGAATCCAGCTGCAGTAACTGATGAATGGAGTTATACTTTCAGAAATATTACTGCAAGTTCAACGATTGAGAAAGATGTTCGAGTCGAGTTAATTGTATACGATTTAGCAGGTAAACAAACTCAAAATAAATATCGAATGTATTTCATAATAGTCGGAGAAGATGATGGTGATGCAGAGCCAGTATGGTCGTTTACCTCTCCGAGACCTAGTGATTCTCAATCATCAGATGATGTGACTATTGTTGGTAGTATATTCGGTGGAGCCGAAAATAGTGACGTCAAGATAGAGGTTTCCTTAAATCCATTAATTTTGGACTATACACCCACTCAAAAGATTACTCAGAAATCAATAGGTAAATTCAATGTTTCTGATGGCCTAGGAGATGGAGATGGTTTCTCAATGACTTTAGATATATCAGAACTTTACTCGACCAGTGGAGTTAGTGCGACTCTTTACTTCAGAATTACTGAGGGAGATGGAAGCCGGTATGTATTAAGTGATGAAATTGTAATTAATTTATTACCTAAAGATGAGTGTGATTTAGACCCAAGTTCATCTGGTTGTGGTGGTTCATCAAGTGGAGGAGTTAGTCCAATTATTATCGGAATAGGTGGTCTTATCGCTATACTAGCAATTGTTGGTGTTACTCTAGTCGCTAGAGGAAGAGGCGGCAAGGATTCTGGTGCAGATGTAGTAGAACAGTTTGGTGGAGTAGAGCAAATGGATCCTGTAGAAGCTTATGTTCAACAAATGGTAGCATCAGGTTACGATGAACAAACTGCCAGGCAGTATGCTGAGCAGTACTACGCTTCTTACTATGCCCAACAAAAAGGCCAGAACTAACTTACAAAGTAATGAGTGGGGTGCGTTAAAACGTACCTTGAAGAGTGAGTTGCGAACGCGTTAAATTATGGATACCTCAGGACCTTACACTGTAGCAGACCTTTCTTTAGCAGATGCTGGTGAAAAGAGAGTTGCATGGGCAAGAAGTAGGATGCCAGCTTTGGCAGCATTAAAAGAAAAGGCGGAAATTGATAAACCACTTTTGGGGCAAAGAGTGTCTGGATGTCTCCATGTTACTAAAGAAACTGCAATACTGATTGAAACAATAGTTGCTGCTGGTGCAGAGGTTTCTTGGTCTGGTTGTAACCCACTATCCACGCAGGATGATGTTGCTGCATGGTTAGCAAGAGAAGGTTATGGAGTCCATGCATGGTATGGTCAAAGTAACGACGGTTTCTACGAATGTATTGATCGAACTTTAGATTTCAAACCGACTTTAACTCTTGATGATGGAGCAGATTTGATTTATCGAGTACATAGTAAATATCCTGAGTTATCTAACGGAATTATTGGAGGGACTGAAGAGACAACAACTGGAGTTCATAGACTAAGGGCAATGGCTGATGCCGGTGAATTATTGTATCCAGTAATTGCAGTTAATGATGCTGAAACCAAATGGGACTTCGATAATGTTCATGGTACTGGCCAGTCTACTATCGATGGTATCATTAGAGCAACAAGTGTGCTTCTTGCAGGTAAAGTATTTGTTGTAGCAGGATACGGTCATTGTGGCAGAGGCCTTGCTAATAGGGCGCGAGGTTTAGGTGCTAATGTAGTAATTACAGAAATAGATCCTATTTGTGCCTTAAAAGCGATAATGGACGGTTTCAGAGTTATGAAAATGGATGATGCTGCCTCGATTGGAGATATATTTTGCACGGCAACTGGAATGAAAGATGTAATTGTTGGTAAGCACATTGATTCAATGAAAGAAGGAGCAATTATCAGTAATACAGGACATTATGATTGTGAAATTAACATCCCCGATCTTGAAGAAAGATCCATAGAAATATTCACTATTCGTGAAAATAATGAAGCTTTTAAACTAAATAATGGAAGGACAATCCACCTACTTGCTCGTGGTCGTCTAGTAAATTTGGCTGCAGCAGAAGGTCATCCAAGTGAAGTAATGGACATGTCATTTGCAAACCAATTTCTTGCATTATGCAGGCTTGCTGAAGAAGGCCCATCTTATTCTAATACTGTGTATGATATTTCAACTGAACAAGATAGAGAATTAGCTGCACTCAAATTATCTACAACTGGTATTGTTATCGATGAACTTACTGACGCTCAAATTAAGTATTCAACAGATTACAGTGCAGGAACTTAAGATAGTGCTTCTAATTCAGTATTATCATCAATAATACATGTTTTTTCATCATTAATACTCCAAACTGGCATTTTTAATTTGTATTTAGAACTCATTTTATCATCGGACTCAACAAGAAGACTTAGTCTGTAAGTCACTGCTGGAGTTCTATTTTTCATCATTGAATTATACACAACACTACCTCTTATCGATTCAGGAATGCAAATTTTCCCTGATGAGGTTTCATAATCAATGGCTCTATCCATGTCTAATGCATGCCGATTTCTTTTTTGCAATAATCCCATTGATGCTCTTGTAAGAACTCCAAAAGCACCAAGGATCAGTAAGAATACAAGTATGAAGCCAAATATTGATCCTCCTAAAAAGGTCATACAAATACTCCCGAATATGAAAACCAAAGGAGCAATGAACGCAACTAACCAGAATGTAGAACTAAGCGGCTTTACAGTTTTCATTTTCTCTATTACTTCCCACCTGGGATGTTCAGAATCTTGAGGAGTAAAGATTTCATCTTTTTCCATTTTCGCTGCTCTTTCAACCATCTTCCTCACGCCATCCATTCTCATAGTTTGTTGATTAGATGGTGCATCCATTTCTTCACTATATAATTCCAACAATCTTCCACGACATTCTTCATATAAACCAAGTCTGACTAATATTGATATCTGTTCAATTATTGGAGTAACGTCTGTTGGGAATTCATCTCTATATTCCTCCCACCATTGTAGAGCATCCTCAAGCATGCCAAGATTATCTATTAATAACCAACCTCCAATTTTCCATGCTTCGGTATTTTTTGGATCATACAAGATTACTTTTCTTAGAGCCGCCATAGCTTTAGCAGATTCTTCGAGTGATGGCTGTGTTTGCTTACCTCTAGTCGGTGGAGGTAAAGACCATGTGGCTATTGCCATCCAAGCATCTGTATGAGTTTCATCAATGTGAACTGCATCTTTAGCCTGTTCAATTGCAGATTCAATATCTCCATTTTCTCTTGAATCTAAAGCGTCAAGCCAAATCATTTCCGCACTCTTCGCCATAAACAGCGGTGAGAGTTCTAAGAAATTAAGCCTCGGGTACGTCAAGGTCTGTTTAATTCAGGTTTATCTACGAGAATTGAATTTATTTCCACTTCTATTATTATTTGACCTACTGCTATTTCTAGAGCCAGTTGAACTTTGCCTACTAGTCTGTCTTCGATTTGAATTATTATTCCCTCGCCTCTCAGTACCCTTTCGGTCTGGTCTTCTGGACCTAGCAGGTGTATTTCTACTACCTTTGGAACTTGAAGTTCCTCCTGGTTTTCTAACGTCACAAGATGAACGATTACAGAAATCTTTACTTGCATAGTTATGATTCTTACATTTTGGACAAATCCAATCTCCTGGTTTGATATTAGGCTCTTCATTTCTATCTCTACTACGATTATTATCTCTGCCTCGATTATTATCTCTGCCTCGATTATTATCTCTGCCTCGATTATTATCTCTTCCTTGGTTGTAATTTCCACTTGGCTTCTTTTCATTACAAGTAGATCTATTACAAAATTGTTTATTGGCATAATTATGATTCTTACATTTTGGACAACGCCAATCACCAGGTTTCATGTGAATGTCTCTATCAGAACTACGTCTATCGTTACCCCTTCTATCGTTACCTCTTCTATCATTACTTCTTCTATCATCACGAGGTCTTCTATCTCTTGGGGCTATTTCTACAGGTGAGCCAACAGCCTTTTCAGCAACAACACCTTCTGCTAATGGCTTGATATGGATATAAGCTCCATCTATTGATCCTATGACTGAATCTACTCTCCCTAGGAACTTCCCACCAACTACTCTGATGCCTGTATATAGGCCAGGTGCTCTACCTTGGAATGAAATAAGTAAGCCTCCTTCATGAGACGGCCGACTGACACTCCCGGAGAAACTCATGTATCAATCGCGTCGGGTTGAGTATATGAGACCGATAGTTAAAGATAAAATTGTTAAAACAATACCTGGACCTGGTAATGACCCGTTATCATCTTGACTTGGCGGGAGAGATATTTCATCACTTTCATATAAATGGGTATTATTGACCATTAATATTACATCGTTACATTTCATAGAAATATCGCAACCAATAATTTTCACTTCATGGATGCCTTCTTCCCATAATCCGAAATTAATTATTGGTGTACTCCAAGAATTGCCAGAAACTGATATACTTCCTGCAGATAAATTGTTTATAGATAATGAGAATAAAACTTCTTCTCCATCAGGGTCACTAAATTGCCCCTGCGCTTTCCATGTATCAACTTCCCAGCCATACTCAGAAAGACTAATCAGAGGTGGGGAACTTTCTTTTATTATGTCTAGATAAAACAATTTATCTATCGAGTATACATTTTCTGCATAAGTTCTGACCCATAAATTGACATTTCCAGGGATCATTCCTAATGAATCTACCATCATAATTCCACTTGAAGTTAGAGATACAGTATCCATCGTTCCAGAATTAAAATTCTCACTCTGTGTAAATCCATATTCTAAAGTTAATTCAGGCCATCCTTCATTCAATTCAATTAGTATTGGGTGTGGGTTCAAAAGAATATTATTTGAGGTTGATACTGAAAATGGCACTCCTAGATGCCACGTTCTATTCCCTGAACTTTGTCCCGAATTATCTATTGCCTCGCATGTAACTTCACCAACCTCAGCTTCTTCTATGGTCCCCCAGAATGATTTATCTGTAGATTGATAAATATTCAGTGAATCAGTCCCTTCGCAGTTAATTTGTAATTGTGAAATAGGATTTTCATCAGTAAACCATGAAGAGACGCTATTCCAGTCTGCCCATATTTTTTCTCCACTTTCTAGCGATGGGAACCAGGCTTGATTTTTAGGAGCAATTTCAGTCCAAGTAGGTGGTTCATCAATAGGTATAGGTGCTGTCGTAAAGTCTGCAAATATATCTTCTCCACTTGGCCACATTTCCATACTTCTGTGCGGAATTAAGGTATACTTCACTTCTTCATTTACTATGTTTTCAAATGTATAAGTGGACGAACCGTCTCCTATACACGTCCCTCTCAGAGGGGCATCTTCATGAGTAGTTGGCTCAAATTCAACATCTCTCCCTTCACATTCTTCCCACATATCCAGTCTTAAGTCTGGATTATTTGGGAATGTAAAATCTAGGACTGCATTGGTCATGTTAGATGTATTGAAAGCAAGCGTAAATTGATCTCCTTGCTCTATATTGGGTATCACCATCGTCGCATTCATCCATAATTCTAATCTACATTCATCAATTCCTTCAATAGTCTGGATAAGTGTGTTACAATCTCTTTCAGAGTTTGGATACACTGGTACTTCTACGCAATCATTACTCGAACCCATAGCTGTACAGTCTCGTATATCTGCATGATTAGACGGGACTAAATTCCATTCTTCAATAATGACTCCATCTTGCCAAGTAGCATTCTTCCAATCTAACCCAACTCCTCCTCTGTGCGGTGCTGCTTCTCTCATACCAATCCTTGTCAATGCATATTCAATACATTCCGATGCGACCGCTTCAACAGCTGACTTTTCGTCAGTTGAAATCCAACCATCTCCTCCACTTGGGTATAATTCTTCTAGATATGTATCTAGCAATTCTCTCAATCCGTCAACACTGCTTCCATTTACCCAAGCACGCGCTTCTACTGCTGCGGAATTCCAATCATCATCAATTACAATGTCAAAATGTGCATGTGTGTAAGGAAGGATGTCTTCGAAAGTAATTGAACTACACCTTTCTTCAATGCTTCCACCCCCTCCTCCTAATTGATACTTCGGAGAGTTTTCTTCTTCTATTGTAGTGTTATTTTCAGGTAGCGAATATGTCATTAAAATTATCATTAAAATTATGATTAATGAAAAAACCTGCTTAGAGAACGTAGTCTTCACAAGTTATCGACATAGGCATAGCAACATGATTCTATCCCTTCTTTGATTTTATATTTAGGCTGACCTAAATTTAATATAACCCCCCTCTCTCGGAAGTTTTATGAGACCCTAAAAATTTTAATAAGGTGATATATATGAATAACAAAAAAATGATGACATACTTAATTTCAATGCTTTTCTTAACAACTGCTCTTGCTGGATGCCTAGATAATAATGATGAAAAAGGTGGGAAATTGGGTAGCCTTATAATTGCCTATGAAATCCAATCCGATTATGACAATATTGATGAAAATCCTCAGCAGTTAGCAGATTATCTTACTGAGAAATTAAATTATGATGTTTCGCTATATAGTGTTGACTCTGAAGGGGCAATGATTGAGGCCCTGAGATTCGGTAATGCAGATATTGGAATAATGGATGGCGGTGCTGCATGGGTCGGATGGCAACAGTATGATTTAGGTGCATTAGGTGCTGATCAGAAAAGCGATGGCCGTACTTACTATAATGCTCATGCATGGGTTAGAGCAGACAGTGAAATGGCATCAGCACACCTAGATGATGATCCATATACTGACCCATTTGCACTACTTTCTGGTAAGACTTCTTGCCATACTGGATGGCTTAAATCAGCTGGAATGTTACTCCCTATGGGTTTTCTAATTGGACATGGTTATGCTAATGTTGTTGGTGACCCTAATGACGTAGAAACAATTAGAAATACAATTTTTGAATATTTTAATGAGAATGCTTCGATACCAGATTCAGGAACTCCATATTATGGTTATGAAGGAGCAATTAAATGTTTATCCGATGGAACTGGAGATGTAGCTTTCGCTAAAGATAATACTGTGGATACTTATTGTAACAATGAAGTATTACAAGAAAATAGCGATTGGTGTCTTTCCAGAGATCAATATGTTGCTCTCCCTGCATTTGGTAAATCCCCTAGTCATCCTGTAATGTATAATCCTGAATTAATGGACTCAAATCTCGCAGATCTAATTACAGAAGTACTTGTAGAAATGAGTGCTGATTCAGAGGCTAGTAGCATATTGAACAATGTCCTTAATACACCTGGAATTGTCGCAACGAATGCCGAAGATCATTTGAGTAGTTATTCATCATTAATCTCCAATATACCAGGGATATCTGCTTATTATAATGATAAGTTCACTATTAATGGAACTGTCTCAATCACTATAGAGAAAGTCAGAATTGCTTACGAAATTAAGGCGGATTATGACAATATTGATGAAAATCCACAAATTTTAGCAGATTACCTAGAGGAAGTTTTAGGGGTAACAGTTGAACTTTATAGCGTAGATTCAGAAGGAGCTATTATCGAAGCATTGAGATTTGGTAATGCAGATATTGCATTCATGGATGGCGGGGCAGCATGGGTAGGTTGGAAAGAATATGGGTTAGCTGCCATGGCAGCCGATCAGAAATCAGATGGCCGTACATACTACAATGCCCACGCTTGGGTGAAGGCAGATAGTGAAATCGCATTAGCCCACCTAGATGATGATCCGGAAACTGATCCATTTACTCTTTTAGAGGGTAAAACTTCATGTCATACGGGCTGGTTAAAATCAGCAGGTATGCTTTTGCCAATGGGTTATCTAATTGCTAATGAATACGCCCCTGTAATCGGAGATAGCGATGATATCGAGTCATTAAGAAATACTATCTATGGATTCTTTAATTCGGATGCATCTATTCCTGATTCAGGGACTCCATATTATAGTTATTCAGGGGCTGTGAAATGTTTATCAGATGGTACAGGGGATGTTGCCTTTGCTAAAGATAGCACCATTGATTCGTATTGTGGTAATGAGGTCTCTGAAGACAATGAAGATTGGTGTTTAGAGAGAGATCAATATGTCGCACTGCCTACGTTTGGACAAGCTCCTAGTCATCCGATAATGTATAATCCCGAGTCTTTAGATGTTCAAACTAGGACTGCGATTCTTAATGCTTTAATGACATTAAATTATGAAACCTATGTTGAGAATTATACTGTTATGGGGAACACATATACTGGTTGTTACGACATTTCCGTACATGTAATCGATGAAGATTCTCCAAAGAATACTTGTGGTTCTGAGATTTTAGAAAATGTACTCAATACTCCAGGGTTAGTAAGAGTTACATCTCAAGAGCATATGGGGAGTTATTCTGAATTAATCAGTAATATCCCAGGTATATCTTCTTACTATAGCGATAAGTTTGATATCGAAGATTAACATAATTAAATTGCCGGGAGAGAGTATTCATCATTCATGTTAACGGCATCATAATTCAAATTCAAAATTTGAATTTTCTCCCGGCAATACCAAATAAGGGTTTAGCCGCCCCTAAACTTATCATCTAACCGTGGTGAATGACCTATGACTGGAGATTCGAAAGAAATTGAAGTTTATAGAAATCCAATTGTGAGGCTATTAGATGTTGAAATCGGCTATAAAAAAACGGAGCCACTAGTCAAGATCCCAAATCTAGAAATTTTTCCCGGCGAAATAGTCGCAATTGCAGGTCCTTCTGGAGTTGGAAAAACAACTCTTTTGAGAACAATTGCGGGTTTAGTTCGACCTATTTCAGGTTCTGTAGAGGTTTGTGGTGCAGTTAGTCCATCTAAACCTTCTAAAGGAATCCTAGGATATGTGCCTCAGCGTCTTGGGTTGATTCGCCATACTAGTGTTATGCATAATGTCATGATAGGCGCCAATGCGGGTCACAACAAGTCTTTGTGGTCTATTCTACCTTCTTCTTTGGCTAAGAAATATGCTTCTGAGGCTATTAATTCAATGGGTCTTTCAGATAAATTAAGAGAACCAATAAGGAGACTTTCTGGCGGTCAACAAAGAAGAGTTGCTACTGCTAGAACTCTTGCTCAACGACCTTCTTTGATAATGGCTGATGAATTTCTAAGTGAATTAGATGAAGATACTATGGATATGGTATTGACAGCAGTTACTCAATATGTACGTCAAAGTGGAGCCGCGCTACTTGTAGTTGAACATGACGTATCCCGAGCGAAGTCAATGGCTGATCGTTTATTAGTAATTGATGATGGACGTGTAAACCCTTTCATTACAGAGGCCACTGCGATGGAGGTTAAAATATGAAATTCAATGAGATTTTATCGATTAGAGGTAATTTCTTGATAAAAGCTACTCCATTTTTAATATTTATCTCTTCTATTGTCGTTTTCAATGGAATGGTTGATGATTGGGGAAGATTGTCCGGAAGTATTGACAACCTTTTTGTTTTTATTAGAGAATCTCTATGGCCTCCCGATTGGAGTGTTATAGAACCACAAGCTTACCCAATTTGTACCGCCTATCCACTTATTGATTTCACCTGCTCAACTGCTTGGATAGGTTTACTTGAAACACTTAAGATAGCATTTGTTTCAACTGTTTTTGGCATGATATTATCGCTACCTATTTCTCTACTTGCAGCACGTAATCTTAATCCTTGGTGGTTGTCGTACAGTTCTAGGTTTATACTAGCAGCATTTAGAAGTCTGCCGAGCATTATATGGGCAATATTTTTCGTAATATTGGTGGGTTTTGGTCCTTTGTCTGGTGTCCTTGCAATGACTGTTTATACAATCGGATATTTAGGTAAACTTCAGTATGAAGCGATAGAAGGTATGAATAAAACTCCACTTTATGCTGCTGAAGCCATGGGGCTTTCTAGATTTGAAACAGCGTTTCAAGTAGTTATTCCTGAATCTGCAAATGATTTAATTTCTCAGGCAATTTTCATGTTTGAATATAATTTTAGACATGGTACTGTAATAGGTATTGTAGGGGCAGGAGGTATTGGATATTACATCAATTTATACCTTAAGTTTTTACAATATGATAAAGTAATTGCATATTTAATTATTATTTTCATAGTAGTATTATTAATAGATATGATTTCTATATTTGCTCGTTCATTTTTTACAGAAGAAGGAGATATGCCAAAACCTTCTTGGTTCCATGTAATTTTACCTGCAAGCATGATTAAGAAATGATTAGACATCATCAGCTATTATACGAATATTACCATCTTCATAATATATTTGAATATTATCTTTCACTTTCGCTGTTATTGCAGCTAACGCTTCATATATCTCTTTCTCACTTACTTTGAATGCATCGGCAGCTCTCGATGTAGACCAAGGAATTTGTTCGAAATCAGATTTTGAAATCCATTTCAATACCTTTTCTTCCAATTCAGTAAGTTCGTCCGCTACCATATTTTTTTCCTCTATATTCTCTAATAAATTATTCTTGATATGATGCTACCATAGCTCGAACTGCTTCTTCTACAGGGATTTCTCCATTTAAAAGCTGGCTTAGAGAGGTTAGAAAAGGTATCTCTACACCTAATTTAGGGGCTATTTTCACAAACATTCGAGTTGCTCTAACTCCTTCTGCTACCATGTGCATTTCTTCCAAAGCTTGTTCTAATGATTTACCATAACCAAGCATTTCACCTAGGGTTCTATTACGACTTCTCGGACTTGTTGCAGTAACATATAGATCTCCTAATCCTGCGGGTCCAAATGCAGTCCCTGGTTCTGCCCCCATTGCATTCAGAAGGCTAATCCCTTCACTAAATCCTGCTAGAACTAATGCGGCTTTCAGATTATCTCCACCAATACTGTTTCTTAGTCCATCTACCAAGCCACAAGCAAGTGCAACTGTATTCTTGAATGCGCCCCATAATTCAGCACCCTCTGGATCATCTGCTGGCGTTAGAATGAGTGTTTTTGTAGACAACCTATCTGCAATTCTTTCTGCAACAGATCTATCGTGGCATGCTACTAATGCAGTTGTCATCACTCCTCTTGCTACTTCGGGAGCTATTGTTGGACCAGTCATGACAACTAACGGATTTGCTTTTTTTGCTTCATTCAATCTCCTAATAATTGCCTTTGAAATTATTCCAGAACCTCCTTCTTCCTCGGGAGCTAAACCTTTGGCTAAATCTATCAAAACATGGGATGGTCGTAAACTAGGTATAAGGTCATCTACTACTCCTAATATCACTCCACTGGGTACAGCTAATACGATAATTTCACATTCAGTAGTGATATCTTGGATTTGCATTGTCGCTTGTAAATCTGGAATTACAGTGTGTGGTAAGTATTTTTTATTGATATTTTCAGTCATTATGGATTCATATACTTCTTGTTCTACTGTCCATCCCATTACATTATGTCCATCATCGCACCAGACTTTCGCCAGTGCTGTTCCCCAATTACCCAAACCGATTATACCTATACGAGCCATAGTACCACTCTATTTCAGTCGCTTTAACTCCCTGTTAAGACCCTTGGGTATGAGAAGACGCCATCCGTTGCATTCTTGACTCAAATGCTCTCGGGCAGAACTAAGCAGGGGTACCCGAGTGGTCAAAGGGGCTGGGTTTAGGTCCCAGTGCGTAGTGCTTCGCAGGTTCAAATCCTGTCCCCTGCACCATTTTTTTGTTTGTTGGTGCTAGATTTATCTCTCACATATTGTTACTCTATACCGTTGACTTAATGTCCCACTCCTTCTCATGTAGTATTATGTCGGTTGAGGAGGGCTCATTGAGGGAGACTGAAGACTCGGCTGAAATTACAAATAAATCAGATAAAGATAGTCTCGATAAACAACTCGATAGAATAAGATCTAGGAGAACTGATAAGGATAAAAGATTCCCTAAGACATTTGATGATGTTGTTTTAATTTTTGGTTTAGTTGCTGGAATCGTATTTTTTGGAGGTGTTATACTACTATCTTCAGGAATATTTGCGGGAGACTCAATTTTACTTGATCAGACACTATCTAAAACCCCTCTAGATACTGGAGGTGAATGTCAAGATGTGAAGGGTGAATTATGGTTTCAAATTTATTCCGACCATCTTGAAATTGTAGTCGTTACTCACAATGCTTTAGCAGATAATTCTTCAGTTTTAGTTGTAGAATTAACAGATTTAAATCAATCGAATATAGGGGAAGTATACTATCAGAGTGGAATAGGGAATGTTGAAAATTCATTCGAACTAAGTGATGAGATAAATCCAGGGAATTATTTGTTAGTTGTTAGTTTTTATCAAGGATATAATGATTCAGTACTATCTGTGGTAAATTCTACCACTTTCTCCGAAGTATCTGACCAACTCAGAATCATAGGAAGTGAGAAACAAGTAGATTTAGAAGTCACTACACATTCATCAATTTACATATATGATTCAGAACCAAGACCATGTTTCACTATGGAACTTCTTGGGCAATGGGGATGGGGTTTGATGGCTCTTGAATGGGCAGGCGGCAGAGAAACAGCTATGCTCACAGGAGGTAGTGCGAATGTACCAGCATGGTGGATGGCATTCATTTCTCTAGGGATGTCAATATTTTTCTTATGCGTACAATATCCGCTAATGCACCGCATGTATCATCGTGACACCGATGATTTGCTTACCGAAAAACAACTTCGTAGACTTATCGAAAGGACACTAAGAAAATCTGAGGAAAATCTTAGGGTGTCGATTATATTTGAAGAATTGAAAATGCAAGAAAGAGCGATATCAATTGATGTTATAATTCCTTATGAAGTTACTAGTAAAACTATTGCAGAAGCTACGGACATTCGTGCTGGATTTACTAAAGATTTACTTGAAGAGTTCGCAATATTTAATGAAATGAGGCCTCTTCAAATTAAATCAATTTCTGGACGGGATTTGAGTAGTAATTTGAATAATGAATTTATGATTTCTAGTGATCTCTCAATTATTAGTTCTGAAAGAAGTATTTTATCTGAAGATTATAGTACATTTTTTGCGGGGCTTGGATCTAATGGTAATTTAGAAGAAGAAGTAAATCAATTATTAAATAAATGGTTTAAAAAACATAATCTTATTGATTATGGGACAGCCATAATAGTCGATCAAGATTCAGTGTTAATTAGAGTTATATATACTCCTGTAATACGCTTTTCATATTTCTTTTATCGTAAATCGTATATTGATATGCAAGACGATTTGACAAAATACATAATTGAAGGGATAAATCATTCGTTAGGTTCTCGTGAATTAATAATTAGTGCCAGAAATGAGAAAGCATCACTTTCAGACAGAGCTGTAGCTGGTAGGGTTGAATTAGGGTCGAATCAAGATGATTTAGTAGGTGAAGCTATGGTTGCTAAGCAGCCTGGATTGACCGGAGTTTTATTACAAAATCCATTTATGGGCGATATTCTTTCGTCAGTAGAATATGTTGCATATTCTAACCGTTCAAGGATTGATAAATATGGGTTCTGGGGATTAATTGTTTTTGTATGGATTCCATTCATGGCTAGTGGAGTTTTGGTTGGTGCTATGTTAGGTTTAGTCGCTAGAATGCGTTTCCGTAGAGTTCTCCTCGCTTGTCTAATTGGTGGTTCAGCCGCATCTATTACTTGGGCTTATACCGCCAGAGGAATTATTGAATTTATGGAGAAGTATCAAGCACAAACTTTCATTCCTTTCGTTATTTTACTAGCATTAGTATTAACTACTCTTCACTTAAGAAGAAATAAAAGGAGACGTCGAGAGGAATTATTTAGAGAATCAATGAACTTCTTCTCCAATCATGCAGTTGGGTCAAATGAATAGAAGGTAACTAGTATGAATAAATTATTTGAAATGATTAATTTAGAACGACATTATGAAACACCAGCAGGTGTTGTAAAAGCATTAGATGGAATTAATATTGAGATTCATGAGGGTGAGAGAGTTATTCTCCTCGGTCCCTCTGGTTCAGGAAAAACAACACTTCTGAACTGTTTGTCAGCTTTAGATAGTCCAACTAATGGCAAATATATGTTTAATGGTAATGAAGTGCCTCGAAATCACTCAGAAAAAATGACGACATTTAGAAGAGAAAATATAGGATATGTATTTCAATTCTTCAATCTTCTTCAAGATTTAACTGTGATGGAAAATATATTGTTAATACAAGAATTAGCAGGAAAAAAAGATCCTATGCGAGCTGAGCAATTACTTTCTTTGGTTGGTCTCGAATCTGAAAAAAATCGATTTCCTGGAGAAATTAGTGGGGGTCAGCAGCAGCGAGTAGCGATAGCACGTAGTATTGCAAAGAAACCAACTCTTCTTTTAGGGGATGAATTGACAGGTAATCTTGATACTGAAACCTCCGACAAAGTCATGCAGGTATTGGTTGAGGCTTGTTCGAATGAAGAGATTACTGCAATATTTGTTACACATGATGAGTCTCTTGTTAAGTATGCAACTAGAGTCATAAGGATTGATAGTGGCCAGATAATCTCTGATGAAAAAGTCAATACTGTTCTCTAGATGAGGTGATGATATTCTACGACTTTTTTTTGTTTTCGGATTAATATCTAACTTTCTTATTGACAAATCACCTCTTAATCTCCTTACAAAAAGACTCGCAAGGAGCTTATTGGGGACAAAGTTACGATTAGTAGCTGTCATTGGAATGATATTTGTTGGAGTTTTTGCAGGAATTACTTTTGGTGGATATTCAGCTAACCTAGGGCCTATGTATGATTCTGTATACGAAGATTCTGATACGGGGGCAAATCTTGCTGATTTGTGGATAGATAACAAAACTACAGTATGGTCCAAAGAACAAGTTCAATCACTTTGTATTGAAGTAGAATCCATATGGCCTACCGAATATAATGTTCTAGATTCTTGTGAGGGAAGGATGATAATTAACGGAGCAATGTTCCACACTGGTCACAATTCAGAAGAGAATGTTATCAATTCGGTGTGGCATGGAATATCTCCAGATGATGATATCGATAGATTATGGTTCCCCGAAGGTCATTCAGCAGGCTATCCTGCATCTAATGCTGATGAAATAGTGATTGATGCACATGTCAAAGAGGCATTGTCTTTAGAATTGGATGATATAATCCTTATAGGGGTTGGAAATGGAAGTATGAACTTCACTGTTGTAGGTTTTGCTTACCATCCATTACATATTTATATGGCACCCGAGGGTTCTCTTTTCCCTCCTGAATCAGGTCAGTATGTTACTGGTTATTTATCCCATCTTGGTATGCAAAGGTTGACTGGAGAATCTCTTGGTTCAGCAAATACAATAATGTTTGATATCGAAGGTACACCCTCATTCGATCTTCCAAATACTGAAAATTATGAAGGTAATGAATTAGATATTGCTAAATCTTCATTGATTGAATCTATGGATGAGAGTGGATTAGATGGAAGAATACGTGACCGGGGGCAGGTCGATTCTGTAGAAATAATGAGACAAGATCTTGAAGGTGCTAAAAAAATGTCTGCTCCATTCACTATCTTAATTCAATTTATAGCTGCTATAACAATCGCGCTTAGTTTACAGAGATTAGTCCAGAGTCAAACTCGTGAGATTGCAATATTAAGAACACTTGGAATACCGCGGAAATCTATAATGACTGGATATCTAATTGCACCTATTGGTATAGGTTTTGTTGGAAGTCTACTAGGTGCATTGGCAGGTCCTTATGGGATGAATGGTATGCTAGATTACTATGAAGGAATTGTGGGTATACCAATTATTGATAGATCAATACCATTGGAAATATATATCTCAATAATTGGTTTAACAATGATTATTGTCTTTATTTCAGGAGTTTTTCCAGCATGGAAAGCGACACGCATTGATCCACTAGAGGTTCTTGGAGGAAACTCGGAAATTCGAGTTGGTTCAGACCGATTACGTTCACTTACTAGTTGGCTCCCTTCTCTTCTAGGCCTATCAATTCGTTCGAGCCTTAGAAAACCTGTCAGATTAAGTATGACTTTTCTGGCAGTTGGAGTTTCGTTGATGCTTGCAGGTTCCATTCAAATGATGACTGTAAGCCTACAAGATACAATAGTTGGTGGGTTACGAGATGGACAGTCTTGGGATGCTCAAGTATATATCCAATCAGATGGAGAATCTTCAGTAATAGATTGGGCGGAAGAAAATGGGGCTTCTTATGAAATTATTATTGAGACGTCGATTGGAACTATAACAGACTCTTCAGGTATGCAAAGAAGTATTACTCTCGTGGGTCTAAATAGTTATTCTGAGTCGGAATCAATGCGTAATATAGAACTAATTGATGGGAAAATACCAATTCCTGATAGTTCAGTTCCCCAAGTTATTATGGATGAAGGATCTTTAGAAATGAGTGGTTGGTCAATAAATCAGCGATATTTAGTTTTAGTTGGAGATTCAGGAATAGAAGTTGAGGTAGTAGGTTCTGCTAGAGGAGAAATATCTCGTACGATATTCTTTTTACAATCAGATTTAGCTAGTGCTACAGGAATTAATGCCACATCAGTATACCTAGATTTACCAGCAGATATTCAAATAGATGAGAGTCTTGGTGAAATCTCTAATGGTATTCAAGAAAGAGAATCTCTGATACGCGGAATAGAAAATTTGCTAGAAAAGCAAACTCAGGTCCTTGGTGCAATAATGGGATTAGGCATTCTTTTCACCTTAGCCGTAATGTTCAATACAATGGTCATGAACCTTGCAGAGAGAGACTTCGAACTTGCTACATTGAGAGTATTAGGTGCTTCTACTTCCAGTCTTGGAACTATGCTTCTCTTTGAGAGTATATTAATAGGAATAATCGGCGGAATAATCGGAATAATTTTTGCATTCGGAGGGGCTATTAGTCTCGCTTCATCTTTTTCCAGTTGGCAATTCTACTTCCCAGTAGTTCTTGTCCCAAGTATTGCTATACAACTAATGATTATTGTTTTATTAATTTCAATAGCGATGGTTCCAATAGGTATTTTTAGACTTAGAAACATGAATTTGGTTGAGAAAGTTAAAGACTTATCATAATGAAGGTGTAATATGCGTATTGTAACTTGGAATTTAAATGGATTAAGAGCAGCTCATCGAAAAGGCCTTGATAATTTTATAGATAAAATTGATGCTGATATTTGGCTATTTCAAGAAGTCAGGGCTTTACCTGAGCAAATGCCGGATAATTGGAAACCTGCTGATAACCATGAAGTAATTTGGCATCCTGCTCAGAAGAAGGGATATTCTGGGGTGTCGACTTGGTCTAGAGTTGAGATGTCGGAAGAAGGACGTGGAATTTCAACTGATGTCGATATAGGGGATTCTGAAGGCAGAGTTCTTTATACTAAACATGGTATTCTACATTGTATCAACATATATCTCCCAAATGGTGGAGCTAATATTGAGAGGCAGAGATTCAAAGATAAGTGGTTGGAAGATTTGCTTATCTGGGCTAATAAATTTATAGATATTGATGAACCGGTACTTTTGTGTGGAGATCTTAATATTGCACATACTGAAAATGATATTTGGAATCCTTCAGGTAATAAGAATACTTCTGGATTTCTTATTCATGAGCGTGAATGGTTTTCTAGACTCTTATCTACTGGTTGGCATGATTTACTCAGAATTGAAGTTGGTGACATTAAGGGACCATATTCTTGGTGGTCTAATAGAGGTCAAGCTAGAGCCCTAAATAGAGGCTGGAGAATTGACTATGCACTTGCAAATGAAGCGGCATTAAAGATATTCAAATCTGCAAATGTATTGAGAGAGGGCGGACTCGTAGTTTCAGATCACGCCCCACTTATCATTGATTTAGACCTTTAATTACTAGTTTTTCTTGTAGTTTGTCTATTATTTCTATACGATACCTTTCAAGAGTAAGAGAGTAGGCGGTTAATCATGAGCGAAGGGCTTGTAGACCGTCTTGCTCGAATTCTTCCAGAGGGTAAAGGGGTATGGGTACCAATAGATCATGGTATCTCTGGTTATCCTGAAAAAGGCTTGGAACGTATGGATGATGTAGTATCATCTTGTATCTCTGGTGGTGCTGATGCCATAGTTTTACAGAAAGGGGCTTTGAGTCACTATGTAGAAACTACTGGCTGGGGTAACTTTGTTTGTCATGTCTCGGTATCTACAGTAAATGCTGGACCTAGAGATCAGTATAAGGTAAGGGTAGCAAATGCAGAAGAATGCTTAATCAGAGGTGCAAATGGTGTTTCTGCCCAAATTAATCTTGGTAATGATAATGAGCCAGAGATGATTGAAGATATGGGGATGTTGACTAGTGAGGCTTTACCATTAGGTCTACCTACATTAGGGATGATATATCCTCGAGGTCCTCATCTAAAAATAGGTCAAGATGATATCACCGGAGGTATAGCTCATGCAGCAAGAGTTGCATGGGAGTTAGGATGCGATGTAGTCAAGGTACCTTGGACTGGAGATATTGATTCATTCAAATTAGTATGTCAAGCAGTCCCTATTCCAGTTCTTATTTCAGGCGGTCCAAGAGGAATTTCATTTACAGATTTGTTACAAATCGTAGAGTTAGCAATTTCTGCTGGTGGTTCAGGCGTTTGCATTGGACGTCAGGTATTCGGTTCAGATGACCCTGAGTCATGTATTCGCGCACTTAGGGCTATTGTTCATGATTCTTCAACCGCTGATGAAGCTTCAAAATTATTAGAGAGGTGAGACCGTGGAACTTTGGCAAGATTCAGGTGCCGAACCTTCTCGTGATTCATGTTCTAGAATTTGGAAAGGTTCTGCTCCTGATGTAGCAGAGGTTAATCTTGATGATGCAGTATCTCAAAAAGAAGCAATATCTCTTATTGGGATGATACCTTGGATTCTTGTCAGGTGTTCTGATTGGACTATGATTCCTTTAGAGAATTTGATTTCTTATTCATCGGGTAGTGGTACAAAAATCGTAGCAGCAATAAGTGATATTGTAGAACTTAATGGTGCTGCTTTTGCTCTTGAACATGGGGTAGACGCTCTACTTCTACCACCTCAAAATGTAGATTTATGGGAAGAAGCAGAAATAATCTTTTCAAATAAAAATTCAGTAAATAAGGCTAATGAAACTGTTGTTCGATTATCTCCTGCTAAAATATTGTCAATCAATTCCAGTGGAATTGGAGAGAGGGTCTGTATAGATCTAATAGAAAGATTAGAAATTGGTGAAGGGATGGTGATAGGTTCTACATCCTCATCTCTAGCTTTAGTTCATGGGGAGACTATTGAATCAGAATATGTCCCATCTAGGCCATTCAGAGTTAATGCAGGCTCTATTCATTCTTATGTTTTGATGGCAGATAAATCAACAAAATATCTTTCTGAATTATCTGCTGGCGACGAGGTCGCTATAATCTCTTATTCTGGTAAAATAAGGAAATCTATTATTGGCAGACTAAAAATAGAAAAAAGACCATTTTTGATAATACGATTCAAATCTAAATCTGGCGAGGATGGACAAATAATTTTACAACAAGCAGAGACAGTAAGACTTGTTGATACTTCAGGTGGTGTAATTTCTGTTACTGATCTAGAGATAGATGATGAAATTATTGTCCGTATTGAAAATCAGATGAGACATATCGGAAAATCACTTGATGGGGAGATGAATGAGAAATGAAAATCCTTGCTGAGGCCGAGGCTAATGCAGCAATTTCTGTCCTACATGCTCTAGGATTGGGGAAAGGTTGCTCTGTAGGGATTGATTTGAAAGTAACAGTTAGATTAGTATCTGAACCACAAGAAATTGAAGATGATTTTCATTCCTTGTTACAGTCTGTAGTATTTATTTGGAGAGAAAATAACCTTCCCTTACCTGATAACTTTGGATGGCAAATATTGTCAAATATACCAATTGGGCAAGGTCTTAAGTCTAGTTCTGCTATTTCATGTGCTGCCCTTAAATCTCTAAATTTAGCTACATGGGCTGGATTGAATGATTCAGAGATAATTGATTTATCCGTTTCTTCCCAGCGTCATGCTGGTTGTACTGTGACGGGAAGTATGGATGATTCTTGGGCTTCAATTTCTTCTGGTTGGAAACTCGTTGATCCACAACAACCGGCTGAACAATCTGTCTTAATTAAGGGAGAGATAAAAGATGATTTTTGCGTTTTTATAATTCTCAGAGGAAAGCGTTCCAATGAAATAATTACTCAAAATTTTCGAACTCAATTAACAATTTTCGAACGCGCTTTAAGTTCTCTTTCTAGTGGGTCAATTTTCCATGCGATGTCTGCCAATGGTATGGCTGTTGCTGCAGCAACAGGAGATGATGAAGCACTTAGAATATGTAATAATGCTATAGCGAATGGTGCTCTTTCTGCTGCTATAACCGGGTCCGGTCCTGCTATCTCTATTGTTTGTTTCATTGAAGACAAAGCATTAATTGAAGATGTCCTTCGTAAGACGCATTATGAAATCATTGAAACTAATTTCATAAAATCAGATTTGATAGAGGTGATTGAATGAGTATGAAACTAGGGGAGCGTCTTCGAGTAACTCTTTTTGGTGAGAGTCATGGACGATGTGTTGGTGCATTGTTAGAAGGATTACCTGTAGGGACTCCTATCGATAACGATGCATTATTAGATTTCATTGATCGCCGAAAGCCAGGCCGGAAAGGGTTATCCTCGAGAGCAGAAATAGATCAATGCGAGATTATGTCTGGCGTTCATCAAGGTGTTGCTACTGGCTGGCCAATTCTTTTACTAACTCATAATTCAGATGTGCGTTCTAAAGATTACTCATTCCTCCCAGATCACCCTAGACCAGGACATGCAGATATGGTTGAACATATTAGATCAGATGGAGCAAGTGATTTGAGAGGTGGTGGCTCACAATCAGCAAGACTAACTTTTGGTCTTGTAGCTGCGGGTAGTCAAGCTCGAACTTTATTAGATTCAGTAGGTTGGTCTTGTTCAGCCCATTTGGCTAGCGTGGGTGATATTCATTCCAAACCATTATTCGAATTAGATCGTAAATCTTCATTGAAAGATGGTACTGATATGTCTCGTTTGAATTGTAGGGACTCTGATGCAGTAGTAAGAATGTCAGAACTATTAGATAGTGTACGGCGCGATCTTGATTCTATAGGGTCTTCAGTTGAACTACTAATTGAAGGCTTACCCATCGGAGTTGGAGAGCCATGGTTTGATGGAATTGAACCCGCATTAGCTAGGGGTCTTAT
Source organism: Candidatus Thalassarchaeum sp. (assembly GCA_016777225.1). Lineage (GTDB taxonomy): Archaea > Thermoplasmatota > Poseidoniia > Poseidoniales > Thalassarchaeaceae > MGIIb-O2. The sequence continues at coordinate 287,818 of JADHRW010000002.1, read as the reverse complement.
GGCTATACCCGGAGCCAGAGCGGTGGAGTTTTCTCATGGATTTGAAACCTCTAAGATGCGTGGTTCAGAAAATAATGATGCATGGGAATTAAACGAAAATAAACCCTCTTTGGAAGGTTCTGATATTGGAAATGCAGATGGTTCATTGGGTGGGCGTTCAACTAGTGCTGCAATTAGAGCCGTAGTTCATTTCAAACCACCAAGTAGTCTTGCTAGAGAACAATCTACATTACATCTGCCAAGTGGCGAACAAAGGCCACTTAGAGTACATGGGAGGCATGATCCTGTGCTAGGTCCTCGGGCAGTTCCTGTAGTTGAATCAGTAGCTATATTGGTAATTTCTGACTTAGGCCTTATTGGTGGATATATAGGATAGAATTTATTTATTGCCATTTTCTCTCATCTGTGCTAATCTTACTGGTAGGTTTACTGCAAATGCTGATGCCACAATCATGAATACAACAGCGGTCCCTAACGCTACACCATAAACAGATGTTAATTCTACACTTTCTGCAAGTCTATCTGCTGCAGCATCGCTGCCAAGTAGCCCAACAATAGATGGTATAATTAGATTAATCATAAGAGTGACTAATGCAACTAAACCTGCAACTACTGGTGTGATTAATAATGATCTATAATATTGAGATGTTATCTTTTTGACATTCATTACATAAACTTCTCCAGTTCTAATAGATTTATCTAGCATTGAAAATCTAATTACTCCACTAGTTAGTTCTATGTACATTACTAGAAATAGAGCATATGAAATGAGTAATAATTTTTGTGATATTTCACCATCTGGAAGTAAATCTATACCAAATTCTACCTTACTTCCTGCAAATCGAATTGTAACTAATATTAGGACAACATAAGATATTAGAATTGCACGTTGTTCTCTTTGAAATATTCCATACATCCCTCCAATAAAACCAATTCCTATTAACAATAAATGAATCACAACTCCTAACGTCGGTAAATCCATCAAATCACTTAACCAGAACCATGCAGTACCTGAAACTGGTGTAACTGTAAACGTAACGATAGATAACAAAGTCAGTATAATTGCGGCAGACATTTGTAATGTTTGAACTACTCTATCTGGAGGTAAGAATTTAGTTTTAGTTACTATAGGACCGCCAAAGAATGATTCAATTACCGATGGTACATGCACTTCAGGTATTGCATCTTTAGGAATTACAGTACTTCCCTTCATTCTTCCGGCTGCTTTTTTCCTACTAGGTGCAGATGACCTGATAGTTTTACCATCATATAGATGAGCAGTATCTGATTTTTCTCCTACCATCTAATCGCCCCTCAAAATCCTCTTGCACCTGACAAAGCGGTATTCAGTAGCATATCTGGCTCCCAATCCATCACATTTGCTCCTAATCCTCTTAATTCGCTCATTAGAATATCTCTTTCTGTTTTTAGTAGCTCATAGCCAGTTCTATCTAACCTTCTTGCATCAAACTCGAATTCCAAACTACTTGGTGATAGTATTGTAACATCGAAATTTCTAGATCTTAAATCTCTGACTGCTTCGATAATGGTTGGATCTTCTTCTAGTGGACTTAGGATAATGATAGGACTCCCTCTATTGATATGAGGCATGATTCTATTTGTTACCACTTTAAGAGGTGTATTTCCTTTTGCCATAGCACCTGCTAATTTTGTTAATATGACATATAATTGTTTTTTACCGGTATCTCTGTCTACTGATACAATTTCATCACCATAAACTACCAAACCCACAGAATCTCTTCTTGATAGGAAATATTGCGATAGACTTGCTGCAGCTCTAGTGCTGTATACTAATGAGTTTCTACTCACTGGACCTGTTTCTGAAACAGATCTACTATCAACTAATAATATAATATCGCTAACTGCATCTCTTTCGAATTCATTAACCATTAATTTACCACCCGAACGTGCGGTAGCTTTCCAGTTAACTTTCTTCATTGCATCTCCTGGGACATATTCCCTTAGGTTATAGAAGTTTGAACCTTCTCCTGGATTTCTAATGTTTACTGCACCAGTAAAAATCTTCGGTACACGACTCTTGATTAAAGCATCTTTGATGTCTTCCATCTTTGGGAATACAAGGAAATCGTCATACAAGTGTATTTCTCTTTCATTGTGGAATAATCCAAAGGTATCTTGTATTCTGATACATACTGGGCCAATTGTATAGAATCCTCTTAATGGTGCTTCAATTGTATAAGCAATTTCAGTTTCTCTCTGAGGTCCTAATTCCATTAATACATAATTCGCGCCTTTCTTTATTCTCATTACTTCTGGTACTCTGTCCCTAACTTCCAGAACTTTGGAGAGATTTGATTTGTTCTGGATTCTTATAGAAACATCGATTTCACCATCTTCAAAAACTCGAGCAGAAGAAAGTTTCCTAAGTGCTACGAGATTTTGTAATGCGACACCGCCAGCGCTGACATCTTCATCCATTCTTCTTCCTGATGAGGATACGTCTGCATTTGTAGTCCTAAATGCTGCCCATGTAAGGAAAGATAAGAGAACCACTGCTACAGTTACTAGTTGCTGATTACGTAAAACTAGACCTAGAAGGTACAGAGCTACCGCCAGCGAGGCAAACATCGCTGATTTTCTACTCCATGCCATAAGTAAACCTCCTTAAATCAGTATTCTGATTTCAGACCGTTGGGACAGGAACTTGTCTAAGGATATCGGAGACAACTTGATCAGTCTCTAAACCTTTGATTTGATGTTCCGGTTTCAATATTAATCTGTGAGCAACTGCTAATGTGGCCACTGCTTTTACATCATCAGGTGTAACGAAGTCTCTTCCACGCATTGCTGCTGCTGCACGGCTTGTCTTCAGTAATGCTTGAGAACCACGAGGGGACGAACCAACTAATACACGAGGGTCTTCTCTAGTTCTTGATACAATTTCAACCATGTACATTCTTACAGCGGGGTCTACATATACGTCCTCTATCGCTTGCTGCATAGCAACAACTCTAGCCGGGTCTGTAATTATGTCAACCTCAACCTCATCTTTCTTTCTATCGATTCTTCTTCTTAGAATTTCGTCTTCATCAGCTCTGTCTGGATAACCTACTGACATCTTAAACATGAATCGGTCTAATTGAGCTTCAGGCAGAGGATAGGTTCCCTCTTGTTCCACAGGGTTCTGTGTCGCCATTGTCAAGAAAGGAGCAGGTAGTTTATGAGTAATTACTCCAATAGTAACTTGTTTCTCCTGCATAGCTTCAAGCAAAGCCGCTTGTGTTTTCGGAGGTGCTCTATTTATCTCATCAGATAGTAGTAAATTACAGAAAATAGGTCCCGGTTTGAAACTAAATTCTCCTTTCTTCGCATCATAGATGTTTGTTCCTGTGATATCTGCAGGAAGCAAATCTGGTGTAAACTGTACTCGCTTGAAATCACATCCTAACGCATCTGCGAAAGTGTTGGTCATCAGTGTTTTTGCAAGTCCTGGATAATCTTCGAATAGAAGATTACCATTTGCCAAAATATTAACCATAACATTGTCAATTACGTGTGCCTTTCCAATAATAACTTTCTGAACCTCTAGGCTAATCGCTTCTGCGATTGCTCCTACAGCTTCTAGTTTGTCACTCATTTTCTTAGATCCACGAATGGTTTCGGCTTTCTTTGCATAACCCTGGCTGACCGCGTCTGCTTGCGGTGCTGGTGGTTTTTCTGCTGGTGGTGTTGCATTCATTTTTCATCTCTCCATTGTTCTAAATCTTACCCCATTTCCTAATTGCTACCATTAGTTGCCTTAGTTCTTGGGGTGAGTATGTTCGGGTTTGGCTGTAAGCTAATTCTACTAGCCTAGGGTCGCCTATCATTGCTTGGACATCTGCAGGTGGTTTTGAAGCCATTTGGTCACGCGTCAGGTCATGATGTACTCTGACTTTGGTAAATAATGCCTGTTTGACTCTCAATCTATATGTGCTAGAATCAAGTTTGTTAGGGCGTTGATTAAATCTAGTTAAATCAAATACGTGTCTCCAATTTTCTTTCTTTGGTACGACCATCATTGAAACAAGCAATAGTAGTCCCACGTTTAGGACCACTAGCCACTTGAGAAAAGTATTCGAGGTAAGCAGCACTACTGTCGACATTGTAGCTACGAATGGTGCTGATATAGTCCCAGTTGCATGTCTGCTTTCATCAAATACAATTTGAAAATTACTCGTATCTTGTCTAATTTGACTAGAAAGTTGAGTATTATCAAATTCCATCATTGAGTGTATCAACATTTGGAAATATACGCTATTTCCATTCCAGTCATTATTGTCATTAATTTCATTCATCCAACATTTGGATTCTACGACACCTTCACAAGAACTTCTCATGCCAGTACCTGCTGCTGTAGAGAAATCCCATAATCGATTTGAAAATGCTTCATCATCTGCTACAAAAACAATACTTCCTGTGACACTAATTTCTTCCAAATCGCTAAATCCACCTTTGCCTGTGACTTTGTCATAAACTGCAATATTTGGATAATCTACGCGAATCATTAGAGATAAATCACCGGGTGCTGGATTTCTAGCATCACTTGAATCTCCATTTCCGATGATATCTATGAATGCTGATGATGAAGCTGCTGCAAGAACATTAACTTCTCTTTGATCATCAGGGTTATTTTGTGCTAAATCCTCTGATGTAGGTTCAAATCTAATTCCAGTTGGGGAACGGAACATTACAGGTATTCTACATGATTTAGGGTCATTATTTGATATTTGGAAATCTGAACACCCTTTTCTGGCTGCACCTGCTTCCATTTCATTGACATCGTTTTGAATACTCGCTACACTCCAAACATTCTGCCATACTGGATCTTGCACTGAATCATCGTCATTATATTCTAACCAATGTTGATTTTGGTCTAATAGCGGAGAATCAAAATATGATACTCCAAATTTTGAGGCTAATCTATTTGCATTTGTGTTATCTGCTGCAACTATTACCTTACCTCCTTTTTCAGTGACGAAATCATAAATTGCATCAGCAGCAGTTTCGTCTATTGGTTTTTCGGGCGACACAATTACTAGCATAGTACGGTGTGGATCTTTCCAATCGTTGACAAGCATCGGAGTAGACATTGTGTTAGCAATGAAATACCCATCTGGTAATCCTGTAGGGTCTAACATATCATCTCTCATTTCACTTAGTTGAGCTAAGCTATCTGATTCATATGCTGAATAAGATGTATCTTTCCCAATGACCATCATCATTGGCGCTAATAGAAGCAGTACTACAGTTACTGCCATTGATCCGATGATAACTGTATTGAAATCGAATCTACTTTCATTTTCTTCGACCACAATAATCAATCCCTTTATCTGATATAGAACATAGCAAACCCTAACAGTAACTCAACCGAGCGATGAATGACAGTTATATGTTGCTGCTATTAGTTCAGGTCATCAACTTCTTACAATATTTTCAACTGTATTTTAAACACTGGACTAGTATGACATTTTTTCTTAATTAATTTTTTTATTTCTTATTTCTAGAGGTGTAAAATAGAGCCATACAGGAAGAAAACAAAATAACACTTATCCCAGAAGCAGGAAGACTCGAATCAACTACCTGTGTAATACTTTCTTCGTCATCATTAGAATCCTGATTATCTACTGGTTTAGTAAGCGGCGGTTCTACTGTGATTGAAGTTTCATCTTCTGATATTTTTGATTTTCCAGAATTCATTGCACCATTTGAATGAACCGTAATTTCTAACTTACAATTTTTCCTAGGATGGCTTTCAGATGCTGTAATCTTCAAATCTGCATTTGATGACTGCCCCTTCTCAAGATCTGTAACAAGTAACTTATCTAATCCATTATCTAATGTCATTAAAGGACAATTATCTGACAAATCAATTTCGCCAACTTTGTCTTTAATGTTTCCATTATTTGTCACAGTCACTCTCAAAATCATATCTGTACCTGCATTCATTGCTCCCGCAGGTTCTGCTAAATCAACAGATATTGAATGAACGGTAGGGATTTCTAGATCCGCTGTAGATTCTTGATTCTCTGGAATCAATACTGCAATCCCTGCTCTAGTCACTAAACTCGCAGTGATTTTCATCTCTTCTTTAGAATTAGCATCAAAATTAAAAACATCAATATTTTCAATATTAAGTGTAAATGTTTCATTATCTCCTGCTTGTATTTTCTCAGTTTCTGGACCATCAGCTGATCCTTCAAAAGGTAATTCATATTCGAAACTAACTTCAACTTCGAACATTTCAGTATTATGTACGTAGAATTCTATTGCTCTTTCACCGTTTTCACTAATGACAAAAGCGGTAGCATCATTATCTCCAATATATTTTATTCCCAGTTGCCAATTCCCTAATTCAGGCTCCTGTTGTGCAGATGTAAGCATTGCAGAATGCGAGAATAAAAATATGAATACTACGAAATAAGCAAATTTGTTCATCCTACTCACCCAATAGGCCCTTGCAGGCCCTCTTTGTTAATACCTTCACCATCTTTCTTCTGTAAGACGGTGTAAACCATGTGTTTTGTACCGGCTTAACCGCTCTTCTTATTTGTTCAGATAGGGCAGTTATGCTTTCCTTTCCATTCCAGTTTTCAACTAATTGTGCAGATAAGTCTTCGTGATATCCAGGTATTGATTCCAGTCCCGTTGTTGCAACTCTTAATTCTTTGAGAGTATCTCCTTCTTTCTTCCACAAAACTGCAACTCCTGCTTCTGGGAAATCCCAAGATTCTCGTTGACGTAACTTTTGATAGTCTCCACTCCAGTTTGAAATTTCCTTTGGTATAGAAATATGAGTTAATAATTCTCCTGGTTGTAATTTATTCCTTGTCATGCCATCTAGTTCAAAGAAATCATTCAACAACATTTCTCTCTTTCCTGAAGTAGAAATCAGATGTACTTTAGCCTCCATGCACATCAAAACAGGCGCTAAGTCTGCTTGATATGTGGCTACACATAGTGTATTTTGATTTGGTATAACTCTACAATCTGCTCCTGTACCACAATCACATTTATGGCACCAATCAATAGATTCTCTCCAATCTTCTGTTTGATTAAACCAATAGCAACGTGTATCGAGACAAATATTGCCTCCTACCGTTCCTGATCGTCTAATCATTATACTGGCGATTGAATTAGCAGATTTAGCAAGAACTGGATGGGTTGTTTTAGATTCTGCCAAATCTTGTAATCTCACCATGGCTCCAATATGTGTGTCTGAGAGTTCAGTTAATGTTGGTATCTTGGCTAGAGAGATTACATTTTTCTTTGAATTAAGATGCCATTTATAGTTTGGGAGTAAGTCAGTACCTCCTGCAATCCAATCAAAGTCTTCTTCATTAGATTGAATATTTCTAGCAATTTCCAATGCCTCATCTAAGCTATTTGGCGTATGTAGTTTGAATGGAGGCATCTTCATATTATTCACCTCTCTTTCTTCTTTCAGTATGGAGCCATGCACTTCCAGCTAATCGAGGTGATTCTAGATACTCTTCTGATGGAATTACAGTTACCTTCCAAGATTCGTCTACTTCATCAGGAGGAATTGTAGGGTCCATTCCAAATAATGCACCATTATGATAGGGTTTGATATCAGATTTCAATCTTCTATCTCTATCTCTTATTGAATGTTCTTGTGACCTTTTTTCTAATATTTCTTGTAATTCTGAATATTCTAATCTAGGCGATGGTAAATCCATAGGATCATCAATCTTCAACTTCCTACATTTTTTCTCAATATTCTTGTATAGTCTATCTGGAGTTATCGGTAATTCATTACTTCTGACACCTATAGCGTCATACACGGCATTACATACAGCCGGCAAAATCGGTAAAAGTGGGCCTTCTCCTGCTTCTTTAGCTCCAAATGGTCCTTCCGGATCATTTGACTCGACAATAATTGGTGTCACCTCTGGCATTTCATGTACGCTTGGAATTTTATAGTCAAGAAGGTCCGTATTCATCAAATTTCCAGTTCTTCCATATCTCATTTCTTCAGATAAAACCTGTCCCATTCCCATATGGCATGAACCAATTATCTGCCCCTTTACTGCTAATGGATTTAATGCCTTGCCACAATCATGCGCTGCCCAAACTTTCTCTACTTTTGTTTGTCCAGTTTCTACATCAACTTTTACTTCAGCAACATACGCTGAAAATGAATAGGCTGGAGCTAATCCTGCTGCTGCGCCTTTGTGAGCCCGCCCCATTGGGGGCGTTCTATATGCTCCTGATGCGACTAATGCCCCTCTTTCTTCTTGTGCTTTGTGTAACGCTTCTAGGTATGATACACCAACTGCCGGGTCATCTTTTCTGAAAATTCTTCTATCTCCAATAACTAATTTCTCAATAGGAGAATCAGTTATTTCTGATGTGGCATTAAGTAAATCTTCTCTTATTTTCATTGCAGCAGAGATTGCTGCATTCGCATTCATGAAGGTTACTCTAGAGGAATATGATCCTAAATCTACAGGTGAAGTATCAGTTTCTCTAGATTTTATTCTTATCATATCAAGTGGTAAACCGAGAACTTCTGCTACAGATTGAGCTACTACAGTATCTGAACCTTGACCTATATCTGCTGCGCCAGTATGTACTGTTACTCCACCATCCATATCTATCTTCAAATGTACAGTAGCATGAGGGAATTTATTCGGGTCCCAATGTATCGGTAAGCCGCTTCCAGATATGAAGAATCCACATCCTATGCCTATGCCATGACCCAATGGCATTTTTCTGAATTTATTTTTCCAGTCTGATTCTTCCATCACTCTTTCTAAACATTCTCTCATGCCTATACTTGTAACTCTGAATCCAGTAATTGTTGCAGAATTTGGTGGTAGTAAATTGGCCAGTCTGAATGAAATTGGATCGACTTGTAATTGTTCAGATAAGTCATCAATACCTACCTCCACTGCACATCTAGAGTTTACTGCTCCATGGCCTCGCATTGCTCCACTTGCTGGCTTATTGGTCCAAACTCTTGCTCCTGTGTAATGAAATGCTCCAATCTCATAAGGTGCAGTATGAAGTACTCCATTGTAATATGTGGTGACGTGTCCAAAAGATGCAAATGCCCCCCCGTCGATTAGAGCATCAGTTTCAATGCCACAAAGTCTTCCCTTTTCATCAGCATGTAGATTCATTTCAATATGGGAGGGGTGTCTTCCTCTATTTATCCAATATACTTCTTCTCTATCGAATGTAATTCTCACTGGACGACCTGATTTTCGTGCTAAAATCGATGCACACATCTCATGTGGGAATGGATCTGATTTCCCTCCAAATCCACCTCCTACGAATGTTCTATGTACATTTATTTGATGCATAGGAATTTCGAGAACATCTGCTAATGCTCTATGTACATAATGAGGTACTTGCTGTGGTGTGTATAGTGTCAATCTACCAGACGGATCCCAATCTGCAACTACTGCATGAGGTTCTGTAGCAGCATGATTTACTCCATTAAAAAACCAATTATTTTTGTGACTAGCAATTGCATTTTCCTGCATTGAATCTATATTCCCAAATTCTTGAAAAACTCTTTTTTGAACATTTGCCTCGCCGATATGGTACTCTCCTCTGTCATGAATCGGTTTTTCAGAATCATTCAAACCATCTTTCATATCATGTATTGATTCGAGAATTTCATATTCCACATTGATTAGCCGAACTGCTTCCAGTGCGGTGCCTTCATCTTCGGCCGCTACGCATGCGACTAAATCTCCAATATGCCTCACTCTATCTACAGCCATAGCATGTTCATCCTTAGTCACAGGAAGTACTCCAAATTTGTTTTTTGCATCATCTCCTGTAGCTATAGAGATAACACCGGGTAAATCCAATGCTTTAGATAAATCAATAGATAATACTCTTGCATAATGATGAGGTGATCTGACAATTTTACCTATTAGTTCATTGGGTAATCTTATGTCATCGCCATATTTTGCTCTTCCAGTGACCTTCCATTTACTATCAACTAATGATGTAGATTTACCTACTACTCTTCCAGTAATCAACTTATCATGTCTATGGCCTCCCCAAGGTTGATTTTTCTTTCCACCTTGACTTTCCGGTATCATTTCTTCATCTCTAGGTTCACTGAATGGGCTTTTACCTCCTGAACCCGGGCGTGAGAATGGAATTTTTCCTGGTTGCTGTCTATAACCAACCATCTCTTTCTTTTCTTTTTCTGACATAATAATTCCTCATTCGTCAAATCCTGGATTAGGATTGCTTTTAGGTTCGGTAGAATTACTTACAGTATTTCCTGAATTTAGTAATTCACTCGCGGCTCTAACCGAATCTACAATTTGCTGATAACCGGTACATCTACATAGATTTCCTTCAATAGCATTTTTAATTTCTGAATCATTAGGTGTAGGATTTTCTTCTAATAATGCAGATATTACTACTAGGAAACCAGGGGTGCAAAATCCGCATTGACTTCCTCCATACTCTCCAAACATTTCTTGAATGGGATGTAGATGGTGTCCATCTGCTAAACCTTCAACAGTTGTAATCTCACTTTCACTCACTTCTTGAGCTAAAACTAAGCAAGAAAGTTTTGGTTTTCCATCAATTAATACTGAACAACAACCGCACGTCCCCATGTCACATCCTCTTTTTACTCCTAGAGTCCCAACTTGATCTCTTAATACATCAAGAAGTATTGCATTACTTTCAATTGGTTTAGAAATTAGTTTGCCATTTATACTTGCTTTCCAAGGTATTTTTTCTGACCCCGGGAGCATTGGAAGACGTATGACACTCATGCTAACATCCCTACCAACCGAGGTTTGCATTTTAGTATTAGGTTCAAGACTTTCTGACTTAGTTCAAATCATTGAATATTTTATTCATTATTTCAACCTCTGCTCTTCGTATATGTTCGCCATATGTACTCCTAGCCATTTCCATCTCATCTGCAAGTTGTTTTAGAGTCACATTTCTATCCATGCTATAGAATCCTTTTCTTATTGCATGTGATAAAACTTGTACTTGCCTTTCAGTAAGAATAGTTTCCCAGATATTATCATTATTTTCTCTTTGAAATGATTGTACTGAGATATTATCTGGAGGCAGTACAATTCGAATTAAACTGATAAATCTTCTAATTGAATTAGATAACCCTGAAATTCTCATTTCCATACCATTCTTTTCAGAAATTCCATAGGGTGGTTGGATATGGATATTCGATAATTCTATTGCTGTGATAGCCAATGGATGTGTGCAAAAAAGACTAACTAAGACACCATCTTCATTTTCTTCATGTACAGTAACAACTTTGAAATTATCTAAATTATCTAATTCTTCTATAGTTTTACCTTCTTTCAATTTAATCTCAGCAAGTTGAGTGACTCCTTCTTCATTTATTGAAAGATGCCCTAAAATTTCCATTCTTTCACAGATTTGTAAAATCTCTGATATTTCTTTAGAACCGCGCAAAGAATTAGTTTTCCATTTGAGGACTACCTTACGCATATACAGTGCAGTGCCACTGTCTTATTGAATCCGTCGATATTATTCAGTTCCAATAAGATTCTCTAATTTGTTGATTTGTTTCCATACACATAGTCACATCTGATGGTCTGCTAGGCTGTGCACTAGTGCCATTCAGATGGTTAATAATTGGCTCTACATTTGATTCATTAACAACTCCCCATCCAAGTTGTGTACAAGGAGCAACTGGTGATACGGGGGTTGTTCCTGATAATGGGTCCCATGTACTGAAAGATGGATACCAGGCAGAAAGATTTAGCGCATCTCTTATGTCAGCCTGAGTTATATTTAGGTCTACTCCATTTACTAAGAATCCCCCTCTGAGTTCAGGGTCGGCTCCAGATGAATAATCGCCAGATTCAGATCTAAGGTGCTGAATTATCTTAGAAAGTAGTCCTGCAGTTCTAGGAGTTGCAAAAGAAGTTCCACTTGTTTCATGGTAACCATCGATATCGTCATGATTCGGTAAAACTTGAGTCCAATCTGCAGCTATATCTGGGTAAGATCCACTCATTGTTTCTTTTTGATCATCTCCTTCTTCTGCATATCCTGAAACTCCTATGCTCCATGGGGGTCCTGCAGTAGAATCTTGGACTGCAGGAGAAGGTGAATTATCTGCTGCACCAGTATGGATTTTCTTTTCTTGTACTACTGCAACTTTTGTAGCATCCTCAATTCCAGGTACAGGTATTGAACCAATAGGTCCGAAACTTGTGGTAATTATATCCACTAATGGCTGATTTGCTGCAGCTAATACTGCTGCATCACTAAAACCTTCAACAAAGAAGATTATTGCATCAGGATTTGCATCAAGAACTGCTCCAGTAACTGCTGTTCCATGTCCATCTGAAGGGTCATCAAGTATTGGGATATCTGTATTATCATCCGGAGTAGTTCCAATAATTTTTGTACCTGGGAAATATACGATATCAGTTGAATTTATAGTATCCCAACATGATTCTTTGTCAGCTTCATATCTTTCTTGCCATGTACCTTCAAATGTCAGTTCGCAAGTCATTGTTACTCCCAATCCATCTATCAACCAATCTGGGAATGTTTCATTTGTTCTGAAATGGTCATGGTATACGTTAATTCCAGTGTCTACTGGTGCAACTACAGAATATGTACGAAAGTCATTATCTGATATAATTACTTCTTCTTTTTCTATTTCATCAGCTAAACATCCACTAAATGATGCCAGTGTAATAATCAACACAAGGGTCACAGATAGATGTTTCATTATACTACCGAGAGATAATCTCTTTTTCAGTTCTCCGTGTCTATGTTGTTTTCTCGAACAGTAATATTTCTGCACATACTGCCAAGCCAATTTCTTCTGGTGTTTCTGCACCGATATCAATACCTATAGGGCATCTAGCTGAATTAAACCATTCTTCCTTCACTCCGTTACTGATCGCAGCAGTCTTGAATGATTTCCATTTTGAAGTTGAGCCAATTGCTCCTATTCTAGGTCTGTTTTCATTTTCTCTGATTTTTAATAATCCCAATAATAGTTTTTGATCAATTGCCCAATCATGGCCTAATAGTAAAATATCGGAGAATCTTTGTATCGATTCATTAGTCTCTAAATCTAGAAATTTGTCTGCATTCATAGAGATAGTATCTACTGCAAATGGATATTTTTCTGAATTTGAATATTCTTCTCTTACATCAAATATTGAATAATTCCAACCTAATGAATCTGCTACGAGAGCGACGCATCTACCAACATGCCCTCCTCCTGCGATTAATATGTGTGGCATTGGCTCAATCACTTCCATACTCACTGTCACTTGGCCACCACATAGGCTGTCAAGGGCTGTTACTTCTTTTCCCTTCGCATCCTTATATAGATGGAATGTTTCAATAATACCACCTTCTTTACGATTTAATTTTGGGTCTTTATTTAATAATTTTTTTAGATTATTTTGGATTCTTAACTCTAAACCTGCGCCACCTACAGTGCCAAAGTGTTGGTTATCAGAAGTAATGGCTAGTCTTGCACCAGGTTTTCCTGGAACACTACCTTTAGCCGAAATTACGGTTGCTATAGCAACTCTCTGTCCCAGTTCTACTTGAGATAAAGACCAAGTCAGGACCGGAACAGACATGAACCTGAGAAAAGGTTTCACTATTCTTAATTTCGTAATGTGTGCTCTGAATTACTAGGTCAATAATAATCCATATTTATATCTCTTAGTTTATTGATATCTTCTTGATAATCTATATTTAAGTGTAAAAAATCATCATCTACTTCTATCTTTAATGGATTAATAATATTTCTAAGTGGTGTTGACGCTCTACTTGACAGAATTTTTTTACAATCTGCTATATTGAGTACTACTGGATGCCCTCCTTTTCCATTTTTACTCGGGCAACATGTAGTTTTTGCTTCTAATAATTTTTTAATCGTTTTATCAGAAAAACCTGGTCTATCTACAGGTACAATCAGACAACTCTGTCCATTTAATTCTCTCAATCCACATTGGATACTTCCAGTTCTACCTCTATCTGGTTCTGTGTTAACGATGATTTTTTCACCAAAAGCGCGCATTTCTTCCTCTAAATCTGGTCTAGTTACTATGACTATATTTAGATTAAATTTCTTTAATCTTGTTATTAATATCTCAATTAAAGTTTTTCCATTTAGTTCAACCAATGCTTTTGGCTGCCCCAATCTTCTACTGGCTCCAGCCGCAAGTATGATTGCATTTTCTAGATACAGACTAATCACTACTTTCATCTTGTTCTACAATATCATAATTTTCATCTAATGTTTTCAGGAAAAACATACTCTCTTGAATACTCATCTTCATCCCAAAGACCTGTTTGTTTAAATTTCATAGTGACAATTGTTAGTCCTGTGAATAAGATTAATACTAATATTGACAAAATACCAATAATTATCGATGAATTACTTGAAATTTCACTCTCTGAGTCTATTTTCTCTGCTCCAACTATATTGATATCAACTGCTAAATTAGTGGAGGATTTATCATTTGTAATTGCTCTTACCAGCAATACTTGTTCACCTTCTACGGTATTATTTGGAAGGTATTGTAATCTATCAACAAGTAACGAATGTGTTACCATAAAGGTAGTATCATCTTCGTCAAATCCTGCAAGATCCATCCAATTATCTCTCATATCCCATGTGCGCCATTGAACTCTTGTCGCACCTCCCTCTACATTGAATAGAACTCCATCTTCTTGATTTAGAGTAACTCTATTATCAACATCATAATCACTTTCTAGAGTGACATTTAGCGTTAGAGATAACTCATAAACTTTGTTTGCAGCTTCCATTACAGAAGGTACAGAATTTACATGTCCATGCCCATAAACGTTATTCTGTCTATTTTTAGGTATTAAATCTTCAGCACATGGCTCGTTTGCACCCATATATTCACACCTCCTGTAAGTTGCAGTTTCTTGCATGATATTTCTAATATCAAAGGGTGATAAATCAGGATTAGCCTGATACATTAATGCGGCTAATCCTGCTGCACCGGGTGTTGCCATACTTGTTCCTGATTTACTCGTATAACCATCTCCTGTATTAAAATCCGGAGCCATGACACTACTTCCTACAAATGCTATGTTTGGTTTCACTCTACCTTCTTCAGTAGGCCCCTGGCTTGAATAAACTGCTATTGCAGTATTCTTATCTAGAGCGCCGACAGTAATTACATCTTCAGCAGAGCCTGGAGTCCCTATCTGTGCACTAAAAGCACTATTTCCTGCCGCAATAAATAGTGCTACACCTTCTCGCATCATTTCATTACCCATTCGATTAACTGATTCTTCTTCCGAAGATGTCCATTCAATAGCTCCCGGCCCTCCTAAACTCATACTTGCTGCACGAATATTGAAAACATGTCTTTTCTCAACAGTCCATTCCATACCTGCCATAACTGTAGCAAATGATCCAGAGCCTCCTGAATCTAGAACTTTAACTCCTACTAATTGAGCCTTAGGTGCTACTCCAATATACTGGAAATCAGGCGCTCCAGTTCCAGCTGTGATTCCTGCGCAATGTGTGCCGTGACCTTGATCATCATATGCTTTAATTTCGGTTCCATTTGTTAATTCAGGAGTATTCACAGCATCATAAAATGCGATTACCTTTGAATCATTAGTATAATTTGAATCATCAATATCGTCCAAGCCTACATGGTCACTATCAATTCCTGTATCGATAATTGCCACTACGCTACCAGCTCCAGTGTATCCTGTTTCTTGCCATACTAGATTTACATCATGAACTTCATTAACATCATTCATTTGTATTTCTAAGCGGCCATCTAGTTCTACAAATACAACTCCAGGTAATTCAACGATTTGTGGAATTAGATTTATGTTTACTTTTCCGGCAATACTATCGATTAACCAATATCTGAATTGAACTTCGAATAGAACATTCTTTTCAAGCATAATTTCATCATCAATTGTCGGGGTATGATCAAAGTCAACAATCACGCTTATCATGTTATTTTCATCTACATAGTCATAGTGCAGACTCTCAGATGCTTTCCATATAGCATCATGAATATAATCGTTATTTGCATCCATATTTGTATTTTCCCACCAAGGAACTTCATCGACTTGATTTTGTACTTCAATACTATTTTCTAATGGCATTGCTGTAGATAATACGGGCAATAGCATTAATCCTAGGATCATCATTGCAGTAAGTCTCTTCAGTAAACCAACCTTATTACGCATATTATCATACATCCGTGTAAGAACTTAGACTTGAATCAAACGGTCGTCTGATTTCCAGTAAACAATTTAAAATTTAATGATTTTGTAGAATTTCTCTACTAATTATGAGTCGTTGGATTTGGCTTGAACCTTCAAAAATTTGAACTACTTTAGCGCCTCTCATCCTTCTAGCGACGGGATATTCTTCTGAATATCCATATCCTCCAAATATTTGTACTGCATCGGTTGTAACTTCCATCGCTATGTCTGCTGCGAATCTCTTTGCATGTGCTGCATCTAGTGTATTTCTTTCTCCTGAATCTGCCTTCAGTGCTGCTTTCCATACAAGCATTCTAGCTGCTTCAATTTTTGTCGCCATATCTGCTAACATGAATGAAATAGCTTGATGTCTGATGATTGGTTTGTTGAATGCATTTCTTTCACTGGCATAATTAATCGCTTCTTCCATGGCACCTCTGGCATTTCCTACGGCATGTGCTGAGATGCTAGGTCTAGAAAGATCGAATGCTTTCATGGCATTAATCCATCCATCATTTTCCTTACCTCCAATTAGATTTTCAATTGGAACTCTGACATTATTGAAAGTCACAGAGCGAGTATCTGAACAACGTTGGCCCATATTTTCTTCCTTCTTACCCAATTCAACGCCTTCTAAATCAGAATCTACAATAAATCCACTCATTCCCTTATATCCTGCCTCTTTATTTGTATAAGCTAGCACGAAAAACCAGTCTGCATACCCCGCTCCAGTAATCCACATCTTTTGACCATTGATGATATATTCATTTCCATCTTTTACTGCTTCTGTTTTTATTGCTTGAACGTCACTTCCTGCTCCCGGCTCAGTGACGCAATAGGCAGCAATTTTACCATCAGTAATCTTTCGAAGATACTTTTCTTTTTGTTGTTCAGTTCCACCAGTAATTATTGGGTATGATGATAGCATGGAACTTCCAGCAGCAGTAGCGAAACCAGGATCTCCACAGCCTAATTCCTCAAGAACAATTACTTCTTCGAAAGAACCCATTCCTCCTCCTCCATATTTTTCAGGTATTTTGAGCGTCAGAAGACCTAACTCATTTGCTTTAGCAATAGCCTCTCTTGGAAAAACACTTTCTTTATCCCAAGAACCCGCATTTGATTTGATTTCTTCATTAGCGAAATCACGTGCTAACTCTTGTAACATCAGTTGTTCATCACTCAATTCGAAGTTAACCATGAGTATCGCAGGTGGCATTCAGACTTAGCCGTTCGCCTTGTGAATATACTTTCAAGACGAATAAAGAAAAGCCATATATAACAGATATCCAATGACCATAACTAGTCCAACTCTTTTTCCAATTCTCCGATTATCTAGTAACATAGCAGCCACTAAACCTGATGTGGCCATGACTACCCAAATGTCTCTTCCTGCAAATTCTTCAGAAATCAAAATTCCTCCCGCATAAACTGAAGAAACACCTAAAATACCTAAAATATTGATTACATTTGAACCAAGAACATTTCCTATTGCAACTCCTTTATGTCCTCTGACCGCTGCAATTACTGTCACTGCTAATTCTGGTAATGAGGTTCCTAGGGCGATTACGCTGAGTCCTACGATTGTTTCAGAGATTCCCATTTCATCTGCGATTCCAATTGACCCTTCTATCAAAAATTCTGCTCCTAGGAATATCAAAAATCCTCCAAAAATTGTAACCATTATGGCTAGAGGAATATTCTCTCCTATCCAAGTTTCTTCAAGGTCTTCATCCAATCCTAATTTCTTAGAATAATTGTATGAATAAATGTAATACAGTATTAGAGATATTAACATCATAGCACCAATTAATGTACTAATTTCTCCCAGCATTACCGTAATTAACAGAATAATAGATGCAAGTATTACTGCTATTGCATCTTTCTTGATTCCCATCTCTGGCTCACTACAGGCACCAAGCATTGCAGCAGTACCCAAAACTAGCATTACATTAGCTACATTTGAACCTAAAACACCGCCAACTGCTAAATCTACTAATTCTTGACTATTACTGCTAACTGCTTTAATTGTCACTGCTAATTCAGGAAGCGAGGTCCCCACTGCTACAATAGTAAAGCCAATTAATAGAGGTGAAACATTCATCTTTCTAGCTAGTGTGATAGCTCCTTGGACGACACTTTCTCCTCCCCAAATCAGGCAAATAAATCCTAGTATTACCAGGATTAAATCAGGTAATGATAATAAAAATCCTAACATTCTAATTCTCCTTTTATTTATTTACACATTCTTCTAACATGCCTTGATACTAGATCTACGGATGGTATTGTATGATCTTCCAATGTTGGTGAAAATGGAACTGGTGTATCGAGTGCTCCTATAACTACGGGTGGAGATTCCATGTCCCAAAAAGTTTCTTCTAGTATCCTGCTACTAACGGTGTGTCCTAATCCTCCTGTATATTGCGACTCTTGGAGTACTATCATTTTCTTTGTTCTCATAATTGATTCTACACAAGTACTTGAATCAAATGGTAATATTGTACGCAAATCTACTATCTCTATTTCAATATCTTCTTTTGCTAATTCTTCAGCAGTTTTTAAGGCAACATGTACCATTGCACCCCATGTTATAATTGTCAAGTCACTTCCTCCTCTGATTATTTTCGCTTGACCGATAGATGATATATTATTTTCTAATCTCTTCTTGACTGATTCTGTATCAATCACTTGATTAATCGAATCGCCCCAACCAGTCTTGCCACCACCTAAACCATATAATCCCAAGTGCTCAAGGAAAACCACTGGGTCATTCATTTCATGTGATTCTATGAGTAAGTCGTATGCATCTTGAGGATTACTCGGGAATACTATCGTTAGCCCTGGATCGTTCATAAACCATGATTCAATCATGTTTGCATGAAACGGCCCACTTCTTATTTTCGCACCGAGAGGTATCCTAACTGTTAGGGGGACTTCTGCTCCCCATCTCCATCTTAATTGTGCAGCATTATTCACCAAGGCATTCATTGCCAGTGCGGCGAATCCTCCAAACTGTATTTCTGCCATTGGCCTCATGCCTCCGAGAGCAGCTCCTGTCGCTGAATGAATTATTATCGACTCTGAGAGAGGCATATCTAATAATTTATCAGAATGTCCTTTTGCCTTTAGAGGAATATTCATTCCAAAAGCACCTGCTACTTCCATATCTTCTCCCATGAATACTATTTTTTCACCGTATTTCTCTGCTAAAGCAACCATCGCATTCTGAATAGCTCTACTATATGTTGAAGAATTCGAAGCATCAGAAAACTGTATTGATAATTCTCCATCCTTAAGTGGCCCTGGGGTGATATCTCTAGTCTCTTTCTCAAATCTGTCATATTGTTGTGAATGAGATTCTGCATCAAGTTTTGATGTAATACCCTTGGTTACTGTATATCCCTCTGGCCAAGGCATTTTTTCCATTTCATTCCTTGCACTGTCGACATAATACTGCTCTTCCTTTTCTATGGCTAATAGTTGCTTTTCACTCGCTCCTAAGGATATACAATATTCTCTATGATTTGGCAAAGGATCTTTTTCGGCCCAATATTTCAATAAATCTCTACCTACATATCCGGGGGGGTTCCCCGTTACTGAACCAAGATATAGATCATCGTGGTGATGTGCATGTCCACATCCTCTCATTGTTTCTACATGTATCAAGGTCGCACCTCCTCCGTCTAATGCATATTCTCTAGAAGTTGCTGTAGATGCATGGAATTGTAAAGGGTCTGATCCATCTATAGACCATGAAGGAATGCCCATTGCATACCCTTTATCTCCAAAGGTTTCAGCTCCTGATTGCCCCACTGTGAAGGTGTCTAAGGCGATTTGATTATTTTGAATCATAAATGCTATTGGCAATCCTCTTGCTCCTGCTAAATTCATAGCCTCCCAAAACTCTCCATTACTACTAGTTCCTTCTCCTACGGGTGCCAGATGGAATCTTTCAATTTCTAACAAATTTGCGGCTAAAGCAACTCCAGTGGCGGTTGCACTTGCTATCGGTAGAGGTGCCGTTGGTGGAAGAACTCCCTTTTCCCAATTTCCAATATGCAAGTCTCTACCTCCTGAGTCAATATTCCCTCCATCCATGTACGATCCTGACTTCCCCATTTGAGCGGCAAATATCTCTAAAGGAGTTTGACCTACAGCAAGAGCTAGCCCTACATCTCTAATCATCGGTGCGATTATATCTGCTCGATACTTTTGATCAGGTTGGAGGTCAATTGCTCTTGTAAGTGGTGTGGCACAACCAACTACTCCTTCTTGCCAAGTTGATCTAAATCCTTTACCTCCGAATTTCTTCCCATCAGGGGTGCTAATTCCATTACTGAAAAGATCTTTCAAGTGTTCATCAATTGCTCTAGTCCTAATCATCCACCTTTGCCATAGTAAATGCATATCTAAATCAGCGCTTGATGAGTGGGCTATTCTTCTTAGGCACAATGAAATATCTCTTAAAAAACGAATATTCCTTCTTTCTAAAAACAAGTCTGATTTTCTTCTAGGGATTACTTCATCTCTGCCTATTATCGCTAGTTCAGGCGTCCATATTCTCTCTTTCAATGATTTAGAAAGTTCTCTACAGAATCTTATTGAGAACTCATGATATGTATTGCCTGTAAAATTAAGTGGTGGTTTCTGTTTATTCCATTCTTTTGCTATAAATTCCAAATACCCATCATGTCTTTCAGTTACGAAACGTAAAATTTCTTTACGCACGTTTAATTCGTCAATCTTTTTAGTGAATCTCAATGGTTTTTTCGGAGACCAATTAGCTCCCCAAATCGGTGAAAGTTCTTCTTGACTAGGTTTTTTTTCAGAAGGTGCTGTGATTTCAACGTATTCCGATTCATTAGATTGATTGTAATTCCTCCTCTTTGCCTCCTCTATGATTTCTGCGAAATCGATACTCAAATCTCTCTCCCATATCCGAAATCCTCTTTTCCTACCTTTCCCTGAATCTGAGCGATCTAGTGTCATTCTCACTCTTTTATTGCAATTAGTGCATTTTCTGTCAATCTGGTTTGTGCTCTCATCTCTAGTCTTCCAAACTTCATGATTATTACAATCAGGGCACTGCCAAATGCCCTGTCGCGCTATAGTCATATCTCTACGGAATCTGTATAAGTACTACAACTAATCGCTTCATAGAGTACAAATGTGGTATTTCTTCCGTAATTGTGGTATTTTACGCCCTTAAACTCTCTCTTTTTTCCTTTTTACCATTATTAAAAAGTAGACTGCTAATTTTTTTACCTTAATTAATGTTAAATGCCACATATAGTTGACAATATTGGCTCAAAATATCTTCATACCACAATTAAATGAATGACTGCGATAAATAAAACCATAATATTGAAAAATAAAGGCTAATATTTAGGTATACTTGAATCTACTGTATTCGACCACAGATGAATTCCTCCTGATAGATTATATAATTCATTATTATAATCACCCGAGTTTTCAAGAAATTTAACTACCATGGCAGATCTCATTCCACTTCTGCAGTAAACTACAATATCTCTGTCAGTTGGTATTTCTTCAATTCTAGAGGGTATTTCTGTATGTGTAATTCTAAGATCAGTATTTGGAAGGCTAACAATCATCTCTTCAGCTTCCCCCCTAACGTCTAAGAAAAATGGATTCCAACCTTGTTCTACTTTTTTAAGATAATCTGATGGATTGATTTCCTTCATGTTTTCTTCGATTTGTGGGGCATCTAATGATTGTTCCTCATCTTGACTTACTGCACAAGATATTGCTTCTTCTGTTAGCTCAGTAATTTTTTGTCTATCTTTATCTGCAGTATAACTTAGTTTTCTAATATTCATTGATAATGCATCAATTAATAATAATTCACTATCTAGTGTATCTCCAATATCTAGGACTATTTTCAGAACTTCATTAGCCTGGTATGAACCAATCATACCTGGTAAAACTCCCAATACACCGGCTTCTGCACAATTTGGAGCTAATTCTGGAGGCGGTGCTTTTGGAAATAGATCTCTATAATTCGGACTACCATTTAGATTAAAAACAGAAACTTGACCTTCGAATCGATGGATACTGCCAAAAACCCAAGGTTTCCCTAATATTTCACAACAATCACTAATTGTATATCTTGTAGCGAAATTATCCGTACCGTCTACGACAATGTCATAATTTTTGACTATATTTTCAATATTCTCTATTCCTAATCTGAAATTAAATATTTCAACCTCGATATCAGGATTTATTTGAGATATTCTTTTTTTAGCTGAATCTACCTTTAATTCTCCGATAGATGAAGTTGAATGTATGATTTGACGTTGTAAATTTGTAATATCAACTATATCATCATCAATAATTCCGATTTTACCAATACCGGCTGCAGCTAAATACATCAATACGGGTGAACCTAAACCTCCTGCACCTACCACTAATACAGAAGATGAAATAATCTTTTTCTGCCCCTCTTCACCAACCTGTGGCAACATTATATGTCTAGCAAATCTTGCTTTCTGATTAGTAGTTAAACTCCTATCAGTAATATTTTCAGTCATTTTTTCCCTCAATGCTGTTCTTCTAGCCATTTTTCAGCATCTATTGCTGCTTGACATCCCATTCCAGCAGCAGTAATTGCCTGGCGATATCGAGTATCAACAACATCTCCTGCTGCAAATACGCCTGAAACGCTTGTCATTGTATGAGTTTTAGGTAAAATATAGCCAGAATTATCTGTTTCAATTTGCCCACCTAGGAATGTCGTGATTGGTTTATGCCCAATTGCTATGAATGCCCCTGTGCATGAAATTTCTTCTGTACTCCCATCCCTTGGATCTTCGAGAATTGCACCACTCAGTCCACTATCGTCTGAAAGCCAACTTTTTACTGATCTAAAAGGTCTAATCTCTATCTTTGGATTATTTGCAGCTCTTTCATACATGACTTTAGATGCCCTAAACACATCTCTTCTGTGTAAAACTGTGACTTTACTAGCGAATCTAGTCAAAAATGTAGCTTCTTCCATGGCAGAATCCCCGCCTCCTATTACCAATACTTCTTGTTCTCTAAAAAATGCTCCATCACATGTTGCACATGTACTAATTCCTCTTCCTTTCTGTTCTTCTTCACCTTCGGCTCCTAGCCAAATAGACTCAGCACCTGTACAAATGATTACTGATTTTGATAAGAATAATTCACCTTCCACCCATATTTTGAAAGGTTTTTCTGAGAAATCTACTTTTTCTACATTTTTATCTTGAACTTCTAAACCAAATCTTTCAGCTTGCTCTCTCAATTGAATCATCATCTCAGGACCACCTATTCCTTCTGGATATCCTGGAAAGTTTTCAATATCCGATGTTAACATTAACTGGCCACCTGACATATATCCTGCAAACATCAGTGGCTCTAACAATGCTCTAGCGGAGTATAGACCGGCCGTGTAACCTGCAGGTCCTGAGCCTATGATAATCACATTGCGCACTTCATCAGTCATGACTCTCGGAGTGATAGGAATGCTTTGAACATTAACTTGAACCCGGCAGTAAAGCGAGATACAAGTGTATCTTATTCAAACATTGTAATTACTGCTGCAACAGCGGCTCTTGCATGAGGCTCTAATCTAGGTTCAATATGATGCGCTTCTGCACCAGGACCAATAATTCCTAATCCAATTGGTTTGTTATGTTTTATTTGTAATTCAATAATAGCACTAATAACTGCTTGCCCCATAACTAGACCATGTTTAGTTTCGCCTCGTTCAATAATTCCTAAGGTAATAGCGGCATCAATATCATTTCTTTCTAAAAGACGTTCTAGAGCTAATGGTACTTCCATAGATCCAGGTACCCATACTATCTCAAATATTTCTGAATTCTTTGAATTTGCCTCCTCTGTGGCATATTCAAGCATTTTTTGAATTTCCTCTTTGTGGAATGAACCACATACTGCTGCAATCTTCATTTACTCGCCTCCATACTTCTTCGAATTGTATCTACTACTGCTTGAGTTCGAGAATCAATTTCAATATTAACATAGTCACCTACTTTTTTTCCACCAATTGTTGTAATTCTCAATGTTTCAGGTATGATGTGTAATGAGAAATTATTCTCTGTAATTTTTCCAATTGTTAAAGACATTCCATCTATCGAAATAAAACCTTTTTCAAGAATATATGGTCTCGCCTCTTGTGGATTTTCGATTAAGAAATCAGTACCTTCACCTCTTTCTTTTCTTTCAATAATTTTTGCGGCCATCCATACATGTCCTGAAATCATATGACCTCCTAATTCATCTCCCATTTTGAGTGATCTTTCTATATTAACTATTGAACCAACTTCTAATCGCCCTAAAGTTGTGCGACTGAGTGTCTCCTCTATCGCATCAAATCGAACAAGAGCACCATCTATAGAAACAACTGTCATACATACTCCATCTAGAGCTACACTTGCGCCTATTTGTAAGCCATCTATATATCCATCTAAATTAATTGTAAAACTGCGAATAATATCTCCGTCTATAATTTCTACGACTGGTGCAGTGCCTGCAACAATTCCTGTATACATCTCAATCTTCCTCGTAGGGGCCGCCGGTCTCTCCAGACCACAAACTAAGTATTCTCGCAATTATTTTACGTGTTCCATCTAAATCATCTGCTAGACCTTCTACTCGAATGACCTGCACTTGTCCCCAGCCATTGTCCTCCAGTCCACTCTTTATTGAGTCTCGTGAATGTTTTTGATCATATCCTAGAGCAATAATATCTGGTTTTACAATGTTTAAAATATCAAATATCGGTTCACTAGGAGGGTTGCCTACTATCGCTGTATCAACTGGTTTCAATCCTTCAACCATTCTTCTTCTCAGTTCTTGATTTGTCACAGGTTCATGCTTTTGCTTACGTACAGTATCGTCATGTGCAACAACAACAATTAGTTCGTCTCCTAAGGACTTAGCTTGTTCAACATAATGTAGATGGCCCGCATGAAGTAAATCAAAAACACCTACTGCCATTACACGAACCATTTTAATTCCTCTAATAATATTTCAATCTATTTTTATTTATTTATCTATGTTTAGGGCTCTGATTAAATCATCACCTGTAATCATTGGTATATCGTGTTTAGCAGCATAGATTCTTGCGTCTTCTACTGAAAGTGCACCATCTCCATCAGGTTGGAGCATTTCAGCCCCAATTGTAGCGGGGACATGTCCTGCAAGTCTAGCAATAGCCACTGCTAATTCTGTATGTCCCTGTCTGGCAGTTAAACCACCTGGTGATTCTCTACATACAGGTATGTGACCTGGAGTGCGGAATTCATTACCTAGTGATTTGTAGGCTTCTTCACCTTTGATTGATTTTTCCATCAATTCACCCGCTAATTCTCCAAATCTTCTTGTAGTTAATGACCTATCTCTATCTGTAATTCCTGTGTATGTATCTCGATGATTAATAGATAAAGTGAATGCAGATCTGGTATCATACTGCAAATCATTTGTGATTAAATGAGACAATACTGGGTTATCGTTTACTAATTGCTTGTGTGTGTGTAAATCTTGTAACCATGGTAGGTCAAACATTTGACCTATTTCATCACCTATTGCTAAGAATAGTAAACCACCACAATCAATTCTCAGACGCCTCATTACAGCTGGTGTTGCTGCTGTAGCGGGCCATAATAAGTCAGTTTCTTTTTCTCTAAAATCTGAGTCAAAGACCATTACCGGTTTTCCTTCAGAAAATGCCAAGATTGCATCATCTACTGCGTCAGCCATACACATCGGAGGAGGTACTCATATGGGTTATTTTCGGTCAAACGATTAGACTTTAGCGGAGGGTTCTCATGTAACCGAGTCTCGGGTCATTCATGGTCGAACGCTTCGAAGTCATAGTTCCAGTCCGTGTAGATCTAGCAGGGGGATGGACTGATGTCAATCCATATTGTACTGATTTTGGTGGAGAAGTGGTTAACTTTACAATAAATAAATACATCCATGCTACGATGGAAAAAGATGAATCTGGTAGGATAAAAGTAGAATATTCAAGTGAGGTACCAAGTGGTTCTGGTTTGGGTACTAGTGGTGCATTAA
Organism: Candidatus Thalassarchaeum sp.; assembly: GCA_016777225.1. Lineage (GTDB taxonomy): Archaea > Thermoplasmatota > Poseidoniia > Poseidoniales > Thalassarchaeaceae > MGIIb-O2. Next base: position 261,469 of record JADHRW010000002.1, on the reverse strand, counting down.
ATGTAGGCCTTATTGCGACTATATTAGGACATAATAAATCTCCAGAGAAAATTGCAGAAATGGCTTTTCAATTTGAATCAATATTAGAGAATAAAGGCGGCCGCCAAGATCAATGGGCCTCTGCACATGGTGGTTTTAACCATCTAATGTTTATTGGTGACAGTGTCGAGATTCTTCCTTTTGAACCCATGAAATCATCAAAAAATTGGTTGAAAAAGCATTTGATAATTGCAGATTCTAAAATTGAGCATAATTCTGGTGAATTACATACCTCGATATGGGAAAGATATGCTTCCGGCGATGAAGATGTCATAAATGGATTACATAAAATTAGAGCTGCTGCAAGGAAAATGTCTGATGGGATTCAAAGAGATAGAAGAGAGTTGGTTGTTGAGTCTCTGAGAGATAGCTGTGAGGGTGTAGATTTGATGGATCCTTCATTACACGAACCTTTCCATTCAATAATTAATCCATTAGTTGAATCTAAGTCTGTAATTGCTTGGAAAGCATTAGGTGCTGGTGCAGGAGGTACTGTAGGTTTACTTTGTTCGCCTGTTTCTAGAAAGAGTGTTATTGAGAATTTAGAAAAAGAAGGTTGGGAAATTATTGATTGGGATTATGAGGAGCAAGGAATGCGCATAGTTTCTGACAAATAATTTATCACACCTATCGGGTAAACACTCAAACGTCACCAATCATCCCACAACTTATGCAATCCACACGTCGAAGTCTAACTATTGGCGTAGTGTTACTATTAACATTCAGTTATTTGTCTATGCCCGTTACTGCTCAATCTGATTCAGTTGAGAATTATCCTACCAATGATGATCCATACATGTATTTCTGGGGTTCTGAGAATTTAGAGGATTGCTGGAATAATTTTGATAATCTATCCCAAGGCTCTGCATCAGAAGGTTATGGAGAGATAATATTCCCTGAAGGTCAAGATGTAGTAGTAGATTTCTCTTGTGAACTACAAACAGGATTTTCTGAAGGCTTCATTCTTGAACTTAATGAAACAATATCTGTTAGGATGAAATTTAATATCGAATCTGGAAATTGTGGTGGAGCAGAATGTGATTTAACACTGACACTCCTCAGAGGTGATGAAGAGATTTCTCAGCATACAGAGCCTGCTAACTCAGTTAACAATGGTAATGATTTCACTACTAACTGGGATATTGTTGTAAGTGATTCTTTCCAGAGTTGGTCGAAAGATACCTCTACAACAATTACAGTTTCTTATTCGGTTCCTGCCCAAGGAGGTCCTCTATGTGAACCCCCTTTCCCCGGCGCACCGATTGATCAAGATTGCTCTGGTAGTTTTAGGATGTATTATTCCGATGAGGGAGGTTCTCCTGGCGATGTTTATGCTGAGTTCCCAATCTATGTTTCATTATTAGATTCAGAAGCTAATTTGGGTAAAACATCTTTTGGTCCAATTTTATTTATTATTCCATTCCTTGCAGTAATGGCTCTTTTGGGATGGGTTGCATATCGTGAAGATTGGATGTCAAAACAAGAATCTTCGGAACCATTTGATATGGGTAATTGGACTTCAAACAGTTTGAATAAAATTAATCCAACAATCTGGGGTCCTGAAGCAATCTCTGGTACTAAAAAAGCCTCAAAAGAATGGAGAAAGGGTGGAGCATTAACTGAAAATAAAACACGTAGAGTAGTAACACTTTGTTTGATGTACTTCGCCCAAGGACTTCCTTGGGGATTTGCCAGTGTTACATTTGCTGCTTATCTAATTGACAACGGAACCCCTGTAGAAGATATTGCAATATTATTCGCAACAGTAGCTCTTCCTTGGACATTTAAGTGGATTTGGGGCCCTGTTGTAGATGCTATATTTATTGAGAAATATGGACCTCGAAGACAGTGGGTGCTTTTCGCTCAAGCTGGAATGGCATTGACACTAGGAAGTTTGATTCTTGTTGACGATCTTAATGAGCAAGTAGATCTAGTAACTAGAGTATTATTTGTTCATAATATATTTGCATCTCTACAAGATGTTGCTACAGACGCCCTAGCTGTAGAGATTCTTCAACCAGATGAGGTGGCTAAAGTAAATGGGTTCATGTTCGCTGCCAAGAGGCTTGGAATAATTATTGGAGGTGCCGGATTAGGGGTTCTCATTGGTGTAATTGGTATTTCAGGAGTTATTATAGCACAATTAGCTCTACTATTGTTAATTATGTGGATACCCCTTACTTTGAGAGAAAAACCAGGAATTAAGTTATTCCCATGGTCAAAAGTAGATGCAATCCTTATAGATTCAGAATCTAATGAAGAAGCCATAGATGATGATGAAACAGAAACTCCTTGGATTGATGAGGAAAAGTTCATGACTGCTAAGAATGTAGGATACAGCGTTTCCGAAGCGCGTATTTCCATCATAGCATTCTTTACAATAATAGGTCTTTCAATATGGTTTACTGGATTTGCTATTGATGTATTTTCTATTGATTGGTCGTTTGGTGCCGATATAAGGAAGATTACTAATCCAATTAGTTATGTCTGTTTGTCCATAGCGCTATTACTATTCTCATTTAATTTTATTATGAAATACTTGGGTAATGAAGGCCCTACTTTACCACAAGTCCCCAATCCATTTTCAGTATTGCCTGTAGGGACTAAGAACACCGTAGCCAGAACTTCGTTTTATCTTGTCAAAGCATTTTCTGTCAGATCTGCCTTCTTATTAATTGGACTTTGTCTGTTGGCTGATTTGTATTACTTTGTGGTCCCAATTACATTTGATATCTTCATTAATGGTGCCGGTTGGTCACAACAAAAGTATAATGGTATAGTTGGTGGAATAGTTGTATTTGGAGCAATGTTTGGTCAGATAATTGGTGGATTTTTGGGTGATCGCTTTGGAACAAGAAGAGTTGCAATGGTGTTCTTTTTAGCACTTGCTTTCGCAAATGCCTGTCTAGCATTCCTAGAGCCTTTGTGGACCAATACTACCATAATGACAACTTTCCTTATTCTTCAGGCTTTTATCGCTGGAATTGCTTGGATTTGTGTTATATCATTGACCATGAGGCTTACGTGGAGTAAAGTTGGTGGGACTCAATTTACTGCATACATGTCATTATTTAATTTATCAGGAGTATTTGCTTACACCATGACTGGAAGAATGATTGCAATATTTGATTACTCTACGGCGATTTACTTAGGGGCTGTCTTAACTATGGCTACAGTAATAATGTTGATTTTTATAGATGAAGATGAGATCGACAGAGTTCTAGAAGGACGAATTAAAGATGGCGAGATATGGGAAGAAGAAGATCCAGATACTGATCTTGGCGAGAGGCCTGAATGGTGGAAAGATGAAGATCTTCAGCCTTCTACCTCTTAGATTGAATCTATCTAATTATTTCCTCAGGTTAATTAGTAACGCTCTATCAGATTAATTTACAGGAAGTGCATATATGGAAAGATTCACCGAAATTTTAGAAGAATGTAATACTGACTTTTTGCTTTTTACACAAACAATATGTGGTTATTGTATTCGAGCAAAGAATGTTTTGAAATCTAAAAATTTATCATTTTCTGAAATAAATATGGATCACGAAGATAATCTTCGCTCAGAAGTAGTTGGAATTACTGGCCATCGTACTGTGCCTATTTGTTTTGATATGCGTGGGGATAAGCCAATTTTTATTGGTGGTTCTGATCATTTAATGGATTATTTATAATCTAATAAATCCGCCATATTCTGTATTTCTAATATTAATTCATCTAATTGGTTTAAATTAACCATATGCCCTTTTTCATGTTCTAGTCTTGTTACATCCCATCCCGCTTGCTCAAAAATTTCTATATGTTCAATTCCCTGCTCTAATGGGACTAGATGATCTCTAGAGCCATGCATCCAGACAATTTTTCTACTCTTCAGGAATGGTAATATTTCTCTAAGTTTTTGTGGCCTAACCGTTTTTGTACCTAGTAGAACTAAGCCAATTATTCTATTCTGTATTTCATGTTCTAACATAGCAGAGGCAATTGCCGCACCTTGTGAGAAGCCTCCAATGATTATCGGTCCATCCGGAATCTCTGAGACAACTTTAGATATTGATTCATCAACCTGTCTCAATGATTCCTCATCTAAAGATTTTGTTGGTTTATCAGAACGCAACCACCAAGCAAAACCACCTCTTGTTGGATGAGGAATTTTTGCTTCAGGACAAAGTATATCCCAACCTTTTGGAACCAGTTGTTTAGCTAATGGTTGCATCTTTGCAGAGGTGCCAGTCATTCCATGCAACATTACAAAAGTTCCAGACATGAACATCATTTAGAGATTCCAAGAATAAGTAATTCCACCCGCTAATAGGATTCGTAGATGTGTATCTCCAGTAAATGTTGCAGTGAGTGTGTAATCTTCACTTGGATAGGGAATTGTGCCTAAAGTTCCAGTCTCTTCTGCTCCCGGTCCCCAGAAGCGTTCTAGAGCAGAAACGGATAAATGATCTCTCAGAGTTAGAGTGATTGTTGATCCTCCTCCGCATGAAGCATCTAGGAAATATATCATTTCATCCCATTCCCCATCCTTTGGATGATCGCTGACAAGGAAAGTATCTACAAACTCCGCATCTGGGCCAGTATTATACCAATTATTGCTGTATAAGTCGCCACCTCTTACAAAATAAACGTCACCCGTATGCCCGATTCCTTGGTCTGCATTTTTCATTTTCAACTGTATAATACCTTCAGCATCAGTCCAAATGAAAGAAGAAAAGAAAGCTAAATTTCCATCAAATATGTAATCAATAGTAGAACCGTCATTTGCCGTTGCTCTTATAGATGCAATAGAAGAACCTATTGATGAAACCACTGCATTCCACTCATTATCAAATAAACTAAAACTCCATGCTTTATTTTTTGTTAATGGGAAATCAAGTACATTTTTTGCCTCTCCATTTTCAAATGGACTTAATCCTTCATGAGTAATTCTTCCAAGGAATGGATTATGATTGAGTACTGCGTGTCTTCTAGCTTCTCCAATACTTGAAATCGCAAGCATATATGCAGTTCCTTGCTCTTCAATATCGGTCGTCGCTACGACTAGTCTTGTTGTATCGTCACTGTAATCAGGGGTAGAAAAGGTGTATAACCAATAATCTCCAATCTCCCATGTAGGTACTGAGATTTCTTCAGTATCTGAACTGCCTGTTATTCCACTGGTAATACCTGTACATCCAGTTAATGGCATAACCAAGATTAGCATAACCATACCAAACGTAAAGACCCTAGCCATGTTACTCGCTCCTGCCTATCAGTCAAGATACTAACGGTATCTTGTTTCAAAGAAGTCCGTTCTGAGTCAATTTGTCTGTTCCCGCAAGGACGACTGCAACTATCGACATTAATTTAATCAAAATATTTAATGAGGGTCCAGATGTATCTTTGAACGGATCTCCTATAGTATCACCAATAACTGCTGCATCATGTGCAGCATCTCCCTTTACAGCACCTTCAATATGGCCTTGCTCTATAGCTTTCTTTGCATTGTCCCAAGCACCACCAGCATTTGCCATGAATAGTGCCATTAGAACTCCAGTAACTAATGAACCTGCTAGAAGCCCACCTAAGGCATCCCAGCCCAAAGCAACTCCTACAATAACCGGTGCAGTAATTGCTACTACTCCTGGTCCAACCATTTCTTTTAGAGCTGCTTGAGTTGAAATATCTACACATTTCTTTGAATCCGGTTTTACACCTTCTTTTCCTTCTAGAAGACCAGGTATTTCTTTGAATTGTCTTCTTATTTCTACGACCATTTCTCCAGCAGCTTTTCCTACTGAGGTCATTGTCATTGCAGCAACTACGAATGGTAATCCTCCTCCTATTAGAAGTCCGGTAACAACCATTGGATTTGTTAAAGTCAAATCTAGTTCTCCATTAATTGCTTCAGTATAAGCCGCGAATAATGCAAGTGCAGTTAATGCTGCAGAGCCGATTGCAAACCCTTTACCGACTGCAGCAGTAGTATTCCCTATTGAATCAAGTTCGTCAGTGATTGCACGGACTTCTTTACCCAGAGAACTCATTTCTGCAATTCCTCCAGCATTATCTGCAACCGGGCCATATGCATCTACGGTCATTGTAACTCCAACTGTTGCTAGCATACCCATAGCAGCCATAGCGATGCAGTAAAGTCCATATGTTTCACCACCGAAATAATTTGCTCCAAGTATACCTGCTGAAATTAAGAGGATAGGGATGAATGTTGACATCATTCCAACTGAAAGACCAGCAATCGCATTTGTTGCTGGGCCGGTCTTTGACATTTGTCCAATATGAGGAATAGCTTTTGTTTTAATACCGAAAACTGGTTCTATACCTGTGTAGTATTCAGTAACTAATCCAATCATTATTCCTACGATACTTCCTAATACAACTGAATGCATTACTCCAATCTCAACATCAATATAATTTCCTACGATTGCCATGTATCCTCCCGCCCAGAATAATACCGCCGCAATGAATGTAGTATTCCTTAATGCAGCCGCAGCATCTGATCCATTCTTTAAGAAAGTCATAGAGAAAACACCGATAATCGATGCCACATATCCAATTAATCCTAGCATAATAGGCATTATTACGTAATCAACACTCCAATCACCAGCACTTGCAATTATCATTGCAGCAATTATAGATCCTACAAATGACTCGAAAATATCTGCTCCCATTCCTGCAACATCGCCTACATTGTCTCCAACATTATCTGCAATTACACCTGGGTTTCGAGGGTCATCTTCTGGAATACCAGCTTCAACTTTACCAACTAAATCTGCTCCAACATCTGCTGCTTTAGTGTATATCCCACCACCAACGCGTGCGAAAAGAGCAATCGATGATGCACCCATTCCGAATCCAGCTGCTGCTGAAAGATCAGATCCCGGTTCAGCCGCGTTTAGAGCAAACGCAACCAATGAGATACCCAGTAAACCAAGTCCACCTACTGAAAGTCCCATAACTGCTCCACCATTATATGAAACAGCTAATGCACCTGCTTGACCATCATTCTTAGCAGCCATTGCAGTTCTTCCATTAGCAGATGTAGCAGCACGCATTCCAGAGAATCCTGCTAAAACTGAGGCAATTGCTCCTGCAAAGAATGCAATTGCAGTATTTACATCATTAAGGAATACTAACAATGCGCCAACTACTACTACGAATATACTCAATACTCTATATTCTGCATAAAGGAAGGCCATTGCTCCTTCTTGAATTTCTTTAGTTATATCTGCTACAACTTTATTATCAATTTCTACACTATTCACTTTCTTGTATAATACAAATGCAATTAACAGTCCTAAAAGACCTGCTCCGGCTGCAATTAATGGTATATTTTCTAACATGGTGTTCACCTTTCTGACCCGCCCACCAAAGAGTTACTTATAATCAGAATCCTAGTAAAAGACTCTCTAATAGCGGCTCAAGATGATTCTTCCATAACGATTTTAGCAAAAGAAGTCAAAATACCTGCTCCATCATGTTCTCCTCTAAACGAATTATATTCTTCTTCAGAGATATGTCCCCATCCGTATGCTCGTTCAATTCTTTTTCTAGCAGCCTCTGGATGAAATTGAATACCCCATGCTGGCATAGGATCTCCTGATTCGTTATTTACTCTAACGGCAGTTACTAAATTGTGTGAAGTACGACTCAACAATGTACAATTATCAGGTATTGATACAACATGATCTTGATGACTAAATAATCCTGATATTTCTTCATTATTCTGTTTATGGGTTGTAAGTAAAGTATCCGATTTACCTTTTTCAGTCAGTTCCAAACTCCAAATACCGCTCGATAATTTGTCTGCACGCTCTATGTTTGCGCCCAATGAATGACATAGTAATTGATGACCAAAGCAAATTCCTAATGTTGGGGTGCCTGATTTAGCAGCTGCTCTAAACATAGTTTCAGTAGGACCCATCCATTTTTCCCAAATACTAACGTTTCTTCTAGAACCTGAGCAAACTACTGCATCTAAATCTAATTGTTTAAGCCAATCATTCATCTTATTTTCATTTTCATGCATAGGCATGATTATTCGTTTAAAATTTATTTTTCTTCCTTCTAGTTCAACTTCAGTTTGACCCCAGAAGTCATATTCGTTATCCCAATTTGGTACATCAATCTCTTCTAATTGAACATCTGCATTTGACTGTATTTTACTGCCTGCCTCGAACGATTGCATTTGTGGTGTTATTAATAAAACTTCGACATCAGATAATGCAGCCATTGGTCTAATCACTTCTTGATTTCCTCCATGTCCAAACTCTGCTCTTTCAACTAATAAATCAATCATTAGAACTCTGAAAGTGGTACTCATGTGTAGTTGAAAGAGCCTCAGGTTCATTAGTCCTCGGCTGGTAGGGTCAGGCATAAGGTCGTATTGAATATGGTTGATGAACAGTTAATTCTTGATTCAGTTGGACCTGTTCAGGCAATATTAGATGCCCATGATGGTATAGTAAATGTTGTAGATACAACAGATGGAATAATTATGATTTCACTTGAGGGTGGATGTACAGGTTGCAGTTCTACTCCCATGACTGCTATGCAAATTTATTATTCTTTAATGAAACTTGATGGCGTAAATGATGTAATTTTTGTCAATGGTGAATTACCAGCATACATGAGATCTTTTATCGATGAGAAATTGGCTCAAAAATAATTATTCTTCTTCTCTTCTCTCGGCAGCTCTCATTTTCATTATCTGGTGAGGATTTGTTTCTCCTTGAACATCTTTACCTTTGATATTTAGCATTCCAGTTATTGCCACAATTATCGCTGTAACTGCCAAAGGTCTAGCTATAGTTGTCGAACCCCAAAGTTCTCCACCTAAATAATGTAAAGTAAAAAGCATAATGGCAGAGACGATACATAGTGTTGCAACAACTTTCTGGGTGATGATTTCTCCTTGCTCTATTCGAGCCAGAGTGCCAATTGCTATCCATAGAATAGTTGCAATTCCACAAAGTGTGATGGATGCGGATTCTAACAAAGAAACCAATTCCATAGTTATGGGTAAGGGCTTTCATTTGTTTATGTTGGGGAACATCAATCCGAATCTCGGATGGTATGGTTCAAGACCTACTGTATGTTCTTGATGCCATGGCCAAGGTAGGTGGTTGGACTCTTCCTATATCTCGGAGGCAGCAAGCACCTTACATTAGCAAGACACAATTAGTAGATGTATTGGAACAAATTGCAATATTATTGGAGTTATCTGGCGCTAATGGCTTTCGAGTACGTGCATACCAAAATGGTTCACGTACCCTAGCATCAATGGAAGAAGATTTATTCACAGTTGTTTCTGAAAATCGCATCGTCGAAATTAAAGGGATAGGGAAAGGAATTGGTGGCTTGATTACTGAAGCAGTTATGCATGGAAGTTGGGGTGATATGAAATCATTGTATGATAAAATACCACCTGGTTTAATAGAAATTGTAGGTATACCTGGTTTAGGTCCTAAACGTGCTAGGATTCTATATGAATCATTAGGTATTGATTCTGTAGAGTCGTTGAAGGCTGCTTGTGAACTTGATCATGTGTCTCCACTAAGCGGTTTTGGGAAGAAAAGCCAGCAAAAATATCTTGATGGAATCGATTTATTACGCCGCTATCAAGGTAGAACTAGAATGGATGTTGGATTATTATATGGTCGTGCATTGGAAGAAAAGATTTCTCAAATTAAGGGAGTAGAGAAAGCTCAACTTGCAGGTAGTGCACGACGTCGTAGAGAGACAATTGGTGATCTTGATATTGTTGTTTCCTCTCCTCCTGAACAACATGAAAATGTGATTAATGAAATTCTTAATTTACCTGGTATAGCTGAAGTTAAAGGCTTTGGAGAGTCAAAAGTTAGTTTAATTCTTGAACAAGCAATGTTGTCTAATTCTATTAATTCAGGAAGTATTGATGAAAAACTTGCAGAAACTCTTATTGAACGAAATAGTGATGCAACTATAGATGCCCAAGTTAGAATTGTTAATCCTGAAACATTCCCATTTACACTAGCTTACTTCACAGGTTCTAAAGAGCATAACATTCGAATGCGACAAGAAGCAATAAATAGAGGTCTGAGATTGAATGAATTTGGTCTTTTCCCAGAAAATTTAGCAGACGGGAAAATAGGTATGGAGGCAGCAAAACATACATTGATCTGTGTTGATGAATCGGATATTTACAAAAGTTTGGATATGGATTGGGTGCCTCCTGAGATGAGAGAAGATATGGGTGAAATAGAAGCAGCATCCTTTTCTAAATCCTCATTACCTACATTAGTAGTCCCTTCTGACTTAAGAGGTGCATTTCACAATCATACAATTTATTCTGATGGTACAAATACTCTAGAAGAAATGGCTAAAGCCGCTCAATCATTAGGATGGGAATATTTGGGAATTGCAGATCATTCTGAAACTTTGAATATTGGCGGTCGCCAAATAGGAATTCCTAGTGAAAAGGTTCCGAAACAATCTGAAGAAATTTTACGATTAAATAAAATATGGAAAGATGAAAATATTGATTTTCGACTACTTCATGGTTCTGAATGTGATATTTTAGCGGATGGTAGTTTAGATTACTCTGATGATGTAAGAAATTTATTTTCTCATGTAGTAGGCAGTGTTCATGCATTGGGTAGTTGGAGAAATAGAGATGAAATAGAAAATACTGAAGCATTAATTAGGGCTATTGAAGATCCCACATTTACAATTCTAGGTCACCCAACTGGTCGAATTTTACAGGTAAGAGAAGGTTTCCCAATAGATATGCATGCAATTATTAGGCGAATGGGTGAATTGAATCGAGAAGGGCACTTGAAAGCAATTGAAATTAATGCTTCTCCATATCGCTTAGATCTAGATTGGAGATTATGTAAGTTCGCCAAAGAACAGAATGTACCGATTTGTATTAATCCTGATGCTCATGATATCAATGGTTTAGGTGATGTTTGGTACGGTATTCAAATCGCTCGTAAAGGATGGCTTGAAAGTTCAGATATTCTCAATACAAGAAATGGTACAGAGATAGAATCTCTATTCAACTCTTGATAATATTCATCATAGGGACTCTCTTCCAATGACACATGAGTATAACTCGAGGATTGGTATTCGCTTTAGTTTCTATAATTCCTGCTATGATTCTTGGACTGATTGCTTACATTATTTTTGGGGGGGTCACAAGTTCTCCATCTAGTGAAGATTTCATGTATGGTCCATGCTATGGTGTCCCTTTTTCTTTAATTTTCATCGCATTTGTTTACGGTATCAGAGTTGAAGTGGAGATGGAATGATGAATAGAGCTGCTAAGGCAGATCGTATAGGTAAAATATTAGATGATTTATATCCAACTCAACCAATACCTCTTGACCATAAAGACCCTTATACTCTATTAGTGGCTGTAATGTTATCCGCTCAAACTACCGATAAAAAGGTCAATGAAGTAACGCCTAGATTATTTTCTAGAGCAGATAATCCTCAAAAAATGTCAGAGTTAGAAATCAGTGAAATTCATCAAATAATAAGAGAAATAGGTTTGGCTCCTACCAAAGCAAAAAATCTTCAAAAAATGGCTTTACAAATATTACAAGGTGGTGGAGAAGTAATCCCTGATTGGGAGTTTTTAGAATCTTTAGCAGGCGTAGGCCATAAAACTGCAAGTGTTGTAATGTCTCAATCCTTTGGAATTCCAGCGTTTGCAGTTGATACTCACATACATCGTTTGGCATCACGTTGGGGTTTATCGGCTGGAAAAAATGTAGAAACTACTGAAAAAGATTTAAAGAAAGTTTTTCCTAAAGATACTTGGATTCGAAGGCATTTACAAATCATTTTCTTTGGTAGAGAGCATTGTCCTGCAAGAAATCATAACTTAAGTGAATGCTTAATTTGTGGTTGGGCGTCTACAAAGAAAAGAATTAGAGAAGAAAGTAGTAATTAGTCTCTAAAAATCATCATTCCACCAGTAAGACCAAGAAGTGCTCCAATACTAAGGATAGGTATCTGTAGGCTCGTTATTAGGCTCTTCCAATCTCTAGCATCTTGGCACTTTCCCTCGTCTGCGCCAATGATTTGACCAATTGTACCGACTTCTGTATCGCATTCTTCATTTATTCTATCATCGATATAGCCAACTATTGAGATTGAAATTAAGAACGAAATGAAACCTATAATACCCAATACAAAACAAATGATTCCCGCTTTACTCATATCTATAGCAAAGCAACTTCACTCTTGAATGCTCTTAGTACGAGCATTCATCACCTGATTACTCTTGCGATTAACATGAACTCTGAACCCATCTCATTAGAAGTTGGAGAAATGGCACCTGATTTTGAAGCTGAATTAACAAATGGGGACAAGGTTATTCTTTCAAATATTTTATCTTCAGGAGAAAAGGTTATTTTGTATTTTTATCCTAAAGATAGTACTCCTGGTTGTACCGTTCAGGCTTGCGACTTTAGAGATAATTTTTCCAAACTACAGTCTGCAGGTTTTAGGGTACTAGGTGTCTCTAAAGATTCCTCTAAATCTCACCAAAAATTCATAGATACGCATGAATTACCTTTCGAGTTAATAGTCGATTCCGATACTGAATTACATCAATTATACGGTGTCTGGCGTGAAAAAATGAACTATGGTAAGACTTACATGGGTGTTTCTCGATCTACATTTGTCATTGATATTGATAGTAAACTAATTTCTGTAGGATATAATGTCAGAGCAAGTGGACATGTTGATAGATTAGTCAAAGAATTAGGCATAGAGTGATTTAAATGGACCCATCAGAAAGAAGAGAAATAGTTTCTAGATTTCTTCGTAGGTGTGTAACATATGCCGATGCATCTATTGAGAGGAAAAAATCAAGAGGTGACGATGAGAAAGATATCTCTAATTGGGAAATTTATCGCCAATTTACTTCTTTGTCTGCGTCTGAAGTAGAATCTGGTGAACTAGATACTTGGTTAGAAGATGGAGATTATGAGTCTGAACCTGATAATTATTACACATTAGATGGTGAACATATAAAATCTAAATTCTCTGAATTATCTCATGATGAAAGAAGAGACTGGCTAGCATCTCTAATGATGCCGCGTCCAGTATCATTGATTGGGACAGTCAGTTCAGATGGAATACAAAACTTAGCTCCCATGTCATCAATAGGCGTGGTATCTAATACACCCCCATTGATTACTGTCAGTCTTTCCAAGAGTAGAGTAGGTAAAGAGAGAGATACTTTAGTCAATCTTCGTAATTCGGGAATCGGATCATCATGTATGGTGTTCATACTTCCTGCAGATCTCGATTCTGCAAAAGATATACAGTCGTCTTCAGCTAAATTACCAATTGATGAATCTGAATGGGAAATAATTAATGGAAATATGGTTTCAGGTGATGATTTACCTCTTCTTTCTTCAGCTTTGGCAGCAATGAAATGTACTCTAGTAGAAATACATCCTTTGCCAGAGAATTCTTCCGCCTCTTTAGTAATTCTTCGTGTTGATAGTGTGGTCACATCTACCGAAATAAATCCTTCAAATATGCCTCAAAAATTGATGCAAATTGACTATAATAAATTAGGTCCAAGCTCTAGTACAAATGATTGGAAATTTGAAGTTTATTACTAGGAATCTATTCTAATAGGTAATCTTCTAAATCTTTCATTCCTAATCTATGCTTTTGTTTATCGACTCTCATTCCTAATCCAGGTACCATCAACAATGAATCATTTTCATTTAGTGAAAATACTGGTATATCCATTCTTTCTCCTAAATTTTCAACTTTTCTTCTACAAATATCTCTTTGAGCAGGCATATGTGATAGTGAACTAATATCTACAAGAAGCATATTTCCTCTCGCTAATTCATTTTCTATTCCATCTAATTGTATTCTTTGATAGTCATCTGGCTTCAAATAAATCACATTTCTATTTGGTAAAGGTGTTAATCTTTCAGTTCTTTCTGACCATAAAACATCACCTAAATCATGGAAAATTGCTCTTGATTTCGTAGTTGGACCCGGATTAGCAGAACCAAGATTCTTCTTTACAGTTCTTGATATTGTTTTGTTAGGATCTGGTAAACCTAGAAGTTTGAATAGGTTAACCATAAGTTGCCCTATTCCTCTTCCCCAATTAGTTCTTCTATCTCCGATGTACTCATTACTTCATTTACTGATAGATTTTTATCTTCCAATTGCTTTAGTTTTGCTCTTAATTCTTCCATTTCTTCTAATATTTTGGTATCCTCGGTAGGATTGATTTTTAAATCCTCATCAATATCTTTTGTATCATTATTGGATGGATTTTCTTTATCTTGTTTAATTCTTTTTTTACTGATTTTTTGTTTACCCTTTTCATTACTAAATGGGTCATAATCTGGATCATCAAAGGCATCATCCATACTATGTCTACTTTCAGTAATTGAAGAAACTACCAAAGGTGTATTTTTCTTACGCATTAATACACCACCTATAATTCCAAGAATTGATATTAAGATGAGACCAATAAACATCGGATTTAACAAGACATCTGTTAGTGCAAATGGTTTTTCTTGAACTTGTATTGTTATTCTCATTGAATCAGATGAATCTCCATCATGAACAGTTAGTTGAATTACTGTATTCTTAGCGCTAGAGAATGACCATTCTACAATTTTTCCAGTGAGATCTTTGTCATTACTTTTATCTCCATCATTATCGCTATCTTTTGATATATCCATATCCCACCAATATTGCATATTTTCCATATCAAAAACTGAATCAGTAGTCCCATTTCCAGATAATATGACTAATTCTCCTTCTATTGGTTGGTATTGGCTAGTAGTCATACCGACATTAGGCTTCATATTTCTAACATCTATGGGTATATTGGAATAAGCCATTGCACCATCATTATCAGTTACATGGAATACAATATGGTCTGGGGCGGTCTCAGAATTAGGCCATGAATGTTCTAGGTAATAAGATTCTAAATCACAATCGTCACTTGCGTTACCTATACTATCTGAATTAGAGCTTGGGTCCAAATCATAGCAAGGTACTAGGCTCTCAATGTCAAACATTGTATCATCAACTATGATTGATATTTCAATTGTCTGATCTTCTGCAACTGGTAGGGGTTGAGAAAACGGTCGAATAGTTGGTGGAATATTATTTACTTTGAAAGGGACTGTCATTAAATCAGTACTTTCATCATTATCGTCAAATACTTGGAATGTAGCAATATGTTGTCCCTGAATATTATAGATATGTTCCATCGAACTCACGAGTCCTTGTTGTTGATTTTTAATATCTGGTTCATCTTCTGCATCTGGAACCCATACATGCAGTAATGTTGACATGTCATTATCAGAATCTTCTGCCCATCCTCTGATTGTAAGTTGGTCGCCCTCATTCACTGTATAAAGTCCAAAAGAGTTTGGAACCATTCTGTTTCCATCGAATATAACTTCCCATTCAGGATTATAAGGAGCGATATTAGTTACCTCTATTGTATGAGATTCAGTTATTACTGCTCCGTCATCATCCATAGCATCTACCTCTACTGTGTAAGGTCCTTCTTCATTTGGTATCAGAGTACATTTTATGCCTAGAGTTCCTTGTTCACATGGTGCTTTCCAAGAAATATCTACAGGGGCTTCTGGATTTAGCGTATCTAAATCGGTACGATCAGTAATCTCAAATGTTATAGGAGATAGAACAGGACTTGTTTCTGAATCTGCCGATAGAGTAATTTCAGGTGCTCTGTTGATTATTATAATGTCACTACTTACTGAATGGAAGTCACTTTCTTCATCTGTAATTACTAAGTTTACAGTAAAAACTCCATCATCATTCCATATATATTCGAATATACAATCATCTTCTTGAGATGTTACAATCTCTCCCGTTAGGCTCTCTAATGAAAATACACATTGTAAAACACCTCCATCAGGGTCATAAGAATTGAGTCCGTTGAAAGTAACCTGATCTAAAGTTAATGATTCTTCTACAATTGTCAATAATGCAATGGGTTTTGCTCCAATAAAGAGACTGAATTCACCTTCATTATTTGCTATATCTCCATCATCAATGTTAATCTCAAATGACATAGCAACACTTCCAAATGGTTGATTTGCGGGGACTTCCCATGAAACCTCGACTCTTGCTTCTTCTAGGCTAGATAATGCTGGTATATTTGCATCTGTAACTGTGCCATCAGGTCCTGTTATTTGTAAAACAGATGCCGGAGAAACTCTCAACCCTCTATTTATCACTGGAATGCTAAAAGTTAACGTATCTCCTCTAATTCCTGTAAATCCAATATTCTCATCTAATGTGATAGTTGAATTCTCTCTGGTTCTCTCTACTGATACTCCATCCTCATTTACATACAAGTCAATCTCGTATACATCAGGATCTATTGTTATTGTACTAATTCCTATGACTTTAGTAGATTCTCCACTAGTCCATGCCAATACTCCATGGCTACCCAGATCATTAATTGAGTATGAGTCATCTGCTAAATCTTCAGAATTAAAAATCACATGTGCAGTACCATTCGCTGCAGTAGTTACGTTTTGTATGTCTCCACCTATTTCATATCTAAATTCCATTGCTTGATTTCCTACAGCATTACCATTATTATTGGTTACATTTATCCATGCAGAAATATCCATATTAATTGGAGATAATGGAAATTCAACATCAACATTAATTATTTTTTGTCTACTTGTTGCTTGATATGATGATAGTGAATGAACAGCTGTGAACCCTAAACTTTCGATTGTTTCCATTTTCACATCTCCTCTGATTGCTGGACAAAACCATTTGTAACCAGTATCATCACCATCTGCATTTGAGCTAGAAATATTGTATGAAGTACTACAACCACCGTAATTGACACCTGAAAAACCTTGACTAACGACTTCATAATTCGCACTTCTCTGTGATACAGAATTTTCGGGTATATCTACATAATCACTTTGACCATCATAGGTAGTTGTTGCAGTATAATTTTGATACCATGATTCACCAACAGATAGTGGGAAATCATATCCCTCTAGTGGCGGTGAATAAGATTGATCTACCTCGAGTGTACCTACTGAAACATCAATACAGAACCACAGGAAATCTCTACAAAAATTAATATCAATAGTCGCTTCTTGAGATACAGTTGCATGATCTGATACACGGATAATCGATACTGTATTCAAATTGGCTTCTAAATCTCCCGGTTGACCATCAAGATTGATACTATTTGCTTCATAAGAACCGTCTGATTCTACCTTATAGACTAAAGTTGATTTATTATCAACAATAGTTTGATATATATCTGTAACTGTACTTTCTAAAGTTCCAGTTAATGTCTGTAAATCAGTATTAACTCCTGAATCTACAATTAAATCTACCATGTCCAAGTATCCATTATAGTTCCATCTGTCATTTACCTTCCATGATGGTATATCAATCAAGTTCGAACTTCTAGATATTGATTCTACACGTATTTTATTTTCTTCAAGTTCTTCTAACTGTTTTTCAGGAGCATATACTCCTGCAAATGTTGAAATTAATAACAAAAAAGTCAGGAAATAAACTGTCTCAGTTCTAGAGCGCATAGCGCTCTCGCATGGTTACTCACACATCAATCTCTCGATTGACAAATCTCAAGTAATATTTCAGAGTAAATCTGCTAACTCATCTTGAATGAACTGGACTGCTTCAAGAATTTCATCCTTGTGCCTTGCACCAGTAATAACCATTTTTCCGCTACCGAAAATTAGGCATACAACTTTTGGATAATCTAATCTGTAGATAAGTCCTGGGAATTGCTCTGGTTCATATTCAACCTTGTCGAAAGGTAAGTGAAATGTCAAATTATTTAGATTCAATTTTCGAGGAAGTGCAGCTAAAGGTTCTCCTTGTCTAATTCCACGAATTCTTTCATCATTTGCTTCAACTTCTTCATCTGTTGCAGCTCTAATGGCTCCTCCATCTAAATCAATCACACGTGTATTATTATCATCCATTCTCGCTGTACCATTATAGTCTTCTGGATAGAACAAAGAGTATGTTGCAACCATATTTTGAACTTCAATCTCTACATCTTTTAAGTCCCATGTGTCAATTCCAGCATTTTGTAAATCAGCAGTCATTCTCTCAATACCAGTATGGATATTTTGCTCATTCTTACCACCAGTACAAACAGCTCTTCCAGAACGGAACATTAGGATTGCAAGTTTTGGATCAACGACTCGATAAACAACCCCTGGGAACTGTTCAGGTTCATACTCACAATTCAATTGAATTGCGATATCCGGAAGATCTAGTTCTTCCGCAACTCGGGTTGATGCAACTACATTCACTACAGTTAGGCGTTCTTCGTCACTAAGCATATCGCTCCCACTTATATTCCCCTTATAAAGAATAGTTGTCATGAAATCCAAGAATTATTTGTTTTTTACTGGTAAATTTGATTATTCTTTCTTTATATGAGCCCCTTTAGAGCCAAATTTCGAGATTAAAGGTTGCCCGCCACATAGTTCAATTTCTTGGGCTACTCGCTGTGGATCATTTGTCAATGCCACCATACATCCGCCCCCTCCTGCTCCCGTTAATTTAGAACCGAATGAATGATGTCTAGTTGCTAAAACCATGTTGTCTAGTGAATCGCTACTTACTCCGAGAATTTTCAATTTTTCATGGCAACTATTCATTGCAATTCCAACCGCCTCTAAATTTCCTAACTCTAATGCGGTTAAGCCCGCTTTAGTAATATTTTCAATTGCCTGCATCTCAGCATAAAGTTCAGGTTTTTGTTTCAGTCTTTCTGCAACCCCAGATACCATATCTCCCGTAGGAGCAGCACGCCCTGTAAATCCTAAAACTAACCATGAATCTTTGATGTTTTTATGAAGTTCTACACTATGTATTGACCATTCTCTATTTCCCTCAGGGGTTGTTAAACTAGTATCAAAGACATGATTTAAGTGTTCATCTTTTTCACCTGAAACTACAATACAACCTCCTAATGAACTAGTTGCTGAATCAGTTGGACTCGCCCTTCCTTCTTGCGCACTAGCTTCTGCAGAATGACCAATTTTAGCTAATTTTATCTGATTAATCTCATCCTCAGGATTGATCAATTGGTGAAGTGCCGCACCCATTGCATTCGATAGTGCAGCACTAGATCCGAGTCCTGCGGAAGAGAATAAATTCGATTTTATTTTTATCTTCAGTGGGAGACCATTATAATCAAAAACATTTCTAATTATATGCTGAATATGAGGGTTCTTTGATGCTTGAAATTCTTCAAAATTATTGCTATAATGATCATTCTTGATTTCCCATTTGTCTGAGGTCTCTAATTTCACTTCTACTCCAGCATCAATTGCTACTGCAACCGCGGGATGTCCATAGACTACTGCATGTTCTCCAAATAAGATACACTTTCCGGGTGCGAAGGCAGTTGCCATGGTTATCGGTAATGGGTATAGGAAATTAGCATTGGGTATATGTTATCAATCGGTTAATTGAAAGTGCAGTTTCTCTTCCGAGGCTTATCAGGGTGTTAGTCAAGTCAGGTGTAATAGATTATGAAACATCCTTTAGAAATACAATATGGCCCAGTAGAAGGGTGGATTATCCTTCTAATTATGGGCGGTTTATCCATATCATTTTTCTCATATCAAGTTATTAAAGCAACTAGGCTAGTTATGCTAGGTGCACCAGACAATCGTTTTGATTCATGGGGTTTAAGAATTAAAGAAATGCTAGTTGGTTGGCTCGGGCAGAAAAAAGTTCTCAGAGACAAAGTTGCAGGTACTATGCACGTCTTAATGTTCTGGGGTTTCCTAATGCTTGGAAGCGATATGCTAGATCTAGCGAGTGCAAATTATTTTTCAGAACACCTTTTACCATCATTTCTCAATAATCCTTGGAATGGAATTGTAGAATTAGGTTATACTACTGCACTATTGGGGGCTCTTGCGGCTCTTATCAGGAGAGTTGTATTTACTCCTGTAAAACTTAAGGGGAAATCTCAATTAGAGGGAAATTTTATATTAGTATTAATTTTAACAATTACTTCTACATCATTCATAATTGAGTCCTCTGAGAACCCTTCATCATTTTGGGAACCTTTTGGTTTTTGGGTATCTGGTCTTGGGTTATCGTCAACTTTCATAATAGCATCTTATTGGGCACATATGGTTGCAATTTGTTGTTTCTTGATATTAATCCCAGTTTCCAAGCACATGCACTTAGTCATGGCAATACCAAATGTCTTTTTCCACGATACTCAAGCACTTGGTAAAATGAGGCCTCTCGCAATAGGAGATGATGGAAAAGCAGTGCCTCTAGAAGACCTAGATATTGATTCCTTTGGAGTTAGCACCTTTGATCAGTATACTTGGAGGCAAATTATTGATGGATGGTCATGTACTTCATGTGCAAGATGTCAAGATGTTTGTCCTGCATATGAGTCAGGTAAAGGGTTGAACCCTATGCAAGTGATTCATGATGTGAGGAACTATGCTAATGAATATGCTCCGATCTTATTGAAAGGTGAAAATCCTGAAGAAACTATGCTGGCAAGGATAACTAGTGAGGCAGTTTGGGCTTGTACAACTTGTAATGCATGTGTAGATATATGTCCTCTTTACATTGAACATGTACCTAAATTAACTGAACTAAGAAGAAATGCAATGATGGAAACTATGGAATATCCAGAAGAACTAAATGTTGCTATGGGAAATTTAGAATCTGCATCAAATCCATATGGTTTTGGACCACATGAAAGAGCAGACTGGGCTTCAGATTTAGATGTTAAAGTAGGGCAACCCGCAGAGTACATTTACTTCGTGGGATGTGCAGCAAGTTTCGATGAGAGAAATCAGAAAGTAGCTCGTGCAACCATTTCTCTAATGAAAGAAGCAGGCTTAGATGTTGGTATCCTTGGAATGCAAGAGGGATGCTCTGGAGACCCTGCACGAAGAGCTGGTAATGAATACTTATTCCAAATGTTGGCTGAAACAAATATCACGACTTTTCAAGAATTAGGAGTGAAGAGAATAGTTGCATCCTGTCCTCATTGTTTCCATACATTAGGTAAGGAATATGCAGATTATGGAGCTGATGAATTAGAAGTATTTCACCATACTGAGATTATGGCAAAATTACAAGAAGAAGGGAAATTACCTGAATTTGACAAAGAGGGTACAAGTATAACTTATCATGACCCTTGTTATCTTGGCCGAATAGGTGATATAATTGACGAACCTCGTTCTGTACTTGGAGGAATTGATGTTGAAGTTGAAAGACATGGCAAAGATTCTTTCTGTTGTGGAGCGGGTGGCGCTCAAATGTGGATGGAAGAGGATTCAGATAAGCGTGTAAATAAGATTCGTGCAGAAGAAATTGCAGCAACTGGTTGCGATACAGTTGCAATAGGGTGCCCTTTCTGCTCTGTAATGGTTAAAGATGGGCTTGATACTGTTGGTTCTGAAATGGATGTCAAAGATGTTGCGGAATTACTCTGGGAGCAAATAGTGGCTAGAGATGAAGCAATTCATGCATCAGTTAGTTTGGAAGCGGAATCATAAATATCGTCTTAAACTCCATCTCTTTCGGTTAATCATGAGTAATGAATTCAAATTTCTTAGTATGCCAGTTACAAATTTTGCCATGGTATGTGGAGGGATTCTTATTCTATCTGGAATCGCATCTTATCTAATTAGTGATACAGGTAGTTTCACTGCTCTGATTCCTTCTTTTTTTGGTATCCCATTGTTAATATTAGGTTTTCTTTCAAATAAAAATAAAGCCAATAAGCACCATTATATGCATGCAGCAATGGTTTTTGCATTAGTTTCAGTGTTAGGTGGAATGCGTATTTTTTCTATATGGTCTGATGCAAGTAATTTGACATTATTATCTCATGGAATTTTAATCATAGTTGGAACTATTTTTATGGTTGCAGGTATTCTTTCATTCAGGCATACAAGAAAGTCAAGGGAAGCTCTTGGTGAGTAAATATGAGTCCATTAATCGGCATAACAACTTCCGTAAATTCTAGAGACTACGAGGTATCCAATCAATCTGTAGTTATGCTTCCTAGCAATTATCCGAGTGCAGTTAAGAATGCAGGTGGCATTCCTCTCTTACTTTCTGAATGTGATGATGTTGATGAATTATTAGATTGTTTAGATGGCTTAGTAATTTCCGGTGGTCGAGATATAAATCCAAATTTATATGGGGAAGCTCCTCATGAAAAAACCGTTGATTTCAGGGATTCACAGGATAAATGGGAAAAATCTCTAATTGAAGGTGCAATAGATAGAGAAATACCACTTCTATGTATTTGTCGAGGGCATCAATTATTATGTGTTATCCGAGGTGGTAAATTACACCAAGATCTTCCTACTACTAAAGGATTTGAAGAACATGGTGCCACTGGCGGTGAATGGTCAGATCATATTGTAAAAATAGAAAAAAATTCTTTAACTTCAGAATTATTGGGAAATGAAATAATTGGAAATTCTGGTCATCATCAAGGTGTTTACGAGGCAGGTGACTTGAAAATAGTAGGTCGAAGTTTAGATGGTTTAATTGAAGCGGTTGAATTGAACGAATACCCTTTTCTCATCTCAACTCAGTGGCATCCTGAGATGCTGAAACAAAATTCAATATTTGAAGGACTAATTCAGGCATCTATGCAATAATGTACAATTGATTATTAATCAGGCCTTATTCCGATTAATATGTCTGATGTGACTAGTCCAGTAATTGGCATTACTTGTCCATCTAGACCAACGAAATGGGCGAATTGGGATTTAGATGCTGTAGTATTACCTACTACTTATCATAAAATGATTATTCAATGTGGAGGTATTCCTTTACTAATCCCACCGGGTTGTAGTTCCGAAGTAATACATAGAATTGATGGATTGTTGATTTCAGGAGGGCCTGATATTGATCCCAGATTATATGGTCAAGAAAATGGTCCCCACACTAAAGAAATTTATCCAGAGCAAGACACCTCTGAAATAGCATTAATTAAGTCCGCTATCGAGAAAAATATTCCATTATTATGCATCTGTCGTGGATTCCAATTACTTTGTACTATTTATGGAGGCGAGTTATATCAACATTTACCCGAAACAGAAGGATATGAAAATCATGGAGGATGGGATGGTGAAGTTACTGAACACGGTGTAGATGTCATAGAAGGTACAAAATTACAACAAATTATGGGAACTCACATTAATGCTAATTCGACTCATCATCAAGGAGTTTTTAATGCAGGTAATTTATCAATTTCGGCATATTCTAGTCATGATAATCTAATTGAAGCAGTTGAAATCGAAGGGCTTAAATTTTGCATAGGTGTTCAATGGCATCCTGAACGTATCAAACATACAAGTTTGTATCGCGCTTTCATAGAATCAGCGCGAGGTTCATCACTGTAATACGTTCACCATCATTTGATAGGTATGGCGCTGAGACTCTATGATACCCGTTCTCGTAGTAAGAGAATCTTGGAGACATTAGTTGAAGGAGAGGTTGGAATTTATGTTTGTGGAATAACTCCTTATTCTCCTAGCCACATCGGACACGCACGTCAAGCAATTGCTTTCGATATAATAGTCAGATGGCTTAGAAAGAGCGGTTTTTTAGTTAATCATATCACAAATTTCACTGATATTGATGATAAAATAATACGTATTGCCAATGAAGAAAATATAGATTTTCTTGATGTAGCTAATAGGAATATAGATGATTATTTTGAAGTTATGGATTTACTTAATGTCAATCGTGCAGATTCTTATCCAAGGGTTACTGAAACTATACCTGAAATTATTGATATGATCGCCAAGTTAATTGAAAATGGCAATGCCTATTCTTCACATGACGGTGTATATTTTGAAATTAATACTGCACCTGAAAAATATGGTCAGTTGACTGGCCAAACATTGGAAATGGTTAGAGAAGGTGCTGGAGGAAGAGTTTCAGAAACTGGTACAGGAAAAAAAAATCATAGAGATTTCGCATTATGGAAAATAGCTAAACCCGGTGAACCATATTGGTCAAGTCCTTGGGGAGATGGTCGACCTGGTTGGCATATTGAATGTTCAGTAATGTCTTTGCAACACCTTGGCGAAAAATTCGATATACACGGTGGTGGTTCTGATTTAATGTTCCCTCATCATGAAGCCGAAATCTTTCAGTCAGAATGTTGCTTAAATCATGATCCAGTTGTGCAATACTGGATACATAATGGAATGATTAATGTTGATGGTGAAAAAATGAGTAAATCATTAGGTAATTTTTGGACGATTAGAGATGCTATTTCTAAGGTCCATCCTTTAGAATTAAGGTATTGCTTAATCAATGCACCATATAGGCAACCAGTTGAATTCAATGATGTAATGCTCCAAGATTCATCTAGCCATTATCGTAAGTTACTTGCAACATATGGAGAAGCTCTTTCAAACTACGGTAAGACTAATTGGAAAAACTCTAGTTTTTTACAGCAAGCCGAATTAGAATTCTCTAATGGTATGAATGATGATTTTAACACTCGAGTAGCAATAGTTGAAGTCCAAACAGTAGTTAAGTATCTAAGAGAAAAATTAGATTCTAATTTAGAAGATGAAATTTCAGCATGCGTTTCTTGGTTATCGGAATTTGCTGGAAAAGTCTTAGGAATATTACCTGATGATGAAGTGATAAGAAAAAACATCTTAGATGTCGAAAACGAAAAAATGAAAATTCATGACCAAGTGATGGATTTAATTGAACAGAGACAAATAGCACGAAATAACAAAGATTGGGATAATGCTGATCAAATTCGAGATAAGTTAAATCATATTGGTGTAGTAGTTGAAGACTCCCCGAATGGCCCTATCTGGAAATTAAAATAACAGTATTTTTGGGAATAATTTTTTTGAGAATTAATAGCGAAGCACCGATAAGTCTCTCCATACCGCATAGTATTGTGTCTGACCTATCCGTCGTTCAAACCTTGTTTGTTATACTGATAGTATCTACTACTGTAATGGCGGGGTGTTTGGAAGTAGTCGAATCAGAAATGGAAGGGGAAATAGATTGGGACAAAGAAATGATTTATGTTGATGATCCATCAACTCATGACGACTCTAGAGATTTCATAGTAAGCTCTCCATTTTCTAATGATACTTGGGGGAATGCTTCATGGGCTGTGTTTGGAAATGAAGAAGGGGGCAATTGTTGTGAACATTATCTTGCAGGAACTAAAGAAGGTTGGATAGTTAATTTTGGAGGTGAATATCCAACTTGGTCTGAAGATAGAGGACACACTTGGCAAGAATATCTGCCTTCAATATTCTCTCAAATTGGTTGTCTAGAGCCTAAACCAACATTACCAGGTCAAGAGGGGCTCGGTGAAGGTAGTATAGTTCAGGCTACTAATGGTGATTTGATTTCTATGGGATGGTTCCCTTATCCTAGCGCTAGTGGTGCAGATCAATTCTATGCATTTCTCTATGATGCAGAAGATGAGGAGTGGAGTTGGTGTTTTAATCGAACACCTGAACCATTTTATGATCGCTCATGGCAAGTTGAAGTAATAGGCCCAATTAATGGTGGTATCTATGGAAACGGCGATTATGCTAGCCTAGTAATATCTAATTTCTGGCATCAAGTACAGAATGTAGGTGGCCAAATTTCTACTGATGGCTTAAACTATGACTACTTTCCCTTCCCTGATAGAGATGGAACTCTAGATAGTATAGAAGTTAATCTGAAATCTTCAGATTTAGGTCCTGAATGGGATTTTACCAAACCGCATAAAGAAATGCGTTCATTCCCCGTTCCCTCTGGAGGACTTTACTTCCCTAATTATTTCATAGATGGAACTGATGCTTTCTTAGACACCTCTCTTAATTGGTGGTCTGCAACTAATGAGAATGGGTCATCTCTTCCTTCTGAGTATTGTTCTTTTGACTCATCTGGAGCATTACACTGTCTGATAGCTGAAGGTACTCTAGTATCTCATTTGTTATCGTGGGATGGTGGTGAAAATTGGGAAAATAATTCCTATGATTTGTCTGATTCTGCTAGTTCAATTGAAGAATGGGAGTATCATTCAAATGGTGCACATGATCTTTTTGTCCTTAATGTAAGATATCAAAGTTCATCTGGACCAGATGTAGATGTTGCTTGGCATGTAAGAGGATTCTCAGAAAGTATAATCCCTGATTCTATGACATATATTGGTCAAGGTGATTTAGATTCTACATCAGGTGCTGGAGCAGATATTCGATTTGATTTTGCTAGTATGGGTATACTCCCTGATGGTGGTTCTTTCATTGCATATCATGATTCATCAGATCCAGACCCATTATTTGCAGTTGAAATGCTTCTTCCTATTGATTACGGAATGAGTATTATATTTTAACAATTGAAATTCATGTGAAATAGAGATTATTCTAGTTGACTTACAGTAAATTTAACTTTACTCCCATCTACTTCAAAAAAGTCAGAATTATCTGTAATATTTTCTTCATTAAGGGTTGCCAAACCTGCTCTTGTTTCAGTCAGTATATGATTCCAATCATCCATAAATAAATCGAGACCATCTATGCATACATCGAGTCTTATTGATGATTCTACATCAAGATTTATCTCTTTTCTTTTTGCTTGGACATGCCTAATGATATCTCTTGCCAATCCTTTAGATAATAACTCGTCATTTAGTCTCATATCCAAAACTAGAGATACATCTCCAATCTCATCTACAGAAATAGTTGCAGCAGCATAACCTTCTTTCTCTACTCTCCGAATCTCTATATCTTCCATAGTAATATCATAGCCTTCTAGGATACAAATCTCTGCTTCGATTTCAAGTAGAATATTATCGGGGTCTGCATCTTCAAGTAAACTTAATACCGCAGGTAAATCTTGTCTACATTTTTTACCAAGTGCTTTACGATTTGGTGCAATTTCAATTTTTTGAAATCGGTCTAAATCTTCCTCTGTAGTTAGTAACTCTACATTTAGCTCTTCTGCCAAGATATCATGGAATTCAGAAATATCTGGTCCACCAACAATCCAACCAGATTTACATGGCAATCTCTGCCTTCTTCCAGCATCTACTCGAACTCTTCTTCCAGTTTCAGCTAATTTCCTCACTAATGCCATTTCTTGTTCTAATACCCAGTTCTGAGGTGGTAAGTTACTGGATACTAACGAGGAACCTACTGGCCAATCCGCTAGATGAACTGAAGTCCCTGCCAAATCTCTATGAATCTGATCAGGTATGAAAGGTGCTACAGGAGCCATTAAGCGACAAACTGTTAGTAGAACTTCATGCAAAGTATGTTGACAAGCTCTCTTGTCATTACTATCGTCTTCATTCCATAGTCTTCTTCTAGATCTCCTTACATACCAGTTTGATAAATCATTTATTACAAAATTCTCTAACACTCTACCTGCTTTATGGAAATCCCATAATACAAAGTTATCGTGATAAGTTTCAGCAACCGTCGCCATTCGTGAAAGTACCCATTTATCTAGAGGACTTCTATCATTTACGGCAATATGGGCTGAACTATCTTCAGGGTCGAAGCCATCAAGAGATGCATAATCGGAATAAAAACGATGCACATTCCACAATGTCAAGAACATCTTAGCATAAGATTCTCTTACCCCATTTGGATCAAAGTTAGTAGGGGTCCAAGGGGCACTTTGTGTCATCATGTACCATCTAATTGAATCTGAACCTTCTTTGTTGAAGTGATCCCATGGATTAACTACATTACCTCTAGATTTACTCATTTTCTTACCGTCTTTGTCCAGTATATGTCCTAATGAAAGACATCTTTTGTATGCAACATTATCGAAAACAGTTGTTGAAACTGCAAGTAATGAATAGA
This sequence comes from Candidatus Thalassarchaeum sp., assembly GCA_016777225.1. Lineage (GTDB taxonomy): Archaea > Thermoplasmatota > Poseidoniia > Poseidoniales > Thalassarchaeaceae > MGIIb-O2. The sequence continues at coordinate 233,540 of JADHRW010000002.1, read as the reverse complement.
ACCAACCTCTTGTTTGATCTACTGCCTCGCAGATATAATCAACAGGAAAAACACCTTCGAATTTTTCTTTATTCTCAAATGGATAATGCCATTGTGCAAATGATGCGCATCCAGAATCAAACCAACAATCCATGACATATGGTTCTCTAATCATCTCTCCAGAACAGTCTTGGTTACTACAATTTAATTTTACATCATCCACATATGGGCGATGTAATTCAGGAGGTGTAGGGGAATCATTAGTTTTCATAGAAATCATTTCTTCTATGCTTCCAATACAATGTTCATGTTGGCAATCAGGACATATCCAAACGGGGATAGGCGTCCCCCAATATCTTTCACGACTAATAGCCCAATCTTTGATATTCGATAGCCATTCACCCATCCTCTTCGAACCTGTCCATTCTGGTGCCCATTCTACTTCTGAATTATATTCAAGAATTTGTTCTCGAACAGCGGTCATTTTTACGAACCAACTATCCATTGCGTAGTACAATAATGGATGATCAGTTCTCCAACAGTGTGGGTAATCGTGAGTGTAAATATGTTCTCGATATAATTGGTTATTTGAACTCAACAAATCAATAATATCTGAGTCACATTCCTTAACGTATCTACCGTCTAGTTTTGTATGTGTTCCCTTTATGAATTTCCCATCAATTCCTACTGTATGTTGTGCTGGAAAACCTTCTTTCATACCGAGATTATAGTCATCTTCTCCATACATTACCGCTGTATGTACAACTCCTGTTCCATCACTGGTTGTAACGAAATCAGCTCCAACAACTGTCCATGCTTTGGAGTTATTTCCATCTATAGCGCCTGGGAATAATGGTTCATATGATTTACCAATTAATTCTGAGCCAGTAAATTCTTCTATGATTTCCATCTTATGACGTAGAACATTTCCTATTAAGTCCTTGGCTAAAATTAGTTCTTCATCTAAAATAGCGCCTCCTCTGCCATTCCAAGAACTTGATGGTTCAGCTGTCACTTTGACACGACAGTAGGTTACTTCTGGTCCGACTGCTAAACCGACATTTCCAGGTAATGTCCAAGGTGTTGTAGTCCAAGCTAAAATTGAAGAATTACTATCTTCAAGTTTAAATTTAACAAAAACTGCAGGTTCAGAGACTTCTTTGTATCCTTGTGCTACCTCATGACTCGAATAACTGGTTCCTGTTTGAGGACAATATGGTAATACTTTATGTCCTCTAAATAAAAGGCCTTTGTCAAACATTTGCTTTAATGACCACCAAGCGGATTCTATATAATTATCATGAAGTGTTACATAAGGGTCATCCATATCTACCCAAAATCCCATTCTTTCTGTCATTTCTCTCCATGCCTGTTCATAAGTCCAAACACTTTCTTTACATTTCTGATTAAAAGCCTCCATTCCATATGCTTCTATGGCCTCATTAGACATTAAATCTAATTGCTTTTGCACTTCAATTTCTACTGGTAAACCATGCGTATCCCATCCGGCTTTTCTTTCAACAATATGTCCTTCCATAGTTTTCCATCTACAGACCATATCTTTGTAAAGTCGAGATATAACATGATGAATTCCTGGTTTCCCATTTGCTGTCGGTGGCCCCTCAAGAAAAGTAAAGGGTGATTCTCCATCTCTTCGATTTTCAATTGATTTAGTGAATGTTTTCTCATTATTCCATAATTCAATTAAAGAGGTCTCAAGAGATACTGGGTCTAGTTCACCAGCTGTCTTGGGTACGGTCATATAGATACCGACTGGATATGCTTTCTTGAACGTGACTAATCAAGATGGAACTGAATTACCAAAAACCACGCCTTCAAAAGGTAGTGCCTAGTGGAACATATAGATGTCTGAGGCTGTTTCATTAGAAGTAGGTGGAATGACCTGTACCGGTTGCTCTGATAGTGTCAGAAATGCTCTTGAAGAAATCATTGGAGTTCACTCTGCGGAAGTTTCTCATGAATCTGGAATGGCTATCATTCAATATGATAATGTATCTATAAATTCAATGACCTCAATTATCCAGTCGATAGGCTATACAGTTGATGGTAAGGGTGAAGAATTTAATTGGCGCGATAGTAGTGTTTGGAAACAATCAGCCCACAATACAAAGTGGTGTTTAGTTGGTTGTAGTATTGGTGATTTTGGCACTATTGCAGCATTCCAATTTGTATTTACTGATTCAGGCTGGACTCCTATGATGATTATGGCGCTGGCTATGTTTAATGGAATTATGACTTCTATTGCACTTGAGACTGCGATATTGTCGGCTCAAATGGCCTTGAAAGAGGCTTTCAAGGTAGCAGTTGGGATGTCATTAATTTCTATGATCTCTATGGAGGCTGCAATGAATGTCGTAGATTTAGTTTTGACGGGTGGTGCAAAACTTACCTGGTGGGTAATAGTGCCCATGTTAATTGCAGGATTCCTTACTCCTTGGCCATATAATTATTGGAGATTGAAAAAATATGGTGTTGCGTGTCATTAAGGTTGTATTAAAATGACAAAATTGAAGACTCTCAGTGAGGATATCTCCAATTGGATTTTGAATTATGCTAATATCAATAATATTTCTACTCTAGTAGTTGGAGTTTCAGGAGGTATCGATTCTGCTGTGACTTCTACACTTTGTGCTAAAACAGGTTTAACGACTCTAGTAGTCAATATGCCGATACATCAGAACGATTCTGAGTATAATCTTTCTAACCAACATATGATGTGGTTGAGAGAAAATTGGGATAATGTTGAAAGTCATGTAATTAACTTATCAGAAACTTTTGATGTACTGAAAAATGAACTTAGTAAGAAAGAAGTCTCTGATATTGCTATGGCAAATACTAGAGCTAGAATCAGAATGGCCGCATTATATTCATTGGCTGGTTCAAATAATGGTATAGTAGTGGGGACTGGAAATAAAGTTGAAGACTTCGGAGTTGGATTCTTCACCAAATATGGTGATGGAGGAGTTGATATTTCTCCCATTGCTGATTTATATAAATCAGAAGTATATCAGTTAGCAGAATTTTTAGGTATCATTCAAGAAATCCAAGACGCTGCTCCTACTGATGGCCTTTGGTCTGATGGTAGAACTGATGAAGATCAAATAGGTGCAACATATGATGAATTAGAATGGGCTATGAATGAAATTGAAAACCCCTCCGCTGAAAAAGAACTTAATGAAAGACTCGCAGAAGTGATGAAAATTTATCTGAAATTTAATTTACTGAATTCTCATAAAATGCATCCAATCCCTATTTTTAGACATATAAAACGATAATTTGAATAATGGCTTTGTATTGCAAATTACATGGAATCTTCAGAAGGTTATGCCGACAGTGGCCATATTATGGCTGTTGAATTTGATAAAAAGATAATTATTTACTGGTGGTTAGTTGCTAACCTATCTCTACTAGCCAGTGTTGTTGGTATAGTGGTAATGGTTTTTTGGGTGCCGTTTGGATGGTTGATTCATAAGAAACAGTATGAGCATATGTCTGCTGCTTTGACTGACCGTTCCGTTAATATGCGAATGGGTTGGATGTTCAAGAAACAGCAGAATATTCCATTAGATAAACTAACTGATGTATCAATACATGAGGGCCCTATTCTGAATGCATTAGGTGTTGTCTGAATGCAATTCGAGACTGCAGGTGCCGCTCCATTTATCTTGACCGGTGTAAAAAACTCAGAGCAATTCCGCGACCTTGTACTTAGGCAAAGAGACTCATTAATTTCCAATCCTCAACAAACAGGGTCCTCAATTAGTTCTAACGAGGTACTTGTTGAAATCAGAGATTTACTAAAGAGTATAGATTCTAGAATTGAGTGAAAGACAGATGTCTGAAAAACTTGAGGAGCCAAAATACGATTTGATTCGTAGTTTCGATTCTTTTGAGATCCGTCTTTACCATGATACAATACAAGCCCGTATCGCTTCAAAAGATAATATTAGTAACAGTTCATCTAGTGGTTTCAGAATCATAGCTGGATATATATTTGGAGGGAACAATTCAGGTCAAAAAATTGCAATGACAGCTCCTGTTCATATGTGGAGTGATCAGGGAATAATGAAAATGGCTTTTACCATGCCTTCAGAGCATGATTTATCCGATTTACCAATTCCAAATAATTCATCCATTGAGATAGTTGAAGTGACAGGACGATTAACCGCCGTGATGAAATTTTCTGGTTTCACGGGTGAAAAGAAGATTGAAAAATTAAGCAATCATCTTTTAAAATTAATTTCTCAGAATAAATTAGAAGCGATTTCACCTCAGGTTTTAGCAGTTTATGATAATCCTTGGACAACATTGCCTTTTCTCAGAAGAAATGAAATATTAATCCCTATAAAAGATAACTCTTAGTTTCAAATGATATAGTTGAAGGTGCAAGATATGAATATGCAGAGGTGTGGTGAAGATGAAATCCTTGCAGCTATTGATAATAATGAAAATATAAGTCTCATTTTAGTAAAAAGAGATTCAGAAACCGCAAAGCTTCAGAACATACTGGAATATGCCGAAAGTTCCGGCATCAAAATTATTTTTGGGTCCGAGAATGACCTTTGGAGGATGTCACGTGATAATAGCCAGGGAATTCCGAATGTACTTGCTTTAGTTGGTCGTAATCCAGATTTGTCATTGCAAGAAGTATTCTCTAACGGAGGTCTTGTATGGCTTCTTGCTGGTGCAGCTTACCCTGTCAATATTGGTTTTTGTATAAGGACAGCAGAAGTTTCCGGAGCCAGCGCTGTAATAGTTGATGCAGAACTAAATAATCCAGAAAGAAGTGCTGCTAAACGTGCTTCCATGAAAGCTCATAGATTCATACCTGTACATTGGACGCCTGGACTTGATGCCATAAAGATGGCAAAAAAATCTGGATTCAGAATTATAGCTGTAGAAGATGTAGGTACATCGGCTCCTTGGGATGTCGATATGACTGGAGATATAATTCTTGTAGTAGGCGGTGAGAAAAATGGTATTTCATCTGAGATATTATCAGAATCAGATGAGATAGTCCGTATACCTATGTCAGGTTTTGTTCCTTCATTTAATTTACAAGCACCATTAAGTGCGGTCGCGATTGAAGCACAAAGACAAAGAAGTTAGGCAATATCCTAAAAATCACCTTTATGCTTTATTGAGTTCCTACGTTACCCGCTACTTGTGAATGTACCAAGTGACTTAATTTCGATGCTTGATGGTGAACATGGTACTACTAAACAGAAGGCAGCAAGACTTGTAATTGATCTTGCTTCAACAGCAGGTGCTACAGAATTTATCCGATGCGAACATGCTCATGTTTCAGGTGTTAGTGTAATTACAGGAGGACATGGGCTTCGTAGATTTTTGTCTGATCTTTCGGGCGATGATGAAGGTGTTGTATCCATACCTACGACTCTGAATTCTGCAGGTTGTGATAGAGAAAAAATGGAACAAATGGGAATCGATTATCCTGATTTTTTGAAACATCAATTTGAAATTATTGAGGCTTATTCAAATCTTGGAATTGATGCGACATTGTCTTGTACGCCATATGATAGAGGTGTTGAATTAGCAGATGGAATAGGGTCATGGGCAGAATCTAATGCTGTTTGTTTCTCAAATTCATATACTTCTCTAATCACTAATAGAGAATCAGGTTTGTCCGCACTAGCTACTGCATTAACTGGCTGGGCTCCTTTATGGGGTCTTCATCTTGAAAAGAATCGTATTCCCAATATTCATGTGAGAGTTAAGTGTTCTATGGAGGATATTTCAGACTGGAGTGTGCTGGGAGACTGGATTGGAAAACAAATTCGGCCTGAATGGAAATTACCATGGGGGATGATGCCTCATATTTCTGGACTCCCTGAATTTGCTAGTTTTGAAATGCGTAAGGCATTAACTGCAGCTGCTGCGAACTATGGTTGTCCAATGCTTTGGGCTGATGGTCATACACCTAAGCCGCCAAGTACTGAATCTTTTGAGGGTGAACTAGTGTTTTCTGAAAGTGATTTACAGCTTCGTTATCAACAGTTAGCTCCCAAGGGAATTGTAGATTTAGTTGTGATTGGTTGTCCGCAAGCTAGCGTCGGTGAAGTTAGGACAGCAGCTTCTTTTGTTCGTTCCAAAATGGAATTAGGTGAAACAATACCAAATCAAAGATTATGGATATTTACAAGTGGTCATAATTATGAGATATTAGAATCAGATGGTACTATAGATATTCTTGAAGAAGCAGGTGCTCTAGTTTTGAAAGATACATGTCCAGAAGTTACTCCATATAATAGGAATAAATATAATCATATTTTAACAAATTCTCTCAAGGCAGAACATTATCTCACTTCAGGTTTGAATAAAATGCCTACTAGCGTATCTACAATTTCAGAATGTATAGCACATGCCTTTGACCCAACTTTGATTCAGTCTCCTAGGCCCACGCTGGAATCTAATAATGTCAAGCCGATGTTTTCTAACAAGTCATATAAATCAGGTGAAATAAATCTTCTTGGAAAAAGTCTTCCAAGTCAGGAAGAGTGGTCAATAGAAGGTAAAGCCCTAGTTACTGATGTCCCAATAACTTACTTAGGATATGTGAATAGAGATACTGGAGTTATTGAAGAGAATGGGCATCCACTTGATGGTATACCTATTGAAGATACAATTCTGATATATCCCAAAGGATCCGGTTCCACTGTTGCTCCATTTGTTTTAATGGGTTTAATTTATACTGGTAAAGGACCGAAAGCTATAGTCAATTGTGATGTATGCCCACTAACCCTACCCGCTGCATCTTTACTGAACGTCCCTTATGCTCATGGTTTTGATCTTAATCCAACCATGGAAATTAATAGTGGAGACCAAATTTTAATGACTCTAGTTAATGGAATAGTTAGTGTTTCAATCTTATCTCGTACAAGCGAGGATTGATGACTAACAGGCATCACAGACCTTCTGTGAATATTCGTCCTGACCCTGTTCCTTGCCGCCCACAAGATCTTGGCAAATTCGAAATTTTACAAAGAGATGGTGCTGCTAGAATCGGTCGTATACATACTAAACATGGTTTACTGAATACTCCTATGCTACTTCCAGTAGTTAATCCTAATATTAGAACAATAGAGCCTAGAGAAATGTGGGATAAGTATAGGGTGGAGGGCCTAATAACAAATTCTTATGTTATGTGGAAACATGATGATTTGAGTGAATATGCTTTAGATAAGGGTGTACATAAATTACTTGACTTCCCAGGGACTATTGTAACTGATTCAGGAACATTCCAATCATATGTTTATGGTGATGTTGAAGTTGGTGTAGAAGAGATTATTGAATTTCAGAGAGATATTGGAGTAGACATAGGGACCATGCTTGATGTATTTGGTAGGCCAGACATGAGTCGTGAAGAACTTATTTCAGCGGTTGAAATTACCGCAGAAAGAGGTCCAATTTCTCTTGAGAAAGCGGGTGAAAATTTACTACTAAATGGTCCTATACAAGGTGGCCTTCATGACGATCTTAGGGCATTATCGGGAGAACTGATGGGTGGTATTCAAGGAGATTATAGAGGCTTCACCATTCACCCTATAGGTGGAATTGTGCCTTTGATGGAAAATCAAAAATATAGAGAATTATTTCAAATTCTCCTGTCTGCTAAGTCTACTTTACCTCCTAATCGGCCAATACATCTTTTCGGCTGTGGTCATCCATTACTTTTCCCGATGTCCATAGCGCTTGGAGTAGATATTTTTGATTCAGCAGCATATGCACTTTTTGCAAGAGGAGGAAGACTTCTTACACCAACAGGAACAGTAAGATTAGAAGAGATTAAAGAATGGCCTCATCAATCATCTGAATTATTTAATTGGACGCCAGATGAAGTTAGAAAATTAGATTCTAAAGAGCGTGAAAGAATACTTGCAAGACATAATTTAGAAGTAACTCAATCTGAGTTGGCTCGTTGTCGTGAAGCAGTAAGGAATGGCAAGATTTGGAATCTTGCAGAAGAAAGAAGTCATTGTTCTGCACAATTAAGAGATGCCTTCTTGTGGATTCTCGAACAATTAAATGATCCCGATGAAGGTCCTGTTGGTATATCTTCAATGAGGATGATTTCTTCCACTAATCCTGTTAGAAGTGGCGGTGAGAATTTGGTAGATGATATCGAGGAGAGGCCCCACATTTTACACTTCAAGTCATTACTTTCTATGAGATGGAGAATCCCCGGTTCTTGGTGGAATGGTTCTTTACAAGACCCCAAAAGAGTTGTAATTATTGAAGGGTCTAAACCACCTTGGAGAGATAGTTCTTTACATACAGTAATTTCTTGTTTGGATGATGAACCTAACTCAATTATTCTCATTTCTACTCCTATTGGACTGATACCTTACAGTATGGAAGATGTATCTCCTTGGTGTCATATTGATTGCTCTGATGATGTTTGGGACTTACCCCTTGATGAAGAAGAAATAACTCAGGAATTATATGAATTAGATTTGTTAGATTTACCATTTATTCGAATATCTCCTGGTCCAGCACCTGATGAACGTATAGAAGGAAGCAAAGAAATCAGAGATTGGCTTGATAGGTGTGCAATTGTCGATAAATTATCAGTACTCAATGGTATATCTCCCTCTCTGGGTTGTAAATTAACGTCTAATTTGACTAGTAGAAGGTCGAAAACAAATAGAATGGTAAATGTATATACAGATGGAGTGCATACTATTTCTCCAAGATTGAATGATGGTGGAATATCTCTAACCCTTGAAGGTGCAAAGATAATTAATTCATTTTATTCTGAACCACCTCTTAATTTTGGTGAAGAATATGATGGTGATGAATTAGACCACCCGGGTCTTGCCAGAGTAATGATTATTGATGATGCAATTCCATTTGTAGGTCTTGGAAGGAATGTTATGCAAGGATATGTATTAGGAGCAGATCCTCATCTTATTCCAGGGCAACCTTGTATAGTTGTAGATAAGGAAGGTGGTCTAGTTGCCCATGGTCTTGCTATTACAACAGCACGTGAAATGGCATATCTTACCAAAGGATTAGCAGTTAGGGTACGTGATGGTGCTCTGAAAGATTCAGATTAATAACTCAGGTCTTGCAGGCGATTCATTCAATAGCACAAATTCTAACGAAGTGATGACACCCATAGGGTGTCGGTGATTTTATGATTAATGATTCCAAGACTAACTTGGTTATCGAAACCAAAAATTTAGTCAAAATGTATGGACCTCATATTGCCCTCGAAGGCCTAAATCTGAGTCTTGAACCAGGCGCTATAGGTATTTTGGGGCCCAATGGAGCAGGTAAATCTACCTTTTTCAAATGTATATTGGGTTTGATTACAACAACTTCAGGGGAAGGTAATGTGTTAGGCTATGATATTCGGACTCAGGGTGATTTAATACGCTCAAAAATTGGATATATGCCTGAATATGATTCATTAGATCCTGAACTCATAGCGGTAGACCAAGTTCGATATTCAGGTGAATTAATTGGAATGAATCCATCTCAAGCTACTCAAAGAGCGCATGAAGTTTTAGAGTATGTTGGTCTCAAAGAACAAAGATACCGTAAAATTGGAACATTTAGTTCAGGCATGAAACAGGCAACAAAACTTGCATGCGCATTGATTCATGATCCCGAGATATTAATCTGCGATGAACCAACAAATGGTCTCGATCAAAGGGCTCGTGATTTTATGCTAAAGACTCTCAGAAATACTGTCGAGCAAGGGGGTCGAACCGTATTAATGAGTGGGCATGTAATGGATGACATTCAAGAAGTATGTGAAAGTATAGTAATGATTCACAAAGGGAAAATAGTCGTTCATCGAAGAATTGATGAGTTAGCCAAACAGGTTGACGAAGAAATCGAAATTTCAGTTTGGGGCGGTTCATCTCGTATGCAAGATACTCTGGAATCCAGAGGTCTCATTGTCCGACGTCTTGGTAGAGTGATGAGAATTAAAGTAGAATCAGAAGAAACTATTCCAATTATCTTAGAATGTGCGGTAGAAAGTAATGTGCAGATTAGAAGATTAGGCGAATATAAACCTGATTTAGAAGATATTTTCTTACTTATTATGGATAAATTAGGTGCTGAGGTCAAGACAACCTCTGATCTAATGACTTTTGAACATACAGGAGAGGCAACTCGTGAGTGAAGATTTGGTTGACTTAGATGGTGGTCAAACGCGCATGGAGGCAGCGTATGGTTCAGATGATGGAGATAATGACTCCTCTGCCATTGTAGCAAAAGAAGAAGCGGCTCTCGGTGCAATCTTTGAGCAAAATTATCGTTCATGGGATGGTAATCTTGGTCCAAGATGGGTGAGGAATTATGCAATATTTCGACATCATGTATTTGGTTTATTTACCTCAAAAGGACATAGGAACTACAACCCTTTTGTAAGATTAACAATTCTAGTCATATTTATTGGTGCTGTTTCACCAATTGCTATGTTATTTTTCTCATCGTTATTTGGTGGGGGACCTGACGGCTTTATTGATAAGATGTGGGGGGTTAATAGAAGTAATTTATGGGGTCAAGTATTAGGTTACTTCCCTAGAAATCTATGCTATTGGCCACTATTAACAGCCCTAGTTGTAGGTGGTATGATCTCAGATGACAGAAGAAACGGTACCAGTGCAATATATTTCTCTAGGCCAGTGACAAGAGTCGATTATACTTTGATGAAATATCTTAGTGTAGCTGTAGTTCTTGGTTTCGTTATTATATTTTCTTACATGGCATATTATACTCTAGCAATAGTATTCAAAGGAGAAGGTTGGGCATTCTTAATTGACACCTTACCTATGTTTTTATCTGGTTTATTATGCAGTATATTATTGGTAATCACATATACTTCAATAGGTTTAGCATTATCTAGCATAAGTCAAAGTAGATTTTTCTCCGCTATCGCCTTTTTGAGTATAATTTACGGGACTAAATTAGTTGCATTATTGGTAGATCTTCAGTTTGAAACCTCGATATTATATATTTTGAGCCCCTATGACTGTCTTGCTCATTTGGGTCAATGGTTATTAGGTTTAGAATTAAATTATTCTCATTCATTATCCTTATCAATAGTTTCTTTGATACTAATGAATGTTGTTTCAATTATAATTCTAGTTTCAAGAGTTAGTTCATTGGAGGTGACACGTGAATGAATGAAAATACTAAACCTCCTTCCGTTATCTTAGAGAATGTATCGAAATGGTATGGGCAGGTTATTGGAGTAAATGATGTTTCACTAGCAATTGAAGGTGGAGTAACTGGTGTTCTCGGTCCAAATGGTGCTGGTAAATCGACACTATTCAAGCTACTAATGGGTAGGATAAAACCAAGTCAAGGTAGCGTGAAATTATTTGGGATTGACCCTTGGACCGATTCTTCTCCTTATCGAAGAATTGGTTATGTTAGCGAATCGGAAAGACTCTATGACTGGATGACTGCTCAAGATTTTGTATCTACGCTTGCTAGATTACATGGTATGACTAGGGATGAAGCAAATGCTAGAGCAGAGCATGTACTTGAGTTCGTGGGATTACATGATGTACGTCACAAAGAAATTGGAAAGTATAGTAAGGGTATGAGGCAAAGAGTAAAAATTGCCCACGCATTAGTTCATGATCCAGATTTGATAATATTAGATGAACCATTACATGGTTGTGATCCAATTGCCCGCACTAGTATTATGAATGTAATTAGAGAACTTGGCCGCCAAGGTAAAACTGTACTTGTTTCTAGTCATATATTAGAAGAAATTGAAAGAATTACAGAGCAAATAGTAATTCTTCATAACGGGCGTTTACTTGCTCTAGGGAATTTATATGCTATTCGTGATTTACTAGACAAACATCCTCATAGAATCATGATTACTACTGATGAACCCCGAAAATTGGCTAGAGCATTTATTAGTGAAGATCCTGTATTTGGAGTGAGATTCCCAGAAGAAGGAAAGTTAGAAATTCAGACTAATGATTTATCGGCTGCTCATTCAATATTACCACGAGTTATTGTTAGTTCTAAAGTATCTATATCGAGAATAGATAATCCTGATGATAATTTAGAATCTCTTCTAGGATATCTAATTGGGGGTGAATAATATGGATGAACAGGGCAGAGGTCTTTCCGAAACAGTCTGGACTCAATTAGATAGGAAAGCGGGTGCTATTGTCGAGTTGACCATACGTCAACTTCGTAATAGAATGTCAACTTGGGTTGTATTAGGTGTTGGTGTCTTATTGATATCTCTATTATTGGCATTCTATATTGATTCAATAAGGACTGATTTTGAATCAATTGATAATGATGGAGATAGTGAAGACTGGGATAATGATGGATATCCATTAGGTCAAGAAAGAATCTATGGGACTAGTGATTATGAGAATCAAGAATTCCCTGGTTCATCCGAGTATGTATATCTAGGTGATATTGATTACAATGATCAACCTCGCAATCATTATGGAAATCATACTTGGGTTGCTGCTTGGGGCTATTTTACTCCTACGTCGATTGATGTAAATGCCACTACTTCCCCCTATCCTTGGATTGAAGAATCCTTGATTGTCTGGAGTTTAGGTGCTGTAAGTTGTGAAGAAGAGGGGTTATCCTCCAATCCATTCGAAAATTGGTATACTAATCCAACAATAGCAGCAAGGAATCATTGTCTTTTTGAAAATGGCACTTATATCATGTTTGGTTCTACTTTTACAGGAGAAGGAGATCTTTTTGTTGAGCCCATGTATTCTTCTGAATGGGGTTTTATGACCGAATCATTTTTTGTTGAAAAACATCCAAAATCAATGTATATTGATGAAGATGATATTGATTGGGATGGTAATTCTGGTTCACAAGGTTTTGATGACGATGGCGATTGTCTCAAGGACGAATACATTACAGAAGATAATTCTCAGAGTGATAGTAATAGGAACGGAATATATTGTGATGTCGAATGGTCTTATGATAGCAATGGGGTCTTAGTCCAAATTCGTGCAGACGAAAATGTCGATGAAGATCCTGATGATGCAAAACATATTGGCGAATCTAGTCATAGAACATTCGTAATCGGCACAGGAAAAATTGCCTTTGTAATGATTTTAGGCTTATTCTTGCCATTATTCCTCGCTTTAGGTTTAGTAAGGGATGAATCTGAAAATGGCACTCTTCATTATTTACTATCCAAGCCGATACATCGTGGTGAATTTATTCTTTATCGCCTATTGGGATATCTAGCTGTAGTGGTATCATATACTGTAATACTTGTCTCAATTGTCGCAATTATTACTTCTATTATTGGACCGGGTGATTCTATAGTTAGGCTGTCTGATTTTCCGGTATGGATGGGGATTGCTCTATCTACAATTTTAGTCCTAACAGCATATGGGTCAATATTCAATACAGTAGGTTTAGTTATGCCCAAATATGGTGTATATATTTGTATGATTTATGGTATTTGGGAATTTTTAATGGGTTTATTTACGATTACCATACCCTCGGCAACTATTCCTATGCTTTCAATTTCACATTGGGCTATTCAGATAATTGATGCAGTCGTTCTAATCGCTTGGGAGGATACTTCTCTGATTCAACAAAAAGCGGATGCATTTGGCCTTGAGACTGGCATTTCGTTTTTCTGGCATCCTCCTGTTCATACACTAGAAACTGGAAATCCTTTTGTAGCATTATTGATTAGTACAGTGTTTATTCTAGCAATTAGTATAGGTATGGTTGCTATTGGTCAATTAATTTTTAGAAATAAAGAGATTATGTGAGATTTTATTATGGTGGAAGAACCCGAACAATTCACAGGAGATTATTCTTCATTATGGCGTCTAGATATGATGCCAAGTTTGCCGCGTCTTTCATGGTGGTGGTGGTGGGTAATTCTGTTTATTCCTGATCCTGATAACCCTGGTCGTTCAAAACAATTAATGGTACTTTGGTCATCTAAAGAAACTCCTGCCGTACGTGTCAATGATCATTGGTGGAAACCCGGTTCAAGGATGAGAATTGATGAGCATGGTGGACATGTTGTACCTGGAATGGTATGTTCTTGGTGGTTTGATGGGAAGGATATGCATGAGCCATTGGTAATACGTGAATGTAAAATGGTTTCAATAGACGATAAACATCCTTTATGGCCAGCAGAAGGTCAAGGACAAGGTTCAGGGGCAGTAATACCTTTAGTCGATGATGATCTATCTTTAGGTCTGACAAAAGATAATAAGAAATTTTGGTTGAACTTAGTTAGCGATGAAAAAGCACAGATGAACGGGGCACCTAAATCAATAAGTGCGGAATTAACACCATGGTGGGGACCACCAAGTAAATTGACATACAAAAACAATGTATTCTTTTCAGATATGGGTTATGATATTTTAAGAGTTCAGGGAACTAAAGCGTCTATTGTAATTGACGGTGAAAAATTCGAAGGATCCGGCTACTTTCAGAAAGTTAGTGTTCAGGCCCCAACCTTCCCCTGGTTTTGGGGGATGTTACATTTTGATGATGGTTCTTACTTAGACTGGTTCATGCCTCATATCTCATTCTCAAGTCTCAACTTAAACGATAAACCATGGAAACTTAGAGATATATTTAGGAATCCTAAAATTGGAACAGGTATATTTCATGATGCGAGAAGGAATACTACTGAAGAGTTTAAGAAATGTACAGTTGAGTTGATTGAGCCCGATGATAATGATGAATTAATATTAGATAATGATGGTAATTCTTTGCCGAAATTTCGTGTCCAAGTTTGGAATGAAAATACACAGATTGCTATAGAAGTAAGAGCAGTATCTCGAGCAAAATGGACATTTGATCAACCTACAAGGGCGGGTATGGTAAGTCATCTGACTTACAATGAATATCCACTTCAGGTGTTAAAAATAGCCATAAAGGATGAAGAAGGTCTCCGGACTAAGAATGATTACTCATGGATACATGGTAATGCAGAACATTCATGGGGTTTTCTTCATTAATGATTAATTATAGAGGTAGGTGTTATTTTTGGAAGACATAATTTCAACTTTTAGAGATTCAATTGAACCAGATGTTATCAGTAAAAAATTTCCTTTATTATCTGATGACGAAACACCAATTTGGATTGGTTCACCTTCATTTTCATCTTATCTCCCGCGTTACTTCTTAGCGATTTCTGTTTTCTTGATTCATTTTTGTTTCTACAGAGTAGCAGTCACAGTTTACGCAGAAGGGCAAGCAGGGTACCTCAACGCCTTAATACGTATAATAGGTCAATTATTTGATTGGATAGATGTATTTGCTTTTATTATTGTTATGTTAATATTTGCTAGAATAAATTTTTATCTCAATATTACTACATCTAATATTAGGACGACGCTTTTTTTGATTGTTATCGGCTTGATTCCTTCTTTGTGGTTTATCACAAATATAGTTGATTGGCTTCTTCTAATCATTGGCAAAGAATCATTGAATATACCTGAATGGTTTGATACTTGGTTCTTAGCTTTGGGTATAATAAATTCATCAATCTTAATCTTATTTTCCATGATGTCTCAATTTTCATATACATATTTGATAACTGATCAAAACTTTCATTTCCGTAAAAGTCATTTAATTTTCTACAAGTCATATACTTGTATGAGTTTTGAAGAATTTAATAATCTCAAAACTCAGCAATCTTTGATGGGTAAATTAATTGGTTTTGGTAATATTTTACCCATAGTAGATTCGAATAAATCTATTGACTCTAATGGAGATAATAATGTTAAATCTACAGTCGAGAAGTTTTCTTACTTATTCAAATTATTATTATTCTACCAAAGATCAGGTAAAGAAATTATGATGTCTCCTTCCGAATGTTTCTTTGGTATCAAACAACCAATGCTAATTTATGAATTAACAAATGAATTAATAGATATTAGGAATGGGAGACCTGATTTGATGGTTCAAAATGAATAGATAACTAAGATTACTATTCCGCACCGTTCATAATGTAAAAGCCATTGAGATAGTCATAGAGGGATTCCCTATGTCAGAAGAAGATGTCATTACAATTGCAGCACAACACATTACCAAAGGAGATTTCATGGGTGCCATGGAAATTTTTGAAACACATGTTACAAATAATCCTAAAGATCCTGCAGGATACCATGGTTGGGCTGAATCAGCTATGTTTGAGATACAAGAAAATGGTAATTTTGATGATAAAGGAAATGACCGAATTAATGAGGGGAAAGTTCAATCGTATCTCCGTAAAGCTGCTGGCTTAGATCCAGATAATGCTGAATATCAGGCTGCTTTTGCAAATGCACTTATTGAATTTGATAGAGTTCCAATGGCGGTAAGGGAATTTAAGAAATTGATCGAACTTGGTAAAAAAATCGAAGATGTCGATGTTTCATTCCATCTTTATGAAGCGGCTAAGCAATTAATAGATTCAATTGATGTTAAGGTCGGCTATGATCGTAGTGAGCAATTTGCTAGGCAGTTCATACCAGTAGCAATAGAGTTCGCAATTCTTGGTCTAGGTTTCTCATCAGTTGATGAAGCGATGGAATATCTATCTACTGAGGAATGAGTGGAGGATTCTAATTGGATCGCGGCCGAATCATGGTCGCTTTCGGCTATCATGGTGATTTTTTCCATGGCTCTCAGATCCAGCCAAATGTCCCTACTGTACAAAAGGCAATTGAAGATGCACTTAGGAAAGTAAGTTGGTGGAGCGACGGCTGTTTAGAAATGTCTAGTAGAACTGATGCAGGTGTTAGCGTAAGGATGAATCTTGCTTGTATTGATGTTCCTCTAACTGTTTGGGATGAAGTAAATAAAAAAACAATTCTTAGAGTTTTGAATAATAGATTTCCCGAAGGTCTGTGTGCTTGGGATGTCATCAAAGTAGAATCTAATGTGCGAAGTAGAGCCGCCCTAGCAAGAACTTATTTATTTAGAACTGAATTAATCGAAGAATGGTCTTCTGGAATTGATGAAGTATTATTTATTGATGCTTGTAAAGTTATAATTGGTACTCATGATTTCTCAAATTTTTGTAAATTAGAAGATAATAAAAATCCAATCCGAACTATCGATAAGTGTGAACCATGGTATTCCTCCGATGGCCGAATAATTGGAGTTTTAATATGTTCTGAGGCATTTCTTTGGAATCAAGTAAGAAGATTATCAGCAGCAATTACCGGTGTTGCAGTGGGTCGTATCAACTTAGAAACTCTAAAATCAGCATTAGACGAGCCCGATATATTGGTAGATCTTGGTCGCGCACAATCAAATGGACTAATATTATGGTCAATTGAACATGAGTCTTCTCAAGAGATGGGATTACATTGTAATCCAGATACTATTGGATTCTCTATTCCACCCGAAAAAAGATATCGATTTAAGAGATGGTTATCTATGGCTAAGTTAGAAATGGGATTATTACTAGAAAGAGATTGGGAAGATTCACTTAATTCAGCTTAATTTTTAATTTATCTCCGTCTTTACAAGGCAAAGATTCTCTTAAGAAAGATCCAGAAATTACTTCTGCTGTTTCCGTATGTCTTGTCAAGTCAGGAATTAATATTGCACATTCAATCCAATTTTCATTATCTACAGATATTTTTGCAAGAAAAGCTGTAGCGCCTCCAAATGATTTCCCATCTCTTTCAAATCCTTTAATCCTAAATGAGTTAGTATGATGCGATATATCACCTTCTTCCAAACCAGAAAGAATTCTTAGATTCTTATAATCTGACAAACTTGATTCATCCATATCAAGATTTAATGTACCCGGCCAGGCACTAACATCTAGTACTTGTTTAAACTGCTCTTGGTAATGAGGTTGAGCCATGAAAACATGCGCTCTTCCGAGTCCACTTGATACCTTACCGGACAGATGCATATTTGTCCGTCTCATCTTATGTTCAAGAGGATTGCCGCTTAGAATTTACTATAATGACTCAGTCTTATTCCTTTTACATATACCCCAACCATATGATTCAACTAACTTTCTTTCCTTAGAATTTCTATCATTGACTGGATTTGAATGATTTAGATGTATGAAAGAAACATCAGGATCATTTTCTTTTTTTATACCTAAAAGGCGAATACTATCTTCTATTGTAGGGTGAGGGATTTCTGATAAGTTTCTTCCAGGTAATTCGTTAAGACTCCAGAATGTTCCATCAATCCATGCTAAATCTATTTCTAACGATTTAAAAAATTCTCGTATATTATTTACTGAATAATTATCAAATGTCTCAATCCATGAGTCTTGATCAGGCATAAATAACAGAGTTCTTTGTAAGCCCTTAACTAGAATTGCAGAAGTATCTCCTAATTCACTTCTATGAGGAATAGAGATTAATTTTAGTGTAAATCCACATCCTTTTTTAGGCTCAAACGTTTGGTGATATTTTCGTGAAATAAACTTCAGATTTTTTTCTTTAATCATTAGTTGTATGTCATTTCTTTCTTCAATAGAATTTTTATTCATTTCAGACAAATAAATCGGCATATTTTTTATTCCCATTACAGGTTTACCAAATTGCCCGATGCCTTCGATATGGCCAAGGTGTAAATGAGTAATAGTCACTGTATCTGGAATAAATATTTTTTGAGTTATCATTTCATCACTCCATAGCCTCAATTGTTCAGGTAGATTTCTTGTAACTTCTATCAGGTGTTTAGAACCATCAATTCCTTGTATTCCTATAGATACGGGGTATTTCTTAAGATTCTGATTATTATGTGCATTTAAGCATCTATCACACGAACATCCTGCCTGTGGAATCCCTGCATCTTGTGCTGTGCCGAGTATTGTTACGATTACTCGAGGGGTCATCACAGAGTCGTAAGGGCGTACATGTTTAACTCGTATGTTCATTATAATCAATATCTTATCATCGAAGCACCAATGTACTTAGGTGCTCTGTCAGGGTTATGGTTGCAGATACGTCGTGGATGTCTGAGCGTTTCAATGAACTACAAAATCAAGGTTTAGATTGGAATCCTCCAACACTTGAGACTGCCAATGATGCCAAATGTACCATTGATGGCAAGCAAACAATTATGCTTTCAGCGAATAATTATCTTAATTTGACAAATCATAAACGGGTTATCGATGCAATGACCTCTGCTACAGAGAAATATGGTGCAGGAAGTGGCTCAGTTAGGGCGATTGCTGGAACTATGGACATCCATCTTGCAGCAGAAAAAAAAGTCGCAGAATTTAAGAAAGTCGAATCTTCATTAATTTATTCAGCAGGATATACAGTGAATGTCGGACTAATACCAACATTAGTCAGGGGACCTCAAGATATAATTATCAGCGATGAATTAAATCATGGTTCTATAATTGATGGAGTTAGATTAACAAAGGCTCGTCGAGGTGTTTATGCACATAATGATATGTCGGAATTAGAGGCGGTTCTGAAACAAAATTCTGATGCAGAAAGAAAGTTAATCATCACAGATGGTGTATTTTCAATGGATGGAGATATAGCTCGATTAGATGAAGTGACTAAATTAGCTGAAGAATATGATTCTATGATTTATGTAGATGATTGTCACGGTGAAGGGGTTCTTGGTGAGAAGGGTGCAGGCATAGTCGATCATTTCAACTTACAAGGAAAAGTCCATTTTGAAACAGGCTCTTTCTCTAAAGCATTAGGCGTTCAAGGCGGGATACTGGCCGGAACGGAGGAAGTTCGAAATCATGCATTGAATCATTCTCGATCTTGGCTTCTTTCAGGTAGTCAACCACCGGGTGTAGCAGCGGCTCAAAAGGCGGCAATAGAGGTGCTAATGAGTGAACCAGAACATCATTCTAGGCTATGGGATAATACTAATTATTTTAGAAAAGAATTACAATCTCTTGGTTTCGATACCGGTCTCTCAGAAACTCCAATAATTCCAATAATGTGTGGTGATTCACTAGTTGCTAAACAATTATCTTCTGAACTAGGTAAAGAAGATGTGATGGCCGGAGCTATTGTATTTCCGATGGTTTCACGTGATAAAGCCCGAGTTAGAACTCAGATGTCCGCTAGCTTGAATAGAGGTCATTTAGATCACGTTCTAAGTTTATTAGAAAAAATAGGGCCAAAGATTAATCTAATTTGAGGTGAATGAATGGTTAAATCTTCAACTTTAGATACTCAAGAAATAGACTCAATGATGCAGAGGATAAATTCAGTTCCTATTACTGATACTTTGAATATGCAGATAATAAGGCTGGATAAAGGCGAATGTGAAGCTCATGTTCCCCGAGAGAAAAAATGGGATGGAATTTTTGAAACATTTCATGGAGGACTTCTCGCGACAATTGCAGATAGTATTACTTGTTGGGCGATTTTAACAGAAATAGGCCCTGAATCTAATGTTGCCACTACCGATTTTAATATACGTTTTTTACGACCATGTAAGACAGATGTCAGATGTTCCGCTAAAGTCATCAAAGTAGGCCGAACAATGAGTCTCGCTGAAGCAAGAATATTTGATGATGAAGACAAACTAGTTGCAATTTCTCAGGTTAATTACATCTGTCTGTAGATATTATGGCGAGTCTAATTCTTCGACTACATTTTCAATCTCAGTATTATTATTAGCAATATTTTGACTCTCTTTTTTCTCTGAGAAAATTGTCATAGACATTCCTTCAAATGGATCTAAATCTCTATCTATTCTTTCTAACATTCTCCATCTTGGAGCATATGATAATTGAATATATAATGGTCCTGGTAATATAATTAATAGATATCCAAACCATTCAATTTCTTGAGATGTAGAAAATGCGATTGCAATAGTCGTTATCAAGAATCCAAGAAATGGTAATGGGTAAAGGTACCTCCTTCTTTTTTCAAGCCTAATTGGAGGTCTTTTGAATATCGATGACATCATAGTTGAGGCACCGCCTAAAATGGCACATATGCATAGTATGATTAGGCTTTCATTCAGCCATAGTTCAATAATCGAACCTATTTCTTTAGAGTTAATATAACCTTCATATGCGTTGGGTAAAATTAAGATTAAGTTTATCATTAATCCATAAATAATTCCTATGAAAACTGGATGAGAGAATGTTAGTGGATATCCTAAGAAGAGTTGACTAATTGAGCCCCCCTCTAACATGAATCGATGTTCTTCATCGAACTCATCTAGGCGTTCACGCCACCTTGACATATTTTGTCGGCCCAAGTAATTGCTCTTTCACTATTGCGGGCAATAAATGTCAAAATAGTAGTATTTAACCTCATTAATGAATTTTTGTCTTCTAATCACAATATCGAAGATATTATGACTTGTCTACATTGGGGGATGAGTTTGTGGTACTAGATGAGTAGTGAAGATGTATTGTTTACGATTACTGGTAAAAACCTAGATTCAGGCCTCAGAGGTGTACCAGTAGGGACTTGTCAAACCTCATTTGTAGATCCTCAAGAGGGTGTTCACTATGTTGGTTATCCAGTTGAAGATTTAGTAAATATGGAAGAAGAAGATGTGATATTTTTATTGATGCATAAACGTCTCCCTACTGAAGAAGAAGCTCAAGAGTTTCATGCAGAATTAACTCAAAGAGGTGAAAATATACCTACCGGTGCTCTTCGTGTTTTAGAATCTTTAACTCCAGGGAGTGGTCATCCAATGGACTGGCTTTCGATAGGGATAATGGCCCTTGGTGCAGCAGAAAATACAGGTGATACTAGGGCAGATGCAATGAATTTGATTGCTCGAATGCCTGAATTAATGGCACGAATTTTCCGGTTAAGAGGTGGTGAAAAAGAGAAGTTACAGCCTCGTAGGCCTGGTCTTGGATTAGTTGAGAACTTTGTTCATATGATGGGATTCGAAGGCCAACAAGCTAGAGGTATAGAGAGAGTTCTGCGTTTCTTCTTCATACTACATATGGATCATGGAGGTGGTAATTTGTCAACTTTCTCTGGTAAGGCAGTAGCTTCAGGATGGGCTTCTATTTATCCATCGATATCAAGTGCTATGAATGCATTATCTGGCCCTCTTCATGGTAGGGCTAATCAGGCATGTCTTGAATTTGTACAAAGAATCGGAACATCTGATCACAAAGAGATCGAAGACTTTGTTCGTACCGAATTAGAGAACCGACGTCCGATTTATGGTTTCGGTCACGGTGTTTTAAGAGCTGAAGATCCACGTGCTCGCTTACTGATTGAACTTGGTGAAGAGATTTGCCCTAATGACGATAATTTCAAGATTGTTAGAGCATTGAGAGAAGTAGTCCCTCCAATTCTTAGTGAAATTCCTAAGATAAGTAATCCTTACCCTAATGTCGATATCGCTAGTGGAAGTCTTCTTCATTCGGTTGGTTTTAGAATGCCAGAGTACTATACCACTTTCTTTGGATGGGCTCGTGTAGCAGGAATCAGTGCTCAGATACTAGATGAGAGAAATGCCAGAGATGGTAGAGGGACTCCAATTTATAGGCCAAAATATATTGCTAAAAATCAGCCTCTAAGAAGATTAGAGTAATCAGGAACTTCCTTTGTGTGAACTTCCTGTTCCTCTATGTCCTATAATTCGTGAAACTTCCCAAGGCAAGCTAGACTTCGAGGTTTCATTCAATAGAGTACTCCTCTCTCTTGCCCACAACCATTTTTTCCTCCAATTATCGACGAATTTGATTCTTTCATTATCTGAAAGTTCATACCAAGGAGATACTTCTTTCTTCAATTCTGAAATTTTTGTAAAATGCTCTTCTTTCGGTGTATCATCTAGTTCTTTTCTAGTCTCATCTGTTAACGGTTGTGTTGCTGGCTTTGTCCATCGAGCATGACCAGTATCCAAAGTTACTGAATTAGGTGACAAATCATCAGTAAGTCCGGTTAATCCAGCATCTAGTAATAATCTTTCAGAATCAGATTTTGAAGGCCAAACATAAACTGGATAACCTCTTCTATATTTGGTCAATCGTTCTAATTTCTTTCCTTCTAAACCTACTGTCCAACCAATATTTATATTACTCTCTATACCTTTTAGATATTGTAGTGAACAAGGAAGCATCGGTGACCCTTCCTGTCTTTGTTTATCCATTAATTTAGGTAATGAATTTGCTAAGAAGGAAGGTGTAGCAACAATCCTCTGTGTTGTCCAATTCCCCCATTGTCTAATATTTGGTCTCAATCTGCTAAATTTCAAATCAGTTTTTATTTTCTTAGATGCAGTGATAATTTTCGGATCAAATGAATAAATTACTGTGCTACTATTACTTCGTTCAATCGGTTCTAATAGTTCTTGCAGATTTTGAATCATATTTATCATATGTTGTTCTTTTTCTTTGCCGTTAAACCAACCTCCTGCTTTTCCACTTGAAGGATGTGGTGATTTAAATTCAATACAAGTAAATGCTCCTTCTTCAGTCCAACGTCGTATGAAGTCTTTATTTGCTAATAAATCATCTATTGGTTCTACATAATCTGGTAATTCGTCAATTGTTAAGCATTCAGGATATTCTCCAAATTCAGTTTTTGAGTCATGATGTAGGATAAGCCTCTGGTCTTGAGTCAACCGTAAATCTAGTTCAACTCCATCCGACTGTTCCATGCCATAAACTAATGCTTCGACAGTATTTTCTCTTGGACGCACCCAATCAAGCGTTTCCTCCATACATTATCGGCTATGCTTCTAATAATTAATCAAGCGTTTTTTTAAGATTCATCCGCCCCAATGCTAAAGTGTCGAAAAGTATACCGATGTGTAGGTATGACCATGTCAGAGACAATTGAACTAGACCGAAAATCAAATCCACAAGAAGTCAGAGGTTATGCTCTATATGACTGGGCTAAATCAGCATTTGAGACTTCTGTAACAGTTGCAGTATTACCTGCTTGGTATGCATATCTCTTCCTCAAAGCAAACGGGTTGACGACTACGATAGGTTCAATCGAAATGCAAGGAGATGCAGTTTGGTCATTTGCAGTTGCCTTTGGTACATTGTTTGTCGCAATTATTAGCCCTTCATTAGGTGTCATTGCTGATAGAAGAAGAATCAAGATGTGGTGGTTGAGAATTCTTACTTATGTAGGTGCAGGTTCTACTTTCCTCCTAGCATTTGCACCAATGTTACCAGTAGATACTCAATGGCTTTGGTTAATGGTCTTCTTTATGTTAGCTAATGTAGGTTTAAACGGAGCTGGCGTTTTCTATAATGCTCTTCTTCCTCATATGGGTACTGATGATGAGATGGATCGAATTTCTAATCTAGCTTTTGCCTATGGTTATCTTGGAGGTGGATTACTCCTTCTCGTTCATCTAGGTATGGTCTTATCTTTAACTGGAGATTGGGTGATTCCATTCGTAATGGCCTCTTCAGGAATATGGTGGTTCGGTTTTGCACTCTTTACATTCAAATGGGTCCCCGAGCCTCCAATTGAAAATGAGATGCCCTCTCTTGGTTTTGTATCCTCTGCAAAGTTAGCAATTTCTGAGATAAGAAAAACTCTTGGTGAAGTTCATAAATTTAGAACTCTTTTCATTTACATGTTAGCATATTTCTTCTTTATTGATGGTATTAACAGTGTAACTGCTTTGGGCGGTGTTTTTGGTAGTACAGTTTTGGGTATTACTACAGTTGATCTAATTGTAACAATTCTTGCCATACAATTCGTGGCCTATCCCTCTGCGCTCATGTTCACTTCACTATCCAATGGAGGGAAAATTCCCATGGTAAATATTTGGGGTCCAAATAAGTTCAAAATAATGACAATTAATGGAATTGGAACTAAGAGAGCTCTAAACGTATCACTAGTCGGATGGGTTATTCTCTGTTTTGCAGCACTTTCTTTCGCTCCATTAGAATATACTGACCATACTGATTATCAAGTACAGGTAGAAGAGGTAGATGGTGAGTGGTTCTACACTCCACATGCAAACGTACTCGATACTCCTATTGCTTTAGTAGATGGTGGAGATGAACAGATATGGGCTGAATCTACATTACTTTCCTGGGGGATAGTACAGCAAAATGAGGATATTTCTGAAGCTGTAATCTATGAATGGGCCGGCTTCGATGATGATGGTAATGCTGTTGCCGTCAGTATAGGTCCTCTTGCACCTGAAGAAATTACTTCTCTAACATCTCTACCAGAATTGTTTGAAGATACCCGTTTTTCAATTAGTATCAGAGATACTTCAACTATGGTGGGTATTGATCACCCTACAAATCTTGGAGATGGTGTGATTGATTTTATTCCAGAAACAGTCAGAGATAAAGTCTGGGGTCCATTGGGGATTTCAGTAGGCATACAATTCTTAATACTAGGTTGTGCAATGGGTACATTACTTGGAGGTTCTCAAGGATTAGCAAGAAGTATGTTTGGACAAATGGTACCTGAAACTAGAAGTGCAGAATTCTTTGGATTCTTTGGATTTTTCGGTAAAGTTGCCGCATTCATAGGGCCATTATTATATGGATTTATGACAGTCATGTATGACAGTAGAATGGGTATTTTATCAATTGCAGTATTAATTCTGATAGGTGCAGTAATGATGAGAATGGTCGATCTTGAGGAAGGTCGATCAGACGCACAAGCTGAAGATGCTCGTAATCGAGGTCTGACATTAGATAATGAGTGATCAATCACCTAGTATTTTATCAAAGATTAATGCAATCTCTAGTAATAGAATGATTGGCCCACCTACCAAGAACATTGAGAGTGGATCTGGAGGGGATAATGCAGCTCCTAATAGAACAGCGGCGAACCAAATTGTCCCTCTATTTTCAGTGATGCTTACTCTACTAATTATTCCTGTTCTTAGTAATATCAATGCCACCAAAGGCGTTTGAAAACTTACTATAGAACCGAAGAATAATCCAACTATGAATCCAATCCATGATTGTAATTGCCATGTATTAGTCAATCCCACACTTGTTGCATCATTTGCTAAAAACTCAAGCAGCATTGGGATTAATATTTTATGTGCATAAATGCTACCTGTAATCGCCAGAACAATTGCAAAAATTAATACGATTAACAGTTGGAATAATTTAGATCCCGTAGGATTAACGTTTTTCCTTTTAGCATTAGAAAAAATCTTACCTCCATTAATACTTAAGTCAGAAATAATTAATCCTAAGGTTAGAATCAATCCTATCTGTGTTGCAATCCTTAGTCGAAGTAAAATAACCTCCATCGGTTGTAATATGATTAATTCCACTCCATCTGGTAAGTATCCCTGAGCAGTCATCAACCAATCAATAATTTCACCTGAAAAGGGATATCCTAGAACCATTCCTCCGATAAAAACCCCGATAAACAACTTTAATTTATCTTTGAAGTAACTGATTAAGCCCACAAATTCGGCCATCGGAACCAAGTCCTTCTGCCCCTCAACCATGTTGTTCGGGGGGGGTTTCTATTCGTGAATACATCGCATCGATGGTTTACATATTTTTATCTTCTTCTAGTGATAATTGAGAGAATATCTCCATCCTTAAGTCTATGATCTAAACCAACTCTTTGCCAATCAAATTTCCCACTAGGGCCTTTAACTCTAGAATATCTAAATTTTCTTACGAAATCACGATGTAACTTAGCGCAAACATCTCTAACTGTAGAAGTATCTTTGATTATCAAGGGCTCGATTAAATCTGCTTCTTGCCCCTGAGGTTTTAGATAAACAGACATAAAATGTAGATTTTCAAATATGAAATCTTTCATATTTTCTATTCCAGTGCCAGTTTTCGCAGAAACTTGTAGGACAGGCCAGTTTATAGGAATCATTTCCATGGTCCTTTGAATATCATTTTCACTAGCTAAATCTATTTTATTGATGACTACAACAGCATTACTGTAAACTCTATTTCCTGCTAAAGTATCTACGATATGGTCATCTGTGACATTAGTTCTAAGAGTCACCGTTGCTGAGACAATTCCAAAACTTCTAACAATCTCCTGTATTTCTTCATGAGTGAGATTTGTTTGTTTAACTGTAGACCTTACTACTATTCCGCCTCTGTTAGATCTTGTGATAAATACTTGAGGTTCTCTTTGATTTAATCTCATACCCGATTTCCATAATTCCATATCAAGGATATCAAAATGTGATTCTTGAAACGGGTCTAAGACATACAAAACCATATCTGCTCCTCTAATGACATTGAGAATTTCTTTCCCCCTTCCTTTCCCGTCTGATGCACCTTTAATCAGTCCTGGTAAATCGAGAATCTGAATTTTAGCTCCTCTATGTTCCATTAATCCAGGTATACATGTTAAGGTCGTAAATGCGAAATTCCCTATTTCTGATTCAACTTCTGTTAATTGAGAAATAAGACTTGATTTACCTACACTTGGGAAACCAACTAATGCGACCGATGCATCCCCTGATTTTTTAACTTCAAAACCGGGTCCTCCACCACTGGCTTTTGCATGTGCTTGTGCCTTTTCTTTGCGCGCTCTTAATGCAGCAATCTTTGCTTTTAGCTTACCAATATGTGCATTTGTGGCTTTATTCTTCTGAGTTTTTCCAATCTCTTCTTCGAGTGACTTGATTTGTTCCTCGATTGTTGCCATACCTAAACCTCTTATCACGTCTGATTAATATGTTGATGGCCCCGTCATCTATTCTTCAATTGAATGGGCTAAGCGATAGTTCATCGCCTACTTCTCTCTGGCTAGACCTGAGGGGCGACCATGGTAGATGTGATACTAAATTTAGTGGATATGTCTATGTTCAGAGAATTAAGTAGAATGCCACTTCAAGATGTTTTGGATAAAATTGAAAATCAAACTTTGAGAAATAAAAGACCTGAACTTGATATTCGTTTCCATCGTGATTTCGAGGTAGATTTAGAAGGAGATATGCTTGAATGGTTCGATAGAAATTTATCTTTAGATTTTTCTAAATCAATAATTGCACAAAAAATTAGTTTGGAGCAACGTGCAGAAATTGGGATACTATTAGCGAAATGGTGTTCTAAGTCAGAATGGAAGTGTTGGGAAGCTCGCTTATTCCTTTATGTTGAACCTTCACTCTCTAAAACTATTGAGAACCCTGATCAATT
Source organism: Candidatus Thalassarchaeum sp. (assembly GCA_016777225.1). Classification (GTDB taxonomy): domain Archaea; phylum Thermoplasmatota; class Poseidoniia; order Poseidoniales; family Thalassarchaeaceae; genus MGIIb-O2. The sequence continues at coordinate 205,531 of JADHRW010000002.1, read as the reverse complement.
TCTACAATTTTCTATTTGGAATAACTTTGCAAATGCTCTAAGAGTTACTGACAAGAAAAGTTACTCTGAATCGGTAGTGCTTGATTGGATGAAAAGAAGAGAAGAACTGGGTGAAACTATGGAACCATCTGAAGATCCTAGGATATTACCAACTATGGAAGCGCACAAATCATCCAGTGAATCATTATATATTTTCTTCGATAATTTCCAATCAAAAGATATTAGTTTACTTATTGGTCGCGAATATTTAGAGTCAACCCTCTGGAGTATCGATGAAGTGGCTTTAACGGATAAAATGGTGATGTGATATGACTGACCTACCTCTAATCCCTCTACCTCCCTCATCTCCTCCTGACTCTGGATTTGTAGTTTTAGGTAGATTTCAACCATTCCATAGAGGGCACGCCTTAATGTTAAGAGAGGCTGAAAAGTGTCGTAAGGTCAATTATCCAAATTTGAAATTAATTATTGCAGTGGGTTCATCTAATCGTCCTGAAACTTTGAAAAATCCCTGGTCTGCTTCCGAACGAATTGCAATGATATCTTCATGGCTCGATAATGAAGCAAAATTTGATGCAATTGTGGTGGCTATTCCAGATATTGAAGATCCACCTAATTGGGTATCTCATGCCGAAAAATATCATGGAACGTCTGGAATATTTTTTAGCAGTGATTCATCTTCTTGTGATTTGTATAATAATTCTGACTGGATTATAATTTCTATGCCTTTATTACAAAGAGATGATTACGAGGGTTGGAGAGTCCGTGAAACTGCTAGAATGCTTTCTACAATTCTTGATAAAAATGCAATAGATACTGTATTAGGTGTTTCAACGCCTCAATCAGTAATTGATTATCTATTCTCAAATGACTGCCTAAAGAGACTCGCCTTCTTAGGTGAAGGCGGAGAACCAGTTGGTTGATCAGAATCCAAGATCATCAGGACTGAATTCACAGTTTCCTTCACAAGTATCTACTACTATACCTGTTGAAAGATAATGAAAAGCCATCTCTCTTGCAATTGGTAATGCTCCAATTGCATTGTGTGCTGGATGAGGCTCCTGACCATATTCATTACCTTCGGGGGCATGTTCATAACCACCATCAAAGAAAACTCCTACTGAGCCTACGTGTCCATCATATACTAAATTCAGCCCATATGGTGTTATTGTAGATGAATTAAGTAAAGGAATCCCTCCAGTCATCATCATTCGTGATGATGAAATATTCGATATCTGCAAATCTGTTATTGAGAATAATGTCATCAACTCAAATGGTTCTATTTGATCAAGATAACCTTCCTGTCTTAGACTTAGGAATGTATCTGTCTCAGTAGAATCCCATAGTGATTGCATTATCGACATTGCAACTGCACGATCTAATTGATTTTCATAACCGTATTCACTAGCAAAAATAAAGTGAAAACGGTCATACTGTGTGCATCTCTCTATAATATGTGAGAATGATGACCCACCTGCCCATAATACACCTCTATCTAAGTCTGGAGAAAGGCCGATTATCGATGGGCCTCTTAATGCACCATTCGAATATCCAGTATATGTAGGACTAGTTGTATCTATCAACTTAAATCCATCATCAGTATAATACTCAGATAAGTCTGAGCATATACCCATGAAAGTTTTAATCATAACTACTTGATTTATCATAGCTTGTTCCAGTCTTTCGGCTTGATGCTGGAAATAATGCATATTCAGTACTGCATATTCGATACTAGTGAAATCATCATCAGCCCAACCGTAAAAACTTGTTCCCAGCATTGCAATATTATTTTCATTCGACCAATCACTTAGTCCTGAAGTATTTCCATTACCAAGAAATCCATGACCCCATACAGTTAGACTGGCAGCCTCTTGCCTCTCTGCTGCAGAATTCGGAATCACCAACCAAAAAGGAATCTCTCTATTCTCAACAAAGACAGGTGTTCTATCATCTACTGAAGCTCTTTTTATGAGAGCAGGTGGGTAGAATGATTCTGTATATTGTGGTACAGTGTAAGTTCCAGTCATTAGCCAATGGCTTGTGTTTCCATCATTATTCATTACTTCTGTGTTTGATTCTATTGTACAGCCAATACCTTCCCCTACTCTTTCTAAAGCATCATTTCTCATTGAAAGTAGTGGTCCAATTATTGATTCTGTCGAGGAGGTATGAAAACTCCAAGCAGTTTGAAGTTCACTGATATTGTAGTCTGTGTTTCCTGTAATCCAAGTAAATAGTTCTTGAAAACCCGCCCTTCTCTCTTCAATATCTGGTGAGTTAGTGATTACGTTATCTCTCAATGCAGCGAAACCCTCAGGTGCAGTAATAGTATTGCCTTGTTGGTCTTTTAATCCACTGAGTAATACTACATATGAGGTATTGTGTTCTAGAGCTTCAATTGTTCGCATATGAATTATTGTTGGTTGGTCTTCCTCAGATCTCACATCTAGTTCAACCCAGTGAGTTATGAGTTCACCAGTAAATTGATTAATTATCGCAGTTGAATGCCCTGAATCAATACTTTTTCCTATACTATACTGGCCAGCTAGTTCCGAAACATCCGGTTCTACTGAGAAAGCAGTCATTATTTGGGTATTAGGGCTAGCACCATCCATTTGGTTCAGTATTGGTATTTCAATAGGGCTAACTGTTCCTGAACCAGGTATTGTATTCGCAGAATAAAAAATTCTTTTGCCGGTATTAGTAGTTTCGTCATCTAGTAAAAATGCATCAGATGGGAATGGTAACATGCAATGTATAGGATTAGTATTATCGCATCCTTCTGTATGGGGGATTGAAATGGGGTCTATTCCATTTGTTTCTTCATATGTGCATGATAAACTATCTGAATTGGTTACATTAGGATTGTAATTAGTAGCGTTTTCATCCATACATCCAGATATTTGTTCCTCAGATTCATCAACTTGACCTGAGCAACCAGATAGTAGCATAGATATAACTAGTAAAATTGCGATATTGGTTCTTCGACGTTCAATCATTGACTTGCTGATTATTAGAGAGGTTATAACCTTAGTTTTCTGATACTATTACTTTAACTGGTCTCAATATTCGGTCATGAAACATATATCCATCTTCAATTACTTCGATAACAACTCCCGCGTCCTCTCCATTTGGAGATGGTATTGCTGCTATCGATTCCATAAATGAAGGGTCAAATTTTTGACCCTTAGCTTCTATCTTTACTACCCCCTCATTCTCGAGAGTATTTTTCAGCCTTTTTAGGGTCATATTGACGCCTTCAATAAATTTTTCTGAATCATTATTCTCTATAGATAGAGCTTTTTCTAGATTATCTACAACTGGTAATATGTTGAATGCCAAATTCATCCCAGCAAACTTCAGTAGAGTATTTCTTTCTCTAGCATAACGCTGTCTTATATTGATGATTTCTGCTGCATTATACTGCTTTTCTTTTTCTAATTCAACTATTTTTTCTTCAAGAATTCTTAGAGGATCAATGACTTCTTCTTCGAGAGAGATATCCTCTGGTATTTCTTCTACCGGTTCATCGCCCTCGTCATTCATGGCCTTGGGTTCCAAACATCATTCAAGAATCCAATGGTCTAACTTATTCAATGTAGAAGTATTCTCCAGCGACTTTCTGCTCTCTATCTTTACGACTATTTGGCTTATTTATTCGTGGCCTATAAGATTCATGATCTCTTCTAAATGTCATATCGATATCCTCTAGAAATTTATTCATTCCTTTTCTAAGAATTAGTGGCCCTACTGCTTTGCCATGTTTTCCTCCTTCTCCATCAAAGACTAACAAAGAATCACTAACAATGTCAATGAAATAGATGTCATGATCAATAACCATAGCTGCTTTTTCATTACTTTCCATAGTTCTTCTGATTGCCTTTGCAGCTTCCATTCGGGCATTAGCATCAAGATGCGCACTAGGTTCGTCGAGAAGATATAGATCTGCTTCTTTACCAAGGCAGATAGTGATGCTCACTGCTTGTAATTCACCACCGGATAATTTTTTCGCCTTCAAATCAACTAGTTGGTCTACTTGCAGAGGTCTAACTACCTGTGTATGGAATTCTCCCGTCCTCCATTTATTTCCAAGCTCTGTATTAAGCCATTCTTCTACGGTGCCTTCAAAGTCAGTTTGAACATGTTGGGGCTTATACGATACTTTTGCTTCCATAGTGCACCATCCTTGATCAGGCTCCATTTCACCTGCAATCATTTTCACCATAGTGGTTTTTCCTGTTGCATTAGGCCCAACTACACCTACAACTTCAGCACTTCTGACCATGCCTTCTCCCGTTTTTAGTTTGAAATCTCCCAATGTTTTTTCCATATCTCCCCATTTCAATATAGGTAAACCAATACCTTCTCCTCTTATTCTTCCTCTTAAGAACTCTATTTTTTTATCTCTTATCCTTACATTTTCTTCTGGTAAGAAACCATCTAAATACATATTTATCGCACTTCTAGTAGATCTTGCAGGTGTAAATATTCCATATGCTGCCCTTTCTCCATAAACAATATGTATCAGGTCACAAAGAACATCAAGAATCGCTAAGTCATGTTCAACAACAATAACTCTCTTTCCTTTAGATGCTAAATCTTGTACAATTTTCACCATTCTCATTCTTTCATATATGTCAAGATATGATGAAGGCTCATCAAAAAAGTAGACATCAGCCTCTTTGAGTATCGTAGCACAGATAGCAACTCTTTGCAATTCTCCTCCAGATAGGGCAGCCAATTCTCTATCTAACAGATGGTCAACACCAACTAACTGTGCGCATTCTTCAAACTCATCTCTATCATCTACACGAGCCAGTAATCCTCTAACTTTACCACTCCATAACTTAGGTAATTTATCTATATTCTGAGGTTTAACTGCAATACTTACTCCTTCTTCAGCAACTAGTCCTAAATAATCTCGTAATTCACCTCTTGGGAATGTTGAAATTATCTCATCCCAATCTGGCGGTGCATTTTTCCAATCCCCAAGATTTGGCTTTATCGATCCTGATAGAAGATTTATTGCTGTTGATTTACCTACACCATTCGGTCCCAGAATACCTACAACTTGCTGCTGTCTTGGTGCGGGTAATCTAAATAATCTGAATCCATTTTCTCCATAACAGTGAGTCATATCTGTATCAAGTTCTTCTGGGAGATTTATTACAATAACTGCATTACCTGGACAAAGTCTTGCGCGATAAAAGCAGGGAGGACATGCGGTTTCAAGAATTCTACATTTATTATCTTCAATCTGTATACATTCTCCTCCGCACATACCAGCAAATCTTTCCAGATATCTAAATGCATTGCTGTTAGGCTTGCATCTATCCTGTATTAGTACCGCGACTCTCACACCTCTTCCTCCTTAATTACATTCAATATATCTTCTATCATTTAGCTGTTCAAAGCCTCTTTTCTTCAGAGGGCGAAAAAGCGGTATCTGACATAGATATATGCCGCTAATCCAATTTTTTCTGTTTTAGATAACTGGGTTCTCTCAGAGAAAACATCTCCATCATTCTTCTCTATCTTCTTCATTATAGAATGGTAAAATGTAGTCATTGCTGCAGGTGAATATCTGCTTGATTTATCTAATAATGGGAATAATTTCAAACCTCTTTCTCGATATTTATCTGCTCGGGCAATAAATTCTGAAACAAATGGTTTCCATCCTGGATGATTCAAAATATCTTTCCCACTTCTCAAATCATCTTCAGAAATTCCATATCTGTTTAAATCTTCTATGGGTAAATATATTCTATCTCGTTCAATATCTTCTGCTACATCTCTAAGTATATTTGTTAGTTGCATATATATCCCCCAGGATTCTGCATACTCTCTAGCACTTTTGTCATCATATCCATATATTTCGATACAAACAAGCCCAACAGTAGATGCAACCTTATAGCAGTATGAGTAAAGATCTTCAAAAGTTTCGTATCTGTTTCGATGGAAATCTTCTTCCATTCCACTAATCATATCATCAAGAAGCTGCCTTGATATTCCATATTTATTCACAGTATCTTTCAAAGCAATAAATATAGGATCTGTAGACGTAAAATTCCCATAAGCGGTTGATAATTTCTTTCTGTAATAAAATAATTGTGACATTTTATCATTGTAGGATGTTCTTTCCAATACAGGCCTTCCATCTATTAATCTCTCAATTTTTGTCCTGTAGTCTATTGATTCTTGATTATCCTCCGATCCTCCTGGGAAATAATCAACATAGTCGCCATCCGCAATATCATCTGCTCTTCTACAAAATGCGTAATAAGCCATTATCGACCTACGTTCTTCTTCTGGCAGATATTTGAAGGAGTGATAAAAATTACCTGCTTCTCTTCTTGTTAATTCTTCGCAATAATTGTAAGCTGAGTCAATCACATCTTGAGGTAGGGCATTTTCAGACCATATTGCCGCATCTATATGAGTAAATGGATTCAATAATTCTCCTCTTGAACCTATAACTCCCATGAAAACTGCACCTTCTCTTAGTGTCTCTAGTGCTGTGATACTAATAGCGTGAACAGCTTCTTTTGTGACATTCACAGCAGTACGTATTTTCTCAATAGGTGCAGAATCAGAATCCGCATCGACAAGCGTGATACTCTTACCTAGGTCAAATTCGACCCCAGTCTCAGAACCGCTAATCTGTCTCCCCGACATACTACTCTCGTATCGAGCCCAATTGATTTGTTCTTGAACCTCACGCTCGATTGAGTATTAGAAAATTCAATAATTCACATCATCTTTTTAGGATTTCTTCTCAGTAAACATAGAGCAATAGACTGCCACATAATTTTTCTTATTTCCGGTCTCATAACCTTTATTCTATTTTTAGAATCTAGAATATTCTCTTTCCTAAGGAGAATTAAAGTTCTTTGTCCGATAAGAACTGGTAACATACATGAAAGTCGAAGCCGGTATTGATTTTTAGGTAACATTTCTATATATTCTATTGCATTATTTAGATATGAAATTGCTCTATCTAAGTATATATCAAAAAGAGGCTTGAATGCTTCCATATTTTTCGAATCTTTCAAGTCCTCCGGTGTCAAATCATATTTTTCAAGAGTTTCTTTTGGCACATAACACCTTCCCATCAGCAGATCTTCTGGTAAATCTCTAAGGATATTTATTAATTGTAATGATTTACCGAAATTTAGAGCCTTAATGAATAGAATTTCTTGCATTTCTGAATCCATTTCAAATAAATGGTCTAATGACATATGTGTCCAAAGTTCACCTACACTCCCAGCAACCCTATACGTATAATCATCTAATTCCTCTTCATTATCTAGTGAGATTATTTGATTCCCAGATGCGTCAGTGAATCTTTCTAGGTCTAATGATTGTCCACTAATAATGATATCAAGGCATCTTCTAATTTTCTGCCTATCTGAATCTGTGAATTTATCAGTCTTTTCTAAATAATTCACAGGTATTATCGCATCAGATAATAACTCGGATTCAGATTTATTTTCTTGAATTGATGCTAGTTTTGTAAAATCAGGTAATTCCTTATTTGAGTCTTGAATTCTGGCATTGTATTCTTTTAGAGATTGTAGGAGAATTTTGTTTTCTCCTACTTTTGAGTCAGCGATAGTATCAGCTAAACGTGCTAATAGGTATGTTAAACCAATATGTCTTCGTATATTTTTAGGTAGTACTTTTAGACTTAAATAAAATGACCTCGAAGTACCTTCAAGTAGAGTATCTATCCTATTTTCTGACACGCTAATGCTTAGGGTGTCTTCTTCCATGGACTTTGAGAGAATGTTCGACATCTAAGACTCTCGCATTATTACTTTATCTTAAACCAGCATCTTTTAGAGCTTTAACTAATACATTTCCAATCTCTGATGGGTCTCTCGCAACGTAAATGCCTGCCTTTTCAAAAGCTACGAACTTTTCTTCAGCAGTACCTTTACCTCCTGAAATAATTGCCCCTGCATGCCCCATTCTTTTACCTGGAGGTGCAGTAGATCCGGCTACGAAACCTACAATTGGTTTGCTCATATTATTCGCTGCCCATTCCGCCGCTTCTTCTTCAGCCGAACCACCAATCTCTCCAATCATTACTATCGCTTCCGTTTGTGGGTCTGCTTCAAAAGCTGCTAAACAATCAATAAATCCTGTTCCATTGACTGGGTCTCCACCAATTCCTACACATGTTGATTGACCTTCATTAACACTCATAGTCTGTGCGACTGCCTCGTAAGTCAAGGTTCCAGATTTTGAAACAATACCAATCCTTCCTTTAGCATGAATGAAACCCGGCATTATTCCTACTTTACATCCTCCTTCATCCCCAGGAGTTATTATTCCTGGGCAATTAGGCCCTATTAATCTGACATTTGGGTATCCATCTACTCTTGCAACTGCTCTTATCATATCCAAGATTGGTATCCCTTCTGTAATACAAACGATAATTCCTCCTCCTTTCTCTTCAAAAGCGTCAGCGGCTTCAATTATTGCTGCTGCTGCGAATCTAGCTGGGACATATATCACACTTACGTCTGCATCAGTTTCCTCAAGACCTTCTGAAACAGAATTAAAGACTGGAACATTTTTATTTGGTAATTCTACAATTTGTCCACCTTTTCCTGGAGTAACTCCTCCAACTACATTAGTTCGATACTCATCCATCATAGTGCCATGAAATGTTCCCTGCTTTCCAGTAATTCCTTGAATCAAAACTTTACTTTCTTCATGAATCCAAATTGACATCATTTATCACCTCTTGTTAATTGAACAATCTTAGCGGCTCCTTCTGATAAAGTACTAGATGTATGTACGTCAAGATCACAGTTGTCTAATACTAATTTTCCTTCGACATGATTCGTCCCTGAGAATCTTACGACTAGAGGTACTTTTAGGCCCAGTTCATTAGATGCTTCTATCACACTTCTTGCGACCATGTCACACTGAATTATTCCTCCAAATATATTTACTAAGATTCCCTCTACATTTTCATCTTCAAGAATTATACCGAATGCTGTAGTAATTGATTCTCTGGTTGCGCCACCTCCTATATCTAGGAAATTAGCAGGCTCACCTCCGTATAGTTTGATTACATCCATTGATGCCATTGCCAGTCCAGCACCATTTACTAAGCAGCCAATATTCCCATCTAATTTCACATAAGATAATCCGTGCTCATGTGCTCTAATTTCAACTTCTTCTTCTTCAGAGTGGTCTCTCATTTCGTCCATCCAAGGGTGCCTATATGATGCATTATCATCAAAACTAACTTTAGCATCTAATGCTATCATCTCTCCAGATTCGGAGCGAACAAGTGGATTGATTTCTATCATCGAACAGTCTTTCTCTACAAACATATTTGATAATGATAAAAGCATTGATACTAAATCATTTTTTGAATCGCCAGTTAGCCCTAACTTATCTGCCATTTCTTCTGCGTCTTTTACATCCAATCCATCTGTGGGATGTGTCCAAATTTTATGAATTGCTTCAGGTGTATTTTCAGCAACTTCTTCAATATCTACTCCTCCCTCAGTTGAAGCCATAATAAGAATTGATTTTGCTTCCCTATCTACAAGAAGTGCGAGGTAATACTCATGTGCAATTGCACAACCAGACTCGACGTATAGGTTGTTGACTATTTTCCCCTCAGGGCCTGTTTGTTTTGTAACTAGTTTTCTACCTATTATGTTACTTGCATATTTCTTGACCTCTTCTCTTGAGAATGCGATTTTCACACCTCCTTCCATAACTAGATCGCCTGTTTTAGGATCATAAAGATTACCCTTTCCACGCCCTCCTGCATGTATTTGTGACTTTACTGCAACTACTTTTGAACCTAAATTATCATATGCAGATAATGCATCAATTACTGTTTTACAGTGTATTCCATTCTGGACTTTAACTCCAGCCTGTTTAAACAATATTTTACCTTGATACTCGTGAATATTCATATCTATCACGCCTCGGAACATAACTCGCTCTTTGAACGATGCGCTGATACAACTTCAAATCTCAGACACGAAGTGCTGAAATCAATTGCCATATCCGGAAGTATATGGATGTAGTAGTTCTTGCCGGTGGTTTTGGAACCCGATTAAGGCCTTGGACAGAAGGTAGGGCTAAACCTTTACTTCCTGTTTTGGATAAAACGCTACTCGAGAGAGTTGTTGAATGTGTACCCAATGAATTAATTGATAGGGTTGTAATTGCTGCAGGTTATAGTATAACTGAAATGGAGAAGTTCTTCAGTTCTAGTGATCTCCCTTATGATATAATTATTTCAGTTGAAGACAATCCATTAGGCACGGGAGGTGCCATAGCTAAATCTCTTGAACATCTTACTGGAAATGGTCCAGTTTTGATTCTTAATGGTGATTTAGTTTCCAGTGTTGATGTTAATCAATTATTGAATTATCATCAAGAAAAGAAGGCATCTATCACACTTTCGCTTTGGCATGTCGATGACCCGAGCCGATTTGGGGTATGCGGTCTTGATGAATCAGGAATGATTACTCGATTTCAAGAAAAGCCTGAACCAGGTACTGAATTTTCTAATCTAATAAATGCAGGTTGCTATCTTATTGAAAGAGATGTGCTTGAGTCTCTTTCTTCAGAGAAACATAGTATGGAGAGAGAAGTTTTCCCATTGATTGCAGATGCTGGAAAAATGTCAGGGCTTGAATTCAAAGGCTACTTCGTTGATGCAGGAACTCCTTCCTCATTCATAGACGCAACTCAAGTTTGTATTTCTAATAAAAGATATAATGTTGGTTCAATTTCAAATGATAGTTGGTTTTATGATGATATAATATCTGGTTCTATAATATCTGGTTCATCTGTTTCAAGTGATGTGACAATTGGTGACGGTTGTGAAATTGTTGATTGTGTAATTTTGTCAGGGGCTAAAATTGGAAATGGTTGTAAATTATTTAGGTGCCTTATTGGAGAGTCTTGTATAATTAATAACGATTCGAATATATCTGACAAGGTTATAGGACATCATGAAATTATCTAATTCATCCGTTATTGTCATATCAGTTTGATGTCTCGGAGATTCATGAGTGATCACTTAGTAGTTGTAAATTTCAAAACATACGAGTCTGCTCATGGTATAGCGGCAGAAGAATTAGCACTAATTATGGAACAGATAGAAACAGACGCAAGGATGATTGCTGTAGTGTCTGCGTTTGACTTATCTGCTGTTGTTTCTGCAGCTCCAAATCTTGAGATTTGGACTCAACATCTTGATCCTATTAATTTTGGTTCCAATACTGGTTGGTTACATCCCGAAACTGCTATACAACGGGGTGCTAAAGGTACTCTAATTAATCATGCAGAACATAAAGTATCAATTGAGCACATCGCAATGTTACTAGATAACGTCCCCGAAGGATTCACTATTTGCGCATGTGCTGCTGATATCGATGAAGCAAGAGCATTATCAGCACTTCAACCTGATTATGTAGCTGTTGAACCTCCTGAATTAATTGGCGGCGAAATATCTGTGACAACAGCTGATCCAGAAATCGTTAGTGGGACTGCGCGTGCTATTCGAGAGATTAGTGAAGATGTCGGTATTCTTTGTGGAGCAGGCGTAAAAAATGGTCAGGATGTTCTGAAAGCTATAGAACTAGGTACATCTGGCGTTTTATTAGCCAGTGGTGTAACTAAAGTAAAAGATGCGGTTGCTGCACTAAATGATTTAGTTTCTGAATTATAGATTAGAAAACTAATAAATTACTAATGATTGAAAGAAAATTTTCATTGAGAAATAATGATGTAATCACTGTTTAGCTCTCTTTCTAGATGCTTTTCGGCGACGAAGTTTCTTCTTACGCCATTTCCAGCGTTGGTTTCCTTGCTTCTTCCATGCACGTGAACCTCGCTTCATTCAGCCCGCCGACCTACTGCCCCTATATGAGCGATTTGTAGAGTAAGAACAGACCTTCGTCCACTAATATCTTGTCTTCGAGTGGTGGGCGATACAGGATTCGAACCCATGTCATCGGCTTAGAAGGCCGATATGATATCCAGACTACACCAATCGCCCTTGGGCTGTCGCGGTAGTATCTCTCTCATGAACCCTACACCTCAAGAGTTGTCTTCTAGAAGTTCTTCTACAGCATGCTCCAATACGTCTTGCATCTGTTTTACATCTTCTCCTGCGCTGTAATTCAACCTACCATCATCTTGTATGTCAGATCTAATGTCCTTGATACTTCTCCCTATCTTCTTTGCAATTTCTTTTTTCTTATTCATATTCCTTCTCCTTAAAGAAATTACATTAATTATAGCAGAGATACTCCGTAAGATACTTTCTAGAACCGCAATTAAGAATAGACTACTAATAAATGATGAGGCAATTTCTTTCAAGCTGCCAAGTAGTTCTTCGATTTCTGAAACTTGAACTTGAGCATCTCCTACTAGGAATACACCGAGAACTCCAAATGGCAGCATTTTCGCAACATCTCTTGATAGGTCTTCTGTCCAGTAAGATAGAATTCTAACAGCTCCAACTACTGATGTTGCAATTAGTGCATTTCTTGCGTGATCGGCATCAGGGGACAATAAAGTCAGAATAATGGCTAATACTAAAGTCCAGAATGTAATCAGAACGGGAACGATTACTATATATTGCATGACAAATACAATCGTTCTAGCATATTTCTTAATTTTCCCGGTCATATTATCTGAATAATGTTCCAGATTCAGTGTGATTAAATCTCTTTTTGCCAATGCTCTATAGAAAATGAATACGAATACTGAGTAAGCAGATATAGCAATAATTGCCCCTAGAGTTGGATAGGATTCTTCGACAATTACGCGAATTAAATCCTCAACTTCATTCCTGTTGCTCGGCACTTGCATAGTTAATGCTAACCCATTCGTGATAATATATTATGTTCTTTATGATTTGAAAGGCATGGCGCATTTAGGACACCTGCTAGGCATAGTCACTCTTTTCCTATCCCAAGTATATCCGCAATCTCCACATATCCACTGTCTTTCAGGTAATTTTTCTAAAACTCTTTTACGCATTTCTTGTAGTACTAATGAGTTGGCTAATTTAGGAGGTGGAGCGATTTCTTTAGCTAAATCTGCATGGATGCTGCCATGGTCTAATAGCCCGGAAGCATGTAATAATTCATGGACCAGTGTGTGTTGATATAATTCTAAATCATTATGCAATAATGGATTTAATCCTATAGTCACAGGTCCACAAGAAACTCTCAATTTCCTTCTCCTAAAAAGTTCATTTGGATTACATTCGAATCTGGTCATCCCCAATCTTGATTCATTTTTATCAATCCAAATTAGATCCAGGTTCTTACCTAAATATTTTAGAAATGGGGCCTCTTTTTTCGTTAATCTTGATTTCAATTTTTCAATCAATCCTGTAGGAATCCATGGTTTTTCCGGCAAGTCAATTCTTCCCCCATCAATTTCGCCGCCCCCATTCATATCCTTGCCTGTTCCATTTCCCTTAAATCATCGTCGAAGGTCGGATGTTCATTGGGCGTGTGGCGCAGCTTGGAAGCGCGCTTCTTTGGCTAAGAAGAGGCCCCGAGTTCAAATCTCGGCTCGTCCACCATTAACTTGGTCATGAATTAAATTATGGAAGAAAAATCTGTCTATATTCATTTGTTTGTTTCATATTCTAAAACTCAACTTTGATAATTCATTTGTTTATTAATTAGAAGTTTTTATGTTCATTTGTATAATTAATAGGGTTATTGTTAGGCTTTACGTTATTATTGTGTCTCGTATCTCTTCAATCGAACATATAATAAACCTCATTGTCAGACGGTAACTTATGGCAGATAAAGCGAAATTAGAGTATATATGGCTAGATGGGTATTCACCAACTCAGAATATGAGGAGTAAAACAATGGTAAGGAATAATTTTTCAGGGAAATTAGAAGATTGTCCTATATGGAATTTTGATGGTAGTTCTACTAAACAGGCAGAAGGTGGTTCATCTGATTGTTTGTTAAAACCAGTTGCTATTTTTCCAGATCCAATGAGGGATGACGGTTATTTAGTTATGACTGAAGTATTGAATCCTGATTCTACCCCTCATGAATCGAATGGTAGAGCAACAATTGATGACGATGATAATGACTTTTGGTTTGGTTTTGAACAGGAATATTTCATAATGGACGTTGAAACTCAATTGCCTTTAGGCTTCCCTTTAGGGGGATATCCGGGGCCTCAAGGTTTGTACTATTGTTCAGTAGGGGGTAAAAATACGCATGGCAGAGCATTTGTAGAGGAGCATGCTGATTTGTGTATTGCTGCAGGCATTAATTTCGAAGGAATCAATCAAGAAGTTGCTTGTGGCCAGTGGGAATTCCAATTATTCGCTAAAGGTGCTAAGAACGCAGGCGATGAATTATGGGTTGCGAGATATCTTTTAGATAGATTGACTGAAAATTATGGATACTATATTGAATATCATCCAAAGCCGATTAAGGGTGATTGGAATGGTTCTGGTATGCATGCGAACTTTTCAGATACTAAATTACGTGAAAGTGGAGATGAGGCAATATTCCACAATGTCTGTAAAGCATTTGGAGAAAACATCAAGAGGCATATGGATGTTTATGGAGCACACAATGAATTACGTCTAACAGGTCTCCATGAAACACAATCAATTGATCAATTCTCGTATGGAGTATCTGACAGAGGAGCATCAATTAGAATACCTATTACTACAGTGGAAGATGGTTGGAAGGGACGACTAGAAGATAGACGTCCAGCATCGAATGGAGATCCTTATAAAATCGCTTCAGCGATAGTTACAACCACGAAATCTAGCTATTGATTTTTGAGTAATCTAACCACTTCATCAGCACATCCCCAAGATAACGTTACTCCTGCTCCTCCATGTCCGTAGTTATGGATTATAGTCCTAGAATCAATATTTTCCTTTTCGAGTCTTACTTCATATCGTGATGGCCTTAGACCAACTGCTTGACCTACAATCTTCGTTCGATCCAACTCAGGCCACAGAGCTTCACATTTAGAAAGAATATATTCAGTATCGTTTTCTCGAATATTTGGGTCCCAATCGCCCTTCTGAGCAGTCCCCCCAAGAACGGTGACATCTCTGCGTGGTATGGTGTATGTTAGTGTTTCAGGCTGTTGGTCAAAGCGACCAAAGCCAGGGTCTTGTTCTATGTAAATTACTTGTCCTCTTACCGGAATTACTGTTTCATCCTCTGACATAATCCTAGCACCTATCCCAGTACAATTCACAATAAATTTTCCAGGTACTTCCTCAATTGAATTGAATTTCTTTAATTCAAAAACTCCACCTAAATCTTCAAATTTTGATAATAGCCATGGCATATACAAATTCATTTCGATTACAGGAGCCTCCATTTCCCATCCAAATGTATATCCTTCAATAACCTCTTCTTTTTCCAGAATTCTAAAATATGGGATTTCAAAACTCCATCCAGGTCGACCACATTTTTCCTCAAGATATTCTCTACCTTTCCGCAAAGTTATACAATCGACACCTTCTATATTTTTTAGACGAAGAAGCTCGTTAAATGTTTCAGAAGACCATCGGTTCGTTTTTTCAATAGGTTCAGCAAGAAATGGATACCACCAAGCAGCAGCAGTATCTGAAACTGTATTTGGACTCATGTTCTCAGTCATTATTTTCACATTCCAACCTTCTTCTAGTAGTCTGATTCCTGTGGTTAAACCCGAAACCCCTGCCCCCACTACTGTTATTTTCATGATTTGAGATAAAGGTATAGTAAATCATTTACTCGGTATGCGAACTATCTTCAATGAATCCTCTTCTGCCTACTAATGGTGATGAGTTGCCTAAAGTGAAGAAACCCAAAAAAGGCTGGTTTCGTCCTCAAAAGAAAAGGCCTCGGCGTGGTCCAATAGTGCCACCCAGTGAAAGAGGTCTCCCTCCTTGTCCTGCATGCGGCGAGTGGAGTATGCAAAAAGATGGAACTAGGAAGGAGATTTATTGTGGATCTTGTGGTGCTATAGTTTAGTTACTATCGTAAATCCAATATGTCAGAGGTCTTCGGCTTAGTCGTCGCAGTGATGAGGAACCGCACCGGATACCTCGGGTATCGCGAGTGATGGGCGATCTGAGCGACGCTAGGGTGATACATTGGATAGAATCATTACTGACGAATATGGTCGTAAATTAAGATTAATTAATCCAGTAAAATTATCCTCTGCACCTAAAGATTTCCACTTATCAAGAGCGGGAAAACCATTCCGAAGATATTTTTCTCTCGTCGGTAATTCTATATTGATGATTTTCTTAGTCCAAGCATTTTCATTTCAGTTATTTGGAGTACTTGAAAGGCAGCCATTGAGTATAATCGCTTGTAGCTTTGTCACTCTTCCTTGCTTATTTTGTTTATTTTACTTCCATCGTCCTAAATTAGTTGAAGTCCGTTTAGTAACTTCCGATGAAAAAGGTATCCTTGCCCATCCAATCCCTGAAGGTGGCTCTATTCAGACAACTACCAATAGTAGAATGACTCGATTTTTAGTAAGAGATGATTCGATAATAGATACACCTCCCTCTTTTAAGATATGGTTAGTTTTTTTATTATGTTTATTTATCTCATTCGCTATAGCAATTCTTGAAATAATGGGTGGTGATTTAGGTTTGATATTTTCTCTATTAATGGCATTACCTATGATTCTAATCTTATTTTCAATACCAGTTTATGCATGGTGGGCTTCATCAACATCTTGGATAGGAATACCTACGCGCCTGAGAGACGCTGAAGCTTGGCTTATTGCAGGAATGGCTGCAGGAATACCAGCTATTTTCGTCAATAGTTGGCTAACTCCAATCCTGGTTCCCAGATCTTGGTCTGTAAATACTGAGGATTTTATCATTTATACTATCAGCGCCCCAATTGGAGAAGAGATATTCAAATTCCTTGCTATTCTTTGTTTTATTTCATCAATTAAGGGCCCTAAAACTGGTTTTCAAGTTGGCTTTACTGTCGGTTTAGGTTTCGCTATTTCTGAAAATTTCACATATCTTGTTTCCTCCTATGTCTCTGGAGGGGGTTTTGCAAGCCTTCTGATAACCTCATTAATTCGTGGTATTGGTTCAATACCTAGTCATGCGGTATGGACTTCTTTTAGTGGAGCAGCCCTAGGTTGGTGGTTAACTGACAAAAATAATAAAGCCAAAGTAAACATATTTATTCATAGATTTATTTCTAAATCAATGGATATAATTGAGGGCATTGGTATTGATATAGATATGGATGGAGATAATTCTGGTTATGATGGCCCTGAATATACGATGATACAGGCAATTCAAGATGCAGAAAATACTTCTCAAACTCCTAATTGGACTATTTCGTCAGATAAAGTAAATACGGTCTCAACCTCTTTAATCTCTAACACCCTAGGTAATGATAGTAATTTCATAATTAAAAAATCAACTGATGATCTTAAAATTATCTCTAGGCTAAAGATTATTCCCCCTCGATCATTATTATTTGGACTATTAATTGCTATATGTGGTCACTCATTTTGGAATGGTTCAGGAATAATAATATCAAAATTAGGATTCTATTTAGGTTTCACTGAGAATGCAGTGATTGGTATATCTTTAATATGGATTATTATCATGGTTACTGTAGTAATCTTTGTATCATCTTTATTGATGAGAGGAATTAGTTCTCTTGCTGAATAATCTCTATAAATTCATATCGAATTGACTATTTCTTTCCGAATCCTTCATGACTACTAGTATTCGCACGATGTTTGGGTGTCTGTATTGGATTTGAATGATGACCAACTTATTTCAATCACTCTTGTACTAACATTATTGGTACTTTCTCGACTCAAAGATTTACTTGATTTTAGTGGAATAGTTGCCGCTACAGCAACTGGATTAACGGTATCACTTTTAGGTCACTGGACTTGGTTAGTAGCCCTTTTTGTATTCCTTATGATAGGTTCTTTAGCAACAAAATGGAGAATGGATGATAAGAGAGCGCTTTCACTAGAAGAAGCAAATGAAGGGCTTAGAGGATGGCGAAATGTTCTAGCAAATGGGGGGGCAGTCTCAATTGTCGCAATTTATAATTACTATTCACCAGGCCAAGAATGGATATATTTAGCTGCAATATCCAGTATTTCTGTTGCTTTATCAGATACTTTAGCATCAGAAATAGGCTCTTTGGATGTAAGAACTAGAAGTATAACTACACTTCAATCAGTACCTGCTGGAACTAATGGAGGAATGTCTCCTACTGGGACTATTGCTGCTTTTATCGGTGCATTAATAATAGCAACTTCAGGTGTCTTACTTTCCCCAGATAATTCTACTATATCTAATGAATCTTTATTCGTTTTAATAACCATTATTGGTTGGCTCGGCTGTCAAGTAGATTCAGTTCTAGGCGCATTATTAGAGAATAGAGGTTACCTTGGAAAACATAGTGTAAATTTCCTTGCAACTTTCTCCGGAGTATTAATGGCAATAATTTTTCATAGTCAATTACTTTGAGCATTATGGCGTTGGTTTTGATTAATAGTAGGTAGTGGCATTGACATGGATGACAGAAAGTCAACGAAGACGTTTGTGTCATTATCCATAGTTTTACTAATTTTTTTATCATTGTCGAGTATGTCTTCTGCTCAGATAATAGCCCCAGAGGGGCCCGGTTTAGATTGGGAAAAACCAGAGAGTCATCGTCTTTTTCTTAAGGGTGATTCTGGAGATCCATATTTGGATAATAATTGGAGTTCTTTAACTGGTCAACCCATTGGTTCTATTGATTTTCAGAAAACTGCAGGCCCCGTCAATTTAATTGATATTCAATCAGCTCCTTTAGAAAATGATCTAGATTTTAATGGGAATATAACAATACACCTTTTTGCATCGCTAGATGTTGCTAATGATGGGTGCAGATTTACAAATGTATTACCTGACTCACCACTTGGTTCTGAAACAAAATTTTCGGTCTCTCTCTCATTAGGTAGCAATCAAGTATTATCTGATATTCAAACAAATTCCATAATTATGGAAGAATCATTTACTTTAGCACATGAATTTTTTGTAAATGCTAATGATATTAATGTCAGTCTTCAAAAAGGTGATTTGATTAGTCTGAAGATAGATGTTTTACACGATTGTGTTCAAACAGGGGTGCTTTGGTGGGACACTTACGATGCAATTACAGGTATCGAATTCAAGGGTGAATTAATTAATCCAGAGTTAGATCAGACAGTTGATCCTAATGGGATAATTCGAGTAGAATTCACTCCTAATTCACCATGGGGGAATGATCTTTATATTTCTCAAGTATTAGAAGTAATCGGGCCTGTTGAGTGGGAAGATCTTATTCATGGAAATGCTGATGAAGATACTAGATTAGACCATTTTGAGACCCCTCATGGCTATAGAATCGATGAATTAAATCGAACAGTTTTTACTTGGTCTTCACCTAACAAATTGTCTCCTGGTAAATATATGGTGGATAGTTGTTACAAATTATCTGACCAAGACCCAGGGGAGAGTTGTAGCTTAGTTGGAGTTTTAAGATTTGAAGTATTAAAATCTGAACCTGCATTTTTGAATGGAAGTTGGGCGGCTATACTAATTCCACTAGGAATTATTGCATGGATAGGAGTATCGATGAAAGATGCTATGCTGCCTCTTCCTGCATATGGGGTGATTCTGTTATTGGCATTGACAACTCTAGGTCCTGCACTAAATTTACCAGACATAGATTATGAAGAACCAAGGATGCAGGGGGCGGCTCCTTCATTTTCTTTGTATGAGCATGGTTCAGAATCAGAATTAGTTGAACTAAGTGAATTAATGTCAAATTATGATGCCATTGTAGTTGGCTTATTCACTCCCAGTTCACCTAATGCCGAAGTTCAGAGGGTAGATTTTGAAATTGCAAAGAAGGTAATTGGCAATGATGTAGCTTTCGTTCAAATTGCAACTGGAGATGGGGTGAATAGTCTTGATCTTGAAGGATTAGTTGACAAGATAAATGGAAGTTGGCCAGTTCTTATGGATGACTCAGATTCAACAGTTGGTAAATCATTCCCAAGTAGAGCATCAGATGCTGTGTTTGTAATTGATTCAGCAGGATTTATTTCTTCTTGGAAGGCCGGTGTAATGTCTTCCCAATCAATTGAAGACGCTGTTGATTTATCTTATCGAGGTTCGGGCCAGAGTCCTCTAAGTATTTTCGGACTTATCCTCAGTACGACATTCTTGCCACTAATAATTTTAGCAATGCCTAGAGGTGATAAGTACAAACTTCCAGAATCACCTTTGATACCTGGTGCTGGGTTTGTTCTTACATTATATGCAGCTAGTATTGGATTCGCTCTATGGGCACTTCCAGTAGCATTATTTTCTTCATTTGGTTTAGGTTCTTATTGGATTTTTATAGAATTGTTCCTTAGTTTATTATTAGTCTATCATGGTATGTCGATGCTACTTAGAGGTGGAGTAAAAGAAATAGAAATCATTGGTAAATTAATTTATTCTAAATTGCCTGATGAATATCGTAATTGGAGAAAAGAAAATCGATTTTTAGATGATTTTCACTTAGGATTATGGGTGGCTTGGTTACTATGGCTAAGGGCACCTAGTGCGATACCTCAAGCAATAGGTGCAGTTGCAAGATCAGGAATATTAGGAATCTTAATTTGCATATTATTCTTTGTTGGGTACTCATTAATGGCAGGTTTAGTCGTAATTCTATCTGGAGTTATTATTTCAATTCCTGGAGATATTTCTCGTATAATGGGTTCACTTAGTGTAGGGCTTAGACCTCGTGCTTGGGGGTTAGTTTGTGTAATACTTGGAATCTGGATATCAATTAGTATTATTATCGGACCTTTGATGATAATCTTATAGATTTTACAACCTTTGGACCGAGAGCATCATAAGAGTAGTGTCTTTCGTTGAGGATACCCTTGGGGGTATAGTATAACTTGGTAGTACAGCGGGCTCCAGTTGCACGGGAATGACGACGAATAAGTGATCTGATGGTATTGATGACCAACTGGAGCGCTGACCCGTCGCAACCCGAGAGCGTGCAATTACCAGGTGCACGCTAAGCGGAAGATACCCGCTGATCTGGGTTCAAATCCCAGTGCCCCCACCATATTTTCCTATCTTAGTAAATTTTTTTTTAAAAAAATAATAGATACTACTAGGGGTAGGGTTGAAGGATAACATACATTTGCCAATGTATAATGAATCGCCGAGTTGTTGCTATTTTTGCTGTATTTTTACTAGCAGCGCCATTATCTGGAAGTATCGCAGAAGGTGATTCAAATTTCGATAATTATAATGATTTCGAATTTTTCTTATCTACTAAATCTAAAGAGGTGCCATATCAAGAACCTATTTCTTGGGATGAATTAACTCCTTGGTGGGAGACTACAACAATGGATATTGATCGTAATGGGATTCACGATTCTCTTCAGTCTGAATCAGGAGTGGTGAATGTGGGTATTTCTTATTCAAGAGATGTTATTGATTCTGATATTCAAGAACTTTCTTTGTTAGGAATAAACGTCAATCTCCATTTACCTATCATTGATGTACTCCTATTAGGAGGAGTTTCTAGTAATCAGATAGAAATACTCTCTCAATTAGATGGAGTAGTAATGGTTGAACGATATGGCTCAGTGGTATTCTATGGAGATATTCAAACACCAGCCGTCAAAGCTAGTAATTCTTCAGATTATCCCTTAGGTGCATGGGATTTAGGCGTTAGTGGTAATGGCATGAATATTGCTCTTGTCGATACAGGCGTAGATAATGAACACCCTGGTCTTAGTGATAAATTCGTAGCGGGTTATGATGCAGTTTGTTATGTGCACACCGATCCAACATGTTTACTTTCAAATCCACTAAGGGAAGATGATGGTTCTTTTGATCCAGATGATGGTAATCAGCATGGCACTGCATGCATGGGCATGGCTAGTGCAACTGGAATAGATGCAGATGGAACTCAGTCTAATTTCTATGGTTCGGCTCCTAATGCTACTCTAGTTGATATTCGTATTGGTACTGATGTGGGGGCCGGTCCTTTCGAAAATTATCTTCTTGAGCAAGAATTTTATGAATCTGCAATGAATGGTCTTGATTGGGTAATCAAACATCGCGATGATGCATGGCCAGGTGTTTCTGAAGAATATTATGGAATCGATATCATATCTTTGTCTTGGGGGATTACAAGTCATGAAAACGGTGGCTCGGATGGTTCAGATATGCACAGTAGAATATTAGATGAAGCAATGAATGCAGGAATAATCGTGTCAGTTGCTGCAGGTAATGATGGACCTGATAATGATGGACTTTCAGGTATGGGTTCATCTGACTTATCTGTAACAGTAGGGGCTACGGATGATCAGAATACAATAAGTCGAGATGACGATACAGTGGCAGGATATTCTTCACGGGGCCCTAGAAAAGATAACGGCGATGGCAATCCTCTAAATGAGTTGAAACCGGAAATTAGTGCACCTGGATCAAATATTATTCAGGCGGAAGGGTGCGTTACTAGTGGTGGTTGTTCAAATCTAATTGGTGATGCATCTGGTAATACCTACACAAGTAGGGGTTCAGGTACTTCCTATGCCACTCCCTCTGTTTCAGGAGTAATGGCTCTTGTTTGGGAAGCGAATGAAAACTTGACACCATTACAATTGAAAGAAATTTTGAAGCAAACTTCTGAGAGGCGTGGGGAGCCAAGTATCCCTGACGTTGACCCTTATTGGAATCGAGATTTTGGATATGGAATCATAGATGCTTATTCTGCCACTAACCTTGCAATTTACCTCAAAGAAAATGGAATCACTGAATCGATAGATCCTTCTATTCAGAATCATTTATTGAGTTATAATGATAATAATTCTATCGAAATCGTCGGTCATTCATGGAGTCAATCTGGTTCTGTGGAGTCTGTCCAATTTAGAATTGATGGAGGTGATTGGAATGATGCAAGTTTCAATTCTTCTATCGTAGAAATTTCTTCATTAACTCCATTTGAGTGGTATGTGAACATTAACTCTGATAAATTATCTGAAGGAAATCATACATTAGAAGTAACTGCATTTTCTTCAACAGGCCAATCTCTGCCAGTTGTAGTTCAAATCTCTGGCGTAGGAACTGTATCTTCCTCCTCCCTTTCAATTTATTCTTTTGTATTAAGCTTAGTTGCAGTTATAGGCTTAATCTGGTTGTCTACACTATTGCTTCTATATCGATATGATATTCAATTTCCTTCATTAATCTCTGTGGATAAATATTCGCATAATGATGATATTATTGATGCAGAAATCATTGATTAATAGAAGTTCGCAATACATTCCTTTCATATCATTGTGCGGACGTCCGCAGGTCGTGGTGCGCTTCTCAGATAGAGCAAATAGTATTCGTCCGACAGGGGTCAGACGTATGTTTGACCTTGCTGGAGATGATGCAATTCAGTTTGGATTAGGTGAACCTGATTTTCAACCACCACCTGTGGCAATTAAGGCATTTTCAAGAGCTATGGAAGAGGGTAGGAACAAATATACAACTACTGCTGGTCTCCCTGATTTAAGGAGTAAAATTGCTGAAACATGGCACTACAGAGACTCAAGCCTTGATGAATCAAATATTTGTATTACAATGAGTGGAACTAATGCGTTATTAGATATTTTTCTTGCACTAGTTAATCCTGGCGACAATGTCCTCATCCCAGAGCCATATTTTCCCTTGTATCCTACCGATGTTGTGTTATGTGGTGGTGAAGCTAATATGTACCCTTGCCATTTTGAAAATGGTTTTGTTCCTCAAGTTGAAGATTTAAACTCTCGAATAGACGAAAACACAATCGCTATTCTGTATAATTTTCCCAGTAACCCTACTGGAGGTAATGTTACAGAAAAACAAAGAGATGAATTAGTTCAATTTGCTAAAGAAAATGATTTATGGTTAATCACAGATGAGGTATATGATAAAATTGTTTATGATTCAGAGCATGTCTCATTTCTTGGTGCAGGATATGATAAAGTAATTATGATAAATTCATTTTCAAAAACATTTGCTATGACGGGCTGGCGAATTGGTTATTTATTATCTCCTGATCCGGATGCAATGGTTCAATTAACAAAAATGCAATATTATGTCACTGCGTGTAGTAATGATGCGATGCAATATGCAGTTCTTGAGGCTTTAGAAAAAGCCAGTGATTATCCCGCTCAAATGTGTGCTGAATTTAAGATTCGAAGAGATTTAATTTGTGAGAGATTAAACGCGATGCCAAGAGTTTCCTGCAATATACCAACTGGTGCATTTTATGTATTTCCTAAATTCGATATACCGGGTTACACGAGTGAAGAATTAGCAATGAAAATGTTAGAGGGTGGTGTATTATGTTCTCCGGGAACTGCCTTCGGCGCAGCCGGAGAAGGTCATCTTAGATTCGCTTATACAATCGGTCCAGAAGATATCTCTAGGGGCATGGATAGGGTAGAAGAAGTTCTCTCTAAGTTAATTTAGAGAGTTTGGTTATTATGATTATTGACAATGGTGCAATAATAGAAACTTACTTTCTCGGACCAAGTCCTATTGAATCCGATTCATCCACCATTTTTCTTCCGGGTATTTGGGCCGCTGGTTTCATTATTCTTTTATTTTCATGGTATTTTCTAAGAGATCAATTAATTCCTTCGATATTCGTCTTTGGAATCTCCTCTTTTGTCTTATTTTTAGCTGGGCCTAGCGCAACACCTTTTGCACTATGTCTGTCTAGTGGATGGATTTTATTGAATTCTTTTATCGAAAAGATTTTTCCAATTTCCGAATCATCCGAATAAATCTCTAGGGATATCAATCATTCTTTCTTCTTCTTGATATTCAGATTCAGTTTCTCTAGTTTCAAATAACATTTCTTTTTCTTCTTTTGGTTCAGGTAGGCTTTGTTGTGAAAGATTTTCTAAATCTTTTTCTTTATTTTTCATCCATGATGGTATTCCATTAGACCCTCCAAGTACACTTATTGTAGTAAAAGCAGCCATCGGTAATACCGAAATAGCTACAAGGAAATCTATGATTGCGGTTTCCGGTATTTGTGCTTCTGGTGCTACAAAATTTAGAATCATTCCTTCTAATTGAACATCATGCCATTGTGTGATATCTATGCCTAATGTGGATAGTGAGAATTGAAGAATAATTCTAGCACAGCCCCATAAAATTATTACAGGAAGAATCCAAGATATTTTTGTAATTCTCCATAATATCTTTCTGAACATTGCTGCAAATCCTACAAATTGTTTAGATATTATTGGCTGAACTCTAAATGATATCCATAATCCAATTATGTAACCAACCATTCCTAATTCAAATGCGCTATCTTTTCGAATAAAACTTTCAGGAATACCTTCCATTATAATCAGAGGTATGGATATTAGTAGAACCTGCGAAGGAACTGCAAGTAATTGCAGTCCGCCATGGACTGCGAATAGTTCTGATTGATCATCTTTAATTCTATTTGCAACCAATCTACTCATTTTTCCATATGGGCTTGAATATGCAGCCATTTTAGAGATGTCAATAAGTTCTGGGTCATATTTTCTTTGACTCATTCCTAATGAAGGCAGCCACCCCCCGCGTTCTACAATAAATGCTGGTCTGTATCCTCCTATGATTAGGGCTAAAGCAAAGCAAATTACTCCGTATGTTAGTCCAGATATTAAAATCCAATGGAATAATTCTGTTCTAATCGAAATTCCAAAATTTTCTTGATCTATGTCGATTAAGTATGTTAATGAAAATCCTATAATCGGTATGACCGTTATTTGAACAAACAATATTAGCCATAAACCAAGTCTATGTGAAATACTGGCCCTACCTTCCATATAGCCCACGCATACTAATTAGGGCATAAGTTCTTCATAACCAATCAATCATCATGTGCTGTTTATTCAATGTATTTTTTTTCTTCAGTTGGTTTGAGTATGCCTAACTTTCTACGAACGTTTACCCCCAACATTCTTACACCAATTAGATACCGAATGAGTTTGTTAATCATGCGTCTGCTATCTCCAATCTTTGTATTTTCGATTATGCTTTTGATGAGTTTATCTCCTTTAGTAATGGATTCAAACTTGGATGAGAGTAGCCTAAAGAATGCTTCTGGGCCCAAATCATTGATAGATTTTGAAATAACCTCTATTGAGATAGGTAATCAAACTAGAGATGCTAAAGAATGGACTCAACCAGATGGTTCAATACTTGAGTATGTGATGAGGGGTGAGACAATCCAAATTAATGTTACTTTCACTCAGGCAGGATCCTCTGGTCAACCTGCATCCGCAGAGGGTTATTTGCAAATTTGGCATCCTATTGGCTTCATCATTGCAGAATATAATGTTAGTATGTTATTATCAGGTTTTCAGTCGATGAAAGCTAGTTTTGTTTGGACACCTAGTTCTGCTCATAGTGCACTAGATGAGAATGGTTACTTAGTTGGTGGCATAATTCTTAGAGGGATTGTAGATGGTGGACTTGCAGATGATACAGAATCTAATAATGAATTTGATAGATATGTCCCAGTTGCCATGTGGAATGACGCAATGGAAAATGGTTTCTGTGGTGATGTAGACGGTGATAATATCATTGATTGTAAAAATCAGTTACAGGCTAATAATCCTACTTGGGTAGGTGCTGGTTATGATTCATCGGGTCAATTATCTAATGATCCAGATAGTTATGGGCATTGGAGGATGGATAACTCCTCAAGCGTAGACGGCGAGAATCACTGGCGAGTATCTCGCCCTGGTGCTAATTATGCCAGTAATAGGGCCGATAAGTTATGGTGGGGGTGGTTTACACCTTTTGACAACTGTAATGAGCCAGGTCATGGATTAGGTACTGGTACACTTGATTCAGCAGTGAGTTCTAATTATGGTAATAACTTCTGTAAAATAAGACTCAAAGGATTTGATTTCTTAACTCTTCAATTAGTAACTAATGCTTGGGGAGAAATGGGAGCTGGTGACGAAATTAGGTTAGAAGCAGAATCAGGTGGTGTAGGTGAGTTTTACAATTTTTCTTCTCAGGAACTTTCTACTAATGGAGACTGGAGTCAATTAGTTTGGAATATGTCAGAGGTCCATGAATCTGCAGAATATACCTTAGCCTTCAGATTTGACTCTAATAGTTCATACGCTAGTCCGGGTATACAAATTGATTCATTCTTATTATTTGCAATTGAGAAAGTACCTGAATATACTTTAGATTTTGATTGTAATGATCCTCTCCCTAATTCTTATCTTGTAGTCCCATCTGATCCGAACCCTCCTTCATTATATTGTAAAATAAAGAATAACGGATATATCGATATTACTTTGAGACTATACACTGAAGTGACAAATCGTTCTTGGATGTATGACTTCCCTCTACGTATTGATTCAAATAAT
Source organism: Candidatus Thalassarchaeum sp. (assembly GCA_016777225.1). Taxonomy (GTDB): domain Archaea; phylum Thermoplasmatota; class Poseidoniia; order Poseidoniales; family Thalassarchaeaceae; genus MGIIb-O2. The sequence goes on along the minus strand of JADHRW010000002.1, from coordinate 178,072 downwards.
CAAGTAGACCATGATAATTATGTGATAAGTAAGATTATACCTGCTCTTGGTTATATGGATACTTGGTTTAATCTTACGATTCCTGATGCATCAGGTGTCCAAGATTTATTCTGGGATGTTTGGGTAAACGATGGAGTTACTAATCTAAGTAAAGATTATGTTCGTTTACCAGTTTCAGTTATGCCTGCATATTCTTGTAAATTACAGCAAGCAACATTGCAAAATCCAGCAGCCACATTAGAACCGGGTAATAGTGCAGTAATTCCGATGACTTTGAAGAATACTGGTAATCAAGTTGCAACATGGAACTTTGGTGCGACTTTCCCTAACATTGACTGGGTAGATAATGCTGAAATAAAATGGATGTTTAATGGCTCCGAAGTCTCTAATCTTGAATTAGCATTGACAGATGATATAAATATTGATGCGATAATTACAGTTCCTCCCCAAGTATCTCCTGGTACTTATCCTGTGATATTGTTGGCTTCAGGGATGTCTCCTGCTCAGTATCTTGCTGAATGGCAAGTCAATATCGTAGTGCCAATTTACTCAGACTTGATTATAGAACCTGAAGTTACAAATTTATTAGCACCTGCCGATGATTCATTGAGATTGATTGAAATAAGATTAATCAATGATGGTAATTCTCCAGAATCTTTTGATTTAACTATACAAGCGGATTGGAAACTTGGGATCGAAATGAATACCGAACAAACATTTGAGATAGATCCTTTTGGTGGCGATAGTACTGTAACTATGCTACTTCCAATGCCTTATGGTATAGTTAACGAAACTTACTCAGTGATAGTTACTGCAACAAGTAAAACTAATCCTCAATATCAAAAGTCATCTCAGATTTTACTTACTGTGCCTCAAACTAACCTAGTCGAGGTTGAAGACCTAGATATGTTAGCTGAAGTATTTCGAGGTGGTGATGACCCAAGAACTGTAAATTGGAGGATTTGGAATCGAGGCAATGTCGCAGATTCTTTTGAAATTTCTTTTGATCAGTTCAGTGATGTCTCTGCATCTGCAGTTGGATTGAATGCTGGGAAGACCCCCTATATTCTTCCTGGTGATTCGTATAATCTAACTGTACGTTATTCATTTGCAGCTACTACTTTTGGCGATAGAACAATTTCTATGACTGCTACTAGTGTTCTTTCTCAAAATATAGGTTCTATTGTATCTGGGACAGGTGATGCAGAATTCCAAGTTGGTGCTCAGGGTTGGATTACTTTGAACCCTCCTGCTTCATTGTTAATTGAAGAGAAAGGCAATGATATCGAGATAGTATTCACAGTTAAGAACGAACATCCTACTGATGCTCAATTACTTAGAGCAGATATTGAAAGAGATTCAGATATTTTCTTCAACATAATTGACGCGAGAGTTGATACAGGAGATCAAGACTTCGTACTAGAAGCTCAGGAAACTAGAACAATCACAGTGTACTTGACTGTTACTGAAGAAAATTTACGTAATCTTGAAGACAATCAGGTAAACTTCCAGTTATTCCTAGAAGTCGATGGTGATATCGATAAGGTATCTAAAAGTGCTAGTATAGATATGGTGAAAATTGATCCTGTAGATGATGGACCAGATGCAGGCGCGATAGCAGGTTTAGCTGGAAATATACTTTTTATTATTATTGGTTTAATATTACTTTCAGTTGTTTTAGTTGCAACTCTTAGAGTGATGCGAAGTGCGTCTTCTCCATTAGAAGAGATATCATCTTTCGATGATTATGAATATACTCAAAGTAATACTTTCCATTCTGATTCTTTACCTGGTGCACCTGAATTGCCATCTTCGGATAAAGTTGCAAACTCTATGTACGGAGGCTCTAAGGAAATATTTGAACAGCCACCACCTCCTCTGAATATTCCAGAGCCGGAAGCAGTAGATACAGAAGGTATAGTCGATCAAGTAGAAGAAGATTCCATTCCATTAGAACCAAGTTTAGGGGCGGCAGATGTGCCTTCTGATGTGCCTCCTGTACCAGAAAATGGTTTACCCGAAGGTTGGACTATGGATCAATGGATTCACTACGGCCAGCAATGGATTGATCAACAGAATTAATGCTTTTTTCGTTATTCTAAAAACCCTCTTGCTGTGCGAGGGCTTATGAGGGTCCCTTAAGTCGGCCAAATCCTAATACTGGAGGCTTATTTCAGATGTACAATGGACAACAACCAATTTTTATCCTCAAAGAGGGCACAGAAAGGACAAGCGGGCGTTCTGCTCAGAGCAACAATATCGCTGCAGCCAAGGCTGTTGCAGATTCAGTCCGTTCAACACTCGGCCCAAAAGGTATGGATAAAATGCTAGTCGATGGAATGGGCGACGTAGTAATTACGAATGATGGTGCCACAATTCTTAAGCAGATGGATATTACTAATCCTGCTGCAAAAATGATAATTGAAGTAGCAAAAACACAGGAACAGCATTGCTATGATGGTACAACTAGTGCTGTTGTAATTGCTGGTGAACTTTTGAAAAGAAGTGAAGATTTAATAGATCAAAATGTTCATCCAACAGTGATTTGCGAGGGTTTCCGCCTAGCTGCACAGAAAGCCGCTGAACTTATTGAGGCTCATTCGATAATTACTAGTGAGGAAATGCTCTCTGAAGTAGCTAAAACTGCATTAACCGGGAAAAGTGCAGGAGCAGTTAAAGAGTTTCTTGCAGATATTTGTGTAAGAGCAGTTCTTTCTGTCGCACAAGATGTAGATGGGGAAATTGTTGTAGATTTAGATGATGTTAAAGTTGAAAAGAAACAAGGTGGTTCAATAGGAAGTAGTACTCTAGTTGATGGTATTATTCTTGATAAAGAAAGAGTACATTCGGGAATGCCGAAAATAGTTAATGATGCAAAAATTGCTCTTATTAATTCAGCCATAGAAGTCAAAAAAACAGAAGTTGATGCTAAAATTCAAATTACAGACCCAAACATGCTATCTCAATTTTTAGATGAAGAAGAATCATATTTGAAGTCACTAGTTGATAAAATTCAAGCCTCTGGTGCAACAGTAGTTATCTGCCAAAAGGGTATTGATGACTTAGCTCAGCATTATATGTCTAAGGCAGGATTATTTGCGATTAGGAGAGCAAAGAAAAGCGACATGGAAGCGTTATCGAAAGCTACTGGAGGGAAAATAATCACTAATGTCGATGATCTTTCACCTGATGACTTAGGTTATGCATCTAAAGTCGATGAGCGAAAAATAGGCGAGTCTGATATGGTATTTATCACTGGCTGTAAAGATGCAAAGAGTGTCTCAGTTCTTCTAAGAGGTGGGACTGAACATGTAATTGATGAAATTAATCGCGCATTTGATGATGCAATAGGTGTAGTAGCCGTAGCTTATGAAGATGGCTCGATTTTAACTGGTGGTGGCTCAGTTCTTGCAGCCATCAGTCGCGATTTGAGAGCTTATGCAGAAGGTATAGGTGGGCGCGAACAGATGGCCATAGAAGCATTCTCCGGTGCTCTTGAAGTGATACCTAGAACATTGGCTGAGAATGCAGGATTAGATCCAGTCAACACTATTATTGATCTCCGCAAGGCTCATTCTGAAGGCAAATCTAATTTTGGTGTTAATGTATACGAAGGTGGAGTTGCCGATATGGCTGCTGGAAAGGTTTTCGAACCCAGTAGAGTAGTAGATCAGGCTGTACAATCTGCTACTGAAACAGCAGTGATGATTCTACGTATCGATGATGTAATTTCAAGTCGAGCATCAGGTCCAATGGATGGTGCTGAATTTGATGGAATGGGAATGTAGAATCAAAAATCATAGTCTTAATTCTACCACAACTACACGCTACATTCAATAATCGCCGATACTTCGAGAGTATTACCCATAGGGGTAATGGTGTTTCTATGTCTGACAGTCGTTCTCTTCTAGTATTGTTTGGTTCTCAGTCAGGTAATGCCGAGGCATTAGCAGCGAAATTTGCTAAGCAGGCTTCAGGCTATGGTCTAGAAGCTGAAGTGGCTGATATGGATGGATTTGATTTAACATCTCTTTCCGGACGAAAAAGAGTCCTTATTGTGTGTTCTACTTGGGGTGAAGGAGAACAACCCGATAATGCAGAAGAACTTTGGATAAAGGCATCTTCTGCACCATCTGGTCTTCTAGATGGAGTGAATTTCTCTGTGTTGGCATTGGGTGATACTTCATATGAACTATTTTGTGAATCTGGTAAAGAATGGGATGATAAATTTGAACAGTTGGGTGCTACAAGATTAGTAGCTCGAGTTGATTGCGATGTAGACTATGATCAGATATCTCAAGAATGGGCTGAAAATGCTCTTGCCGCTATGGCAGCAGTTGACGGAGAAGGAGTGTTTCATGAAGAAATGGTTCTGGCTATCAAAGAATCAATGACTTCTGGAGCTACTGGGGCATCTGGAGAAGATGGGTTTACTGTTCCTGAGATTAAATCAGAATCAATAAGTGCTGAAATAAGCATATTTAGATATGACCCAAGTACTTCCACAACGGGAAAAGATACTTGGGTATGTGCTTTACCTGGTCATATGTCAATATTAGATGTTCTAAGGACAATTAAATCGACGCAAGATGGTAGTCTAACTTTCCGTGACGGAGCAGTTGATGATCCAACTACTGCAATCTCAATTAACGGACGTCATGTTCTTCCAGGTAATTTAAGATTAGAATCTTCTGCTCCCCTTAGAAATGGTGGTATTAGTATTAGTATTGAGCCATTGAATGGTTTTGAAGTAATTAGAGATCTTGCAGTGGAGCATTGGGATTTAGAATCAAAACGAGAATCTAGTAAGCCTTGGATGAGTTCAGTCACACGTCAGGGCTTGAATACTCCTCAAGGCGCCTTAGGTTCAATGAATCCTCTAATTGCGTCAAAATTGCATTCGATGATGGATATCCATAGTTACCCTATTCTACATGCTTCATCAGATGCAACTGCTTATTCTGATGATTATTATGGCCCCTCGATAATATCTCAATCTTGGGCTAGAAGGAATGATCCTCGTACTGCACCATCGAAAAAGAGAGAAATTGAACAACTTCTTGATTCTCCCTCTGGAATCAAAGCAGAAACTGATTTTTCATCAATTAGAAGACAAGGCAAAGGTTCATTCATACATGATGCATTACTAGATTGTAAAACATCGACTTTAGCTAGAGATGGATTTACTGGACGTCATGGGAAACACGTTTGGTGGTATACATTCACCATCAAGAGTAGTGGACGAGTCAATGATTCAGTGTTGTATAGACAGGTCTTGGGTCCAATTGGATTATTCGGTAATTTATTTTCAGGCGTTACTTCTCGTATGGTGCTTGGTTTTACAAGAACCGGAGGTAATATGATTAATGATATGTTGGCTTTAATAGCTCCTCCTGCGGGACTTGGAAAAATGCCTAGACAATTTAATTCTTCAATAAAAAATCATCATGAAGTGGTAGCAATATACAATGAGATGGATGGTCGATTTTAGTGGCAATGAAATATGCTTATCACCCAGGGAATGTAGCACACTCTGGCTCACCAGAAGTTGCAGAATCAATGGTTCCGCTAGTCAAGTCATTAGGCATTGAATTAACATATCTAGACGGCGCTACAAGTTGTGGTGCTGGAATAATCCGTCAAGTCAATCAGAAACTTCAATTAACTCTGAACGCGCGCGTTTTTGCTCAAGCAGAATCTTTAGGGTTGGGGATACTAACTCCTTGTGCATCTACTGCAGGTAACCTATCAGAAGACTTGTTTTTATTGAAATCAAATCCTATCTTATTAGCTGAAATTAATGAAGTTCTGTTGAAAACCTGTGGTCTTAAATTTACAGGAGATACGTCTGTTAATCATTTATTGCATGTTATTGTGGATGAAATTGGCCTTGAAAAGATTAAGCCTATGGTAGTTAATCCTATAGATTTTAGAGTTGCATCATATTATGGACCTAACATACAGCAATATGGTTTTTGTGGAGATGATGATATTTATGATCCAAATTATATGGAACAATTAGTTCAGACTTTAGGCGGTGAACCAGTGAGTTGGGACTCACGCACTCAAAGTGTAGGTGCACCTAGTTTACTGTCCGAGGAACCTACTGTCCTAAAACAAGCTGCATCCGTATTAAATGATGCAAAATCTGAGGGTGCGCAAATGATCGTTAGTGCCTGCAACTTATCTCATTCTGTATTGGACATTTACCAAGGGAAAGCATCTCAAAGAACTGGGCTTAGGACAAACATACCAGTAGTTCATCTGTGTGAGATATTATCCTTCGCACTTGGTCACTACAATACCCGATATGCACAATTAAGAACCAGAGTTCTAGTAATTGGGGATTAAGAAATATTTTATTTTTTATCGTATTCTTCTAGACCCTTCTGCCCTCTTGGTCTGAAATTACTTGGTTCTAATGATTTTCCGGCTCTTTTTTCGATTCCAGGTATATTCTGATCAATTTTTATAATTTCAGGTCTATTCTCTTTCCTTATTTGAATTATAAAATCAGTAGCTAATATCTCTTCTTGTCCTATCTGTACTAAGAAATTATCTAGATTAGATAAATCTTCATGATTCTTTCGAGGGAGTTTCCTCCTAATTCTTTGAACGGCTCTTTGCATGTTTTCTTCTTTTCTCTCAGCAGACATTTTTGCATTTTCATCTCGAGTATCTTCAGCAACAAGAACCATTACTTCTCCTTCTCTGTGCCTACCTGTTCTACCTCTTCTTTGTATTGTTCTAATCTCGCTTCCTACTGGTTCATAGAATATTACTAAATCTGCGCCTGGGATATCTAAACCTTCTTCTGCAACTGACGTTGCAACTAGTACATTATATTCTCCTTCTCTGAATTTATCAAGAACTTCGATTTGTTGTTTTGGCTTTAGTCCCTTTTTACCAGATCTGTCTGATTGACCAACAACTTGTACAGATTTTACGTCTTTCAGATCATCTAAAGCCCTATCTAATGATTCAACAGTATTTCTGAAAGAAGCAAAAACAATGATCTTACTCTCAGGGTCTCTTCTCAATCTATGTCTGATCAATCTCCTTACAGTACCTACTTTGGTATGTATCTCATCCATTCCATCTAAAGTATTTTTTAATTCTAATATTCGCGGGTCTTTATGGAATTTCTTCAATGATTTACTAGATTCAGCGCTAGTATTATGAGAATTTTCTAAGAACTCTCTTGCTGCTGCAATTCCTTGTGTCAATAGATGATTAATTAAGTGATTCAAGGTCATTGCAGTAGCTATTTGTGAAATTGATGAATAAGCACTCGCGTCTCCTAAAGATATGGCATGTTGGGCTCTAGCCCTAGCTTCATTCAGGCCACCAAATGATGGATTTCCGGTTCTTACATATATTCCTGCCCTTCTTTGTCTTCTGACAATTCCATTTATCCATAGCTCCAATGGAGTCACTAATTGCCTAATTTTTTCAGGTACATTAACTACAATTTCTTGTATCTCTAGACCTGCAAGATATTTTGATAACATAGGTTCTTTTGCCATTCTGATATGTATTCTCTCTATTTTTAATCTTTCACAAATTTCAGCAACAATTTCTGTCTTTGATCCAGGGCTTGCAGTCATACCCAAAATCAGAGGCTTTCCTGCCTCTGAGTTATAGAGTTCTGCAGTTATGGCCATTGGATGTTTTCCTGTACTGTGGTGTGCTTCATCGATAATAAGGTGTGAGCAATCCTGTAAACTTAGATTACCAGTTAACACGTCATTACGTACGACATGAGGCGTAGCCACTATTATTCTGGCCGAATTCCATAAATTCTTCCTTTTTTCAGGAGGTATACTTCCAGTCATAGAGATTAGATTATATTTTTCAATATTTTTAATTATTCTTTTCAAATCTCTTACATGTTGATCTACTAAACCATTAGTAGGGGCTACAAAAAGTATCCATCCTTTATTTTTTTTCAACATTTCTGCTATTGTCATCCATGCAACTGCAGTCTTTCCAGCTGCAGTTGGTAGCACTAAAAGCATGGAGCCTGTTAGCGCTTCATCAACTGCTTCTAGTTGATATGCACGTGCCTCTACAGCATCATCTGTCAGGCCTGTATGATGAACCACTCGTCGCATGGGAGAGTGACCTTAAGCGCAGGGTTCAAAATAGTTACACATGCACCCTTTTTCATTATTGTCGCTGAAGGCGGAATATTTGATTCCCGATTCTTTCATAAAGGGATGGTAGGTCGCAAGGCCGCTCATAACGTGAGATACCAGACACTATAGGGCAATGCTAAAGCAACCCGTAGACTAAAATCACATTCGTGGTTTTAGTTCGGTGTCACGGTATCTCCATAGCGTTAAAGGCCCGGCAAAGCGCCGCACTGCGGCTTGATGTTGGTTAAAAATAAAGGAGGACGCAATAATGGCTGACCGTAGTAAACCCCGCCGTGGTAGCATGGGCTTTAGCCCTAGAAAAAGGGCTATTCGACCATATGGTCGTATCACATCATGGCCTGAAACAGATGCATCAGAGATTAGAGTACAAGGATTCGCTGGCTGGAAAGCCGGAATGACTCATGTATTAATTAGAGATAATAATCCACATTCAACATCTGCTGGACAAGAAGTTAGGAAGGCAGTAACGGTAGTCGAAGCCCCACCTATGAGTGTTTTAGCAGTAAGAGGGTACAAAATGACTCCCTACGGTATGCAAACTTCAGGTGAATTTTGGATCAATGCTTCAGATGATGGGCCTCAAGGTCTCATGCCAAGATTTGCAAATCAATCACGTGGTGAACGTGATGAAGATGAGGGTCGTAAACCTGTGAAGCGAGCTGGAAGAATACCTGTTCGAAGTAACGGTTCATCAGAAGCAGCCTTTGAAGCGTTGCTTAGTGCAGATTTATGCGATGTCAGATTGATAGTAGCCACACAGCCAGCAATGGTTAAGAGCATCACTAGTAAAACTCCTGAAATCATGGAAGTCGGACTAGTTGGTGGGGACAATAACGAGAAATTAGCATGGGCTAAAGAGCGCCTGGGTGGATTAATTACTGTTTCAGACGTTTATGACATTGGTACAGAAATTGATGTCATTGGAGTTACCAAGGGTAAGGGATGGCAAGGTTCAATCAAAAGATGGGGAATTAAACTGTTAAGTCATAAAAACAGTAAACGCCGTAGACAAGGTGGTAACATGGGTGATTTCGGTACAGGGTATGTAAGGAAGACTATTAGACAAGCAGGACAGACAGGCTATCATCAGAGAACAGAGATGAATAAACGTGTTCTTAGAATTTCAGAACCTAATGAATCAGATATCACGCCAGAAGGTGGATTCCTGCATTATGGTGAAGTTTCAAATGATTATATGATAATCGAAGGAAGTTTACCTGGACCTGCAAAAAGAATGTTAAGATTCCGTGATGCAATTCGTCCTAGAGCAAGTAAGCCAGAAGTAGATTTGACTTATGTCAGTACATCATCAAAACAGGGGGTCTAAATAAATGAAAGTTAAGACTTACAATTTAGTATCTAATGTCGAGCAAGAAGAATTAGATGCTGGTTTACTAGCAGAATCATATATTGTCGAAATTACTGACGGAAAAAATTTAACTCTTCCTTCAGTGTTTGAAAGTGAGATTCGAGAAGATCTAGTTCGGTCAGCAGTACATGCGTCTCGTGCCAATCGAAGACAAGCATATGGTCATAATGAACACGATGGTAAGCGTGCACCTCAGCCAGGAATGAAACATTCTGTAGAATGGTGGGGTAAGGGAAGAGGTGTATCTAGAATCATGAGAAAAACAGGTCAAAGAACAGGTGCACAAAATCCACATACTCGTGGCGGTCGAAGGGCTCATGGTCCTAAAGTCGCAAAAGATTGGTCACAGAAATTAAACAGTAAGCAAAGAACACTTGCTAGAAATTCAGCAATAGCTGCTAGTATCAATCCTGAGATGGTCTCTTCTAGAGGCCACAACTTCGATGATAAGGTCCGTTTCCCAATAGTTATCGATGGTTACAAGGAATCTCGTGGAGAATCTACTGAGAAATATGACCTTGAATCACTTCCGCTTCAAAATTCAACAAGAAAATTCGTTGCAATGATGAAAGGCCTAGGTCTTGGTGAAGATTTAGACCGTGCAAAGTCAGGACGAACAATACGTGCTGGTAAAGGTACTATGAGGGGTAGAAAGTATCGTACTCCGAAAAGTCTTCTTCTTGTAGTAGCAGGGCGCGACGGACTTCACAAAGCAGCTCGCAACGTCCCTGGTGTCGATGTAGTTGCAGCCAAAGATTTGTGTGCAGAAGATCTTGCACCTGGTGGCGATATGGGGCGTTTGACAGTTTGGACAAAGGCAGCAATTGAGGCAATGGAGTGATGAAAATGGTAAATCCCTATGATATAATTTTGATGCCTTGGATTACCGAGAAGACTTTAGAAGCACGAAGAGTTTCTGATTTAGAAAATAACTACAGAGAAAATAATAATCGAATTGAGTTTATTGTGCGAAGAGAATCCACAAAAACACAAATCCGTCAAGCAGTTGAAATGCTATTGGATGTCAAGGTGGCAAAGGTCAATACCAAAATCACCATTACTGGCAAACATGCAAGCATTCGTCTTGCAGAAGGATATGATGCAGAGGAGGCAGCGCTGAAGTTAGGCGCTTTCTGAGGTGATATTATGGGTAAGAGAACAAGATCACAGCGTAAGGGTTCAAGTCCAAAGAATAAGGTATCAAGTCATAGATTCCCAGCTGCAAATAAACTACCTAGAGTTAGTGGGAAGATTGCTGAAGTAGTCGATTTAATTCACAGTCCAGTTCATACAACTCCACTTGCAAAAATCAAATTTGAAGATGGTCAAGTTGGACACATGGCAGCTCCAGAGGGGATGTCTGTAGGTCAGAATATTGCTTTTGGAGATAATGTTTCTCTTAAGCCAGGTAACGTTACAACCCTTGGTCAAATCCCAGAAGGAACTCCTGTTTGCAATGTGGAATTGAGGCCTGGTGATGGTGGTAAGCTTGCTAGATCTGGTGGGAACTCTGCATTATTAGAAACTCGAATGGGTGACAAAGTACGTGTTAGATTGCCTAGTGGCCGATTAAAAGAATTACATTCAAAGTGTCGGGCAACAATTGGTGTACTGGCAGGTCATGGAAGAACTGAGAAACCATTGATGAAAGCGGGTGCAGCCCACTATCGTGCAAAAGCTCGTGGTAAATTATATCCTACAGTGAGTGGTGTAGCAATGAATCCAGTAGATCACCCTCATGGTGGTGGTAATCATCAGGCTGTACATGGTCCGAATTCAGTAAGTCGTAATGCGCCTCCTGGTCAGAAGGTTGGAAATATCGCTCCAAGAAGAACAGGTCGTGGAAGAGTTAGAAATGAGGAGGCATAAATATGGCAAGAAAATCCAAGAAAATGTTCCGTTCACCTAAACTCGCTCGACGTCAGGCTAGAAAACGCCGTTCTCAAATTTCAGAACGACGTAAGAAAGAATTCTTGTGGAGAGGTTACACTTTAGAAGAACTCCAGAAAATGCCACTTTACCCTCCGGAAGATGATATGAGTGCAATATGTATCGCTACATTAATGCCATCGAGAGCTAAGAGAACATTGTCCCGAGGTTTAAATCTCGACTGTGAAAAATTACTTGATAAAATTAGATCTAACAGTTCAGGTAAGGTAATTAGAACACATTCTAGGAGGATGTATATTCTTCCAGAGATGGTAGGTACTACAATTGGAATTCATAATGGTCGCGATTTCGTTAATGTAGAAATAATTCCAGAAATGATTGGTCATGCTTTAGGTGAATTTGCAATGACGAGAAGATCAGTAACACACACCGGGCCTGGTGTAGGTGCGACAAGATCTTCAACACACGTAGCATTGAAGTGAGGTGAAATAATGAGTAGACAAGCAGGTAAATCACAATCCGGATACACACAACTCTTAGAGGGTTCTAACCTTGTTTCTGCACGTGCAGTTAATGTTGATGTACATCAAAAACATTGTTTACATATTGCAAAGGCATTACGAGGTATGAATGCTGCAGACGCGATTTCATACTTAGAAGATGTAATTGCTGAAAAGAAAGCAATACCTTACACTCGTCGTACACGAAGAGGTCGAGGAGGAAATACCATGGCAGGTCATCGAAAAGGTAAGATGGGTCCCGGAAAGTTCCCTCGTAAAGCATCAAAAGTTTTCATTAAATTAATTAATAGTGCTATGGATAATGCTCGTCAAAGATATGATACTATTGAGCCTGAAGAGATGGTAATTACTCATCTTGCATCACACCGTGGTCAAATCCACAGAGGATGGAGACCTCGTGCACAAGGTAGAGCTACTCCTGATAATCATTATCAAGTAAATATAGAAATATTCCTGGAACACTTCGGTGAAGAGGGACAAGAGGACGAATTCTGAGGTGTCAAATATGAAGCAAAACACAATTAGAACTTTCATTAATCGTAATGTAGAGCGTCAATTAGTTAGGGAATATCTTCTCAAAGAAACAGAGCGCGCAGGATTTGGCGGTTTAGATTTCAATCGTACTCCAGAAGGTACGAAAGTAACTCTTCATGCTGAGCAAGTTGGTCGTGTAATAGGCCGTCGAGGAAAAGTAATTCATGAGTTACAGCGTCGTTTACAAGAAGATTTCAACTTAGAAAACCCACATCTTGAGGTTACAGAGATAGAGGAACAACGTCTTAATGCTCAAGTTATGGCTAGTCGTTTAGCAAGCTCTCTAGAAAGAGGTTGGTTCTTCCGAAGAGCTGGTCATAGTACTGCACAAAATATTATGGACGCAGGAGCAAGGGGCTGTTTAATTATAATTTCAGGTAAAATTACTGGTGCAAGACATCGAGTTGAGAAGTTCCAGAAAGGTCATATTAAATTCTGCGGAGAAACTGCCCTTGAATTCATGGACACAGGTTTCTCAGTATGTGTTAAGAAACTCGGCACAATTGGTTGTACTGTAAGAATAATGCGTAAAGGCGTACAATTACCACATGAAATTAAAATCCATGAGCGTCATGAAGTAGGTCTTGATCCTATTGATGAAGTCTCTATGATTGAAGCACCTCCAGAAGATCCAGATACAGATTCAAGTGATGTTGCTGCTGAAGAAGTAGTTGACTCAGTACTGCAAAAAATGGCAGATATCGAAACTAAAGAAGAAGTCCAGGAGGAAGAGTGAATGTCTCACCTATCATCTAGAGATATTGATGGCATGAATGTCGAACAGCGCGAACGCCGTTTAGAAGAACTTCGCGAAGAGATGCTTCAACTGCGTGCTCAACAAGCACTTGGTGGTTCATTATCAGATTCTGGCTCGTACAAGGCTACAAGACGTAGTATAGCTCGTCTACTAACAAAGATGAATGAGGATTCACAGGAGTAGAGTAACAAATGGCTGGTATATGCAATCTGTGTGGTTTACCTGATGAATTATGTATCTGTCAAGAAATAGCAAAAGAACAACAAAAAGCAATAATTTCAGTAGTAAGAAGGAGGTATGGTAAAATGGTAACTATCGTTGAAGGAATCGATGATGTAGCAATCGATATCAATAAACTAGCTAAAATTCTGAAAGGTTATTGTGCCGCTGGTGGTACTGTTAAAGATCGTACTATTGAATTGCAAGGGGAGCACAAGAAAAGAGCATCTAAAATCCTCGAACAAAATGGCTATCAAGTGGAGGTGCGTTAATTGACTAATTCTATTCATATGCCGTTCCTTGCTAGAAATATCTCAATAGTTGATTCGGTAGATCCTACACTGATAGGAATCAAAGGAAAAATCCTTGAGGAGACTAGGCGTACAATTATCGTACAAACAAAAAATGGAGAGAAAACATTTGCTAAAGATGTAATCCAATTCACACTCGATTCTGAGAATAATGTCATTGATGGTGCCACGGTCACCCAACGGCCAGAAGATCGAATTAACCGTAAATATAGGAGGAACTGAAATGCGAGATATCGGAGTAGATGTAAAAACGCCGGAAGGCGAATGGGATGGTGACGAAAACTGTCCATTTAACGGAAGTCTAAGAGTTCGTGGACAAATTATCGAAGGTAAAGTATACTCGAATAATATGTCTGGCTCAATTGTAGTAGAGAGAGAAATGACTCGATATATGAAGAAATATGAGAGGTATGAGAAGCGTACAAGAAGGTACCCTGCTCACTTACCTTCTTGTATTGGTGAATTAAACCCTGGTGATTCTGTAAGAATCATGGAATGTAGACCACTTTCAAAGACGGTTAAGTTCTGTGTAATAGAGAAAGGTGATTCTCAATGAAGGGAATTTCAAGTCGTGTGACTAAGGCTTTGCCTACACAGGCAAAGATGGATTGTGCAGATAATACTGGTGCTAAAGTAGTTCAATTAATCAACGTTCTAAAGAAAGGAGGAGTTGCTGGTCGTTATCCTGCAGCTGGTGTTGGTGACATGATTCGTGTGACTGTTCGTAGAGGAACACCAGAAACAAGAAGACAAATATTCACAGCAGTAATTATTCGTCAATCAAGGCCATTCCGTAGAGTAGACGGTACATGGGCTAGATTCGAAGATAATGCATGCGTTCTAACTAATGAGCGTGGAGATGTTCAAGGTTCCGATATCAAGGGCCCTGTTAGTAGAGAGGCTGCAGAACGCTGGCCTAGAATCGCAGCTACTGCGAAACAAATTGTATGAGGTGAGATGAATGGCAACAAAGAATCCTGGAAAAAACCGCCTTTCCCAAAATAAGGCTCCAATTCACGTGAAACGTAAGCGTATGCGTGCACGTTTAATCACAGATGATCCTAATTTACAGAATGTTCGTACTGTAACTGTTCGTGTAGGCGATGAAGTAGAGGTCCTACGTGGTGATTTCGGTAATCCTAATAGCATCAAGTCAGATTCTAAAGGTAAGCGTTTAGGACAATCAAGAGGCCGAGCCGGTTTGAAATCGAAAGTTAATCGTGTAGATACCTCTAGTGGTAAAATCTTTGTAGATGGCTTAACTATCACTACAGCAGATGGAAAAGAGGAAGCACTACCTATCCATCCTTCTAACTTAGTTGTTACAGCATTGTATGAAGGAGACCCAGTAAGAATCAAGCAATTGATTGAAAGAGGAGGCGGACAATTATGAGTAGTAGCCATATTAAGCGTTTAATGATGCCAAGAAGTTGGCCATTGCCACGAAAAACAACAGTTTGGGTACAAAAACCAGATCCTTGTGGGCATAGTATTGAGAAATGCATGCCTATGGGCATGATTCTTCGAGATATACTAGGAGTAGCACATAATCGTCGAGAGGCTAAGAAAATTCTACATTCTAGAAAAGTCATGGTTGATGGAAAAATCGAGACTGCGGTCGGACGTGGAGTAGGTTTAATGGATGTTTTAACAGTTGGAGAAAACAATTTCCGTTGTGTATTAGACATTAATGGTAAGTTACGATACAGGCCAATTAGTAAGAAACAAGCATCATCCAAAACATGTCGTGTAATGGGTAAAACTACTGTTTCAGGCGGAAAAACCCAGCTTCATCTTCATGATGGAAGAAATCTTTTATTCGATTCCAATCCTGAATACAAATCAGGTGACAGTGTAGTAATATCACTTCCAGAACAAGAAATTACTTCTCATCATAAATTCGAAGAAGGTGCTTTAGCATATCTGACAGGTGGATCTCATATAGGAGAAACCGCAACTGTTAGTTCAAGAGAGATAAAACGCTCATCAAAAGCAAATGAAGTATCTTTTGATGATTTTGGTACAATTGCAGACTACGTATTCATTCTTGGAAATTCCAAAGATATCCCTTTGGAGGTGGTTGAATGAGTGCTAATGCAATGTTAGAGCCTAGAATCACTAAAGTTACTATCAACATAGGTGTTGGCGAGGGTGGTCAGAGACTGCAACTTGCAGAACAAGTTCTTGAGTTACTTACAGGCTTGAAGCCGGTAAGGACACTTTCTACTAGCACAAACCGTGATTTGGGTACACGTATTGGCGGGCCAATAGGTTGTAAAGTTACTATACGCGATCAAGATAAAATAGCATCATTCTTGAAAGATGCATTCTGGATTCGTCAGAATACGTTACCTGGATATAATTTCGATCAATCAGGTAATCTTTCTTTCGGTATATCGGATTATACTGATTTTCCCGACCAAAAATATGACCCAGATATTGGAATATTTGGTATGGATGTAAATATCGTTCTCGAGCGCCCTGGCCATCGTGTATCTCGACGTCGCCGTCGAAGTACTAAGGTTGCTAGAAATCATCGTGTTATCCGTGATGAATGCAAACTATGGTTTGTGGAGCAATTTGGAATTACAATAGTGGAGGAGTGAAGCATGGCAAGAGATCATGGAGAAGAAATTGGACGAACAAATGGCTGCAGACGTTGTGGACGTAGCCGAGGAATGATTCGCCGACATGGACTAAGATTATGCCGCCAATGTTTCCGCGATGTAGCTCCGAGTATAGGATTTAAGAAGAATAGTTGAGGTGAGAAGAAGATGCAATTTGACCCATTAAATGACGCATTTACCCGTATTTTCAATGCGGAGACCGCAGGCCACTATGAAGTGACCGTACGACCGGCTAGTAAGCTGTTAGGAAGCATGTTATCAATTATGCAGAAATCTGGATATGTTGGTGAATATGAAGCCCTTGATGATGGCCGTGGCGGAGGTTATAGAATCGAACTAGTCGGTGCTATAAATCGCTGTGGAATAATCAAACCAAGATTCTCGGTTCAAAGATCAGAATATGAGAAGTGGGAATCCAGGTACCTACCTGCTCAAGATTTCGGACTTCTAATTATGTCTACGAATCAAGGTGTAATGAATCATTATGAAGCAAAGAAGGAGAGAATTGGCGGGCGTTTGCTCGCATATATTTTCTGAGGAGGGATAAATATGGTTAAGTTAGATAAAATAGTACATACAATTCCACTACCTGATGGAGTGAATGCTTCGCTTGATGGACACAATGTCACTGTTTCAAAAGATGGAAACACAGTATCTCGAGAATTCCGTCATCCTCGTCTAGATATTAGCACTGTTGATGGTAGCTTGCAAGTATTTTGCGATTTACCACGACGCTCTGAAAGAGCACTAGCTGGAACATGGAATGCTCACTTAACTAACATGGTTAAAGGAGTGGATTCTGGATTTGAATATCGTCTACAAGCGGTTTATTCTCACTTCCCTATGATTATAAAAGTCCAAGGTGATAAATTAACTGTGAACAATCTTTTCGGAGAAAAGGTTCCTCGTGTAGCCAAACTACCTTGGTCGCCCTCTGATGTTGAGGTAAAAGTTGAAAATAAGACAGATATTATCGTCAAAGGTGCAGATAGAGAGAAAGTAGGACAAACAGCAGCAAATATTGAGAGATCCTGTGTTGTTAAGAAAAGAGATAGGCGTGTGTTTCAAGATGGAATATACATAGTCTCTAAGGGAGAATAAAGGAGGTAATAGTATGGGATACGAAAAAATGACTGTTGCAGAACTAAAAGAATTACTTAGAGAAGCAAATTTACCAGTTTCTGGAAAGAAAAGTGATTTAATCTTAAGACTCACTGAATCAAGTAATTCATCAGAAGAAGTAATCGAAGAAGTAATCGAAGAAGTAGAAGAAGATGATTTTGATGAAGATGAAGATGAAGAATTCTTTGACGAAGAGTGGGGTGAAGTTCATACTGCTCGACAAAAACCAGTTTTAGATGATGAAACAAAAGCAAATTTATCAAAACGTGCTGCTCAAATGAAGAAGCAACCAAAATTCCGTCGTCAAGAGTGGTATAGATACTACCGTCTTGCTAGAACAGGATGGAGAAAACCCAAGGGTATGCAATCTAAGCAAAGACTCAACATGAAGTATCGTACTCCAATGGTGAGAGTAGGGTATGGGAAAATAGCTGCGGTTCGTGGATTACATCCATCTGGTTTTGAAGATGTTCTTGTGAATCAACCAAGTGACCTTGATGGACTTGACCCAGAGCGCCAGGCAATACGCATAGGCGCAAGTGTAGGTAACAGGAAGAGAGCAAATATCCATGATAGAGCTGATGACTTAGGCCTCCGTGTACTAAATCGCCGTAAGATTGACAGGAAAGGTGATCTTCAATGATAATTTCTAATCAAAAGAGAATGGCCGCGCAAATTCTTTCAAAGAAAGAGGGGCGTACTGTAGGAATTCATAGAGTATGGATTAATCCAGACTATCTTGATGAAGTTAGTACTGCAGTTCAGAAAGATGACATTCGTCAGTTAATTGAAGATGGCTTAATCAAAGCCAGACCTATTCAAGGAATCAGTAAAGGTAGATCTAGAAGAGCTGCGGAACAAAAAGCAAAAGGTCGCCGTAAAGGTCCTGGTTCACGAAAAGGTACGAGGAATTCGAGAGATCCTAAGAAGAATCGATGGATGCGTCTTATTCGCGCTCAACGTAGAGTTCTAAAAGACTTGAGAGGAGATGAAACACTCACTCCTAGTGAATATAGGTATTATTATCGAAAAGCAAAAGGTGGTACTTACCGTTCTGTTGCTCACATGCGTACCAACATGGGTTTGGATGGCATAAAACTTGGAGGCGATGAATAATGGCACATGGTAAAAACCAAAGATTAAGATTCAAGAGACGTAGAGTTGGAGAAA
This sequence comes from Candidatus Thalassarchaeum sp., assembly GCA_016777225.1. Classification (GTDB taxonomy): domain Archaea; phylum Thermoplasmatota; class Poseidoniia; order Poseidoniales; family Thalassarchaeaceae; genus MGIIb-O2. The sequence continues at coordinate 159,393 of JADHRW010000002.1, read as the reverse complement.
CTGACTATCGTCGAAGAATGAAGTTACTTAGAGGAGATAAGCCTAGAGCAGTAGTTAGAGTATCAAATACTCAGACAACTTGTCAATTAGTAGAGTTCAATCCAGATGGAGACTTTGTTTTGGCATCTGTAAATGGTAAAAATCTAGTTGATAAATTTTCTTGGCCTAAAGATATTTCTAGAAAATCTGTTCCTGCAAGTTATCTTGCAGGATACGCACTTGCAAAGAATGCAATGGCTGCTGGACATGAGAGTGCAGTACTTGATATTGGACTTTCAGCATCATCTACAGGAAGTAGAGTTTTCGCAGCATTAAGAGGTATGGTTGATGCGGGGTTAGATATTCCTCATGGAGATCAAGTATTCCCTGATGATGACAGAATTCATGGTGCACACATTGATGAATCAATGGCAGCTAAAGTGAAGAAATCGCTGAAAGCGATAGAGGAGGCATAAATATGAGTGATGAAGAAAATACAGAAGTCGTTCAATTAGCACCTGGTCTCGCAGCAGCATTAGCTCCTGTCGAAAAAAGTACTGATACACGAGGTCGTAGAGGCCCAGACCCATTAGCAGGTCTTCGTTCATGGGTTCCTCGTACAAGACTTGGTCGTATGGTCATGAATGGTGAAATATTAACCTATGAACAAGCAATAGAAACAGGGCTTCCAATTAGAGAAGTAGAAATTGTCGATGCGCTACTACCAGATCTCACTGATGATGTTTTAGGTGTAAATATGATTCAAAGAATGACTGACTCAGGACGTCGTGTTAGGTTCAATGTATTGTGCGTTGTAGGTAACAGTGATGGTTATGTTGGACTTGCGGTTTGTAAAGGAAAAGAAGTCTCAGGCACTATTCGTAAGGCAATTGATAAGGCCAAATTAAATCTAATTCCAGTGATGAGAGGAAATGGTTCTTGGGAATCATCTGAAGGTCCTGGAAATTCTGTACCATTCAAGGTAACAGGTCGTTCAGGTTCTACAAGGATTACGCTAATGCCCGCTCCTGCTGGTAAAGGTTTGGTTATCGGAGACTATGGCCGTCGTGTACTCAATCTTGCAGGAGTTACTGATGTTTGGGCTAGATCCGCAGGTCAAACACGTACAACTATTAATTTTGCACGTGCAACATTCAACGCTCTTGTTGAGTTAAATAAAACTAAAATCACAGATCGTGATAGACAAAGGCTGAATATCACTGAAGGGAGGAAAATGCAATGACATTTTTGGTAATTAGAGCACGAAGTGACCGTGGGGTCACAAAGAAAATTAGAGATACAATGCTAATGCTTAATTTAACACGTGTTAATCATGCTACCTTGATACCAGAAAATGTAACCTATTCTGGAATGTTACAGAAGTCTAAGGATTACATCACATGGGGCGAAGTAGATGCTGAAACAATCGAAACACTTCTGAAAGAGCGAGGACGAATGGTTGGAGATAAACCAGTAGACGACGCCACGATTAAAGCAGCTAGTAAATATAAAACGGTTGCAGCATTTGCAAAAGCAATGGCAGCAGGTGATGCTACTATGAAAGATGTTGATGGATTAAAACCAATTTTTAGACTACACCCTCCACGCGGAAGCAAAGGATGGGGTGGAATCAAGCGAGCCTACACTGTAGGTGGTGCTCTAGGATTCCGTGGCGAGGCAATATCTGATCTCGCAGGAAGAATGCTCTGAGGTGAATAAATATGGTATCCCGTACAAATAAATTCCGTGGTCGATCTCGTTACCATGGCAGAGGAAAGAAAGCAGGACGAGGCGCTGGTAAGCGAGGTGGCCGTGGTAATGCTGGAATCAACAAACATCGTGTAATGACTCGAATCAAGTATATGCCAGGTCACTGGGGTATGCATGGATTCAATCGAGATCCTAGTTTAAGGGTAGTAAATGTCTCCGTAAATCTTCAGGAAGTTGAAGAAATGGCAGATGGTAAATCTATCAATTTGTCAGAACTAGGTTTCGATAAATTACTAGGTAAAGGTAAGATGAATAAGGCTCTGAATATCACAGTTAAAGAAGCAAGTTCTCTTGCGATTAAAAAAGTAGAAGCCGCAGGTGGCTCAGTAACTCTTGGCGATAGCGAAGAAGAATGGGAAGAAGAATAAGATTAGAATAGTTGGTGAATCTAATGGTCGACAGAAAACCTAACCTCATTGCAACCGGGATCGTCGCTGCAATATATTGGGGTATGTTGTACTATTGGTTACGTGACGAATTCGTAGGTACTGCAGAAGAGCAAATGCATGCTCTCCGTATGTTTCTAGTTTCTATTCCATATGTTGCTTTTGTTATGTGGAGTGCAATGTCCGATTTACCAGAGAATATCAAATCTGTTCCTTATTTTGGACGCACACTAAAGCCTGGTATTTGGCTAACTTCAGTAATAGGACTTGCCTATTGGGGTTGGGTTGACACATCTGCTGTGGGCTTCTTATTAGTTGGAGTTGCACTTCTTGGATTAGCAGTCTCTATGGCTTTAGCATGTTTATTATATTCTGGTTCAGAAAGTAGCCGTCTTTATGGTTTAAGCAGATTCGTTGATGTCTATCCTAGTATTACAAAACCTGAGGGACATGTTCGTTTTAATCAAAAATTATGGACTACAACTCTTGTACTAATAATTTATTTCATGATGACTAATGTTATGATTTATGGATTATCTGATTCAACATTAGATATATTTTCATCTTTCCGTGCAATCATGGCTGGAGCTTCTGGTTCAATTATGCATTTAGGAATAGGTCCTATTGTTACCGGTTCAATTATTATGCAACTTTTCGCAGGTGCCAAGATAATTCAATTAGATTTACAAGATTCTAATGATAAGCAATTATATCAAGGTGTTCAGAAATTATTAGTTTTAATTATGATTCCTATTGAATCAATTCCACAAGTATATGGTTTCCTTGATCCATCAGAAACTCTAATCCTAGACTTTGGTATTGGATGGGCTAATACAATAATTGTGGCTCAATTATTCATGGGTTCATATCTTGTTTTCCTTCTCGACGAACTTGTAAGTAAATGGGGAATTGGTAGCGGTATTTCATTATTCATTGCAGCAGGTGTTGCTCAGTCTACATTCGTAGGTACACTATCTCCATTACCCGTAACTGCAGGATCACCTCTATCATTCCAGAACCCTCCTTCGGGGACGCTTCCAATGATATTCTATACTCTGAGGACTGCGACTAATTCTCAATTAGTTTCGGAAAATGGTTTCGAATTGATATTGTTAAATCATGCCAATCCGATAGCAGCACTTGTATCTTCGATAATTGTGTTCCTAGTAGTTGCTTATGCAGAATCAAGTAAGTTAGAATTACCATTGACTCACGGTAAAGTTCGAGGTCATAGAGGTCAATATCCAATACGTCTAGTTTATGCGAGTAACATACCAGTTATTCTAATGGCAGCTTTACTAGCAAATATCAATATGTTCACGCTCTTATTCTGGAGTCACCCTGTACTCTCAACAGTCCCATTCTTGGGACGTAATGGTGCATTCTCTAGAGCCCATTGGTTTGGTTCGTATGAAGTAGGTGCCACGACGCCTTCGGATGGTTTTGCATGGTACTCCTCAATGGTGAATGGGGTCGGTGATTGGTTCCTTCCATTACTTAATCAGACAGGAGATGCTTATGGCCATAGCCTGGGGCAATTAATGGTGCATGTAGTAGTATACGTATTCGTAATGACAGCTGGTTCAACTGTATTCGCTAAGTTCTGGATTGAAACTACTAACATGGGTGCTAAAGATGTCGCTAAACAAATTGAGAGGACTGGTATGCAGATACCAGGTTTCAGAAAGAACCCTGTTGTATTAGAAAGAATCTTAGAGAGGTACATTCCTCCCGTGACTCTATTCTCAGGTGCCTTCGTAGGTCTACTTGCAGCTGGCGCTGATTTACTTGGAACAGTAGGGAATGCTACTGGAACTGGACTTCTTTTAGCCGTTGGTATCATACTAAGGACATACGAACAAATTCAGAAAGAACAGGCCATGGAAATGCACCCAGTGCTCCGAGAATTCTTTGGCGCTGATTGAGTTTATTAACTAACTAGAACCATTCTAGATCGTTTTTATTTTTTTTTGTATTAACTATTTCTTTTGTAGAATTCCATATCTCAATATAATACACTAAAATCAATTTATGGTGTGCAGTAATACCAATCTCTTGAAAGTATTTTGTATTTCCATAATCGCTGTACTGCGCCCCAATCACTATACTTGTTAGTAGGGCAGATTGAAATACCCCTTGCCGGTCGGCGACTTGCTACGTTTGACTGGCGTTGGAGATTGAGCACCTAGTGCGATGAGGTCTACTATCAGGTCAGGCGTGTGCCGAGGAAGTGCGGCCATGAACCTAGTTCATGGTTATGGAGGTTAACCACAATAACGACTTGACCCCGATAATAGGGGTGCAAGTAAGCAGAAAAATATATCACATTCAAATATAGGAAATGTGTTTCTGCGCCAATTCAATAATATAAGTGACAGCCATTGTATGACTACAAACTTCGAAAGGATACTGTGATTTCACAAGAAATCCGGTTGATCCTGCCGGAGGCTACCGCTATTGGAGTTCGATTAAGCCATGCGAGTCGCGAGAAATTAGATTCTCGGCGTACCGCTCAGTAACACGTGGGTAACCTGCCCTATGCTGGATAATAACCTCGGGAAACTGAGAATAATGATCCATAGTTCACTACGCCTGGAACGGTGAGTGGATGAAAGCTCCGGCGGCATAGGATGGGCCTGCGGCGTATCAGGTTGTAGGGGGTGTAATGTACCCTCTAGCCCTCTACGCGTACGGGTGTTGGGAGACATAGCCCGGAGATGGATTCTGAGACACGAATCCAGACCCTACGGGGTGCAGCAGGCGCGAAAACTTGGCAATGCGAGAAATCGTGACCAGGGAACTCCAAGTGCATGGGGTAAGACCCATGCTTTTCTTGACTCTAAATAGGTCTTGGAATAAGGGGTGGGTAAGGACGGTGCCAGCCGCCGCGGTAATACCGGCGCCTCAAGTGGTAGTCGCTTTTATTGGGCCTAAAACGTCCGTAGCCGGTCTGATACATTCGTGGGTAAATCAACCAGCTTAACTGGTTGAATTCTGCGAGGACGGTCAGACTTGGGACCGGGAGAGGTGTGGGGTACGCTCAGGGTAGGGGTAAAATCCTGTCATCCTGAGCGGACCACCTGTTGCGAAGGCGCCACACTAGAACGGATCCGACGGTCAGGGACGAAGCCTAGGGGCACGAACCGGATTAGATACCCGGGTAGTCCTAGGTGTAAACGCTGTGGACTTGATGTTGGGGGTGCTCCGAGCACTCTCAGTGTCGAAGCGAAGGTGATAAGTCCACTGCCTGGGAAGTACGGTCGCAAGGCTGAAACTTAAAGGAATTGGCGGGGGAGCACCGCAACCTGAGGATTGTGCGGTTTAATTGGATTCAACGCCGGAAAACTCACCATAGCCGACGGACAAATGAAGGTCAGTGTAATGAACTTACCGGATTGTTCGAGAGGTAGTGCATGGCCGCCGTCAGTTCGTACCGCAAGGCGTTCTGTTAAGTCAGATAACGAACGAGACCCTCATCTCTATTTGCTAACTGAATCTCCGGATTCAGTGCACTATAGGGAGACCGCTGGCGCTAAGTCAGAGGAAGGGGAGGGCAACGGTAGGTCAGTATGCTCCGAATGCTATGGGCTACACGCGCAATACAAAGGACGGGACAATGGGCTGCTGCTCCGAAAGGAACGATAGCTATCCCGAAACCCGTTCGTAGTTCGGATTGAGGGCTGTAACTCGCCCTCATGAAGCTGGATTAGGTAGTAATCGCGTCTCAAAAAGGCGCGGTGAATATGCCCCTGCTCCTTGCACACACCGCCCGTCAAACCATCTTAGTTGTGGGTGGGTGAGGCTACCTCTCTATGGGGTATTCGAGCCTGCCTTCGACGAGGAGGGTTAAGTCGTAACAAGGTATCTGTAGGGGAACCTGCAGATGGATCACCTCCTAAGAAACTCGGAAAACCGGGGGGGGTAGGATGCTTCGGCATCCTGCTCCTTCCAACTTTATTTCTTTCATTTTTTTTCTATATTAGCGTTAGCTCTATATTTTCTTTACCTCCTAAACGTATTCTTTATCGCTGAATTATTAATTTTAGTGGTATTTTTTATCCATGTTAATTTTCGATTCTCTGATTCAAAACTACCTTAATTCTAATTTCTCTCATATATATTCAAAACAGTGAGTTTCTTCACATCTGTGCGAAGGTATATATTCGCTATATGTTCTAGAAGGGTCATGCGAAGTTTACTCGCTACAACTATGATGCTGTTAATGATGACTGCAGCCCTTGCGGGCTGTGCTGGTTCTGACGTCACGCAAGATGACGTTAATGCTAGCTATGATGAAGGATATGCTATGGGCGTTTCAGATACAACACCTGTAAGTACAATGGACACAATTGTAGATCGTGGATCTATGAAGTGTGGTGTGAAAGAGTCCCAATATGGAATGGGCTACTTAGATGCTACAAGCGGAGTTCGCTCTGGTCTTGATATTGCTTACTGTAGAGCTGTTGCAGCTGCTATTGGCCTAAATCCAGATACTGGTGTTGAATACATCCCTGCTTCAGGCTCGGACAGATTCGATAAACTATCATCTGGAACAATCGACGTTCTAATCCGTACCACAACTTGGACTACAAGCCGTGATGCAGATCTTAACGCTGATTTCGCAGGTATGAACTTCTTCGATGGACAAGGTATCTTGGTCCGTGAGGCTGCTTTCCCTGCAGCACTCGCTGGTAATTCAGCCTCTGGTCTAAACAATGCAAATATTTGTGTTGGTGTAGGAACGACAACTGAAGGAAACATGCAAGACTGGTTCTCCGCTCGTGGTATTGAGTTTACCTCTGTAGGTACTGCAGATGCTGCTGAAGCTACTGACAAGTTAATTTCTGGTGAGTGCGATGCATTCACAGGTGACATGTCAGCAATGGTTGCAAAGAAGTGGGCATTAGACAACGAGGGTTCTATCACTAATGGTACATGGATTGCTTCTGAACTACTTTCAAAGGAGCCTCTAGGAGCTGCTACACGTGATGGAGATTCTGACTTCAAGGATGTAGTTGCATGGGTATGGTATGGAATGATTACTGCTGAAGAAATGGGCGTAACTGCTGCTAACGCTGTAGATATGGCTGCTTCTTCTTGTGCACTAACTCCTGCAGTTGAAGCTGTTGAAGATGATCCTGCAACTACTGATGTTGATGAGTCTGCACCTGCACAAGCTGGCGGCGCTATCACTGACCCAGGTATGTGTAGATTATTAACTTCTGATCTAGGTCTAGGTACTACTGATAACCCAGTAGCAGGTACATGGATGCAAGCAGTTCTAGCTGCATCTGGTAACTACGGTGAAGCATATGATGACGCATTCTGTGACGGATCATATGATGGACACAGTGGTTCAGATGCTATGACTGGATGCTTGATTTCAAGATCAGGAACTGCTAACGCTCTCGTTTCAGAGGGCGGACTTCAGTTCGCACCTCCAATGCGTTAATCAGGTAACTGAATAACACAGACAGAATTACAAAAACCTCTGGAGGGGTATACTCCTCCAGAGGTCTATTATTTATTTTTTTTATTTTTTTTAGATTCGGTGAGATTGAGTGAATGTTGAAGGACAAGATGGAGTTGGAGATAACTCCGAAGCCTTCTCTCTAGATAGTACAGAAACACTTGATTCCGATTGGAGAAGAAGATTACCTCTTTCTTTCTATATTCTTTTTAGCTATCCACGCGCCATATTTGGATTAATTGGTATCATTGCTTTTTACTTTTATTCTCATAAGTTTCTTACTTATTCAGTAGATTATGTGTCTACTATGTCTAGGGATATTTCATTCGGTGGAGTCCAGCAAAATATTGCCTATTATTCAAATGAAAGTTTAGTTTTATTTGTAGGTGGATTTCTTTTAATCTCATATATCTTGATTCAAAATGAATTTAACAATCTTTTTGCTGAACCAAGAAAGTTTCCTGCCCTCTCCTCATCTATTTCTTTATTATTTGATTTATTGCAGAATATGTATTTATGGATAATATTATTTGGATTTTTAGCTATCGTAAATGATAGTTCATATTCAGTTCTTTCTATATTTACTGCATTATTGAAAGGCTCGTCATTAGGATTGTTTTGTGGACTCTTAATTGGCTTTCTATTACGTGGATATCACTCTTCATTTTTTGCTATGATAATGTTCTTATCCTCATATTTTATAGTGCCTTTATTATCACTATCTACGACTGGCATCTCTTTCTTTCTAATCGGTGGTGCGGTATTAACATCTTTCTTATTGATTCAGAATAATATAGGTAACTTATTCAATTTTAAATCCATTAAGAGTTTAGGGCGTGGCGAATTAATTTCATTATCTTCAATACTATTTTTCGTAATTTTAGTATTTCAGATCTCATTTATACCAGTTTTGTCGCAGAATCTTATAGAAATTTTTTCCCTAATACTTTCTGTAAATGTTGCTTTCTGGATTATTGTTTTAGGTCTAGAACAATCTAAACCCTCTATTCAAGAACACCGTAGTGCATCTCTCGTCTTTATGATGACATTACCAATTCTTCTCTATTTCCTTTTACGCTTTTTGTTTTTACTCAACCATCCCGATACTGTAATGAGAAATAGGTGGGAACTAGCATATGACTTCATGGCTCAAGGTAATACATTCAGGGTAAACACTTGGCCACTAGAAGTAATACCTGGAGCAGATTCTAGATGGCTTTTCTATAAAGCGGCTATAATTAATTCAGCCAGAGTAACTCTTGTCAGTATATTCCTATGCACTATGTTAGGCATAATTGTAGGTGTGACGAGATTATCATCGAATAAACTAGCCTCTACATTTGCAACGGCTTATGTAGAGATTTTCCGTAATCTCCCTCTGGCAGTTCTACTTTTCTTAATAGCTACTCAAATGGGTCATCAATTCCCTCTATTTTCCGAAGAAAAAAGTATCATGGGATTAATCTACTATAGTAATCAAGGAATATGGTTTGTAACTGTGGCAGAACATTCCAGAATATTCTTCGGATTAATCATTCTTAGTCTAGTGAAAATAATTATGAGACAAATGGCTAGGGTAGAGCCTCGTAAGGTTAATGATTCAAAAAATTCTCTAATTCAAAGACCCTTTTCAGTTCTTAGTTGGCGTTATGAAGCTCTAGCATCTGACCTTCTAGTTATGTCGGCGATAGTTACTTTTACAGTAATGTCATATCCATTCTTCACTACTACCTCCGGTGGTCTAGATTGTATTATAGCTGCAATATTTCTAATCTATTCGCTATTAGTATTCACTAATATGGATGATTCAGGTGTTAATGAAATGGTAATGGATGATTCATCTGAAGGATTGCGTAAGTCATTCACTATATGGACACTCTCAATTGCAGTAGCAATAGGGGTGGCAATTTCCGATGGATTTTCCCATCCTGAATTACTCAAACCCTCAGCCTCCCCTGGGTCTTGGACATTTGCAGCAGAAAAAGGGTTTGAAATTTCACCTGCTTTCAGTGCGATGATAATCGGGCTTACTTTATTTACAGCATCTGTGGTTGCAGAAATAGTTCGTGGGAGTATCCAAGCCCTTCCTAGGGGTCAGGTTGAAGCTGCAATTTCATTAGGTCTAAATCCATTTCAAAGATTACGATTAGTAATCCTTCCACAGGCACTTAGAAGTATGATTCCATTACTGAATAATCAATTTATGAATGTATGGAAAAATTCTAGTCTAGCCATAATAGTTGCATATAATGATATATTCTATCAGTTCTTAGTTATGGCTAATAATGTAGGTAAACTGATTCCTTTATTCCTTCTACTTTTAGTGACATATCAACTTGGAAGTCTTATGATTTCTGCAATAATGAATTGGTTTAATGCCAGAATAACGAGTGTGAAAATATGATTCAAGATAGGATATTAGAGATTGAACAGTCTATCATAGGCAAATCAAGTTTAGTCCCATCACTAAATATCACTTTTTCATACGTAGGTATTGGTATTTCTCTATTACTTTCGGTATATAATTTCCTTGGTATTTTATCAGAAGAAGGTACATCAATCAAAGCGTTAATATTTGCAATTTTAGTTTTATTAGCCAGTTTCCTTGCAATTTACCTGACTATAACTAGTTTAATCAAACAAACTTTTTGGAAAAATCCTGCCTCTACATTACTTGGTGTTCTTAGTGCCTGGATAATTTATCTAGTTGTCAATGGATTTGGGCATTTTGCTTTAATTGAGGCTGATTGGGAAGTTGTTTGGGCTAATCGTGTCCTTGTATTAGTCGGTCAATTAATGACTGAAAGTTTGACTCAACCTTATTTACCTAATCAAAGTTGGAGATTATGGTCTATACTTTATTTGACATTTGCACTTATCGCAGCCGCCTACGGTACTACTGGAGAAAAACCTCTGAAATTTTTGATTCCATTTACAATATTTTGTGGGATATTAACATACATTGCTTGGAATCCAACAGCAATTAATTATAATTCAGACGAACCAGTGATGAAACTTATTGGCGCTACAATACTGTCATATTTTACATTTGGTGCCTCATATATTTATTGTTCTAGAAATGAAGAATATGTAGCAAATAGACTAAGGTCATATCTTGCTTTAACTTCAGTTGCTCTCTTCTTCTTTGCAATATTCATTATGAATCCTCCTGAAGCAGTTCAAGACTTGTGCGCCCAGGTATTTGGTATTTCTTCAGATGCTAACCTCCAATTAACTCGTTGCGGAGGTGTAGAAGCATCTCAATGGGGAGGTATATTTGTCAATCTAATCGTAGCTACTGCTGGTTGTGTACTTGGCTTTGGAGTAGGTGTAGTATTAGCATTTGGAAGACAAAGTAAACTTCCATTCTTCAAATATCCTGCTGTAGCTCTAATCGAGACGGTGCGTTCAGGACCACTAATTTGTTGGTTATATTTCGCTGTTTTCTTACTTCCGGATATTATTGATCCGTTTATGGAGCTTGAAGATATAATGAGGATGCTGTTAATCTTCGGATTATTTGGTGGATGTTATATTGCCGAAGTTCTAAGAGGAGGATTACAGGCAGTTGATAGTGGCCAGAAAGAAGCAGCAATTGCATTAGGTTTATCTCCAATGCAAACAAAATTGCAAGTTGAACTTCCAAATGCGGTACGTACAACTCTGCCATCTATTGTGAGTGTATTCATAGGATTGTGGAAAGATACAACCTTACTTTTCATAATCAATATCTTAGATTTCTTCAAGTTAGCCAAAGACTTACCTAACACATCTCCTGGATATTTGGGAGACTTCCTAGAACCATTGTATGTGACAGCACTAGTGTTCTGGGTATTCGCATTCTACCTTTCTAGAATTTCTATGAGGATTGAGAAAGGATTAGGATTAACAAATGAAGGAGGAGGAGAAGCAGCATGAGTGATGAAGTAATTATAGAAACTAAAGGTGTAAAAGTAAATTTTGGTGATTTTTGGGCATTAAAAGGAATTGATATGAAGGTGAGAAAAGGTGAAATTATTGTAGTTCTTGGCCCTTCAGGTTCTGGTAAATCAACATTCATAAGAACTCTGAATAGATTACAACCTCATAGTGCTGGAACAGTATATATTGATGGTATCAATATCGATGATGACACCACCGTTGCAGATCTTAAGAAGGTCAGAGCAGAAGTCGGTTTTGTGTTTCAACAGTTTAATTTATTCCCTCATCTAACAATTATGGAAAATATTACATTGGCTCCAATGAAAGTTAAGGGTATATCAAAAAGGGCAGCAGAGCAACATGCTCTAGAATTATTAGAGCGTGTTGGAATTCCAGAGCAGGCTTACAAGTATCCTAGTGGTCTTTCGGGCGGTCAGCAACAACGTGTTGCGATTGCCAGAGCTCTGGCAATGGATCCAAAGATCATGTTGTTCGATGAACCAACATCTGCATTAGATCCTGAAATGATTAAAGAAGTATTGGATGTAATGATAGATTTAGCTAAATCTAATGTGACTATGATTGTCGTAACTCACGAAATGGGATTTGCTAAAGAAGTTGCAGATCGTGTGATATTATTCGATGAAGGTTTATTGATTGAAGAAAATACACCTGATGTATTCTTTGATAATCCTCAGCATGAAAGGACTAAGTTATTCTTAGAACAAATTCTTTGATTAAGCATCTATCCAGTATGCGACTCGGTCATATATCGTACTTCTGAAAGTAAGTAATTTCAAAGTAGGTCCATTCAGGCTAACAGAGATTGTGGCTCCTCTAGTGAAATGAGTCTCATCCCATCCATCAGCAACTACGTATCCTCTGTGCATATCGCTAGTGAATGTAGTTGGTTGATTGGTCCAAGCCCAATATGTACCATCATCTCTCCTATCATTACGAGGTAAATCTCTTGAAACAAATAAATAGTGATCATCAATTTCTTGTTCAGGAAAAGTAGTCCCTTCTATATTATTGATATGTCTGTACCAAGCACCTTGGCCAAGAAATGTAGAGAATAAACACCCCGACGAATATTGTACGCAATTAATTTCTAAATTTTTCTCATCTTCTTTTCTCTGTAATCTATATTTTGATGGCTGATACTGATGCGTATTAGCTAATAATAGGTCATTTAATGCAGGATCCGAACGAATTATATTACCGCTAGTGGTAAATATTTCTGCTTGTAATCTTGGTAAAATATTAACGATTGCTTCTTCAGATAAAGCTCTCTTAATATCTTCTTTGAAATTATTTGGATCACTACCCATATAAAATCCATAAGAACCATCGTTATCGGGTTCTCTTGGGTGACTATTAACGCCCATTACTGGAGTATTTTCATCTACTGAATGAGCGATCGATGTTAGCGTCCCATCGCCACCTAATACCACCACTAAATCGCGTTCGATGAAATCCGTTCTACTGACCTTCTCTCTAGCCGAGTAATCCACAACAATAGACATTTCTTTACTTAGTGATTCTAGGGTATTTCTTACTTCATCTAATGCTTTATCATGAACATCTTCAAAGTTTTTTTTATACACAACAAGAATATTACTCGACAACGTTAGACCCCCTTCTTGGATTACCGTCGTTAGGCATCGCATATAGTGGCAACGCTCCAATAATTCAGAATTTTTCCAACAAATATTCCATAATTTATTGACTGATTAACTCTCGGAAGCAATCATGAGGGTAGTGTTGGTGAGCTTTATTTTATTTTCTTCCGCACTATCTGGTTGTCTTGAAGTACCATTAAATCCGTGTGAAGATGATGAATGTTTCCCGCTTTCTTCTGATGCCTTAAATGCATTATTATCAGTCTCTGATTCTTTCAATGTACTCAAATTATCAGATGATTATGACATGCTTCGAATTGAAACATCTTCTGTGATAGAAATACAAAATCAAATAGTTTCAATAGATTGGAGTGTAGGTAAGGATGATTCTAAAAATCTAAGTTCTATTGCCTTGAGGTATAATATTGCTAATGCTGCTGTAGATACTGAAGTAATTGAAGGTACTGAAATTACTAATGTAAGAATAGGGAATGTATGGTTTGAAGGAAGAGATGCTCTTCCAGAATACAATGATCCATTCTATGAAATTGCCAGACTTGCTAGTGAAAATCCAGATGGTTTATGGCCTCCTTTCAATTTTGATACTACTGATTTTTCGAATCTTGATTGGCAGATTACGGGTGACATATTATCTCTTCAGCAAGTTGCTACAGGAACCAATGGAACACATACAATTATTCTTGAATTAGGAGGTTCACCACCTATGATATTGGGTATAGAAATATATGATGGTGAAGGTACTGATTTTTCCTTATCAGTTGATGTTGGCGAATCGGCATCAATAATATTGCGAGACAATCTTGTAAGGACTCCCATACAGTTCATTCCACAGAATAATTCTGTAATTAATGATGAAATTCAAACTTGGTCCGGTACTATCCCGAATGGTGTATCTGAAGCCGACCCTTCTGAACTTGAATTCCATGCAAGAATCGGTTCTTTAAATAATTCTGAATCATTGGCGTTGATGAATTTTAATGATGGAATATTGAATGTTACAATTGATGATCAGACTTGGTGGGAATTTTTCTGGATGGATGTAGATTTAGATGATTTAGTATCTGGTGGAGATTTCTATAATATCCGTACAAACTCAACTACTGATGTTACTATTTCAGTATTTGATATCTGGGCAGATACATGGACCGATGATTTGTTTTAAATCACAAATCTATGAGGGTCACATTCAAAACCCTACAATTTAAGCGGTAGTTATGGAACAGGGCCGTCATCCTATGAGACGTCTTTTGTCTCATCTAAAACATCATCAATTGACAGTCATTTTAGCCTCTTTATGCTCTATTATGAATAAATTTTGGGATATTGCTCCACCGATACTTATTGGTATGGCAATTGATGTTGTAGTTCAACGTGAAGAATCATTTTTAGCGAATTATGGATACCCTGATCCTCATGACCAATTCTTAATCTTAGTTTCTATTACTGTAGTTATTTGGGTTCTTGAGTCTTTGTTCGAATACTGGTGGGGGATTTTATGGAGAAATCTTGCTCAAACCGCTCAGCATGAATTAAGAATGGATACCTATAATCATATTCAGAATTTAGAAATGCAGTGGTTTTCTGAGCAATCTACTGGCGGATTAATGTCAATTTTGAATGATGATGTTAATCAGTTAGAAAGGTTTCTAGATCAGGGAGCTAATGACCTATTACAACTCGTTACTACCATTACAGTGGTCGGCACCATCATGTTCCTTCTAGCGCCCGAAGTTGCATTATTAGCGGTCATCCCAGTCCCGATAATCGTCATTGGTTCATTTATTTTTCAAAGTAGGATTGGAGTTAGATACAAGAAAGTCAGAGAAGAGGTAGGGGAACTAAATGCTTTACTAAATAATAATCTTCAAGGGATTACTACCATCAAATCCTTTACTGCAGAAAGTAGAGAGTCTGAAAGAGTAAGTTTAGCATCGGGGTCATATAGAAACGCTAACAGAGATGCTATACGCCTATCTGCCTCATTCGTTCCTTTAATCCGAATGGCGATTTTATTCGCGTTTACCGCCAATATGCTCGTGGGTGGTTGGATGGCATTAGATGGTGAGCTAGATGTAGGTGCATATGCAATCATTGTGTTCATTACCCAGAGACTTCTTTGGCCTCTAACTAGACTTGGACAAACTTTTGATTTATATCAAAGAGCAATGGCTTCTACTACTCGTGTTTTAGACTTAGTTGATACTGAAATTGGTATAATTGAGGGAAATGAGATATTAACTGAAGTCCAAGGAAAAATCACTTTTAATGATATTAAATTTACTTATCCGGGGAGAGAGTCTGTTCTTAATGAAATAAATTTCGAAATACAAGCAGGGACTACTGTTGGCCTTGTAGGCTCTACCGGATCAGGTAAGACCACACTAACTCGTCTTTTGATGAGATTCCATGACCCTTTATCTGGAACTTTAGAAATTGATGATATTAATATCAAAGACTTGAAACTTGAATCACTTAGAAGTTCTATCGCACTTGTCTCTCAGAATACAACTCTTTTCCCTGGCACTGTTAAAGAGAATATAGCATATGGTGATCCAGATGCTAATATGGAACAGGTAGAATATGCTGCAGGTATTGCTGAAGCCACTGTTTTCATTTCTGAATTACCCAAGGGGATGGAAACTAATATCGGTGAAGATGGGCATAAACTCTCAGGCGGTCAAAGACAAAGATTAGCAATAGCTAGAGCAGTACTCAAAAATGCTCCAATCCTTATTCTTGATGAGGCTACTAGTAATGTTGATAATGAAACTGAAGCGGCTCTACAGCGCTCAATAGACAAAATCTCAGAAGATCGAACAACTCTTATAATTGCTCATCGATTATCTACAATAAGAAATGCAGATACAATAATTGTATTAGATTCCGGTTCAATATCTGAAGTTGGTACTCATGATCAATTAATAGAAAAAAGTGGTATTTATTCGCGGCTTTGGGCTGTTCAAACAGGAGAATTAGAAAAATGACTGATGAAATTTACGGCAATAATAAATATACCCCCTCAATGAAATTATCAGGAGTATGTGATTCATTAGGAGTAATTGGGACAAAGTTTGGGAATGGTGAATGTGCAGTTAGTTGTACAGTATCTATTAATCATCTAAATGCTGGAGGTGTGGCTCATGGTGGATTGCATTCAACTATGCTTGATACCGCTCTTGGCGGAGCACTTGTATCGATGATTAAGAAAGAAGAGTGGTGTGCTACTGCACAGTTAGATATTTCATTTCTGAATGCTGCAAATATAGGCGATATTTTAGTGGCAGAAGGCAAAGTTCTTCGTCGAGGTAAGAATTTAGCTCATTGTGATGGTGTTTTATCAAATCAAGATGGTGAAATTATTGCTACTGCTAAAGGAACCTGGGCTATTTGGTCATCTAAACCAAGTAGTATGTCTTGATATTTTTTCATAATGTGCAGGGAAAGGATTGATTTCATATCGCCTCTTGGACTAACACGTATGGCGCGTATTGACTCATTGATTTTAGTTATGTTAGGGATTGCTCAAATTATGATTGGGGATGTCATGGCACTTGAGTTTCTTGGAATTCTTTTACAAGGAACTGGCGGTGGAACTATTGTTATGGCAATTTATTTTCTAATTTTCTTATCTAAACACCAGAAAGAATTTTCTGAATCATATTCAAAATTAGAAAAAACCACTCTTGTTCGTGATGAATCAGGTGAATTACAATTCATAGACTCAAGTCCAGTAGTTTCTAGGGTAATCTGGTATATCATCCCTGTCGGTCTGACCGTGATTGGGGCGATTTTCTGGTTAGCTAGTTGATCGGTGACTAGAATGTCTAGTCAGAAAAAAAATTTTCCTGATTTAGTCGATAATGCTATCGATAACCCTGCATTTGAATTATTTGGTGGATATCATATCTTTCTACGAAGATTAATAATTCCTCTAATAATTGCAATTCTTGCAATTCTTCTTTACGACTTAACAAATAACAAATTTTTTTCAGCAATAGTGACAGGTCTTGCGGTAGGTCCGATTTTCAATTTAGAAAGATATGTGGCTGAAAGAAAACAGCGCAAATAACGATGAATAGTATCTCATGTCGCCGAAGAGGTGAAATGTGTGTCTTGTGCTAGATGTGTACATGGCGTCCCTTGCAGACTTTGATTTACTTTCTTTTGTTGGTTATGATGGTGGAGGTGGATTACAGTTAATTTTTGCATCTTCTGCTGTTTTAGGAGGGGTTCTTTTCCTTCTTTGGTTCGCATTAATGATGATTGGTGGAATTGCTGCTGATGTATTCGATGGAATATTCGGCACAGATTTTGACGCAATGGGTGCTGATGCATCATTCAAAGCTCTGACATTTCAAGGAATTATGGCTTTCATGATGTTTTTCGGCCTTGGTGGATTGTATGTATTAGAAGGTGATTCTGATCAAACATCATTAGCAATAGTAGTAGGATCTGTTACTGGTTTTGCATCCATGTATGGGACAGGTAAGCTATTCCAATTATTCGTATCTCTTCAATCAGATGGAACTATTGATATGGATGATTCAATAGGTTCAGTAGGGACAATCTACCTAAGAATCCCTGAAGGTGGAGTAGGACAAATTCAAGTTGAATCAGGGAATGCTATGAGGACTTACAATGCGAAATCAGAAGATGGTCAGGGGATGGCAACCGGTGAGTTTGCTGAAGTAATAGATGTCATTTCATCAACTCTAATAGTTAGAAGAAAATAATTTCCTCTACTGTTTTCTCAGATGATGCCGGCAAAGAGTTCATGACCTAGTTGTGTTTCAAACAACATGAGTTGAAACAATGGCAGAAGGTTCCGGAATAGCAACAATAATGATATTTGCAATAGTTTTAGTCCTAGTGGCTACCACAATATTTTTCGCACAGCGATATAAAAGATGCCCTCCAGATAAGATCATGGTGGTTTTTGGTCGTACCTCTAAAGGTGCAGCATCTAGATCAATACATGGAGGTGCTACGCTAGTTTGGCCATTAATTCAAGATTATGCATTCCTTTCCTTGACTCCTATAACAATTAATATTGATTTGAGAAATGCACTATCTATGCAAAATATCCGAATCAATGTTCCAAGTACATTTACAGTAGGTATCAGTACTGAACCTGCAATCATGACAAATGCTGCTGAGAGATTACTACAGTTATCACCTCAACAAATTGAAGAAATGGCAAAAGAAATTATCTTTGGTCAACTTCGTTTGACAGTAGCATCTCTAACAATTGAGCAAATTAACCAAGACAGAGATACATTCTTGGAGATGACAAGGACTAATGTGGATACAGAATTACAAAAGATTGGTATTCATCTGATTAACGTTAACTTGGTAGATATTACTGACGAGTCAGACTATATCGAGAGTATTGGTAAGAAAGCCGCTTCAACTGCTGTTGAGAATGCACGTATTGACGTTGCAAACGCAGAAAGAGATGGAGCTGTTGGTGCAGCAAAAGCAAACAGAGTTCGTGAGATTGAAGTTGCAGAAAACCTAGCAGAAGCAGAAAAAGGTCGTAAGACTGCGGAAGCAGATCAGCGTGTATATGTTGGTAATCAAGAGGCACTAGCGGTTTCTGGTGAGAACGCTGCGACTGCAATAGTCAAGAATTCTGATGCGGATTTAGCTGAGATTGAAGCCGCTGCTAAACAGCGTGCAGCAGTTGCTGCAGCACAAGCTGAAGCCGAAATTCAGCGTGCATTCTTCATGGAAGAAGAAGCAAGATTACAGGCGAGTGACATTGTTCGCGTACAAATCGAGAAACAGCAAATCGAAATTTCTGCTGAAGCTGAAGCGGAACGACTTCGTCGTATAGCTAGAGGAGACGCAGACGCTATCCTTGCTAGGTACGAAGCAGAAGCAGCAGGAATTCAGAAGGTATTGGATGCTAAAGCTAGTGGTTATGCTGGTCTAGTTAAGAGCGCTGGCGGAGATACGAAAGCTGCTGCTACTCTTCTTATGGTCGAGAAAGTTGAGAGCATGGTTGCTGCACAAGTTGAAGCTATACGTAATATGAAGATCGATAAGGTAACTGTATGGGATGGCGGTAATAATGCCGATGGTTCATCTGCAACTAGTAATTTCGTTAGTAGTTTAGTACAAAGTCTACCACCGATTCATGATGTTGCAAAGATGGCTGGAGTAGATCTTCCTGACTATCTCGGTTCCTTAAAAGATGACACACTAATTGAATGAGACATTGTCCTAACTAGACAGTCATCCTCATGAATGACTTACATCTCGGACCATCATGGTCGTTGAAGATGTAGTAATTATCGGTGGAGCACGTACGCCTTTTTGTGAATGGAGCGGTGGTAAAAGGGGCGATGGTCTACCTGGTGGATTATTGAAGGACACAAGTGCATTAAAGTTAGGCGAGATTGCAATTATAGGTGCTCTAGAAAAAACCGGCACCTCTCCTGAAAGTGTAGACCATGTAGTAATGGGTTATGCTTTGCAGACTTGTGATCAGGCAATATTTGGCGCAAGACATGCCGGATTAGGCGCAGGAATTCCCCAAGAAGTTCCTATGCTTACATTATCTCGAATTTGTGGTTCCGGTGTTCAGTCAATTGTTACCGGTGCACAAATGATTATGCTTGGAGAAGCATCTACTGTAGTTTCCGGAGGCATGGAAAATCTTTCTCAGGCTCCTCATGTTTTACGCGGAATGAGGGATGTGTACAAATTAGCAAGGCCTCCTAAAGAAGGAGTTATTTTAGAAAAAAATATGGAAGATTATCTTTTCACAAATCTATTAGATGGTATGTGTGGTTCTTTTATGGCGCAAACTTCAGATGAAATTTGTAAAAGAAAAGGTGTTACTCGCGAAGAGACTGATGAGTTTGCTGCGCTTTCACATTCACGAACTGCTTCTTCAATCGCTAATGATATATGGGAAAAAGAGATAGTATCTGTAGGTGATGTTGGACACAAAGACGAAGATCATGTTGTATTAAATTCAACTCCAGAATCTCTATCTAAACTCCGGACTGCTTTTGGTCCAGATAGTCTAGTTACTGCAGGGAATGCTAGCGGAGTAGTAGACGGTGCAGCAGCAGTTGTTATCAAATCAGCAACTCAAGCCGCTTCAGACGGTGATTCTCCTCTCGCAAGAATAGTCTCTTGGGGAATTGTAGGTCTTGACCCTGCAATTATGGCATATGGACCAGTTCCTAGTAGTCGTTTGGCACTAGAAAAAGCGGGACTTTCAATAGATGAAATAGATCGTTGGGAAATTAATGAAGCTTTTGCTGGACAAGCAGTGGCATGTATCAAGGATTTAGGTTTAGACATGGAAAAAGTGAATGTTAATGGCGGAGCAGTTGGTTTAGGTCATCCATTAGCAGCAACAGGTACTCGCTTGGTATTAACACTGGCTCATGAGTTACAAAGATCAGGCGGCAGATATGGAGTAGCAACCGCATGTATTGGTGGCGGGCAGGGTATTGCAATGGTTATCGAGTCACTCTAAACTATCATTGAAATAATTTCTTGAGTATATTTAATCATACTGAAGGAGATAATGATAATGAATAAACTAGTGATAGTTTTCACAGGTAAGTAATTTATTGCATATTTTGCCCCCGTAAATGATAATGAAGCTACTAAGAACGGAATAATGATTGCATATGCAGTTGCCAGTTCATATATTTGTGGTGCTGAACCATCGATAATAATGTGTGAAATTATAGCCGTAGGGACAACCATCGCTGCTAACATAAAAGAAGTCCCGGAAGCAGATTTAGTATCAAATCCTCCATAATTTCTATTCGTAGTGACGAAAATCCCTCCTCCTCCTATTCCAAGTAGACCTGAGGACATCCCTCCAAAAAATACACCGATAGACCAGTATTTCTCATTCATTTCTCCTATTGCCTCTCCGGTGATATCTTCTCGATTCAACATTCTAATTATTGCCTTATATAATATCCAAGAAACTATTGATAGAGCCATTATCTTAATAGTAATATCACTAATTATCTCTATAAGTAAATAACCAATAATAGTTCCAATAATTGCCCCTGGTATAGCAAAAAGGCTGCCTTTTTGAGCCATCTTTATATCTCCAAACCCCTGTCTATTGTGAGCAATCTGACTCCCCATTGCCACAGACCAAACCAATATTAAAGATCCTAATATTGCAACTTTTATTTCCCATCCTAGTAGATAATGAAGGATTGGCATAAAAATCACCCCTCCTCCAAGTCCCAGTGGTGAAAAAATCAGACCAGTCATAAAAATTAAGAAAACTGCTAATATAATGTCTGGATCCATATTTCCCCTCTAATTATATTTCTATGATAATATGATTATTGTAGCATAACTACTAATTAACATCGACACCGTTGCAATTATTCCCACTAGTAGAATCGCTCCTCCTGCATCTTTCATACTTTCTTTAGTAATGAAAAATCCTACTGATGCAAGTATAGGTAATAGTAAATATTTTCCAATTATAGCTAGAATTTCTGTTATATTATCAGGAATTACCCAAGTTGATAGTATTGCTGCTATTACAAATCCTGGTACGAAGTAAGGGATAGTTCCAATTTTTGTATTTTCTCCATTTTCTTTGTTAATACTGTTACCTAGTAAAGCACAAAGTGGAACTATGATAACTAAGAGTGATACTCTAGATAATTTTACAGCTGTAGCAATTACCATTGCTTCTTGCCCCATTGTCTCACCAGCTGCAATGGCTTGAGGTACTGCATGAACGACAGAACCTGCCCAAATTCCTCCTTGTTGTTCTGATAAACCGAGAACTGATGATAATAATGGTAATAGTAAGAAAGTGATTAATCCTAGCAAATTAATTATTGCTAAAATTACAGCCACTCTTTCTTCTTTAAGTTTCAAACCAGGTGATACAGCTACTACAGCACTATTGCCACAGATCGCCCCTCCAGTACCAAGTGCCACACATGTTTCTACATCCAATTCTAGATACTTACCCACGAAATAGCATATGATGAAACTAGTAATCGCAGTAGCAAATGCTGCAGCAATACCAACCAATCCTATTTCTGGTACAAAAAAAGTAGTTAAATTTAGCCCGAAACCAAGTAATACTATTGAAATTGGTAGCACCATACTTATCATCCATCGACCACCATCTTCTGTATTTGGTATGTAATAAGCTATAATTGCACCCAGAATTAACGCTAGAGTACTAGAACCTACATTGAAGTCTTGACTGGATAGAAACATATTTGCAAGATACGCAATTACTGTGATTATAATTGCGACACTTATTCCGATGTTTTTACTCATTATCTTCACCAATTATTAGAGTAATCCCGTAGATATCAAACCAGCTGCTAAGAATGTGCCTGCCGTAGACCCTAGATTTCCTAAAGATGTAACCATTATTACTCGACCTACTTTATTTTTGAAGAACATTTGAAAGAAACTTGAAAATTCTAGGAAATCTGAAGCATCTTTGCCAGTTGGTGGTGCCATTTTTAGTTGAGTATAACCAGCAAACCACCCCGCGGCTAGACTTGGATTTAAGGACGTAATTGGCGATGCTAGTGCACCAACAATAATTGAGAACGGATGACCCCTTGCAAGAAGTACACCAAGTCCTGTCAGAACTGCATTCAATACTAACCATATTGATATGGACTCCCATACTGTCGTTAAATCTCCATCATAGGCACTTTTACCTATTGCAGTAGCCAGAAGAATTGGTATTGCTAACATTAAAAACTTAGGCCAACGAGGTTTTTGCGGCTGTTCATTTAGTTCAGATAACCTAGATGTTGATTCCATTGTTGGTTTCTTAAGATGTTCTTGTATCCCTGATAAATGCCCTGCACCAACTACTACTAAGATTTTCCCTTTGTCTCGTATTTGTTGAATTTTAGCGCTAAGATATGCATCTCTTTCGTCTATAAGGACATGGCCAGCATTGGGAGCAATTTTATACACATCCTCCATCATATTACTAAGTAAATCACTATCTTCAAGTAATTCTTCTAAATCAAAATCTTCATCATCTATATCTTCAATCAGTAATGCTTCAAGCACTCGCATCTTTTCTCTCAAACCCATTTTATGCCATGCTCTTCTCAAAGTGATAATTACATCTCTATCAATTAACTCAAATGGAATATTTGCCTCTTCTGCAATATTGATCGCTGCCAAAAGTTCTGCTCCTGGTTTCTCTCCGGAATCAATACCCATTTTCCGTTGTTGTAATGATAGAGCTGATTGAAGTATAATCATTGCAGACTTTCCGTCACTAATGATTTTCAATAGTTGTTCATTATCAATTCCTTCCGGTTTCTTTAATGCTGCTAACCTTGAGTCACAAAGTTCGACTGCAATAAGATCTGGTTCATATTCTGAGATCTGTTGTTTAACTAGATTTACAGATGTGGTACTTACATGAGCAGTACCTAGTAGACGAAGGTTTTCATCAATATCAACTATATTTTTAGTATTTTCAGACATCATGAATCCTCCAATGCAGACATTGCTCTAAACAGGTCTACATGTTCTCCGACATCATGCACTCTGATGATATCGACTGCTCTTGACTTAGCCATTGCTGCAATCCCTAGAGTTCCTGCTAGTCTATCGTTCGCATCATCTCTACCTAATAAATCTGAAAACATTCTTTTCCTACTTACACCCCATAATAACCCCATGTCTTGTAATGGAATCACTCCTCTTCCAGCAGATAATAATGCGAGATTATGCTGTAATAATTTCCCAAATCCAATTCCTGGGTCTCCAAGTATTTGTTCAGGTTTAACACCCGCATCAGTTAGAATCTTCACTTTAGCAGCGAGCTCTTGTTTAACTTCAGTAACTACATCTCCATACTCTGGATTATTTTGCATATTTTCAGGTAAACCTTTCATATGCATTATACAAATTGGGCATTTTCTTGATTTTATGACATCTATCATTCTAGGATCACTCAATGCAGAAACATCATTAATCATATCTGCTCCTACATCTAATGCTGCTTCAGCGACATCTGCTCTTCTAGTATCTACTGAAATTCCTATGTCTGGATATTTTTCCCTTAACGCACGAATTATTGGTAAAATTCTTTTTATTTCTTCATTAGAATCTACTGGTTCAGCACCAGGTCTAGTTGATTCTCCTCCTATATCTAACCAATCAACTCCATTCTGAATCATCATAGAGGCAGTCTCCATTGTTTCCTCTACATTAGATAGTCTTGAATTTGCATAGAATGAATCTGGAGTGATGTTTAGAACCCCCATTATTCGAGGAAAACCATCATTTCGGCGACACATCAAGGGTCTCCAGTCAGCCATATTAGTGCCTCGATTCAACCAACCCTTTATGATGTGATGTAGTGGCAATCCAACAATGGTTATTGGAGACGATACGTTTGATGATGGTATAAATACTGTCTCTAACTCTATTTCTTCTAGTTTAGAAGGAGATTCTATGAATCAATCTTCTTTAGAAATGATGGAATCAATAATCCAAAGATTACAACCTCAAAATAGGCATGATATTAGAGATATGATATTTCAGCGTGGGCGAATTTCCGGAGCCATGTTAATCATGGCAATTTTACTGTGGTGGATATCTGTTGAAAAGGGAGCAGAAAGACTAGGAGATGCGGCTATTCCTGTTTCTCAATTAGGTAGTTTTGAATTTTCTGAATTAAGTATCATTGTTCCTGTGATTGCATTATTAGCAACTTTGGTCATGTCTATCGGTAGAGAGCAAGGTAACGCGATTTTATCTAATCTTGCTGGAATTTTAATGATTCTTGGAGCGTTCTATATTTTAGAACCATTTGGCAACCTTGTACTAGATGTTGGCGATATAGATGTTCAAAATGCAATGTTTGCTAGTGGGAGGCTATTGATTCTAGCAATTCTCCTTCATTTTGCTACAAAATTCTTTTTCGATGCTTTACTTCTTCAGTGGGTGAGGACATGGTTACTCTCCAATGATGTAGATATTTTCCCTTCCCCTAACACAACTCTCTACGAGGGTCATGCTGATGAAGAGTCACCTCTCGGATAGAAAGTATGAGTGCTACTAGACTTCCGCATATTGCTGTGCTCCGTTTAGGTCATAGAAGAGAGAGGGATAAAAGAATTACTTCTCATCTAGGATTGACTGCTAGAGCTTTTGGTGCTGATGAAATATATCTAGCAGGTGAAGAAGATCCTTCCGCCTTAGAAACATGGAATTCTGTTTCTAAAAGATTTGGTGGTAACTTTCAATGTCGATATGAGGATAAACCACTCAGTCTTCTAAGAAAATTCTCAAAAGATAGTGGAAATGGGGAATCTGGTAGTATAATTCATTTGACCATGTATGGTGAACCTTGGAAAGAAGCTTTACCTAAAATTAATTTAGATAAACCAATGATTATAGTCGTAGGTGGAACTAAAGTTCCTGGTGAAGTTTATCGGTTAGCAAACCATAATATTTCGATAGGTAATCAACCACATTCAGAGGTATCTGCATTAGCAATCTTTCTTGATTCTCTTGTTGGAGATATTGATGACCAAGCACATTTTTCTGATGGAGAATTACGAGTAATACCAAATGCAATCCGTAAGCAAGTAGTAAATATTGAAGAAGAATAAAAAAATAGTACCCATCTGACTGATTATTCAACATCAATGATTAATAATCGGGTTCTAGCAGTATCGTTGATGTCGAACTCGACACCGGCTAGAGGATTCTCTCCGGGAGCCAATATTTTTGGTGTTAATAACCCCCCTACATTCATAGATGCAGCAGATATTCTAATAGATTCAGATGACATTCAACCCGCTAGTTTAGCCCCTGGGCTGCTTTTATTGGCTGATGGGACACGGTTCAAAGGTTCCTTATTCGGTTCTGAAACTATCGCTCAAGGAGAGTTAGTTTTCACTACCGGAATGTGTGGATATCAGGAAAGTCTTACCGATCCATCTTTCGCTGGGCAGGTACTAACATTTACTTGGCCTCTCCTTGGAAATTATGGTATTCATGCAAATAATTCTGAATCATCAGGCGTATGGCCGCGTGGAGTTATTTGTCGAGAATTGATGAAAGTTCCTGATCACAGAGACTCTATAGGTAGTGTTCATGAATTCTTACTCTCACATGGAGTCCCCGGGATTGAAGGAATCGATACAAGGGCTTTGACAAGAAGAGTCAGAGAATATGGGACAGTCCTCTGTATATTTGGTCCTGTTGAGAAAGAACAAGAAATGCAAGGTATTCTCGATGAAATGACTCCTCCCGATTACGAAGATTTAGTATCTGAAGTTACTTGCTCTGAGTCTGTAATTCTAAATAAAGGGGCCACAGATATTGACGGTAATCTCTTACCACGTCTTGCTGCTATAGATTGTGGTGTGAAATTTAATATTCTTCGAGAGCTTTGTCGTCGTTTTGAGGTTGTTTGGTGTCCTGCTAATATGCCATTTAATGAAATTATTGAGAAATGGTCACCTGATGCATTCTTTTCATCTAATGGGCCTGGAGATCCTGCTCATCCAGGTGCTGCCACAATTGCTAGGAATACTCTTTCTTCAGCAGTAAGATCTGATTTACCGGTAATGGGAATTTGTCTAGGGCATCAATTAATGGGATTAGCAGCTGGATTAAGGACATACAAACTAAGATATGGTCACAGAGGTGCTAATCAACCAGTTGTAGATTTACAAAGTGGTTTAGTCCATATAACCAGTCAAAATCATGGTTTTGCAGTAGAAGACCCTGAACAAGGAATGCTTGCTCCCCATCCAAGTGGGGCCTGTTCAGAAAAGGGTGACAATGTTTTAGGCTCTGATTTTATAGTTAGATATGTCAATGCTAATGATAGAACCGTGGAAGGCCTAGACTTAGTTGGCAAGCCGTCATTTACTGTACAGTTTCATCCTGAAGCATGCCCCGGACCACATGATGCTGCCCCTTTATTCGATAGATTCTCTGAGATTGTAGAGAAAAATTCCATGTCAAATGAAGCGACAAAAACTCTCCGAGGTAGTAAATAATATGCCTCGTAGAGATGATTTAGAGAGAATAGTCATTCTTGGTAGTGGACCAATAAGGATAGGTCAAGCAGCGGAGTTTGACTTTTCAGGTTCACAGGCATGTAGGGCATTAAGAGCAGATGGGTATGAAGTTATTTTAATTAATTCGAACCCTGCAACTATTCAAAATGATCCTGAAATGGCTGATAGAATATATATCGAACCATTATTACCTGAGGTAGTAAAAAGGATATTGGAAATGGAAAAACCAGATGCTATTCTTGCAGGTATGGGTGGACAAACCGCCCTTAATATCGCCATGGCACTAGCTCATGATGGTTCTCTTGATGAGCTGGGCGTAGAGTTAATTGGCTGTAATCTAGCATCTATCGATGAGGCAGAAGATAGAGATTTATTCAAGAAAGTGTGTGAAGAAATTGATCTTCCTGTTTGTAAAGCAATAGCTTGCGATTCAATTGATGAAGTAATCAAAGCCGCAAATACTTTAGGTGGTTTTCCTCTTTTAGTTAGGCCTGCTTTCACACTCGGCGGTTTAGGTGGAGGGACTGCATTCAACATGGGCGAATTAGTAGAGATTGCTAGTCAAGGAATACTTCATTCAGCAATAGGTCAGGTACTAATTGAAGTAAGTATATTAGGTTGGCAAGAACATGAATATGAAGTCATGAGAGATGATGCAGATAACGCAATAATAGTGTGTACAATGGAAAATCTTGATCCTATGGGTGTGCATACTGGAGAATCGGTTGTTGTTGCTCCTCAACAGACTCTTTCAGATCGTGATCATCAGAAATTAAGAAATGCTGCTTTAAAATTAATCAGAAGATTAAATATCAAAGGCGGATGTAATGTTCAATTTGCAGTTAACCAAGATAATGGTGAGTATCGTGTAATTGAGGTAAATCCTCGTGTGTCCCGTTCATCTGCCTTAGCCTCGAAAGCAACAGGATATCCTATTGCACGAATGGCTGCCTTAATTGCTG
The DNA here is from genome assembly GCA_016777225.1 of Candidatus Thalassarchaeum sp. Taxonomy (GTDB): domain Archaea; phylum Thermoplasmatota; class Poseidoniia; order Poseidoniales; family Thalassarchaeaceae; genus MGIIb-O2. The sequence goes on along the minus strand of JADHRW010000002.1, from coordinate 131,220 downwards.
TTGGTTATACACTTGATGAACTTCCAAATCCTATCACTGGAGAGGGAACAACCGCTGCTTTTGAACCGACTTTAGATTATTGTGTTGTAAAAATACCTAGATGGCCTTTTGATAAATTTAGGACCGCAGATCGAACAATCGGAACTTCGATGAAATCTACTGGTGAAGTTATGGCGATAGGTCGCTGTTTCGAAGAGGCTTTTCTCAAGGCTTGGGCTAGTTTAGAATATGGGCAGCCTCATCCTAGACCTCTGACTCTTGCAGATGCTTCAGGCGGTGAAACAATGGACGAGAGGGCTCCACAGGCCTTACCTGAGGCGATTTTAGAAGATTGGTTAAGAATACCCACTGATAGAAGAATGGGGGCTCTTTTCGAGGCATTTAGAAGAGGTTATTCAATAGAGGATGTACGTGATTTAACAGGTGGAGTCACCAGATGGTTTTTACATCGTTTTGAAAGAATGGCGGCGATTGAAACAGAAATTCGAGCAGCTGGTGAATTAGGCCTAACTCCTTCTCAAATACCTGCAGAAGAAATGCGTTCTTGGAAAGGTCTTGGCTTTTCTGACTTACATATTGCTGATGCTCTATGTGGATTCCCTGCATCTGGATTCAGACAGTTACCAATTGGTGAAGATGAACATTCAGTTACTCTACGAAGACATGAGTTGTCTATTCACCCTAGATTTAGGATGGTAGATTCCTGTGCTGCTGAATTTGCTGCCGTAACTCCTTATTATTATACAACGTATGAGTGCGGTTCAGAATCAATAGGTATTGATTATGTTCCAAACCTTTCTCATAATGGTAAGAAAAGAATAGTTGTTATCGGCAGTGGCCCAATCAGAATAGGACAAGGGATAGAATTTGATTATGGGTGCGTTCATGCGGTAGGTGCTATACAAGATCTAGGCCATGAAGCAATTATTATCAATAATAATCCTGAGACAGTTTCTACTGATTTTGATACAAGTGATAGGTTATACTTTGATCCATTAACTCTTGAATGCGTGAGTGAAGTTCTTCTCCGTGAAGATGCTCATGGTATTCTGTTACAATTTGGAGGTCAAACAGCAATAAATTTAGCCTTGCCATTATCGAATAATTTGTCACATTTATCGACTTTAGGTCTTGATTTGATTATGGAGGGAACAACTCCTGAGGCAGTTGATGAAGCTAGTGATAGGGAAAGATTCGAGTCTTTTTCTCAAAAGAACGATTTAAGAATGCCTAATGGACAAACAGCTTCAACCCCCGAAGAAGTACGTGAAGCAGTCAGGGAGATAGGTTACCCTGTTTTGATTAGGCCTTCGTATGTTCTCGGCGGTAGAGGGATGGAAATTCTTTCCTCAAATCGTCAATTAGAAACATACATGCTAGATGCATTCCTTTCTCCTGAAAAACCATTACTTGTTGATGAGTATCTTGGTAATGCAGTCGAATTGGATGTAGATGCAGTATGTGATGGTAGAGAGGTTCTTATTGGGGCGATTATGGAACACTTAGAAGAAGCTGGAATACATTCTGGTGATTCAACTTGTTTCATCCCTCCTCAGAATATATCAGATAATATTTTGAAAGAGGTGGATGAATGGACTAGAAAGATAGGACTTGAGCTTGGAATCCGTGGTTGCTATAATATTCAGTTTGCAATACGTGATGAGGTATTGTATGTGTTGGAAGTTAATCCTAGAGGCTCTAGAACGTTCCCATTCGTTGCGAAGGCAACTGGTGTTCCACTAGCAAGAATTGCAGCAATGGTTGCACTTGGTGAGAAGTTATCTGATCTTAATATCCCAAAACCTCAGACAGATGCGGTATGTGTAAAGGCACCTGTCTTCCCTTTCATTAAACTCCGAGGACTCGATCCTGCTCCAGGACCTGAAATGAAATCAACAGGCGAAGTAATGGGGAGTCACGAGAGAGCATCTGCTGCATATCTGAAAGCGAGATTAGCAACAGAATCACCGGTTCCAACTGAAGGTGGTGTATACATTACGGTAAAGGATAGTGATAAAGATAATATTATCAATCAAGCTAAATCTTTAATCGATTTAGGTTTCAAAATTTATGCAACTAAAGGAACCGCTAATGTATTACGCGATAAAGGCGGATTAGAAGTGGAAACATGTTATAGAATCACAGAAGGAATGACTCCTGATGCTTTAGATTTAATGCGTCAAGGTAAAATTCATCTGATTATTAATACTCCTAGAAATACTGGCGGTGCAGTTCTCGATGGTAATATGATGAGAAGACTAGCAGTCGAACTTAATATTCCATTTGTGACTACTATGGCTGGTGCTAGAATGGAAGTTCTTGCTATAGCTGAAGCTATGGATGGAATCCCTGAGCCAAGACTATTAGAGATAGGCTCGCTTTAGAGTTATTAGCATCATAAGATAATCAATAAAGAACTTTTTTTGCGATTTCCTTAATTACCTCGAAATTCTAAAACCAATTATGATGTCCCTGACAGAAATACCTGGTATAGGTGAAACTCTTGCACAAAAACTAGTTTTGGAAATAGGATCTTTAGAAGATGTAGAACGTGCTCTTGAAGATGGTGATGTTAGTACACTATCAGGAATTGAAGGAATTTCTCCTCAAAGAGCAGTGAAATTAATTAATTCGGCTAATGGTCAAGTCGGAGAAGTAACTACTACTGATGAGGGACGTAAACTGCATCGCGATTTAATTGAGAATATTTCATTCCACATTAAAACAAAGGCTGCTAAAGATCGACTAACAATACTAAACCCACTTACAAAATCTAATTTTTCGGAGATACAATCTAGAGCAATTTGGTCTAAAAATGCGATTCGATTTGTAACGGATAATAAATCTTCATTTGAATCTTGGATAAGCCATATATCTGGGCTTAGTTATACAAAAGAACCTGCTACACGTATCGAAAGAGTCATTGTCGTACCAAATACAGATGTAATAGAAGAATTAAGCCATATTAATAATAGATGTAGGATATTAGTTCGTTCAGATGATGAAAAATGGCAAGATTATCTAGGAATTCCTCGAGTTACTTGGATTGGAACCGGGGCTCCAGAGGAGATTCCTTCAGGATGGGTAGTCGGCAAATCTGATGATTTATTATACAAACTAGTGCCTGAAATTCCACTTCAATGGTTAAAATTAAATTCTGTAAATTTATCAATTATTTCTAGTTTATTAGATGAAGTATGGCCAATAAGTATTATCGGAGAAAAAATATCTGAACCTTTAGAACAACTAGAAAATCTACCTCTATTATTACAATCTTTAGATAATGATTCAGTCAGTCTTCTAAATTTAGAAAAATCTCGTGATGGTCTATGGGGTGAAGTAAAGTCAATTGAAGCAGGGGTTAATGATGCGATTGTATCTGGAACTTCAGATGCAACAATTTCATTTGATGGCGATGAAGTCCTTTCATACTATTCAGATATTAGTAGTTTAGAACGTAGGTTGAAAAGTACAGTTGCAGACACAATTGATTTTTCACTTCAAGATGGGATTAGAAGATTAGAAAAATATTTAGAAAATACTAATATCTCAATACCTAGTGAATTCTATTCTAGTGAATATCCATGTGTAATTAACCGAGAATCAATAGAACAAATAGAAACTGAGCTAGACTCAGCAATTTTATCAGAGAGAACCGAGGGTGAAATTGCAATCGCTAACTCAACAGTGAAGATTATGAAACCTGCAAGGCAAGCAATATCAAAGTTCATTGAAATTGATATGTGGTTAGGAATCGGTCAATGGGCAGTAAGCAATAGATGTACAATGCCCGAATTTTCAAGATTATATCCTGGAGTTTGGATGAAAGATGGTCGTCATATTCTGTTAGATTGTGAACCTGATCCCGTTACTTACGGCATAGGTGAAGTAGCACCTCAAGGAGAAAGGGAGAGGATAGCATTACTTTCAGGTGCAAATTCAGGAGGAAAAACAACTCTCCTTGAAACTCTAGGGTCAATGATTTTACTAGCTCATTCTGGATTACCTGTTCCAGCATCTCATGCTTCAGTAGGGCTTTTAGATGAATTACATATACTTGCTAAAGTGTCAGGTACTCAGTCTGCAGGTGCTTTAGAAAGAACCCTAAAAAAACTTGCAGAAGTACTAGTTTCAAATAATCGAAAAGTTATACTTGCAGATGAACTTGAAGCAATTACTGAACCCGGCTCGGCCTCTGTAATATTAGGAGGGCTTTTGTCTGCCTCATGTGAAAATGAAGATACCAATGTATTATTGGTTACTCATATAGGTACTGCAATCTCTAAAGTAATGGGTGGAGATGTGAGAATTGATGGTATTGAAGCCCAAGGACTAGATGAAAATATGGACCTAATTGTTGATAGAACACCAAAAAGAAATCATATTGCCAAATCAACTCCTGAATTAATAGTTAGAAGATTAGCAGCAAGATCTACTGGACATACTTCTGAAATTTTCTCAGATCTTTTAGAGCGATTTTGAAAATATCTGCATTATTTGTTTTCTACTCAATTCCGTTATAATCGATGCGATTCTAGGTCCATAATCAGTTCCTAATATCAATAAATATAGTGCGACATAGCCTTCTCTACGTCCAATTCCTATTTTCATTGTAATTTCTCTAATCAATTCATTAACTCTGTTTTCAGTCCACTCACAACTTTCAAATTCTGATGATAATTCAGATAGAAATAACTTTTGTTGTTCTGTTAGTTTTTGTTTATTTTCTTCACTAATTTGTCCTTGTATTCTTATTCTTGCGTCATCAGGGAAGTGCACTCCTTCAATCCAATTTCTCATTCGAGATAGACGCCCAACCAATGATTCATTTGGCTCCCCATCTATGTGTTTACTATTATTCAGTGAATCCCATATGTCTTGATCTCTTGACTTAATTTGAGCTAGCATTGCTAAATGACGAAATGATACACCTGCTATTGATTTTGATGGGTCTTCTCCTCTATTGACTTGACTTAATCTTAGAGACCCTAGTATAGTATCTTTAGCTACTTTTTTCTTTTTACTCAAACCCTCCCCTGACGGAGGATTTGATACTAATCTTTCATATTCATCTGCTGTCTCAAATAGGGAAGGTCCCGTGTCAAAATCAATATGCTTTTTGACTTTAGTTCTGGCAATTATGTATCTCAAGATTTCTGGTGGAACTAGATCTAAGGCTTCTATCGGGCCAATAGTATTCCCACTAGAACTTGACATAGGACCACTGCCTTTCAATTGTATCCATTCATACACCATTTTTCCAGGAGGTTCGCTTCCTAATAACTTGCAAATCGGTATGCCTGTATCAAAACTTCCTCCAGATGCACCATGGTCCTTACCAGCAGGTTCACATGTAATTCCATGAATGCCCCATCTCGCAGCCCAATCTACTCTCCAAGGCATTTTCCCATCTGCTTTTCTAATATCTGAACGACCATCAATTCCATGTTTATCTGTCCAGAATACATACGGCCTTTCATAACCAGTTACCCTAACTCCATCCATGCTTCCATCACTACCAATTGGATTATATGGAAACCAATCTTCTGGTAATTCTCTTCCAGAAATATTTTCAATAATTTCATGAATTTTTTCTTTATTATTTATTGCTAAATCTATTTTCTCTGCAAATTCTCCGTCTTCATAAGTTTTATGATTCATCACTACTCTAGGATATACTCCAATTTCTTTTAATGATTCTAAGAATGGTCCTAGAAAATGATTTGCATAATTTTTTCCTTCATTACTAGGTGATCCATCAGGATTGGGTGCAGGGATATTTACAAGTGGATAACCTATGTATTTTTCATATTCATCTGAGAGAAAACTATAGACCCTCCTTAGAGGATCCATTGAATCAACTATGAAAATATATTCGGAATCAATTTTTGCATCTAGACATGCTCTATGTATCATTTCTGCCGTTAAAATTTCACGTAGATGTCCAATGTGAAATTCACCTGATGGTGTGATTCCTGAAGCAATAACTTGAGGTCCATATTGTTCTGTTAGCCGCATTGCGGTATGATCAGCCCAGTGCATTTTTCTGCCTCAAACAGTCACTACTCTGACTAATCCTCGCAGAGGCACTCCTTCGAGAGCATTTACTTCTGATTTATTCGCTAGAACTAGACAAAGTCTAACATCTGCACCTGCATTTCTTAGATTATTTATTGTTTTCTTAAGTGTGGTTCCTGATGACACTACATCATCAACAATAACCACCATTTTTCCTGAAACATTAGCAAATATTTCTGAAATATGTGCTCCCTCCTCTTCACTAATTGAACGACTAACTGCTAAATCTAAATCTAATTGTCCTGCAATAGCCTGTGCAAAAGGTATACCGTTTATACTGATACCTACAATGGTATCTACTTCATCACCTATTTCTTCTTCAATAATATCTGCAAAAATATATGATATCGCTTCTATTCTACTGGCCTTTACTGCTACAGATCTCCATCCTACTTGGACATCAGTAGGTCTATCTTCTGAAATTACATTATTAGAATATTTTTCAGTAGATAACCACTGAATTGTTGTCTGGGAAAGAGATAATTCATCTGCTATCTGTTGTGTGTTTAAACCGTTACTACGGTATTGTTGTACTTTGGCACGAAGATCGTCTACGCTTAGTGGCATCGTTTTGTCCTAGAATCCGCCCTGTATCAAGCCATCGGAAACAAACTATCTATTATATTGGTTTTTTTTCCTTCAAAGTTGCAATTTAAAATCTTCCAGTGGAACCAAAACCGCCATCTCCTCTTTCTGTTACGCCGAGATTTTCTATATCTACTTCTATGAATTTTGATTTAGGAATGGGCGTAATTAATAGTTGTGCTATTCTTTCATTTTTCTGTATTAGATATGAATCTCCTTCTCCAATCCATGTCATTAATACAAATAATTCACCTCTATAATCTGCATCAATTGTTCCTATACTATGTGGAAGGATTAATCCTTTCTTTCCCAATGAAGAGCGTGCTCTGACTTGTCCCTCATAGCCTTCAGGTATTGCAACATGCAGACCAGTTCTAACCATGGTACTACTTCTACGACTAACTACTGTATTTTCAAGCGAGTATAGATCCCAACCTGCTGCATGAATACTTCCTTTTGTTGGGAGCAAAGCATCGTCATGAGTTCTTGCTACCTTAACTTCCACAGCCTCATCCATAGTAATCGCTACGTAAGTCGGCATTTTACGCTTCTCTTTCATAGTTTTTCAGTCGGTGGGGTGAAAAAGGAGATACTTCTCGGAGGAGTAATGGTTGACTTTGAATATGAATCTTTACTGGAACGTGCTCGTGAACGTATCCCTAAGAATATTAGTGAAAGATCTCGATGGACAATGCCTGAACCTGAGATTTTAATTGAAGGTAATCAAACAATTTTACGTAATTTTGCTGCTATTGTGGATGCAATGGATAGAGATGCGAATCATGTTTACCAATTCTTAATCAATGAATTAGGTACATCCGGCACTAGAGAACAAGTGCGAGTACTGTTCAAAGGACGTGTACCTCCTAAAAGAATCAAAGAAAAAATAGTCTCTTATGTTAAATCATATATTTTGTGTGGACAATGCAAAGCTCCTGATACACGTTTTATCAAAGAAGACCGAACTACTCTTCTAAAATGTCAGGCATGTGGTGGAACTCGTCCAGTTAAATTATGAGAGTGTTTGCAGGGAATTTTCATGACCTTGACCTATTACTCACTATTATGATTATGAGGGTTTGGAGCGTATTGAAAGAAGAAAACGCAGACTTAACAGAAAAACAAATTAATGGTTGGAGAAATTTCCTAGATTTAGCTATGGCAAATGGTTGTGAAAGAACAACACTAGCAGAAGATGCAAAAAGAATAATTGCAGTTTCATATTGGCCAAATCAAGAAACTCTAGATACATTAGTGAATTCTGAGGCTTACCAAGAAGTTGGCGTTAAAGTACAGGCAGCTTGGGGAGACCAAATGATACCTAATCATGAAATGACTTTTAATGGTTCAATTTTAGCTGATTCTTAATCTTTATTTGGTGAAAAATCTAGAAGCACTTTTCCTTTATTTTTTCTATTATGAATATATCTTTGTGCTTCTGCCACTTCGTCAAATCTCCAAACGGAGTCAATAATCGGTTTTATCTTCCCCTGTTCCATTAATTTCCCTAAATCTGAAAGATGATTTTCAAAAATAGCTTCATCATCCATTCTTCCCATATGCACTCCAAAAACTGATTTATTCGAAGTCATCATATCCATTGGATTGAATTTTGGTGTGTTTCTCCACATGTTAAATGCAGCAATCATCGACCTTCTTTCATTAGGCACAGCAGAGGATGCCCCAAAGCAATGTAATTTCCCTCCATTTCTAAGTGCATTATATGACCTCATTAGGTGCTTCCCTGCAACCGGGTCTATCGCTTGATGAACTCCCTTACCTTCCGTTAGATTCTTACATACCTCTACAAAATCATCTTGATCTTTATCGACAAAATACATACCTAAAGATTCTACAAATTCCTTTTTTGGTTTTGATGCGGTTCCAATAATTAATCCTGCACCAAATGCTTGACATATCTGAGCAGCAGCAGTTCCGACACCTCCTGCTGCATGGTGAATTAGTACACTATCTCCTGGCTTCAATCCTCCTAAATGTATTAACATATGATATGCTGTTCCGTATGTTACTGGCATAGCCGCTGCTTGATCGTAACTGATACTATCTGGTATTGGAACGATTCTTTTTGCATCTACTATTACTTCTTCTGAATATCCTCCGAAACCAGTCATTGCAATGACTCTTTGACCTTTTTTAATCCAATTAACATGCTCTCCATATTCCATGACTTCTCCTGATACTTCATATCCTGGTGTGAAAGGAAAATTCGGATTTGAACCATATAAGCCCTGTCTCATCATCAAATCTGCAAAGTTAATACCAGCTCTATGCACTCTAACTTTAACTTGATTACTTGCTAAATCGTCTAATGTATGTTCAACTATTTGTATTGACTCTGGTCCGCCAACCTTTGGATAAATCACTTTTTTCATATGTTTCGACCTCTTTCTTTTATTCTCTCATCGAGTAATTCGAAGCTTTTTCTCCACCAAGAATATGATTTGCGATTTCATTTATTGCTTTATCGTTATTAGGAATGGTATACCATGTACCCTCTGGATAAATAACACAAGCAACTCCTTTCTCACAACTACCTAGGCAACCCGATTTATTTACTCTAATCTCTTCTCTTCCAGATTTTTTTGTAATTCTCTTAAGTTTAGTCATTATTTCAAGGGAATCTTTTGTGAAGCAACATCCTTTAGGATTGTCTAAATCTCTTTCATTCACACAAACAAAAACATGTTTATGAATTTTAGACATTATAAACCTCATATTTTATCAAATTTAGCTGCAAGTATAAAATCAGATTCTACTAAACCATCGATCTTATGTGTGTATATTTTTGCCAAAACTCTGCCCCATCCGAGTTCAAAATCTGCATGATGATTTTGCTCTTCACAAATTCCTCCTGCACTATTTATAAATTCTAATGCTTGCTCAAAATTATCAAATTTCCAAACTCTTTCTAGATGGTGACTTTCAACAATTTTCCAGCTGTCATCTAGGGCTATAACTAACTTATTCATTTCTTCATCTGTTAGGGGGGGGACTCCTCCTTGACAGGGGATACATACTTTAGATGACAAATCATTATTTTCCTTCATTTTAATCCCACACATGATTATCTTCTCTTCCATCTGCTTGACGTTCTGCTTCTTCAAGTAAATTCGAACGTCTTCGCATGTCTTCTTTCTCGAAAGTTAATAGTTCTCTATCTTCAATATATGGCTTTCTTAGATGAGTGATTAAACGAAGCTCGACGATTATATCTCTTGCAATAGAACGAAAATCTCCATTCTCATCCCATATTTCTACTACATTTCTTGAGGTCCCAACTAACATTCCTCTGATGTATGGATCTGTTTGTGTACCTGAACTTGATTCCTTCGGTAACGCTCTATTATCTAGTAAAATTTCTATCAAATCGTCTTTCCTTAAACCAGACCTTCTCTTAATTAGTGGTCCTAGGAAAATATCTTGTAAATCACCTAGTTCAGGTGAGCCATATTCTTGATGTATTCGTTTAGCCCATTCTGGTAAATCCGTTACTTCTCTACCACGCCTCTCTGTACTCATAGCCTTCGGTTAACTATGTCATAGAAAAGCCAACGGGTTCAAAGATGTAAGTAAGAAACCCGAAATGACTGCTGCCTTGAAGTGGGATGGTATAGGCGGCAGATAAGGGGAGAGACCATGGCATCACCACAGTGGAGAAGTATTCCAACAGTTCTTTTCCCTCAAGAAATTCTTGATAAGGCATTTCGCAAGGCATCTAAACAGGCAGATTTAGTTGAAGATCCAGATAAGTATCATCGCGTAAGGAAACAAATGGTAAGGATGACGCAATCAGCAGCAGATACAATTGATAGCACTCTACGGACATGGGTTGACAAGTGGCCTAGTCTGAACGCACTTTCAGAATTTGATAGAGCTTTAATTGATGCTGCAGTAGGTAACGATGACTATCGTAAAAGTCTTGGAGCAATTCAATGGGCTGCTGAAAGAGTTCGCAAGATATCGAGTGAATCAGAATCAAAAATTCTTCGTTTGAGAGATATAGAAGGTTTCCATGCTGCTAGAAGGCATGCATATGGACGAATTTCTTCAATAGTTCATCAAATTTCTCCTCAGATAATATGGCTTGGTGAGGCAAGAGATATTCTAAGGAAGTTACCTTCTGTTGATTCAGCGGAGCCTGTAATTGTAGTTGCAGGTTCGCCAAATGTAGGTAAATCTGCATTAATTGGGGCTTTATCATCTGGAGAACCTGAAGTTGCTGCTTATCCATTTACTACTAAGCAACTGCACTTAGGGCATTTTATCCATAGGAGACGGCCATATCAGATGGTCGATACCCCTGGTTTACTAGACAGACCAATGGATGAAAGGAACTTAATCGAAATGCAAGCAATTGCAGCATTAGAAAATGTGGGTGATGTTTTAGTTTTTCTCATTGATGCAAGTGAAACCGGAGGGACCTCTCTAGATGAGCAACTCAACCTTCTAAGAGAAGTCCGAAGTTTAGTAACTGAAAGACCGATAATTATAGCTCATTCTAAATCTGACTTGCTCAAGGAAATACCCGATGATGCTGAACATTTACTCTGTGCAATAAGTGGAGATGGAATAGAAGAATTTCGTACTACTTTGATAGATACGATTGGTGCTGATGTGATTGATAACCCTCTTTCTTTACCTGAAAACTGGCATGTAGAAGAAATGACTCTCGAACCATTAGGTACTAAGTATGAAATCGAACAACGAAAAGAAATGGACAGTTAATCAGTTTACATGCCATTGGTTTCCACATGTTTTACAATATAGGTCATATCCTCCATAGGATTTCTCTAGACCACTAATGTCAATTGAGGTCCCACAGTTATTACAGACTTCACCCATGCTACTTCCACCACATACTGGTTATTCAAACACACGATGTCTAAATCACTCAATTTTCTCTAATTCTTCGAAATAATTTCCTTATTGGAAACGCCATTTCACCAGCACCAATAAAGAGAGTTACTGATATGGTAAATAAAATCCATTCAACTTTCCAATCGAAACTAATTTCTGTATTTGTTGTCAAAACTTGTTTATCTCCAATATCTGCACCTTCTCTCCCTCCTGTGACGATACGATATTCATCAGTTTGAACATTCCAATTAATTATCCCATCTTCTTCATCATCTCCACCTATTATAATGTACTCATCTATGTCTTCTGCAGTACAGTCTGTTAACCATGTACTATCACTTGGTGGGCAATTAATCGCTGCTTTACTTTCAACTACTGCAAACCATGAATCTATATTTTCTGTCCAACTTATTTCTAAATTAATATCGAGTATACCGAATATTGTCGGTGGATCTATCTCAGGCGTCATTGCAACGAAGCAGGTTCCTGAATCATCAATCTCACAAGGAACCATATCTATTGTACTACTATCATCTCCCAGATTTATACCAATTATACTTCCTAATAACAATATTACACATATTGTTCCTGTAATTACAGGGAGTATCGAAAGAATTCTAACCATCATATAAATCACTTTAGCTTAGTATCTCAATTTAACTTAACGCCCCAGCAATTTGTATTATTATTGGGACTAAGAAAACTGCTACTCCTACATATAATAAAACAGAAAGCCTTTTTCTTGAGGATTCCTTTCTACTTCTATTGATATGACATTCTTCACTATGGCATAATGGTGGTTCATTATTTATTGATATAGGCACTGAGCAGATTACACAATGTTTGTGTAATTCAAATGTTACTCCACTCTTCGCCCGACTTCGTTTTTTAGAAACATTAGATGCTTCTTTAGCCTGAACGGCAGTTCTTGTGGCCATTTTAGCAATTTTATCGGCTCTACTCATATTTATCTCTCCGAAGAAATCACTGTACCATCAAATTCTGAGCCTTCCATTGCTCTCCTTAGTGTATTACTTATTCTTCCGTCTAATATATTTAATTCTAGTTTTGCCTTTGAAGCTTCAAAAACCCCTATTGGATCAACAACACTAGATTGGCCCGCTTTTTTATGCTCTGGTGGACCTACAATTTTTTGTAACTCTTCATGATTTAGGTAGTCATGGGCTTTAGTATCTGGATTTAATCGAGGGTCTTCATCATATACTCTATCTACATTTGTTGCAATAATACATTTTTTTGCTGAAGCAGCAATTGCAAATCTTATCGCGACTGCATCTGTAGTATGTCCTGGGATAGTGCCTCCCATAACTACAACTGGTTTTTCTTCGAGTAATTGTACAGCTTCATTTACACTGGAGGGGATAATCCCTGAAACTGAAATCCCTGCTTCAGAAATCGCTTCCCTAATTATTGTGGCATTTAACCTAGTTGCAGCAATACCGATTTTATCTAAGTGATAATCATCATTTATCAAAGGCCTTGCTAAATCAATTCCTTCTCTAGCAGGAGCACCACCTCCAATAACCAGACCCAATCTATCGCCCATTACCACTCTATCTCTAATTATTGATATTAAATCATCTAACCATAGATGTTTATTCTCTATTTCTGGACGTAGCAAACTTCCTCCAAGAGCCGCCACAATACTCGTCATCAGGCATTCGGCTGCACTGCTTCTCTATCAATGTCTAGGCTATGCTGAGGATGAAGGGTTGAAATGCCCACCTCTTTGGCGGTAGACGAGGGTAGCCTGTGTCCGAAGACTTAGAGATGCAAAAACGTAAACTTCGTGCCCGTAAGACACTAGAAGAAGTTTCGAAAATGCGAGGTATGGGTACAGAGTTAGTAACCGTGATAATACCTCCTGAAAAGATGTTGCATGATGTCAGAAATCATCTAATTCAGGAAGGTGGCCAGGCAGCTAATATCAAGTCTAAATCAACTCGTAAACACGTGACTGACGCTATCGAATCTGCAGTTTCTACATTAGGAAGATACAAAACACCTGGAGAGAGAGGGATTGCTCTATTCGTCGGGCATGTAATTACTGGGAATAACAAAACCAGATTAATATCGGTAGTTGTCGACGATCCTCCTGAGGCATTCCCCTCATTCAGATATAGGTGTGATTCTTCTTTTGAGGCATCTCAACTTGAACATATGTTAATTGATAAGACTGCATATGGATTATTTGTTATTGATAGATCAGAATCAGCTTATGGTTTAGCATCTGGTAAGAGACACCATTGTCAAGAACACATTACTTCCCAAGTTCCATCTAAACACGGAAGAGGAGGTCAATCCGCTCAACGTTTCGAAAGATTGATTGAAGAAGCCGCACATAATTTTTTCAAGAAATCAGCCGAAAGGGCCTGTGCTTATTGGCTTCCAATGCTCGATGATTTGAAGGGGATAATCATCGGTGGACCGGGAGCCACGAAAGATTTTCTTGTAAGAAACGATTATTTCCATCATGAAATTAAGAAATTAATTCGAGAACCTCACTTTGATGTTGGATATTCTAATGATTCCGGCTTAAGAGAATTAATTCAACGTGCTGGCGGATTAATGGATCAAATCGAACTTGATGTGGAAAGAAAGTTAGTTGATAATTTTCTTAGAGAGGTGATGCAAGCACATCCCAAGGCTACATATGGAGAAATGATGGTTAGAGATGCTCTAGATCAAGGGGCTGTTGCAACTGTATTAATATCCGAAGGTTTACGTAAAAGACGAGTTGGATGGATATGTAAATCATGTTCTAATGAGTGGAGTCAGACTCACAATAGTCTGACAGATATACCAAATTGTCCTAAATGTAATTCCGATAATTTAGTTGAAGATCCTGATAAAACAATGGATCTTATCGATGAATTAACTGAATTGGCTACTCATACTTCAGCTAAGGTGACTTTAGTTTCTCTTGATACAGAAGAAGGTGCTACATTACATAATTCATTTGGTGGTATAGCTGCAATGCTGAGGTATGCTTGGTCCTGAGGTGATGGAATGAGAAGTCTTCGTAATGAAATAATTCCTATACTCTCTGAAACTATGTTGAGATTAGAAATAGGTGAACCTGATTGGTTAGATCTGATTGGTAATGCTACTGATTTATCTCATGGAGATATAGCCTTACCATGTCATTCATTATCTAAAATATTAAGAAAATCCCCTAATGAAATTGCAGATGATATCTCATCTGATCTAAATCTGAGATTATTAGATATTGCAACTACTTCTTCGATTAATGGTTTTGTTAACTTCAAGGCTACCAATTCTTGGTTATCAGATAGAGTATCGATTATAAATTCAGATTTTAAACTAGGTGTTGAAATTGAAGATAAGAAAACCATAATAATAGATTATTCTTCTCCAAATGTGGCTAAAAGAATGCATGTTGGTCATTTACGTTCTACAGTAATAGGCGATGCATTAGCTAGGATTCTAACATACAAAGGACATCAAGTTATTGGTGAAAATCATATTGGCGATTGGGGGACTCCTTTTGGCATGCTGATCGAACATTTTCTTGAATGTGATCATATAGATGTAGGTGATATAGATTTAACAGATTTCTACAAAGACGCTAGGTATAAATTTGATAATTCTGAAGATTTTGCTAATCGATCACGTGAACGGGTTGTTAAACTTCAGTCTAAAGAATCAGAAACAATAGAATTATGGAAGGAATTAGTAGATATTTCTCTATTGCACTTTAACGAAGTATACCGTATGTTGAATGTTTTACTTAATGATGATAATTTAGCAGGTGAGTCAATATATGATGAGTTACTTCCAGAAGTTGTTCAAAGGTTAGACGATCAGGGCCTGATTGTAGAGAGTAATGGCGCCATGGTAGTATTTCCCGAAGGTTGGGTAAACCGTGAGAATGAACCACTACCTCTAATAATTCGCAAAGGAGATGGCGGCTACAATTATGCTACAAGTGATCTTGCTTGTATTATTAATCGTGTAGAAAAAATCGGAGGTACAGAATTTCTATATGTGGTTGGAGCTGAGCAATCTCAACACTTTGATATGGTCTTTCAAGTAGCCCGCCAAGCAAATTTTATGGACAATTCGATTAAATCTGTACATATTCCATTTGGTTTAGTAGTTGGTACTGATGGAAAAAAACTTGCAAGTAGAGATGGTGAAGCAATCAGTTTGAAAGATTTACTTGAAGAGTCTATTATTAGAGCAGATAAATCTATCTTAGAGAAAAATCCTGGGATGAAAGAATCCGAAAGAAAAGAAATCTCAAAAATGATTGGTATAGGTTCAGTTAAATATGCAGATCTTTCAGTTGATAGAAATAAAAATTATGTATTTGATTGGGATAAAATGCTTTCTTTTGATGGTAATACTGCTCCTTATCTTCAATACGCTCATGCCAGAATCTGTAGTATTTTTAGAAAAGCATCTATCTATAAGGATTCTTTTGAAAATACTGAAATACAGATTACAAATGTAAATGAAGCATCACTTTGCAGAGTTTTAATACGATTCTCTGAGTCTATAGATGACGCAATAAATAATTATGCGCCACATCGCCTAGCAGTTTATTTACATAAATTAGCACAAGAATTTGCATCATTCTATGAGAATTGCCCTGTTTTAGTATATGATTCAGAATCTACAATGAATAATCGGTTAGCTTTGTGTAGCCTTACTGCTAGAACTCTTAGTACCGGGCTTAATCTTCTTGGGATTGATTCACCTGAGAGAATGTAGATATTTTCATAGCTTGTTTTATGTCGCCTCTAATGCTGAATAAACGTTTTCCTCGATTCATTAAAACCCAAAAAGGAATTATATCTACCTCTATGTTAATCCATTCTATCTGATTTCTTATTATTTCAGAATTAGGATTATCTAAAGAAATTTTTCTTACTGGAATTTTATTTATGAAATAATTATTTAATTCCAAGTATCTTTCGACTATTATACAATCTTTGCACGTTTTCTTAGTAATTAATAGTATTATTTTTGACTCAGAAAGTGTATTTTCCCAGTCATCTATAGTTACAACCTCTTTCATTATGATACAACCCAAGAGACGGTTATCTTTGAATGGCTCTATCGTTCCGCATGTATATGGTTTCAGTAGGCGACACAGCACCAAATTTTACTTTGATGGCGAATGATAGGAATATGGTTACTTTGAGTGACTCGATTGGTAATAAGGTAGTACTCGCATTTTATCCTGCGGCATTTACCGGTGTTTGTACTACTGAAATGTGTAGTTTAACGGATTCAATGGCTAAATTTGAGGGGATGGAAGTAGAAGTTTTTGGTATTAGTGTTGATTCAATATTTTCTAATAATGAATTCGCAAATAAAAATTCTATTGGATTTCCATTACTTTCGGATACTCATAGAGAGGCTACAAATTCTTATGGTGTAGGAATTAGTTTTGTTATGCCAGGATATATTGCTTCACAGAGATCAGTATTTGTAATTGATGAAGATGGCCGAGTTGGTTATTCATGGGTAGCAGAAAATCCAGGTATTGAACCTAATTACCAAGAAATTATCGATTATTGTAATAAATAATTTCAGATTATAACAAATTGGGGTGTCTTAAGAATTAGATTTAGTTAACTTCTTCGCCAGACCATCTTTTCCCTAAATTATGTTCAATATCTAATTGATCTAATATCCTAGCAACAACAAAATCAATTAACTCATCTATTGTCTTTGGACTATGATAAAAACCTGGACTCGCAGGCAAAATTACTACCCCCCATGTTGACATTTTTGTCATAGCTTCTAGATGTGCAGTTGCAAAAGGTGTTTCTCTAGGGACTAAAATTAGTTTTCTTCTCTCTTTCAAGGCAACTAAAGCGCTTCTAGTTGCAAGATTATCTGAAATCCCTGCTGCTATTTTACCAATAGTTGTACCACTTGTAGGACAAATGATATATGCATCAAATTTAGCGGATCCTGAAGCAGGTCTTGCGGCTAGATTTTTATTATCTTGTAAAGTAACTCCCTTAATTTTAGATAAGTCCTCAGGCGTCATTTCACATTCTAGATGTAAGTTGATTGCTCCTGCATTAGTTACTATTAAATCAACTTCCCAAGATGCCTCTGAAAGTGCTTCTACAAGTCTCACTGCATACTGAGCACCAGACGCACCAGTCAAGGCTACAACTGCGGAAGGCATGATTTACCGTACGAACTAGACATCTTGAAGTATTGCTTAATTTCTATAGACATTTTTCTAGAATATTCGCCAGATATTTATATTCGTCCTCATTATTATAAATCTGGGCTGAAATTCTAATATATCTTCCTTGTGGATTTGGCCATGACCAAACAGGTACTTGTATGTTGTAATCTTCTAGTAGTTTCTCATGAAGTGGATCTATTTCATATAAATCAGTAATACTGACTTGTTTTGAAGATATTTTTATTGTAGCGATACTAGAAATCATATTCTCAGGGCATGGAGGTATAATACTCAATTTCTCACAAATGATATTCCTTCCTTTTATCACCAGTTTTCTATTATGTGTCATTATCTCATTCCAATTCATACCAACTAGTTTACTGAATTCATCTATTACAAACGGTAATGCGCACCATGCTGAGACATCTCTAGTTCCAGTCCAATCAAACTCATGTCTGAATCTAGTAGAATCTCCTAACGGAGCGGTCATTCCATGACTGATAGTTAATGGATGAATCAAACTTTGCAAGTCTTTCCTGACATGTAAAAAAGCCGAGCCTTTTGGTGCACACAACCATTTATGGCAATTACTGGTAGTGTAAGATGCGCCAATCTTTTCAATATCTAAAGGAATCATTCCTATTCCATGAGCGGCATCTAATAGAACATTTACTCCTTTAGATTCTAACAATCCTACCAGTTCTTCAAAGGGCATCAGAAGACCTGTCGGACTGGTTACTGTATCTATCATGGCTAATTTAGTATTTTCAGTTACACATTTCATAATATTATCAATAATTATTTGATTTCCTTGTATGGGAAATGGGATATCACAAGTGACTACGACTGCTCCTGATTTTTCAGCAACATAATCTATAGTATTTCTACAAGCCTGATATGCATGATTTGGAACTATTATCTCATCTCCCTCATCAAATTTCAGCGATCTCAAGATTATATTTACTCCAGAAGTTGCATTTTCTATAAGTGCTAAATCCTCATAATCACAATTCACAAGATTTGCTATTGCTTTGCGAGATTCAATTAATGCTTTAGGAGCAATATCTTCAAAAAATTTGACTGGATCTTTTTCTAGAAGTAGTTGCCAACGTTTTTGTTCATTCAGAACTATTGTTGGCGTTGCACCATATGAACCATGATTTAAAAAAACGATTTTTTCATTGAGTCTCCAATGTTTCGACATTTCACTTTTTTTAGGTTGAATCATTTTCATTCCTCTAAATTCCATTCTAAAGGAGCATCAGGCACCCTATCTAGAATTAATTCAATATTAGATAATATTGTTTTTTCCAGTAATTCTCTTGTTATTTTCTCACCATTAAGATTCTTATTATATCCTAATTTATCTAGTGAAGTTGTTTTTCCTATGTCCATTCCACAGCAAGGAAGATTTTCTATTCGAACCCCTGGTGTAGCATAATTAAGTGCTAGGCCATGTCTACTTACCCAATGAAGAAACGCCAAGCCAATTGAACATACTTTTTTGTCATCTACCCATACTCCCATCATTGCAGGATCCCTGTAACCAATTATGTTTAGGTCCTCGAGAGTTTTTATGACTAGTTGTTCCATTTTACTAATTATTCCTTTGATACTCTGTTCATTTGAATTCCATTTGATTATTGGATACAATACTAGTTGCCCTGGTCCATGCCACGTAATGCCTCCACCTCTATCAACAATCGATTGAGAATAGTCATCAGTTACCGTGACTCCATCTCTTACTGCCTTAGGGCCAATTGTAACAATTTCAGGGTGCTCAACTAGAATTATAGTATCTGGAATCTCATCTCTAATTCTTTTTTTTTGCATGATTCGCATAGCTTCTGAAACAATACCATGTTCTACAACACCAGCCCTAAGGACTCGTACTCCTCTCAGATAATCACCTCAGGCGGAATGTATTGCATGACCAAGAGATTTCAATACACTCTCATGAAATGCCTCAGTCATTGTTGGATGTGCATGGACAGTGTCTGCGATATCTTCCAATAATGCACCCATTTCTAGGGCTAAGACAAATTCTCCATGTAATTCTGCGACATGACTTCCTACAGCTTGAATACCTAGGATAACATGATCGGATTCTCTAGCAGTTACCCGAATAAATCCTCCAGTTTTCTCTGCTTCTAGGGTCAAAGCTCGACCATTTGCTGCTAAGGGGAATTTTCCTGTAATAATTTCTTCACCACGTTCTTTAGCTTCATCGGGGGTAAGTCCTACAGAAACAATCTCGGGTTCTGTGAACACTATTGCTGGTATTGCTACCTTATCAAATTCTCTTTTTTCTCCTGAAATTATTTCTGCAACCATTTCTCCTTGTGCACTTGCCTTGTGCGCTAACATAGGTTCTCCTGCTACATCGCCAATAGCATAAACTCCTGGTGCTGAAGTTCTGCATTGTCTGTCAATTCGAATGAATCTCCCGGATGTATCCATACGGATACCCATATTTTCCAGACCCCAACCTTTGGAATTAGGGCTTCTTCCTACAGTAACTAACACTTTGTCTACAGTAATTTTATGCTCTTCTGAATCTTTTTCAAAAGTTAATTCTACTTTACTAGAAGCTCCCTTTCCTTTGATTTTTGAACCTCTTGCTAGAGCGTTTGTATGGACGGTGACTTTATTTTTCTTCAGCCATATTTCTAATGGCCTTCGTATCTCTTTATCCATAATTCCAAGTATACTATCCATTCCTTCAATGACAGTAACTTCCGAACCTAATTTTGAAAGTGCACAACCTAACTCTAGTCCTATATATCCCCCTCCAACTATAGCGACCTTCTTAGGGAGTTTTTGTAGACTCAATGCACCTGTTGACGATAGAATAAATTCTTCATCACATGGCATAAATGGCAAATCTATATGAGTTGATCCAGTAGCAATAATTACATTCTCTGCATCAATAATTATATCTCCTTGATTAGTTTTTACTGTACATTGCTTTGAGCTAGAAAATGTTGCCCAACCATTTATCAATTCAGCACCAGAACCTTTCACAAGTGCTTCAACACCTTTAGTAAGTCTCTGAACTATAGTATCTTTCCATTCTACAATTCCCTTCATGTCGAGATTAGGATTATCATTTATTGTAATTCCCATGTGGCCATTATCGGCTGAATGTTTTGTTAATGATTCATAGCGTTCAGCAGCATGAATAATTGCTTTACTCGGTATACATCCAATGTTTAAACAAACACCTCCTGGCTTATCTCCTTCAACAATTATAGTTTCTAAGCCGAGCTGTGCTGATCTTATTGCAGCTACATAACCCCCTGGTCCTGCGCCTACAATCAAGACTTGACATTTACGATTTTCACTCATATTATCACCTTACATAAAGATTAGAGCTGGGTACTCTAACATTCTCTTTAGCGCCTGTATTAAAGCCGCACCATTCGCACCATCAACAATTCTATGATCAAATGAACTTGAAACATTCATGATCCTTCTAATTACTACTTTTCCATCTTTAACAACTGGCATTTCACGTGCCTTATGTATTCCTAATATGCTAACTTCTGGATGATTGATTATTGGTGTAGCTCCTAATCCACCATCTCTTCCCAAACTTGTTATTGTAAAAGTTGAGCCAGATAAATCATCAAGGCTAGCAGTACCATTTCTTGCTGCACCTGAGACTCTTTGCATTTCTGCTGCTGATTGCCAAATATCCATTGCTTCAACATGCTTAACTACTGGGACAAATAATCCTCTATCTGTTTGAGTAGCGATTCCAAGATGAATTGCAGAATGTTGAGTGACAATATTATTTTCATCATCATAAAGTGCATTACATTCTTCATGATTTGGCATTATTTTTGCTAGTGCCATCATAATGAATGGCAAGTAAGTTAACTTAGGTTGATTGTCATCTCTTGAGGCATTGAGCATCTGTCTCAATTCTTCTAATTCAGTTACATCAATTTCTTCAAAATATGAGAAATGAGGTATTGAGAATTTAGACTTAACCATTTGTTCTGCGATTTTTCTTCTTAATCCTACTACTTTTATTTCATTTGTCCCAGTTCTTTTCGTAGAATAGGATGTAGGAGGTGCTCCCGTAACCGTACCACCTGCGGCAATATAAGCATCTAAATCTGCATGACGAATTCTTCCTGCTGGACCAGAACCTGAGATTATTGATAAGTCTAGTTCTGCCTCTCTGGCCCTCCTTCTAACTGCAGGGCTAGCTAATACTCTTGAATTTCCATTAGACGATGTTATTTGCTTACTCTGCGTAACTGCAGGTATTGGTTTAGGTATTTGTTTAGGTATTTGTTTAGTCTTTTCTTCTTTTACGGGTTCAAGAATTATTTTTTCTTCTACTACTGGCTTAATAATTTCTTCCGGGACAGGTTCTTTTTCTACTTGATTACTCGTATTTTCATCTGTTGAAAATGTCACTAATGTCGAACCTACTGCTACCATGTCTCCAACTTCTCCGCTGAATTCAGTAACGATACCACTTGTTGGTGAAGGGATTGTAACAGTTGCCTTGTCAGTCATAATATCGACAATATCATCGTCTTCAGCTACAGAATCTCCAACTTTAACGTGCCATAAGACAATTTCTCCTTCTACAACTCCTTCTCCTATATCTGGCAATTTGAAAATATAATCTCCCATAATCATTCCTCCTGAGTTTTGCGTATCGCTTCACTAATTCGTGATGGACTCGGCATGTAATCCCATTCCGTTGTATGAGGGAATGGTGTATCCCAGCCTGTGACTCTTTCGATACGACTTTCTAGATGGTAGAAGCAGCGTTCTTGTATTGAAGCAACCATCTCTGCTCCGAATCCGCTTGTTTTTGGAGCTTCATGTACTATGACACATCTCCCTGTTTTTTCTATAGATTTAATTATTGCATCCTTATCCCATGGTACTAATGTTTGTAAATCAATAAGATCACAACTAATTCCAGAATTTTTTATAGCCTGTTCTGCAACATGTACCATTGTACCCCAAGCAATTACTGTGCAATCATCTCCTTCCATTGCTAATCTTGCTTCTCCTAATGGTACCTTATAATATGACTCAGGAACTTCTGCTTCGGGATGCCCCTTCCAAGTAGGGACATTATGTGGGTCTCCATAAAATGGTCCTCGGTAACATCTTTTTGGTTCGAAGAATATAACTGGGTCATTATCTTCGATAGCACTTATCAATAATCCCTTTGAATTAAATGGTGTTGAACAGTATACTACTTTCAAGCCAGGTGTATGGGTAAATTGTGCTTCTGGCGATTGTGAGTGGTGGTGTCCTCCTCTGATTCCTCCTCCTGCGGGTGTTCTAATAGTCGCTGGACACCAAAATTCTCCTCCTGAGCGATGTCTTACTTTTGCCATTTCATTGACTATCTGGTCGTATGCTGGAAAAATATAATCTGCAAATTGCACTTCTACTACGGGTCTTAATCCGTTAATTCCCATACCAAAAGCCGTAGCTGCAATTCCTCCTTCTGATAGAGGAGAGTCGAAAACACGATGTTTACCATATTTTTCTTGTAGTCCATCACAAGTTCTGAAAACTCCACCGAAATATCCTATATCTTCTCCAAAGATAATGACGTCATTATCTCTTTCTAACATATTGTCTAATGCACTGTTTACTGATTGGACCATATTCATATTTACCATCATTCATCCCTCCAGCGCTTCATTTCATCCCATTGCTCTTGTAGATGCCAAGGAGGAGTCTCGTATACTTCAGTAAATATTGCATCCGATGAAGGATAGGGTCCATTAGCTAAATCTCCAAATTTCACAGCCTCTTTATATGCGCCCATTACCTCTGAATCTAGTCTTTCTTCTAATTCAAGATGTTCTTCCTCTGACCATTCGTCAATATTTATCATATGCATTTTCAAACGTTCGATTGGATCTCCTCCTGGCCAAAAATCACCAGAATCTTTTGGACGATATCTTGATGGGTCATCGCTACTACTATGAGCACCCGCTCGATATGTCAAGACTTCTATGTGAGTGGGTCCTAATTTATTAGCTGCTCTTTGTCTAGCCCATTTAGTGACGGAGTATAGTGCCAGAAAGTCATTTCCGTCAACTCTAATACTCGGGATTCCATAAGGTAAACCTCTTATTGCGAAATTTTGGATTCCGCTAGCGAAATTAGAATGCGTTGAAATAGCCCATTGATTGTTAACGACATTTAGAATAACTGGTGCTTTGAATATACTGGCGAAATTTAGGGCATAATGGTAATCGCCCTCAGCACTTGCTCCATCTCCTATCCAAGTTATAGTGACTTCATCTAATTCTTTATATTTCGATGCTAGAGCCACACCTATTGCTTGGCTAAATTGTGTGCCTACAGGACTTGAAACAGAAATATATCTCCCTTCTCGATAAGTATAGTGAACTGGCATCTGCCTTCCCTTGACATTGTCTTCTTCATTACCAATACAATGGCAAATCATGCTAACCATATCTCTGCCTCTGACGAATTGTGCTCCCGGTTGTCTATATGTAGGGAGCAACCAGTCTTGATTTTCCAGTGCCATAGTTTGTGCAATAGCTATCGCCTCTTCTCCATATGATCTCATGTAGAATGATAGTTTTCCTGTACGCTGCATTTTCATCATTCTATCATCAAATATTCGTAGCCTAAGCATATGTTCTAGGCCAATTTTTAGTTCTTCTGATTTTAGATTTGGGTTCCATTCACCTTTAGCTTCATGCTCGTCATTTAATACTCTAACTAGACCATTTGCATGTTCTCTAGTATCATCTACAGAACAGTCTATTTTCAGTCGTTTTAGGTCTTCAGGAGTCCATGTCCATTTTTCAAAATCAGGACTATCTCCCGGTCGATGAGGTGCGTCAGGGATATGGAGGGTCTCCGTCTTCTTCTTCACCATGTACCCAACACCTACTCCTCACTCATATTTGTTGGCTTTCACAAATCACAATTTTCCCATTATGTTTAGGTGACTAACAGCAGAGCCAGTTGATTCTCTAGTTACTACAGGTTCTGCTCCTTCGGCCTCCTCATATAGTAAACCCGCTCGATATGATGAACGTACAAGTGGTCCACTAGCTACTGCTTTGAAACCAATTTCTCTAGCTTGTTTGTCCCAATCCGCAAACTGTTTTGGTTCAGGGAATCTATCGATAGGAAGGTGTCTATCACTGGGTTGAAGATATTGTCCTAGAGTTATCATATCTACACCGACTGATCTGAGTAATTCCATTGCTTCTACCACTTCTTCATCAGTTTCTCCCAGCCCTACCATTATACTAGATTTAATTCTTAAATCTGGTCTCAATTTTTTCGCTTCTTTCAAAATATTGATCGATTGTTCGAATGATGCTCTTGGGTCTCTTACAATATTATCAAGGCGCGGCACACATTCTACGTTGTGTGCAAATACTTTAATCGGTAAATCAGCTAATAAATCAGCTAACGCATTCAGATTTCCTTCTAAGTCTGAACATAGTAACTCTAATCCTACTTCAGGCGTTCTTAGATTGACTTCTAATAGACATTTCTTATAGTGGCCAGCGCCTCCATCTAGTAAATCATCCCTATTAACTACTGTAATTACTGCATACGATATTTCCATATTTTCTATAGCGTCAGCTAACTCTTTAGGTTCATTTGGATTTAGCATTGGTGGTTTTCTAATAGTCCCTACTGCGCAAAATCTACAACCTCTTGTACAAACTTCTCCTGCGATCATGAATGTAGCCGTTCCTCTTGCCCAACAATCATGCACATTTGGACATCTAGCTTCTTCACATACGGTGTGTAAACCATGTTGGTGAACATTTGCTTTTGTTTTATTGAAATTTTTTTGTGCTGAGCCTATTGGTAAACTGGTTTTGAACCACTCTGGTAGACGCTTTCTCTGGGCTTTTCTCCTACTAATGGCACTTTCTCCCATTTTCCTCCTCCCCTCATTTATCGTCAATATATCGCTATCAACGATAGGGAGCCGAGTGGACATTGTTACTTACGAGTAGGGTAATGAAGAAAACCATTATGATTCGTCATCCCTGTATTGCGTCTATACAAGAAGTCATATCATGATTCATACTCGCTGGCTTATGAATCGCGGCGGTGTGATTGTTACAGGAGGTTCAAAGAGGATTGGTAGAGCTATCTGTATCGGTCTAGCCAGTGCTGGCTTTCAGATATTAGTTCACCATAGAAATTCTTTGGAAGAAGCGGAAGAAACTGTTCGACTCATAATATCTAATGGCGGTTCCGCTACAATTTGTCAGGCTGATCTCTCAGAAGTTTCTAGTGCAAAAAAATTAGTTGATTCTGCTATTGAGAATTTCGGTAAAGTATCAGGTCTAGTCAATAATGCATCTGTTTTTATCCATGATGATATATCTTCGATATCTTCTGATTTATGGGATAATCATATGAATGTGAACGCCAAAGTTCCTGTTTTATTGATCAGTGAAATACTCGATTCATTAAAGGACGATGAAAAAGCTTCTGTAGTCAATATCTTAGATCAGAAACTGTCCAACCCAAATCCAGATTATCTTTCTTATACAGCCTCTAAATATGTCATGCTTGGTATGACCGACTCTCTATCTAGGGGATTGGCGCCCAAAGTAAGAATTAATGCCGTAGCACCGGGACATACTCTTGTTAGTGATTTGCAAACAAAGGAAGGATTCTCAAGAGCTCAGTCAGGTTCACCACTAGGTTTCGGCCCCTCTCCGTACGATATATCTGAGGCAGTTTGTTATCTTATGAAAGCAAGGGCTGTTACTGGTCAAGTGATTTATGTAGATTCAGGAGAAAGGTTTCTCTCTAGATCTAGGGATGTTGTTTTTGAAACAGAGTGATTCTATGACCTCACTTACCGACGCAATCACAAATATATTATCTTCCTACCAAGGTGTAACTACACTATTTTTAGAAGATATTGTTAGGAGTGTCGATATAGGTGTTCATGATTATGAGATTGGTAATCCTCAACGTGTAAGATTTGATATTTATGTTTTAATTTCTGGAGTCGAAGATCCAGAAAATGATATTATTGAGGATGTATTGAATTATGAATATTTGTTAAATTCTTTAGAGAAAGTTCTTTTAAAACATAGATTTTCTCTTTTAGAATCTCTTGCTAATAATTTGTTAGACTCAATTTTACAGCCAGAATCTGTAGAATCTGCCACTGTAGTCATAACAAAACTTGACGTTTTGGAAGGAGATGGAAGGCTAGGTTGTTCTATGACGCGAACGAAGTAATTACAAGAAATTATTTCGAATGGTGCAGGGGGTGGGATTCGAACCCACGAAGGCCTTGCCACCGGAGCTTAAGTCCGGCCCCTTTGACCACTCGGGTACCCCTGCGGCCCTCGGGCGTGGGAACTTGGTCTTGAATCGCGCGGCTCTAAAATGTCGAAAAAACAGATGCTTAGCCGGAACTTGTGATAAGAACTCTTTAACACCCTGCGAACAGCCGAGAACCGTGCAAGAGTCAAGGAATGCTCAAGGAAGTGTAAAAACGGCGCGAATTGCTCTATTCTTAGCGTTTCTAATGATGGCTCCCATTTACTCTGGCCAAATCTATGGATTTGAACTTCAAGATACAGAAAATTCTCCTAATAGTGTCGAAGCTCCAATTGAGCTTTACACACTATATTTGGCATCTGCAGATTCTACTACAGATGGTGATGGGTTGATTTCTACTAAAATTCCTGAATCAGGAGGGCAAGAAACTGCTAGTGCTTTAGATGAAACAATTGAATTCATTAGTCAAGAATTATTGTCTTCAATTGAAATATTTGGTAGACCAAACCAAGGTTCTAGTTCGGGTACTTATTATCTACCACTAGATTTATTTTTGAAAGCGGTAGGTCCAAGTGGTTCTTCGGTTGATTGGACTATCAATGTCAGAGCCGGTGGTTCGTCGATAGGCCAAGCTGAATGGAGTGCAGATGCTTGCAACACAGGTATTGGGAATAGTTGTAATTTCGATCATGAAGAATTTGAGGTTGACATTGGTAGTAGTAGTTCATTTATGATTTTAGAAGATGAAACCATTGAAATCACTATTTCCGCAGAAATGTCTGGTTGTGATAGTGGCGGAGGACCATTTGGTTCAACTTGCACCGCAGAAGTTGCTTGGAACGAAATAGACGGCGAGTCTAATCGACACTCAGAAATAGAAGTAGAAACAAATGCAATTTCAAATAGTGTTGTAGTGTTGCAAAGAGATGGAGATGAGATATCTGAAGGACCTGAACTGGAATGGTACCCTAATGATATAATAGATCAAAGATCAATGCAATTCACCTTTGATGTGAAAAGTGCGTTTGGTAGATATGACATAGATAATGTTAGATTGTTACTCCGTGATTCTCAAGGGAATTATAGAATAGACAAAGAAATAAGTAATGATGACCCGGATATTGATGATACAAATGAGGGTATTTTTGGTCATTATTCATGGACTTATCCTGGCGGAGTTCCTTCGGGTGAATACTCTGTTGAATTAGAAGTAACTGACATCCAAGGAAATTTAGTTTTGATTGATCATGAGCCTATTGAAATGCGTCAATTTGGAGTCTCTATAAATCATGGCATGGATAGACAGACTGAATATATTGCACCAGGCGAGATTACTCCAATACCTCTGCAATTAGTTCATCGAGGCGATTCAACTAAGTCAATGTCAGTAGAACTAGAAGTTATGACAAATCTAGGAAGTTCTTGGTTAGTGGAATTTGATTCTGACTCCAGTCTGTACTCGCTAGATGCAGGTGGAGATATACTCAATCCGATATTAACTTTACAAGCACCTGATGATTTAACAGGCACTCCTAGTAGTATAGACATCAGGGCGGTCGCGGAAGCAGAAGTTGACGGTGTCCAGACAGTAGTTCACCAAGAAACTCTTAATATTGTTCTCGAAAAAATAGATGTTTTTCAGCCACCTGCAGTATCCGTTTGGGATGAAGATCATGGCCTCCCTATCGCTAACTCTTCAAGGCCTGATGATATTGACAATACTATCCCAAGATATGTTGAATATGGGGAATTCACACCATTTTTACTTGAGATATTCAATACTGGTTTCGATGCTGATATGTTTCGAATAGATATATTACAGCGTTCTAAATCAATCATTCAAGTGTATGATAATAATACTGGAGAGAGAATTCTTGAAGATGTAGGTGATGGAACATTCCATTCTTCATACTTGGAACGTCACGCTACTCAAGTTTTGTTACTTAATATCAAGCCATCCAATGACCGTGCTGATGATGACCTCGGATTAATCGAAATTGAGGTGACTAGTTCTGGAAATTCTTCTTTGAGAAGCACTGTGATGTTTACAATACAGAGGACATTTGGAATTAGAGCTGAAGTAACTTATGACTGTGATGGCTCACCACTTGGTCAAATTGATGTGGATACTTGCGATGATGTCAAATTACGTGCAAGAATAATTAGTAGTGCAAACTCAGGTGACACCGCTCTTTGGTGGAGAATCCAAAATCCTGCCACTTTACAGGAGAATCTTGATGTGAGCCCAATATACGGGCAATGGGAATTTAGAATTGAAGATGATAATAATGAGGCAGTCCCTCGTGTATCTCTAAGTCCGGGCGGATTTGTTGAAGTCTATGTTTCGGTGACTTTGACTACTCAAGTCGAACAAGGTGATCATACGATATATCTTCGAATCATAGAAGATACTGAAGATTCCGAACCTCGTTATTTTGACTTACCAATGACCTTTGAAATAGATTCGGATCTTCCGAATTTAGAAATTGTCCAAGTTACTCAAGATAGAAAATTATTGCCAGGTGATTCACATTATATCCAAATGAAGGTTAAAAACGAAGGTAATACAGAAATGACAATTTTGTTAGATGCAGAAGTTGATGAGCCTGGTTGGTCAGTAGATATTGAAGGTCCATCTGGCTCCACTTTCATTCAATTAGGTGCTTACGAAGAAGTGAGTTTTAACTTGAAAGTGACTGTTTCCTCAGAGGCCAATAATGGCGATAAAGTGCCTGTTTTAGTTACTGCGATGCCACTTGCATACGTCATAGATGGAACATTGGATACTAGTCAAAGTTGGTCTGATGAATATACTGCTAAGAAGACAGTTCTAATGACTGTTGTTCTGGGAAATGTATTGGATATACTTGTAAATGAGTTAAGTCACCCAAGACCTCTTACATTGATTGTATTAGTCGTGGGTGTTTTGTTGATTATTGCAGGAGTTCAAAGTAATATGAATCGTCGAAGATGGGCAAGTCATATGGCATTAATAGATTCTATGAACAAGAATGATGATGATGATGATGATGATGACCAAGGAATAGAAGAGTCTGATATTCCTGAACCTATCACATCAATTGAACTACCGACTGATTCGACCCGTTATGATGACAATGATATAGAACTAGTCTGATTTTTTTGTTTACTCGTCCGAACGACGCTCCATTCTTCTTAAGACCCCCATTAAACGCCACTGATATCGGAGATGAGTAGTTTGCGAGTAGTTTCTATTAATTTCACTGATAGAATTCTCCTTCGTAAACGTCGCTCAGCAATTTTATTTACATCAATAATGTTGTTTGCATCATACTCCGCTATTGAATTTGGAAGTTGGGAAGCTCTTGCTTCTACTGATGAAGATGGTGATGGATTAACATATGGTTTAGAATTTATTATTAATACACAACCTCAAGACTGGGATAGCGATAATGATGGTCTACCTGACGGGTGGGAATGGCAATATGGATTAGATCCGTTATCTCCAACTGGAATAAATGGATCAGTAGGTGACCCTGATGGGGATTCCTTCACTAATCTAAATGAATATCTATATGCCATGCCAACTGGATGGGATGATATCAACACTTCAAATGTCTTAGACAATGGAGTTTGGTGGAATGGGACCGTTCCTGTTAGGAATTGGGACGAAGAAAGTGCTATGCAGTTCTTGCAGGGTACTGGTACTGATGGTGCAGATGAAGATCCAGTAGGGAATATTTGTTTCAATACATTTGATGATGATAAAGATGGATTAGTGGATAATTTTGATCCCGATGGCGATGGAGATGCTGATTGTTCCAGTGATGACGATGATGGGGACGGACAAATCGATGAAGATCCTGATGGATGGGATACTGATGGAGATGGGATGCCCGATGGTTGGGAAGTAGCTAATGGCCTAGACCCAACTTCTGCTTCGAACTTAGATGGTACTTACGGTGATCCTGATGGAGACGGTTTAATTAATTTGTACGAATATGTAAATCCTACTTGGGGCACAAGAAATGGTTCCACAACACCTCCTACTCAATATTTTAGGCCTGGTCCTGATGCTATGACTGCTACAGAATCTCCATGTAATCCTGTATTAGGGTTAGGTCCAGGAGGTTGTGCAATTTTTACAGCCGAAGTGGACTCAATAACTCAAACTGACCCTCAAAATAATGATACTGATGGCGATGGTCTAAATGATTCTTATGAAGCACTAATTCTTCTGACAGATCCCACAGCATTTGATACTGATTCAGACGGTATTAGCGACGGTGTGGAAGTAAACGGGTCTTATGGCGATCCTGCACAAGCTTCTGACCCTCGTAACAATAATACTGATGGTGACCAATTTGATGATGGTGAAGAAGATCTGAATGGCAACGGTATTGTCGATATGAATGAAACCGATCCAACTCGTGTAGAAGATCAAGGCGATTTTGATGGTGATGGCATAGATAACTGGGAAGAAAATATGACCTGTACTAAATGGGACTTAGCAGATACTGATGGAGGAGGAGTTAACGATGGTGATGAATCATCAATAGGGCATCAAACAGATGCTTGTATTAGTGAAGTTATAATTGTCAAAACAATAATCAATTGGAATGCTGCATCTTCATCCTTGGAACTAAACTCAACATCAGACTTAAACCCTGATCCATCTGACTGGAGAGAAGATCTTTCTCCAAATGCCGAACTTTTACCTTTGGCATATTTTGAATTAACAAATGGTAGTACTGTTGGTTTTCGCTATTCTTCATTGTTGGGTAATTCTTTAACTGATGTAGATATAGTAATGCCTGCCACAGCAATTGCAGTGCTATTTACAAATAATTCATGGTGTTGGGATGCTTCGATACCAGCATTGGCTAATTTGCCTCATTGCGACGATGATTTTTTAGATTCTGATGGTGATGGATTAGCAGACTGGGAAGAATTGCTGGCTACATGGGGTCCACCTACTAGTCCTGATTTGTATGATACAGATGGCGACGGAGTAGATGATTTAACTGAGATAATAAATGAAACAGATCCTAGTAATCCTTGCAGTAATCTTCTCGACACTGATGAAGATGGTCTGAATAATTACTTTGAAAATTCTACTGGTTGCGACCTAATATTTGGTTTTGGAGGAAATGGTACTACAGATACTTACTTCACTTTATGGAATGATGCTGATACAGATGATGGTGGTGTTCCAGATGGTCAAGAATATTTAGATGGGACCAATCCTCAGAATAATTCAGAAGATGATCTCAATCCAACTGATACTGATGGTGACGGTATACCCGATACTATTGAGCAAGCATTGGGACTAGATTGGTTAAATCCAGATACTGATGGAGGAGGTATTCCAGATGGTCAAGAATGTGGGCCTGATTTTTGGTCATTAGATTGTATAGGTTCAGATAGTGACCCTTTCGACCCAACCGATGATATCGATCCAAATATGCTAATGTTCACAGTAACAAACTCTACTAGTGTTGATTTAGGCATTACTCAATATTGGAGGTGGCACACTTATGATTCATATACAGGCGTTTCTTTTGGAGTTAATACTAGTCTTGTTGGCTACAGGCCAGTAGCTGTTGATAACGGATTCACCCAGGGTGTATCTCATGTTTCATTCTGGAATAATTCCGAACTTGATGACTGGATTATAGAATACATGGACAATGCTACTATTCAACCCGGTGATGAATTAATTGTTCCATACAATACTGTTAATTGGACTTCTTGGAGTGACCCTGGTGCTGGATTAAATTTTTCAAATTATACTAGAGATGTATTAGTTGATCAAACTGCTGTAGACATAATATTCACTAGTTCTCCTGATGTATTTTTCGGCCCTGAAGTAAGAGAAAATACTACAATATTCCTTGGAAGTAACTATGCTAAAGATTTGCCTGCTGCTTACATTTTTCGTCATAGTTCTGTACCTAATTCGATAACTCAAGCAGTATTAAGTGAGTCAGGAGCATTTTCTGCTTGGGAAAAAGTTGAAGCAATCCAAGATTTCTTAATCAATGGCAATAATACAACTACTTTTCTAAGAAATAATGACCCCACAATTTTTACTGAAGATAATTTTAGTTCTCCTAACGACATCGACTTAACTAATAGGATTTTGAATTCCACTTTTGAAGGCACATGTGATCAATTTGCAACAGTTTTTGCAGTTATGCTCCGTCACGCTGGCTTTGCATCTAGAAAAGTAGTTGGGTTTTCAGGAGGAGATTGGAATGGTAAGTCATATGATGTATACGGTAATGATTTTACAACTTGGGTAGAAGTACAGATGCAAACTAATCAAAATCAAGGAAATGTTACATTAGGTTGGGTTCCATTTGAGGCCTGTCCTCCTCAGTCACTTGTGGAAGTAGTTGATGAACAATGGGGGCCCTCAACATTCGATAGAGATCTTACAAGTGGAGATATTTGGCTTAATGGAACATTACAATTTGTAGATAATTCCACTTTAGCAGAAAATGTTTCAATAAATTTGTATCTAGTACCAGGTAATAAGACTGATCTTGTCCCTGGTTCTGCAGCTATGCCATCTCATTTAGTTGCTAGTGGTTCAACTGATGCTAATGGTAGTTTCAATCTTTTAGGAAAACCATCTGAATCTGTAAATCCTGGTTATGGGGCATTAGTCTTGCAAACTTTTGAGAAGGCTTATGTTGGTTCACAAGGTATTTCTTTCCCTTGGCGTTTGAATATTACTGATGATGTTGATTCCTCATTTAGTTCTCCCCCTCCTGTTGATCAACCTATGCTTGGAGTCGGTGTAAATTCTAGTGTTACTGGTTATCTTAATCTCGAAAATACTGCTTATCAAGACATATCTTCTATAGATGATCTCCAAGTGGTTCTTAATTATACAACTAGCGTTGATGGCTTTGTTAGTATGATTACTAATTTAGGTACTGGAGGATATTATGATTTCCAGATACCTATTTCTGATGCTGAACCTCTGGGTTTAATCAATGCATCAATTTCATTCTATGGGTGGCATGAAGGTGATTTGAATAACGCGAGTACGCCTAGTTACCATATTAGGCCATATACTGATAATTTCCTATTCAATATCACTCCTGCTCCTAATTTAACAGTTTCTTTAGAGGGTATTGATGTTAATAATACATTTTTAGATATTGATTCGCTGATTTTCATTAATGGAACTGCTTTGAGTATAGGAAATAGTCCTGAGGAACTGAACGGTACTTTGTATCTTCAAATACGAAGAGCTTCTGCTAATGGGCCTTATATTACTATCAAAACATGGTCTCTAAATGATTCTAATTGGACTACTTCACCGGGTCAATTCAATATCAGTTGGTTATTTTCTGCAAATGATGTGCCAATACCTGCTGGGCCTGTTGAAGTCAAATTTCAGTTTGATGCCGAAGGTCTTTTTGCCAATGATCAAATTACTTATCTAACAGAATATGGAATTAGAAGTAACATTATTTTTTCTTATGAATTAGTGCCTCAATCACGAGGTAATCAGGCTGCTGTCGAGGTCATCTTAACAGATCATACTAATACGTCGTTGAGTAGTTTCATAGGGGCTTATAATCTAGATTTCAACGGAACATCTGTTTGGAATATTACTGACCCTGATGTCCCTAAAGTTACTCCAGTATGGGTGCCAGAATCTACCGCACCTGCTGGTGACTATTCTTGGGTATTGAATTATTCAGGCTCTACCTGGCTTAATCCTGCTAGCATTGTTGAAAGTATTAGAATTCAAGGTCAATCGATTGCTACAGTGAACATAGGTAGTGAATGGACTCCTAGAGGGACATCTAATTGGGTCTCTGGTTTCGCTCAAGATAGAAATTTAGCAACACCTGTGATTGGTAATAATTCCTCAGTCATCGTTCAAATGTTAGTCCCTTCTGATTTACCACCCTTACCAGACGGGTCTCCTTCACCTGATATTGTTATTAGATTAGGAGGGACATTTATTGATACTACTAACGGTGCATACAATGTTTCGTTCTTTATGCCAGGTTATATTGCATCAGGCGTTTATGAACTACGCGTTTTCTTAGATTATACAATTAATCCTCCTTCTGGCGGTGAATATTACAGAGTATCTGATGCGAGCTCAATATCATTAGGTATTCAAACAGAGATGATTGTTGAGAATGCTCCTTCTGCATTAATTGTAGTTGCAGGTCAGAATATTATTATTAATGCTACAATTACAGATATTGCAGACGGCTCTCCTCTTCCAGATATTTCTGCTGATTTAATTTTTGATTCAGGGGGTCCATTAGAACAATTACTTGAAACCGATCTTACTTTGTCTGATGGAATAGTGCGATTCAGTCCAACAATTCCGGCTAATACCCCTCCTGGATATTACAATGTTCTAGTCTCTGTTCCTGATGATATCTCTGATAATTTGACTGCAGAAAACGCAGGGCGTTGGCTTGGTAATGAGAGTATATCTAATTTAACCGTTCAAGTATCTAGTTTAATTAACTTAGATCCATTATTACCTGAAGTTACTGCGGGATCGATATTTACTGTTTCCGGTCAAGTAATAGATGCTGTAGATGCTAACAGGACAGTAGATGGTCCGTTAGCAGTGGAAGTATTCTTCTTGAACGATTTAAGTGAAAAACTCATCACAAGTTACGTCACATCAGATAATGGTAGTTTCAATATAACTGTACCTACCGATCCTCTAGGTGATGGTATTAGTAGCGGTACAAAGACTGTGGTAGTAAGTGTGATTGAAGGGAGTAGTCCTTTCTATCTAACAGGTACAGGTAACGACACTATTCTTGTCAGAGGAGTTACAACATTCCGTGATAAAACCCCTCTGCTTAATACTGTAGTTGATAGAGGAACAAATGTTACCTTTGGGGCGAGATTAGTAGAATCTAGTAATGATAATATTCCTTTAGATGGACTGGGTGTAGCAACTGAATTCCATGATACTTGGTTGCCTGAAGTTAGTTCAAATTCTCAAGGATTAGTTAATTTCACATTCTTTATACCTAATGATCATCCATTAGGACAAGTGGATGTTTTAATGTACTTCAATGGCTCAAATACTCTATATGACACATTGACGTTAATTTCTACTATCACTGTACGTTCTCCTACAGTAATCACATTAGATAATATAACTGATAATCCTTCAGCCGGTGAAACATTCAATGTAAGTGGTACTCTAACTTCAAACAATGGTAGTTCAATTATTGATCGTCAAGGTAATACATTGGCACCTAGTTTAATTTTCCAAATTGATGACCGTGATGATACATTTACTGTAATCAGTAGTACAGTCGAACTTGATGGATCTTGGTCTGCGAATCTCCGACTTGACTTAACATTCTCTAGAGGTACACATAATATAACTGCAACTTTTACTCCAAATGTCAATTATTATGATTCTAGTACAGGAGATGGTTTCTTTGATAGTCGTGGCTATTCATTAGTGACAATTCTAAGTCCTTTAGATTTAGATCCAGATAGACGTATTGTCAGAGGAGATAATCTAAATTTATCCTTATCATTAATTGATAATGCTGCTTTACCTGTGAGTTCGGTATCCTTAGAAATCTTAGTTGATGGTTCAGCATATTCAAATGTCACTACTGATTCATTAGGTTTAGCTAATACTTCAATTTCTACTTCTTCATTTAGAATAACTGGACCTATGGAAATTAAGATAATATTTTCTGGAATTGAAGGTAGTATCGGACTTGTAGGAGATGAATCCATGACTAGAGTAATTGTTCTTGCTCCAAGTGTTATTGAAGTGACGGGAGTGACTGGTTCTGCTATTGCAGGGGAATCGATAACATTCCATGGTACATTACTCGATGAACATGCAATGCCTTTGCTAGAAGATGGTATTGAAAAAGGTGGTATAATTCATCTAACTATAGATGGAATTGATGTCGGAGCAATCTATTCTACTCTGAGTAATTCATCCACTGGAGAGTGGTCAATTACTTACAATCTACCTCTAGATACTGACTATGGTGCCCATGTGATTCAGGCAGATTTCTTTGGTGGTTTTACCTGGGTCGACCCAATGGGCCAAGGCGATTCGTTGAATCCCGAATACTATTTACCCTCTTCATCCATTTCTATCTTCAATGCCACACAAACATCTCAAGTCGTTCTAACTACTCCTCCTGGTGAGATTGATAGAAATCAGTTATTGACAATTGAAGGTATGTTGACTGATGGAGCAGGTAGAACTCTTCCAAGTCGTTCACTTTCAGTATACATGAATGATCAACTATTAACAGGTCTTAATGTTGATCAAGATGGAAACTTTAGTCTATTTATTCCAGTACCATCGGATATGCCACTTGGCCCCCGAATTGTGAAAATTGTTTTCGAAGGAGAAGAATTTATTCTTTCATCTAATTCATCATCCGTATTTATCGTATATGCTCCTACTGAAGTCTCAATTTCTCAACCGAATGCCGCTGCAGTGGGCGATAATCTCATACTTAGAGGGAGTGTTACTGATAATTTACCTAATGGCGACTTAGCTAATCATTCTCTTGAGATATTTATTGATGGTGTACTAATCGGTATTACTACAAGTGATGAAAATGGTGACTGGATATTGAATTGGGTAGTCTCTGAGTTCTTAGATGTAGGGACACATTTAGTCACAGTTAAGGCGCCTCAACAAGGGTATTATCGTGAAGGTAATGCCGAAGTAAATTTGACAATTGCATATCACTCAGGTATTTCTCTACAAGTCGAATCTAGTATTGTTACAAGAGGTGGACAATGGAACTTCACCGGAAGATTATATGATGCAGACTCTGATGGTTTACCTGGTTTAGAAAATCGCGAGGTTATCATTTACTTAGATGGTCAAGAAATCGGTAGAACAACTACTCTCGGTAATGGCTTCTATTCATTTAGTTATGAATTAGGTTACTCTATTAAAAGAGGTGGGCATGATGTATTGGTAGAATTCACTGGTGAAACATACTACCTTCCTATAGATTATAACATGACTGTTTATGCTAAATCTGATATCAATATTGAAGTTCTCTGGATTTCAGAAACTATAATCCGAAGTGATGTACAACATCCGATTAAGATAGAAGGAAGGATATTAGAAATTGGTGGGGGTGGGAATGTTTTACAAGATATGGTTGTAACATTACATTGGGTCTCTGATGGTGCTGAAAATGCTAATCTACAATGGGATGAAGCAACAGGCCACTTCAGATTACAATCTAACGCCCATTATCCAATGCCTCCCGGGCCTATTAATTTAGAAATAAGAGTGGAATCAGATACTGCTAGGTACCTAAATGGCGGTGATGAAGATTTATCGGTTTCTATTATGGTTCCTGTAAATTTTGAATTCACACCAAATAAAATCAAATTAAGTAAAGACGATAGAATAATTAGAGGTGCTGTAAATGTGACTGCTACTGATTCTCTTCAGCCGGTTGCAAATATTTCCATGACTGCATCTTTGATTAATGCATCATCTGGGCAAACTCACTTTAGAGTTATTGAAATGACTGATGCAGATGGTTTATTCACTTATGAATTCAAATCCATAGAAGGCCTACCTACATTATGGGATCAAGATTTCTGGGGTGAATTAAGTGTTACATTTAGTACTGATTCTTTATTCATTGATCCATCAAATAGGACTTGGCTGGCTACTCAGCATGGCGGTATTGATATCCAATATGAAGAAACCGTAGAATCATCAATCCAATCTTTATTATTCATCGTAATGTTTGTTATTATAATCGCTGGATTAGCCGTAAGTGGTCTATATTATCAACGTCGTCGAAGTGCTACATTAGATGAGTTAGCCGGAATATTCAGTTATACTGCTGAACTTCTTGCTGCTGGTGATGAATTTAGAGAAGCGATATACAACTGTTATGAAAGTCTATGCCAAATATTAATGCGAAGAGGATTTTTACGTCGTGACTTCGAAACTGTCAGAGAATTCGAAATAGCCATTCGTTCTGCATTACCAATTAGCGAACAATCCTTAATCGCTCTTGATAGAATATTCGAGGAAGCTCGTTACTCTAGTCACGTATTGGGTGAAGGCCATCGCCAAAATGCCCAAATTGCCCTTAATGCAGTTCTGCAAGAAATAGATCAATTGCAAGAAATACCAGTTAGAGATGATTATATTGCTTCTGAGTAACTTTTCATGTAAATAAGAGTTCTACTATACCATTATTCCAATTTATTTTTTCTATTTCTTTACCCGGTGGTAATTTGAATGTTCTAAGTAAGCCACCAAAAACGTCTGAGGAAATTATTCTTGCAATCTGAATGTCATTTTCATAAGTCGTTTGAAAAATCAAATTTTCAGGACTTCCTGAAGGGAATGGGAGAGAAAATCCTGATTCTGTTTTTTCCCCTCCGAATTCTCTCAAAACGTCATCAACAGTATTAATTTCGCGAATTTTCATTTTAGTTTCTTCTAAATCAGTTGTGATATTCATTACTATATTTTCATGTCTCTCTTGTACTTCTGTTAGATGGGGTAGATTAAGTAGAAATTTTTGATGCATATCTTGAGCATTAGAATTAAGACTATTTTCTGAAGTTTCCAGAGATATTGTCAGTCCCTTATTAGCATCTGAAAGTTGAATCTCATGACGTTGCCAAACTTTGTCCATAGTGCTTCGAAACTACTCCCTCGGATGAACCCGTCGTTACTTATCTCTCGATTGCCGGGTCCGGATGTCTTCTGAAGAAATTTCTAGTTAGTCTCCCAGTCCTATTTTCATCAGGTGATTGTATCAGTTCTATGCTTTTAGGCAAACAATTTCGAAATTGTCTCATCATTATTCTTTTTTCCAATAGTATCACAATTGCCCTATCTTCTGATTTCCTGATTGGTCTACCTAATGCTTGCATTATGCTATTTATTGCCGGTTGAAAGCTTGTATATCTCCAAGCCTTATTATTCCCAAAACGTTGTACATAATATTCTTTCAAGGCATCTTGTCTTGCACTTGGAGGTGCTAATGGAAGACCAAGACAAATCACTGCATCAAGAATATTATTTGGGTAATCTACTCCTTCAGCTAATTTCCCACTCAATACTCCTGCTAGTAAGACTTGTCTTTTATTCCTTCTTTCTCTATGCAAATCATCTACATATCCATTTACCATACGTTTTGACATTCTATTACTTTCTTCTTTGATGGTAATGTAACCTGGCAACCAACTTGCATCTCCTAGAATATCTTGTAGTAATGCATAACTTGGTGCGAAAAATGCTACATGTCCTGGAGTATTTGCAACTACTGATAGTATATGTTTTCTAATTTTTTCAGTATTGTGAAAATTTCTTTCTGTGAACTTTGTCGTAACATCTTTAGCAACTAGTACTGGTCTTTTATCACCTAAGAACGGAGATTCATATTCTTTCATTAAAATTCTTTTATTTTCTGGAATTTGTAATAAATCAGAATACATTTCAGGAGGGAACAAAGTCCCTGACATTAGTATTGCGCCACCAGTACTGGCCAGTATAGGTCCACTAACTAAACCGGGATCTAATAGGAAACTTCGCACTCTCCCTTCATCTCCTAATAAATCAAAAATCAAAACTAATGCGGGATTATGTAAATATTCGAGTGATATTGAGAGAATATCTGCTAATCTAGTACTTGCAGTTTCTTTCTCATCCTCTTCTTCATCTTGTTCTACTTTAACTCTATACAGTTGTTTAATCATTTTTCTTAACATTGTGTATTTATTGTCAATTTTCGCATCCAAGTCCTCATTTAAAATTGAATCTATTTCACCTATGAATTCAATTGTTGGTATTTTCATATCCTTTTTACCTGATTTTATTAAGTCGCTCTGTTTTTTCTTATACCAAATATTCATCTGTTTGAATATCTTTTTCATTTGGCGTAAAGCTTCATTAATACCTCTTATGTCGAAATTATCGCGATTTTCTGAAAGATCTAGCTTCTTCATCACTCTTTCTTTCGTGCCTAAAAACTCATCAATTTCATCTCTAGCGTCGCGGAATACTCTTAGTATGGCTCTTCTTTCTAAACCATTCCTTATTCTATCAGGGAGGTTATGCGCTTCATCTATAATTAATATGGTATTTTCTAAATCTATTCCCATTGCTGATAGGGAACTTTCACTGACATTTTCAACAAATATATGATTATAGTCGCAAACAAGAATGTCACATTCTTTGACTGCTGATCTTGCAGTCGCCCATGCGCATATTTTTTTTTTCTTACTTTTTTTAATTATGTCATCTACATGGTTAGGATTTTTTAGAATATATTCTTTCATATCATCTCTTCTCGATTGTCTAGATGATTCTATAATTCCATCTTCGCAGGAGCATTTTCCTGTCATTTTATCGACATCTTCGCACATAGACTCTCTACCAATTAAATCAACAACCTTTACTTCAGAAATTTCTTTATCTAAATTTGAATTGATGCTCCTAACTGTTTCAATAACTATCTTATGTTGTGATTGCCTCCCAGTCAAAAATAATATTTGGTTTTGATTATTCCTTGCTACTTCTATTGATGAAGCCAGCGAAGCAGCAGTTTTCCCTATTCCAGTTGGGGCAGCCGCTAATAAGAAGCCCTGCTTAGAGAGAGTATTTATTCCATCCATTACCATCTCTTTCTGGGCATCTCTTAGAGTGTCATGAGCAATAAATTTACCAATCTCTGAGGTGCCAGTACTCGACATGGAATTAGACCTGATAATAGAACGACCAAGAAGATTGTCTTTTGGAGGTGCTCCGTATGATTCATACGGAGCGGTGTGTGTATTGAGTTTTAGAGTAATTTTTCTCTGTCTGTTATACGATATTTTCCACGTTTTTCTCTAGGTGCTTCGCGCGCTTCATATCCTATGGCATTACTTAACCTAGCTCGATTCCGAACTCCTGAAAATCCAATTATTATCTTAGATTTAGTAGATTGCATTTGGGTGAGGGGGCGTTTTTCTTGCCCCCCCACGTTTTTGTGCATCCCATCCTCGCTCATTCTCTCACCTCTGAGCGTTCGAATCATCATCAAATCGCGCACTTAATTCATCCATGCGCTTCTGTAAAAGTCTGGTGACTGTCATTCCTTCTATTGATTCTCGACGAATATAGTCGCGAGCGGCAAATTTTAGTATAGTTTCAGGACTTTCTCCATGAATCTTACAGAAGTCTCTCATTAGAATCGTTAATTCTGGACCCATATTAACTTGAACTTTATCTCCATGACTTATCAGTGGTTGCTCCAATAATCGGCGTACTGCATCTCTAATCACATCGGAACGATTCCGCATTCCATCGAATCCAATTCTTTGGTCAAGTGCCATTAAATGATCCTCAGGTATCCTCAACGAAACCATTGGGCTGTGACCAGACATTGTTGTTCCTCAGCCTAAGCAGATAGCGTGAAGCACATAAAGGTAATGCAAATGAAATACAATTGAAATACAAAATGGTGGTTTTCTCTTTTTTAATTTATCAATATTCTGTGAGTAATAATAGAGCGATTCAAGAGGTCCGATGCTTCCCGAGTATCAGGGGACATTGATATGAAGGTCATTAATGATGCAATCCATGGCCAATTTCGTATTGAAGGCGTAAGAGAAGAATTACTAAAAACACCCGAGATGAATAAACTTAGTCATATCAAACAATTAGGTCTAGCTCATCTAGTCTTCCCTGGAGCTCACCACACTCGTTTTGAGCACTCTCTAGGGGTTTCTCATATAGGTGGTTTAATGTCTGATTCAATTTCATTAGATCCTCATGAAAAATCTACTGTTCAGGTTGCAGGTATGCTGCATGATGTAGGGCACGGGCCATACTCTCATACTCTTGAGCACATACTTCATGAGAGAGGTGGTCTAGATCATATGTCAATTACTGAAGGAATTATATTAGGCGAATACGATGTATTAAGTGAGGGTGAACAAAATTCAATCAATAATCGTAGAAGTATTCCAGAGATACTAGAATCATTTGATATTGCCCCAAAGGAAGTAGCAGGGCTAATACGTGGACCTGATGCAGGAGGTACAGAAAGAAATTTATTACAATGGACTGAAGGTAAGCAAGATTTTGTATCTCAAGACAACACGTTATCTCATTTGATACATGGACCTATTGATTGTGATCAAATGGATTATCTATTGAGAGATTCTCATTTCACAGGTGTAAAACATGGTATAATTGATCATAACAGACTTGTAGAATGTTTAGAAAGACATAGTGGAGATGTAGCAGTAGAAGAAGGTGGACTTCCTGCATTAGAGGGTATGTTAATGGCTAGAGGCCTTATGTATAGTGCGGTATACTTTCATCGAGTTACTAGGATAACTGAAATAATGCTTTCTAGAGCAGTGGAAAGAAGTATTGAGAAATTACCCGATTCTGTCGATTTACAGAGAAGAGTTGATGCTGAAGTTTGGGAAGCACTTTATAATGCAGGAGATTA
Organism: Candidatus Thalassarchaeum sp.; assembly: GCA_016777225.1. GTDB lineage: Archaea > Thermoplasmatota > Poseidoniia > Poseidoniales > Thalassarchaeaceae > MGIIb-O2. The sequence continues at coordinate 87,708 of JADHRW010000002.1, read as the reverse complement.
TTCTAGAGATATGATTAGAAGACTAAAATATCGTCAATTATTGAAGGTAGCTGCAAGTCGTAGAAAACAAGATTTAAATGATGAAATCATAGAAAAATTAGTAAATTTAACATCTAACTCAGAAAAGAGAATTGAATTTGAAAATGAACTCGCTAATCGAGCTGGAGTTCCTGAAGGTTATGTTGCAATTGATGTTCCATCTGTGAAATTACTATTATCTGAACCAAGAATGTCTCAAGTCGACATACGTATTTTAGGTGATGATGGCAAAACTCGTTGGTTTAGAGATCATACACCAATTGCTGAAGCATTAACTAAGAGACAAGTATCTCAGTCTGCTGTTTATGTAATGACTCTTCCAGGGTATGAAGATGTAGTTTCACGTCTTGCAGAAGAACATATATTCTCATAATTAGATATTATAGAGTTCCCCAATACGTACTATTGAAAAAGGATTAGTCTGTCGAAAGCATACCCGATATAGTATTTTAAACTCGGAACCTTGGTGAATCCCATGGATAATACAATGAAAAAAGTATATGAAAGTGTAATTACAAGAGATCCGAATCAGCCTGAATTCCATCAAGCAGTGGAAGAGGTGTTGGAGAGTTTAGTGCCAGTAATTCAGGCTCATCCTGAGTATTTACCAGTTGTAGAATCAATGGTTGAGGCAGAGCGTATTATTCAGTTCCGTGTTCCTTGGTTTGATGATAGTGGAAAGTTACATGTAAACAGAGGTTTTAGAATTCAAATGAATAGTGCGATAGGACCTTACAAAGGTGGTCTACGTTTCCATCCATCTGTCAATCAATCTATTCTCAAGTTTCTGGCATTTGAGCAAGTTTTCAAGAATAGTTTAACTGGTTTACCAATGGGTGGTGGAAAAGGTGGTTCTGACTTTAATCCTAAAGGTAAAACAGATTCTGAAGTAATGCGCTTTTGTCAGTCATTCATGATGGAACTATGGCGACATATTGGCGCAAATCTCGATGTTCCAGCAGGAGATATTGGTGTTGGCGGTAGAGAAATAGGATATTTATTTGGTATGTATAAGAAACTAGCAAATGAGTTTACTGGAGTTCTTACAGGAAAAGGTCGTTCTTATGGGGGTTCTTTAATCAGACCTGAAGCAACTGGATATGGCTTAGTTTATTTTGCTCGAGAGATGCTTGCTACAAAAGGCAAATCTTTCGAAGGCGCATCAGTGTCTATTTCAGGTTCAGGAAATGTAGCACAATTTGCTTGTGAAAAAGTCCTTGACCTAGGTGGTAAACCTGTTACTATGTCTGATTCCAGTGGTTTTATACATGATTCAGATGGTATTGACCGAGAGAAACTTTCCTGGATAATGGATCTAAAAAATAATCGTCGAGGAAGGATTTCAGAATATGTTGAGAAATTCTCTAGCGCTACATTTACTAAATCTGCTCCAGAACCCTCTTCCAATGGTCTTTGGGGGATTAATGTCGATGTAGCACTTCCTTGCGCAACACAGAATGAGATAAATGGTGAAGAAGCTAAAATGCTAGTTAGTAACCAAGTTATGGCTGTTGCAGAAGGCGCTAATATGCCTTGTACTCCCGAGGCTGTTGAAGTTTTCCAAAGTAATGGAGTAATGTTTGCTCCTGGTAAAGCAAGTAATGCAGGTGGAGTTGCAACCTCTGGTTTAGAAATGTCTCAAAATTCACTTAGATATAATTGGACTCGTGAGGAAGTAGATTCCAAGCTTGATCAGATAATGGTTGATATCCATAAGAATGCATCTGAAACTGCTGAAAAATATGGAATGCCTGGTAACTACGTAGCCGGAGCAAATATTGCTGGTTTCCTTAAAGTCGCTGAAGCGATGACTGCTCAAGGATTAATTTAATTATCATTTTCTTCATCCATTGAAGATAAAAACTCCTTCAATCTATCTGAATTAGGATTTTCTATAATACTCGAAGGGCCTTGTTCCGCAATAAGTCCCTTATCCATATATATTATTCTATCAGCTACATCTCTAGCAAAATTTATTTCATGAGTCACAATTACCATTGTCATTCCTTCATCTGCTAAACTTCTGATTGTTTGTAAAACCGACCCAATTAACTCAGGATCTAAAGCACTAGTTGGCTCATCAAATAATATTACTTCAGGATGCATTGCTAATGCCCTTGCGATTGCAACTCTCTGTTTCTGCCCCCCTGAAAGGTTTCCTGGGAATGCATCAATTCTATCTAACATATCTACTCTAGCTAGAACTTCTAGGGCACTCTCCTCTGCTTCATCTTTACTCATTCCCCTAACATGCCTCAATCCTAAAGTGATATTATCTAAAACCTTTAGGTGAGAAAATAGTTCAAATGATTGAAAAACCATGCCAATTTTTGAACGTATTTCATTAACATCTGCTAATGGATTATTTATGATTTGGTTATTTAGTTTAATATTTCCTTTCGTTGGTTCTATGAGTCTATTAATGCACCTTAATACCGTTGACTTTCCACTTCCTGAGGACCCAATAATCGCTATAGATTCTCCTTTCTTAACATCGAATGAAATTCCCTTAACTGCATGTACTCCTCCTGGATAAGTTTTCTCTAGATTTTCAATATCTAATACGATTTCATCCATTCAATTCCCTCCTGAAATACCTAATCCTGGGATCCTTGTTTTCTCCTCAAGCCTTCTTAATAATAATGCAAGTGACCAAGTTACAACGAAATATGCAATCATCACCATTCCCCATGTCCAGAAAATTTGGAACGTTATTGCGACTACTAATTTCCCTTGTCGTGTTAATTCGGTATATGCGATTACACTTGCTAAAGAAGAGTTTAAGACTAAATTCACCATTTCATTCCCTAACGGAGGTATGCAAATCCTAATTGCTTGTGGTAAGATAATTAGTCTCATTGTACCCATATATGTTAATCCTATACTTCTGCCGGCTTCCATTTGTCCAGAAGGTATTGCAGCGATCGCTCCTCTAATTGTTTCACATTGATAGGCTGCTGAATTCAATCCCAATGCAAAGATGGCACTAAGATAAGATCTTTTTCCAGGACCAAATAGACTTTCTTTGACATAATCAATCATGGGTGAAATGAGATTATCTAATGGGCCCAAATAAGAAGAAATAGTGAATAAATCACTCGTTATATCAACTCCTATGTTTTGTATATGTTTGCCTAATTGCAGACCAAAGTGGATAAACATAAATTGAACTAATAGAGGCGTATTTCTAAAGAAATCAGTATATAATGTAGCAATTGTTTGTAACGGTCTAATTTTCCATGGCTCTATTATTATCTTATTATCTGTTCCTTTAGTTATAGAACTTAACCCCCCTGGAAGAATTCTTTTAGTTAATAATAATCCTATAAAAATTAGAAATACTCTCCACCCAAAGATTCCAAGAAATGTCGAAGAATGTTTCCCTGTTATATCAAAATCAACTAAAATTTCTGTTAAAATCACTAGCCATAATAATAAAACTAATATTGGTCTTCCATAAGATATTTTTTTCTTTTCAAAACTACCGTTTGATGTAAAAAATAATACTCCCAAATATGTCAATCCAATCCCAAATATCATTCTGAAAAATGCATCTGGATTTCCAATTGGCGCAAAGATATATGCTACCTGTGCAGATAATTTGAAAGTATTTGATCCTAGATGGAATGCATAGAAATCCGAAAGTGCGCTATATACACAAACAATCCCTCCTTTTATGCCCCATTCCTCTGTAAATGGAACGCCTAGCAGTAAAGTTAAACCAAGTAGACGAATCATCATTGTTCTATGATTATTAGATATACTAATGCCTAAGAAACCTTCATTTTCAATTTTATTTTTATTTATGTAATAGTTTAATATTGAAATTAGAATACCAATACCTAAGAATAATACAACACCAAATCCCATTCCATGAATCCTAGAACCAATTATTGTCACAGGAATAATTAACCAGAATAAAATCAATGTTCTTTCTAAATCTCCTTCAATCATTTGTTTCAAAGTCGTTGGTGCAGTCTTGCACATTGCGAGAACTATCCCTAAGAAGAATCCTAATAATATCCCAAAAATTACTATTTTCATTGTTGCTTTCAATCCTTCTAATAAGTTATCTTTAGTGAAATCTACAAATTCACTAAAATCACTTAAATCCATGATTTCGAATCCTAATGCATTATCCTGACCGCCGTTTTCCGTATACAATATAGTTCCATTATCACCTACAATAATTCCTATAAATGCAGTTTTCATCGCAATATCATTTATTGTAAAATTTCCCTCAATTGGTAATAGCTGAGGGTCTACGATATTACCTCCATCTTTACTTAAAGCGATATAACCATTTTCACCTGAAAGTAATATCTTCGTAGTGCTAAGTACTTCTATTGATGTCAAGTTAATACCCAAGGTAGTACTCATATTTTCTGATTCAATTTCTTTTAGATACCAATAATAACCCACTGTTGTCGTTAATGCTTCTTGTGTTGATTTCAATATTTGGCCATCTGATGTTATTGCATAGCCTCTATTTATTCCATAAAAACCGATTGAAATAATATTCGAGTCAGATACCTCTTCTGGGGTCTCTCTGATTTCCCAAGTTTCTCCATTATCCTCTGAACCCAATATTAATCCCGATGAACCCGAAATTAATCCTCTTTCGCCCTCAAATACAATATCATTTAGATCTTCAGAAACTAAACTTTCAATTTTAATCCAATTCTGCTGCTTAAAGCACCAAATCTCTCCATTATCAGATACAATAAATATTTCATTATTGGAATTAATAGAAACTGAATGAGCATCAATTAAATTATCCATTTTTATTTCTATCCAATTTTCTGAACTATATTGCTTGTATATTACGCTACCATTATTTCCAGCTGCTACAATTAACTCCTGATTTGCATATGCTGCTTTAAGATCTTCATTTGTTGGCGAATCAAACTGAATCCATTCACCCATCTTTTCTCCAAAAATAATTTCGCCATCATCTCCAAAGACCCATGCATCTCCATTTTCATCTATAATTGCTGCATTGTAATTATTCTGAGAATCTGAGTCTATTAAACTCCATGAACTTTCATAATATCCTTCTGCAAAATTTGGAGTTATAAAAATTATAACTATCATAGATGTGATAAGGATTATTCTAGATGATTGGGGTATACTATGCCAAGAAAAAATACGATTTTCAATATTTGTCACTGTGACACCCGAGTTCTCATCCCATGGCCTTATTTATCAAATTAATATTTTTCAAAATATTCCCAGTTCAAATTTTCCATCTTCAGTTGGATGTACTTTAGGATTCCATAGTGGTGAGAATGTAAGATTTACATGAACACTTTCTAGACCTTCTGTCAATAGTGCTGCTCTATGTACAGCCGCCATTAATTCAGGCGCTACTGGACAACCAGGGCTAGTCAATGTCATATCAATTTCAGCATGTGATTCTTCTATCTTAACGTCGTAAATCAACCCTAGATCAATCACTGAAATTTTCATTTCTGGGTCTTCAACTTCGATTAAAGATTGCATGATTTCATCTTCACTGACCATGCTTATACCTCCGAAAGTATTTCTGCCTCTGAAACAACTCTTTTGAACATATTCAAGAAGCCATTTGCTCGACTTGGAGTTAATGACGACTTTAGACCCATTTCTTCTACATATTTAGGACTTAATTTAGAAACTTCGGTAGAGGACTGACCATTTACTGCGATTGCAGTTATAGCCATCAATCCTTGAACTATTTGAGCATCGGCACCAGCTCTCAACAAGAATAGTCCATTTTCATCCAAAGAGCATTTCACATGGGCTCTTGATTGGCAACCTAAAACTTGATTTTCTTCATTCCATTCATCTAGAGGTAGTGGGCTAGGGTGTTTCTTTGCATATTCAAATAGTAATTCATATCTTTCCATCGAATCAAAACAATCTCTGAATTCTTCAACTATTGAATCAAGATGTGATGGCCAAGACGCATCTTCCATATGATGCCCTAAGGGCTATTTCTATTGAAATTGCTTATCTGTCTTAGACGAATCTTTCACACACAAATTTTAGATGAGATATAAATGACTCTGCTTCTTCCTGTGTATTATATATCCAAAAAGAGGCTCTATTAGTCGATGGTACACCTAAAGCATCCATTAATGGTTGAGCGCAATGATGTCCAGTCCGTACTGCAAAACCTCCTTCATCTAGAAGAAATGCCAAATCTTGTGACTGGATAGTTTCATGCAAGAATGAAATTGCACCTGATGAATTTTTATTATCAGGATCTCCGTAGATTTTGATTCCTGGAATTTTATTCATTTCTCGACCAGTCCAAGATGCTATTTGGTGAACATGATTATGGATATCTTTCATTTCAAACTGTGACAGCCATTCAACCGCAGCCCCCCAGCCGATTGCTTCTGCGATTCTTGGAGTCCCAGTTTCAAACATTGAATGTCCATTTTGGTAAGTTGAACCGTCAGTTGTTACAGTTTTAATCATTGATCCTCCCGTCATAAAAGGCCCCATCTCAGAAATTCGTTCAGATGTTGCTAATAAACAGCCAATCCCTGTTGGTCCAGCCATCTTATGTGCTGATATGGCTATGAAATCTGCGCCTAGATTATTGAAATTTATTTTTTCATGAGGCGCTCCTTGTGCACAATCTAGAAGTACATGTGCACCTACTTCCTTACTCATTTGAATTATCTGTTCTATCGGGTTTCTTATTCCTAAAACATTGCTTGTATGAGTTACACAGACTAATGATGCATCTTCTATAGCTATCTCAAAAGCATCCATATCTAATGTAAAAGATTCATTGTTAATAGGTACATACCGAACCTCAATTCCTTTCTCCTTAGAAAGTTCTTGCCATGGAACAATATCTGCATGATGTTCCATCTCAGTAAGTACAATCACATCGCCCTCTTTGAGATTGTATCTTGCCCATCCATAAGACACCAAATTTATTGCCTCAGTTGCTCCACTGGTATAAATTAGGTTTTCCGGTGTTGTCCCGAAGAACTGTGAAATCTTTTCTCTAGCATTTTCTAATGCAGTTGTGGCTTCATCTGCTAATGTATGATTAGCTCTGTGTGCATTAGAATTGTACTGTTCGTAATATTTTGTCATTGCATCTATTACACATTGGGGTTTTTGAGATGTAGCGGCATTATCAAAATAGACTAATTGTTTACCATTAGGAAGAATTCTACTTAATATGGGGAAATCTGAACGAATTGCCTTAATATCTAGTGCCATGATACATTCCTCTATACCTCCGTCATAGTGTTAAGATATCAAATAATGTATTTACTTTGAACCCGAACTTTATGTCTGCAGGCCACTCAGAGGGTACTGATGGCAGCGGGAGTTGGACAAAATGTGGTTGATTTGCTAGGAAAAAGAGATTTAAATTTGGATGGTAATGTGATAAATTTAGCCATAGTCGGAAGCAGTAGATTTTATGATTATGAGATATTTGAAAATCTAATTGAAGATTGGGTTGATGTTAATGGCTATCCTGATTTGGTAATCGTCGGTGGGGCTAGTGGTGTTGATTATATGGCTGAAAGATGGGCAGATAATAACTCTACACCTATTGCTGTATTTACGGAAGAATGGAATGATCCTGATAGGACATTAAGAGATCGTGGCCGTCCAGAAGCAGGTAATACTCTGACTAAAAAAATACTTAACGCTGCCACAGATATTTTAGCAATTCCTTCCAAAACTAGTAAATGGACTAGGATAGTTATTGAAATGGCTATGGAAATGAAAATAACCACTACAATATATGAAATCGACGAATGAGTGATATAGTCAATTAATTCTCTTATTTCGATAACATTTGGTTTAATATTTTCAACAAACCTCTCAAAGTAACTTCACTAATACCTGACACTTTACAAACTTCACTTTGAGTGCGGGATGAACCACTGTTTTGTGATGCTTTGTATAGTATACAACCTGCAATCCCAGAGGGTTTCTTTCCTTGCCAAATCATATCTTGACTTACTTTATCCCATAAATCTCTTGTTTCTCCAAGGACATTTGGTGGTAATTGTAAATCTGAATGAAACTTTTCAAAATATTCTTCAGGTCCAGTAATGTGGTGTGTATTCATTTTTCTCGCTACCAATCTGATTGTTCTTTTCAATTCTTTTTCTTCAACTTCAGTTACCATGTCAAAGGCTTTAGCGATGACGTCAATCCTTCGAGGAATCTCAGCTTGTCTCGCTGCTATGTATACACAGGCCGCAGTAACTCCTCTAATACTCCTACCAGTGACAATACCTTCTTTCATAGCATGACGGTATAAGTTGGCTGCTTCTTGCTCAATTTGTGGAGGAAGGTCACCTTTATCTCGAATGAATTGCATTGCTGTCGTTAAGTTTCTACTTCTGCTATCTCTAGTTTTACTTCTCTGATCAACTCTCTGCCTTCTTCTCCATTCTCGAAGATTCTTCCCACTCATTCCGTGCCTTGCAGCCGTACCTGAGGTCAAATCAGATCTACTTATTTGAGTTGATAGGCCCTTATCGGAAAGAGTCAATGTCGTCGGTGCTCCGACTCTACTTCTATCATCACCTCCTGAATGATTAGTCCACTCTGCTCCTGGATCTATCATATTTTCAGCCGCAACATATCCACATTCAGCACATATGGTTTCTCCCCTAACTGAATCAGTATCCCATGAATTAGAATCACAAATTCTACATTTTCCTGAAACAGCTTCTGTTCCTCTTGCCCTTGATGGTCTCTTATTAGGAACAATTGCCTTCTTACGGCTTCCTTCTTTGTTACTCTGATTTACTGATGATTTTTGGTCTTGTGCTTCTCTCTTCATCATATCAACCTCTAGTTGTATAGTACAGTCGACTATATTTAAACCTCTCGTAATTAGAAGTCATATTTTCAGCATATTTTTGCCTATATTCTCCAGTATTCTGAGTCGCCACATTCTTGCACTTGTTCCTAAGCCCAGTGGTATATGGGTGAAGGTGGGCTAGTACGTACGGCACTTTATGAGAAGCATTTAGAAGCAGGTGCAAAGATAGTAGATTTTCATGGCTTTGAGTTGCCAATTTGGTATACTTCAATACAAGATGAGCATTTATCTTGTCGAGAGAAATCTGGTTTATTCGATGTGTCACATATGGGTTTCTTCGAATTCCGTGGTAAAGATGTATTGTCATGGTTGAATACTATAGGCACTCAACAGTATATGAACTTCGCAAATGGTCAATGTGGTTATACTCACTTTCTCGATAAACAAGGTAATATCATAGATGATATGATTTTTGCTGTAGATACTCAAACTCGAGTATTGGGTGTTCCTAACGCCTCAATGATATCAATAATGTGGGATTGGTTTAATTCTAATCTCCCCTCTGATGGTTCAATAGAAATCAAAGATTTGTCTGCAAATACAAGTATTATTGCACTTCAAGGGCCAGAATCATCTTCAATTTTAAAGCATGTTTTAGGTGAAGTGAATAATGTATCTAGATTTAGATGTCAAGAAATATGTGTTAATGATTTAGGTATAACTGGATGGATTCAAGGAACTGGCTACACTGGTGAAAAGGGTGTTGAAATTTTCATACCTGATGAACAATCTGCAAAACTATGGGATGCTTTGGTCAATTCAGGAGCTATTCCAGTTGGTTTGGGGGCAAGAGATACATTAAGGTTAGAGAAAGGATATCTTCTCTCAGGTCAAGACTTTTTATGGCCTGGTTTGGGTTTAGATCCTGATGTAGAATTACCAGAAGGATTCTTAGCACGTAATTCTGCTGAAACTAATGTTCCTTTTGGGCTAAATCTAGACCATGACTTCATCGGTAAAGAATCAGTCCTTAAATCACTTAATTCAGGTTCTAAATGGCATGGTCTTCAATGCCAAGAAAAAGGGCCTTCTCCGAGACCGGGACATTTAGTCTTAGATGGCCCAAATGATAATGCGAGTATTGTAGGTTATGTGACTAGCGGTGGTCCTTCTCCAAGTCTCAATAGAACTGGTATAGCATTAGGATATCTTGATGACGTAGTTTTGGGCCAAGATTTATGGATTCAAACTAGTCCTAGGCGTCGAATTCGTTGTATTATAGTTAAAACACCATTTGTTTAATTCTCATTTAATGAGTAATTGTGTAGGCGTAAGTATCATGTCTATGTTCTTTTACGGTATACCATGAACATTTCTGATAAACTAGTTGCAGCAGCGATGAAAAATCTTGAAAAATTATTAATTAGTAAAGGATTTACTGCGAATTCGATGTTATCAAAATTTGATTTTGATGGAGATGGCAAAATAAATATCGATGAATTCGATAGTGGTCTAACCAAGTTAACAGGTTCTAGCGCTCCTCGTTCTTATCTTGGGCCAATATTCTCTGCAATAGATACAAATGGTAGTGGTTTTCTAGAACAAAGCGAATTAATGGCACTTTTAGGTATGGAAAATAAAACTTCTATTAATTCTTCTTCTCTTAATATTTCTGGGCATGTCACTCAGAAATATAATGGTGATTATTCAATTCAATCAACTAAAATAAATGGTAAAGATTGGTATATGAATTCAAATGGCTGTAGATTATATTTCTATGATGCTAACGATGGCGGTGCCCCTTCTTGGAGCTTAGATGACAGACAACAAAATGGCACTAATGATTGGTATGGTGGTGGCTGGACTAGAGTCCCTGCAGACGGTAATATTCCTCTCGGTGTTCGCCGATTTGTAGGTGCAGGAAAAATTACAATATCTGAGCTCTCTGGAAGTCAGATGGGAATTGATGAATCAGTCCAAGATAAATCTAAACCAGATGAGATTAAATTGGTAGAAGAAGAGTTTGATATGACAGACTTTGTAGAAAAGTGGTCTAATGAATTAGAAAAGTTGATTGCAGACCCATCAAGTACCGAAGCCATTGATGAAAATTATAGTATAATAAATGATAAATTTGAATCACAAGTTTCTCAATTACCTCTTATTACACAAGCTCCGGTTAGAGCGATATGGAAAATTAAGTCCGATGCAGTAGTTACAATTGCCAAAACTCAATTATCGACGAATAATGCTAATCTTGTAACTGGTTTGGGGATAGCAGGAGCAGCAGCAGGGGTAGTTTCCAGTATTTCTAAAGAAGACGTTCAACAAGCTTCCATCGAGAAAGTGTCAAAAACCTCGTCACAGGCTTGGCACGATTCTCATGATGTTGATCCTCCTGACAGAGTTGAGATCCCCGAACGTGTCACTGTCAATGAACCAATTTCTAAGCAAGATTCATTAGATGAAATCCAAGAAATAGCAGCAGTTGAAGAAGCGATTCTAGAGAAATCTGTTATCGAGTCATCTACACCGTCATTAGAGAATACTGTATCTCAATCAAGTTCTTTTTCTTTGGATGAAATAGTTAATCGAATGATTGAAGCAAGATTTTTGAATGAACAACGTGAGTTATTGTCACAGTTTAAAGGAGAAATATTAGAATTATCTTTTAGAGTAAGTTCTATCGATAGGACATTTGGAATTGGGATATCTGATGAATATAAGGGTGGCAATACCTTACTAGTGACCTCAAATAATCATGAGATTGAAGTCAGGATGAAAAAAGAATCAGATACTAGTAATATCTTATCCGGTTCTGAGATGAAATCAGATGTTTCGGTAGCAGATTGGAATGGTATACGTAAAAGATTAGTTGTAAATCATCCTTGAGCGGCTTCAAATGCCTCTTCGATCATTTCTTCAAGACTAATTCGTGGTCTGAATCCTAACCTTTCTTCAAGTACCCAAGCATCTACGACTCCAAAAACTTCATCCTCATCTCGTTGATTTAACTCAATTTCACAACCTGTTTTTGATTGAAATATATTCGCTAAATCATTCATTGAAATTCCCTTCCCTGAGCCAACTGCGATTTCTTCTCTAGTAAGTGGTGGATTCTGAATGATGCCCCCTATTACTTGTACTAAATCTTCAACATGGATGAAATCTTTAGGATTAGAACCGTCTCCTGGGACATTAATCCAACCCATTTGACATTCATTAGCCCAGCGGTGTAGAAGTCCATTTCCAGGTGGTCCAGAAAGAGGAACTCCTTGAACATTAGAGGCTCTAATTATACTGACTGGTTTCTCAGAATGTGCCCTGTCTAGAGCATTCTCTTCCATCCATAATTGGCCTTCTGCTGCTGTATCTCTAGGGGCTAATGTTGAGTCTAATCCATAGAATGGTTCTCCTGGTTCCCATTGTGGATGAACTCTTAAAGTTCCAATAATTATTAAGTGTAAACTTCCATGACGATCAACTGCATCTAAGATTGGTCTGGCAGCGTTCATCATCTCCAACTTTGTTTGTCTGTCATCCCTTTCGAAAGATGATTCTACTGGTCGTGAATTAATATGTATCAGCGCATTACAAGGAGTTAGCATTGCATCTAATTTCAATTGATCTTTAATCACTTCATCTGGTATTACTACTGCAGCTTTTCCAAGCATTTCTACAATAAATGGTGCTACAAAAGTATCCGACGCGGTGATGGCAATGTTCATTCTATCATGTGTCGACTAATTCCTAAACTCTAAGAGCATATCGGTCTAATGTATAGTTTTCAACAACGAACAATTAAGTCATTATTTCACTTCCTAGTGTATATACAGAAGCGGAGATGGATGAATGGACCAACTACCAAACTTAGGTCGCGAACAAGAAATGCTCTCAATAATGGGGCTAAATTCTATAGAAGACCTGTTTTCTAACATACCCGAAGGTGTCAAGAGAACTGTTGCATTACCTTTGCCATTACCTCAGTCAGAAGAAGAAATCTGGAGAGATGCTCAGCACCTTCTTGGTTCGAACATTAATCTTGATTCTCGCCCGTCTTTCCTTTCTGCAGGTCTAGTAAGAAATTTTGTCCCTACAATGGTTGGTATGTTAGCAACTAGAGGTGAGTTCTTGACATCTTACACTCCTTATCAGGCAGAAGTAAGTCAGGGTATGCTACAAGCTATGTGGGAATTTCAAACAATGATTTCCGAACTTGTCAGTTTACCGATTTCAAATGTTAGTATGTATGATGCATCTACATCTGCTGCTGAGGCAATTACCTGTGCTGTTCGAGTACACAACAAAAAAGCATTACAAAAAGAAACAATATATGTTTCAGAATTAGTTCCTCCTCATAGAATGTCAGTGATAGAAAATTATGTACAGGGTGCGGGAATTAATATTCAAATCCTTAAACATAAGAAAAATGGTCTTCTAGACATTGATTCAGCATCTATTGCTAATGGGTCTTGTGCAGTTTATGTTGAACAACCAAATTCCTTTGGAATCTTGGATGAGGGGTTATTAAAACTGAAAGATTTGATTGGCGAAAATACTGCTCTTATAGTAGGTATTGATGCAGTATCTCTAGGAATTGTTTCGCCTCCTGGTGAATGGGGAGCAGACATTGTAGTCGGAGAAGGTCAACCTTTTGGAATCGGTCCTACATTTGGGGGGCCAATTTATGGAATATTCGCATGTAATGAGAAATATATTCGTCAGATGCCAGGGAGAATTGTAGGACAGACTCATGACTCGAATGAAAAGATGGCATTCACCCTCACTCTTTCTACACGAGAGCAACACATCCGAAGGCACAGAGCAACTTCCAATATTTGTTCTAATGAAACATTAATTGCATTAATGGGAGCTATGCACATGTCGCTATTGGGACCAGATGGGATAACAGTCTTGTCCAAGAGAGTTGCAGCAACTACAGAACTAACTAAAAGAGCTTTAAGTTCTATAGAAGGAGTAGAGTTATTTCATCCCGATGCATATAATTTTAGAGATATTGTAATCAAATTACCTGGTGATTCTGCAGATGCAGTTGCATTCATGGACTCTAAAGGAGTGATGGCAGGATTACCATTAGGTCAATGGTGGGATGAGATGTCATCTTGTCTCTTGGTTGGTTGTGATGAAAGAACCAGTGAAACAGATATTTCTTCTCTTGTTTCAGTGATTGAAGATTGGATTAAGGGGGTGAATTAATGAGTGATATTTTTGCTTTCAACGGTTCATCTAACGCTGGCTGGTCACAACCTAAACCAATTTTATCTAATTCTGAAATTAATAATACAGTTCCTGATTCAATGTTGAGATTAAAACCTCCAGCATGGCCTAGAGCTAGTGAACCAGAATTAGTACGTCATTATACTTGGTTGTCAAGAAGAAATTTTGGTATTGATACTGGATTTTATCCTTTAGGTTCCTGTACAATGAAACATAATCCTCGAGTTAATGAGAGAATTGTTAACCTACCTGGTATAGATCGTATGCATCCATTACAACCTGAACATCAGATCCAAGGAATACTTTCAATTTTTTACGAGATGCAAGAAATGCTTGCTATTTGTTCAGGTATGGATCAAGTTACTCTACAACCAGTTGCGGGTGCACAGGGTGAATTTACTGCAATGAGATGCATTCAAGAATATCATCGCGAAAGAGGAGAGAGCCATAGAAACAAAGTCATAGTACCAGATTCTGCACATGGGACAAATCCCGCATCTGCTTCAATGTGTGGATATGAGATAATTGAGATACCAAGTGGAGAGGATGGTAGAATCGATTTAGATGCTCTTCAATCTGTTTTAGGCGATGACACAGCAGCTATGATGATTACTAATCCATCGACTCTTGGTGTTTTTGAACCTGAAATTGCAAAGGCATCGGAAATAGTGCACTCTGCTGGCGGTCAAATGTATTATGATGGAGCGAACTTTAATGCTATAATTGGTAAAACAGATCCCGGTTTGATGGGATTTGACGCTGTTCACTATAATCTTCATAAAACGTTCAGTCAACCTCATGGTGGTGGTGGTCCTGGAAGTGGACCAATAGGAGTAAAATCACATTTAGCTAAATATCTTCCAACACCTTTAGCAACAAGGCGTAAATCAAACGATTCTGATCCCAAGGGAGTTGGAGATGGTTTTTGGTATAGCTGGATGTCACCTGAAAATACGATTGGTAAGGTTCAACAATGGCACGGTAATGCTGGTGCAATTGTACGTTGCTGGGCATTTTATCGTAGATACGGTAGAGAACTTGAGAGAATGTCTGAGCATGCGGTATTAAATGCTAATTATTTAAGATATAAGATAATGAATCCCGAACCAGAAGTCGCTTCGAAAATTCATGCTATGCCTTTAGATGGTGCACCGACTGATTTTGTAATGCATGAGTTCACATTATCGATGATCGATATGAAAGATAAAGTAGGAGTTACTGGAAAAGATATAGCAAAAAGATTGTTAGATTATGGAGTCATGGCCCCCACTCTATATTTCCCCATGATTGTACCTGAATGTTTGATGATAGAACCTACTGAAACTGAATCCAAAGAAGTCTTAGATCAATTTGCAAAGGATTTCCTTACGATTTTAACAGAAGATCCTGAAATTGTGACCACTGCTCCCCATACAACTGATGTTGGTCGAGTCGATGAAGTATGGGCGGCTAGAAATTTAATTCTCCGTCATCCAGGTAATCCTAATGTTCAGGATTAAGCGAAAAAAGAAGAGGTATGGCTCTCTCGCATGAGCATGCTGGATGGGAATGACCAAGAATGGTTATCTGGTAATCCTACATGGTGGCCTAATTCAGAAGAAAATGACAAGCTATTCCGATTCGGCGAAGAAATACCTACTGAATCATGGGATTTTACTACTTATGATATTGGGGGTAGAGGTTGGATGCGTCAGAGATTAGAGCCAGTTGGTCCTCGAATTTTATTTACAACCGCTTGGTCATTATTTTTTCTAATTGCTAGTGCAATTCCACTAATTTTTCCAAATAAGGTATTTTTAGATGATCAAAACCTTGCTATTTCTTTTTTTCTAATTTCATGGTTTTTACTACTCGTGCCTTTTTTGCAGTTTTCTAATGGAAATAGTGAGGATTTTAATTTATTTCCTTTGCAGATAATTCCATTTATTTTTGGTATATTTTTATTCTTATTGCATATTGCTATAGACCCTAAATTAGGGTGGTTATCTTATCTTTTCTTCATATTTGCTTGGTTAAAGACGGTTCAAAATATCAGTAAATCACTTTCTGTCAATTCTGCTAGGTGGTTACTGCCAATTTTACAATCTGATTTTTCCGAAGATATCTTTAATCAGGGATGGATTTTATTATCAAAGAAATTCCGAAATGGATTAATTGCAAAATGGTCGAAAGAATTAGGGCCTTATTCAGGAGAAATAACGGGATTATCTTGGGGTAATCATAAATTTATAGCCTTCAGTATAGTATATAATAATCGAATAATACACGACCCCTTCAATTCAAATTTTCTTGAGAATGAATTATTAACAGATATTCTATTTCAGTCTCCTGTGAAAATTCTTGGAGAATCGTGGCCATTAAATTTTATTCAAATTGCAGAAGATGAGTAACTATTTTTCCTAATCTTATGAACGGCAGGCATTTGAACCGTCTTCATATCCGAGAGGTATGGACGTTTGTATAATATTGGGTTCTAAATCTGATTTGCCTATTGCCGAAAAATGTGTTTCAGTTCTGAATGAGTTTTCTATATCTCATGAAGTCAGAGTAGCTTCTGCTCATCGTGCGCCGAAGTATCTTGAATCTGTAGTAGAATCTTCAATAGAGTCTGGTTGTCGCATTTTTATTGGAATGGCGGGAATGGCTGCAGCTTTACCCGGCGTCATAGCATCTATGACTACACTCCCTGTAATTGGTGTGCCCGTAGGTGGCAAGGTTCCTTTAGACAGTCTTCTTTCTATTGTACAAATGCCTCCCGGGATGCCTGTAGCAACCGTAGGTGTAGATCGTGGAGATAACGCTGGAGCATTAGCTGTACAAATGCTCGCTCTGGTAGACACAGATTTAGCCCGGCAATATGATGCTTGGAGAGCGATGAAAACTGCTAAGGTTATTTCAGATGATGAATCTCTCCGAGGTGAATCGGTTTGATGCAGACTCAAATGTTAGTTGATGAAGCAATTGATGAATTACAGAAAAAAATTAATGATACTGCAATAATTGCTTGCTCTGGCGGTATTGATTCATCCGTTGCTGCAGTATTAGCCCACCGTGCAGTTGGTAGCTTACTGCATTGTGTATATGTAGATACAGGATTTATGAGAAAAAATGAAACTGATGAAGTAACTGAAATGTTTGCAGAGATGGGTATTGAACTGAAAGTTGTTAATGCATCTCAAAGATTCTTCTCAAATTTACAAGGTGTAACTGATCCTGAAGAGAAAAGAAAAATAATAGGTGAACAATTTATTCGGGTATTTGAGGAAGAGCAAAAAATATGTGGTGCTAAGTTTTTAGTTCAGGGTACAATTGCTCCAGATTGGATTGAATCTGGAGGCGGGGAACGTGATGTAATCAAATCTCATCATAATGTAGGTGGGCTACCAGAAGATGTTGATTTAGATATTGTTGAACCACTCAGAGAGTTCTATAAAGATGAAGTTAGAGAAATAGCTAGAGAACTTAAAATCAAATCAAGCGAGCGTCAACCATTTCCAGGGCCCGGTTTAGCAGTTAGAGTCCTTGGTGTTCTTAATGAATCTCGTGTAGAAGCATGCCGTGAAGCTTGCCATATTGTTGAAACTAGGATTCAAGAGGCAGCTCTAGCTGGTAAATGTAATTTGCCTTGGCAATATTTTGCCGCTTTATTACCAGTACGTTCTGTGGGTGTTCATGGTGATACTAGAGTTCATGGTGAGACTATTGTTGTCAGAGCAGTTACTAGTATTGACGGTATGAGTGCAAAGTATTCTCCTATTCCTCACGAAGTTCTAGCATCTATCAGTACTGAAATTACCAACGCTCTGAAAGGTCAAGTAAATCGTGTTGTTTATGACATTACTCACAAACCACCAGGGACTATTGAATGGGAGTAAGAATGATGAAATTAGTAGGTACTGAATTTCAAGTTAAAGTTTGGTCTGAACTACAGAAAATCCCATATGGAGAAGTTAGAACATATAAGCAGATAGCTGAATCTATAGGTTCTCCAAAATCTTCACGCGCCGTAGCAAATGCTTGTGCTAAAAACCCACATCCTCCATTGATTCCTTGTCATAGAGTAGTGAGGTCTGATGGTGGTTTGGGCGGCTATAGTGCTCATGGTGGTACCTCTGAGAAGATGAAATTATTAATCAAAGAGAGTGTTTTTCCTTCCGATTAATTGATGAATGATTGAGCAGGCGGCAGGTTAGGCCGACATAGCTTAGTTGGTGGAGCGGTGGACTGTTAATCCACAGGTCGCAGGTTCGAGTCCTGCTGTCGGCGCCATCATTCCTTCCTTGCGAAAGCTGCGATAGCGAGCATGCTAATCACTGAAATAAGTCCAAAACCTGGTAATCCAGAATTATTTTCTGATTCCATTTGGTCACAAACTCCATCTCCATCTGTATCGCTAGGTACACTATTTACATCTTGAGAATTAGATATACAATTATTTTCCTGATAGTCTGTCCAGCCATCACCGTCATCATCATCATCCGCATTATTTCCTATCCCATCTGAGTCAAGATCTGAATATTCGATTGGATCAAAAGGAAAGTCATCTATTTCATCTGCTGCTCCGTCTCCATCATCATCTAAATCAGCATAATCACACAAACCATCATTATCAAAGTCTGAAGGAATAGATTCAGAATTTAGTGGATTTGTTTGACATGTATTTTCTACTGAATCTAAGAAACCATCTCCATCATCATCATCATCAATTTTATTTTCAATACCATCATTATCTGTATCTAGAGGATATTCTAGGGAATTCAAAGGGTCATAACCCGATTCAATCTCTTCCAAATCAGTCCATCCATCATTATCGTCATCTAAGTCTGCGTTATCTCCGATGCCATCTTCATCATAATCGACTGATTCTGATAGATTATCTGGAAATAAATCTATTTCATTATCAACATCATCACCATCTCTATCTTGATCACTATTATCTCCAATACCATCTCCATCCATATCGGCATTTTCAGTAGGGTCAAGTGGAAATAAATCTTCTAAATCATTGAAACTATCGCCATCATCATCATCATCTATGATGTCACATAGATTATCAAAATCCGTATCTATTGGAGTTGAATTAAAATCTAGTGAATCAGTCATACAAGATATTTCATCTAAATCAGTCCAGTTATCATTATCATCATCAGTATCTGCATTATCTCCAGTGCCATCATTATCGAAGTCATTCCATTCGCTGTAATCTCTCGGAAAAGCATCTTCCATATCTTCTACATTATCATTATCGTCATCTGAATCCATAATATCACAGATCATATCTAAGTCCAAATCTTCAGGTGTAGAACTTTGATTCATCACTTCCGAACCACAAATTATCTCCTTCTCATCGGACCAATTATCATTATCATCATCTAAATCTGCGTTATCTCCTATTCCATCTACATCATAATCTGAAGATTCATTAGCGTCTAATGGGAAAATATCTAGATCATCTGTAACGCTATCTCCGTCATCATCATCATCAAGTAAGTCACAAATACTATCATCATCTGTATCTAATGGTATTGAGGTATTATCTAAAGAATCAGTATTACAAGAGTTTTCATTTATGTCCGACCAATTATCATTATCATCATCTCGATCAAAGTTATCACCCATGCCGTCATTATCATTATCTTGCCATTCAGTACTATCTAGAGGAAATGAGTCATTTTCGTCCAGATAACCGTCGTTATCGTCATCATCATCAATTATATCACAGAGTCCATCTATGTCAGTATCCAATGGAATATCTGATGCGTTAGTAATATTTGTTCCACAGTCATTTTCTTCAATATCTGACCAACCGTCATTATCGTCATCTTCATCAATGGCATCACAGGACCCATCATTGTCAGTATCTCCGGGTATCGAATTCGAGTCTAATGAGTTGGTACCACAATCAATCTCTTCTTGATCATTCCAACCATCATTATCATCATCCTCATCAATCAAATTACAAATACGATCACCATCAGTATCTGTTGGTATTGATGTCGAATTAGTTGAGTTTGTTCCACAGACATTTTCTTCAATATCTGGCCAACCATCATCATCATCATCGTCGTCTAATACATCACATATGCCGTCGAAATCAGTATCTGTCGGTACTGAAGAAGAATTAGTTGAGTTTGTTCCACAGTCATTTTCTTCAATATCTGACCAACCATCATCATCATCGTCACCATCTAATACATCACATATACCGTTGTTATCACTATCTGTTGGTATTGATGATGAATTAGTAGAGTTTGTACCACAGTCATCTTCGTCACTATCTGACCAACCATCTCCATCATCATCAGTATCTACTGTATTACATACTCCGTCATTATCGGTATCTATTGGTATTGATGTGGAATTATCACCTTCTGTGCCACAAGCTACTTCATCTGAGTCGCTCCAACCATCTCCATCATCGTCAGTGTCTACAGGGTCACATATACCATCTGAATCGGTATCTGTTGGAATCGATGAATTATCTGATGCATCAGTTCCACACGCCGATTCATCTGAATCATTCCAACCATCTCCGTCAGTATCAGCATTTGTTGGAGTTGCCTGACTGAGTGTCCAAGAACTCGTAGCCCAATCATCTCCAGAAGATCCTCCATTACCATCAGCAAAATTGACCGCTAGTGAAAAAGTAACAGTTCCTGAACCATTAGCAGGTGATGTCCAGTCCACACTCCAACTTCTCGAATTTGAATTTGAATGTGTGACCTCTCCACTCTGTAGTTTAGCACTAGTCCCTGGATTTGACCATGAACCTAGATCAGCATCTAAATTAAATCCGCCTTTGGTACCTGAAGAACCTCCAGTGCCTCCAATATTCAATGTATATGCAGTTATCTCTTCATATCCAGAACTTGGAAGACCTGACAGCGTGGGTGTTAAGCCCCCACTGGCTCCGTGACAGCCACAACCAGATGTTGAAGAGCCAACTTTTCCTGAACTATATCCAAATGTTGTTTCAGAAACAGATAGAACTAGTAAAAGTACTAGAATAATAGATACACGTTGTTTAGAGGTCATACATCTATCCGTGGAATTACTACTTATTGTATTTCACTCTTCCATGAGTAAAATTTTTCTTCAACAATCTAGAGAACTTTGTTCCGCTAAACTCTTTGACCTAGTCACAATGAAACACCATGGACAGAAAGGCTCAGGTGACCGCAATCCTCAATTCAGTGAATTCTTCAGGACAACATTATAGAGATAGTTTACCAATGATTGCTAGTGAAAATATACTTTCTCCATTGGTTGCAAAAGCAGTTAACTCTGACCTCCATGGAAGATATGCAGAAGGTCTTCCTGGTAAACGATATTATCAAGGATGTGATGATTTTGATAGTATTGAATCATTAGGAATCGAGTCTGCAAAGAGGGTCTTTAATTGTAATTTCACAAATATCCAATCTACCTCTGGGACAGTATCTAATATTGCTGCTTTGAAGGCTTTAGTGAAACCAGGTGAAACAATTACCGCTGTTTCAACAGCGGATGGTGGACATATTTCTCATGCCAGAATGGGTGCAGTAGGCGTACGTGGATTAAATTTAGTTACATATCCTTGGGATATTGATAGAATGGAACCTGATATTGATGCTTCTATAAAAATGATAAGAGAAACAAAACCAAATCTCGCATTATTTGGTCAATCTGTATTTTTATTCCCCACCCCTTTGAAAGAACTTGCCGATGCCGCTCATGAAGTTGGCGCTAAGGTGATGTATGATGGAGCTCATGTCTTAGGATTAATTGCAGGTGGTCAATTTCAAGATCCATTAAGAGAAGGTGCAGATGTAATGACAGGGAGTAGTCACAAAACCTTTCCAGGGCCTCAAGGAGGTTTAGTCCTATCTAATTCTTCTGATGAAAAATTTCATCGAAAATTAAATAATTCGATTTTTCCCGGAACCTGTTCCTCATATCATCTTCATCATGTAGCAGGAAAAGCGGTAGCTCTTGCTGAATTTGAAGAATTTGGTACTGATTATGCAAAAAATATAGTTGCAAATGCTAAATCTCTTGCTACTGCTTTAGCGGCAGAAGGTTTTGATGTTCTTGCAGAAGATAGGGGTTATACTGCTAGTCACCAAGTCCTTACTCGCCATGGAGAAATTGATTCGGGTGCAGGTAGGAAAGCTGCTGATTTACTAGAAAAATCAGGAATCATCACTAATATGAATATGCTTCCAGGTGATACTAAGGCTATGCAGCCAAGTGGACTTCGATTGGGTGTTCCAGAGTTAACAAGAGTTGGTATGGGGACAGATGAAATGAAAGATGTAGCAATTTTCTTCTCCCGCGCATTGCTAAAGAATGAAGATATATCTAAAATTAAATCTGATGTCAAGTCATTTAAATCAAATTATCAGACTGTAAAATATTGTTTTGAAAGTGGACCTGCTTATCCTGGTTTAGAATAATTTTTACATATACTTTATGAAGAAATCTTTCATACCATCTATATGGAGTCACCTAAATCATTGGCTTTGCTATTGGTTTTATTACTGTTGACCCCGGGATGTTTATCACTTCCTTGGAGTCAAGACTCCAGTATCGAAGAAATTGATTGCCAACAAGAACCCAACGATCCTAGTTGTGAAATTATTGAAATTTCAGAAGAAGATTGTTTCTTCAATCAAATATTTACTGGTGAATCTTGTAGATTAATGACGTCTCCTGATAATTTAGATTACGGTGAAGAATCCTTATTTTTGATTGTAGGCGATACAATTCAGACCTTAACGCCTAGTTTTACTGGAGATGGCCCTCAAAACTGGTTAGTCAATCCAAGGTTACCAGAGGGTCTAACTATTGATGCTGAAAGTGGAGTTATTTCTGGAACTCCAGAAATAGAACTAATATCTACTAGATTTACAATAATTGCAACCAATGCAGTTGGTTCTAGTGTATTTATTATTGATATACAGATATTACCTGCTCCACCAAATATGATTATTTATGGGGATAATGTGATTTTTTGTACACTTAATGAATTCTGTGGAATAAATAATCCTATGACTTCTGGTGGTGAGATTGAAGGATGGGAAATAGTACCTAATTTACCCGATGGTTTAGAGATTTTAGATAACGGAGAGATATCTGGCGTCATCCAGCAATTAGTTGATTCTAATTATACCATTACAGCATCTAATTCTGGCGGTTCTGTTTCAACTACTCTTAGAATAATCTCTACTCATCAGACTCCTGAAAACCTTTTTTATTCCGGCCATCCATTTCAGTGGTTGTTAGGTGAATTAATAGAAGAAATACCAAGTGTTGATGGTGGCGAAATTATGGAATGGATGATTGAACCACCATTACCTCAAGGGATTATATTTGATTTAGATGATGGCTCAATATCGGGTACTCCTTCTGAATTACATGCAATAAGAGAACATTATGTTACTGCAACAAATACTGGTGGTTCTATTACAACAACTATTCTTATTTCAGTAAATGATATTGCTCCCGAAAATATACGTTATGAGCCATACATACTCGACTTAACTATAGATGAAGATATCTTTGATATTATTCCTTCTTGGTCTGGTGGTTTACCAGAAAACTGGGAAATTTATCCTAGTCTCCCTTTAGGTCTAAATTTTAATAATGAAAACGGTATTATTTCTGGAATAGCTATGGAATTTCAAGATTCTTTTACATACCAAATTTGGGCTAATAATTCAGGAGGGTACACCACGACTCAACTAATTATTAGTATCACTAGCCTGCCTCCTGATGAAATATTTTGGCCAGAGTCTGAATATGCATTAAGATCTAACTATAGTGTATTGATTCCTGCCACAAATAATGGTCCATCTATAGATTCTTGGGAAGTTTATCCAGATTTACCCTCTGGACTAACTTTACTCGATAATGGCACTATTGAAGGAATTCCTAACTTTAGAACTGATTGGAAAGAATATACTATCTGGGCTAATAATACTGGTGGAGCTGTAGGTCTGAATATATGGATCGCTATACATGATTTAAGATCTGATCAAAATGAACTTTTGTATGGTATAGAAGATGCTGACTGGGGTGGCTGGTCGTCGCTTATTCTACCGATTGGCGAATGGTCGTTTCCTGTTGGTAGAGATTCTGAAGATAATACCGTTGTATCTGCTGGACATGTTGGCCGTGGAAAAATAGTAGGGTATGGTCATGAAAGCTGGGTAGATGAAAATCATGATTTCACACTTCGAGCAGTGGAATGGGCATGTGGGGAATCGGCCAGCGTGGGTTTATCTTATGCTGCAGGATTTGATGACTGGGAAAATGATTTGAGGGCTGCTGGACATGAAGTTCACCTATCAGTGACTCCTGATGATCTTTCGGAAATCAATTGTCTTGTTGATGAATTTTGGAATGGTCACGATGATAGTGATAATATTGCTATAGAAAAATTTCTATTAGAAGGTGGGGGATTAATCATGGGCGGCCATTCTTGGTATTGGTCTTATTCTAATTCTGATGTCACACATAATTATCCTGGTAATAAAATTTCTAAAACTACTGGTCTATTAGTATCTAATTCATGGGGTTATAATGATATTAATTTTGAATTACCTGATCTATTACATACACCACATAATGCAATAGAAGCAGTTTTAGATGTTCGTATAAATGGTATTGAATTATCAAATGATGATGCAAATATTGCATATAAATCTATTTCTGACTGCACTGTAATTCTTCCATTAGACTTTATCGATTTTTGGACACCTCTTAGAAGTTTGATAAATTCGACAGGCTGGACAATAATAGAATACAGTACACTTTGGAGTTCAATAGGTTATGATTTGGGGGCCGATCCAGTTTCTGATATCTTATTGCGATTGGAAGAATCTCTTACTCAGAATCTTCCTGCTGATGAACTTCCAGTACATCCTAGTCATGTGGAATTTCCAGGCATTGTATCATCTAACGCTACTAGAATAAGTCGTACAGTTACAGTCAATGGTAATCAATCTGGACTTCCTAGCGACTTCGGTTATTCTGGAGCCCGTTCGAATATAAGGATGTCAACTGGATTATATGCCCCTCCTGGTGAAGTAATTACTGTTTTAGTTGATCAAGAAACTTCTGAATTAGACTTTAGTATATTGATAGGTGCTCATACCGATAGTTTATGGGGGAAAGATATTATCAAACGTCACTCAAAAATTTACAGGAATTGGGGGATTGAAAATACTACTACTGAAGTTGCGAATTCATTTGGAGGACCTATCTATGTATCAGTTCCCGCTGGTTCAGTATTTGGCGATTTAGAGTTGACCATTTCTGGAGCAATTCGTGCACCGATGTTTGTACTGGGCGATACCTCTGATTTTGAATGGCTTTATTCAGAAAAAGAAAACCCCGCGCCATGGGCTGAGTTGGTCTCTAATAATTTCATTATGACAGTCCCTAGTTCGGAAATACGTGAACTTGATAATCCTAGTCAGCTAATGAATTGGTGGGATACTGCTCTCAATATGGAACACCAACTGTATGGATTTGAACCTTGGCCTAGAGTCGAAAGAGCAGTTTTCGATGTCCAAATATCTGCTGGTTGGATGCATTCTGGTTATCCATTCATGGCTCATGATCTAAGTGTTCCTGACGTAGTAAATTATACTTATATGAGTGAGAATGGAGACTGGGGGATGTTCCATGAGCTTGGTCATAATCATCAATGGATGCCTTCTACATTACCCGGTAATACCGAAACCAGTTGTAACTTTGCAAGTGTTTATCTGATGGAAGATTTAGTTGGAGTCGAGGGCCACAGTGCAGTAGATCCTCAACAAAGAGAATCAAGGATGAGTTCATATTTCGAGGATGGTTCTAATATTTCTAATTGGTCAGTTTGGACCGCTCTAGATACATTCTTAATCATTAAAGAAGAATGGGGTTGGGATGTAATAACAGAAACCTTGAGTCTTTACTACACCCTACCTAATGATGAGGTCCCAATAGGTGATGTTGAAGAGTTCAACTATTGGGTAATGCATCTTTCTAATACAACTGGATACAATCTCGCTCCTTACCATGCTGCATGGGGATTCCCTCTAAACCAGCAAACTTATGATGCCCTAGATCATTTACCTGTTTGGAATAATGACTCTCTTCGTGGTGATTTCTTTGTATATGATGCAATTATTCGAAATTTAGAATCTTCTGATGAGACGACAAGTACGACAGATATCTCTTGGGAAACTTATGATAATGGGACTAACACATCTTTAACTTTCTATTATGGAACTATTGATATGGGAAATCAGTCTACTGGTTGGGCTAGTAGTTTGGATTTAGGAAGTAGTTCTATTGGTAATTATTCAACCATGATAACCGGTTTGTCTTGGGGGACTACATACTACGGAAGAATGCAAGCATCAAATCATGAAAATACAGGCTGGTTTGGCCCCATAAGCTGGACGACAGACTACCTTCAAGACTAATTGAGTCTACTCAAAAGTTCTTCAAATGAAAGTTTAGGGATATATTTTTCATGCCATATAGATAAAGGAATCCATATAGATGTATGAAAAATCGTCAATATAAATGCAGTATAGATTTCCAAACGAGATTGATTTTGCATTTCATATGCTACAACCCCCAGCAATACAAAGTGCGCTACATATATTGTTAAAGATAATCTCCCTGCAGGTTCTAACCAAGAGAGTTTTTCTCCTCCAAAGGGTTCACCTCCTGATTTTTCACCACCTTCTAAAATTCGGAATAAGATAAGTACGAATATACCTGAAGTAAGGATAAACATGGAGTTGGCTGGGAAAAAAGTTAGTATTGCATTTCCTTCTGTAAGAGCCCATGGCATTCTTTCATATAGTGAATAAATCATACTGATAGCAATTATGATTAGACCAGCCTTGACTAACTTATTTTGATTGTCTAAATTCTCTTTATCTTCATCTATCAAACTTCCTAAAAATATGAATGCTAACCAAGGTAATGCAGGATAAGTACCATTCAACAGAAGTCTCTCTATCCATTCTTCAATTCCAATTGATGATACTCTTTCACTCCAATATAGATCTACACCATTAAGATCTCCAATTATCATTGGTGAAATCATAAACAATAGCATCATAGAAAATCGTTGCTTCTTTGTTAGATATACTATTACTGGACCTATAAGAGATGCTAATGCCAGTAAAGTCAGTACACCGGGAGTCATCCAATCAAACCTTCCGCCCCTATCCATAAATAATGCTGAGTTAACTAATAACTGACAAATAGTCAGTATAGTGATACGTGGAACAATCCATGAAATCCAAGGAAAAATATTATTATTTCCTGATTCACTTCTTCTGATGGCGCTACGGTATATCCCCCATCCTGAAATTGTGACAAACATTGGTGCTGCCATTCCTCCTATAGCGGCAGAAATAAATGCGATTGGATGTTCAACAGATATTCCCTCTGGAGGAATTATTGCTGCAGTATGTACTTGAACCATACATAGTATAGCAATAGCTCGTATACGATCGATATACCTCAGTCTCATCCAAGCCCTCCTATTCTAGGGGGTGGGCGTGAATGATTGAACCCTTCGTGATGAAGGGAAAAATAAGAACAGTCAATTTTCTACTCATCTTCATTCTTTGATGACATATTCATTCCTCCATATGCCAACATTCCAAGTCCTAATACATAAACGACCAATTGAACAAGGTTCAATGCGAGAATTGGCATAGGGGCATCTAAGCTTGTAAAGCCCATTATTCCTATACTATCTGTTGCACCTCTAACATCTTCTGCATCCTCATCGCCGATTTCACTATGAATTGCTATTTCAAAAACAGGATACGCATCAGTTGCTCCCTCGCTTAGATCAGGGCTATCATATCCTAAGCCTCTGATATCTAGAACGAATTGCAATGTTCCATGACCATACATCACAGCATTAGTATTAGGTTCTACTTTAAAGTCAACATTTCCATTAAAGTATAATCCTAATACACCAGGAGTCACTGAAATTGGTGACAAACTAGTTGGAATTAATTTCGATTGAATATTGTGTTGTGTTGCATCAAGTACGATACTATGCTCAACCATAGGTATTCCTTTGAATTCTACATTATCGCCAACTTCTGTCATTGCAACTGCATAACCTCCTAGGTTATACTTGAATGATTCATCAGCAGTACCTATTGCTCCTATTGAATTCTCTAATACTGCATAATCAACACTTGATCCTACAGCCTCTTCCATAAGTCCGTAATTAGCAGCATCTTTCGCAGGAGCCCTCCAAGTTAGATATTCGGTCATTCCATATACTTGGCCTTCTGTACATTCAATGTCTTCTCCCAGATATACTCCACTTGCTGAGTAATCGAAATCACACAGTCCATCTCCATCTGTATTAGCATATCCTTGCATTAATCTTTGACCAATAGTATCTCCTTCAATACTCATCACATATGCTGAGTAATCTCCAGTTGATATCCCATTAGGGAATTCTTCTGATACTGAACCATAGTACGTTTTATTGGTTTCTAGACTTGAATAGCAAGCAACTGAACCAAATTGGAATTCTAAAACAGGATCACAAGAACCAAACAACCATTGGTCTACTGTTTGAGTTGTGTAAGCACTTGCTCCAGTCTGGAATGTTAGTAAAGTAGGTACAACTACATCTACCATGAAGTTAGCGATATAATTTCTAACTGATTGTGCTTCTAATACAGTTATTCCATATAGATTAGCAACATATTCATCATTCCAGTCAGATACAGTTCCTCCTACTTCGGCACCATCAGCACCTTGAGGGAGAGTCTTCCCTGTTGCTTCTCCATACATGAATTCGGCTCCAAAACCAGTTGATGCTAATGCATATGGACTATCGTAAAGTACATTTCTTACATCCTCACTCGACATATCAATTTGTCCTTCCCAAGGCCCCATATTCAATCCTAGAGGGATATATCCGCCAGCTAGAGGTTCTTCTCCGCCGAACGATGCTATCCACCAATCATTAGCGTTCATTGTCCCTGAACTACCTGTAAGTATCATCGGAAATTCAGCAGGAATTCCAAGCATACCAATCCAAGCACCTGCCCAATCTGCTAATCCAAGAAGTTGAGTTAATCCTATTCCATAGGTACTCATAGTGCTAAAAGCATCGCCCTGTGCACCTAATAAGAAAAGAATATTACCATTTAGTGGCAATCCATTGAAGTCAGTTTCTTGAATTATTCCTTCTGCCAAACCATCCTCATTTATCCCAAATAATAGATATTCTAGAACCGCAGGATTTGCAATATTTACTCCACTAACTTCTAGTAGCCTTTCTCTATTATTATCAGTAGTAGTTAGATCAGCACCACCTCCATTTGCTAAGAATGTGCTACCTGCCAGTGCATATACAGCCCAATCGATATGAGTTCTCTCAGGTTCTGAAATATCAGAATATCCGTATAACATAGCTCTGGTCGGTGTGACTACTTCATTTGGCTCACCCATTCCAGCTACTAGCATTGGTCCATAGTCACAAGTTAGTGCAATGCACATGCCAGTTGACGGGTCAACTGCATCTTCTAGAATCATATTCGCTGAAGATGTAAAATCAGGCTCCATCATTCCTGCTCCTGCGCTAGCATTCCATACTGCATATGCTTCTGTCATTACATAACTCGGTGTCGCGGCTTCAGCACCGTATAATTTATTGCTAATGTCTTCTGCTGACCATATACTTGGAGCCTTACTTGAAAGCTCTAATTCCATCATATTTGTTGCAAAACCGGCTTTAGCAAATGGTTCTCCATATTCGAAACCTACTGGTCCAATTGCTCCAATACTTTCTGCCATCCACAAGATATTGACGTTTTGGAAGTCATTTGTTCCTGGGACAGAGTCGTATATTTTTCCAATATCTCCCATGGTACCATCTCTATCTTCCCATGTACAATCTCCACACCATTCAAACACTTCATATTCTGAATATGTCATAGTTCCTTCAACTTCATTCCAATCTAAGAGCTCTTTGTGAGATGTAACGTTGTAAATCCATGGTCCTACCTTAGTATATGCATTGGAAGGGTCTTCACTTGATAATGCATCAATGTCTGTAAGATTATATCCGAAGTATACTTTTTCAGAAGTAGATTCGTTCCAATCATCATCAATTAGCTCATCTTGTGCATATGCAGCAGCAACATTATCTGCCATACCTTCTGAAATTAATCCATCAAATGTTGATGTGACTATTGTCGCATTAACTCCTACTAACATAATTCCAATTACTAACATTATTGTTGCTTTATTCATTTTTTCGTCCATGGCCATAGTATGCACTCTCTAACTCCATACGGAAGGATAGAGGACATAAGTGTTACAGTGGTAACTTAATGTAATTTTTTTCACTTAATGTGAATTATTTTTCATTATTAGAGGGAATATTATTGATACCGATTCTGATGGAGTTGGAGATACTCTTGATATCTATCCTTTAGATTCGAGCCGTTCAAAAAATAAAGATTCATCCAATTATCTTTTTTATCTATTATTGTTTTTTTTTAGGATTTTTAGGATATTATTCATCTAAAAAATAATTTTTCAATCAAATTTTTAATATCGTTCGATAATAAGGTTCATTTCCAAGTCGCATTCGAGTCATGTCATAGGACCCGTAGCTCAGTTGGTTAGAGCGCTCGGCTCATAACCGAGTGGCCATCGGTTCAAATCCGGTCGGGTCCACCAAATTTTCCTTATTTTAGACGTTTTTCTGTATTCTTCATTTTCAAACTTCTATTATTGTTTTTAGTTTTTCATGCTCTATTAGTGAGAACCCTAAAATAGAGTTTCACACGGGATTGGGGATATGACATCTGCCCGCTCAGTTAGACCTGTCCTAATATTACTGGCAGTTTACTTTCTAAGTATGTGGGCAGGAGCAGCCGCAGTACATGCTCAAGGTGTTACTCCAGATGTTTCTCTAACCTGCGAAAATCCTCAGCCTATTGAGACATATCCTGGTTCAACACGTACATCAATAGTAAATTGTGATTTAGAAAATCCATCCGCTCACCAGATTAAGGTTGATATTGTTATCCAGTCAGGTGCATTAGTTTCTGCAGGCCCTGCATCTTTGACTGTCGGATCTGGTCTATCAACCAGTTTCCAAGTAATTTTGAGAGGAGATTTACAGATGGCTGAAGGTCAACATCAGATTTCAATCACTGCTACTGTATCGCAAGCTAATGGAGTGGCATACCCTGGAACTCCTACAACTTACAAGGTATTGGCAGTAGTTAAGCAATTTAGTAGATTAAGAGTTGCTTCAGAACTAGCATTCATTCAACTAAGGCCTAAAGTTGACTATATGGTTTCTTACGATGTTTACAATGACGGAAATGCTTTAGACAGAATGAATATCGAAATTGCGAATTATGATGAATTAAGCGATGAAGGTTTCACACTCAGTCTTCCTCTTGTTAACGTTGAGATTGAATCTAAGTCTCCACCAGAGAAAGTAAGGGTACAGATCCGCACTCCTAAGAATCAAGGATGGACTGATAAATACTATAATTTGCAATTCAAAGCAACTTCTGATTATTCAGTCCGGACTGAAGGAATACCTAATTCTCAGATACAATCAGTTACTCTTTACATCCGTGGTGTTTACTTGCCTGGATTTGAGTTGATTGGAACTACTATGATCACAGCTCTCGCAGCAGCAGCGATTGCAGGCAGATTCAGAGTATATGATGATGAAGAAGAAGATGATGATGGTGAATTGAGAGTTCTCGATTCCCGTTTGTTCTAATAACTAGATTAAATGGCAATTAATGAACCTATTAATCAACGGGTTGATAACTCATTATTTGTCGTACCATACTAATTCGGAGTGAATCATATGAGCGATGGCGGACTTTTACAGAAGGCAACAAACCAAAGATCTGATAATGATGCTACCAATGAACTGGTAGCGGCAACAATTATTCCTGATTCTCAAGATTCAGATATGTCATCATTAAAGGATGTCGCGATTACTCTTTCATATGGAGCAGTTCTTCCATTTTTTGTAGTAATGTGGTTTGGTGTTTACTTAGATTTTATCTCATTAACTATTCTTTCACCTTTAGTTATGATTTCATCTTTGGCTTTCGTATGGTGGAAACTTAATCTCGGATTACCAGCATTTGCTGGTGGCAATGGTTTAGACATGAAAAAATCCTTTGCCATTTTCAGTACCTACATACTTTTACTAGGAATTCCATTACTTTTGGCTACAATACTAGTCGGAGATATTTCTCTAGGAGATGTTTCTTTCGATGATTCAGGAGACGAATTAGAGGTAAAGATTCGTCAGAATGGAGGTAGTGGCAGTCATGATGCTTCAGTGACACTTTATCGAGCAGGTAGCGAAGTGTTTTCTAATGATATTCAATTTGATATCGATAGAAGCGATGGATTTGGTGAATATGGTATTTTCACGATAGCGACTTCGGATTTTTATTCAGGTAATGCGTTACCATCTTCTGAATATACAATGGATATTAATATTGATAATGGTGATACTGTTATACAAGATATAGTTCTCGATTCTTTAGTCCTTTCCAGAGATGTGACTTCTGTTTATTCTACAGCTAAGCCATCTATGTCTGAGAGTTCGGATGATTGTGGTTCTATGTCTCGTTGTGTTTCGGGTATTTCATTATCTGCATATATCGGAATAAGTTCATTAGATTCAATACCTGGAGCTTTACCATATGCTGATTATTCCTTCACCACTACTCTCTCCCTTGATGGAAATAGTGTTGCAATTGAATACCCTACTGTAACTGTAGAAGGTGGTTCTTCATCTACTATTGGAGTATTCGGGCTAGCTACTTGGGATAGTATGGGCGGGAAATATGGTGGAGGTACTATGAGCAATATAGGTCTCTATGGTTCTGAAATATCATTGATGGGCTCTGAGTCAAATATCGAGATCGGCGAAGGGAATATAGTTATTCCAAAATCAGATTGGTCAGAGAGTGATTATGGTTGTTATACCCTATCTGTATCAGTTAACGATGGAACGAATGAGGTAAATTATGAATCATATTACTTATATGATGAATCTGAAAGCAGTGAAGAATCTTGGACTAATGTAAATAGTTGTTAGTTGACTATTCTTCAACATTAAATCGTTGATAAACTTCGTTAGTAGTTTGTGTCACTCTAATGAACGTAGTACACTTTGGTAGATCTTTGATTCTACGTGCGCCTACATATGAACAAGCCGAACGTACGCCTCCTAGAATTTCTTGTATGGATGTTGCGAGAGGACCTCTATATGGGACCCTTACTTCTTTACCCTCAGGTGCTCTATGTTTAGCAACTTCTCCATAATGAGTTTCCATGGCTTTTGAGGATGACATCCCATAGAATGATTTGTACATCTTTCCATTAGCACCTTCTACGACTTCTCCACCAGATTCATCATGGCCTGCAAACATCCCTCCAAGCATTACAAAGTCGGCTCCTGCTGCAAAAGCCTTTGCGACATGACCTGGCGATGAACAACCTCCATCTGCCATGACATGCCCTGCCAATCCATGTGCTGCATCAGCACATTCAGCAATAGCACTTAATTGAGGATAACCAACTCCTGCAACCTTTCTCGTAGTACAAACAGAACCAGGTCCAATTCCAACCTTAACTATATCAGCACCAGCAAGAATGAGTGCCTCTGTCATTTCTCTGGTTGCAACATTTCCTGCAATGATTATTTTATCTGGAAATTTTTCTCTAACTGTTTTTACGAAATCTAAGAAAATTTCTCTATATCCATTGGCAACATCAATACAGATAAATTTCATATCAGAATTAGTATTCATCTTTCTTTCTAGAAGCGTCAAACTTTCTTCAGTAGATCCACAAGTAGCAGCAATAAAATCGGGATCAATTCCATCTTCCCATGCAGCAGCATATTCTCTGGTGGCATAGAATTTTTGTAGGCATGTAATCATTTTATGTTCTTGTAAAACTTTGGCTATTGAAAATAATCCAGTAGTATCCATATTTGCAGACACGATAGGTACGCCAGACCAAGTTGTAGACGAATGTCTGAACTTGAATTTTCTCTCAAGAGAAACATCTGACCTAGAAACCAGCGTACTGCGCTTAGGTCGTATTAGTACATCTTCAAAGGTTAGTTTTACATCTTGCTCTACACGCATTCAGACCTTACTACGCCAACGAAGGGGTGCTTAAGACTATTATTATCCCTAAATAACTAGAATATTGGTGCTCGTGCCGGGATTTGAACCCGGGTCGAAGCCTCGAGAGGGCTTCATGATGGACCACTACACTACACGAGCCTTATCACTTCGAGTTTACTTTCATTTAAGAAAAGAGTGGCTTGAGCCGCATAATTGATTATGTACACTTTCACTTTTAGTTATGCCTCTCTTATGTTGGTTCATATGCTAAGCACCAAACCACAAAACATGAGCCTAGAATTTAACACGCAAGCTGTAACAATTTACAGGAAAAGACCTGAACCATGTAGAATAGTATCTTTTTCAAGTCTTAATAAAACAGAATCTAAGAGCCAAAGAGCAACTCATATTGCTCTAGTGAACTCTAATGAATACATTAACTCAGATTCTTGGGAGCCACTATCTCAAAAATCAAAGAACATTGAAATCAGTTCTTCTGGATGGGATGGATTAGTTTCTAGATATATTAATTCGAAATCCGAACTAATGGAGTTGGCTTGATGTCAAGAACTAGTAGACTTAGGAATGAAGTTGAAATCTATCTTCAAAAAAATGAAACCGCTAATACTGTAGAAATATTCGATCATCTCAATACTCGTTTCAAGTGGGGAGCTACAATGAACCAAGTTGGTAATATTTTAGCCAAAGATAATCGTTTTGAAAAAATAGGTCATGTAAGGGGACAGTTTAGAGGAAGTATTTACACAGTTTGTATTTGGTCATTACATGTCAAAATTGCGATAGTGTGAGCACTTTTCGGGGAAGCAGTCAAGTCTAATGGTCTAGTAAGACATACATGAGCGACCAGTCTACTATTGGTTCATGGTTTACTTTATTCAGATTCGGTAATTCATTAACTGGACTAATTGGTGTTTTCTTCGGGTCATTATTAGCTCTAGGTGAAATACCTCAAGGGGATTTTGCATCAATAACAGTATTACATGGTTTGTCTGTTTGGGCTTTCATGTGTTCTTGGAATGCTCTAAATGATATTCTAGATGTTGAGATAGATAAAGAAAATAAACCAGATCGTCCATTGCCTAGTGGTATAATATCTGTTAATCATGCTAAAATAGTGACCTCCTCTCTAATGCTAATTTCTTTCGTTAGTCTAATTTTAGCTGGATATATCTCAACTAATTTCGAAAATGGTTTTGAAAATTGGGCACCATCGATATTAATTTGGTTAATGGCCATATTTCTCTTGATTAATTATGAATCATCAAGTAACTTCAGTCTTAAATTAAAAGATAGGGGACTTCCAGGTAATATTGCAATCAGTCTCTCAGTAGGTATGGTGATTTTATTCGGTGGGGCAGGTGTATTCGATTTTACTAATTCAAGAGTAATTTCACTATTTACCATTGGTTTTACATATAATTTAGCCCGTGAAATTATTAAAGACATAGAAGATATAGATGGTGATAAGGGTAGAAATACCCTTGCAATGAGGATTGGTATAGAAAAAACAAGACTTATTGCTTGGGTAATTCTATTATTCACTATGTTTTCTCTTCTTGCACCATTTGCACTTGAAATATTCCCTTTGGAACATTTGATTCTCATTACTCCTGGCTTGTTAATCTTATTTCAGGTCAAAAGAAAATTAGCATTTTCTGAAGATAGAAATGCTCAATTATTAATCAAGAGGTCCCTGCAATTCTCCCTCTTAGGATTAATCATTAGTGCATTAATATAAATCGCGATATGCTTCCCAAGCTATTGGATTACACATGTAAGTAAGTAGCGACATTTGTGCCCACATTCGATTCTCTGCCTGATCGAAAACTATACTATTTTTTGAGTCAATTACGGCATCTGTAACCTCTTCTCCTCTGTGTGCTGGTAAGCAGTGCATAAACAGATAATTGTCTTTAGCATTTGATACAAGTTCTTCATTTACTTGAAATCCGTCAAAAGCTGCAAATTTATCCTTAATGTGTTCTTCCCCCATTGACACAAAAATATCTGTATATATTACTCCAGCATCACTGACTGCTTCTACTGGGTCATTAGTTGCGGTAATTTCTGCACCAGTTTGTTTCGCTATCTTCTCGGCTCTTCCAATTACTTCTCTATTCGGTTCCATACCTTCAGGCGTAGCATACTTCACATCATGGCCTAAAGATACTCCTGCTAATAATAAATCATGTAATACATTATTTCCATCGCCGACCCATGATATGTGACCATTTAGATCTTTTTTATTTTCAGTTATTACCATTAAATCAGCAGCTGCTTGACAGGGGTGATGCATATCCGAAAGTGCATTAATCACTGGTATAGTGGCACTACTGGCTAG
Source organism: Candidatus Thalassarchaeum sp. (assembly GCA_016777225.1). GTDB lineage: Archaea > Thermoplasmatota > Poseidoniia > Poseidoniales > Thalassarchaeaceae > MGIIb-O2. The sequence goes on along the minus strand of JADHRW010000002.1, from coordinate 51,104 downwards.
TAATTGTGCATCGGAATGTTTGAAACATCTGTAAGTTATTCCATCTAAGTATCTCGATAAAACTGCTGCAGTATCTGAAACAGACTCACTTTTACCTAACTGTATATCATTAGCAAGTAGTGTCAAAGGTTGACCTCCTAATTTATTCACACCGACTTCAAAAGAAACTCTTGTTCTCGTAGATGGTTTTTCATATATGGAACCAATAGTCATACCTTCCAATGGTTTGAAACTATCAGAAAAATCTTCATCATTCTTCAGGTTTATAGCCCAATTGATAATTTCTGGCAGATCTTCTTGAAAATCATCAATAGCCATCAAATCTCTTTTTTCTATATCATAACTCATGTTCAATATCCCCTTGGAAACCATCTCTAGAATCTGCCATGCCACCAAAGAGAGACTGGGCAAATGTCAATACATCTGCTAATCCCTCTTCTTCTTCACTGGATAATGGTATTAATCCTGGCTGAATGGACGCATGTTGCATCATTCTGAGTTGTCCGATAGCGAATTCTGCTCTTTGTCCTGAATGTGCTGCATCTAAACTTTGAGCCGCTGATTCTTCATAAAGAGCCGCTTCCAATACATCCAAATTTTCTCCCCACTCAATAATCCTTTCAAGAACCTCTGGTTCTAATAGGTCGGACTTAGATAAGAAATTCGCTGTAGGTAGACCTAATCTGAAGTGAACTATTGAAGATAGAAGCATTTGTGATACAAATCCACTCGGTGTTTGTGATAACATTGGGTCGAATAAAAATATTAGACAGGCTCTTCCTTGGCCAATTACTTCTACTAAATGACTTGATGCCTCTCTAAATGCGAATAATTCAACTTGCCCTGGTGTGTCAACAACTAGTATGTCTCCAGATAAACCATCTATCTCTTGAAATACATCTTCGGCTTGTGCAGCTACTAAATCGGCAGCAAGTATCTGAGCACCATTTGGGCCTAAGTCATACTCAGACATCACATCAGATAGTGAAATAAGGTCTCTAACGTCAAATTCAGGGTCATAATGTACTCTTTCCGCTCCAGGATCTAGATTAATAGTTAAAGCATCAACCTCGAGAAACCGTGCCCATCTTTGAAATGCAGTGACAAGCGAACTCTTTCCAGCACCTGCGGTCCCTACTACGAAAATTACTGGTGGGGCGGTCGCGTCTTGAGCACTCATGTTTAACCCTGACATAGTTAATTCTTCAACCATTCGTATCATAATTGTTTGAACATGTCTTACAAGGAACGATTAAACCAATCTAACCTACGTCTCAGTTCAAGTTACACGGTGTATTTGGGATGTCTGATAATTTACCGCCCCCTCCCCCCCCTCCTCCGGGGTTTGAATTTCAACCACCACCACCACCTCCTGAGGATGATGAAAAGAATAGTCTTAAGGATAAAATTGATGACTCTTTAGATGATATTAGAGACACAATTGATAATTTAATCAATGGTTCTTCAGCAACTCCTAATTCTAATATTCCGCCATTACCACCGGGTTTGGTTATTCCACCCCCACCTCCTGGTTTAGAATTTCCATCATTATCTAGTCTGACTGAATCTACTACTTCATCCGCTGGTGAATCGATAGTTTCTGATAAATTAGAGGTTTTAGATTCCCCAAATCCTGTTCAATCGAGTAATAATGATTCTGAGATTTGGGAGATGGAAGAAACTATTGTTAAAGATGAACAAATTAACCTGAATAATCTTTCTGATGCTCTCGAATCATTCAATACACCTTCCGTTTCAGTATCAGAGACTCCAAATCTGCGCTTATCTTCAGAGGTTGATGTAATTCCTGGTGACAAATTACATGCAATCCTTAGTGAAGTAGAAGAATCTTTGATTAATCCCGATGGTAGTTCTATAAAACAAACAATAGAGGGTGAACTAATATTAAAAAATCCTAGTAAAAAGCACCGGGCATGGGATATTGAAATTGAACTTACTAATACTGATGCTACCGATTTAGGCGGTAAAACTGTAACAGTTCGTGAATTAGATGCGACTGAAGAAACCACAATCCCTTACAATTCAAATGGCCCTAGAATGTTAGAAATCAAAGAAAAAATTGATACTGAACCAGAGAGAGATCAAGAATCTAGTATGTCTTTAGTATACTCAAAAAATGCGCAAGAAGTACTTTTCTCTATCGACATTGAAAATATTTCTCCAGTTTCTTTAACAGACGTCGTTCTCAAACGTTCTTTCCCTTCAAATTTTGAGATTCCAAGCTCACCTGAATATAGCATAGAAGAAACTACTGTTATATGGGAAATCGGAAGGATGTCTATTGGAGAAAATAGAAAATTGGTTATCTTACCTACGATTTTGATTGATGGTGTAGAGAAAATACCTGCTGGTAAGTCTATTGTTAAATATAATGCTGAATCTACAGTTTCACGTATTAATTTTGAGAATGTCTCAAGTTCTGGACGCCAGTTTTCTTATGTTAATGCCAAAGAAGATGATAGGCCCGGTGTATGGCATTGCAAGTGTGTATTCGAAAATAAATCTTCTTTTGTGGTATCTCTTGCGGGAGCATCTGTTAGATTAGCAGGTCGTGAATCTCCTATCTTAGATGTATCCGACCTCAGACAAGATATTCCACCTGAAGGAAGTTGGGAATCAATGGAAAAAAGAGTTGAATCTGAGGATCAACCTAGTTTCACTCAAGAAGTCAGATATTCTATTCTTCCAAGGGTTTCGGTTAAATCCTCTGGTTCTATACAAGTTTCAGAACAGCAACTATCTATTCTTGATGCAACAATTCTCAAAAGATTTGATATATCCAGAATTAAGTCATATATATCGTCTGATTTAGAAGTTACTACTACAATTGAAAACACCGGTTCTGCAACAATAAATGTCATGAGAATAATTGATGATGTACCCGGAATATTTGTTCCACCTAAACTTGAAAATATTCAGGTAGAAATAGAGGGTGCCGACTTAAGCGAGGAACAGTACCGTATTGAAGTGATAAATGGTAATCAAATAGAAGAGAAAATGATTTCTCCTGATAATCCGGGGCATGCTTTGAGAATTACTGTTGGGACCTCTTCTAGACTAGGACTTAAGCCTGGTAAAACAATGGTTATTCGATATCCATTACACGCTCCTGACCCTTCTCCACAGAATAAAATTCTTGCAGCACCAATTCGTTCAGACTTTAGTATGGAACGTTTCGGTCCCGTAGCAACAAGAACAGTTGAAAGACCTCCTGTAATCCGTGTAGTGCATCGAAGACGACAAATTAGTACTGGTAAAGAAGTGTTTCCTGGCGGCGGACCTGGAAGATATGAAATCTTACTAATGTTCCATAATACGTCAGATAGTGCTCTGGATGATTTAGCATTACACGATATTGTCCCTGGTACATTTTCAATCGAGAGTTCTTCTGTAAAATCTAATATCAATGGTGAAAAAGATGCTTCCTTCACTAAAGAATCTGCAAGAGATGGCAATAAAGTTACTTGGTTTGTAGGTCGAATTGAAAAAGATGAAAGAATCGAAGTAGTTTATGAGATTCAAGGAGATACTGAAGCAGAATACAAAGTATCTGATGCTCAAGATTTCCACGGTGCTACATTCGGAAAAGAGGTTGACGAGGAACCAAATGTACCTGAATGGGCCGAATCAGTACCTGAAACTCCTTTAATTACACTTCCTCTTTCAAAAAAATCTAATGAAATCAAAGAGATCATAGTAGCGCCTCTTGATGAGGAATCAGAATCTATAGAACAGGTTCTTGATTCAACTGATAACTCTGAAGAGATAATTAACGAAGAGATAGTTACAGAGCCTGAGATAAAAGAGATACCTGAAAATAGTTGTCCAATTTGTATGTCTGACTCAGAAATAGGGGCCTCTACGTGTGTAGTTTGTGGTTATTCATTCAAATAATTTATGAATTTACTTGACGTTCGCTTACCGAAGTGTTCATTCAATGTATCCGAAGCCATCGTATCATGGTAGATGCCGGTGCTGATGGTAATGCTCAGCCTGCTGGCATGGGTTCAGCAATGCTGCCGATGCTTTTTCTAATGATTATGATGATGGGTTTAATGTTATTCCCTGGTCTTAGGAATTCGCTATCAGATGGAGCTGGTACTGTAATAGAACCTCTTCTTTTTGGTCGATTAGGGCTTGAACAATTCTTCGTCCCGACTGTTTTTATCTTGGGTTCTAGTATAATGATTGTAAATACTGTAATACGTTCATTTTTTATGGATCCTTTGAAACAAGCTCATCATAGCCACAGAAGTAAACAAATTAGTCAGCAAATGCGAGAGGCTAGAATGTCAAGAGACACTGCTCAGATTGATAAAATGCAGAAATTGCAGATGGAGATGATGCCCGAACAAATGGCAATGCAAGGTGCTATGATGAAACCAATGATGTTTACTATGATTTTCATTATAGGAATATTTAGTTGGATGGCAGATACTGTTCTTGATTTTAGAGTCGACTATGTTAGTCTACCTTGGCAACCAATGTGGGGCTTTGAAAATAAAATCATGTGGATATTCCCTGCATGGATTGCCACATATATCACAATGAGTGCTCCTCTTGGGAGAATTGTTGACAGACACCTGAAACTTTTACGTTACAAGACTCATCCTGTGGTTCTTTCTGGTGATTTGATACCTGAGCCTTTACTATATCTTCTTGAAGAAGAAAAATCAAAATCTAATTCAGATAACAGAACACGTAGAACTCAAAGAAAGAGAGCAGGCCCTAGGAAAACAGGTGTCCAATCTTCTGAATCATTAAAACGTACAGGTGGTAATCAACATGTAGCCCCCCCTCAGAAAGGAACTATTTGTCCTTCTTGTGATTCTGATATGATTAGTAGAACCGCACAAGGTAAATTGCGCTGTGATGTTTGTAGAACCGAATGGAGATGAGCTCTTGGTTATAGTCACAGTCAGTGGTCCTCCTGGAAGTGGAACATCCACATTAGTAAGGAGAATTGTGGATGAATATTCTTGGAAATCTCTGAATGGAGGTGACATATTTCGGTCAGAAGCTCAGCGTAGAGGCTTAACTGTGGGTCAATTTAGTGTTCTCTGTAAAGAAGATTTAGATGTAGATCGCTCTCTCGATTCCATTCTAAAGAAAGAACTTCAAGACACCAAAGGTTCTGAAATTATTGAAAGTAGATTATCTGGTTGGTGGGCCCACATGATGGAGATAGATTGCCTGCGTATTTGGGTTAATGTTAGTCCCGAAGAATGTGCGCGTAGAATTCAAAATAGAGAGGGTGGTGATTTTGAAACTCAACTTCAATTATCACAAAAAAGACAAATGGATGATAAAGAAAGGTATCGAATTCTTTATGATATTGATTTAGATGACATGAGTCCTTATAGTCTAATCATTAATGCTGATGATATAAATGCAGATGAAGTGTACGCTCTAGTAGATAACTGTTTGAGGAGTGATTAAAATGAGTAGGATAATTTTTGATAAAGATGCAGTAACTAATCCTAAATTTGGTTCAGTACCTTCTGAGCGGTCTTTAGATGAATTACTGGGCTCAGGGATATTGTTAGTTAAGAAACCTCGAGGACCTACTAGTCATCAATTAACTGCTTGGATCAGAAATATTCTAGGAATTTCGAAAATAGGTCATGGGGGGACTTTAGACCCTATGGCAACAGGGTTACTGACAATACTATGCGGGAGAGCAACAAGACTTACTGACATAATTCTCAAGGGTGATAAGCGATATATCTCAATAATTCGTTTTGGAAGAGATATTGATTCTAATGAATTAGAAGAACTTCTGAATAGTTTAGTAGGTGAAATATATAATGTTCCTCCTAAAGAATCTGCAGTGAAAGTTCAAGTTCGTACAAGAACAATCACTTCACTAAGTCTACTTGATTTCGATAGTAGTTCTAGAATTGCTGCAGTGGAGATTTCTTGTGTCGCTGGAACATATATCAGGACATTAACTAGGGATATTGGATTACTACTCAATACATCTTGTGAAATGTTAGAATTACATCGTGATAGAACTAGTATTTTTGATGAGAGTATGGCATGTAATATGCATCAATTAGCAGATGCAATTTTCCTTTGGAAGGAGCATAATGATGAAAGAAGTTTGAGAAAACTATTAACTCCCGTTGAAACTATACTTGCGAAAATTCCCAGTATAATGATTAAGGATGGCGCTGTTGCTGCTATGACACATGGGGCTCCACTTGCTAGACCCGGTGTTGTTAATGCTTCATCAGGGATTAGTTCAGGTTCCTTAGTAGTAATTAGTAGCATGAAAGGAGAAGCTGTTGCAGTAGCTAATACTAGTGTAGATATTGATGAGGTTTTGAATATGACTAAGGGACAGGTAGCAGTAGCTAAGAGCGTACTTATGCCAACTGGAATTTATCCGCAAAATTGGTCTAAACAGAACTGAAATTTCAAATCATTTCATGTTCTTCATAAACCCATTCTTCAGTTTCTAAACGAATCTTTAGTTTCATCATTCTAACACACACCACCGGTTCAACTTCACTAAGAAACTGCGCGCGGTATTCTTCTTTCGTCATTGTACATGGTATAACTATTACCCGAAGAAGAGACATTATCAGCCGAATGTATGCTCATTCTGGCTTTACTTTCTCTTATTGAATGGTTTTCTGATTCGGCTTGGACTCAACTGCAAAACAGCGATTGCAACTAATATTACTGCAACTGATAGAGCCATTATAATCGGTTCTTTATTGATATTTTCTGAATCATCAGAGATTCCTGTATTAGGTGATGAGATGAATATTACAATTTCTTCTTGATTATTATCTTCATTTGATTCCTCTATTGAGAGTGTACTATCTACTATGATTCTAATTATATTTTCTTGATCGTTACCTGATAATGCGGTATCACATACGGCACTAATTAAAGCACCTGGCTGTAATATATCTACTTTCTTGGTATCTATCAGTACTTCGTTGACATAGCATCTAACATCTATGCCATTTGCAACACCTCTCCCCTCATTCCTAATATAGGCAAAAATCTCTACAATATCTCCGTCGTTGGCATCGGATATCTCTGCTCCATTCTTTCTTACAGATACAGATTCAACTAACAAATCTGATTTTGCAGATACATCAACTTTCAAGCTCTCTGAAACCTCACTTGCACTGTCATTTACTGTAATAACAATTGAATGAAGCCCAGAATCTACTGGTTTTAATATTAAGTTATTATCCTCATCTACTGTTGCCCATGATTTACTAGTTGTTATCTCAAAGTCACTGGAGTCTGAATCATATATATCCATTGGAACAACTAGCGTGTCTCCTAAATCCATGTAAACAATAATCGGTAAATCATCTATAATTGGTTTATCTAAAACTGGACTTACAGTTACTGTGAATATTCCTGTCCAGACATTTTCTTGGCTCCCACTATCATCATAAACATTGACAGTTACTTTGCACTCTCCAGATGCATCTGTAATTGTTTGTAATTGGATGAAATTGAGATTTTGTTCAGAGCTATATATTGAACTAGCAGAAATTATAGATTCATTAGAACTAGCTACTATTACTACTAAATTTTCTCTTTCAGTCATATCATCTTGACACGGTAAAGATACTAGAAATCCACCCTCATCCTCAGTCATTTCCAAATTTGCAATATTTTGACAATTTGGAGAATAATCATACTCTAAATCGTATCCTCCACTAATTGTCATCGAATCGATATGAGTGATGGTAGTTTCAGCACTTCCATCCGATGACCATTGAAATCTAGATGCTATTCCTACACTTGTCTCAGTATTATCTAATGGAAATGCATGTCCGATTGGAACACTGAATGAGAAGTATCCTGTATCTATTGGAATAGTTTCTACAATGTATTCACCTATTGCAAATTTAAGATTACTTGTACTTGAAAGACCTTCAATTGAACCTGTAATTCTACCATTTACTATTAGTTGTGGATCATTAACATCAATCCTTACTGCTTCTAAACAACCATCTTCGACATCAATTCTTACATGTTGTTTCACACTTGGATTATCTAATAAATCTCCTGACTGTTTTGGTGAATATTCGCCATCTAAGTTATCTGGAATTACGCCTATTGTATAGTTACCTGTGGAATATACATGTATTCTCCCTAATTCTTGACCAAATGGCACATCTACATCAAAAGTCCAGTAAGATTGCTCTGACTCATCAGGTATCAGGCCACATGACTCAATTATTAGTCCATTAGTCTCCCCATCATATGGTGAGATGTCAATAACAGGTAAATTCTCAATATTCCATTCATGATTTGCTTTAATATTCTCAAAAGAGTACCATGGCATATGGTACTTAACTCGAATGCCAAGGGCGTCTAACCTTACTTCTGAATCATCATTTGTGCCTTGCGACACATAATCGATTGTAAATTGTGAGTTTACAATTTTATTCCAATCCCAATCTACTAGTTCATCCATATTTATTACTAAAGGATTATTCATTCGAAAGACCCCTGAGGATGTATGGGCAAACTCTCTGACCAATTTATCCGAACCAGTATTCTCTAATATTACTCTGACTGTATCTTGATATAGTGCGTTAGGGATTTCGAAATATAACAATAAAGAAACATTCTCAATCTCTTTATCGTATAGTCCAGTATAATCAAATCCTCCTAATGTAATATCTGGACCTTTTGACCAGCTGTAATATGTATCGGGTTCTCCCAGACTGTAATTCGAACTTGTTGGGCTATTACTAGCCCAAGCAGTCTGTGTCAGAAAATTACTAGGTCTTTCATGAGTAAAAGATAATTCATTATCTGCGACCATACCAAGAGTATAATCTGCAGGATTATTACTAAATCCAGAGGTACTGGTTATCTCCCATTGATTTGGGTCATCAAAATCTCCTGCAGATAATAGTTCTACAGATTCGGATGAGATAACAGTATCTGCTTGAATAATTGGCATTATTGGTGCTAACATAAATATACTGACAAGAAATACCACGAGACCGCCCGCCTTCGTCATTATTTGTATACGAACCTGACCACCGCTTGAATGCGTTGGTGATATGATTATCCTATGCGCTGATTGGAACGCTTGAAATACACCTCTACTCTCGAGTGATTACCAAGATGGCTGTGATGGTGTAGAGGTTAGCACGGTGGGTTGTGGTCCCGCCGGCCCGGGTTCAATTCCCGGTCACGGCCCCATTTTGGGTAATTATTATTAATTAATTGAGTTATTTTCTAAATCACTAGATGTGATGTGATGCCCCATCTTGATACTTTTTGTTTGTAAATAATGTATATTCTCACTTCTAACTCCGACTATAACTGGAACTCTTTCCGAGACTTTTATCCCTAGTTTTTCTAATTTCTTTACTTTATCTGGATTATTTGTTAATAGCGAGACTTTTTCAATTCCTAAACTAGTAAATATTTTTGACGCTATAGAATAATCTCTAGCATCTCCAGGTAAACCAAGCATTAGATTAGCATCCAATGTATCTGCTCCTTTATCCTGTAAATTGTATGCTTGTATCTTTGCATGCAAGCCAATACCTCTTCCTTCTTGTCTGAGATATAATAGGCAGCCCCATCCTTTTCTTTGTATCTCTTGTAATGTATATTCTAATTGAGAGCCACAATCACATCTTGTACTTCCAAAAGAGTCTCCTGTGATACATTCTGAATGTAATCTGACTAGTACTGGATCTGGTCCAGACATTTCTCCTAATGTCAACGCAACATGGTCTAAACCAGTAGAGTTTTCATGAAAAATACGTATTCTAAACTCACCATACTTTGTGGGTAAACGAGCATCTGCAGGGACATCTTTTTTTTCTTGAATTTCAATTTTATGATTTGACTCCATACGATTCCCTCATTATATTCATTTTTTAATTCTGTAAATAAATTCTCCTGATTTTTCAGTAAAATTAATTAATTCCACATTTAATCTATTGCATAAGGCTGGCATATCGTGCTTAGTCTCGGGATCATCACATAATACTTCAATGATAACTCCATTGTCTAATTTATCTAAAACTTTACGTGTTTCATGGATAGGTACTGGACAAAAAAAACCTAGCAAATCAAGAATGATTATTTTATCTTCTGAAATAGATTCAGACATTTTTCTCCCTCATGGCTCAACAATTACTGGTTTAATTTTTCGGCCATTATAATCTCTCGCCTTTATCACATCGATTACATAAGCTACCTTTGCAACATGAATTTCAACTTCGGATGAATCATTTGATTGAGTTATTTCCCCTACTACTATTTCAGGAATTTTTGCTAATCTAACTATCCAATCCGACAAAGCTCTTTTCGTCAAATCATTCTGGCCAATATCAAGATTTATTCTTACCATTCCGAAAGAATCTGCAACTTCATCCCAATCGTCTCTTTTACGTACAGGGTCTCTTTCTATTCCCTCAGGTAGTGAAGGTGCATCTACAAAAGGTATAGTCAAACCCCATGTCGAACATATTTTCTCGACACTTCCTCTATCTTCTTTAGATACAAGGCTCCAAGCTTCTCCTTTACGACCCATTCTTCCAGTTCTACCTATTCTATGCACAAATGATTCTGTATCATCTGGTAAATCATAGTTTACAACAACTGTAATTCCATCTACGTCCAGTCCTCTAGCAGCAACATCAGTAGCTACTACAATCTTTTCTTTACCAGACCTAAAATCATTCAGGAGTTTTTCTCTCTTGTTCTGAGGCATATCCCCATGTATCCCTACAGCTCTCATTTGAAATTTACCTAATCTTTCTACAATTACATCTACCATGCGCTTTGTATTACTGAAAATTAGCATTTGTCCTTCTTCGGTCATATTAGCAATTATTCTCCCTAAAACCCAGAGTTTATTTCCTCTACCTATGCGTACTGCATATAGGTCAATCTCAGGTATATCTACCTCTAAATCATCGCTCATTACATGTTCAGCGTTATTCATGAACTCCTCAGCAACATTTAGGACCTCTTCGGGGAATGTCGCACTGAATAGTAAGTTCTGGCTCCGATTTGGCATTTTTTCTATTACCCAAAGAATATCTGGGAAAAATCCCATGTCTAACATTCTATCAGCTTCATCAAGACAGAATATTGAAATTTCTTGTAGATTAAGATGCCCTCTTTTATTCATATCAATGACTCTACCTGGAGTTCCTACGATAATATCGCATCCATTTGATAACTTTTTTGCTTGTTTCTCAATATCAGTCCCCCCATAAACTGTAATAATTTTTAAGCCTTTATTTCCTTGGAGTAAATTCATCTCTTCAGCAACTTGAACTGCAAGTTCTCTTGTAGGGCAGAGTATTATTGATTGTGGTGTCCCAATATTTTGACATTTCTCAATAATTGGTATACCAAAAGCTGCAGTTTTACCGGAACCAGTTTTTGCTTGACCTACAATATCTCTTCCTTTTCTTGCGAAGGGTATTGCGTCAATCTGTATTTCTGTAGGTTCTGTCCAACCTCGAGATTTTATAGCGTCTAGAATTGATGTTTCTAGGTTCCACTTCTCAAAAATTGACATTTAATCGCCTCAGAAGGATTCGGAGTCTTTTATTTCCTTCTGTAGTTCTCCCATCCAGTACTTTTTACAGTTCTCTTTTGTTAGGTATTGATCTTTTGAAGAAAAGTTATGATTAAAGTGACCTTTGTCTGCAGAAGCAAATTGATCATTTGTCTTTTTATGGAACTTCTGTAGTACATGTTGACGCATATATTGTTGGAATTTTAAAGACTTTTGTCTATTAATTCCGTTTGGTGTAACACCCTCCCATAGGCGTTCAAATTGTTCGAGCTTTTCGTCAAACTGTTCACTCATCGTAAGTCCTCAGGTTTTGACCGACTTGCCTTCTGTTTATCATGTTCACCCTTCGGCTTATCCGGCCTAATTGGTAATGTGAAATCCATATCATCATCATCATCGACTTTATCAACAGGTGCTAAGAATCTATTTTTCTCAGTTTCCGTGCCATCCAACTCAAGGTCAACCGATAGAGCAGCAAGTCGTTTTCGAAGTTTTGGATCAGTTTCTTGACGAAGTAATTCGGCTGCACTTTCTCTTAACCGATCTCCTGTTAAAATGATAGATAGTTGACTAATGCAAGCATTTCTAAGATTCAGGTCTCTAGATCTTGCTCCACGTAGTATCATATCCGTTACTCTCGGACTTTGCATATCTAATTTCTTCATAGCGCGAATAACAGAATTACGTACAGTTGTATCTTCATCATTCAATGCATGTTCCACAAGTATCAAAGCAATCCTTGGTTCTGAATTAGTTAGTGTAACTAAGCATTGTGAGGCGTTTCTTCTTACTTGCACATCTTCGTCATCTAATGACCATCCAATCAGGTCCCATCCCGTAGGCCCACCTTTAGCGGCAATATTACGTAAAATTTTCGACCCTCTTCTCCTCAAATCAACTTCTTCCTCTCTTATCAGTTCATCCAAATGCAAGCACCCAGCTTCAGGCCATGCCACACTCGTCAGTTTTAGTGCCTCAAAGGCACTTTTTCGATGCACTTTATCTTCATGTCTTAATTCTCTTCTCAAAATATCTTCACAGCCCGAAGGAAAAATAGGAGACATCTTTTGAAGTGCTTGCATTGCTGTTAATCTCACATCAATTTCAGTATCTTTTAGCCTATCAGATAGATAAATCATTAGATCTGTATGTAGTTTTAGGGAAAAACTAGGCATGACTTCTAAACCTGCAATTCTTATTTCTGCTAAATCATCGTCTAATACTTCAAGTAAAATTTCATGAGCTTTAGGTATTAAATTTTCATAAACTCTGCTTAATGCTTTTATCCCATCAATTCTATTTACAAACCCTCCACCATTAGTTAGGGATAATTGTAAATATTCAATATCTCCACTAGCTAATTTTAGAATTTCATAAACAGGTATTCTTCGCCATGCTCCATCTATTGGTTCAAGAGATCTGATGTCGTGTTCTACTGATTTTTCCCTCTTTTGAATTACCTTACCAGTACGCGGGTCTCTTGCAACGTACTCATTTGCCATAACAATCGTAGGTGCGGATGGGGCGTTCATTATTCAATTGACGGTACAAATGTTCAGAAAATATTTAGAAACAATCAAGTCATATTGTATGTTCAGATAATATGTTAATATGTCCGATGACTCAATTGAAGAGATATCTCGCTTACTTTTTATTAGCTTTTCAGAATTTAATCATATTGAGATTTCTGATTTAATTCGTTTATGGTCTCTGGAATTACAATGGATGAAACCTAATGATGCAGAATTAGTAATTAAAAAATTATTGCAATCTGGTTGGTTAATTAATGAGGATGATATCTTAAAACCCGCCGATGGAATAAATAAAATTCCACCTGGACTTGGATGGAGGCCAATTCTTAGAAAAATTTCTAATCCTTCAGATTTCATATCACAAAGAGAAGATGTAATATTAAATATTGATGAATCATTACCCTCTAAAATAGTAGTTAAAGTCGTTGAATCTGAATCGAAATTTCCTCAAGTTGTCGAACGACCTCCTGATCGTTCTGAAGCAAATATTCCTAATTTGATTAAATTAATTGCCCAACTATCACGACTTGAAAATCGAGAGGTTGTTCGGCGCGCTCAAAGAAAAAGGCGTTCATTAGGTCCAGTTACCTTGTGGATGGCTTTGGCATTAGTGGCTCGAGAGCAAGGATTAGACATGGTTGAGATTGTTTCTTTAATAGAAGCCATCTAATTATTTTGATTTGAAGTTCTAACTTCTGCAGCCAAAAGTCCTGGTAATACAAATAATGCTAATATTAATGAGAAAGCCACGGAAATAGAACTTACTATCCCAAAGTCTTGTATGACGGGAATTGGAGATAATTTCAAAACCAAAAATCCACAAATAGTGGTGCCAGCAGACATAATTAATGCGGTTCCAGTAGTGGCATACATATTTCTCATTGAATCCCAAACACCTAATCCTGAATTACGATTGGCTTCAAAACTCCTCCATACATGTATAGAATAATCTATGCCTAAACCAACGGTTAAGGCAGTAATCATAATTGTCAAGACATTCCAATTTAACCCGAGTATTGCCATAGAACCAACAACCCATGATCCAGCAATTCCTACAGGTAATATAACTACTAGGGACTGCCCTAATCTTCTAGTCAATACAAATAATACTAAGATAGATACTAGTAGACTAACCCCTGTAGACTCAACTTGTGAAACCACTAATCCTGAGAATATACTATGGATCATCATTACCTCACCACCAATATGTACATTTCCATTAATATATCCCTCTGATTCAATTAAAGCAGCCTGTTTTTCAAACTCTTCAGCCAGATTAGATGTTTGTTCACTTGTCTCAGCTATGACATCTACTCTAATTTTCAGATATCTCAGGGATGAATCATCGTCTGTTAATGCAACATGCATCGATGTTCTTTCTGCCCATGTTTGACCTCGTAGTGGCTCTCCAATCGAATTATTCTGCAATAGATAATAAATGGCTGCTGAAATATCTCCCTCTTGGAAGCCATCTATTACATCTATTTCTCCATCAAAAATACCTAAATGATATGTTTCACCGAAAGACGAATTCATTTCAACAGCGTCTCTGAGTATAGGATATAGACCATCATACGAAGGTCTTTGTGAATTCGTAGTTATTGGAGTGACTACATCTGGTATGGCGGAAATTCTTAAATCTAGGAATTCTAAACCTCTAAGAATATCTCTTTCTCCATTTAGTGAATCTTCACCACTACTTGGTTCAATGAGTATTGTCACAGATTTCCATGCCGCAGCATCATATGATTCATAAATATCCGATCTAACTTCCATTATGGGCATGTCATCTTCAGATAAGAAATCTGTTAATTCGAAACTAGTATCTAATCTAGTACCTGCTAAAAATACTGAACTTGTTGTTAATATGACAACAATTAGTAGTATCCGTGCAGTATTTCTTTGCTGTATATTAGTGGCTAACTTAGCGAATTTGGAAATGTCTATTGATTTTCTCTTATTCACCCCAGCTGTTTTTTCAACAACTACGTGTAACGCACCTACTGTCACAGTACTTGCAACAAATGCGCAAACCACGCCTAATGCCAATGTTATTCCAAAGGTTTGTAGCGGGGGTAAGGGAGATAGTGAACTGGCTAAGAATGCAGATACTGTGGTTACAACTGCCAGTGTTAATGCAACTCTAATAATTGAGAATGATTTAATCCATGCATGAGCTGCCGATGAAGTTTTTTTCCTAGCTTCTTCATATCCTCTCTGTAGATGTATTGCATAATCTATCCCTAATCCAAAGACTACAGGTGCTACAGCAACCTCGAGAATTGAAAAAGGTCTACCTATTAGTGTTATTATGCCATAAGTCCATATTAACGCTGCAGAAAGTCCGAGTAATGGCGCCGCAATCATCAAGAATGAACGGAAAACTATGGCAAGAACAAATACAACTACGATAATTGCAAATAGAAGTAACCAAATGAAATTATCCAGAGTAGTATCGTTTATGTCATTACTAATTAAATCATCAGAGATGACTCCATAATTTATGACTGAGTTTAGATCTACACTAACATTCTCTGTCAGGTATTCTCTGATTTGTTTAGCCAAAACCTGTCTTTCTTTCGAGTCTAAAGCACCATTAATTTCTATTACCCACATTGTACTAGATGCCACTGGTGTAGATGACCCCCCCTGTCCTATTATCCAATCACAAACTGATAGATACTCAAAATCAGTATTAAGTAGAGCATCTCTAGCAAATGTAGCCGACGCTATAGCCTGATCATTACCTACTGCATCTGTACAATCTTCATCATCGTTAATTATTGCTGCTAGCAAATCATCCCATTCTTGAAAATCTTGAATCGTCCTACTTTGATTATCTCTTTCCTTCAGGATGTTGTCTAGAATATTTGCGATATTTATATGTGATATGATATCTTCTCCATAAATCAAATTAATTCTTTCCAAATCATATGTCATTTGTTTCAAAGCACCAATTTCTAAGATATTTGCTCCATCTTCGCTGGGGTTAACTTGGACATAAATTCTGTTTGGTGTTTTAGTCATTACTAAATCCATACGTTCTTCTGCATCTTTTGCATCATTTTCAGGTGCAAATGATGAAAGATCAGTTGTAAATTCTGGTAAAGGAAGTAGTGCAGAAGCGGTTACAACAGTCAATAATAGACTGACAAAAAGGATGGCTGGGGCCAACCTACCAAATGTTTCTGCAAACCTTTCTTCTCTTGATTCGCGCCCCTCCATTACACGGCCGAATCAATATCGGTGTTAAACTTAGACCGTTTCATGGACCCACAAGGTCCTCCATTCGGAGGCAAGCCCTCAAAAAGGAGTGGCGAGTCGTGCGGTTGTCTTATGCCAATCAAGGTGCTAAAAAACGAAGGAACCGAACTTCGTCTCAGAATTATCGGAGAGAACCATTCAACCCTGCAATTGTTCCGTTCACGACTGAATGATAGTAAAGATGTAGAGTATGCAAACTATTTTCAAAAGCACCCTGATTTGGATGAACCTGAGCTTTATGTTCGTTGTATTAAGGGTAAAAAAGCGGAGAAAGTTTTCCGTGATCTTTGCAGCGGAATAAACAAAGAATTCTCTAATCTCAAATTGTAAGCGTTGTTGTATTATGGATAATCAGTCCATTGAAGAATACCTTGGTTTCGGCGCTGGCGCTGTTGAAGGTCAGGGTATCGGCGGAATTTTGAAAGTACGTGTAGAAGATTTTAGAGTAGAAGAGGTATCATCAATACCTGCATTAGATCCTAAAGGACGATTTACAGTAGTCAGAGCCACATTAGTAAATTGGGAAACTAACAGATATCTTAAAAGATTATCAAGGGCATGTGGAATAAATAGAAATCGTATATTTTCTTCTGGTTTGAAAGATAAACGTGCAATAACTACTCAATTATTAGTAATTGATGCTCCTCAAAAAAGAGTCGAGGAAGTAAGTATTCCCGACTCTACATTAGAGATTTTGGGTAGAACTCACCAGAAGATTGGAATGTCTGATCATGATGGGAATCGTTTTTCAATTACCGTTAGGGGGTGTTGCGACAATGATGGTTCGCCTCTTGAAGGAAAAGAAGCCATGCGTAGAGTATTAGATTTAGTTTCTAAAATGTCCGATAAATTAGGTAAAAATATCTTTCCTAATTGGATAGGTCCTCAACGTTTTGGGTCTACGCGACCAGTTACTCCTGAAGTAGGTCGAGCTGTGGTTTCTGGTGACTTTGAAGAAGCAGTTAATTTGTATCTTGGGATGAAGGGCCTTAATGATGGTGATGAAACTGATAAAGTAAGGGAAATGTGGCGAGAAACCAAAGATCCAGAGAAATGTCTTGAGATAATCCCAAAACATTTAGGTTATGAAAGAAATATACTAGAAAGCCTACAAAATCAACCTGATAACTGGATCAAAGCGTACAAAACAATGCCCACCTCGTTACAATTACTTACTGTTCATTCTTTACAATCTTTAGCGTTCAATCATGCACTTGCCGGCCGTCTGGAATCTGATATTAGTTTAGTTGAACCTGTAATTGGTGATTTAGTGGCACCAATATTGGCTAGTGGACGAATAGATATTGGAAAGTTAGCTGAAGTTAGCGAGACAAATTTAGAAAGATGTAGAAGAAATTGTTCTCTAGGCAGACTAGCGGTCACTGGTCTCCTTCCTGGTAATGATGTAATAATAGCTAATGGAAAACCGGGAGATGTCGAAAAGAAGGCTCTCATGACTACAAATTTAGATTCAATTGAATGGCGTGTTTCAGCGATACCTCGTCTAACTACTAGTGGTACACGAAGGCCTCTGTCTGTGATGTTTCGTGACTTTTCTATAGAAGAGGTGCCTGAAATTCCTGAATCCTCGGTATCTAGAAGATGGGAAGAAGGCCCTAGTGAAGGAGATTTATGGAGCTATGATGGTGCAAATATGCGGGTTAAATTTATACTTCCACCAGGCACATATGCAACTGTGTTGATGCGTGAACTAATGCGTTCACCATTAGATCATTACTGAAAAAATATGGATTCTATGGTGCTGACTAAAGTCGTCCCATTTCTAATGCTTCTATTTGTCCAACTAAAGAATTAACCGCCCTGACTCTTTCTTCGAATTCATCAACAATACCTTCTCCTTCGCCCAAGACTACTTGTACTTCAATATACATCATTCCAAAAGCCAGTGGTTTGATCTCAACTGCTTGCACTTCTTCGAAAGATTCAATAACTTCTGCTATTGATTGATAATCTGGTGTTCCCTCTTCAGGATTATTGATAGTTACCTTATACTTTACAACGACATGACCCATAATTAACACCTATTCAAGGACCTTGAAACCCACAATTCGGGCAAATATAAGCAACTGCCTGTGAACGACATTGTGCGCTTCTACCTATCGAGGTGCCACAATCAGGACATGGAAAAGCGGTGCTTTTATTGTCCACTAGAGGTACCCCAGATGATGTACATACTTTTGCTCTACTTACCATATTATTCCCTCGGATGAAGTAGGCGAGCGACCACCCCTTTTTAGGCTTGATTGAGCGGAGTGAATAGAAAACTCTCCTCAGTATGCTGTTTCAAGCCTCAGATAGGTCATTTTGTAAGTAATCACCTGTTCCAATGTTCCGTGATAGAATGAGTGAAGAAGAATTGACATTGAACGGTGAACAAACAGATTTGAAGAAGTATGTAGAGGATGTAGGGGGCATCCATGGTCTACGTGAAGTTCACAAAGTTAGAGGATGGAATAATATTCAGTATGGGGCAGGTCTTTCCGCTAAAAATACACCATCTACTAAGCTTTCAATGAATAAAGCATTCATACCTCCTGCTGGTATAGCTAAAGCGCATATTCATGTGGATTTTGATGTTATGGTATTTTTACTCAAAGGAAGCGTTAGACATGAGTTCGGTCCTGGTTGTCGTAATTCCGTAGTCCACAGTGCAGGAGATATGTTCTATATTGAGCCTGGGCTACCTCATGAGGTTTTCAATTGCTCCGAAACAGATTGGGTTGAAGCGATTGTTTCTAGATCTGATGCATCAGAATGGCAGAACATAGTGCCTTACGATAGAAAGTCTGAATGATATTAATTTAAAATTTAGGGAAAGGCTGAGGTTTTAATTCCCCAGCCTTTCCTTTACGTATTTCTGAAAGTTTAATTCATTTCTAAATTTAAGCCATCATTTCGGTTGCTTTCTTAGCACCCATCCATGCAACAACACCGAAACCGATCTTGTTAATCATGTCAGCAATGTTGTAAAGAACAGCCATTGTTTCTTGATTTACATTATCTAGGATAGCAACCTCTGGGCTGAATAAGTAACCGATTGGGTAAATAATCCATCCTACTACAATAAACCATCTTAGAGCGTTTGTTGACCACATCAACTCAGGAGCGATTTTACTGTTATCTACTCCTTTGCCTTCTGTCCATGGAGTTCCGGTTGCTACGATAATCATAGCCCATCCCATTCCTCCAAGAACTAATGCAATCATTCCATCCATTAAGCCAGCTTCTCCTGCATATCCGAACCCGATCATTATTAGAGCACCTAAGAAACAAATTCCAGTGAATCCTAAGCCTGCAACTTTTGAATCAGTGATAGCATCTTTACCTACTAGACTTGGGAATTTTAGAGCCATTAGTGGGACTGTAATAATCCAGTCCATGTATCTGTATTGAATACTTACAACATCGTGTTCGATGTAAACTCCTCTCATGTAGTAGTAGTGCATAGCAGCAATACCTACAATCAATGCAGAGATTGTCATAGTTGTTCTAAATTGTGGAGCAACATTATTTCTCTCAACAATGAAGAATACAAACGCAGCACCCATTGCAATGTAACCAACGAAGAAAGTAAAGAAGGTTAACATTTCTAAATTACTATAATCTTGTGCCGCTGGATTTACTGTTCCTGCACTTACTGTTTGCACCAGCATTAGTGCAAGCATAGTGGCTCCGGCTACTATGGCATTCGTTCTTAGGCTAATATTTGATAATCGAGTTGTACTCATTATTAGGTTCCCCTATATTTACTAAAATATGATTGGTATTTATAGGTTTCCCGGATGCAGGTATTTTCTGATTATTCGGATTTAGTATATTTTCTATATCCAATTTTAGTTTCTACTTGATCTTCATCTTCCACTTCTATGACAATATCTAGGTCTTTTAGATGATCTTTCAATTGTTCATACGCAGTTCTTCCTAGTGATTCTTTTCTTACTTTTGGTAATTTATTTCTACACACTAGATAGGTTTCTGATGATGAACTTCTAGAGGCAGTGGGTGCGTATCTTTGTACACTAGAAAATCTCATTTTAGCAGCATCTATTAATCCTTCAATTCCAACTCCTTGGAATATTTTTGTTACAAATGAGCCACCAGGTGTAAGTATTGGCATGGCGGCATCTAGGACCATTGTTGAGAGCTCTAGTGATATTGCCTGATCTGTATCATATCTGCCGGTTAGTCTTGGAGAGATATCACTAATTACACAATTGAGAAAATGTCCTTCTAATTCTTTATCAATTTGCTCTATAGTCTTAGGGTTAGTTATATCTCCAATTATTATTGTTGCTCCTTCCACTGGTGATGTAGAAAGTAAATCTACTCCTACTACGTATCCATCCTCACCAACTTCTTCCACAGCGACTTGAGTCCAACCTCCCGGATGACAGCCTATGTCAAGTACATAATCTCCCTTTCTAATAATATCGAATCTATCTTGTATTTGTTTCAACTTGTATGCTGATCGCGCCCTGTAGCCCTTTGATTTGGCCTGCCTGCGCCAAGGGTCACGGCGGTTTTCTTGGTACCAGCGCTTACTCATCTGTGAGCATCGTCAGGCCTCTTAGTTATGAAGTGGAACCGTTTAGGACTATTCAGATGAGAGAAAAATCAAGATTCTATATTGCAATTTTTTTGTTGTTCATGATTTTCATTCCTACTATTTCTATAGCGGAAGAAGATAATGATAATTGGTTTATCGAAGGTGGTAATTCAGTAATAATGGAACAGTATACTGCTACTTGGTGCGATGTTTGTGCTAAGGTAGATCCTTGGATTAGTAATTTCGTAGACGATCGAGGTTCACGAATAATTAGAATTGCGTTGCACGATCCTGTAAGTGATCCACTTGGGGATTCAATAACCACTGAAAGATTATCTAACTATGACGATGGTCTAAATTTAGCACCTTCATTTTGGTTTGATAGTGGTAATGAGATAAAGGGATTAGTTGCACCAGTTGATTTAGATAGAGCATTACTTAATTCGGAAGGACTTAGAGATAAAGATACTATGATTTCAATCTCTGTATCTGAGGAAATAACTACTAATTCTCTCAAATTAATCATTAATTTTCGACCTAATAGCAATATCAATAATTCTCAAGGAAGTATTTTTCTATTGTCAGATATGACGATTAATCAGTCATTAGCTACAAATGGAATTACACTTCATGAAGATGTGCCAAGGGGGTATCTAAATATTGATTTTCATGAAAACCAATCTGCAGATATAGTGCTATCTGATTCTAATTTCAATTCGGGTTTTTCTAATGTTTCTATGGTGAAAAATTCTGATGGATACACAATTAACCTGAATTATTTATTAGTTAATGAAGATATAAATGACGTATCTATTGTTGCTGCACATGAATATATAATAGATGGAGAGAGGTCTACATTAGGTGCAGTTGCTATTTCACTAGGAGAATCTTCAAACAATAATGGAATCAGTATTTTTGTACCTATTTTGATAATAATATTAATTTCTACTATGATTTTACTTAAAGACCAATCTCTTTAATCAATTCTATGACAGTGTATCTTATTGCGTCTTCTGACTGCATTTTTGGCTGAAAATTAGTTGAAAATAAATACTCTACATCAAGTGATGTTTTTGGAACATCTCCTGCCCAACCTCTATCTCCTCCTGTATATTCAATTGAAACATTTTCCAAACCACTTTCTTCTACAACAATTTCTGCAATTCTTCTAACTGAACACGTGTCGCCAGTTCCTAAATTGTATAGACTGACTCTATCTGGTGCGTTATCAATTAAATGCCCCATTGCTCTAACACAATCTTCTGTCGACATATATGATTTTTCTTGTAATCCATTACCTAGAACTTCTAATCTAGTTGGATCTTTTTTCAGTTTATGTATGAAATCATAAATCACTCCATGAGTTCCTCTTGGACCAACAATATTTGCAAATCTATGTATCCATGCCTCACCTCCAAATGTGCCACACCATGCGCTAATCAAAGCCTCAGAGGCTAATTTAGACGCACCATAAAGTGAGATTGGTAAAACTGGCCCATATGTCTCAGGAGTTGGCATAACACTTGCTTCACCATATATTGCACTCGATGAAGAGAATGAGATTCTTTTAACATCATTATGACGCATTGCCTCTAGTACATTGTATGTAGCAATAGTTCCTTGTTGTAGATCCGTATCCGTTATTTCAGTCCCTAATCTGATATCTGGATTTGCAGCTAGATGGTGTACTGTATGTACTCCTTTCATTGCTTCTTTAACAGCATCTAAATCTAGTAAGTCAGCAACAACTATTTCTACATTATTTGTTCCTGAATGATGTTCGAGAAATTCTTCTCGACCACTACTAAAATTATCTAATACTCGAACTTTTAGACCTTTAGATACCAAAGAATCTACTAAGTGCGAACCAATAAAACCTGCTCCTCCTGTAACTAATTCCATTTTCATCACTCCGAATCTACCCATTTGCCATTCATTTGATTATTTTTTAGATAGTAAATTGTTAACACATATCCAATTAAAGAAACATGTGCTACTGTACAGAAAGGGCATATATGTGGGGCACCTTCAACTTGTGTTAATTCAATTATCACTAATAAAGCAACAAAAGGTAATCCTGCTAACCCTGCCCACCATGAATATTGTAAGTAACTTTCTGCCCATTTAGCATGTCTGTCAAGATATAATGACAAACTCAAATATATCAATAAAGCAAATGAAATTATTCCAAATATTCCCCATGGGACTCCAAACAGGTTATTCCATGTAGGGTCTCCAATTACAGATCCACATTGAACAATGCCTTCTGATGAACAGAATGAAGTAGTTCCTTGAACTACCATTTTATTATGAATTATATACGTATAACTTGAAGAAACTATTCCTATTCCTGCAAATAATAATGATGAGATTAGAAGACTTGTAGTTTTGAAATTATCTCTTGTCATATAATATCCACTAATTCCAAGACCTGCAATAAAACTTAACAAAATAGGGTCAGTTAAAGCCTCATTCATTGAGAACCACCAACTAATCTTTCCATAGCATCCTCAATACTTTCATCATTCTCATATTGATTCCATGCAACATATCCATCAGGTTGTAATATCGCTAAGAATGGTGTTCCAGTGATTTCCCAATCGCTCATTATTCCACTCGTGGCCTCGGCATAAACCCAGTTATGTACTGTTCCTGGGCGATTAATACAATTATCTCTACCTGAATTACAACCATTCCCATCATTGTCATCAGTCCCATAATTAGTTTTATCCCGAAAAGCCTCTATTTCAGCCCGGTCACTGTCATGTCCATTAATCGAAAGTTCAACTGCTATCGTTATGAATTCTACATCATTTGACCATTGTGAATGCAGACTACTCATAGTTTCTCCCTCAGTCCAGCAATATGGGCAATCAGTATCTATGAACTGAATCAATATCCATTCTCCTTGTTCATCAGCATTCCATTCATAATCAAAAGAATCTGAAAGTCTGAAATTTTCCCAATTAGCACCGCTATATGCGTCTGTGCTAAAATCTGGTGCTAGTTCACCTTCACTGGGTCCAATAGTAGCAGGTGGTGCTATTACAACTACTAGTATCATTATCGCAGTAAGTATAGAACCTAATGCAAATCCTGCAATTATTCTGACATCATCATCTCTTCCTTTTGGAGCTAAAGATTTCCTGCGTCTCGCCATATTATCATTTAGCCGAGACACTCATTAACTTTCAGTAATTCGTATACTCGCTCTGTATGTTGGAGAAAAAAAATATAGATATTTTAAATAAATTTAGTTACTTAGAAAATAAAAAATTATGCTTATTTCAAAGTCTTTGTATAATTACATGCGATTATTTCATTTGGTTCCACTAAGGGCAGCGTATGTGGAAGATGTGCCTAGTGGCGAACAGGATGCTCCTAAAACAGTCATTGACATAGATGACGAAGTTGTTTTTAGGGAACGTTTTTACAAATTTTTATCTCCAATCAGGGATGCTTCAATTACATTCAAAAAATCCGTATTTGCCAGTCCATTGGGTGATGTATACGAAACGAGTGCTCAATTATTAGAAGATGCTAATAATGTTGCAACATCTACTTCAATACGTATAGCGGAATTAACCTATTCCGCTGTTTTGAGAAGTCCCGGCTTCATAATTGCCTTACTTCTTTTAACAACTGCATTAATTGGTAAAGATGCTATGAGTTTTGAACAACAAATTAATGGAGATGTAGAGATATATCTTCCAGATGGAGCAGATTCAACAGAGTTACTGTTAGATGTTCGTGAAGCACCATGGGCAACCGATATTTTCATTCTCTATATTCAAACAAATAATGCCGCAACCGGAAATGAGCATGGTGATGAAAACATAACTGATGCTAATATTCTTCAACAATTATCTTGGTTAGAGGGTGATGATAAAAACAAAGGAAAGGGTGGTTATCAGTCGGGGTTAGATCAGTACAAGGATGATAGAGGTGAAATAGATGGAGTAATCTGGATTCTCTCCCCCTCTCAGATAATTAAAGAGGCAAACTCTTCAAGTTATCGATTTAACTGTGCTGTTGAAAAGTACGGTCTTCCTACTGGTCAAAGTGAAGATTGTGCGGTATCTAATTTAAACCCATATGAAGGTTATTCTATACCGGATGAACAAGAAAGAATTGACAATTTAGTAGATCAAACAGGTTCTTTATTGGAATCTTTTGTTAGGGATACTAATAATGACGGAATATGGGACACTGGTGTCATAGTAATGGGTATTATTTTTGATATGGAAGGTACCGATATCCCATCAAGAGAAGATACGAAAAATGGTTTAGTTAAAGATCACAAGGCTTTCATTGCATATGCTGATAAGTTGATTTATGAAGAATCATTGTCTAATTGCGAATTATGTTATCGTTATTACTCCAATCCTACAACTACTATGGATTTAGAGCGAATTGAGGATATTCCTCAAAGAAAAGCCGTTACTATTACAGGTTTAACTCCAGTTCTTCACGATGTTTCGGATTCTATTTATGATGAATTAGTAGACACAATGCTCCCAATAAGTGCAGTACTTGTTTGTCTAACTATGCTTATTCTCCATAGGAACCCGAAAGTGATAATTGTTGGTGGATTACCTATTGCGATGAGTTTAGCAATTACATTCGGTATCACTGTTATTTTCGATGTAATGCTGACTCCAATGATAATTTCAGCAGGCCCAATACTTGTTGGTTTAGGGGTCGACTACTCTTTACATTTAACAAATCGAATAGAAGAAAATCGAGTGGAAATAATAGAAGAACGTTTAGAAAAGGCATGGGCATCTAATAGAGATGGAATAGAGATAGAGAATATTGATCCTTGGGATCCAATGATTAGTCTAACAGCTACTGTCAAAGCTGCTTTGACTACCGGGAATGCTATTTTACTCTCTGCTTTGACTACAATAATTGGTTTCAGCGTCTTAACTTGGACTTTCTTAGTACCTATACAGCCAATGCGTACAGTTGGAATTACTCTTCTATTAGGTATTGTAGTTACTTTCTTCATGTCAATGATAATGGTTCCTGCTTTGGTTGAATTGCTTAAGTATAGAAAAGGTCCCAACAAAATGTTCGATAGACTTTGGGATAGGATAGGTGAGATTCCAGTCCGTGCTACTCTTTTGGTAATTCTGATTGCAGTAGGATTCTCTGGTTATGGGGCAGTGGTTTTTGCAGAAACAATGGGGCAACAAATACAAGCAGGTCCAGATGAAGTCCCTCCTAATCTTGAGTCATATGAAACTTTACGTGAATATAGTGCAGTATTTGAGGGCGGCCAAGTGAATATGTTCATAGTTAATGCTGAAGAAAGAGGTGTGGTAAATGGTACAGCTCCAATACGCGATTTACCAATATTAGATTCTATTGAGAATTTACAAATATTTGTAGACAATGTTCCCGAAACAGATACAATCAGTTTAGTTAATGTCCTCAAAGCAATTCATGTTGATGTGAATTTATCGGGTCTAGAAATTTATGACCAAAGCCTTTGGGAAATTTTACATGATGAATGTTGGGATAAGTCAAATCCTCTTGAAAATCCTTTGAGCCCTGAGTGTTGGGCATATTCAGTTTCTAGTAGAGAGGATATGGTAAATATTGCTTTTGATACACTTTCTCCAGAAATACGTTCTATGTTAATGAATGCAGATAATGGCATGGGAGAAACAAAAACATTAGTTTATGCAAACCAACCTTATATTAATCTTGAAGATGCTACTGTTCTTCGAAATGCAATCGATGATATACTCCAAGGTGAGGATAAGTGCATCACAGTTCTGAAGTGCACAGCGATAGATGTAGATAATACGTATAATTCATTACTTACAGGTGGTTTACCTGTGTCTATTGATATCAATTCAGGAATACATAGAGCTCAGAGCCTGACTACAATTTGGACTATGTTCATTCTACTAATTACTATGGCATTCTTATTCAGATCGCCGAGATTGGCAATTTTCACCATGTCTGCTGTAGCCGTGGTTGTATTATGGCAGCCAATACTGATGAGATTTGGTGGCGTGGGTGTGAATGTATTTACTGCAATGATTGGAACGATTGTATTTGGAATTGGAGTTGATGACTCTATACATATTGTAGATCGGATAAAAGACGAGGGCGAGACTCCTGCTGGAATAGTCAAATCAGTATCAAAGACAGGACAAACAATATTCGAAACGACTGCAACTACATGTGCCGGACTTTCTGCCGGATTATTCGTATCGATACCTGGTTTACAGAACTTTTTTGTGCTAATGATGGTATTGCTAATACTTGCTTTGTTAACAAGCTCTATTCTTCTACCTTCTATTATTGTTCTCCAGAAAGAATTTACCTCTCAGATTATGGGCAAAGGTTCATGGCTAGATT
Organism: Candidatus Thalassarchaeum sp.; assembly: GCA_016777225.1. Taxonomy (GTDB): domain Archaea; phylum Thermoplasmatota; class Poseidoniia; order Poseidoniales; family Thalassarchaeaceae; genus MGIIb-O2. The sequence goes on along the minus strand of JADHRW010000002.1, from coordinate 23,803 downwards.
ACGAAGATAGTGGTTCTTTATCAGAGCCTATATTGAATGCCGTTATATTCGATGACTCAATTTGATTATTCTAACTTTATACGCTACGCATTATATTCGAAAGTGAGGGTGCAGGGAGTAAGCCCCTTTCTGTTCACTTTTCAGCTGGTCACATTCAACTTAGCGTCCTACCTGTCCCTGTTGATGCCATACAGGACTGCTTGGACTTGCTCCAGCGGGGTTGCTCGTTCCATCTACAATCAGACAACCTCTTCCTTTCGGATTCACAGTACACATCTGATGCAGTTCGTTTCTATTACAGAGCCGACCTTCCCAGATCTCCGGCGTTAACCGGACCGCTTGCATCTTGGAGAGGGGACTTTCCTCAGTGTCGTACACTGTCAGTGACCCTCCTGCTCCCTCGAATCTTCGAAACGCTCTCTTCGAATGAACTTCTCGGTCATACATATTAACCGATAATGTATATTATATTGGAAAACATCATGATACTCTACCTTCTCGAAATCATCATGGACGACGTCGAGAGACTCAAATCAAAAGCAGGTATTGCTGCTTGTGATTTTATCAAAGATGGTATGAAATTAGGTTTAGGGACCGGTTCCACTGTTCATTATACAGTTATCGAAATTGGGCGAAGAATATCTGACGAAGGATTAAATGTCGTTGGTGTGCCAACAAGTGAGGTTACAAGAGAACTAGCAGAAAAAGTAGGAATTCCTTTGATCACATTGGCAGAATCTGGTGGTTTAGATTTGATTATCGATGGCGCGGATGAATTCGATGATAATTTTTCTTTGATTAAAGGAGGAGGTGGTGCTCTGACAAGAGAAAAAATAGTTGCTCAATCATCTAAATCAATGGTTGTAGTAGCTGATGATAGGAAACAAGTATCAGTACTTGGAGCATTTGATTTACCAGTAGAAGTATTACCATTTGAATGGGAAAGAACTAGAGATCGGATTTCATCTATGTGCCCCGGTAAAGTTTCATTGCGCGGTGGCTCTTCTCCATTCATTACCGATAATGGTGGATATATTCTAGACTGTAGATTTGGTGCATCAATTTCTGACCCTCAATCTTTAGAAATTACTCTTTTGAGTATTGCTGGTGTTGTAGAAGTAGGGCTTTTCGTAGATATTTGTGATGCAGTAGTCTTAGCATCAAATGGTGGTGTTCTGACTTTAATCAATCAATCAGGGTGTCTAAGATAACAATTTCTCTAGCCGTTGTAATTATAGATAGGCGCTAAGTCGCGAGACTGGGTCTGTAGCTTAGTCAGGTAGAGCGTCCGGCTCTTAACCGGAAGGCCGCGGGTTCGAACCCCGTCAGACCCGCCAACAATTTGCTAGGCGTAAGCGATGTATTTGCTTACCCGTTGTAATTATAGAGGGGTGCTTTGTCGCGAGGCTGGGTCTGTAGCTTAGTCAGGTAGAGCACCGGGCTTTTAACCCGGGGGTCGCGGGTTCGAACCCCGTCAGACCCGCCATGCTTATCACCAGATTTTGGTGGTTTGTATGGCTTATTTCCCGGGTATTATACTGAGGTACTAGGGCTGACTTTGATATGCTGGTGGCCCAACGCACAAACACGGAGATTCGAGCCACATGAGTAAAGACACATGGATAAATGACATTCTTGCTGGTCAATATGACGGCCAAGATATTGAACTAAAGGGATGGATTCATCGTTCTCGAGGTTCTAATAAAATTCGATTTATTGTTATTAGAGATTCTACAGGAAAAATTCAATGTGTAGCTAAAAGAGCTGTTTTAGGTGATGATTTCTTTGATGAATTGAAAGGCTCCTTAATTGAATCTAGTGTTATTTTGAGAGGTAAAGTAGAAGCCACCGATAGAGAACATGGTCATGAAATACAGATTACAAGTGGGGAAATAGTTGGTGCAGTTAATCCTGATAGGCCATTCCCTATTACAGAGTCAGCAATGTCAGAGGCAGACGGCGGCGAAACTGAATTCTTACTAGATAATCGGCATCTATATCTTCGAACAAGTAGAATGACTACCATGCTTAAAATTCGTTCATCTGTTTTTGGAGCTATACACTCATATTTCCGTAATCGTGATTTCATTGAATACCAGGCTCCAAATTTTGTAGCAGGAGCAGTAGAAGGTGGTAGTACTCTATTTGAAGTGCCATACTTTGGTCGTAAAGCATACTTGACTCAATCGTGGCAACTTTATGCAGAGGCTGCTATGCCAGCCCTTGAGAGGCTGTATACGATGGCTCCTTCATTCAGAGCTGAAAAATCACGTACACGTCGTCATCTTACAGAATTCTGGCATGCAGAAATGGAAATCGCTTGGGCATCTAATAACGAAGTAATGAAGCATGGAGAAGGAGTTGTCCGCCATATCGCTAGTACATTATTAGATGAAAGATCAGATGAATTAGCAAGTATAGGCCGAGATTTAGAATTAATTGCTAGATATGCTGATACTCCATATCCAATAATTCGTTACGATGAGGCAATAGAAATACTTCAAAGTAAAGGGGTGGATGTTGAATGGGGACAAGACTTAGATTATTCTAAAGAAAAAATCCTGACAGCTGATTTTGAAGTTCCTCATTTCCTAACTCATTACCCAAGAATTGCTAAACCATTTTATCATCGTCCAGATCCCGAAGACCCAAAATATGTTCTTTGTCATGATTTACTGGCTCCAGAAGGATATGGCGAAATAATAGGCGGTGGCGAAAGGACATGGTCTGAAAAAGAAATTCTTGAACGTATTGATGAAGAAGGAACTCCTCGTGAACCATATGAATTTTATATCGACACCCGCAGATATGGAGGCGTCCCTCACGGTGGTTTTGGATTGGGTGTAGATAGGGTATGTACTTGGCTATCTGGCGCAGATCATATTCGCGAAGTAATTCCATTTCCGAGAGATAGTCGCAGAGTAACTCCTTGATTTGTGTGTATATTAATTACGACTGAGACTAAAATTGTACAACTCACGCATCGAATGCCATATACGGCAAACATTCGTCGTAGGTCTATGGACAGTGACTGGCAGAGCATAGATTTAGCGAACCCTACTGAAGAACACACGATGCTAAGGAAGATGATTCGTGATTTTGTATTGGAAGAGGTTGAGCCTCAAGCACTAGAATATGACAAGAATGAGAAATTTAATCAAGATTTATTCCGTAAATTAGGTGATTACGGTCTTCTGGGCATTAGCGTGTCAGAGGAATATGGTGGTTCTGGAATGGATGCTACTGCTGTGGCTATTGTAAATGAGGAGTTATCTTACTCAGACCCCGGTTTTTGTTTAGCATACTTAGCTCATGCTCAATTAATGGTAAATAATCTAGCGCATAATGGTAGTGAGGCACAAAAATCTCGAATTTTACCAAAGGTTTGCAGTGGAGAGTGGATTGGTTGTATGGCAATGAGTGAGCCCGGCTATGGTACAGATGTATTGGGAATGCAGACAGTTGCTGTAAAAGACTCAGATGGTAATTGGGTAATTAATGGAAGAAAAATGTGGATTACTAATGGGTCAGTAGATGAGCATAGTACTCCTGCAGATATTTGCTGGCTATATGCAAGAACAGGTACTGACTCAAAAGGACGTGCGGAAATTACAACATTTCTTGTTGAAAAAGGAATGCCAGGGTTTTCAGTTGGTCAGAAAATATATGATAAAACTGGGATGAGAGCCTCTAATACAGCTGAATTAGTCTTTGATAATTGTATAGTTCCTGCTGGAAATGTTGTCGGAGGCCCAGGGGAATCTATGATTCATATGATGAGGAATTTAGAAATCGAGAGAATTGGTCTTGCAGCAATGGCATTAGGAATTGCACGTCGTAGCCTATCAGCAATGAATCGTTATGCATCTGAGAGAGAAGCATTTGGTTCTGAAATTAGAGATTTCGGACAAATCCAGCGCCATATAGGTGAATCTTGGGCAGAATATAGAGCCATGCGTTCGTATATTTATGATACAGCACGTAATACTGATTTATCTAAATCTGGTAATCGATTAGATACAGATGGTGTCAAGTTATATTCCACTACCGCTGCTAAAAATATCGCCGATAGAGCGATTCAGGTAATGGGCGGATATGGTTACGTTGGAGAATATGTTGTTGAAAGACTTTGGAGAGATTCGAAACTTCTTGAAATAGGTGGAGGGACATTAGAAAGCCATCAAAAAAATATTACTCGCGATTTAGCTAAAATGCCCGAAAAAATCGAAGAATAATTGTTTTTTTGGTAGTCCCGCCCGGATTCGAACCAGGGTCGGAGGAACCAAAATCCTCCATGATGGACCACTACACTACGGGACTAGTGGGCTCTTCGAACAACTCTTACTCTTTGATTATGACGGAACACGTGGCCGGTAAATACAAGTCAGCAGTAATTTCGCAAGGAGTATGTATCAGAGCCGTGCTGTAGTTATAGCACTTCTGATGATGACTTCGTCTTTATCTCTAATGTTAGTTTCTGAACCTAATTCGAATTATGATATTAGTGAAGAAACGATATTTACTGTTTTATCAGATGAGAAAGTACCTTCATTTCCTTCTCCGGGGGATCCCTGGGTCGAAGACTCTCTTTTCTCTAGAATAAATAATGGAGATGACAAGATTCGTGTTACTGTTATTACTTGGTCTCTTGCCGAACTTAATCATTGGCAATTACAAAATAATGCATTTGACCAACAAGCTGGTGCAAAAAATAGTGAAACTTTCCAAAGTTTCGATCCTACATCTGGTGAAATAGACCATAGGACTTTTTGGATGCCATCTGAGATATTTCACAAGTTACCCAGTGTTCCTGGCGTAATATCAATACTAGATGCACAGAATAATCCAGAACCATATGACACCATTCCTTTCGAAAAACCTGATTCTGAACCTGAAACTGTTAGATCTGGAGAAATACATGGAGCCAATGATGCATGGGATAGAGGTTATACTGGTGAAGGTATGATTGTAGCAGTTGCAGATACTGGTGTGGATTTTGCTCATCCTGATTTAGATGGTACACAAGCACGAGTAGATGATATTCGTTCTGATTGGTCCGGATGGCCAATGATGTTTGATCATAATAGTATGTATTCATATCTAGTAAATGGTCAATCATATCCGCAGTCAAACACTTGGTATGCCGATACTTCAACTTTAGATTATGATAATAATTCAGATGGTTTACTCGATATTTCTGGTTACAATATATCTGGTCTCCCAGTCTCTTTATCTGGAATATATCATTTAGGCGAACATCCTGATTCAACTCTCCGTTCAAAAGTAGGTACCGATGTCCCGATTATCATCATTGATGAAAACATATCTGAAGTCTATCAAACAGCTTATGTTGATATGGATGTTGATGGTGATTTTAGTGATGAAAAAGCCATTATACCCGGTTCTGAAACGACTGGCTTAGATACTGATGGAGACGGTTTATGGGATGTATCCGGAGGATTAGTTTATTGGATATCCGATGGGATACATGGTGTTCCTTATGGTGAAACATATTCTATCAGGCATGGTTATCAAAATCGTATTGCAGGACCGGGTAATTTGACTTTATTCATGCTAGATTCAGGTAATCATGGGACATTGTGTGCTAGTGCTATTGCCGCCCAAGGAGTAGTAGACGATGGGCGCGTGCTAGGGATGGCACCCAATGCAACTATTGCATCAATTGGTAATCATTATTCAGGTGGTAATTCACTTGATGCTTGGCGATGGATTGCTGAGGGTAATGACGGTAAGTCAGATACAAAATATGATCAAGCAGATATAGGGTCGTTTTCATTTGGTTATTCGAGTATTGATGAATCAGGAGCCGACGGATATTCATTATATCTTGATTGGTTGACTAGAGTGTACAATGACGAGGCCTCGTATTCAGTAGCAATAGGTAACGGTGGACACGGATTTGGTACTACTAAAGTCCCTGGAGCAGCCCATGGGATTTTCTCTGTAGGTGCTTTTAGTTCACGTTCTAGCGATTCATGGGGACAAAGCGCCCCTTGGTCTAACAGAGGTCCGAATGTTGTAGGTAGGATGGACCCTGACATAGTGGCAGTAGGATGGTCTGCTACCGGCGATCAACCATTAAATCTTAGAGATAATGCTAATTCTGCATGGTCATCATGGGGAGGAACTAGTTTAGCAACACCTGTTGCTGCAGGTTTACTGGCTTTAGTTGCTGAAGCGTGGCAAGAAAATCAAGGGGAATATCCTGACTCTCAAACACTTAGAGATTTTGTTTTATCTACCTCTGATGATAGGGGATATGAACCATTTATTCAAGGGGGTGGATGGTTCAATGCTTCGCGTGCTATCTCTACATTAGAAGGTGATAATGGTAGTTGGTGGTTGAGTCCTGCACAATGGAATAGTGGGACTTTCCAAGGGAAACATAGGGATGCTAATATCAATTATATGTTCCCCGGTGAAACGCAATCAGTTGATTTAGAGTTCACTAATCATGGTGATTCAGATATTCTATTAAGATATACTTCGACTGCATTTGATCCTGTTCTTCATGAGGTTTTAGTGTGGAATAGTACAGGAAATGGCAGTGAATCGGGTGCAAACGATAGTTGGGATGGGCATCAAGGAGATAGACCTGATTTACTGATCCCTCTTCACATAACAAATTCATCGACAATCCAACTTCCCGAAGAAACTAGGCAACTACGGGCTAGAGCAACTATAGAATATTCGGCTTTTGATGCTAATATGGATAAAAATAGTGAGGAAAGAGTATTTTTACAAATTTACAGATGGAGTGATAATGATGGAGATGGAATTTATGTCGAGGATTTCGATAATGATTCAATGGTTGATTCTGAAGATTGGACTGAATCAAGCGAGTTAGAAGAAGTCACATACTGGTGGTCAAATGGGCCTAATGCAGAAGTTAGAGTTGGTAATCCATTTGAAGATGCTAGGGATGGTATTTTCCTTGGTGTATGGAATCATAATGGAGATTTATCCGATGACCCTGTACGAATAGAGGTTGATTGGACAGCATTCGGTAGTGGTGATGATGAATGGCTTTCTCTTCCTTCTAGCTCTGTAGTGCATGCCAATAGTAGCAATACTGTAACCATGGATATTCAAGTACCAATTAATGCAGAATCTGGTCTGCATCAGCATGGTGTTTTAATAGAATCATTCGAATATAATAATTTAACTTCATCTACTATATCTCACCGTAATTGGACATTACCTGTGGTTACAAATGTGCCTTGGTCTGGACCTTTTGAGATAACTCCAAAACCATTGGATGGCAATGTGTCAAATCAAACTCTTTATGATGAAGAATGGATTAGTGGTGCCACCAGATGGAATTGGCGTGCAGAGAGTGGAGATTGGCGCTTTTTAACTGTTGATTGGCCCCAGGAATGGGACACTGGTGGTACCGTAATTCTTGACGTTAATTGGGATGATAATCCATATACTGATATTGACATATTGTGGTTAGATGAAACACCTCATGGTTATTCATCGGATGATCCAGATTCATATGGTGAATCTACATTCAGTATTACTTCACGCTCTGTGAATAATCATGCAGGTAGTGGTAAACATAACTGGGGGACCTATACAGATACTTCTAGGGAGGTATTCACTGTACCTGCATTAGCCGGAACTCATCAAATGGTTCTCCATACAGCGCTTCATGGAGTATCAACAAATGATAATGCATTGAATATCTCTGTAGGGTATGTTGCAGCAGAAGCTGAAGGTTTTTCTCAATCAGTTAGTGATTGGTCAGAGGGTGACGGTGTTGATGCAGTTCATGTGGTATCTACAGTGCCAATGGACGTAGAATCGGTATCTGCTTATGGGTGGACGCAGCCAATTTATTTCGATAATGAAACGGCATATCAAGACGTTTCCAGCGATAAAATGACCTCCTCTTGGTGGCATAATTTTACGGTTGATGAAGTCTCTGAATTGAGTATTACTATGGATGCATATGATTCCGCTGATTTAGATCTATTCTTATTCTATGACGATAACGATGATGGTATATTTACATCTGGTGAAGAGGTATCACGTTCATGGTCGGGTAGCTCTTCAGAGAGTATCCAACTAAGCGATGTTGAAAATGGTCAATATGCAGCCGCAGTGCACGGTTACTCAGTTTCTGGAGATGTTCAATTTTGGATAGATATTGATATGGTTGGCGGGGATGAATTAGTAATTACTGAACAGATTGAACTAACTAGTATTGAGATCGATTCAATTTGGCCTAACGGTTCCCAAACATTAGCCGGAGAAGTTCCTTCTAGCGCGCATCAAATCAACTTAGCATTTGATAGGCCCGAAGTTGCTGGTATTTGGAAAGGTGAAGTGGAAATTACTCTAATTGGCGGTATTAAATTACAACTTCCATATACTTATGAGTTGCTAGAAATAGAGCCTATTATTGAATTTTCTACTCCCGAAAACATGACTCAAACTAATGATACATTAGCAATTGAGATTCATGCTCTAGATACGGGTATTGGATTCACTTTAGATGACCTAAATTGGTATGCGATTAATAATCAAACTACAATTCCCAATGCTGATTTAGTTGAAGCATTAGATACCACATTAATGTATCATAATTTGACGGATATTTGGAATTCTGGTAATCATTTTGCAATGCCAGAGAATATTTCGTTCAGGGAAGTATGGATTAATTCAACAATCCCCTCTGTAGAGCAGTGGCATGATTATGGCGTCAATATAACTGATAAGTCAGGGTTATTTAATGAAACATGGTTATCTGTAAATTATGATACCACTGCCCCCCCATTATTCCTCTATGGAATCCCTGAGATTACGAATAATCCATATATTAATTTGGTAATTCAGACTGAACCTGGTGTCAGTGTATTCCAAGATGGTACTCTAATTTCTAATTTCGATAATTATGGATTTGCTAATTGGACAGTAGGCTTAATTCCTAGTGAAATCGGTGTCGATTATTCTTCTGATGGAGGTGTAAATGAATATTATCTGATATCTGCAGAAAATGAATTCACGATTACTTCAATCGATTCGGCGGGCAATAGTATCTCAAGTAGTCATATGGTAATTTTTGATACTGAAGTTCCTGAATTAGAATCATTTTACATAGATGATCAAAATAGTCATAGGAATTCCGTTAATGACATGTATAACACGCTAAATATCACAAATTCAATATTTGGTCTAAACATGTCCGTAGATGTCAAAGATTGGTGTCTGAAGGTATCTAATCCTTCAGAAAGTCTAGAAATTTGTGATTCTGTAATTGATATGCCGAGTATTTTTGTTACAGAAGAAGCGGTTATTGATAAGACGAAAACTACTGAAGTCCAAGTTAATCTATCAAATATCTCTGATGGTAATTTTGTAGTTACATTAGATTTAATTGATTGGGCTGGCAATTCTGTCACAGAGCAATGGAATTTGAATCTAGATCGTACAATACCTATTATTGATTGGAGTCTTTCTCCATCTCTAGGTTTAGAATTACTAGATCATCGTCAAACTATGACTTGGTCTTCTAATGAATTAGTACATGCTTATTTCACTCATAACGGTTTACAAATAAATGAGTGGAACGATGATACAGGTACTTCTAATTTTGATTTAGAAGTTACTGGAAGTCATGAGTTTTGTATAGTGGCTTATGATTCAACTGAAGGCCAGTACAACGAAAATATCTTTAATGATTGTAGGATTTACATTCTTAATGAGTCTGTATATCAGACAGATGTATTAGCCCCTTGGAATGGAAGTATGACAACAGATGACAACGTTATGTCATTACTAACTAGAGGGCCGAATCAGAATATTTGGTGGCAATTAATAGGTGTTGATGAGAGATTCCTTATTGCACCTGGATCTACTCATGTTCAATTAGTATTTGATTTAGAAGAAGGTCTCAATGAATATATTATTGAAATCGAAGCATTGGACAAGACTGATGTCTTTGAACTTCAAATTACACGAGATACTATAGCTCCTATCCTTTTATTCAACCAAATTAATATTCGAAACTCGACATTAGATCCTATGAAAATCATAGAAGGTGAATGCGAATCTGGCACCTATGTGATGATTTGGAGCGTGATCGCGACTCAAGAATTCTTTTGTAATAGTTCTGGCACTTTTAATATTCAAATATCTGTGCAAGATACAATAGGCAGCCACTTAATCCAAGGAATTTCTACCGATGCAGTGAATAATAGGAATAGTTATTCAATTCAGGTCACTAACCTAGATTGGATTGACTGGGCTATTGATGATGCACAGAACCAAGGTCCTATGCTCTGGTATTTCTTAGCGGGTTTCCTTGGAATCCTAGCTTTAATCAGTACTACTATTATACTGAGAGGGTCTTTACGACAAAGAAAGAAAAAAAATCAGAGTCTAGAATCTCTTGAGGAATCTTTTGAAGAAATCAATGAATTATTGAATATGTCTCCCTCCAATGATAATGAGATTGATTGGAATACAGTTAATCAAGATATTACAGAGGCTGAAGAATTAGCCACTTGGAAAGAAGCAAATCATACGATTTATTCAATTTCTGACAATAATGATGATGATATGATTGACCTTGACTAAGCAGAAGACTAATTTCTTATTGGTGTCTCGAGTGTAATATGACAATCGAGCATATTGCAATTATTGGCGCTGGACAAATGGGTAACGGTATTGCTCAAGTCTCGTCTTGTGCGGGTTACAAAGTCACAATGATTGATATAAAACAAGAATTTGTTGAAAAAGGTATGTCGGCTATAGAAAAATCTCTAAATAAGTTGGTTAGTAAAGAAAAAATGACTAGTGAAGCAGCAGCATCTGCACTTTCGAGAATCAGTATTTCTACTGACAATTCTTCTGCTGCTGAAGCAGACCTTGTAGTAGAAGCTATTCCTGAAGTTTTAGCATATAAAACTGCTTTATTCAAAGAATTAGACTCTTTGTGTAAAACTGAAACCATACTTGCTACTAATACCTCAAGTATCAGTATAGATTCTATTGCTAATGCTACTAAAAGACCAGATAGAGTGATTGGTATGCATTTCATGAATCCAGTTCCTATCATGAGGCTTGTAGAGATAATTAATGGTAGTAAAACATCTAATGAAGTTAATTCTGCTGTAGTTAATGCAGCGGAGAAAATGGGTAAAACCGCTCTATCTTGTAATGATTCTCCCGGTTTTGTATCTAATAGGATTCTATGTCCTATGATTAATGAGGCGATTCTAACATTGGAAGAAGGTGTTGCAGAACCAGATGCAATTGATGGAATAATGAAACTTGGGATGAATCATCCTATAGGACCATTAGCTCTATCAGATTTGATTGGAAACGATACCGTTTTGCATATAATGAATGTACTTCATGATGGATTTGGAGATGATAAGTATGCTCCTTCTAAATTACTTGTAAAAATGGTAGAAGATGGTAAGTTGGGTAGAAAATCAGGTGAAGGATTCTATAAATACTAAAATCTCTCTCTCAGAGAGACTTAAAATCATCGTATCCCTTCCGTGATGTATGATTAGTAAAAAGAGAACCTCAATTTTAGTTTCAATATTGATGTTAAGTATGCTCGCAATGCCTGTTTTAGGTAACGATGCAGGGACAGGAGGTGATGCTGGAGATTCTATATCGACTGCAACTAATATACCAGCATCCAATGCAAGTTATTATGGCAATTTAAGTACATCTGGGGATGTTGATGATTATTACTCTGTAAATATGTCTAATAATACTGGAATAGTGGTGCAATTAAACTCTCCTTCTGGTGCTGATTTCGACCTTCACCTTTACAGTAGTAGTGGTGGTTCAATTGACACTAGTTTTACAACAGGTACTGATGAAGTCACTTCTAATGGAACTAATGTAGGCGGAACTACAGTCTACATCCGTATTGAACAATGGACCGGTAGCGGTCAATATACGCTGCAAGTCTGGATATTCTCTACTGGTGGTGGAGGTGGCGGCAGTACGGGTAATGGTACAAATGGTTACGATGCAGGGACTGGTAATGATGCAGGGGATACAATGGCTTCTGCAATGGTATTGAATGCTACGAATATGTCGTTTTGGGGTGAGGTTACTTATTCAACTGATGTTAGTGATTATTACAAGATCTCTATGCCAGCAAATTTTGGAGTAAGTGCTTCATTAAGTTGGAATTCCACTGCTGATTTAGATTTAGAAGTTTATGATGACTCAGGTACAATAATTACTTACAGTTGGTTCAATAATCCTGAGAATATTTCCGTGAATAATTATGGAGGTAGTGACTTATTTTTCAAAGCACTTGCATATGGTACTCTTGGTAGTGGTTCTCATGACTATAATTTATCATTTAATTTTGTTGATATGACTAATGCACCTGTTAACAATCAAGATGATGCAGGTACTGGAGGAGACGCCTCAAATGATTACTTAAATCCTACAAATTTACTTATTAATGCGGTTTCTGTCAACAATAGCTTCAACGGTTGGGGGTCACTAAATGATGATCTTAATGACAACTATCAGGCAAATGTACCAATGGGATATGGAGTTGCTGTTTCAGTATGGTTCAATGCTACAAATGTGGATTTTCAAGTTATTTTAGGTGATGATCAGACTAATACTATTGATTATTCAAGTGTCAATAATCCAGAATATGTAACTTCAAACGGCTCGGGGACTTATCCTGGAATGATTGTTGAAGGCATGGATGTTTTAGTTCAGGTCCGTGCAACTTCTGGTGAGGGTGATTATGGAATGTCTTGGTGGTTCTTTACACTAGATTCAGATGGTGATGGTTTCTATGATATGACAGAAGAAGATTGCGGTAGCGATCCCGAAGATAATAATAGTGTACCTGTTGATACTGATTCTGACGGTCTTTGTGACTCATTAGATATGGATGATGATGGAGATAACGTCGAGGATGCGAATGATACTTTCCCTCTCGACTCATCTGAATGGGAGGATACAGATAATGATAATATTGGTAATAATGCTGATTCTGACGATGATGGGGATGGTTTTACTGACTCTGAAGAATTAGAATGCGGTTCTGATCCACTCCTTGGGAATAGTATACCTGCTGATTTTGACAGTGATCTTACTTGTGATGCAATAGATGATGATGATGACAACGATGGATATGCAGATACTGAAGATATATTCCCAATGAATGATGAAGAATGGTATGATTCAGACCTTGATGGCATAGGAAATAATGCGGATACAGATGATGATGGAGATGGATATTCAGATAATATTGAGACTTCATGCGACTCAGATCCTCTAAGTGCTTTCTCAATACCTTCTGACTTAGATGGTGACGGCTCTTGTGATTTAATGGATGGTGATATGGATGGGGATAATTATCCTAATGCAATAGATGCATTCCCTGCAGATATGTCTGAATGGTTTGATACGGATAACGATGGAATTGGCAATAATTTAGATGGTGATGATGATGGAGACTCTATTTCCGATGCATACGATGCCTTTCCTCTAGATTCTACAGAATGGGTAGATAATGATAATGACGGCCTCGGCGATAATTCAGATACTGATGATGATAACGACGGCTGGTCAGATTTAGATGAAGAATCATGTAATACTGACTCAATGTCTTCTCTACAAATACCTGTAGATTATGATGCTGATGGTGTCTGTGATTTAGTGGATGATGATGATGATAATGATGGTGTCCCCGATATCTCAGATATGTTCCCTAATGATAATGCAGAATGGGATGATACCGATTTTGATGGTATAGGTGATAATTTCGATGATGATGATGATGGCGACAATTGGTTAGATATTTATGAGCCTAATTGTGGTACTGATCCACTAGATGGTAGTTCAATTCCTCTTGATTTTGATCAGGACTGGCTTTGTGATCTTGTCGATAATGACGATGATAATGACTTGGTTCCCGATATTGATGATGCATTCCCTATGGACCCAACTGAGCAAATGGACACTGACTCAGATGGAAAGGGAGATAATACAGATTCTGATGATGATGGTGATGGATGGGCAGATACCGTAGAAGCATTATGCCAGACAAGCTCTGTGTCAAGTAATTCAATCCCTTCTGATTTAGATGGAGATGGTACTTGTGATTTACTCGATGCCGATAAGGATGGAGATAATATTCTCAATCAAGTCGATAAATTCCCTGAAGACCCTCTTGAATGGGAAGATCGTAACGGTGACGGTAAGGGAGATAATGCGTATCCATTATCTATTACTGACAAAATGGCTCTCAATCCTGTACCTACATTTTTAATATTATTTGTGATAATTGCTATGATTGGTGGTTCAGTAGTAGTATATACTGTAAAAAAGCGTACTCCTGAGAGTGCTTTATCATATCAAAGAGGTACTGATATGACTGATTACACAGAACAAGATATGGTATTTGATGAAGATAACTCAGTACCAGATGCGCCTCCAATGCCAGAAAAGCCTCCCATGCCTGAATCTTCAGTACCAGAGGCACCACCAATGCCAGAAAAGCCTCCTTTGCCTGAATCTTCAGTACCAGAGGCGCCTCCGATGCCAGAAATACAATCTGGTGCTAGGATACCTCCACCTCCACCTGGATTTGAATCTGTTTCAACTACTGTTAATGTACCTGAAATCGTTTCAACTTGGGAAGACTTACCACCTGGTGGTGATTATACGAATACAGATCCTCTACAGTATACTGGTCAAGGGATTGGTGTATGGGAAGAAAGAGAAGACGAGTCCTGGATAAAATTAACAAATAATCAATCCAATAAATAATTTCATGATAGATTAAATGAATATTTTTTTCAAACTTGAAGGATAAAACATTGGGTGTATTTTTTGATATGGCTCAAAGACTAATGGTTACTTATATACAATAAATAGCGATATAGAGGCTCAATGCATCATTTTACACATACGTGGATAAATCAGTGTAGTAATGAGCATCTGTCGGTATTCTTATATCCTTTGCAACGTGTGATGCACGTTAGTGATACCCATGCAAAGCAACACCCTCCGCTCTGTTACGCTAGCCCTTTTGATGATTGCCTCAGTTATGGTCCCGTTTGCGGACATACCTACTGAACCCGAATTAATGGGTGAGAAAGTAGTGATGGATTCGGTTCCAACACCTTGTGGAGGTTATGATGCCTGCCTAGGGACGGATGCAGGATATTCTTACAGCACAGCTGCTGACATTACAGATTTCTTCGACTGGACTGGCTCGAATGAGTCAGTGACATTTTACGGTGAAATAGTTACTACGTCAACTAGTACTTTACTAGATGCTAACAAAGATATGTATCTTATTGATGCACCAGCAGGCTATGGGGTTACTGCAACTTTGGAATGGAATCATTCAACATCAGGTTCTTACACGTATTCTGATACTTATGCTTACTATTTCTCAATAGGAGGGACTGACCAAACAAGTTACAGTACTTTTAGTGGAAATGCATGGGCTTACCGATACTATTCCAACACAGGTTCTCTTTCATTAGGTACTGACGGGTCAGTAGCAGGGAACTATGGTTCAACTTCCGCAAGTTTCCCAGTAGATCTAGCAGGAGATGAAATGACAATTTTAGTAACAAGTTACCGGAATGCAGCCACTACTTACAATGATTATACAATGACTGTAGACGTCTATCCAGCAGATAATGGTATAGCTGGAGATAGTTTAATCGGATTAACTGGTCCTGCAATGGCGCTTGATTCAGGTGATACAGCAATGGGTGGTTCATCTAGTAATCCTGCAGGCTATCCAGCAGGTATGTGGTGGAGCTCAATATCAGATTCATATACAACAACTGATGCAAGTGAGGAATTCCTAATTCAGTGGACTGCTGATGCATGGGCATCTGAGAGCAGTTACTCACTTACAAGTCCATCAGGGACATCATACTCTGTGACCTCAGGATTTAGCAACTATGCAACCGGTACTACAGGTCCATATTCTGACACTATTGCAGGTGCTTGGACAATTAATCTAGCTGACAGTTGGGGCGATGGTGGTATGCACCTAGCAGTAGTTTCATCTCTTGGTTCTGTGACAGGGGAGTTGACTGGTGATGCATTTACCTTATTTGATAGTGGTTCAGGAATGGTTGGTTCAACAGACTCAAGTGATCTTTGGGCGTTAACAATACCGGAAGGATTCCAGTCCAACATAACATTAGAGTGGGAAGAGAATGCAGATCTTGATTTGTATGTTTTCTCTAATATAGACGAAACTGGAATGATTGCTTACGCTTGGACTGGAACACCTGGAGAATTTATTGATTTAGGCGGTGCAGTGACAAATACTACTGTTTTCATCAAAGTCGACTATTATTACGGTTTTTCATCATGGGCAGGTTATGAATTAACAATCCAACTAACGCCTACAGTCCCTCCTCCATGTGGAATACAAGATGATGCAGGATCTGGCTTAGATGCTGCAGACGACGATACAACTGACCCGGACGCATCTCCTATGGATTTGACTTCAATGGGAATGTCGGGAACAATTCAAGGAATGGCTTGTGATGGTTACGATGATGAAGATTGGTACGAATTTACAGTACCTGCATACCACGGCCTTTGGGCTCGTCTTGATTGGACTGCTGGAGATGATAATGAAAATTTCTACTTATACCAATATATGGATAATAATGGCGCTGCATCGACTTTATCTACCTCAACTAGTTTTAACCCGCAAGCAGTTGCTTCTAACGAATCATACACATGGAATGCAGCGATGACTGAAGAATCAACATTATGGCTTCGAGTTATGGTTGCATCATTACCTGATGATGTGGAGCATAACTACACACTATCATGGTCGATATTCAATGCATCTATAGAACCAGTAGAAAGCGTATACCAAAATGATGCAGGTCTCGGTGTAGATGCTCATGACAGTAGTTTTTCAAGAGTAGGTGCAAATGTAATACCTTCAATGAATAATACTCTTACTGGTTATGGACATGACAGTTGGGATAATTACGACATGTATGAAATTTATATCCCTCAAGGATATGCTTTGATGGTTGATTTGACATTCCCTATACAGAATGATTTAGAGTTACAGCTCAAATATCCTAGTCCTTACAGTACAACTTCATTATACACAGCATGCAGCTCTTACGGTGATAATCCAGAGTCTTGCAGTGCACCTTACAATTATGGTGGTCAACCTCTATTCATTGTAGTAACTACAGATAGAGGAAGCGGTGAATACACACTTGATATTACAATGATTACTCCTGCTAACGAACCTGGAGCTAATCCTGATGACTGTGGAACTGGTGTTGATGCATCAGACAATATCTACACTCATCCAGGTGGTAACACTTGGTTAAATGCAAGTACACAAATTGATGCAAATGGAGATGCTGACGATGTAGGCGGTACATGCACTGGTTGGATTTCAGATTTATGGGACGAGAGAGATTACTACAATATTTTAGTTCCATCTGGAAAATACTTGCAAATGAACGTATCGTGGGAACCTGGATCAACGCCACAATATGTATACACATACATGTACAAATGTATGATTCAGACACAACCATGCAGTCCAACAAACCTAGGCTACTTCGTATCACAACAGTCCGGTAACACAGGTTCAACATCTGGAATTTCTGGTCTATGGGTAACAACTGGTGGTTGGTTAACTATTGGAATTTACACATATGGTGCAGTAGATACGACATACACTATGGATCTACAGTTCCTTTCACTTGCAAACCTTGAAGGCGGTATACAAGATGATGCTGGATCTGGTGCAGATGCAGGTTCTGGAGAAAGTGATGCAATACATGTTAACGATTACAACAACATGACAAACAACACTCTTTTCTTTGAAGGTTGGAATCATGGAGATGTTGATACAACTGACAGATACACGTTCGACGTTCCAGCAAACTTTGGATATAATGTTCTGTTACAGCACGATGGGATATCTTACTTCGCTCCTGGATATAATACATGGCTACTATTAGATATATTTGGTACAGGTTCCGCAAATATTGCTTATGGGGCACCAACTTATAGTTCTTCAACACCATCTTGGAACTCTAGTAGTACTAGTGCTTACTATGGAGATCAAGTTAACATGATTGGTGTTAGAAATTGGGCTGGTTATTTAACTGGAGATGACGGTCAGGATTACAACATAACAATCACATTCTACACATTAGATGCTGATGGAGATGGATGGTATGATGACATGGAAACAGCTTGTGGTTCAGACCCACTTAATGCAACAAGTGTTCCTGATGACACAGATGCTGATGGAATATGTGACCCATTAGATCAGGATTCTGATGGAGATGGAGTTATTGACTCAGAAGATGACTTCCCATATGATTTCAATGAAACTACTGATAATGACGGTGATGGTCTTGGTGACAACAGCGACTTAGATAATGATAACGATATGTGGAATGACACTGACGAATTCGATTGTCTAACTGACCCATTCGATGCTGCTTCAGTTCCAACTGATTTCGATAATGACTCAGTTTGTGATATAATGGATATGGATGATGACAACGATGGATACGATGACCTAGTTGATGAATTCCCAATGAATAGTACAGAATGGGCTGATAATGACGGCGACAGAATTGGCGATAATTCAGATTTAGATGATGACAATGATGGCTACGAGGATATAGTTGAAGTTGAATGTGCTTCAGACCCAATGGATTTGACTAGCATACCAACCGACCAAGATTTGGACGGAATATGTGACGAAATTGATAACGATCTTGATGGTGACGGATTCGATAATGACGCCGACGTCTTCCCAGAAGACCCTAGTGAGTGGGCTGATTTCGATGGTGACAGTATTGGAGACAATGCAGATATTGACGACGATAACGACTTAGTTCTCGATGTTGATGATGCATTCCCATACGACTCATTTGAAACAGTTGACACGGATGGTGACGGCGTTGGAAACAATGCTGATCTAAATGATGACGCTGATTCATGGACAGATGCTGAGGAATTAGCTTGTGGAAGTGACGGACTTGATTCTACTTCCGTACCAGATGATTTCGATGGAGATATGATTTGTGACAAGGTTGACACGGACGATGATGGAGATGGAGTAGCCGATATTAACGATGCTTTCCCATACGATGCTAATGAAAACACTGACTTAGATGGTGACGGAATTGGCGACTATAGTGATTCTGATGACGACGGTGACGGATGGTTAGATTCAGTCGAGCCTAACTGTGGAACAGACCCAATGGATGCTTTCTCAGTCCCAGCAGATAATGATGGTGACAATGATTGTGATGCAACAGACGGTGATGACGATAATGATGGAACAATCGATATCGACGATGCTTTCCCACTGGACCCAAGCGAGCAAATTGATCTTGACGGTGACAATGTTGGAGACAACACTGACCAAGATGACGACGGTGATGGTTGGTTAGATGTTACAGAAGTAATCTGTGCTGCAGCTGGCGGTCAAGGAGACTCAAGAAATGCTAATGTCATGCCAATCGACAATGAAACAAGTCCTGGTGCAGATGGAGTTTATGGTACTCCAGATGATATGCCTGAAGTAATAATTGGTGATGGCCTTTGTAATGCAATCGACCCTGATGATGATGGTGACGGTTACCTCGACCCTGTGGATGAAAATGATATCCAAGCAGGAGAGGACGCATTCAAGTGGGATCCAACAGAACAATTCGACAACAATGGTGACGGATTAGGTGATAATGGCGAACCGCTTGGTCTTCTAGACGACGTGAAAGCTGACCCTCTTCCATTCGCTGGAGTAGGTTTGGCTGTAATGGCACTAGCGTTCCTTGGTAACAAGGCTCGTGGTGGTCGTGATGAAGATGAGTTCGGTGAAGATGAAGACTTCACAGAAGAATTCATGGAAGAAGACGGCGAAGAATACGACGATATCGAAGCTTAGATTCGTTGTTCAATGAATACGTAAACCGGTTCGCTGGGACTTTCGAGTCCCGGCGTTCCGGCTTTTTTTTATTTTATTTCCAAACCCTCTTTTGGGAAATGATTACTCAATTCAGAGATTTAATATTTTTCCTTTAAATACTAAATTTGTTATTTTTATCAAAAAAGTACCTCAAAGGGGGGGTTAGGAGAGTTTGTAACTTCCAAAGAAACACATTTTTCTAGATTTAGAATATTACACAGAACCTGCTGACAAACACCCTTCGATCTAATCTTAAAATTACTATCGCCTAATCGAAGGATATTTCTCTAACTGGAGCAATTATGTCACTTATTTGAATCTCAGAGTTACTTCGGCCTGATAGAATATTTATCTTCATTTCATAGGATAATTTTTCTTATTTACCTTAGAAGATCTGGTGTTTTTCATTTTTTCCAAATTCGTTGTACAGAGTCAGAAAAAGAAACTGAAATAGCAATTTTAATTTACCTTCGCTTTTTGATAAAACATGTGTATTACCATCTGATTGATTATCAGCCGTTTTATTATGATTTAGGCTTGATTTCAAAGATTCCTTGTGATACAAATTTTATTATCGGCCTGATATTAACTCTATTACCCTAAAGGGTATGGACCGATATCTTCTAAATGGTATTAAGTCGTGGCAACCTATATGGTTGCAGCCATGCCGCTACAAAATGACGCACGCCCTAGTGAGAAAACCGTTACTCTTCGAGATATTCGAAGAGTTGCGTTTGGCCTAACAGCCGCGATAATGATCGTAATGATCGCTGGAGCGATAAACGATGACAGCGGTAGCTCTACAGCTACCGTTCTTGAAGAAACTCCTTCGAAGAGTTTCGCAGCCCCTGTCTCCCTGGCAGGTCCTACGAATTCTGGTACTGAAGATGTGGCCTACAGTTCCACGATGACGTGGAACGATATTGACGGCACAGATGTCGTCCTTGCATGTACTTCTGGCTGTTCTAGCTGGATTACATTCACAGATGGTGGCAGTTCTGCAAATACTGCTACTGTAGCGGGTACTCCATTGGATGCTCATGTTGGTGCTAACACCATAGTTATCCAAGGTACTTCTGGTGGCCAAACAACACAAGTAAGCTACACAATTACCATTTCTGAGGTAAACGATGAACCAACTCTGACTGCAACAGGGGCAACTGGTACATTCACTGAAGATGGTAGCAACCTCGTGTTATACAGCTCTGCTGCGGCAGCAGATTCTGATTCCCAGGCTACTCAAACATTCACTTCACTTGTTCTAACTGTAACCAATGTAGCAGATACTACTGAATATCTAGTAGTAAATAGTGGAGACTGTGAATTGACAAACGGTTACTCAGATACAACTACTTACAATGCCCAAAATCTTGTTTGTGCTGTATCCGTTACTAGTAATACTGCTACTGTGACATTAACTCCAGCAGCAGGCCTTACTAATGCATTAATGGAAGCATTAATCGAAGGCATTGCATACAAAAATGTTGACCAATCACCAACTGCTGGAAACCGTGTAGTAACCATTACTACAATGACAGATAACGGCGGAACTGCTGGAGCAGGAGATGATTCAGTAACAGTCGCAATCGCGGCAACAGTTACTGTAGAAGCAGCTGGAGATGATCCTGTAATCGCTAATTCTGACAACACAGGAGCAGTTACAGAAGCAGTAGCTGATACGACAGATACAGCTACGGATACACTTGTTGTAACTGATGCTGATGGCGAAACAGTCACTTGGTCTTGCACAAACTGTGCAGATGCTGGTACTACGCAAACTCTAACTGGAACATATGGTTCATGGGTTCTGACCGAAGCAACAGGTGTTTGGGCTTACACACTAAGTAACGCAGATACTGATACTGATCAACTAGATGTAGGTGATCAAGTGACTGATACTTTGACTGCAGTTGCAACAGATTCCTCTGGAGCAACTGATTCAATAACTGTAACAGTAACAGTAAACGGTGCTAATGACGCACCTACTACTTCGACTCCTTCAACTCAATCAGGTACTGAAGATACTACCTTCACTGGCTATGCTACTTCTGATTTCCCATTCACAGATGTGGATGATGGAGACACAGCATTGAAGTCAATTACAATTACTGTAGTTGAGTCTAGTGGTGACTTAGAGAAGTCTACTGATGGTTCATCATGGACTGATGTTTCAGCTAATGATGTTATTCTTGCTGCACATATCCAACATTTGAGATTAGCACCAGTTGCAAACTCAAACACTGATGTTACGTTCACTTACACTGTACAAGATGATTCAGATGCATCGAGTGGTGCTGCAGTAATGACAACATCATTCGCTGCTGCAAACGATGTACCTACATGGTCTGGAACTGCTGCTGATGTCACTACTAATGAGGACGTTGCAAAGGCAATTACTGGCTCAGTTATTGCTGATGTAGATGATACGACATTAACTTCAATGACAATTTCTTCTACTCAGAGTGGTACTTTCTCTCTTGCAAGCGTTTCTGGTTTGACTTTCGCTTCCGGTGGTGGCGATGGTGTCGATGATAATTCGATGATTTTCGGTGGTACTGTTGCAAATATTAACACAGCTATCGCTACTATTACTTGGACCAGTGCTGCAAACGTCAACACTAACGCAGTCCTTTCATTAACTGCTAACGATGGTGTCGGAGACAGCGCTACTGATACAGTAGCTATTACTGTAAATGCGGTTCAAGATTTGCCTACAACCTCTGGCGGTGCAGCAACTATTGCTGAAGACGCAACCCATACTTTCACGACAACTCCAGGCGACTGGGGATATGCTGACGTAGATTCGGATGCACTAGTTACTGTAGATATTACTACTCTGCCCGCAACTGGTACTCTGAGATACGGTGGTGCAGACGTAATTGCAGGTGCCGACATTGCTGTAGGAAACCTAGGCGGGTTAACATACGTGCCAGTTGCTAATGCAAACGGCGTAGTGACATTCACTTTCAAGGTGAACGATGGTACTGCATGGTCAACAAATGCTGGCCAATTTTCAATGACATATACAGCAGCTAACGACGCACCTACTGCATCAACAGATACAAGAGTAGTTGTGGAAGATATTCAAACTGCTTTCACATCAAGTGACATAGCAGATGCTTATACAGATATAGATGGTGACTCAATGAGTAGAATTCAAATCACAGTTGTAGAATCTACTGGAGACTTAGAATGTAACAATGCTAACGGAAACAGTAATGGTTGGGCAGATTGTTCTGCAAACGACTATGTTTCTGCTTCAACAGATCTAAGATTTACTACTGCTACTGATTCCGTAGCTGATGTTACATTTAGTTTCAAGGTTCATGACGGTACTGCTTACAGTGCTAATGCATACGTATTCACAATCACTGTTACAGCAGTTAACGATGCTCCTGCTAATGCTGGAGATACGGCAACTGCGTCTGAAGACGTTGCTTATGCTGGATGGACAGCAGCTGGCGACTGGGGATACTCTGACGTAGATAGTGACACAATGGTGTCAATCACACTGAAGAGCTTACCAAGTCAAGGTACTCTAACTGAGACCAACAATGCTTGTGGAGGAGACGGTTGTGCAGTTAATGACGTAATTGTTCTAGCTAGACTCGCTGCTGGTGATTTAAAATACACTGGTGCATCTAACTATAATGGTGGAGATACATTCACATACACATTAGAAGATGCTGCTCTTTCCTCAGCAACAGGGACAATGACAATGACTGTTAGTGCGGTCAATGACGCTCCAGTAGCAGGAGACACATCCGATCAATCAGTATTCGAAGACTTAGCGTTCTCATTCCAAACTACAGCTTCAACAGATGTTGATGG
>JADHRW010000013.1 GCA_016777225.1 Candidatus Thalassarchaeum sp. | reverse complement strand
CGGTTAATGGTACGTCTACCCAGCCGGTGAAAAGTTTAGCAGCATTCCACATAGATTGGCCGTGACGCATCAAAATGAGTAGTGACAAAGAGTTCCCCTAAAACGATGCAGAAGTCGAATGAACATCAATATAATGGATAAATCACATGATTTTTGGTAAGAACCAAAGAATGAAAATTGGAATTATTCCCATCGCCAAATCTCTAGAGAATAGTAGCAGTAGTGTCTTTGAATTTATATTTGCTAATTTATCAAATTCCTCTTGCATTTTCTTATCAACCAGGTCAGATGCCTTTTCAGCCCCACTTCTAGCAACTTCCACTGCAGCACCATAAGCTAAACTGGATAATAATCCAGCCGGAGTTAAACGTCTTGCGAGCAACATTCTTGCCCCCCATAGTTTCAAACTAGACTTGGCAACTCTACTTCCTGTTTGCTTGACTAAAGTATTGTTATCTTTGGGTTCTTCATCATCTTTTTTACGTCCAAATTTCCTCAACCAACTTCTTACTGAAAGACCTGTTTCGGCAACTTTCCGTAATTTGTTAACATCGTGTTTTTCCACTGCTTTTAGCATTCTTCTAACTCTAGCAATTCTCAACATATCCATTGCAATCCAAATGAATAAGCATAGAAGTAGTACTGTACCACCTAAATTTGATACCTCTGACCATTGTTGCCAGCCGAGGGGATCACTCCAAAAACGGAGCATTAAGACAAGTAAAGGGGGTATCATGAACGCTAAAATTTCATTCAGGGCGAGTAAACCAAAACCGCGTACTGGTAAACTTTTCAGTTGCTTTAAAGCCCATCCTGTATGTGGTGCAAGTTTTGCAATCGCTTTTCTAAATGGTACGATTAATAGTAGAATTCTCAATATTAACGGAAGCCAAATAATCACTAACACGTAAGAATCCCAAGGTCCAGAGGGGGGGATTTCTGGCAACCCTATTGCTTTAGTAGCCATGGCTTTCATACTCTGCTGATTGTTTAAGCCTTCAAACCTACTGCCATAATGTTCCGAATTAATCATGAAGTAGATAGTGTTGGGCGATACATGGTCTTCACTCATGATATGTCAGACTGGCTTAGTTTCAACATCGACCGAGAATGGTTAGAGAATAATATTTCTTGGAGGGACTTTGAAACTGGAGTTAAACTTGGAAAACTAAAGAGAGAGGAAAAAACATCTCTGGTTCTTTATGAGGCTGATACAGAAGTAACAGTTGATGCCTTTATGCCACACATGCACCCTGGAGGAGAAGCATATCTTGTTCTTGAGGGAGAAGTTTGGGATGAAGATGGAACATATCCTACTGGCTCGATAGTATGGATGAATAGAGAAACAACCCATACTCCTAAAACCCGCGGTAAAACATTGATTCTTGTGCTATGGCCAGAAGGCGTAAAGTCTGCTTGAGTAATTATTCTAATTCAATATTATAGATTTGAATTGATATTTATTTCAATATGCTATGATGCGATTCTTTTTGAAGATGAATTATCGCCTTGGTGCATGGACGAGGAGAAGAACTCATTTTTCGGTGAGAATCTCAAGTCTAAAATCAAGCCAATGCTGATTATTGGCGTAGGATTTCTTGCTTCAATAATTCAGCCAGTCATACTTTTCTTATCTGGAAAGGACATCAATGATGCAATATGGCCGCATGCCTACAGGGCACTTCAAGCAACTATGTGGCTTAGAGATAATTTGACATTGATGTTCTTCTTTGCACTCATGATTTTCTTTGCGTCATTAGTAGTAGTAAATAATAGATTCAAAGGGAAAAGTCTGAATAAAATTCATCAAGGAATTCTTCTATTTGTGCTCGGATTATTTAGTGGTTTTACGGTTCTGTATTTCCTTTTGGATATATTTTATTTGAGAGGGGCATTTCTTCTATTGCCCACAATCTATGGGGTGATTTTGTTATCTTGTATTCTATCTGTCAGTGGGCTACCTACTCTACCTATGCGTAATCCTGAAAAATCTGTATGGGGAAGTATTGTTCATTTAGTTGCAGTCTTTTTCGCTGCATGGTTAGTAATGCCAGGAATACCTGCTATGGTCGGATTTGCACCTTCACCACCTGATGCCCCTAAAATTGGATATGGAGCGGAACCCGGACCATTTGATACGATAATGACAATTCATGAGTATGAAATGCCAAGTAATGTTGAAGAAATAATAATCGATAGAGAAGAAGATATAGAATTCTCAGTCTATCTTACATTGCCCGAACTACCGCCTGAAATACCACTAGATTCAATTCCATTAGCTCTTTTGAGCCATGGTTGGGGTTATCCTGTTTATGAGGAATATACAGATTGGATCACGCATTTATCTGCCAGAGGAATGGCTGTTGCTTTCATTCAATATCCCTCTCATATCGACCCGCCCATTCCTGAAGGGCTTGAAGGTGAAGATATAGAAGGAGCATCAAATTATCCTCATCACGAATATAGAGCTCAAGCCATCGCTTCTGCTCTAAACACACTAACTGAAGTTGCACTTGGAGAACAAAGACATTCCAGCGTAGATTTTGCCATCCATAATATCTCAATTAATCCAAGTCACCTATGGATTGGGGGTCATAGTTTAGGAGGAGCATACACTTTCATTCAATTACATGAATCGATGGAAAGAGGTTGGGGTAATGAGACATTATTCATTGATATTGAATCTGGATGGACTCGTCCTAATCAAAATCATTTACAGCCCAACTTTTCTCGAATGCCGGCAGATACAATGGTACACTTAGCACGTGGCGTTGATGATATGACAGTGGATGCTTGTTATAGCGTCCATCATCAGCAAGCGTTTAGTAATCTGCCAAGCGAACATGTTCTCTATATCGAACTGCAGAGTGATCTATACGGATTTCCTCGCTTGGTAGGAACTCACTACTTGCCAACAAATTCAGTCCATGATAGACTCGCTGACTTTGGAGTGTATCGTAGAATTGATGCTCAAGCAGACTGGGTTATTGCGAGAAGTCGTGGTGATACAATCACTGAAGATTGGGCATATCAGCACCTAATCGATAGTGAGTTACTACGCTCGATGGGTAAATGGTCTGATGGAACAGAAGTTCTACCCCTATTGGTGTATGAAGATGCACTCAATAATTATGATAAATTTGAATACTGCAATACCTTTGAAGGTACCCAGTAAATATTCTCTTGAGTGATTATCTTTGAGACGAACTAGTGTTCGGATTAGAAATCAGATTAATTGTCTGATTTCTTTTCTGATTGCTTGGTTGGTACTTATTCAATAATAAACCAAGCGTAACACACACTAGTGGTGCAAAAAGCAATGGTATTAAGGCTGTAATAAATTGTGAAACTGCAAAAACTGAGAGCCCCAGCAATCCTAAGATATAGCCTATAAAACTCGTAACTGAAAACATTCTTTTGGTATCTGACAAAACTCCGTCCATATTTTAGAACTAGTAAGGGAGGTATATGAACCGGTGTTTTTTTATTTTTCAAAGTTCATACAATATTACGTACAAAACGATGCGGCAATAAAACTTCAGGTAATTCTACTTCATCACTACTTTGACTTACTTCAATAGCCCACTCGACAAGTGCTTCATAATGCTCTTTTTCACTGAGTTTGCCCAACCAAATTTGTTCTTTTTCTGTCTTCAATAAAGATACATTGTGCATACTACACGGGCCTAAACAACCTGAGATAGTAAGTTTTACATTATCTCCTAGTTCACTTTCGTTCCACAACTGTACTATATCGTTGATTGGAACCTTATTGTGGCCTTTTTCTACTCTACCACAACAGCATCCATCACAAACAATAACACTGGCAGACACAGAAAAAACTCCTGAATATAAGAAATTACTTCGCACGAACAAATTCATCGCTATCAATAGGAACCCAAACATTAGATTTTTCTTCGTTTTGAATTTCTACTCGGTATGGATTGCCTTGGTCCCAACATTTGAGAATCTTACCTTCGGTGAATTCTCCAATATTTGCATAAACCATATCTCCAACATTAAAACGAAGGTCTTCAGCCCTACATTCCATTAGTCCAGCTTCAAGAGCCGCATGATCCAGGTCACGGCCGATAAAAACAAATCGGCATTCTCGCTTTTCGCCCTTTCTCCATTGTGCAACTTCCTCGCTGAATACTCCTGAGAAGAGCATATGCACTCCCTGGAATACGTATTTTTGGTCCATTCCCTTAACAGCTAACACGCCTTTGTAACGAAACAAATCTTCTGCTTTATTTTGCATTAAATCGCCAATCCATCTTTCTAATTTATTGACATTTAGTGCTCCAGCAAACTTAGAACTTATCGAGGTTACTCTCTGGTCATGCTCGTGTTCTGCATCGGTATCGAGGAATTCTGGATCCATCTTTAGCGTTCTTTCTAAATCAAACGAACCAATGTCTATCAAGGTCTTTGGGTCAATAATACTGTTTTGTGTGTGATAAATAGGAGCAAAGGCATTAATCGATTTAATTTTCTTTTCTACTTCTTTGATTTCCTCTTCACTAACAAGGTCGATTTTATTCAACATAATACGGTCTGCAAATGCAAGTTGCTCTACAGCCTCGTTTTCAATACCTTCCGGCTTTTCTTCATCGATATGCGGAATAGCATGTTTTGCATCCACTACTGTGATTATTCCGTCCAATTTATAACGTTCTGTGACCCTATCATCGACAAAGAATGTCTGAGCTACCGGGGCAGGGTCTGCAAGACCTGTCGTTTCTATTAGTACTCCATCGAAGTCTCTAATTCTATCATATAATCTATCAAGTGCTTCGGTAAGGTCGCCCCTTACAGTACAGCAGATACATCCATTCATGACTTCTATTACACTCTCTTCAGAACTTTCAACCAGAATATTTTCATCAATCCCTACATCTCCGAACTCATTTTCAATTACTGCAAATTTCATCTTGTGTTCTGTACTTGAAAGTATATGATTTAGTAGTGTAGTTTTACCTGAACCAAGAAAACCTGTCAAAACTGTTACTGGAATTCTTCTCTTTTCGAGTTTCCCCTTAGCCATATTAATCAACTATAACTGCGTCAATCGTTACCTATTTAACAAGAACTAATAAATAAAGACCTTTAATTTATTAACAATCAAATTTATAATATTAACATAATTGTGTAAAAAATATTGGATACATCTAATGGAAAGTAAATTAATCATCCCATCGTTGCGAGGTACAATGAACAATTCCCATACACTTCTTGCAAGATTGTTTCATTGGAGTTTTATCATCCTTTACGTATATGGAATTTTCAAACAAGTGAATGCTTTAGAGGACCTTGAGGATAAAGAACTTCTAGTTTTCGAGATTATTTTTGCTAGTATTTTCCTTATAATTGTGATTTTGCGATATTCTTACATGAGGCGTTTCAAGACTTTCTTAGGGGCAAGAGAGCCTGTTCATATCGTTCATTACTACTTTGCCCGTTCAGTGCATAAAGCGATGTATGCTTGTTTCATTCTTCTACCTCTGACTGGATTAATAATTGCAGGATTGTATAGTCAAGGATATACTGTAAACGCAACACCTGATGAAGAGCAAACCATAATGGATTTCGTATTAGATTTACATGGGGCAGTGGCTGATCTCAGTTACATGCTGATCATACTTCATATTGCAGCAGCGATTTACTCCCGCCTCAAAGGAGAAGGTGTTTGGTCATCTATGGTTCCAATACTAAAAGAAGATAAGCCAACTGACAATAAAATAATCAAAAAAATATCTTCTATAGAAGAGAAAGTTTACGATAAAGTTCAAACATTTTTTCAATCAAATAAAAAATAATCATAGATTTGATTAATCATCAATAAATATATTCGAGAACACATGGTAGTTCCCGTTATTGAGAATTGAACCAAGATGGCACTGGTTGTAGTTGAACACACCAATCTTGTTTAAGGTAAGAAGGAGAACGGTCTTATGTTCGGGAAGGGAATTATCGTTAATTTCCAAAACCCATCGGAGAACACTAAGATGAAAAATTTTGAATCTCTTGGCTTGTCCGAGAAACTTCTAGAAGCAGTTGAATCGGAAGGATATACAACTCCAACACCTGTTCAAGAACAATCTATTCCTCCTCTACTAGCAGGAAGAGATGTACTTGGCGTGGCACAAACAGGAACTGGTAAAACCGCTGCATTCGCATTGCCTGTATTACAGATTATGAGCCGAACTAAAACACAAGGGAAAAGGCACATTAAAGCCTTAATTCTCTCCCCCACCAGAGAGTTAGCAGCACAGATTGGTGAACGTTTTTCGGCTTATGGCGAACGCTTGGATATTAGGCACAAAGTCATATTCGGTGGAGTGAATCAAAATCCACAAGTAAGAGCGTTGCAAAAAGGAATTGATGTTTTAGTTGCAACACCAGGACGATTACTTGATTTGATCAATCAAGGTCATATCGATATAACAAAAGTTGAGTTTTTCGTATTAGATGAAGCAGATAGAATGCTAGATATGGGATTTATCAGAGATATTAAAAAAGTTCTAAAGTTGCTTCCTAAGCGACGTCAAAATCTTTTATTTAGCGCAACTATGCCTAAATCTATTGCTGATTTAGCAGGCTCTTTTCTTCACAATGCAATTATGATTGACGTCAGTCCAAAAGAAATAACAGTAGATAGAATCAAACAGAAGATTATGTTTGTCCGTAAGGCTGACAAACGAAGGTTACTAGTCAATCTAATCAAAGAAGAAAAGGTGAGATGTGGAATTGTATTTACACGAACTAAGCATGGTGCAAATAGGCTGGTAAAACAACTTGATCAAAGTAGAATTAATGCAGCAGCAATACATGGAAATAAGAGCCAAGGAGCAAGAACAAAAGCCTTAGCAGGATTCAAGAATGGAAGTATTGCGATTTTAGTAGCCACAGATATTGCTAGCCGTGGTATTGATGTCGATGGGATAACTCATGTTTTCAATTATGATTTACCCAATGAACCTGAGAGTTATGTACATCGAATAGGGCGAACCGCTAGAGCAGGTCGTTCTGGAATTGCATACGGCTTTTGTGATGAATCTGAATCGGGTTATTTGGTTGGCATACAGCAATTAATCGGACATGAAATTGATACTGATATAAGTCATGAGTTTCACTTCTCAGGCGCTATACCTAAGCCTGAACAAAAGCCTGGTAAAATCAAACAGAAGAAACCTTCACAGAAAAAATCAAACAATAGAAATAAGCAGAAAAATCAATCTATAAAGAATGTTAAAGGCGATTCTAAATCAAAGCCAAAAAGATATAATAATCATTCAAAACGAAATGATAAACAAAAATCTCGTTCAAACAATAATCGTTCTAGGAGAAATCAATCTCGTGATTCAAATAATAGATAATCAACAACAATCCTCTTCGCGCATTGGAGCACTGATAAAGGAGACTTTATCGACATTGGGCGTGTTCTGAAGTTGTTTGAATACTGAACGGACATGTTCTGCAGTTCCCTTGACGTGAACTACGTCTACACTAGAATGACACGAATGGCCAAGTCTGCTACTATGGTGATAAGCAGCTACTTCAATATCACCTGAACGACTAACCATCAGTTTTTGCTCACTACCATGCTGGTAATACACAACTAAATGACCTTCAACTGTCAAATTGCCATCCATATTCATCAATTCACCTTTTTGCTGTATTTCAGCAAAAAATAACGCAGCATCACGTAGGAATCTACTACGGTTTTTATATCCAGATTTTTCTATTAAAGTGTCTAGACTATTAGCAAATTCATTGTCTACACTCAATGATATAATTCGGCTCATAGTACTCGGACAGGTTTTTCAATAATAATAATATCCTTTTTCTTAATTATTAACATCTATTAAATAGTTAATAGAAATCGGCGAGCCATGAAGACTAATTGGCATAGGGCCATTTTGCTAAGCTTATTGATGATTTTTTCCAGCCTTGCTGGGTGCTTAGAAGATGATTCAAGTACAGATGATTCATCTGATAATAATGATTCAGATATTAACTCAGACACAGGAAATAACACTACAAATCAAACTGTAATTCCAGATTATGGAAACATTATGGTATCGACGTACCACATTGCTCAACTTGTTTCAGCAATTGTTGGACCTACCGCTAATGTAGAAATGATGAGTACATCAAACATTCCTGTACACGACTACAAACCTTCACTCCAAGACACTGTAAGACTTTCTAATAGTGATGTATTTTTCTATCATGGATTAAATCTTGAGCCATGGGTTGGCGAAACATTGTCAATTCTGGGTTCCGAGGCACCACCTGCATATGCTACCCACACTATGCCAACAGGAGAAGCCACTCCTGATTTCCAATCTCTATTAGTCAGCGACCTTTGTAAGCAACTCAATGAAGGTGAAAGAGTATCTAACACTTTGATGAGTTATGAGAGTCAAGCATCTGAACTAGAAATTCACCTAGAAAGAGGAGTTCAGACTTTGACTTTCCCTGGTGCTGATGCTGCATCACTACAAGGCCATGACCATGATGATGACCATGACAACCACACTGAAGAAGGACATGATGACCATGATAACCACACTGAAGAAGGACATGATGTTCATGAGGAACACGCTCATGCAGAGGCTGAGAAGGTTATCGAAAATCCTACAGGATGTCCTGCTGATACTGTAATTTCTATATTGCACCTCGAAGAGGGCGAGCATATTGTAGAATTTGAGACAGATTATGCAAATCTAACTAGTTTTGATGTTGCAGCTCTTCCAATGCTTGGAGGGCACGCCCATCACGATCATGGAGACCACGGCGACGATGGACACGATGACCATTCTGGACATGATGACCATGGAGACGATGGACATGACGACCATGGAGACGATGGACATGACGACCATGGAGACGATGGACATGGTGACGGAGCATTCGAGTGGGCTGGAATCTTTGAAATGAATGATAATTCACACACATGGTCAATGCAAAAAGTCGGGGGAGCATATGCTGACCCAACTATGCGTCTGGTTCTAATTCCAACAGATTCACCAAATGAAACAACAATGCACACTCTAGAGAGTGATGCTGAGACTTTGATCACTGGTGACTCATGTACTATCATTGAAGATGGTGAAAGCATGAGCCCTGTTGCTACTGGGTCTTGTTTTGAGTTGCATGTTGGAACTGGCGATGATTCAACATTCACCATTAACACGACTGGATTAACTGGTATGGCAATGTATGCTCAGCACGTTCCAACTGAGTTTGAGCGTGACCAACATTACTTGAAAGACACTGCTGGCACTGATATCGAACCTATCGCTCAAGAAGGAGCCGGCGCTCATGGACATGATGACCATCATGCTGAATACCCTATTTGCCACAACACAGAAACACACGAAAACATGGAAGGCACCAATCAATCTGATTGTGAAACTGCTGGACATTTGTGGATGGAAGGTGAACCAAATGATGGTACACTTGGATTCTTAACTATACATGTTGAAAATGAAGGTGACTATGGATTTGCATTGCCATCTCACATAACAGCACATATTCTATTGGGCGAAGGTGGACACGATGACCACGACGACCATGCAGGACATGATGACCACTCTGGACACGATGACCACGGTGATGATACACACGATGACCATGGTGATGAGATGGTTTGTTATGATATGAGCTCGCACACAGTGAATGGTTCTTATGATAATCAAACAGCCTGTGAATCTGCTGGCCTAATGTGGACTTCTGCAAACAGTGGCCCTGGTGGCGATGACCATGGAGATGAAGGTGCAGAATCTGAGATCGTTGCAAATGAAGATGAATTCGAATATGACCCACACAGCTGGCTAGACCCTGTTGCATTCAAGGCTCAAGTTAACCTAGTTCTTAATGCACTAATCGAACAATTCCCTGAAGGAAATGAAACATTTACTGCTAATGCACAAGAATTCATGATTGAATTAGATAGGCTTCATTTGGGTTATGTTGATGCATTTGGTCCTTCAAGCACATGTACTAGTAATTTAGTTGCTGCTAATCACAATGCATATTCATACCTAACAGTTCGTTATGGTATCGAGTTCGTTACAGTTCACGGCTTGGACCCTGAAGGAGAACCTTCAGTTGAAGATGTTGCAGAAGTAATTGAAAAGATCAATGAAGACCAGATAACTGTTTTGTTTATTGAAGAATATACCCTGAGAAGTGCAGTAGACAGTATTGTCGATTCCACTGGAGTTCAAGTTCTTTACTTATACACAATGGAGATGTCCCCTTCAGATGATAGCGATACTTATCTAACAATGATGAATAAGAATCTTGAAAATCTGAAAATTGGTATGGGATGTACTGCTTGAGATAATAAATATCACAAGACATTTATGTCAACCTATATGAGGTTGGTTTGATGGATACAATGCAGTCAGTGTCAATTGGAAACTGTGGAGAAGAAATTCTCAACGTCTCTAATTTGTCTGTTTTCCGCTCAGGTAGCAAGGTAATTGAGGACATTAATATTTCAATTGCATGCGGTGAGTTTGTAGGAATCGTAGGACCTAATGGTGGCGGGAAAAGTACGCTAATTATGACGATACTGGGGGTTCTTAAACCAAAATCTGGAACTGTCAAAATATACAATCAGTGGCCGCTTTCAAAAGGAATTACTGGAAAGGTTGGATGGGTTCCTCAGACAGCCTCCAAGTTACCTACAAATGTACACATAACAGTAAAAGAGTTCATAACTTTAGGGACGCTAAAGATAAAATCTTTATTCTATCCTTTGAAAAAAGATAGGTTAACTGTTAAAAAAATAATTGAAATAGTTGGGCTTGAAGAATATACCAATACTAGAATCACCCATTTATCAGGAGGTCAAAGACAACGTGCGGCTATAGGCAAGGCCTTGGCTTCTGATGCTGATTTGATATTAATGGATGAACCCATGGTAGGAGTTGACCGCGAATCTCGAAATTCAATTATGAAATTACTAGATGGTTTATGTCATGAGAAAAATAAGACAATAGTGATGATATCTCATGATTTAACCACCATAAAGCAAACTGTACATCGAATGATTTACCTTGAAGAAAAAATAAGATTTGATGGCTCAACTATAGACTTCCCAGGGCTTTCAGAACTCGCCCGATTGAGAGGTATAGAACCAACTCATGAGGAAACTGATTTTCCAAAATCAAAAAGTCATGATAACCAAGATACTATTATCCTCGTACCAGGTTCTAGGGAGGAGGAATAATGGATATTGGTTCATGGGTTATTCGGCAACTTAGTCCGATATTAAAGGACGTCGCGCCTCATATGCCTGGAGAATTCTTTCCGTCATATTTCCTTATAGAATACTTCCACAGACCTTTAATCGCTTCATTAATTGTTGCAATAGTAGCTGGTTTTCTTGGTACTTTCTTATTGATTAGAAATCTCGCTTTAATTGGAGATGGATTAGCGCATG
This sequence comes from Candidatus Thalassarchaeum sp., assembly GCA_016777225.1. Classification (GTDB taxonomy): domain Archaea; phylum Thermoplasmatota; class Poseidoniia; order Poseidoniales; family Thalassarchaeaceae; genus MGIIb-O2. Next base: position 627 of record JADHRW010000013.1, on the reverse strand, counting down.
TATCATTTGGAGCAATCGCCATAGGGCTGATTTTTGGTGGAATAGGTCCCCTATGGTATGCATTGATTTTTTCTACATTAGCAGCCGTTTTAATCGATGAATTGCAGACGCGCAAAATTTTAGATGGGGACGCGGCAATTGCAATTTTCATGACGGGAATGCTTGGTTTAGGATTGGTAATAATGCGTATCTGGGGAAGTACAGCATCAAGGGTTGTTGACGGATATTTATACGGAGACTTATTGTTGGTTGATCCTCAAAGTTTCAATATTATTGTAATAGCGTGCATCATAGGATATCTCTCGATGCTGTTCCTATACCATAGTTTACTGTCCATATCTATCGACCCCATTGCTGCTAAAGTACAAGGTCTACCAGTTCGTTTAATTCGTGTCTATTTTAGCATAATTACCGCTGCTATTGTAGTAAGTATGGTACAAATTGTTGGCGCGCTACTGGTAACTGCGTTAATTGTTGCACCTGCTGCTACTGCACAATTAATCGGCAGAAGTTTCCGCTCATGTGCGATTCTATCTCAAATAATAGGAGTAATAACTGTTCTTCTTGGGCTATACTTTTCTGCCGAACACGGCACAGGAAGTGGTTCAATGATCGCATTAGTTGCTT
>JADHRW010000001.1 GCA_016777225.1 Candidatus Thalassarchaeum sp. | reverse complement strand
TAATCATAATCAAGAAAAAGCAGAGGCCAGAAGAATCCGAGATTTCCCAAATATTTGGCCAGCAAGTTTTAGAAATATTAACGCTAAATCCGATAAAAATAAAGAATATGGGTTTTGTATTCAATCCGACTATGGAGTGCCTGAAATGGGTGATTTTGTTATAGCTAGGGTTGCTAAAGGACATATTTGGAAAGGAATCTTAGGAAAAGAAGTTCGCCAATTTTCAATTGGAGGAAAATACTTTCATCTTTTTGAAAAAGCTGATGCAGAGAGGTCCGATGAATTGAAAGCAATGCTGATTGATATGACTACCGAATTACTCCGAGGTAGTTGAAATGGTTACAATATACATTTTAGAATGTAAAGGTGGAAAATATTACGTTGGCAAAATAAAAAGTAATGTCTACAAGAGAATAAAACAACACTTTGACGGAAAGGGTGCTAAATGGACAAAAAAGTACAAACCGATAGATATTGTAGATATTAGAAGGAATAAAAGAGATTATTCTGAAACTCTGATTACACTTGAGATGATGAAAAAACATGGAAGAAAAAATGTCAGAGGTGGATCATTAGCTAGAATGAGATTGACTAAAGAACAGATAGAATATGTAGATTGGAAAATAGGCGATAGGGAAGAAAAACCAAAGGTCATGCCAAAATTCACCACTAAGAAATCTAAATCATCCTACAGAGCAGTTCTCTTACCTGAAGAAACATTACCTCTTGACATATGTCGAGCAATGAAAAAAAATGGAGATGGTCGTTGTAAGAAAGAATCTACTAAGGATGACCAATTATGCGATATGCACCGTAAATCAGTAAAATCTAGAAAATGGCCGACTATCACTCATGAGGAAATGGCCAATACAGAACTATTTCTTTCTAATTTTGATGAAATACCTCCTAAAAGCAGCAAGCGAAAGAGGAAAAATAAATCAAGTTCTAAACAGAAACCTGTAGATCCTCCTGGATTACATGATGAGGGTTGGGTTATTGATGAAGAATTAGCTGTTCTAGAGATGATGTATGAGTTTCCAGATAGTATAGATAGCAGAGATTATGAGTTCTTTGAAGATAAATCTGAGGCGTGGAAATTGAGATGGCTACCTAAATATACAAAAAATAAGGCGAAATAAGAATAGTATTCAGGAATAGGTACATCGGGCGGTCAGGTCGCCTTTATATATGAATTTTAGAATATACAGTATCTAAGTTGGAAAAATTACGTTAATCGATGATTTCCCATTCATGAGTTCCATCTGAATACAGAATTAGATGAGATAATCTCACACTTACTTTGCCTTGCTTGATAGCTCTGCGCATTTTTCTTTGCCTAGTCGTCATGGAGGGAAATTCCGATTCTCCTGCATAATTTCCTTCGACAAAATCGATATGGAGTCTAGATCCTTTCATTTCTACCGCCACTCCATCAAAACCCTCTGGCAGATTAACTAACTTGGTTGGGTCAAATGGATAATCCTGTACATTAGGAATCATCAGACCTCTGGCAATCTGATCAGCATAAAGACCACTTTTTGCATTGATAACTCTCTTTAGATGTTCAATCTCTCTATCTTTTTCTTTGATTACTCTCTGAGGATCTTTCGGAGGATTTGAAATGATTCCTCTACGAAGTAACTTGGCTACCAAAGTAAGCATTGCTTTCTTTGCTTTACCAACTCTAGTCTCACTAAGCCTACCAACTGCAGACTGTATGGTTGAAATCATAATTGGAACAAGAGCTAATTCACCAACTATTGTAGCATCTTCAAGTTCATTCTTACGAATAATAGGTGCAAGGTTACTCGTACCATCGAAGGTTATAGCAGTCCTTTTTGGATCGAGCGTACCTATCCTTCTATGATTAGGTGAACCTTTGACAGTAGCATAGATGTTGTAACCCTGGTTTGATTTGCCAACATTTGCCAAATCTTCTTTCAACTTCCTTTCAGTGTCCGGATTGAAGCGTATCATACAATCACCTCGAAAATTATTCCATGGTTGTTTGCAACCTGACAACCATGAGATGAAAAATAACCATGGTTACCATATATGGTTGACCATATTATCTCACAGATCGAATGTTTTGCCAAGAAAAATCTTGCCAAATCTATACTCATTGTTTCACCCCTGAAAGCAAAGTCAGTAGCTGCTTTACAGTTCCAGTTTTACCCTTACGAATATCTTCCAGACACTGTGTAGATATCTCCCTCAGTAAGAGAAATGGCTCCTTACTACTGGACTTCGGTTCAAGTCCGGGATCGCGGACCAAAACACTATACTGAGTCAATATTAGCCAACTTTGTAGTTTAGGGTCTTAGATATAGACTCATAAAGGGATGGCAAGTCGGCGACTCGCTAAGAGGGATAAATATGGGTGTAACAAAGTATGTACGTTCGGCTTGGAAGAGCCCTAAGCAAAGCATGGAACCTCGTCACCGTACTGGTAGAATGGCCGAATGGCGCCACGAACCTGTGTTTCAGAGAATCGATAAACCTACTCGAATTGATGCGGCTCGCCGTATGGGATACCGTGCTAAACAAGGCGTAGTTATCTGCAGAACTCGTGTTCGCCGTGGTGGACTTCGCAAAGGTGTAGTTAACATGAAGCGTAAACCATCAAAGTCTGGTGTAACAAAAATCACTATGGCTAAGTCTATTCAAAGAATTGCTGAAGAGCGTGTTTCTCGTAGATATCCAAATCTTAGAGTTCTAAACTCATATTGGGTTGGAGAAGATGGAAAGAACAAATTTTTCGAAGTAATTCTTTTAGATCCTAATCATCCAGTAGTTATAGCAGATAGCCAATGGTCATGGGTTGCAGATAATCATCACAAAGGAAGAGCAATGCGTGGTATGACAAGTGCTGGAAAGCGCGGTCGTGGTTTGTATAACAAAGGTAAGGGTGCAGAGAAACTTCGCCCAAGTCTAAAGGCTAACAAAAACCGTGGTAAATAAGTAACTTTCAGCCGAAGGTTGATTTCAGTTAAGCGTGCGGCTAGTACTAATGACAGAGTTAGACATGAGTTCTATCCGCGGTCTTCCTGTGATTATTCCAGATGGCCGAGTTCTTGGAACTGTACATGATACCGTTCTTTCAACAGAGTCTAATTCATGGACTTGCACTCATCTGTTTGTTTCTGATCCCCCTCCTAGTTTAGTCGAAGGACGTATTCATGTTGCAATACCATGGAACTGGGTTAGATCGATTGGAGATGTTGTAATTTTGCGTTGGTTCCCTCCAACTCCAATCCCAAAAAAGCCGTAATTTCTATGATGCATGAGTACACGTAACCACAATACGATTCAAAAAGGGAAAGTTCACGCTAAGGTAATGCGTAGAGTCACGTCAGCCATTTTACTTGTTCTTCTTTTTTCTATAGCTAGTCCATTAGTTTCAGCGGATTCCAAGGGGATTATTGGCTGTACAAGTGCCGATATCGATATGATGCCAGCAAGTTGGGCAGTATCTGACCAGTCTTGTGTAACTATTGATTTCCTCGAGGTATTGACTCCTGGTACGACATTTTCATTTGAAATTGATAGTGACGGCGAAATAGATATTCTACTTTTTACATCCAATGCTAGAACTACTTATCAAAATGAACAAAATTATCGAACAGACTTAATTTGGGAAGAAGATTCAGTGTTTGAATCATTCAGTGGTGAAGGATCTTGGCATTGGACAGTACCCGACGAAGGACAATCAACTCGTTGGTACATGGTTATCGATAATTTAGCGCATCCTCAAGATAATGGTCAAGGTGCTCAAGGAGGAAACACTGTCAACGTAATTATGGATGTTCAACAAGTAGTCACTCCAGAATTCTCTATTGCAGATACAATTGTTAGACTTGATAATGATGATTATGAAGTAATCGCAGGCCCATTTTCTTTAGATGAAGGGACTCAAATTTCAATTGAAGCGACAACTATGGAAGGTGCCCCTGATGTATTTTTAATGACAGAATCTCAAAAGAATGCATATGAGTCTGCTGCAGCTAATGGAACTGTAGCTGCATCTAGAATTAATCAAGCAGACTTACTATCAGTTACAACTTCTGGAAATAATGTTTGGTCTGCAACATCCCAATATGTTGGAATTCCCCTATTTCTAATTGTAGATAATCGTGCAGGAGCCGGAGGTGCAGGGACTACTGATGTTGCCACTACAGTAGTTTCGTCTTTGACACCAATTGTTCAAGCAGTACTTTCAAATTCAGATTCTCTCACACTTATTGATGTCGGAGCTATAGTCACACTAGACGCTAGCAATACCCCAAATCTCTCAAATCAAATTGCTAGTGTAAATTGGGATACTGATGGCGATGGATTCAATGACTTTAGTGGTAATTCAGTAGATTTTTCTTGGTCGGAACCAACAAATGTTACACTAAAGTTGACTGTAGTCTCAACAGACTCTAGAAGCTCTACAATATTCAAAGAAATAGAAGTTCGAGATATATCTAATCCTGTTGCTAATATTGATATTAATTCTGATATAACTCGTGGTTATGGCGAAAATATTGTCCTCAGTGGCCAATTTTCTGATAATTGGGGTGTTTCAACAGTTGAATGGTTAGTTGATGATTTAGTATTAGAAACATATTCTGGATCAGATAATTCTGCAACCTCATTTAGTCATATATTTGATTCGTCATATATTTCTGGTATGCATACAATAACACTCAGAATTACAGATAATTCTGGATTAATCACTGATGATGTTGCGAATATTAACTTGTATGACCCAACTCCTCCTCGTATAGATTCAACTTTTAATTCTGAGTTACAAGTAGTGGTTAATCAGGCCTATCCTTTTTCTGTTCCTGCTACTGATTCTGAATCAACTAGTTTGGTTTACACATGGGACTTTGATAGAGACACAGATTCTGATGGTGATGGAATTACTTCCAATGATAATGAAGGAGTAGGACCCGTTGTGGTATATCCTTTTTCAGATACAGGGGTGTTCTGGGTAGTCTGTACTATTGAGAATGATGAAGGCCTTACTACTGAGGCAGAGATTTTAGTCACTGTCATTTCATCAAGTGGTGAATCTAATGGGATTAATTGGCTGTATTTGATTCAAATAATAGCGGTCATTGTAATAGTATTCGTAATTCTAGGCTTTGTGACTTTTAGAGTAATGGAAAATAGAAAAATTTCAGCATTATTAGCAGAACAAGCAGAGCAAGAAGTAGAGAAAGAAGTAGTTCCTCCTTCGGTCGAAGAACAGAAAGCAATGTGGTCTAATAATGGCGCAGCCCCCATAAATCCCCTTTCTCAACCTAATACAAATGATCAATTTGGAGGTTATTCGTCCGGAATGTCTGGACTTCCAACCCCCCCACCCTCAGGTATTCCAACAAGTTCAAATTCGATTGAAATGGATCCTGATTTGGCTGAATTGATCAGTGCATCTCCACCTCCTACTTCTATCCCAACTAATAGTCAAGCCAGTGAATTACTTGCTGCCTTTACAGAAGATGATGCCGTTGATTCCGAGGCTGTCGATTATGAATTTGATGAAATTGCAAATTCAGATGAGATATGGTCTCCTTCGGATGATCCTCTAGCTGGAATTAGCCCCCCAGTTCCTGAAATTACAGATACGCCCGAGCTAGAGTCCGAGCCAGAAATAGTGCCAGAACCAGAGCCAGAACCAGAACCAGAACCAGAACCTTTAGTTGAATCAACTATCAATGATAGAGTGGTCAGACAATCCTGTTCTAATTGTGGTAAATTATTCGAAGTTGAAATGCCATTAGGAGTTGATATAGCTCGAACTTCTTGTCCACATTGTGAATCAGTTGAGACAATTCGTTTTGAGTGAATAACATGATAAAGAATATACTAACTTTAGTGTCAGTAATTTTGGGATTACCATTTGTTTGGATAGGTATTTTACATTTTCAAGATCCAGTATGGTTTGAACCAATAGTCCCTGAATTGATAGGTTTTCCGAGATTTTGGGTATATGCTAGCGGTGTATTTGAGATAGTACTCGGGCTAGGTCTGATGTTTTCTCGAACACGAGAAATTGCTGGTTATGGTATTGCTTTAATGTTAATAGTATTGTATGCAGCAAATTTCAATATGTGGGTTAATGATATTGCAATAGGTGGCTCTAAGTTTGGTACTAATTGGCATATACTCAGAGCGACTATACAAGTTCTATTGATCACAATTTGTTTATGGATTGCCCGTACATCTTCTAAACAATATGGCTCGATTTTCGAATATCTCAATGAAACAAAATTCAGATAGAACCTATTTTGTATTGTATCAGGTAGGGGAATAACCTTTACCACGTCTCTAAGAGGTGTACTCATGGAAGGTGGTGCTGTGCGTGTTATTCGTAGGTCCCCGGGCATCAATCATTCTCAGACTATTCTTCTTGTGTTGATATTTCTACTTCCAATGTTTTCACCTATAACTTCAGTATCTGCTCAAAATCGAATTAGTGCCGATGACTTTGAGATACTTGATGATTTAAGTTCTGTACTTTCTGAGAGAGAAAGTGTAATTTCTTCAGAATTAGTCGAGAATTTAGCAAGTCCATCTCTTGAAGGAGTGATGAATTCCGTAGCACCTACCACAAGTAATGATCCTCTTTTTGGTATCGATGAGATGTTCTCTGATTCTACAATAGTAGACCCTACTCCTCCTGAAGTTGTCCATCCAGGACCATATGATCTCCTAATTAATCCAGAAAAATCACCTCCTGGTGCAGTTGACACGGTTTGGCAAACAATCTTTAATCTGACAGATTATTTAATTTGGACAAAATATATCGATATGGATGGGAATCAAGTTGAAAAGTTCGAAGTTGTAACATTTACTGCAACTTTACTTTCGTTTTTGGATCCTGAAACGAATTCCCTTCTTCATGCTGTAGATGTTGATGATGATGGTGATAACGATATTCAAGTAGGTTTGGAAATTTCATTCGATTTAGGCGATGAGTTGGGAATAGAAGGAGATACTCTATGGATTAAACCTACAATCTCTTTCACAGTAATGGTACTTGAATCAAGTCGAGATGATTCAGATTGGGATGATTTACAAACATTACAAGTTTCTTTATTGAAGGCTTTTGCTTATTCAGACGGAATATTCAATGGTGGTGAAAGCTATGTTTGGGTAATTGATTCAAAGTTTACTACCCAACCAGATGATTTCTCAATTGATATTGGTATCGAAAAAATCTTTTTTGATATTTCCGATGCAAGTTCAAGTTTAGTGACGAGTCTAATATCCTTGATTGCTGGAGGAATATCAATTCCAGGTCTAGGCGGAGATGCATCAAATATTGTACTTGGGGCTCTATCTGCCCCTTATGCAATCTTAATTAATAACAACGGTCAAACATATTGTCCTGAGCGTTATTCTCAAATTGAATTGTCGACCCTGCCTTCTTCGGAGATTTCTTGTGGAGTTATTGCAGGATTTGGTTATGTTCATTTTTCACCACAAGATACTGATGGTAATAGGGATATTTGGGAAGTTGCTTACATAGAAGCAACAGTACATCCTAATAGGGTATCTACAAGGCTACCATCGGAAGTAAATTTAGTCATAAGAACAGATTCTACGTTATCTGAAGGGGCAGGAGATGTTGGAGAAAATGCTCTTGATACTATTGAATATTATGCAGATAGGAGATCTGATTTACACGTACACTTCCATGAGAATAAAGCAGGAGAACCAGTTGCTTCAGGCGAACCTAGAGGTAATTCTACAGATACTATTGGATGGTTAAGAGGTATGCCTGCGGGCAGTCTTTCAGTAGATGAGATCGACAGAATTTTTACAATGCTAGGATCTAAGTCTTCTCCAGAATTACCTGGAGGACAGCCTGAAAAATTAGGTATGATAATAGCAATAAAGAATTTTTCTAGAGATTCAACACAAAATGTTGATGACTCAACTTTGCCTGTGAATCCTGCTTTTCCTCCAAAAACTCTAGTACTCATTCGTTCATCTCAGAGTATTCAATCTATAGAATATGACTCTTGGCATAAACGCGGAGATATAATAACAGATCACAGCAAAATACACCTAGAAATGAAAGATTTACCAACTTCTATAGTATTGTATGGTTCATTCGAATTCGGTAGTTCATCTACTTCTGATACGAGTCTAGATTCAGGAACTAATCTCGATTTCGTATCCAAAATATTAGATTCAGTAATACTGAATCTAGTTGACCTATTCTTAGATATCGGTGGCATAATTAATTCTATACCTAGTGAAGTAGTTTCAGTTCTTACTGGAGATTCAGGCGGAGTTGGATTGAATAGCTTTGCAGGTAGAGATGTAACTTTGCTGATGACTGATAATTTATTACTTGACAGAGTCAATATGCAAATTAATGAATTAGCAGTGCAAATCGGCTCTAGCCCTCATCCTGTGATTTTGGGTGACCACGTTATAATCTCCAAAGATCGTAACTTAAACCAAGTGATGGGTGAATCTGGGCTTAGAGAACCGCTTGTTCCTGTAGCCTCTAGCATTAGATTTAGTGGTCTCTCAGAATTCACATTTAGTGACGATGATGTTTTAGAAACTCAATCTATATCTTTAATCACAGAATCAAGTGAATCATTTAGATTTTCATTCATCGAACATAATGGAGATTCTCTTGAGAATCTATCCTTCCAAAGTCTACATTTATCCGATATTCCAAACAATATTTCTATTATGATAGATGAAAACTCACTGAATTATATTGCTAATGAAGGTATTGAATTAATGACCTATGTGGGGCTTGATGGCGACCAAAGACAGGGCGCAAATATTCATGATATGCCTGCAGCGTTTATCTTTGAATTTGGTGATCAAACAAGTTTTATCGCAGAATCACCGATTTCTACTGTAGAAGTACAGATTAGTAATTCTTCTGCACCAATTACAATGACGGGTGATCATTTCCTATTCCATCATGATTCGATTAATGAGACTTCTACAATATCTACTCGATTAACTGGAATCCAAGAATTAGGTTGGATATCTCCTGTTGAAGAAGGAGCACCTGGAGAATTAGGAAGAGGGACAGCATTTTTGAAATCAGCAGGTGATAGACCAATGAGTATCAATATAGACAATGCTCCTACTGCCGACTCTTCTGGCTTATCTGCACTAGCTTTAGTGGACCCTCTCCCCTCTCATCTTTCAGTTGAGATTCCAACTGGCAATGATGGTGGTTCTGACTTAGTTCTCCCTGAATTTAATTCTACCAAGGGATTGTCTGGTGTAGCCTTTTTTATTGGTGGATTCTCTGACTTTGGCCGTTCAATTAATTCAGTACTTGCTGGGTTTACAGGTGATATTTCAACAGGTACAGAAGAAGTTGATGACTCATTCTCATATGCTTTACAATTAGAATCAGATACTTCTTTCGATTTGGTTGTTGAAGCAACTTATGGTAATCCAGTAAACAGTGAACCACCATGGGTTCATGGTATTTCTTTCCAGTCATCTCCTGATGGATTATCTGACGGTTTCCATATCAAAACTTGGTTACCCGGTTTGCCTCCATTAATTGATATATCAATTTCAAGAACTAGCCAGTTAAATGGAGAAGATTGGTATATTCAAGCATCTCTAGATAGTTGGAAACCAGGACGTGAGGAATTTATGATCCATGCTTATGGAGTAAATGGTCAAGATCTATTGTTAACTATGCAAGGTCTTGAACCAGGTAAATCTACAAATCTATTCCTCGATAGTGTCTTTGAAATCCGAGATTCAGGAGGTATAACAGAAGTTTCTACAGGTACTCAATTTGGTCTATCTGAAAGACTTGATTGGATTCATATGATGCTGATTAATAGAGATTCTCAAAGTCGGACTGAGATGTTGATTAATGATATTCCTAAATCAATTGCTTTACAGGCAAGTCTCGGAACTGCAATTTCTATAGATCTGAGTGTCCCTGAAGAAGAGCGAATAGAAGGATTTGCAGTCGGTTCTTTGATGTTGCAACAAATGCAATGGATGGATGGTTTCTGGTGGCCAGCTACTGTATTTTTGAAAGATATTCCTGGTTATATTAATTTGACTACTGCTCCTGAAATGAATTTTGATATAACTAAAAATCTTGCATTCCAAGGTCTGCCGAATTTTGAGTTTAAATCATCAGATGATGGAATGTCGTTGTATATCGAGGCGTTTGGCCGGGCAATTAATTCACGGGGAGATATCATTCTTTTAGCAGAAGGAATGACTGATAAACTAATAATTAAACCAACTAATTCTTATGGTCTTGAAATTCGTTCAAGTGGTAGTGGTGTTGAGAAGATTTACATTCGAATGAATGATGTTCCAACTGGTTCCAGTCAAGTAGGAACTCCCCCGGTATTCCTAGAGGAGATGGAAGCAATGGGCGAAAATCTTCGCAGTGCAACACTGCATATCAGAGAATTAGTCGGGCCTTACAGCGTCATTGAAGTTGAGGATGTAGACGGTGGTAAAATCATTGCTTCTGCTAAAGTTACAACAGAGTTCGCAGGACGCGAAATTCAAATTAGAGGGGTATTAATTGATGCTCAGACTACTGGTGGTGTCCCTACAGGAACAACACTGGGAGTAAATGGACTTTCTTCCGACTTATCGATTTTGAATTTAGTTCCTGGCTTAAGTGGTTCAACTCATCATGTTTTAGTTCCTGAACCATTTACTTCTGCAATACTGACGGTTATCGCAACACTATCTGAAGGGGGTAATTGAATGGGATTACTTGAGAAGTCTCGTAACCTAGAAATTGGTGAGACTCTTGAAGAAGAGTATGCTCATGAAGTACTAGTTAAATTAGAAGATTCAGTTAGGCATATATCTCCAATAAGAGTAATTCTCGCATCTTTTGTAGCTCTAATGATTATAGCAGCAACTTTAGTTGCATTAACTTGGATTATACCTTATGAAAAAGTAACAGTTGATGTCGTTTATATCCAGAGTAGTGCAGGTCACGTAGTATTAACAGAAGTTAATAATGATGGTAGCCGAGCAATTACTGAATTAACTCTAACTATCAGGTTTATTAATTCAGATAATATTGAAATTGATCGAACTACATTCAATAAATCTTCTTTACCTGCTCATAGTTCAGTTTCTGGTGATGCCTTGGAATTAATTGTTATTGGGGCCTCTGTTTGGGAAAATTATACTATAGATATTGAATTAGAATATACTAATAATAATCAGGATAATTCAAAAATCGAGCTGCAGTATATTGTGGGCCAATGGAAAATGGAACAATTCAGTCATGGCACAGGGATTGACTTCTTTTAGAGATTATATTTTCACCTTAATCAATGAACCCTAAAGGGTTCAACTAACCCATATACTCAAAACAGCCTTGATGAGGGGGTGACCTATGGCAAAGCGAACAGTCTACCTAATTTTGGGGGTTCTTCTTCTATCTTATATCCCTCTGAATGATAGCATGGTTGATTCGCAGGATTCATTTTCAGGATTATTAGATGAATCAATTGAAAGAATAGAAATATCTCCTGATCCTAATAGTATTTCTGATTTTGGCGCGCCAAGAATAATTAATAGTTCTGAAATGTCACGATCAGAGAGTGCAGATTCTAGTATCGGAGTTTATACTCATTCTGGATTAATACCCAGTGTTTATTTCTCCGAAGATATCTCCTATCCTAGAACAGATTTAGCAATTGCAATAATTGATGGAGAGACTGGTCTTTGGGATGCTAGAATGGAGATTATGGAAATTTCTGGAATCGAAATTCGTTCTACAATTCCTCCTTCCGGATACTTAATTCAAGGTAAATCTGAACAATTAGAGATGTTAGAAACATTACAATCCATTGTGTCGATACATGAAGTTCCAGCAGGATTATTAGTTCATTCCGCTCTATATGACTCTCCAAATGATGAAACTTTAGTAGTTGAAATAGTTGGGTGGAAAGATTCAGAACTAATACGTCAAACTTCTGCATTAAATAATAATTTACAAGATGTTGCTAATACATGGTTATCCGAATCATGGTCCCCTGATAATGGAATAATTTGGGGTCAGATTCAAACAAATGATATTTCTGAGATCATAAAAAATCCTTCAGTATCTTACATTGCACCTGTGCCTATTCTTGAATTAATGAATAATGAAGCAAGAAATCACATGGGTATCGATACGGTAGAAGACTTTTTCATTACGGGATTAAATGGTTCTGGTCAGATGATTGCAGTTGGTGACTCTGGATTAGATGATAACCATGGTGATTTCAATGGTAGAATTTCAGGACTTGATTCGGTCACACCCGGTGATTCTTCTACTGCTGATCCTTCTGATGGTCACGGCACACATGTCGCTTGTACTGTTCTCGGAGATGGAATGAGAAGTAGTGGGACCTACCAAGGAGTTGCTCCTGAGGCTGACCTTTATTTCCAAGCGATGGAAGATGACGATTCTGGTGCTTTATATTCTATTGGAATCAACAGTATGCTCAATGAAGCATATAATGCCGGTGCTCGTTTACATACCAATAGCTGGGGTTCCCCTACTGGTGGAGAATATACGACTTCATCCGAGGATGCAGATGATAGAGTTTCAACATGGGACCAATATTGGCAATATCAAGGAATGACTGTATTATTTGCTGCAGGAAACGAGAGAAATGATGGGATTTCATCTCCAGGCACTGCCAAGAATGTGATAACTGTAGGTGGCCATGTAAACAGATATACTGGTGCTCCGGATGATATGTACTATTGGAGTAGCCGTGGACCAACTGATGATGGGAGAATAAAACCAGATTTAGTAGGCCCTGGTGATTATGTCCGTTCTTGTAAATCTCAAGAAGCAAGTAGTGCTTCAGGTTCATGGAGTAATAATTGGTATCTAGAATACAGTGGTACCTCAATGGCAACACCTGCTACTGCTGGAGCCGCAGTTTTAGTCCGTGAATATCTAATGGAAATTGCCGCTAGACCTGCTCCACAATCTGCATTAATTAAGGCGCTATTGATATTGGGAGCCGAAGATATGGGTGCTCGTGACATACCTAATAATATCGAAGGATGGGGTCGTGTTAATTTAGTAAATTCCTTAATTCCTGATAATGATGTAGGGATATTTGTAGATGACCGTTCTAGATTATCTGCAGGACAATTGAGTGACTATTCCTTTGATGTCACAAGAGCCGGAGAGGAACTTAAAGTAGTTCTAGCTTGGTCTGATTACCCTGGTTCTTCTTCATCTTCAACTCAATTAAGAAATGATTTAGATTTAGAAATTACTAATCCTAATGGCCAATTGTACAAAGGGAATGTTTTCACTAATGGTCAGTCAGTAATTAATGGTGAGAAAGACTCGAAAAATAATGTTGAAGTCGTATTAATTGATAATGCAATGATTGGTACATGGACAGTTAGAGTCAGAGATTCATCTCATGGAGGTAGTAATTTCTACCAATCTTATTCTCTTGCAGCCAGAGGAGTTAATGTAAACGACTTAGATCCTGACCCTACATTTGTAGCCAATTCATTTGCATTATCTGTGCCAATTCCACAAATCGATGAAGAAGTAGAATTTTCTATATCATTGATCAATCAGGGCGCAGGAAGCATTCCTGAGTTATCTGTAATCGCGGCCGTTAATAGCGCCACAATTGATACAAAGATACTCAGCCTGTCTCCTGGGGAGTCTGCTGAGTTAACTTGGCAATGGACTCCAAGTCAAGAAGGAGAAAATACAGTATCATTCTATATTGATCCAAATGATTTGGTTGACGAAGTATCCGATGCAAATAATCAATATGAAGAAATAGTCATCGTCAGCGTTCCTGGTGTTCGAGTAACGAGTGATAATCCTACACAATTAATTGGGGGTACTACCGATAGTTCTACCACTTGGTCACTAGATTTGACTAATACTGCATTGTTTGAAACAAATGCTTCAATCGTAGTTTCAGAACCGATTAGAATGCAAGATGGTGTTGAATTTGATTGGTTCTCTTCTTTTTCTAATAATACGTTTAATTTGATGCCAGCAGAATCTACTTCTGTAGACTTGTCTGTGATACATCCAGCACCGCCTGAGCCCGGACTTTATCGAATGTTGATTACGGGGACTGATGTCGAAAACCAAATTGAATCAGAGTTTGCAATTTATCTTGAAGTTCCTCTTCTATCAGATGCGAATATTTTGATTCCTCCTAGTCAGATAAAAGTCAATCCTCTTGTTTCGACTCCTCTACAAATCCAGATTAAGAATGATGGTAATGGGCCACAAACTTATGATGTTGAATTAATTTCTCCATCAGGTTGGAGTCTTGGACTAGACTCTATAGGTTCTTTCACAGGTTCATCTCATGGTTCTACTGGTTCCTTGGACAAAGGAGAATCACGAACTATAGATGTAACAATAAATCCTCCTGGTGCAATGATTCCTTCAGGTACAATATTTTCAGCTGCTATTTCAGTGCACTCTCGAGTTAGCTCAGATTCGTGGTCTGAGGATCTAAATTTAGTTGTAGATAATATCGATATAGTTACTTTAACTCCAACATCGAATGGAACAGAATATGACGTATCTGCTGACGCGTTACTAGAATGGGATGTTAATTTCAATAATCAAGGAAATCGTGATTTAGAGCTTACTCCATATGTTCTTTCTAAACCAAATGGTTGGTCTTTCACTAGTAGTCAAAACTCATTCATAGTTCCCTCTGGTGAACAATTTGACTTACCAATCTCAATTACAGGTAACGGTCTTGCTAAAAGTGGTGATTTGAAAATGAGGTTTGTAACGAATGATGGATTCACTGTTGATTGGAATAGAACAATTGACGTAATCTCAGGAGCTATTCCAATAATCGATTTTTATCAAGTTGCTTTACCTGATGGAACTTCGGCAGATACTCCTCTAGGAGTGGATGCTCATCCAGTAGGTGGCATCGGTTTTGATTTACTTTGGAAAGTAAGTAATGATGGTACTATGGTATGGCGCCCCAGTGTTTCTATGGATTTACCAAACGATGAATGGGTATATTCTTGCTCAAATAGCAATCCAACTGTAGGAGTAGGTGTGACAATTACGGTGATTTGCAATGTAATAATTCCTTTGTCGGAGGAAGCTGGTTCAGAGCCAACAATTTCGTTAATCTTAACGGGTGGTGGATTAACATCTGAGAATACTATTTCTCTTTATGTTGATTCTGTTAATGAAGTTACTTGGACAATCATTGAGCAGCGTCCATCTCCACAAGGCTTCCCTACCACACTTTCTTTAGAATTACAAAATGTTGGTAATTCAGATATTTCTGAGGTATTAAATTTAGAAGCTCCTGGTGGTTGGAATGACCTGATTCTAGATAGTTCATTTGTTAATCTCCGACCCGGTGAAACACGTTCTGTAGAAATTGGATATACTCCAGACAAGGGGTCAGATGGAATAATTATTATTTCATTATTGAATTCTGAAGATATTTCAGGATCTTCGTTAAGTGTAGAAATTGATGTATTAGCTAATGCTCAATCAGATACAATGAGTACTACTAATTTGCTACTAATAATTATATTAATTATTATTCTTTCAGGTGGAGTAGGTTTGACTATTTTCTTACGTAGAGAAGGGGTCCTAGGCTCATCAATAACTGAAAAGACTATTCAGACAATGGCTCCTAAAGAAGAATTAGAAGAAGCAAGTGGTATACCATGCTGGATATGCAGTAGCGATGTAATTAATGGGCAAGCTTGGGCTTGTTTAGAATGTGGTGCTAGATATCATATGGAAGGACAAGTACAAGGTTGTAATATTACTGAAAAAGGCCATTGTTTACACTGTGACGCTTCAATAGACCAACTAACTGAAGTGTAAAAAAATACATATTCAGTTACACTTCAAGCGCGAAGCCCTTAGAGGGTAGATTGTCCCGGGTTGACCATGAAGAGAGCGGAATCCGCGCGTTTGGTACTTGTTTTACTCTTACTTTCATTGATTTCTCCATCTGCACATGCTGCAGTAGATGTCTCTATATCTGCGTCTCCAAATACTCTAGAAGCAGATTCAGATAATCCTGCTGAGTATGATATTACTGTAACTAATACGGGCGATGATGACATCACTGTGTCTTTATCAACCTCACAAGCTGTCGACTGTAATGGATTCACTTCTAATGTCGAGCAAGTTAGCGGTACTATTGATTCTGGGTCTAGTGAAACTGTACTTCTGACTGTCTCTGTCAGTGATCAAGCCAGTGGCGACTGTGAAACTACAGTTACGGTAACTGCAACTGGGGTCACACCAGGTCAACCGAAAACCGATGATGTCAAAGTTACAACTACTGCGGGTGATGGAGGACTATATTCTGTGACTCTAACTGTCGATGAACAAACAGTTACTTATGATGGTGATGAAGACGAGATTATTTGGGAAGTTGATGTAGAGAATACTGGTGAACAACAAGAAAATATTCAACTAGAAATGACTTCTGATAACGATTGTGAATCCGATGATTTGGATGCAACTGTGAGTCCTGCAACTGTTCAATTAGATTCTGGAGATTCCACTACTGTTGATGTAACAGTAGATCTTCCTGATGGTTCATCTACAGAAGCAGGTATTCATTGTTTTATCATTAAAGCAACAGTCTCAAATGATCCTAATGCTGCAGATCCTGCTGAGGATAACTTGACATTAACCGTCAATATTCCAGAAGTGAAAGAATGTGAACCCTCTCTGCAATTCACTTCGATGAGTCTTAATCCCGGAGAAACAGGAACAAACAGATTCACAGTCGAGAATATTGGTAATACTGAGTGGACTGTTACTGCTAGAGCCGTTGCTGATGATTTTGATGTTTCAGATTGGGTTGATTTTTCCGCACCATCTAATGCCTTCCTCGGCGAAAAAAATACTGCTGACGATCAGCATACTTTTGAATTTCAAGTAACTCCTGATGATTCAGTTGAAGCAGGTACTCAAGTTCCAATAAAGATTCAAGGACGTTCCGGTACAGAGATTGGTTGTGAGAAGATAGTGACACTAAACGTAGGGCAATCTTACGATGCTTCGGCCTCACTAAGTCAATCATCTATCTCAAACGTTGAACCAGGTACTTCTAAATCAGTTACTATGACTATAACAAACAGGGGTAATGGTGTAGATACTATTCAGATTAGTGCAGCGAATGTGCCGGCTGGTTGGCAAGTTTCGTTCTCCCAATCATCAGTAACTCTTGCAAGTTCTCAATCATCAAATAATCAAGGCACTATTACTATCGATGTATTGGTTCCTGAGGGTGCAGCAGCAGGTTCTGATAGTATTACTTTCAATGTCGGACATGGTGGTGGCTCTACACCATATGCGACAAAAACACTATCTGTCTCTGTAGCCCAAGTGCATGACTTGAGTAGTTCTATAATTTCTGATTCTCAGAAGGGTAAATCGGAACAAATATTGCGATTTCCAATTGATATAACTAATACTGGCAATATAGATGATAATTTCAAACTTCAGGCGTGTGACCCGAATGATGTATCGGGGTGTAATAACCCTCTTTGGGAATCCTCTTTTTCTAATTCTCAAGGCGTGACTATTACTCAGATAAGTATCAATCCAGGAGTTACTAAAACCGTATTTCTTGATGTAACAATCGAGGGAGAAGAAAATGGAGATAGGGCTTCAGTATCTGCTGTAATTACAATTTTTGGCACTGAAGTATCTTCATCACATGTTTTCAATATAGAAGTTTCAAATTTTAACTATGGCATGAGTGTCACACCAGTTGAACCAGGAGAAATACCTGATGAATTACAGGTTCAATTACCTCCTGGCGGCACAGGAATAGTATCTTTCTGGATTGAAAATACCGGTGATTTCCCCAATGGCGATAATGCTGTAATCACAGTTAATGGTATGGAATCTACGGTACTTAGGACTCTGAAAGTCAACGGCGTAGAAACGAGTGACCCGTTCCATGTAGATGTAGGTCCTGAGAATCGAGTCCTAGTTACTCTCGAATTCGAAGTATTAGATGGTGTCCAAAGCGGTGCCTCAGGATTGATCAAGGTATCAGCGGCATCAGAATTAAACGCTATTGAAAGTACATCTGTAAACCTTTTAATTGATGTTATTACTATACATGATTTGCAAATGACCATAGAGGAAGAAACCTCTCAAACAGTAGAATATCCTGAAAAAGCAGTGTTTACTATCTATGTCACAAATCATGGAAACGTTGAAGAAACGGTTGTTATTGAATCATCTGACCCTCTTAGGTTTTGGTCGGTAAATGCTGTTGATGATGAGTTCAAGCTAGCACCAGGGGAAACTAGAGAAGTTAAGATTAATGTCCAGCCTCCAAATGATTTATTCCAAGATGACACCTATGATTTTACAATTATAGTGATGCCTAAAGGACTACCTGTGGCGGGGCAACCTCTTGATTTATCAGTCACAGCAGAAATTGCTATTGGTTTTTCTTTCCTTGCCGATGAAACTATGCAGATGTTAGGATGGGTGTCTATTCTAATCGGTGTACTGCTGGTCATAATACTATTCTTTAGATCACGTAATGAGAGTCGAAGAATCCTCGAAGCATTAGAACTTGAATCTAAGCCATAACTAGCAAGTTGAAACACAGTGTTAGGTTACACTTATTGCCCGAATTTTAGTGGGTCGGTCTAACGGTCCCTCAGGGACCGGGTTGTGACCCCCATGACGTCTGTCTCCGAAGCATATCTTGGTCTAGCCGTTATGACTTTAGTTGGCATAGGTTTTCCTGTTGGTAGTTTCATAGCTTCTAGACTTCTGAGGCCGGTAGTTGACCCTAATGATCCTACTAAAACACGTTCTTGGTTATTACCTGGTTACGAAGTAGATCAATCATTGTATATTCGCCGAGAAAGTACCTATGAATGTGGGTCAGCTCCAGTTGGAGAGGCACATATTAATTTCCATTTCCAGTATTATTGGTATGCCATAATATTCCTAGTTTTTGATATAGCCTTCATGTTCCTTGCATTTGGTGGAATAATTTCAATCCAAGATACAGAAATGACGCCTTATTCACAAATAATGGGTGCTTTGACTACTATGTCAATATTCATTGCTCTGATGAGTCTTGGTGTTTGGCATGTATTCCGTAAGAGAGGAAGAATATACATTTGAGGTTTGAATATGGCTGATGACACACAAAATTATTCTATGTTTAGTAGTCGACTGTTAGTTGAAACAGTCGGAGATGTTACTGATGAAGCATTGAAGGCTAGCCGATTGAAGGATGTTATTGGGGTTTTAGCAGGTCGTATATTTAATTGGGGTCAGAGAAAATCTCTTTTCCCTTTGCATTTAGGAATAAAATGTTGTGCGCTGGAAATGGCTGCAGCAGGAGCAAGTCGTTTTGATGCTGAACGTTTCGGCGTTTTCTTCCGTTCAAGTCCAAGGCAATGTGATGTATTATTGGTCAATGGACCTATTAGTAAGAAATTTGCAGATCCTATAGTACGTCTTTGGGAACAAATGCCCGAGCCAAAATGGTGTATTGCTATGGGCGAATGTGCTATCTCCGGAGGACCTTATTTTCAATCTTATAACATTCTAGAGGGTGTAGATACAATCATTCCTGTTGATGTTTACATTCCTGGTTGTCCTCCAAGACCTGAAGCTTTAATTGATGGTTTCGGTAAATTAAGAGAGAAAATAATTCGAATTGGCGCTATGCCAAGTCATTCAAGATTAGAGAGCGAAGCCCCAATAATTGTTGGAGATATTTGAGGAATAATTATGAGAAAAGTTTCGGAAAAAGTACAGCTAGAGGCGGCTGAGAAATTAGCCTCTTCGCTTAACAAGATGGACGGAGTAGAATCCTCTGTAGATGTTCGTACTAATGGGACTCAGAATAGACCCATTGTCAATGCATCTGTTTCTCCTGAAAACTGGGGGGAGGTAGCTAAACAACTGAAAGAAAAATATTTAGTAGACCATTGTTCAATGATTACTGGCATTCATTGGCCAGAATCCTCTGATAAAAAATGGGAAGTTATTTACCATTTTTTGAGAACAGGAATCAGAGATCCGATTATTGAAAACGGTCTTGTAATACCAAACATTGTCGATTTTTCAAAAGTAAAAGGTAAGGATGTTCCTTTAGAAATTCAAATTAGTATCAAAATTGGAGATACACGAACACCTTCAGTACCCAGCGTGCAAAATCTTTGGGTCGGGGCAGATTGGAATGAAAAAGAGACGTGGGACTTAGTGGGTATTGATTTTGAAGGCCATGAAGGTATGAGGAGAGTTCTAAATCCTCATGAATCTCCAGTGGGTTTCCATCCACTTCAGAAACAACATAAATTACGATATCACGGATTTGAAGAAATGTATGATGACGCCCAAGGTTTCATGCGCAAACCCGTTGATTCAAGTAGGGTAAAGTAGGTGAAAAAATGGCAGAAATGTGGATATCAATGGGCCCTCAGCATCCGATGACTCATGGTCTATGGACCTTGAAAATCAAAGTCGATGGAGAAACGGTTGTAGACACTGAACCTGATCTTGGTTACATCCATAGAGGTGTTGAGAAAATATGTGAATCACGAGACTTCACCCAAATTACTACTTACTGTGACAGACTTTGTTATGCATCAGCAAATACTTGGTCTCATGCTTATATCTATGCCGCAGAAGACTTACTGGGTGTTGAAGTTCCAGAGAGGGCTGAATATATTCGTTTGGTAGCGGTTGAAATTCAAAGAATAGCTAGTCATTTGATGTGGCTTGGTGCTTATGGCCCAGATATTGGAAATCTGAGTGTATTGGTTTGGTGCCTACGTGAAAGAGAGATGATGATGGATTTATTACAAGAGTTAGGTGGTTCCAGGATGCACTATAATTTCCCTCGTATAGGTGGTGTGAAAAGGGACTTGCCTCATGGTTTTGCTCTAAGAGCTCGACATAAATTGAAATTATTCTTAGATAGAATCCAAGAATATGAAGCATTATTTGATGAATCTACAGTATTCCTGATTCGTAGTCAGGGTATCGGCTACGCTAAACCTGAAGAAATGATTAATCACGGAGTTTCAGGGCCTAATATTCGTGCTGCGGGAGTAAATCATGACATACGTTCTTCTCATCCATATTCAGTTTATTCTGAGTTAGATTGGGAACCTGCAGTAGAGCGTTCTTCAATAAAAGGTGCGGATTGTTATGATAGATATAGAATTAGGGTTGAAGAAATGCGTCAAAGTGCGAGTCTAGTTCTGCAAGCATTAGATAAAATTCCTGGAGGTGCAGAAACATATCATGAACCAGGAGATCCTAAGATTATTGCAAAAGCACCATCTCGTGCACCTGAAGGCACATCCGGGTCCCATCACTTTGAAGATAGTAGGGGTGAATCAATGTTCTATATCGCTGGTGGTGGAGAAGGTCGAGGTAAGATGCCTTATCGAGTATCTATTCGCTCTCCTATGTTCATTACCATTCCATATGCCTCAAAGTGCATGATTGGATACAAGGTAGCAGATATTCCTGCAATAATGGGTTCATTTGATCCTTGTATCGGTGAAACAGATAGATGAGGGAAGATTTATGGCAAGTAGTGACTGGTTAGATGTCCGTGGATGGACAGAGTCAATCGTAGGGTGGTCAATGGACAAAACTCATGATTTGCTTCCTTCAAATAATATAGATCTCGAGTTTTCTATTACAAGGCCGAGATGGTTTTTAGAACAACCAATAGTTATAGGTTCTGAATTTAATCTTCAGTCAGGATTTGCTGATATCCAACCCTCATTAGAATTATTCTTTATTTCTACTATAATGTGTACAGTAGTTTTTACTACAATGATGTTGACATTAATGGTAGTCCCTTATATTGAGAGGAAATTTATTGGTAGATTAATGGATAGAATCGGTGCTACTACCTCATTGAGAAGTTTGTGGATTGGCGAAGGACCTTCTACTGCAGGAGATTGGTGGAATAAATTACCAATGGGAATGGGGGTCCCGATAGGTATGCTGAATAAGAGTTTGAATTCTGCTTTTGGAAATAGTCATCATTTAGAAACAATTGATAGAGTGGGTAATAGAGGATATCATGGTATTTGGTTCTTATTCCCAGGATTCTTTCAAGCATTAGCCGATTTCATGAAGTTCGCTACGAAAGAGCACCTTATTCCAGAAAAAGCGGACAAATTAGTTTTTGAAGTTGCTCCAGTAATTATTATTGCAACTACGATAATGTGCTATGCGTTCATTCCTTTTGGTCCACATATTTGGGCTGCTAATCCTGATCTTTCTTTATTATTTCTAATGGCAATTTTTGGAGTCGCTCCTCTTGGAGTTTTCTTCGCTGGTTGGGCATCAAATAACAAATATACATTAATTGGAGGGATGCGTTCTGCAGCCCAATTAACTGCTTATGAGATACCTTTGTTGATTACTGTACTATCAATTGCAGTTATTAGCGGTTCTTTCAATATTATTGAGATTGTTGATTTCCAAATAGAGACCTCTGATACTTGGAATTTATTCATGCTTCCTTTAGGTGCTGCTCTATTCTTAATTACAATGATTGCAGAGGTTGAAAGAATTCCATTCGATATGCCAGAAGCAGAGGCAGAACTTGTAGAAGGATGGTGGACTGAGTATGGAGGAATTCGTTGGGGGCTAATGTTTGCAGTTGAGATGATGAGGGCTTATGCTGCTTGCATTCTATTCGCTATGTTTTTCCTCGGCGGATGGGAATTCCCATTCCAAGGTACACTTTCTAGTATACCGGTGGTTGGTACTATAGTTGGTTTAATTCCAGGTTTAGTTGTTGTACTCCTGAAAGCATGGCTACTATTTGCATTCTTTGTTTGGGTCCGTGCGTCATTACATAGAATTAGAACAGATCAGATTTTAGAATTTGGCTGGAGATATTTATTGCCTCTTTCAATAGTAAATTTAGCGATTGCAATGTATCTTCGCTTAGAAGTATGGAATGGTGGGTGGCCTATTTGGGTGCCACCAGTAATTACTGTGGTTGCAATTGTATTATTCGTTATCTATGCTATAGATGAAGACAAGGAAGCATTAGAGTACTCTAGAAGACCATATAATACTCAAACATTGGATAAGGCATATCCAGGAAGTAGAAGAGAATAGGAGGTGAAATAATGGATTATAACACAGGACACCCACATGCAACACCAAATTTTAGGAATTTAGTAATTAAACCAATGTGGATTACCATGAAAACTGCTCTAAGAACAGTACCTTACATTGGTAAAGCTAAATTTCTAAAGAATAATTATCATGGTCAGCCAACAAATCTGACAGATGAATATACTCTAGAAAGAATAGGCGAGAATCATCCTTCCTTAGGTCAAACTTATGCAGCAGATAGAGCATCTTCTCCAGCACTTCCTTTCTTAGAAAGGCCTGTTACAATTATGTATCCATATGAAAGACTTGAAGATATAGAACCCTGGCTTTTCGTACCTGGAAACTATAATGGCCGTATAGGAATTGTTTGGGAAACTTGTACTGCCTGTAAAGCATGTGTCAAGGCTTGTCCAAATGATTGTCTCCACATGACCTCTGAAACACGTGTGAATGTTCTTGATACTACTGATGAGACTGATGAATGGCATGGCCTCGGAACTGAGATTGAGTCCGGTGGATTAGCTGCAAGACCAAAAGAAGATTTTGAAGAAATTGAAAACTTTAATTTAGTTCTTGAGCATAAAGCTCCACCTCAACAATATGATTTCGCAGAAGTAATCGATATTACAGGTGATAAGGCCACTGTTCGTTGGCAAGATGGTTCCGGTATCGAATCTGTTGAAATTTCTTCATTAAAGCCCGCTGAAGTTGATATTGTTTCTGGACGAATTGATATTGGAAGATGTATGTTCTGTGGTTTATGTGCTGAGGCTTGTCCTTTCGAATCATTCTTTATGTCAAATGAATATGATGGTATGTCTGGTTATTCAAGAGAAGATCTTTGGTTTGACGCTGATCGTACTAGACTTCTTCCAGTTGTTCATCAAGAGAGAGTCGACATGGAACTGGCTAAGAGAGCACAGAAAGAGAAGACTAAGCGAGAGAAGAAGGCTGCTAAAGCTGCAGCTCAAGCGGAGGCGTGATTTGAATGGAGATAGATTTCGAAGCAATAGTATTCGTAATCCTTTCTTCTGCTGCTATAATAGGGGCTCTAGGTTGTGTTTATGCTAGAAGAGTCGCTCACTCTCTCCTTTCTCTAATGCTTACTTTTTTAGCAGTTGCAGGAGTAATGGTGATGGCTCAAGCAGAAATGCTAGCCGCAATTCAAATATTGGTATATTTGGGTTCAGTAATGCTTGTAGTTCAATTCGGAGTTATGTTGACTCGTCGCCAGATTCAGGAAGGTGATGTTGAATGAAGGTAATTTCAGCAATTACAAAGTTTGGTCTTTTTGCATTTATATTGATAATGCTGAATGAAGTAATGTCACATCCAATGTGGGGCTCTTCAGCAACCACTCCTCCTTCAACAGTAGAATTTGCACTCGCACTTTATGGTGATGAATGGGCAATTGCTACCGTAATTCTTGGAGCACTTCTTGCTATGGCTATGGTTGGCGCATCATACCTAGTTCGTGATGAGAGATTAATCAATTTAATTTGGGATATGGGCGGTGAAGAATTATGATAGATCCAAGTTGGATTTCTGGTCTAGGAGTCATTCTTTTTGGAATAGGCCTTTTAGGTGCATTTACAAGAAAAAATGCAATTATTGTTCTGATGTGTATCGAGGTTATGTTGAATGCTGCAAATCTAAACTTCGTGGCAGGAGCATCTCATTATGGGGATGTTGATGGATGGGTATTCACAGCAATTGCAATTGCAATTGCTGCAGCAGAAGTTGCAATAGGTTTAGCAATACTTCTTTCACTATACAGTACTCAAGAGACAATATCTCTTGATGAAGCCAATATTTTGAGGAACTGAGGTGATTTTATGGGTGAAACAAAAAATGAATACCGTCTTCTTCTACCATTATTGCCATTTTTAGTAATTGTTCCATATCTTGCTTTACAAACAGATTCTCATTCTACTGATTTTGCCTGGTTAATTGTGGTCGCACCATTTATCATGTTTCCAATAATTTTAATCATAGGTCAAGTATTCAATAAGAATGAGACTTGGAAGAATACTTGGAAAGAAGGTGGAATATTAGGTTTAGCTGCACTTTCTGTATCTCTAAGTACTACTATTTGGATAGTTTATGATTATCTTATTGGCCATGCTGATATTACGAATAGTGGTGTTGATAGTTGGTTAGAGTGGATATCTTTTGATGTTCTTCAATCGGATTATACAATTGCTCAGAATCGTATATTGGGAGTTGGTGTCTGGATAGATTCTCTTACTCTAATGCTTCTTTTCGTAGCAACATTCTTGTGTTTCTTAATCTGTTGGTTTGCAATTGGTTATATGACTACAGATCCTATTAATGAGGATAGTAATCATCGTTTCTTCGCAGAATTTGTTCTTTTCAGTTTAGGAATGTTCGGAATGGTTCTTGCGGATAATTTTCTTTGGCTATTCATTTTTTGGGAGGTTATGGGATTATGTTCATATCTGCTAATAGGTTTTTATTACTGGAAAGATAGCGCCGCAGCAGCTGCTAAGAAAGCATTCCTAACTACTAGAGTTGGCGATGTATTCTTGATGATAGGTCTTCTAATTTTATACGATATTTATGGTTCTCTTGATTTTGCTGTTGTCTTTGATGACCCCTCGACAGGAATAGGTGGAGTTGCAGTAGAATCCGGTGAATTATTCTGGGCTCTAATGATGTTATTTATTGGCGCAGTTGGAAAGAGTGCTCAGTTCCCCTTACATGTTTGGCTACCCGATGCAATGGAGGGCCCAACTCCTGTTTCTGCTCTAATTCACGCTGCTACAATGGTTAATGCAGGATTATACTTAGTTGCTAGATTAATGCCGTTTGTAGATATTCACCATAATGGAGTTTCAGGTCTCGAAGATTTTGGTTTGATAGTAGCCTGGATTGGTGGAATAACTGCATTTATGGCAGCATCAATAGCCTTTGTTCAAAATGATATTAAAAAAGTTCTTGCATATTCTACAATGTCTCAATTAGCATATATCTTTACAGGTTTAGGTTCTGCCCTGTATTTCCTTAATACAGGAGATCATCATGCTGGTTACTTTGTTTTAGGTGCTTCATTATTCCATTTATTTAATCATGCTATGGCAAAAGGAATGCTGTTTATGGCTAGCGGTTCTGTGATTCATGAAGTTCATCATGCCCATGACCATTTACATCATGGATCTGATCACAGTGATCATGATTTCGACCCTCAAGATATGCGTAATATGGGGGGGATTGCATCTAAAATGCCGGTAACTTCTACTGCAATGATGTTTGGCTCGATGTCAATTATCGGTATTCCATTAATTGGTGGATTCTGGTCAAAAGAGGGGATAATTGCAGAAACATGGCTTGCATATTTCCATGGAGAGACAATGATGCTTGGTCCTGCAATACTGATTCTTGCTACTGCTGGAATGACAGGTTTTTACATGTCTAGAATGTGGTTTATGACATTTGCCGGTCAGCCTAAGAGTGATGTTGTTGATCATATACATGAGGCCACACCATGGATAAAAGAACCACTTCTTATCCTCACATTTATTACTGCAATCGGTGGCTTTGCATTAGCTACTTTAGGTATTATTGATTTCCTTTCTAATGAAAGTCATCATCTTTCTTTACATGGACATTCATTACAAGAACAAATTTTACATGAGTTAGAACATGCATTCTTACCTGAAGATAATAAATTACGCATGGTTGGTTGGACTACAATTTTACTATCATTTGTAATAGGTCCAATAATGGCTGCTCGAATTCATGGAGGGAAACTAAAAGAAGGTCAGAAGGCCAATATTTTTGTAGGGTGGTTAGTCAATCTATCAGATAAATTTGGAACACAAGATGTGACGTGGCTTGCTGAATCTCAACTGGCTGAAGCTTTAGATAAGAGATTATATTTTGATGATTTATATGAAGGAATTATTGCCAGAACAGTAATTCCATTTGCCGAACTTTCAGCTTGGTTTGATAAAAATATTATTGATGGAATCATTAAGCAGATTGAATCAAATTCAGTTCTTGGTTCAGTTCAGATTCGTAAAGTGACTACTGGTAATGCACGTGATTATATCTTGATGGCTACAGTTGGTGCACTGTGTATATTTGCACTTTTAGTGGGGGTGAATAATTGAGCGACCCTTTAACAATACTGACCTTAACTCCACTTGGTGTAGGTTTACTTCTTTTGGTATTACCTCAGTTACTTCCTCAAAATTTTGCAGAAACTCTTCGTAAAGTTTCTCGTAATATTAGTTTTGGTGTTTCAATGGGGTTATTTGTTTTTGCAACATACCTCGCTTTCGAGAACTTTGGTGGTATTGATTGGTTGAACATTAACATGGGCGAATACCAATTGATGAACGATGAACCAGTAACTTTGATTTCTTCCATTGGTGTTTCATGGATAGTAGGTGTTGATGCTCTTTCTTTACCAATGGTTTGGTTAACCGCTTTACTAATCCCACTTTCTATGTTAGTTGAATGGGATGCGAAGAAAGGACATATTTTCCATCCCTTAATATTAGTTATGGAGGGTGCTTTGCTTGGGGTATTCGTAGCTCTAGATTTATTCGTATTCTATGTATTTTGGGAAATGACTCTAATACCAATGTTCTTCTTAATATTAGTTTGGGGTGGAGATGATAGAAAATATGCATCTATGAAATTCTTCATCTATACATTCACTGCAAGTGTAGTAATGCTAATTGGAATACTCATTATGTACTTCCATACTGGTGATATATCAGGAGTATCTGGTTCAATTACTGGGCATCATTTCAACCTTATAGAAATGAATAGTGACATGATACAATCTGAAGGCTTGAGACATCTAGTATGGATTTTATTATTAATCGGTTTTGCAACTAAGATGCCAAGCGTTCCCGTCCATACTTGGCTACCAGATGCTCACGTACAGGCACCTACTGCTGGATCTATGCTATTAGCCGGTGTAATGTTGAAGATGGGGGCATATGGTTTCTTGAGAGTTGCAGTTTCTTTATTCCCTGAATCTACTGTAGTATTCATTCCATTGTTAGTTATTCTTGGAATGTCTAGTTTAGTCTATGGGGCTTGGGTTTGTATGGGTCAAACAAATCTCAAGAGAATGGTTGCATATTCATCAGTATCTCATATGGGATTGATATTCTTGGGAATTGCTACAATGCAACCTTTAGGAATTGCAGGTGCACTATTCATGATGTTTGCTCACGGAATTATCAGTCCTCTATTATTCGCTGTAGCAGGAGCTTTCAAACATCATTATCATACTCTAGAAATTGGTTCTATGAGGGGTATTGCGCATCATTCGCCTTACTTAGCTGCTCATATGATGCTAGGTTGGATGGCAAGCCTTGGTCTTCCTTTACTAGCAGGCTTCGTTGCAGAGGTTGCAATACTGATTGCCTTCTGGATGAGTTTTGGTTGGTGGGTTCTTTTACCTGCATTAACACTAATTATTACTGCAGTATATTATCTCAATTCTATGCAAAGAACAATCTTTGAATCTAATGATAGACATCACGGTATTCTTCCCGAGTCATTACATGGTGAGGAACCTCGAGATATAACATGGCATGAAAATACAAGTATGTTTATTCTTGGAATACTTACCGTCTTGTTTGGTATATTCCCTTTCTTATTCTTCGATATGATGTCTGATTGGTCTACTGAATTTATTCAAGAAATATTACTTGAAGCAATAATTAATCAGGGGGTCAAACCATGAGTTATTTACCTTTAGATACAGCAGAAGCGGAATTAATTATTCCTGAATTAATAATGTTAGTTGGGCTCATTGCAATAATACTAATTCCCAATTTTGGAGATGCAACTTTTAGAATACCATTATCAAGAATCAAAGTTCCAATATTGATTGGAGGTAATCGTTTCAAGTTAACAAGTAATCCTAAGTTACCCAATCAGGTATCATTACTTATTTTCTCTGCTGCATTCTTTTTCGGATTAATACAAACTTCATATGGTAATGTAGGAGATACATTAGAAGTAACCGCTTTCAGTCGAATATTTACATTAATATTCACGGCAGCATTAATTCTAGCAACTATTGCAACCACACATCGGATTCCTGCCAGAACTAATCTAAAAGTCCCTACTGATAATGATTCTGAAACTATTACAACAAAAAAGATAGACGCATTGATTGATAATCGCCGTCAAGTAGATTTTCATATTATTCTGATAATGGTCGGACTTGGTATGAGCCTAATGTCAATGGCGACTCATTTATTCATGCTTTTCGTTTGTATTGAATTAGCATCACTTTCATCTTATATTCTCGTTGCTTTCCACAAGGAAACCAAAGTTGGTGGAGAGGCTGGAATGAAATATTTCATTGTCGGGTCAGTCGCTTCAGCAGTTGGAATATATGGTATGTCACTGCTTTATTTATGGAGTGGAGATCTTTCTTTAGATGCTCTTTCATCGAAATGGATGGAGTCTGAAACAATAGATCCTATTGCAGGAATTGCTGTCGGTCTAATGTTGGTTGCATTTGGTTTCAAAGTAGGGGCAGCTCCTTTCCATCTTGCCGCCCCTGATGCTTATTCAGGTGCATCTTCTCCTGTTGCAGGACTTTTAGCAACGGCTTCTAAGGCCATGGGTTTTGTCGCTCTAATGCGAATTTTAATCACAGTAACTATGCCTGATTCAGGTGAGGCATTCTGGTTTAGTACAATAGCTATAATTTCTATTGTGACAATGACTTGGGGTAACCTTGCCGCCCTAACCAGTACTAATCCAAAGAGAATCCTTGCTTATTCAAGTGTCGCTCATGCAGGTTACATGTTGGCAGGTTTAGCAGCCATAGGTAGTGGATTAGCATCAGAAGAAGCAATGAAACTTGTATTAACTGCAATTATTTTCCATCTAGTTGTTCTAGTCGTATTCAAATTTGGTGCATTCCTTGTTCTCTCTCTGCTTGAAACAGAGGGTCGTAGTCACCAATTAGAAGATCTTCATGGCTTAGCTAGAAGAGAGCCATTAATTGCTGGTTCAATGTTTTTGTTTATGCTATCGTTAGCTGGTGTCCCTCCATTATCTGGATTCCTATCAAAATTCTTGATGATTAATGGAATAGTGAATATTTCTGCAGGAACTGGGGCTTCCGATGTATCTTCAGTGATGGACTGGCTGATTAGTGTTGAACCAGTATTTTGGTTAGCATTTGCTATAGTTTTGAACTCAGCTCTATCTATGTTCTACTATCTAAGAATAGGGCTAGTTATGTTCTTTGAAGAACCTGAAAATACTAAGCCAATGAAAGATGCATTTAGTCTGAGAATAGCAATAGTTCTCTGTGCATTACTTACTGTAATTATAGGAATAGGACCCCTTAGTGATTCACTATTACAAATGGTCAATGATGCTGTGGATTCTTTTATCTCTAACTGAGTTACAAGGCTCACATTCACATAGGTGACGCTAGACCGGGAACCATGGCTCGTAGAGAGGAGAAGGTTGATGCTGAGCTTTTAGCTAGGTTAGAATCCGGAGGTGGCGATAAAATTCGTGTACCTCTGCCTAACCGTAAGGTAAACGAAATGTTTGCAATTGCAGATCAAATACTTGGTGGAAGAAGAGTTCGGGCTGTCTGTGAAGATGGCGATAGTCGTCTTGCTCGTATCCCTGGTAAAATGCGCCGCCGACAATGGGTTAGAGAAGGTGATTTAATCGTTATACAACCTTGGGATTTCCAAGATGCAAAGGCGAATGTTGTAATGAGATATACTAAAACCCAATCTTTGTACTTATCTCGAAAAGGAGTACTTCCAGATATTGTCGATCTATTTGGAATGTCAGAAGATGTTTCAGAGGCTACTAAAGTAGTCATAGATGAAAAAATCACTGAAGAAGTAACTGAGGATGAAGAAGAAACTATTGCTGATGAAAAGCCAGTATATACTGAAACAACTTCTAATGATGACGATATAGATTCTTTCTTCGGGTGAAATCATGTCTGATTCAGAGGATTGGGATTTACCCGACCTCGACGCTATAATGAGGGGTGAGAAGAAACACGAATGGTTATCTGATCCAAGATTTAATAAAATGTTCTCTGATATTGAAGATGGACTTCAAGGTGTTTTAGGTAAAGGGACATATGATTGGGTAGATCGTAGAGTATTTGATGCAGTTTTTGATAAATCAACTTTAATGGCACTGCATAAACTAATGCAAAAAGGAGACATTGAAACACTTGACTATCCAATTGCTAGAGGTAAAGAAGCTCATGTTTTTCATGCCACCTCAAATCATGGTCCTGTAGCAGTTAAGATATTCCACACAACTAATGCTGTATTCAAAGGATTGGCCAAATATATTGATGGCGATCCTAGATTTGGTGGCCTTTCTAGAAGGCATCGACAATTAGTTAATATTTGGGTTAGAAAAGAGTTCAGGAATCTTAAGAGGATGAGAAAATATGGGCTCAGGGTCCCTCGACCAATTTCTAATCTTAAAAATGTATTAATCATGGAATATTTAGGAGAAGGTGATGGAGTAAGTCCTAGACTGAAAGATATAACCATTGATGAACCATATGAAGTATTCGAAGATTTACTTGACTTTTTGGCTATAAACTGGCAAACTGCTGAATTAGTTCATGCTGATTTTTCAGAATACAATATCTTATGGAAAGATGGTGAACCTTGGGTTATAGATGTAGGACAGAGTGTGACAAAGCAACATCCTCATTCTGAAGAATTTCTTGTTAGAGATGTTACAAGATTAGTTCAATGGATTAATAGACAAGGATATAATGCAGATTTAGGAGAAAGTTTACTTCGTGTTTTAGAAGATCCAGTGCCCACGTTACCTCCTCTTTCAGGCGGAGATTAAAACAGTAAGTCTACTCGCATAAATCATGGAGCACTTGGCTCGAATTCCTAAAAATCGTATCGCGGTACTCATTGGAAAGCGCGGTTCAACTAGAAAAATGATAGAGGACGCATGTGGTGCATCGTTACACATTGAATCCAATTCAGGCGATGTTAGCGTTATTTGGCCAGAAGATGAAGTTTCTGACCCTATAATAAAAATGAAACTTCCAGATGTAATATTTGCAATAGGAAGAGGATTAGCACCGCAAAGAGCGGTCCAACTACTGGAAGATGAAGTATTTTTGAGAATGTATGATATTCGAGAATGGGTTGGTAGACAGCCCAATCAAACTAGAAGAATGCGTAGTAGACTAATCGGAACAAATGGACGCATAAGAAGTCTAATTGAAGAGCTGACTGGAACTGAAATGGCGATATATGGTTCTACTGTTTTAGTAATAGGTGATCAAGAATCACTGGCTTTAGCAACACCCGCCATAGAGGGAATACTACAGGGTTCTGAACATGGAACCGTCTTATTTGGCTTGGAACAAGATCGTAAGCGTCAAAGAATTCGCACTTACAGTTTAGAAACACATGAAGAAAAAGTAACTGTTGACAATTCTGCATTTGAGACTTTGGTTCCAAGTTTAGCTGATGCTCGTCGTCGTAGAGAAAGAAGATTCACCAATTCTCAGGTTGATCCATTAGATGAGGATGCAATTACTGAAATGATGAAACTTGCAGAAGATGAGAAAATCGTTTATGAAGAAGAGTGATTTTTCTAACTGTAAAAGCGTTATACCTAAGCGAGAAGTCTGTTTGGGAGTATCATGTCTAATCTACTCGAAGAGATGGAAGACTACGAACGATGGTCGATAAATCTTCTATATGTTGTTGGCGGATTACTATTTTTAGGTCTAG
Source organism: Candidatus Thalassarchaeum sp. (assembly GCA_016777225.1). Lineage (GTDB taxonomy): Archaea > Thermoplasmatota > Poseidoniia > Poseidoniales > Thalassarchaeaceae > MGIIb-O2. The sequence continues at coordinate 320,840 of JADHRW010000001.1, read as the reverse complement.
CATTAGATCAAATGAATTTTGATAATGGCTTAACAAATGCTATTTATAAATATTATTTAGACCCTATAAGTGGAGAATCAACTGGTGATTCAGGATATAATTTTGTGAATACGGTAACCTATGCTGTTGTATTAGGAATGTTTGTTTTGGCATTATCTGGATGGTTACGTCGTATTGGGGTAGATGGAAGTGATAACACAATAATTGCACTTTTTCCTTTTGTATTATGGGCAGTAACAGGAGAGGTTGTTGAAGACGCTCAAATGTTTGATAGTCTTTTATCACCTTTTTTCGTTAGTCCCGGTGTTCATTTTCAAACTGCAGGATGGGTAATTCTTTCAGGCGCCTTCGGTTATTCGATATCTAATAACTCTAGTATTTCAGAATCAGATAAATCTGCAAAAGTAGATTCGTTGGCAAATGTTCTTATTCTGGCTCAATTTATATTGTATTCTTATTCTATTTCAAATGCTACACAAGGTAGTATCGGTTTAGAAACCTTAGCACTCTTCGGTATAATTGGTATTTTTTTACCACAGATTCTCGGTAATTCACTTGACAACTTTACTACGATTCAAAGGTCCGTATATCTCAATGGTTTTGGAGGAACAATGATATTTCTTGGAGCGATTTGTTCTTACTCGTTAAGTGTAGATGAATCTCAATTGACTCTGTGGCCTCTAATATTTGTAATTGGAATGCCCGCTATTCTTTGTTGGCAAATGTATAATTTTGGCAAAGAATCGGTTGAAATTTTAAATTCTCATGGTATGATTTCTGGAGTTTTACCTCCTGGAATGACTGAAGATGATTATTTAGAATCGCAAAGTTCGGAAAAAGATTTGATGGAAAAATATCGTACAAGAGCTGCATTTGCATCTCCAGTAGTATTTCTTGCAGTAGCAGGGCAAATTCTTGATGGTATAGCGACTGCTATTGGGCTCGAATATCTTGGGTATACCGAAAAGCATGTTTTGTCTGATAAAGTAATCCAATTATTTGGTAATGCTTTTGGTTTTACATTCATTAAGATTATTTTAGCAGGTTTTATATTATATTTCTTTACTATAGCAAATTTTGAACATAGGCAGAGGCATTTACGATTATTGATTGGTTTGGCTATGATGGTAGTTGGAATGGCTCCTGGATTGCGTGATGTAGGAAGAGCAGTACTCGGCGTGTAAGATTGAACAAATTTATGAATATGAACCCATTCAATTGAAAGTTCGAATGCCTTCTGGAGAGTTGAGAGATATGGATAGGCTGCCAACACGTATCGACCGGAATAGCGAAGATTTTATTCGTAGGAGTGAATTCAATCTTAATCTTGTTAAGGTTTTGAAAGAAAAAATCAATGAAGTTAAACAAGGAGGTGGTGAGAAATATGTTGTTCGCCATAGAGGTAGGGGAAAGTTACTTGCTAGGGAAAGAATTACAGAAATTTGTGATCCAGGTACTCCATTTCTTGAATTTTCTAGTTTAGCGGCAAATGGACTTTATGATTCCCGAGCCCACTCTGCTGGTATTATTACAGGAATAGGTGTTGTACATGGAAAAGAATGTCTATTTGTTGCGAATGATGCTACTGTTAAAGGTGGTTCTTATTATCCTTTGACAGTAAAGAAACATATTAGAGCACAGGAGATTGCAGATGAAAATAATCTAACTTGTATTTATCTTGTTGACAGTGGAGGTGCTTTCCTACCCATGCAAGATGAAGTATTTCCTGATAAAGGGCATTTTGGTAGAATATTTAGGAATCAAGCAATTCTCTCAAGCAAAGGTATTTCGCAAGTAGCGGCTGTATTAGGAAGTTGTACGGCCGGAGGGGCGTATATTCCAGCAATGTCCGATGAATCAATAATAGTCAAAGGAAATGGTACAATATTTTTAGCAGGACCTCCATTAGTAAAATCTGCAACAGGAGAGGAAGTAACTGCAGAAAATCTCGGTGGTGCTGATTTACATACACGCGAATCAGGAGTTGCAGATCATTTTGCTGAGGATGAACCCGAGGCTCTCAGAATGGTTCGAAATGTTGTTGAAAATCTCAACATAAAACCAAAACATAGGTTAGATGTTGAACCCTCTGAAGAACCAAATCATGATATTAATGATTTAATGGGAATAATTCCAGATGATAATCGTACTCCATATGATGTTAGAGAAGTTATTTCCAGAATTGTAGATGGAAGTAGATTTCATGAATTTAAACAAAGATATGGGAATACATTAGTTTGTGGATTTGCTAAAATTCATGGATACCCTGTAGGAATAGTTGCTAATAATGGAATATTATTTTCAGAATCTTCTTTGAAAGGTGCCCATTTCGTAGAACTTTGCGGGCAACGCGGCATACCTCTAGTATTTCTTCAGAATATTACTGGATTTATGGTTGGTAGAGATGCGGAATCAGGCGGTATAGCAAAAGACGGTGCTAAATTAGTAACTGCTGTATCCTGTGTTCCAGTTCCTAAGTTTACTGTAATAATTGGTGGTTCACATGGTGCTGGAAATTATGGGATGTGTGGTAGAGCATACGATCCAAGATTTGTTTTCATGTGGCCTAACTCTAGAATTTCAGTTATGGGAGGTCCTCAAGCAGCTGATGTCTTAGCAACCGTTAAGCAGGATCAAAGAGAACGTGAAAACCTCTCACCTATGAGTGAATATGAACTTGATAATTTAAGAAAACCAATTCTTGAAAAATATGAAACTGAGGGTTCTCCATATTATTCTACTGCCAGATTATGGGATGACGGTATTATTGACCCTAGGGATACACGAGACATTCTAGGATTGTGTATCTCTGCAAGTTTAAATGCACCATTCCCAGATCAGAAATATGGCGTATTCAGGATGTGAAGTGGAAAAATGAATGTTGTGAAAATGAGTGATAAATTCCCTAATAATGAATTATGTATGCTTGAAGTTCAAGGTAATGTAGCTACAATACATATGAATCGTAGCGAAGTTTTCAATGCTCTCAATACACAACTAATTGCTGAACTAATTCAAAATATTCAATGGACTACAGATAGAAGTGCCTCAAAAAATTCTTGCTTGAGAGATTCAGAAGATTCAGAATATCTCCGAGTTGTTGTACTTACTGCTGAAGGAAAACACTTCTGTGCAGGAGCAGATATCAATATGATGCGTGACGCAGGGTCCCGCTCAGTTGAAGATAATAGATTAGATTCCGAAAGGTTAGATAAATTATTTTATGGATTATGGGCTCATCCATGTTTTACTATTGGATGTATCCAAGGGGTCGCATTAGGAGGAGGTGCAGGTCTAGTGTCTTGTCTTGATTATGTGATAGGTGAATCAAAAACAAGGATTGCTCTATCAGAAGCCAAGCTAGGAATATTACCTGCAGTAATTGGACCATATGTATATAGGAAAATAGGTAGCTCAAATTTCCGTCGATTATCTATGATGGCTAGTAAAATTAACTCCGATGAAGCTAAGGAAATTGGCTTAATTAATTCAATAGTCGAATCACCTAATAATTTTTCAGATCTCACATTGAGTATTGTTTCAGAAGTACTTACGACTGGCCCTATGGCCGTTGCTGAAGCTAAAAAATTAACATTAACTTTTGATAGATGGAATGGTAGCGATAAAGAATTACGTGAATGGACATTAGATAAAACTAGTCAAATGAGAGGTTCTGAAGAAGGCCAAGAGGGGCTTTCTTCATTTTTAGAAAGTCGTAAGCCAAATTGGTCTTCCGAATAATGAAATGGAGGTTTGATTATGTTTCCTGATTGGATGAGTAGTGCACCGAGTCCTTTCGATTCTGTATTAGTGGCTAATAGAGGAGAGATTGCAGTTAGAATTCTTAGGGCTGCTAAGGAATCAGGATTGAGAGGTATTGCAGTATATTCAGATCCTGATAGAAATTCATTCCATGTTGAGATATCCGATCAAGCAATACATTTACCTGGAGCTAACCTTTCAGAAACTTATCTAAATATGGATGCTATAATATCTGCTGCGAAACAATCAGGAGCACAAGCAATACATCCAGGATATGGTTTTTTATCTGAAAGAGCGGATTTTGCAAAAGCGGTCATTGATGCTAACTTAGTTTGGATAGGGCCTTCTCCTGAAGCAATTGAAACAATGGGTGATAAAATATCTGCTCGTAGGAGAATGATTGAATCTAATGTTCCAATTATTCCTGGTGAAGAACTTGATATCGAATATGGTACAAATCCTCTTGGAGTTTTAGCATCATCAGCCGCTAGAGTAGGTTATCCATTATTGGTTAAGGCTAGTGCTGGAGGTGGCGGAAAAGGTATGCGAGCAGTTCACGAACCAAAGATGCTCAGAACAGAGTATGAAGCTGCTGCACGTGAAGCATCTGCAGCATTTGGAGATGGTACCGTATATGTTGAAAGGCTCCTTACAGGCTCTAGACATGTTGAGATTCAAGTTCTATGTGATAGATATGGTAACTCTATACATTTGAATGAGAGAGATTGCTCTTTACAACGCCGACATCAGAAAGTAATCGAAGAGGCTCCTTCACCCGCAGTTACTGCTGAAATTCGTAATTCGATGGGAATCGCAGCGATTAGAGCTGCCGAAGCGGTGAATTACGAAGGTGCAGGTACTGTAGAATTCTTACTCACTTCCAAAGGAGAGTTTTTCTTTCTTGAGATGAATACTCGTTTACAAGTTGAACATCCAGTTACCGAATTGATTACTGGTATTGATTTAGTTCAGAAACAGTTTGAAGTTGCAGCCGGTCTTCCTTTAGAAATATCTCAAGATGATATTGGAATTACTGGACATTCAATAGAGGCTAGAATTTATGCTGAAGATGTTAGTAAAGGCTTCCTTCCCGCTATTGGTAAATTAGCTATGTGGAGACCTCCATCAACTCCTGGTGTTAGAATGGATTCAGGTTTTAGAGAAGGAGATGAAGTTACAGTCGATTTTGACCCAATGTTAGCGAAATTAATCGTTCATGCTCCAACTAGAAATGCTGCATTAAGAAGACTTGATTCAGCACTTTCTGAGTTTATTGTACTTGGCGTGACAACTAATGTTGGATTTTTACGAGAAATAACGCGTAGTAAAATCTTTTCTGAAGGATTAGTTACTACAGATTTTTTAGATAATACTGATTTAGAAGAGTTCTTACAACCTCAAATTAATGATTCAATATTGGTGTCAATTTCTGCAGCATCTAGTCGGTTGGGTATAGATAGAAATTCAATAAATATTAATTCAGAAAATTTGATTGATGAATATAGCGGACATTCCGGTGACCCATTTAGAACTTTGAAGAGGTCTTTCCCTTAGGTGATATTATGGAATGGAGTGTAAATGATTCAGGTCCTCGATTTACAGTATCCTTTTTGGATAATGATGGTAAATTAAAACCATCAAAATTGGTCACAGATAATATTGAAAATTCTATACCTGATATTTCTGTAAGTAGAGATGAGCAGCCTGGCAGAATCATTGTTGAACTAGATGGTGTGACAAGTTTTGCTCATGTCGTACGTTCTGATGATAAATGGTGGATTCATTTCCAAGGACGAATTTATGTTACAAATATGCATGAACCTGGAAGTAAAAATTCTTCTTTATCTGAAGGTAGTCTCAGTGCACCTATGCCTGGAACTATATTAGATGTGTTAGTAAAATCAGGTCAAAGAGTCAGGCAAGGACAAACTCTTTTGGTAATGGAAGCGATGAAAATGGAGCATCGTATTCAGGCTCCAAAAGCAGGTGAAGTTATCGCAGTTCATTTTGAGACTGGCGACAGGGTTGATATGGGCGCGAATCTTGTTGAAATTGGTGAATAAATCTCTATTTTATACTAAATTTTTAATTATCATGCAGGCAATGAGTTAATTAATCACTATATCTTGGTAATATTATGAGTACAGAGGCTACAATATTAGCTGCTTTGATGGGTCTTAGCCTAGCATCAGCATCAGGGTTTAGAGTATTTTTACCCCCTTTTCTTCTTTCTATAGCTGTTAGAACAGATACATTAGTTAATCTAGACTTATCAGATACAAGTTTTGCGATTTTTGATAGTAATGCTGCAGTTCTAATACTCGGAATAGCATGTCTTGCCGAGTTCGCAGCATATTATGTCCCTTGGTTAGATAATCTTCTTGATACAATAGCTACACCTGCTGCCGTCCTATCTGGTGTAGGAATGAGTTCAATGGTTTTAGTAGGAACAGATCCTATCATGCAATGGTCATTTGCTATAATTGCAGGTGGTGGTTCAGCAGGAATTATCCAATTAACCACCGTTGCTATCCGTGGTTTATCATCAACATTAACCTTAGGATTCGGGAACTCATTTGTTGCATCAGGTGAAAATATAGCTAGCGTAGTCCTTACAATTGCTGCACTTCTAGCGCCTCTAATTGCTGCTATATTTGCAATAATAATTATTTTATTATTAGTACGTCAAGTAACTAAAAAACCTAAAGAAAGTTCAATTTAGTGGTTCTAGGAACTCTTGATTATCCATAAATGGTTGCAAAACTTTTGGTATCATGATTCTACCATCTTCGGTCTGATATTGTTCTAAAATTGCTACTAAAGCCCTACTTGTAGCAACAGCAGTTGAATTAAGTGTATGGACAGCAGAATTTCCTTCTGATGTTCTATATCTCATACGTAGTCGATTAGCTTGATAGTCAGTACAGTTAGAGCATGAAACAACTTCTTTGTAATCTTCTACACCTGGCAGCCATGCTTCAAGATCATACTTCTTTGAGGCTACAGTTCCCATATCTCCTGTACAAATATTTACAACTCTATAATGTAAATCTAGACTATCCCATAGTTCAGTAGCATTAGAAAGTAAATCTTCATGATGAGACCAAGAATCTTCAGGATTACAAATTATTATTTGTTCTATTTTTGTAAATTGATGCACTCTCCAAATTCCTCTGTCCGAGAGGCCGTGTGCACCAACTTCTCTTCGGAAACATTGTGATACTCCTACAAGTTTTATTGGAAGTTCTGAAGGCTCAATAATTTCATCCATTCTCATCGCGGTTAATGGGTGCTCACTTGTAGCAATAAGATAGAATTTATCAGGTTCAATACCATACATTACGGTTTCAAAGTCAGCGAGATCGGTAACTCCTTCGTAAGCTTCTCTATTCATCATCAGTGGTGGTTGAACGAGAGTATAATCACGTTTTACAAGAAAATTAGTTGTATAACTTTGAAGTGCCATTTCTAGACGTGCTAAATCCCCTTGTAAGAAATAAAATCTACTGCCTGTTATTTTTGCAGCTCTAGCTAAATCGACCCACCCATTCGTTTCAATAATTTCATTATGATTCTTTGGTTGAAAATTCATATCTTTTTTTTGCCCATGCAAACTATGTAAAGTGTTTTTTTGGTCGTCTTCACCTACAGGTACGCTCTCATGAAGAATATTCGGCACTCTCATTCTGACAGTATCTCTTTGTTTTAGATAATCATCAGATATTTTAGTTAGTTCTTCTATTCTAGCTCCTATACTTGATACTTTGTCCATAATTTTTTTTACAGATTCTGAATCTCCAGATTTTTTTGCATTTGCAATCCCTCTCGCGGCTTCATTTCTCGATTTACGAAGTAGGTCTGAATCATAACTAGCTTGTTTCCAAGCATTATCTAGTCTTATGACCTCTTCAATATTATCATAAGGAATCTTTCTTTTATCATGATCTTTTCGTAATATGTCAGATTTTTCACGAAACATACTCATGTCTAGCATAACTATCGACTCTAGGAGTGCCCAATGTTCTTTCAATGAATCGGGCTTTTAGGTTCAGAAGAAGGTGATTTGTTGTATTAAATCAGATGGACCATATACTATTAATCCTGTAACGAAATAACCTAAAATTGCGCCACCATTAAGCAAAGGCAGACCTGCTTGTGGTTTTCCTTTAGCCACCTGAGTCATCAACCCTACGTAGCCTATCAATCCTCCTAACAAAGTTCCCAATCCTACAGCCAAAGGATCTAAATGAATCCATCCAAAGAATGATGTTAGAGGTAAAGAACCTACAACCATACCTGTTTCAGGCAAGAATGTAATCGCTGAAATTACTAACATTCCAGGGAAAATCACATCTCCAAGACCCATAAATAATGCATCTCTACCACCTTTTACTTTTTTCTCAGAACCAATCTTAGGATTCTCCCAGTCTTCTTGCGACGGTCTCGGAATTTTTTCCTCCATTACTCCTTCTTGTTCATCTAAGAATGAATATCCTTTTTCTTTCGGAGCTACTAGTAATATTGGTAACTTCAAATTTATCATAGTGTCTGCTAATTCCAACATGTGTTTACTACCATTCACTGCCCAGTGATCATATATTGCAGCACAAATCATGAATATAATAATTAGTGTGGGTACAAAACTAATTCCTATCATTGTTATAACACCTGATCCTACCAAAACTCCAACTAGATTAACTATATACCATTCTGGAAATTTCCATAAAGTTATCATTAGTAATAAATTCAATAAAAGTGCAATAATGACTATGTTTTCTTGATTTCCAGTGGTTATTTCCATTATTAAGGCAAGATATGGAGCCACTACATAGTACAATGAAAAATAGAGCGAGAACATAATAAATCCTTTAATTAACATATCCATATTTTTCCTTGCAAGCCAGATTATTATGAAAGTAAAAATACCTATCAAAACCAATTCCAGTAAAATATATCCGCTTTGAGTTGTACCTTCTTCTCCAAATGCCCTAGCTTCAGGAATATCCCAAATAGGTTGAATTGTAATACCCAAAAAAATAGTTGTCACGAACATTCCAGCCATACTTGTCATTGACTTCCACTGGTCTTTCATAGCCTCAATTGTCTCGTTCACTTTTACTCCCCAACCTCCACGAAGTTCAAAGCCCATATCACTTTGACTAATACAAGTGCGTGGTTGCATTAGTGGGTGATTCTTTTTTGGACATTAGGAAATGGCTCGATGAAAGGAAATTAATCGGTGTTAAATTAGGTCTTACAAACTGTGAAATAATGTTACAGAGACTTAACAATCCTCATTTAGAATTTCCTTCTATTCACGTGGCAGGCACTAATGGAAAAGGTTCTCTTTGTGTCCAATTATCTGCTACAGCATGTGCCAATAATCTGAAAGTAGGTCTTTTCACATCACCGCATCTTATTACTATTGAAGAAAGAATCCGAATAAATGGAATTCCAATAAGTCCTGATGATTTTGATAAGTTCTTGAATACAATAAGAGATGCTTCGTTAATATCTCCCGTTTGTAATCCTACTTTTTTTGAAGTGACATTTTTACTTGCTATGTTAGCATTTAAAGAGAATAATATTGATAGAGCGATAATAGAAACAGGTTTAGGAGGTCGTCTAGATTCTACTCGTTTAGTTAATGCAGATCTTTGTGTAATTACTACTATTTCTAAAGATCACACTGAATTTCTAGGAAATACTTTGGAGGAAATAGCATTTGAAAAGGCAGGTATTCATCGTCCTGGAGTCCCTTTAATAATTTCTAAGAGCGAAAATCTTAGTCCATCAGTACTCAAAATAATTTCGGATAAAGTTGGAACTGACCTTAGAATTCAAGAAAATAATAATTCGTTATCTCCTTGGGAAATTTGGAATAATTTATCTAAAGAAATAGCAGAATTATTTGGATGGAATATACCAATGTTAGAATGTAACTGGCCGGGTCGTTCTCCCGGATATGGGTCGCTATGGTTTGGAGTAGAAACAAAAATTTGTGCAGCGCATAATAAGGAGGGTTTTATCGCTGAACTTAATTCAATCAATAGACCGTGCGTAATCGTTATTGGAGTGACAGAGAAAGCAGATATTAAAGATACCTTGTCTCCATTAAATAATAGTTATTATCATGATTCTATATTCAATCAAATTATCTTTACAGAGCCCCTTTCTGGACGAAATAAATCCGTTAATGCGAGCGAACTAAAGAAAATAATTTGTACTAATCAATCATCTTCTGGACTAGTAATTAAAAATCCAATAGAGGCTATCAAAGAGGCTTCAATAATTGCTGAAAGAGAGGGTATTGATATGATAATAATGGGTAGTGTTTATCTTGTAGGAGATATTCTTAATTATATCATTATTAGAGATAATCTTAGTCTTTGGGAAGAACTACGTGTTCACTGATAATCAAAAAGGATGACCCCTGTGGATGGCTCGTAGATGTCAGATAAGCCAAGTGAAAAAGTTGAGTTAAAAGTAGTTCTTGAATCCCAAGATAGTACTTCTAAATATATTCTCGTTGCATTAATTTTAGTTTTATGTGGTTTATTATTCGCCATCCTTGTAGTGGAGGCGCAGACAGTTTACTTTCCTCAAATGATGACTCTAATAATGGGAATTGTGGTGATGGCATTGATAATGACAATGGTGGCAAAGCCGATGAAGATGATCCTGATTGCTATGCTAATCCATCTACTTTTCAGGGTTATGACCCAAGTCGTACTGAGGCCAATAGGGATAATGACTTATGATAAGTATTAGCGAGATGATAATATGAGTAATAAGTGGGATAAACGATTTTTAGAATTAGCAAAGCATATCTCTGAATGGTCTAAAGATCCTTCAACTAAAGTTGGTTGTGTAGTCGTTGGTGAAGATCGTGAGATTCGATCTACTGGTTTCAATGGTTTTCCACGAGGAATCGAAGATAAAATCGAAAGACTCGAAGATCGTGAACAAAAATATCCCATGATATGTCATGCAGAAGAAAATGCAATTATGCATGCTGCTAGGATTGGAATTTCATTAAAGGGAACGATGGCATATGTCACATGGCCTCCCTGTTCCAGATGTACTCGTTCTCTTATTCAAGCAGGTGTAAGTGAGGTGGTTTTCCCTGAAGATGTTGAGATTCCTGAGCGTTGGGAGAAAGATTTCAATATTGCTTCTAGTATGATGAATGAAGCCGGTATAATTGTCAGAAAGGCTTAGGGTAATTCAGAAATTTCCACCGCCGCCGCCACCGCCACCGCCACCGCCGCTGCTGAAGCCTCCGCCGCCGCCACCGCCACCGCCACCGCCACCGCCGCCACTGCTTATTCTTTCAGAACGGGTACTTCCAGAGCTTGACCTGAACGATCTACTCATTCCATGATAATTCCACACGAAGCTGTCATAATGTTCATCTCTATAATTATCTCTTGATATTCTTTTCATTAAAGGTAGCCCTAGTATTAATGCCATTTCTTTTTTCAATCGTCTACTTCCATTGTTTATCACTCCCAAAAAGAACATCCTCATTGGAACTACAAAACAACCAATAAATACCGTTGCAAAAATCCCAATAAATATATCATCAGTACCTATTTTTTGAGCTTCCATCATCCATGGAGAAGAAGAATTAAAATAACTCGAAACTAACATAATTGCCATGGGAAACGAGATAATTATTGAAAAGATAGTGGCAATATCTGATTTTGAACTTCGTAAATTATAGATTTCTTTTATGGTATTCAATTCAGTCTCATATTTTTCTAGACTAATATTTACATCTTCATGTCTAAGTTTTTCATCAAGTTGTCTGAATGATTTAATTTCTGAATCTTTCATACCTTCAAATACTCCATTCCACTCACTTCTGATACTAGAACCTCCTGATAAATTACTCATTATTGCTCTATTAATCACTGCTGTTTTAAGAAAAGCCTCATCTTTTCTTTTTCGAAATTTTAATTTCTTTGGTATAGAATAAACGAATAAACCAATACCAGCAAACAAAAGTATAGCTACCAATAAAATCGGAATTGAATTAATTTTCAACCATTCATCAATTATGAATCCATCATTATTAATCGCTTTTTCTGAGTATTGAGTGATATCAGTCGTTACTTCAAACAAACTACCCCCCTCATTCATTCCAAATGCTTGACCGTAATACAAACTGTCTTGCATTTGCCAAGTTTGTTCTCGAAGAAATCTATCCCAGTCTCCATTGTATTGTTCTCCTGATGATACAGTAATTTGATACCAATATATATCGTCCCAGGGTTCAATTTCTGCTATTATACCCCATACTATACCGCAGTCCTGCACCTCATATTCATCAAACACTTTGTCCATATAGGAATTAAATGATATCAAAGATGCATTTTTTTCTACAAGGCTGTCTATAGTAAGTATGATGATCGGACAACTAGTTTCTAACTCAATTTCATTGATTATCATGTTAAGTTCTACTTCTTCCTCATCAGATAGTATATTTCCATCATCCACTACCCATATTTCATCACTCCAACTAAAATCTGGAATGATTATTTCGCCTTCTTCGAGTATAGGTCTCAATCCTTCAACTGCTGCATATAATCCATCAAACCAACGATCTTCTGCTAACCAAGGTCTTACGTCATTATCAAAGATACTTTGTACATAATCGTCTAATCCCTCTCCTGAGTATCCTCCTCCTAGTTCTATCCAGAATTGTCTGTCTAACTCTGAGATAAATATCAAAATAGCCTTATCTTCATTCCTATCATCATTAATGCCATATTCATCAAATGCAAATCGTGCATATTCTTCCATTTCCCAATCACCTGGCGCATCTTGACTTTCATAACTTTCAATTGTAAGAATCACAATTGGTGTCCCTGTATTTAGATATATACTATTACATTTATCATTTAGAGAATCAAACTGGCTTTGTATTAGTAATCCTGCATCATCTATTACCCATATCCCATCTTCATTAGGTTCTGGTGGCACGCTTGCTGCGTTAACTGGAATAGAAGATAATAATAAGAAAAATAATATTGTAATACTAAGAAAGCACTTGTGCATATTTGAGTGTATTATTATTATATCTATTAAGTTATTTACGGCAAAAAATCATTTATTTAATTTTATGAACATTTCTTCTAAATCTTTACTTAATTCGTCCTCAGTCCCATCATTCAGAATAACTAAATCTGCTAATTCTGCAGTAGCATTTAATGCTTGTCCAGCAGCATCTTTTGCCACAGATTCTGCTTTTTCTTGCCTGATAAATGTCTCTCTATCAATCGGATCTCCAGCACGAGCACGACTTTGCAATCTCTCCCACCTTGTATCCGAATTTGCTTTAACCTCAACTAATAGAAAGTCTTCTCTATTCCTCAAAGCTTCGACTTCGCCAGGAGTTCTAATAGAATCAATTACAGCATTTTCTCCATCAAGCATTTCTAGTAGCATTTCAGCCAGAATACCTGCCCCCCCCTGTCTTCTCAACTCTCTTCCACCTTCAATTAAAGCATCTCTAGTGGGCTCAATATTTTTCTCTGCAAGCCATGCTCTTATGGAATCAGAACAAGACGCAGTTTTCAGACCTTTTTTTGAAAACCAATCAACAATAGTTGATTTTCCTGATGCATTCCTGCCAGTTAAACCGATTAGCACATATGTTCGGCATGAAAGGACGAACATAGTGCTTACCTTTTTACTAACTCCAATATCTCCTTGTTGAAGCATATTTTAATTCAGCATTATGTATAGATCTAAGCAATCTTACTCTTTCTCCAAACACATGCCCTCTTAGGATTCTTGTTGCTGTTTCTTCTGCAATTCCTCTTCCCATCATACAAATTATAGCATCCTTGCCATGAGTTCTAATTAGTTCAGCATTCTTTGTCATTTTTCCAGAAATTTTCGGATCCCTACTTTCTACCCAATCCACTAACATTGATTCCATTCTTTCTGGTGAACATGCTTGCATTGTTCCTGAACATGTAGAGCATGGTTCAATTCTTTCAGAGAATTTTTCAACTCTTCTTCTAGTTTTATTTTTACAATTTAAACATACTAATACTGCTCTCTCATTGATCAATCTAACTTCTAGATGTTCTCTTAATTCTTTATCTGACCATGATGGAAGAAGTAAATCTTTCTCGCTTTTTATTGATTGTCCTAATGGGCCTGGAGGCGTCAATAAAATTTTTATGTCTCCATTTTGTATACTAGTCAAAAAATCCATAGTCGAATCAATATCCATTCTTTCATGGAATAATTTACTAAGTGCCTCTTCTATTACAGGGGTACCTTTCCATCTTCTCATTAACCCCTGAAGATTGACTTTCCGAGGATCGACTCCTTTCTGTAAAACTCCCATTCTTCTTGCAACTTGAACAACCCTCCATCTAACAGCTCTGCCATTTGGTATTGTCATCCGCATTAACGATGGTAAGGCTATAGGAGGTGTGTCTTGGAGCCAACCTAAGATATCAGAAGGATTAGTTCCTGGGATTTGAATAGATATCCGATAGGGATCGATTAATGTCCGACCCATTTTCCCTTCTTTTAAAGATCCGAAAGCCTGAATTAAATAAGCAAGAGTTTCATTTATTTTTGAACCTGCGCAAGTATTCAGAACAATAACTCCTTGTCTCTCTTCAATTGTCACTGTGTTTTCATCTGGCAATACACCAGTTGCATCAATATGTTCTGAAATTGTATAAACTAAACTTTCTCTTGCACTCGGAGATAGCGGGTAATCATCGAATAGTATAGTATTTTCATCATCTTCCATAGCACCTAGGGTAATTGCTACGCTTCTTCTTAGCGATCCTACTTCTCTTGCGACTTCCTTTGGTACTGGAGGTAATTCTCCAGCCCATACTGGTGCCTCTCCTGTTTCTTTAATCGGTGCGACAAGTAATTCCTCTTGTTCAGGATCAGCATCAACAATTTGCCATGTTCTACCTGCCATTACAAATCTTCTCGCTCTGCCGAGTGAGTCATCACTGGCATCATTATTCAAAGAAAGAACGAATGCCTCATCGACAGAACCTAGGACTGCTCTAGTTACAACATCTCTAACTCTGTATGATATCTCGTCTGGAATCATAGATATATGATCGGTTCTAGATTTCGAAGCCTTTCCAGAAGGCGAGTACCATCCTTTCTTCAATGATTTTGGAAGAACCTTTACCATAGCTTTTCTCCATTTAATTTTATCCGAATCTTTCTGTTCTTCATCCCACGGTGGTCTTTTTTCTGGAATTTTCTGGCTACTTCTTGAAGCCAATTCTTCCCATAATCTAGCCGGCCACTTTGTTACATCCGAATCTTCAGGATTTTCTACAAGTCTTATAAGCCAACGATCATTTAAAACCCTGAGAATACCTATACTTGATTCGTAATTCCATCCCTTGAATAATGAACAATTTTCTATTATTTCATTTGCTTTCTGAAGAGGTACAACACTTCTTTCAATACCCAATTGAATAAATTGATTGGCCGCAACAACTCCAGGATCTGTTTGCCATTCTATACCTTCAAGCTCTGAAGACATTGCTTTTCTTGCAATAACTGCACATTCCGAAATCTCATCTACTTCCCATGCAAGAATCTCTCCTCTACCTGTTCCTCCAAGGTGATGTTCAGCCCTTCCCATTCGTTGCAACAATCTATCAACTGCTCTTGGTGACTGCAATTGATGTACTCTTTTTATTGATCCAATATCTATTCCTAACTCTAAACTACTTGTACAAATAATTCCATTCAATTCTCCTTTTCTTAAATTATCTTCCATATTTCTTCTTGTTTCTGCTGCAAGACTTCCATGGTGTACTCCAATTTTAATTTCAGGGACGATAGCACTCAATCTCTGAGCCACAGTTTCAGCAGCAGATCTTGAATTAACAAATATTAGAGATGGAGAATCTTGAATTAATGAATTTGCCAGTCTCCTAAATGCTGCTATTGAATTAGGTGAAACCGACCATTGTACTGAAAGAATTTCATCTTCAGCAGATGGTTTTTCTTTGTGAACAATTACTTCTGTAAATCTTGGTGCAGGGCCAAGAATAGGTTTTGCATTTTTAGACATATATTTGGCAACTTCTTTTGGATTTCCAACAGTTGCTGACAACCCTATTCGCTGAAATGAATCGCTGTTAATATCAGCGATTCTTTCCAATCCGACCATTAATTGGGCTCCTCTCTCACTTCCTGCTAGGTCGTGAATCTCATCAAGAATTATTACTTTGACGCCAGCAAGATGCTTTCTTAGTCTACTTCCTAAAAGCATTATTTGTGTGGTCTCAGGCGTAGTTATCAAGAGATTAGGGGGATTTTTTGATTGTTTAGTACGTTCTTTTTGAGTAGTATCTCCATGTCTTAGACCTACAGTTAAACCCAAAGGTTCCAATAATCTAGATAATCTTCTATCAATATCTCTGTTTAATGCTCTAAGTGGAGTAATGTATAATATTGACAAACCTTCCCAATTTTCTTCAATAGCTCTAGAGACAACAGGTAGAATTGCAGCTTCTGTTTTTCCGCTGCCTGTTGGGGCAACTAATAATCTATCATGACCATTACATAAGTCAATTGTAGCTTCTTCTTGAATCGGTGTAAGTTCCCATCCTAATTGAGTAACAAGTTCGCGAACTTTTGGATGCAATCTACCAATTGCAGTTTCACTCATATTCTTATCGCAAAGGTTCTATTAAGAAAACCCAACGAAAGGGATTCTAACTTTTCTTTACCATAATTATGGATGAGGGGGGACTATATCGTTCCAATTTTCCATCTTATTAAGTGTGATTGTAACATTAGTTATTTCTCCATCCTCCCAATAATCTACTGCTATAAATGTTGGACGATCATCCATTATTTCCCAACATTCAATTGATCTATTTAGCAAAAAATCATAGTCATTTACTTCACCTGATCTATAAGGATCTGCAACTCCAAACATACTTTTTAACCAATTATTAAGATGCCAAACTGGTTGTGTCCCATCGCCTCTATATACAGTACATTCCATATCTTCTGCATTATCTTCTGCATAATCGGTTGTCCAACCAAATTCTCCAAAGTCATGAAGCCAAGGATAACTCTGATTTCCTGGTTGTTCCCAGAAAACCACTAAATCTTTACCTGTTAGGATTAAATCGCCAAGACTTGGCCAATTTTCACCTAGTTCATGCACATATATCCTATCATACATCCCAGTTTGATTAAATAAATATTCTAAGTGATCTGCAGGTACATTATTCTCAATAAGTAGAGTGACTACGTCTCCACAAGAAGAATGACATCCTTCATTAGTAGAATTCATTAATGAATTCAGAAGAGAAAGCCATTCAAAAGCATCAATTTCTGAGTATAAACATGGATGTGGAAATTGACCCGGAGAACCATGACAGAACCTTACATCTTCAGCATCCGTATCATCGTTAGTAACGTGATGTGTATCAACCATAAATGCTCTAATTCCTCCATCCCATTGTGCTTGTAGGCCAGTGTAATGATTCACTCCAAGAACTACTCCATCTTCAGCAGCTGAATAAGCATTATGCGTTTCAGGGAATGTAAAATCATCATAACTTCTCAAACAATATTCCGATAAACCCTGACAAATTACATTATCTTGTGGATCTAAAGAGTCTAAGCCTCTCTCTTCCTCCCAAATATTAGGTAGTTTATCTCCATCTATATCTTCATCTAAAAAATTGCAAATTCCATCATTATCAAGATCTTCTGGTTTAATCAAAGAATCATATGCTGAAGTTTCACATTCCACTTCTTTATCATTACTCCAATCGTCTCCATCTGCATCATCATCTAACAAGTCGCAAATCATATCTTGATCTAAGTCTGATGGTATATCTAATGGATTATCCTCATCTGTCGTGCAATTAATTTCCAATGAATTATCCCACCCATCACCATCTCTGTCGTTATCTTCACTATCTAAAATTCCATCATTATCCATATCTAGAACTGTCTCACCAATACATCCTGATAAAACGAGATTGAACACAATAATACATGCCCACCATTGTCTTTTCATATCTCTGAGTTGAGAGTAAAGCAAATTAATTAATTGGTATTATTCTGAGTTTTAATCTGAACTTGTTAGCGTAAGGCACTAAGCGGCGAAGCCTTACCCAAGTTCGATATAATGGCACGTCGAGACGGAAAACAGCTTGGTTTCTTTGGCCGATTTTGGGCAAATCAGAGTAACAGACATTTTCAAATAATCACTAATGTATCAATTCTTTCTGCTGCTTTATTAGTATGGGGTATTGTTTTTCTCTTTGTCCTTTCAGGTGCAAATGATCCATCTAAAGAAAATATGGTAACTCTAACTTGGATTGGTATGTTTTTAGGTGCTATAGGTACGTTCTATGTCGGTCCAGAATTTTTTTATTATTTGGAACAAAAGCAGCTACTTGATGATATTTTATTACTTGATTCAAGGGCTGAAGTGTTACGCCGTCGAAAAGAAGGTGAAGATGCCGCAATAATGCTTGGATCGAAATATATGCAATCAATGAGAGGTCTTTTAGAGATGCATCAGATAACAGTTGGGAAGAATCTTTCTGCTGAAAATTCCATTCCTGTACGCCATTCTACTGAATCTAAAGTATCTTCTTGGTTCAATAATACAAATTCAATAATTTCTCATAGACTTCCGGGTCTTGATATTCTTAGAGTGTTATTTTATCACAGGCTATTGATATTGGCTACATTAGGTTCTCTGGCTATTTTAGTTTGGAATACTTTCTTCGGTTTAGCAACACAATCTGGATCAAGAGAATATACTATAGATCTGACTGAAATGATTAGTGGTTCTTCATCATATTATTATCCTGCATTTCATTTTGACCCAGTTAGTATCCTTTTAATTTCCTTCCTTTTAATGTTATTAAACTCAACTAGGCCGTTTGGTAATAAGGAGGATTAGTGTTGTCTGATGCTATTAAATTATACTTTAGAGAGGCATTTCTTGCTATTGGTTTAGTATTCCTATTACTAGGTTCGATGTGGCTTGCAACCGGAATGTTCCCTCCTATGGTTGTTGTCGAATCAGGTTCAATGAAGCATACTGACGACGGGTCATTAGGAGCCATAGATCCTGGTGATTTAGTTTTAGTAATGAATCCTGAAAGAGTTGATATAATTACATATGTAGAAGCTTTAGAAGAAAGTAATCCAAATTATGGATATGAGATGCATGGAATGTATGGCGATGTTATAATTTATCAGAAAAATGGTGGTAGTGATACCCCTGTAATCCACAGAGCCATATTGAAGGCAGTATTGAATTCTACAAGTAATGGGCAGAAGACATGGGATGTGCCTGGAACAAATTTAGTTAATGTTAGTAGTATAAATTTAGTATTAGATTATCCATGTAGTTATCATGGGGGGAGTTATAACCTTGAAATCATTGACTGGATTCCTAATCATTCAGGATACTTAACCACTGGCGATAACCCTGATACTAATGGGTGCAAAATAGATCAAATAGTTGCAACCGGCCAAGATGCAAGAAACGGTTTGAAAGATGAAAATAATCAACCTGTTACTGCAGTTAAAGATGATTGGATAATTGGAGTCGCATCATCTGAAATTCCATGGGTTGGTTCAATCAAATTATTCTTCTCAGGAACATCTTCTTTTGTATCTACTCAAACATGGAGTAATCTAATGACAATAATAGCTGTAGTAGTAATTGTACCAATGGTTTTTGATTTACTTTCTAATCAAAATAAAAATGATGAGGAAGAATGACTTAATTTAATGCATTGGCCAATAATATTGGTAATAATACAATAATCAACATAATTAGACTACTAAATCCACTAATTCTATTGGCTAATGATTCTACTCTTAGAGGGTTCATACCTTTTGCTAAGAATCTAATAATTGAGTGAGTAGTATCTCTAGCAATCTGACCACCATCAAATGGAATCATTGGTATTAGATTAGCAAATCCAAGTATGAAATTAATCCAAATAAACCAGAACAAGAAATCAAAAATCGCTAACATTCCTTCAGTTCCTATCATAGATACAACAACTCCGTCCCCTGCTTCTAACAAGTTTCTTTCATCTAGTGGTATTGTATGCCCATCTAATTGTATAGGTATCCCCATCATATCTAGTGGCCTTATTGCAAAGATAAGAGTTCTAATTATTGGGTGTAAATCCTCATTAGATGATAATTCATACCTGTCTACTCCTACAGTACCCGATGAAAAACCACTTACTCCCAAGAATGCATCTCCTTCATTAATTCCCAGCTTATTTAGATAATCAGTATACTTCTGTAGACAGTCTTCATCCTCACTACAATCATCCTCAAAAGAACTCGGAATTCCTAATTCAAGATAATATTCTAATTGATCAGTTAATGTGACATTTATCATTCTTGTATCTCTTTCTCCTAACTCATTTTCTCGAGAAAGAACGGAAATCTCAATGATTTCTCCAGCACTTTTTGATTTCATTATATACAAGAAGTCATCGCGCTCAGATACAGAAACTCCGTCAATATGTGTGATTATTTCATAAGGTTCTAAGCCCGCTTCTTCTGCTCCACTCCCTACAACTATTGCATGAGCATGCATTCCAGGATTTGCTGCTATGAAGCCGGATGCTGTTGCAGAAAGTAGTATGAGTACAAAATATGTTGCTACTATATTTATTGAAGGAGCGGCAGCATAAATGCGAAGTCTTTCTCTTCTGGGTGCTCTAGTCATTTCTTGTAATTCTGGTTCAAAAAAAGCGCCCATAGGAAGTGGCCCGAGTAAAAGTAATCCGAAACTTTTTGCTCTCATTCCATGCACTCTAGCTTGTATTGCGTGCCCATATTCATGAATTACTAATGCGATTACAAGAGCGATTCCTGGCCACCATAATGGGACGAAACTTGTAACACCAGGAATGAGAAGAAGATCTTTCGTAGGGATAGCTTCCTGAGGTGGAGATAGTGCAGTCATTATAGCACTGGCTATTAGTAAAATCATTACTCCAAACATTATTAGATAACATAACCATATTGAAAACTCGCCAAAACCAATCCAGAATCTTCTATACTTTGAAAGTTTATCAAGAATAATTCTTCCCTTATTAGTTCTAATCATCAATATAAATCCAAGCATTCTTGTAGCATTCCATTCATCTAGTATGCCATTATTTTCTAGATAAATGAGAGTCGTATACCATATAATCATGATAATTACTCCCCAAATAGGTAGACCTAACATGTAAAAAAAGTATATTGAAATCATCGGTAAAAGATGACTCGTAAGCGAAGCATCTTCACCTTTCATGTTGCATGGCCTGCATTCCTATTCTTCAACTTGTGTCCTTAATGCCACAAGTCATTTGAAAGATAGTCTCCTCCGAATTACATGGATGTAGGAGGTTTGGATGAAAATAAGACTAAACAGCGTCAAATCGATTCGATAAGAAGAGGTAGGGACAGTGTCCTTCGATTATTAAATCAAGCTAGATTCAAGAGTATATCTCAAGAAGTAAAAAATCTAACTCAAGAGTTTGACAGACTCGATGCTGCTCTATCCGGAGATGATGAGTCATACTGACTAGTTACAGAATCTAGAATCTCAGAATAAATTTTCTTTGGAGCCATACTTGGTTCAATATTTTTAGCACTTTCAGACTTTGAAATAAACGATAAGAATTTATGCAAAGGTAGTCCTTTGTCCCAATCTAAATATGGTGTTCCATTTCTTGTCAATGGTAATTCTGGAATTCTTCTGGCCAGTAGTCTTGATTTCCCAGTTAGCCCCTCTACTTTCACTCTGAATATTTTCCAACTATCGCCTCTTACTCCTTTCAGTCTGTATGCATAGAATGGTTGTATTGAACATTTTCTTCCAACTTCTTCTAGAGCCTGATATTGCAAGACAGTTCTTCCTGAAAGATATAATTTCTTCTTTTTTGATGACTTGACTTCAATTGGGAAACAAATATCTCCTCTCAATAGTAGTAAATCTCCAGTGCCTTCTGAACCACTTCCTGGTGCCCTAACTACTAGGAATGGACGTTGACAAATTTGCATTGCTTGAGCACGTTCAGATTCACTACATGATCGCGTTATTGCACGAACACCTTTTTCTTCACCCGCAAGCACAGATCGTAACTCGCGCTCGTATGCGCTTCCAACTCCCATGTGCCTATCGTAATCTCAAGGTTATTGACAACATCGATTGAAATCATTAATTAAACGTCTTTTTCAAAGTTTTCAGAATATAACGCTCAGGTCAATTATTCAAATTTCCCTTTCCTATAATCTCTAGTTCTATCTACACCGGGGAATTGATCTTCACTTTCGCGATATACTGTTTTCATATTTTTTAGAAAACTTGCTTCATTAGTGATAATTAGAACCATATCTACTCCTGGATCTTCTCCCTCATCCATCCATGCAAGAACAATCTCCATTGTCATTCTTGCCCCCTCTCTGTGAGGATATGCGAAAACATCCATTCCCAATGGCGGTAAAACCAGAGTCTCGCGAGGCTCCAATTTCGCAACTTCTGCAAACATTGATTCATAGGATTTCTTTAATAATTCCCTACGATATTGATCTTGAGTTGGTCTCCTACAATCAGGACCAACTACATGTATCAAATGTTCTGCTGGTAAATTGTATGCAGAGGTAGTAACTGCTTCTCCAACTCCGCATGGCTGAGAGTTAGTTTTCCTCTTTTCTTTAGCAATTGCCGTACATGCAGCTCTTAACTCAGGTCCGGCTACTAGTTGCATGACCTCATCTAATCCCTCTCTACCTGCCAGTCTGTTATTTGCAGGTAATACCATCACATCTCCTTCTACTCGAGAAACATTTCCAAAGCAAACTCTAACTTGACCGTATTTGCATTCTCGAACAATGATTACCTCTGCCATATTTAACTCAGAGGAGGCCATGTAATATGTATGCTTCTTCTCTCCATTCTGAATTTTTAAGGGAATATTTCATTCGTGAGAGCCTCCACGCCTACATATGTCAGTGGGATACGTGCTAGTAAATGTGGAACCGGGTTCAGAAGTGGCGGTGTTTAATGCAGCCTCAATATTATCATT
Organism: Candidatus Thalassarchaeum sp.; assembly: GCA_016777225.1. Taxonomy (GTDB): domain Archaea; phylum Thermoplasmatota; class Poseidoniia; order Poseidoniales; family Thalassarchaeaceae; genus MGIIb-O2. The sequence goes on along the minus strand of JADHRW010000001.1, from coordinate 297,975 downwards.
TGTTACAGATGCGAATCTTCTTTTTGGAGATCATGATTTGATTGTTAAATTAGAAGCCGATAATATGGGGGATATAGCACGATTAGTTGTAGAATCAATCCGTGCAATACCTGGTGTTTTGAATACAAAAACGCTTGCTTGCGCTGAAATGTAATTATATTTTACAAGACTTGGTTTTTCTTCAAATACCTCTATAGTGGCGCAGTATTGCGTTTTTTATACAATACCTTCATATCCTATTTTGACGGGCGAAGTGATGGAGGATTACTTTATGCCAGTTAAAAAATATTTCGTATTGATGCAGAATGGTGAGGACACTAGTCAAGTGTTCGTAAGCAAGCAGCCTCGAGGAGCAGCCCTGAAAGCAGCTACTCGTAAGGTAGAGAATCCTATCCAACTGCGTGAGCGTGGAACAAACCGTGTTCACAATTTTGAAGGTTGGATAGAGGTTGTCGACAAGCCAGCTAATGGACCGGATTGGTTACCGCCTAAAATCAATAAGGCCAATGTAAAGAAAATTGGAATTACTCGATTGTGAGTATTCTATTTTTTTCGGAATTACACAAAACCTCTCCGGGTAAACTCGGAGAGGGCTATAAATTCATTATCTTAGACCAAGTTTACGCCCTATTATTGCAATAGGGTCGTAGTATTCTGTAACTACTCTTTCTTTTAAAGGAATTATTGCATTGTCTGTTATATTTATCCCAGCCGGACAAACTTCTGTACAACATCTGGTGATATTACAATAACCAATACCAAAATCATCTTTAATCTCAGGAATTCGATTTTCTACATCTAAAGGATGCATTTCTAATCCCGCTAAACGAACAAAGAATCTTGGCCCAGCAAATTCATCAAACTTTTCATGTTCCCTTAATACATGACAAGTGTTTACACACAACATACATTCAATACATCCTCTGAATTCCTGAATCCGATTAGCCTCATTTTGATTAAATTCCCAATCTAATTCCTCAGGGCCATTTATTGGCACCATTTTTTTATTCATTTCATATGCCCAAGAAGTATCTGTGACTAGATCTTTAGTAAGAGGAAATGCTTGCATCGGTTTTACTAGAACTGGTTCTCCTTCAGGTGTTTCTTCCATTACTTCTTCCATTCTAGTCATACACATCAATCGTGGTTTTCCATTCACTTCAGCTGAACATGATCCACATTTTCCTGCTTTACAATTCCATCTACAAGATAGGTCCGGTGCATGTTCTGCTTGTATTCTGTGTATGACATCTAGGACGACCATTCCTTCATCCATTTCAACAGTATAATCAATCATTTCTCCACATGGATCTCCATCTTTATCTGGTTCTCCACGAAAAATTTTGAACGTCACATTTTCATTCATTTTCATTCCTCCTCGTGTAAATCTTCAACATCTAATAATTGTTTTAATTCATTATCGATTGAAGGGTATCTCCGATGTTCAATTGACATAACATCTTTCTTAGTAATCACGCTGTTCATTTTCCCCCAATACTTGTAATCTGGAACTGGGAAATCATCTCTAGTATGTCCTCCTCTTGATTCTTCACGATGTAAAGCTGCTAATGCACACATCTTACTAACATCTATCATTGCACCAATCTCTAATGCTTGATGCCATCCTGGATTGTATATTTTACTATCTCCTACTGATGTATTTTTCTCACGAATCTCCAGTTCTTCCAAATCTTTTAGAGCTTCTTTTAGTAACTTTTCGGTCCTTATTATACCTACTTTATGCTGCATCATTTCTCTTAAATCTTCTACTACTTTAGCAGGATTTTCTCCATTTTGACGGTTTAATGGGGCTAAAGTTTCTTCAATAACTTCTTTAATTTGCTTTTGATCTATTGCTAAAAAGCCATCCAAATCTTTTGCTATCATTGCAGCATTTTCCCCCGCAATTTTGCCAAATACAATCAAATCAGAAAGAGAATTACCTCCTAATCGATTAGCCCCATGTAATCCTGTTGCAGCTTCTCCTGCTGCAAACATTCTAGGGACAGTAGTTTCTTGTGTTTCAGGATGAACCTTTATTCCACCCATTACATAATGTGCAGTAGGCCCAACTTCCATTTTTTCTGTTGTAATATCTACTGCAGCTAATTCTTTAAATTGATGATACATTCCAGGTAACTTTTTTCTAACTTGTTCAGGGTCTCTCCATGAAATATCCAGATATGCTCCTCCATGTATACTCGCTCTACCCGCATCTCTCTCAGAATTTATTGCCTTAGCTACGACATCTCTAGTCAGTAACTCTGGTGGTCTTCGTACAGTTGCTAATTTTCCATCAACAATCTCAGAAACCCATTCTAATGCTTCTTCTTCGGTATCTGCGAATTCATCTTTATACATTTCAGGGACATAGTCAAACATAAATCTCTTGCCTTCAGAATTAGTAAGCATTCCACCTTCTCCTCTAACTCCTTCAGTTACCAATATTCCTTTCACCGAGGGGGGCCAAATCATTCCAGTTGGATGAAACTGAATAAATTCCATATCCCCCATTTCTGCTCCAGCCCAATAAGCCAAAGCATACCCTTCTCCAGTATATTCCCATGAACCTGAGCAAACCGCCCAACATCTAGTAGCTCCTCCAGTTGCCATTACTATTGTTTTAGCCTTAAAAACATGTAAAGTTCCATCATTTCGATTATATGCAAAGCATCCAGAAATTTTCCCATCTGTTTTGAATAATCTACGAACTGTAAATTCCATATATACGTCCATACCCATATGTACGCCTTTCTCCTGTAAAGTTCTAATTAATTCTAGACCGGTAGCATCTCCTATATGTGCTAATCTTGGATATGTATGTCCTCCAAAATTTCTTTGATTAGTTAGTCCTTTAGGTGTTCTATCAAAAACAGCCCCCCATGTTTCTAATTCTCTGATCCTGTCTGGAGCTTGTTGAGCATGAATCCTTGCCATTCTCCAATCATTTAGATACTTACCACCTTTCATAGTGTCTCTAAAATGTGTTTGCCAATTGTCACGCGGATCTTTATTTCCTAAGGCAGCAGCAGCGCCGCCTTCAGCCATCACGGTATGCGCTTTACCTAGCATCGATTTACAAATCATAGCTACACTAACTCCAGATTTACTGGCTTCAATTGCCGCTCTTAAACCAGCACCACCTGCTCCAATAATCACAACATCATGTTCATGAACAATATATTTTTCACTCATTATTCCACCTCACATAATTATCAAATAGGGGTCAGTAAGAAATCCTTCTGAGACCGCCCAAACAAACAAGTCTCCAAGAAATACCATTACTAAACTAGTCCAGAACCAGAATGCATGTTCTATGTTTAAATTACTTACTTTGATGTATAACTTACCCATAATTCCTGAGATCCCTCCTCTCCATTGATTCATTCCTCCTCCAAAGAGATGCCTGAATGCATGACAAGAAGCGACATACATGAATAGAAGGATTGATTCAGTAGCTAGAACTAATGTCCCAATTGAAATTCCAAAATCATTACCCTCATTAAACCACATAGTATGGTATACGTCATAAACTTTCATTGAAAGAATAATTATTGCTAAATATAGCATATACCTGTGGATATTATTCAAGATAAATAGTCCTGTTTCACCCTTATATCCAATTTTATAATTTATCTCAGGCTTTGCTACTACGCACGCGGTAGGATTCTGGAAAAATACTCTATGGTATACTTTGCGCATGTAATAACAAGTTCCCCTAAATCCAAATGGTATCCATAAAATTAGCAAAGCAGAATTCATCCAAGTGGGGGTTTTCAGATCAAATAAATGTATTACGTCAGGTGAAAAAATTGGGGATGTTACTCTATGGTTATCATAGTGTATGGCTCCGTCCCAAAACAGAACTCGTAACGCAGTATATACGAGAGCCACAGTTAATCCAAAACCCATCCAAAATGGCTTTGTCCACCATTTGTCAATCCTGTCAGTTCTCCCAAACCCTTTTTTCATGGGAAGTTTGATTGCATTAGACATTGAAATGCTCCTACCTTACTAACGCTACGAGTCCAAGGCAACCAATAAGTGATTGCTTTTTAGCATAACAATTTGTTCAACTTATTCGTAAGATTAATTAGTCTCCACCGCATATCTGTCCTTGTTAATATGGACGTTTTCAGTGATATTAGTTCCTCAATATGTCCTGAATGCGGATATATGCCTGGTGTATGGCTACCAACTCTTCCTTGTCCACAATGTGGCGAGATGATGATTTAGGCTAATGATGAATAATCTACCTTTTCTTCGATAAGCTCTATTTCTTCTACATCCATCTGAGCAAGTTGTAACTTACCTGATAGTTCATCATTTACTGCATGCCAATATGAATATGCTTCAATAACCCAAATTCCTGATTCTCTAGTTCCGTTACCACTTCCTTTAACACCTCCAAAAGGAAGATGTGCTTCGGCACCTGTTGTTGAATTATTTATGCCAGTCATTCCTGCCTTAATTCCAGTTTTATAACGGTAAGCTTCTAAACGGTCATTTGTATAAATCGCACTCGAAAGACCATATGGAGATGCATTAGCTAGATACAGTGCATGTTCGAAATCTTTCGCTTTGACTATAGTTATAGCCGGGCCAAAAATTTCTTCATGGAAGCAATCCATGTCTTCTGTTACATCAGCATAAACATGAGGCCACATATATGCTCCCTCTTCGGGAATTCCAAGGAAATTCTTAGGTTTATTGTCTGATGTTATTCTACCACTCCCCCATAGTTTTCTGGCTCCACTACCTTCACATAATTCCAAGTCTCTCAAGAAATCATTAGCATATTTCTCAGATAACATTGGTCCGTATAATACATTTTCATGAACCATTGAATCTCCAATGATGGTCGACTCTACTTTTTCCATTAATTTCTCAATAAATTCGTCATAAATATCTTCATGAATTATCAGATTACCAAGACTTGTACATCGTTGACCTGCGGTTCCAAAACCAGCCCAGTAAGCACCTTCTACAGCATTTTCCATATTTGCACTAGGCATGATAACTAGAGGATTTTTCCCTCCCAACTCTAAACTCGCTGATACTAAGTTTCTACCACAAACCTCTCCAATCATTTTTCCAACAGATGTTGAACCAGTGAAACTTATTTTATTTACAAGACCTTCATCGACAGCATCAACAAGATGCTGACCTGCACCACTTCCTTTACCATGAACTAAGTTGATTACTCCATTTGGTAATCCTGATTCATGCATGATTCTAGTCAACATGAATGAAAGTAATGGAGCATCTTGTGGACTTTTCCAAACACAAGTATTTCCACACATTATTGCCGGAATCATTTTCCAGAAAGGGACAGCCGCTGGGAAATTACAAGCATTAATTATTCCACATACCCCCAAAGGTCTTCTGTATGTGAATAACTCTTTGTCTGGTAACTCAGAATTTACAGTTTGACCGTATAACCTTCTTCCTTCTGATTGAAAAAATAGGCAAGTATCAATAGCTTCTTGAACCGATCCAGCGCTTTCTTTCAGAGTTTTTCCAATCTCTCTTGTCTCTACTCTGACAATATCGTCTTTGTACTGCATAAGCAATCTCCCCATATTCCCAATGATTTGTCCTCTTGTAGGAGCAGGTGTAGCTGACCATGATGGAAATGCGTCTCTAGCAGCATTGAGCGCTTCATGGACATCATCTTTTGTCGATAGAGGAAATTCTCCTAAGCAGTCTGAAAATAGTGCAGGATTACGACTTTCAAAAGTTTCACCATTACTTGCAGATTGCAATTTTCCATTGATAATATTGTATCCTTTTATCTTTGGGCTACCATTTGGATTATTAGCATCCATAAATTCAAATCCTGATTCTAGTACGTTGGTCATGTGCCTTGGGAAATACAGTTCTATCAAGAAACCTTCTCCAATAGCATTATACTAATTTTACTTAATATTCATTTCACATCTGCAATTACAATGTCTTAAATGCCTTGATGAATAGAAAGGTTTGTTCAGGGTGATGTCGAATGACAGATGAGGGGAAAGATGACTTACAACTTAGAGTAGCAAAGGCGATACCAAGCGATGTTGGGCACGGACGTGCCAGAGTTCCTTTTGATAATGATTTGAACTTAAAACCCGGAGACATTGTCGAGATTTCAGGTGAACAAAAAACAGCAGCAATAGTTTGGCGTTGTCGTCCCGAAGATGCAAATTTGGGTGTAATTAGAGTTGATGGAATCATAAGGAAAAATGCTGGAGTTTCTCTCGGTGATAAAGTTACAATTCGTAAAGTTGAGACACAAGCATGTCAGAAATTAATCCTTAGTCCCGTTATGGCTAAACAACAGAAAGTTCGTTTTGGTCCGGGCATCGAGGGATTCGCAAGGAGAGGATTGAACAAAAGACCTGTTGTTTCAGGCGATAGAATATTTATTCCTGGAATGACTCTTTTTGCAGAAGCGTTACCTTTCCAAATCGTTCAAACTACACCAAAGGGAATAGTCCAAGTTTTGCCGGATACTGAAATTATAATTAAAGAGGAACCAGTGGATGAGGAAGAAGGCGGACAACCAATTTCTACAATTTCATATGAAGATATTGGAGGTATTGGAGAACAATTACAGAAAGTTCGAGAAATGATAGAGTTGCCTCTTAAACATCCTATTCTCTTTCGAAGATTAGGGATAGATCCTCCTCGAGGTGTCTTATTACATGGTCCTCCTGGTACTGGAAAAACACTAATTGCGAAAGCAGTTGCGTCTGAGACAAAAGCGAACTTCACATCAATAAATGGTCCTGAAATTATTTCTAAGTATTATGGTGAAAGCGAAAAGCAACTAAGAGAAATCTTCGATGAAGCTGCTGCAAATGCTCCTGCAATAATTTTTATTGATGAATTAGATTCAATCGCTCCAAAGAGAGAGGATGTTAGTGGAGAAGTTGAACGTAGAGTTGTGGCGCAATTATTGACTCTCTTAGATGGTGTGCAAGGAAGAGATAATGTCATTGTTATTGGCGCCACAAATAGACCAGATGCTATAGATCCTGCACTTCGTCGAGGGGGTCGTTTCGATAGGGAACTTGAGATAGGTGTTCCCGATAAAAATGGGCGCGCAGAGATTCTTCATATTCATACACGAGGTATGCCCATAAGTGATGATTATGAGGTCGATTGGTTATTAGATAATACTCATGGTTTTGTTGGTGCTGATCTTTCCGCTTTAGTCCGAGAGGCTGCAATGAAAGCACTCCGTAGATACCTTCCTGATATCGATTTAGATGAAGAACACATTCCTGCTGAAGTTCTAGAGAAGATGGAAGTACGAATGTCTGATTTTAAGTTAGCTATAAAAGAAATTGAACCCAGTGCATTGAGAGAAATATATCTTGAAGTTCCCGAAGTAAGTTGGGAACAAGTTGGTGGTTTAAGCGAGGTTAAAGAGAGATTAAAGGAGAGTATAGAATGGCCTTTAACTAAGCCAGAAATGTTTGAGCACTTTGGTATCACACCTCCTCGTGGCATTGTTTTATTCGGCGCGCCAGGTACCGGAAAAACTTTGATTGCTAAAGCAATTGCCAATGAAGCCAAGGCTAATTTCATAACAATCAAAGGTCCAGAATTAATCTCTAAATGGGTGGGTGATTCAGAGAAAGCTGTTCGTGAATTATTTAAGAAAGCAAAGCAATCAAGTCCTTCAATTATATTTTTAGATGAATTTGAAAGTATTGCGGGTGTTAGAAGAAGTAATTCTGGTGAAGGCTCTGATGTAATGAATAGAGTTGTTAATCAATTGTTAAGTTCAATGGACGGAGTAGATTCAATGGAAGGAGTTATTGTTGTAGCTGCTACTAATCGCCCAGAAATGTTAGATCCTGCTTTACTGAGGAGTGGACGATTTGAACGTGTCCTCCACATACCTCCTCCGGATATTGATTCGATTAAGGCTATTTTGAAAATTCATTCTGAACCAATGCCACTTGGTAAGTTTAAAATCGAAGATTTAGCGCCTCAATTAGTAAATTATACTGGCGCAGATATTGAAGCAATTTGTAGAGAGGCTGCATTAATATCCATGCGTGCGAACAAGAAAAGTGTCTCTAAGAAGCACTTCGAAGAAGCAATTAATAGAGTTAGACCCACAATTACTGAGGAAATGATGGATTATTACAATCGAATGGAGGCTAGATTAACAAGTGGTCTAGAATCAGTTCGTCGTAGTCCAGATACTCTTTCAGGAATAGAATCAGCGTGAGGAATTTAGTATGCCAGTTACTTTTGGTCGTGAAATCATCAATCTTGAAGTACACGACAGTGCTGACGATAAATTAGGCAATGTTGCAGATTTTCGTATAGACATATCCAGCGGTCAAATTATTAATATTTTAGTAATGATTGAACCAGATATTAATCCTCAACTTTTACCATGGCCTACAGTAAATGGCCTTGTATCAGTTCCAGTTGAAGAAATTGAAAGCGTAAGTAATGTGATCAAACTATCTGAATAGTATGATGCATGACGGTTCATTCGTTCACAAGCGTCTTAAGTCAAACTTCGGGCTCGTCATTTGTTATATCTACTAGGTGGTGAGCAGCATGGCAAATTTCGGCGAATCTAGACAAAGATTGACATCTTTGAAAACACGTCGAAATATGTTAGTTGGTGCCTTCTGGATATTACTTATTCTTCTTATCTCAACAATAGCTGTAACTTATGTTACAGATGGAGAAACCCAACAATCTGCTTATGGTGATGATTGGAATGATTTGGGCCGTTTTAGAGCCGAAATTAATAGTATGGGTGTTGAAACAAATGCACTTGTTTCGAGCCCTCTCTTGCTGAGTGAAATAGATCATCCTGAAGAAGCTATATTCATAATATCTGGTGTAGAAAAAGATACTATTTCCTTACCAAGATTTACTGGTGATGAGAATGTAATTGAGTTATCAGAGGGTTCAGGTTATACCACTTCAGAAATACTAGCAATTGATGAATTTGTTGAAGCAGGAGGGACTGTTTTATTGATGGATGATAAAGGTTATTCGTCTACACTTGCGGACCAGTTTGGTTTAGAATTCTCAGGTCATACTTTGTACGATGGCGAAGCATATGCAACTGAATTAGATTATAATTTCATTTGGGTAAACACTTCTTCCGCATTTAATTTCACCACTAATTCAGGCTCTTTATCAAGCATTCATCCATGTTTGAGAGATACTGATGCTGATGGTTATATCGATATTTTAGATACTGACCCATATGACATCACAACGTTTCCTGCTGGTTTAACCAAAGAATCCGCAGGACTGTGTGCCCACAGGTGGATTTCCGAGAATCAGTGGGATTTTTCTGAAAATTATAATTTATTAACAAATCAACCATCAGCTTTTAATGCAGGTTCTTATAATCCTATAGAAAACAGATATGATATCGGTAAATCAACTCTTGATTCATACCTTGATACTAATGATGATGGAAACTTAACTATTGGTTCATCTGCTTTCGGTATCGAAGGAGATGAGGTGGGTCCATTTGCAGTTTATGTTCGTTATTGCGCAGATCGTTTGTGTGTTGGCGCAGATTCTGGCAGAGTTCATTTCGTTGCCGATGGTTCAGTATTGACTAATTCCCTATATGATGATTCATTTTATTCAGGCCTTGATGATGTTGTTCCTTCTAACGATAATCGAAAGTGGGCATTAGATATAATTGCTGAATCTTTACTAATTGGCAATTCTAGCGCACAGAGTTCATCTAATGCTATTGTCATATTTGATGAATCTCGGCATCAGCAACCAACTTTATTTGGGGATACTTATAATTTAATGTACTATCTTTTAATTTATTTTACAAATGATTGGATGGCCATGCTTATTCTTTTCCTTGGCTTATTCATAACTCTAGAAGCGGTTTTAATTAGAAAAGATGATCCTGAAAATTGGCAACATGTTTTCCGAATAATTTACTATGGTTTTGGGGATGCTCGTCGATATGAATATTATCAGAAACCTGAAAAAATAAGACAGGTATTACTAACTAGAGTTCGGAATTTAAATACATTATCTAGAGAGGAATTTGATGCTTTACCTGCTGCTGAGTTACAAAGAATGGTAGAGGACCCAGTACTTACGAAATTTATTTTTGAAGATCGTAGGTACAAACCCGACGAACTTGTAGGTATTGTCAAGAGAATTAAAGAATGGGGCTCTACAAATTCTGGAGAGGAGGGTGAATATGTGGACTCGTAAGGCAGCTATACTCTTTACAAGTGGTATAAGCTTGATATTGGTAGGTATGATGATTTCTAACTTCCAATTAATGATTATTGGATTAACATTTATTTCATTCATTGCAATTAATGGTTGGGTTGAAGGTCATTCAGACTTAGAAATTACTCGTGAAGTCTCCGCTGTTAATGTGTATAAAGGAGATGATATCAATGTGGTTCTAAAAATAAGAAATAAGTCTTATCGGCGTACTCAGCAATTAGAAGTTTTTGACAACGTCCCTCATGAAATGAAAATGCGAAAAGGTGTAAATTTGATGCGAATGAACCTTGGACCAGGACAAACTACTACAATTCGTTATACTGTAAGATGTCCTTTGAGAGGTCATTATACAATTGGTCCAACTTCTATCCGATATAGGAACGCATTCAATTTATTTGTTTCAGAAACTAGTGTGTCGGATCGTTCAGATATTACTGTCTTCCCTCAGGTTAGGGATGTTGAAGAGGCATTAATACGTTCTAATGTACCAAAAATGTATACCGGTGCTACGACTCTTAAAACTCCTGGTCAAGGTATGGAATTTTATTCATTAAGAGAATATTTTCCTGGTGATTCATTCCGTTCTATTAATTGGAAAGCTTTTGCTCGAACTGGAGATCTTATGGTTAATGAGAAGACTAGAGATGCCGTCACTGATGTTTTCATAATTCTTGATACCAGAGATGTTGCAAGAATTGGAACTGTACTCAAAAATCCATTGGAAATGGGTACAGTTGCAGCCGCTTCCATTGCAAATTATTTCATTAAAAGGAGAGATTCTGTTTCTTTGGTTACTTATGGTGAAAGAATGGATTTCCTTCCTCCTGAGACAGGAGATAAACAGCATTACAAAGTTCTTAGTCAACTTGCTGCTGTTGAATCTAAAGGTAGTATGCCTTTACAAGCTGTTACTAATGCTCTTTCTCCTAGGATATCTAGAGGTTCACCTGTTTTCATAATTAGTAGTTTAGAAGGAGATGGTACTACCTTATCTGCTATTCGAAATCTCTCTGGTAAAGGTCATGAAGTAATTGTTCTATCTCCTAGTAGCATTGATTTGGAAAGACTAGTAAGTAGAATTCCAAGAATGGCTTATGAAGTTCTCAAACTTGAAAGACAAAATAGATTGACTGCAATTTCTGGTTATGGTGCCAAAGTAATTGACTGGACACCAAGTGTAGATTTATCTCAAGCATTACTACAAGTAAGGACAAGTTAAGGAGGTTGTAAAATGGTTATGGATGTAGTTCCCGATTCTAAAACACTTCATATAACCAAGTTACGTTTACGATGGCAGGTACTTTTATTGCAGATTATTTCTACTCTTTCTCTTCTTCTTTTAATGCGCAAGATGAGTGAATTATTTGGAGCTTGTTCTGAAAAATTCATTGCAAACTCTGGTTCAAATGGCTGGTGTCCTTCATATGAGCATACTAGAGGACTAATGTGGATGAAGTCGAATGGTAATACTATACTTCCTGATTTTATCACAGGAGTCAATGAAACTGGTTTTAATACATTCATAATGCCATTAATAGCCTGCTTTATTATCACAGGATTATGGGTATTTATTTTAACTCGCGGTGAGAAATTACAATTAATGATTAAAAGAATATTTTCTATACTATTAGCGGCTTGGTTCTTGGTACCTTTCCTAGTATCCTGGATTATTGGTTTGGTTAGTCAGGGCTTTTATTTACCATTTGGTCAGTCAGAATCTCAGTATAATCATATAGATCTTGTATTACAACCATTCGAATTCTTCTTTGAAATGGTATTTTTAGGAATTGTCTTTGCTCCTATACTTGCCGGTTTAGTTGGTATATGGAGCCTTTCTAAGAGAATGATTACATGGGCTACGAGTTACTTCCTGATAGTAATTGGAATCCATGCTATGCTTACTTTTGAAGGAGTAACTAGCGCAGTAGATGTTGGATTACTACCACTTTCAGCGCAGATAGGTGAAGCTACATTATTTGGTGGACTAATTTCACCTTTAGCATTAAATTTGTTGACAGTATCAATACTATTGTTATTATTCTTAGAGTCAGGGCTAGCCGTTATTACAAATCTAGAATATGCTTCACTTCTTCCCGATGCGTCAAAAAAAGATCCTGAATATGTTAATCAATTTAATAATTTGATAAACAGTCATATTGCTCATTTGTTTGGTGTTATCATAGTAGTTGCTTTAACTACGGCTATAGCACTAGAATTTGATGATTTCTTAATTTCTTTTGTTGCAGTTCTTGAGGGTTCACAATGGTCCGGACAAGTTAAAGAATCATTAGAATTACAATTGACTTATGGTAAAGTAATATCTGCATCACTATTTATGATAGTTGTAGCAGGTGGTAGATTTGTTATTCCTTGGCAGTTTATTACTGGTTTCATTGAAACGGGACTTTCTAAGATACGTAATTAATCAAGCGAGCGTAATAATTTATGTCCAATGCCTAATAATAAAACAATAATTGAAAATTGTATAATAGTTCTTAGTATACTATTCATAATACTAATCTCAACAAATAAATTGTTGATTTCACTTTGCATATAAAAAGTTATTATTATAATAAATGATGTCAATAAACGATGTGTCCAAGGACCTAAAGTATTCCTTTTTCCCACATCTTGATTTGGTAAGTGGGTGACTCCATCCATACGTCTAACACAAGTATCTAGGTCATCAATCCATCGCTTACTTACTATCTCTTGACTCGTTGGGTTCAAGCGGGGAATCCCTGACGGAGTATTATGGATGGAGCACTCTCGGTACAACCTTGTAGTCAGTGTAAAGAAGTCTCAATTCTTTTTCAAGAGTATAGTGGCCAGCATTTATGCGGCAGACATCTTTCATCTTCAATTAGAAAAAGAGTAGCAAAAGAGATACGTTTGCAGTTTAATTTACCTAAGGACGCCAGACATTCTGATGGTTCTCCTTTCAGAATCTTTGTTGCAATATCTGGTGGTAAAGATTCTGCAGTTTTGTTGAGTATGTTGGTAGATATAATTGGTCGAAGAAGAGATATAGAAATTATATCCGGTTGTATCGATGAAGGTATTGATGGGTATCGTTCACCTTCTTTGGAATTAGCTAGGGAACTTGCAGAATCTCTCAATATTAGATTCGAGACACTTTCTTACGAAGATATTGGATATGACAGGATGGATAATGTAGTTAAAAAAATGCCAATAATTGGTGAAAATAATCCAGATGCTAAAGGAATGATGCCATGTTCATACTGTGGTGTATTTAGAAGACAAGGAATCAATGCCTTAGCTAAAAAGGTCAATGCTGATATAATGGCTTTAGGTCATAACTTAGATGACATGGCTCAATCAATAATCATGAATTTACAAAAAGGAAATATTGAGAGGTCGGTTAGATTAGCTCCTCATACAGATGATCCAATTGAAGGCCTTGCGCCTAGAGTGGTTCCATTGCGCTGGATACCTGAGCAGGAAATTCATGCTCATGCAATTCATGAATGTTTACCTATTCATCATGGAGACTGTCCACATGCTCCTGGAGCAATGCGGCAATTGAGTCGTGGAATTATTGCAGACATGGAAACAATCACTCCTGGTTCCCGACATGGTCTGTTACATTCTTTAGATCAAATAAGAAAAATGCATAAAGAAATAAATCCTATAAAATCTGAGATTAAAAACTGTGAAGAGTGTGGAGAAATAACAAGTCGACAAATATGTCAGGCTTGTACAATGAAACGCTGGTTAGAAGAAAATTAAATGATATAATCTACCATTTCATCAACATTCTGATTTCGTCCACAGTATGAACACCGAACTTCCATAGGTTCAGAAGAAATAACTTTTAATTTATGTGGCAAAGGTTCACGATTATTTTGAGTAATACAGTTAGAAAATGAACACTTTACTATATTTATTAACTCTGAACCTAGTTCAATAGTTCTTTTTTCAGCAACGCCATAATTTCTAATTATCGCAACTGATGCCTTAGGCGCAATTAATGCTAAACGATCTAGTTCTTCTTGGTTTAATTCTCGATCTTCAATTTTTAGAACATCTTTCCTCCCCATTTTTCCGCTTGGTACATTCATTACCATTGATATTGGATTAGATCTACCTACATTTAGTCTTAGCATCTTCAATACTTGTAATGCATGGCCTGAAGGTATATGATCAATTGCAGTACCATTACATATTGCAGTAACGCGTCTCATTTCACTCATTATTTCACCTTCTTTGGTACTTCTATTCCAAGTCCCCTACACAACAAAGCCATTCTAGTCGGTACTCCATTGAAGGCTTGTTGGAAATATTTTGCATGCTCTGTAGAATCTACATTGGGATGTAATTCATTCACTCTTGGTAATGGATGCATGATAATCATCTCATTCTTTGCCTCTACGAGGTCACTCGCATCTAATTTATACACGTCTGCAACTTTATTATACTCATCCTCATCTGGAAATCTTTCTTTTTGTATTCTTGTCATATAAATTACATCTGCTGAACTAATTGATGAGATCATTTCTTCCGTCTCATTTATCTCGGCTCCATGACTTTTTAAGTCTGAAACAATCTCTATCGGCATTTTCAAAGATTTCGGAGAAACTAGCGTTAATTTAGCACCAAATCTTACAAGCGCATGTGATAGACTATGTGTGGTTCTACCATATCTGAGATCTCCCACCATCATAACGTTTAATCCTTCTAAACTTCCATGTGCTTCACGTATAGTGAATAAATCAAGCATAGTTTGTGTTGGATGGTTTCCAGCTCCATCTCCTGCATTTAGAATCGGAATATTGACTGCATCTGCACTGTATTGCGCTGCTCCTTGGCGTGGATGTCTTATTACCGCGATATCTGAATAACCATCTACCATTTGCATGGTGTCATACAGAGTTTCTCCCTTAGCTACTGATGATCCTATTGTACTAAGATTCAGAACTTCTCCTCCAAGTCTTTTCATTGCAGTTTCAAATGACATTCTTGTACGTGTAGAATTTTCAAAGAAAAGATTTCCTAATACCTTACCTTGAAGGAGTGGCAGATATGCCTCACCTCTCGCTATAGGTAACAGAGTATTAGCCGCATCAAGAATTTGTATTATCTCTTCATTGGTTAGATCATCCATCGTGATAAGGTCGCCCATACTCTTTCCTCTATTCCGTCGTGGGATATGTTGGTCATATGTATTGCCCTTGAAGCATAACGTTTGATGACCACATTCCGCTGTCTTGATGAGTAATGAATAACTCCCGCTATATGATGATAATCAGTCGGACACCGGTTCGAGTCTCATTCTGTGGTGGAGGAACAGATGTAGATTGGTTTTCGCAAGCATCTGAAAATGGGGGGATGGTCACCTCATTAGCTCTAGATAGATATATCCATGTGACTGTCAATAAGCGTTTTGATAATAGAATTAGATTATCTTATTCAAAGTTAGAAATTGTTGATAATTTTGAGGAACTTGAACATGAATTAGTGAGGGAATCTATGCGTATGACAGGAGTTACCTCAGGGGTGGAAATCACTACAATCGCTGATATTCCATCAAGAGGTACAGGATTAGGTTCTTCTTCATCTGTTACAGTAGGGTTACTTAACGCTCTGCACTGTTTTGCAGGTAGGTCAGTATCTGCGTCACAATTAGCATCTGAAGCTTGTCAAATCGAAATTGATATACTCGAACAACCAATAGGCAGACAAGATCAGTATGCCGCATCTTATGGAGGGATTAATACTATTAAATTCTGTAATAATGGAGATGTATTGGTTGAACCAATAGATATATCTGATGATATCAAGTCTAGAATTTCAGAAGAGTTTACCTTAATTTTTACTGGTAAAAGCCGCTCTGCATCATCTATTCTTTCAAATTCTGTTAGTGAAGGTAAGTTTGCTATTGACAATCTCAAAAGGATACGTGATCAAGCTGATGAAGCCAAGGATTTTCTCAATTCTGGGCGATTATCAGATCTCGGTTCTCTACTTAATGAAGCATGGGAAATGAAAAGAGGGATATCTGAATCTGTTAGTGATAGTTTTCTTGATGAAACTTATGAACGTATAATTTCTACGGGTGCAACAGGAGCTAAACTACTAGGTGCAGGTGGAGGAGGTTTCTTTTTAGTCCATGGAGACTTAGAAACACGTCAAAAATTAAAATTAGAGTTTTCTTCAGATTTTAGGATGATTCCTCTAAATATAGATAATATGGGTTCATCAATAATTCATAATGATTCTCAGAGGTGAGATAATGAATAAAACAAGATTCTGTTCTTTTTTAATGGTCTCATTATTTCTTCTAAGCATCTGTAGTATGTCTGTTAATGCAGATAATGAAAATGAAATTAATGAAGATAATTTCTCCTCCTTGGTATCTGGATACTCTAAGTTTATTATTCATGATGATATTATTACTAATTCTCAATTTAATTCTACTTGGGAATTCTCTATTACTCTTTCAGACCAAATCGGAACCGATCTTCTTGAGAATCCTGAACTAGGATTGAGAGCTCAGATTGATATCCATTTAGGTAATTCTGATGGATTAATTAATCTTGAAGAATCAAATGATTTTGATGATTTATTTCGTCTACAAAGAAATTGGACTGATTCTGAAATAGGTGGTTGCTGTATTTTTGATTATAATCAATTATATGCTTCTGCTGGTATTGAATTAATTACATATCCAGTAGTTTTGGGTTCAATTGAACTCAATAATACTGAATGGGGTTGGGATGAATCTGCCAATTTAATTGGACAAACCGACAATAGAATAACTAGAATTCTCGATTTCCCTAGAACCGGCTCTTTGATTGAGGAAATCCCTTTACAAGTTATTCTTCCATCAGATTGGGAATATACTTACAGTGCAATGGAAGAGATTTTCGAAGGTGACCCAGGAATTTTCTTCGTTAATCGTAATGAATCTAATGTTGCAAGCAATATCCGAGTTACAATTTCCCCAAATCAACCCCCAATAGCTTCAGGATATAGAACATCTTCAGGATCTATGATCGCTCTTAATTCATCGACAAATTACTATGGCGATTGCGAAGATAGTAGTCTAGATATTAATCAACAGTGGTGGACATTATCTAATAATGGCACACTTGTTAAAACACATTATGGAGATACATTTAGTTTTATTCCTGAAAATTATGATTTTTACGGAGGACAGGTCGCAAGCGTAGTTATGCATTGTAAAGATTGGTTCAATTCAACAAATACTTGGTATGAGACTATAGTAATTGACTCAGTTTTCCCTACTTGGGATTCTGTTATCTCGTATGTGAATGAGTTTGGGCAAACAATAATCTTAGATTCTAATGAAGATATAATTAGAATAAGATCAGATACTTACCTTTCATTCAGTATTTCTGCTAATGATTATAATTCGCAGTTACCCACGGATATCAAAATAATTTCTAATAAAACTCCTAATTATCTTCATAAGAATAAAGATAATCTAAATTTTTCTGATGTTTTTTATCAAAATGAAAATGTTAACGGAATGCACCTTAATCTTTCAGAAAGACATAAATCTAAAGATCAAACATCTTGGTCAATTAATTTATCTGTATCTGATAATGCAGGTAATACTCTAAACAGAGAATGGATAATATTGGTTCTTGATGGAAGTGGTCCCACTATTGTTCCTGATTTGATTATCAATAATAATTCTATTTCTTCCACTAATCTTGCACGGAATGGAGATTCAATCATGATTTCTCTATCACAATCCTTTGATGACCTAGATTCTATTGAAAATACTTTTTGGTCTCTAACAATTGATAGTGAAATAATAGTTGAAAATGTCACTATGGAATTAATTGATAAAAAAACATTAGGTCCATTTACTTCTGGTACTCATGTATTCAGTATAGATTCTTATGATTCTTCCGGTAATCATCGAAACCTGGCTTTTGGGTTAGCTATTTCCCCTAATCTTGGTATCGATATTGAAATATTATCATCTAGCCATCAAGGTAGATTAGTTGAAGGTGAAAATGTTTTATTTTCTGCAACTATGCAAAATAGGGGGGCATCAGCTGCTTCAGGTCAGTTTTGTGTAAATAATCAATGTGGGCCATTTATCGGTGTACCTGGTGCAACTTCTAGTGGCCCAGGTACTTTTAATGCTGAACTAAATTTTAAATTAACGAGTACAGAAATTACAACTTATTTCCAATGGAGTAGTGAAAGTGCTAATCAAAGTGGGACACTTGATATAAATTCAGATATCACAGTGGAACCATACTGGCAATCACCAGTTCAAACAGTATTGTTAGTATTCATTGTGTTATCATTTATTGTATTTTTTTCAAATCGTCTTTGGGGTATAGATTCACAAAAGCCCTGATTTGAGGCATGTGTCCGTAGAACTGATGAGTCATGACATAGGATGAATAATCATGATTCTGTTACCCAACTACCCAGATCAGGTTATTCGCAATCATAGAATGAGGGTTGAGAAGATTGCTCTTTCAGCCACTTTCTTACTGATTTTATCTGCCTCCTGGTGGTTATTATCGGCATTATTTGGTGAATCAGATTTACTTCCACGCTTAGTTCCTATTTGTTTAATTTTTGCCACTTCTTTGATAATTATAGATTTAATAGATTATGGACCAATACAACGTTCAAGAATCGGAGTGATGGGGAATATTTCTTACCCTAGTTTACTCGGACTTTCTATATCTGACATTAGTTATGGAGATTCTCTTATTTCGAGTAGTATGTATTTCATATTAGCTATTTTTCTTTGGTTTACTGCTCATAAAAATCTTTCAATAACATATTCTTCTAAGAAATGGAGAGGTCTAACAAGCGTTATTGGATTATTACTTTCATTAGCATTAATGTACTCAATTTCATCCGATGACGTAGTATATTTAGCTGTCATTTCATCTATTATGGTTACAATGGTTCCTGATTTACTTTCCAAAGATGAGAATCATAGTTTGAGAAAAGAATATATCAATTCACTGGACCAAGTAGAAGGAGAAGTTCTACTTCTACGCAGCCAAGGAATTCCATTGGAACAAGCATCATCTCTTTTGAAGAAGGCTCGTGAAGAATGTTGGAATGATCCGATTAGAGGTTTACAATTAATTTCCGCCGCTAAAGAAGATACTGAAAGAATCAAAGCACTTTCTGAGGATTTAGGTGATATAAGAAAAGATACAATGTTACATGTACAAAAAGCTGAATCTATAGCTCCAGCAGTTCTAGGTCCTCGGAAATATCTTGATATTGGCGATAGAGAGGCTGAACATGGGTCTTTGAGAGAGGCTGAACTTATGTATAGGAATTCGAAAAATAAATCTGAAATTATAATACTTCATTGGCAAAATGCGCTTGATGAAATTATCTCAGCCGAGAAATTATTTAGTACAAAAAAAGACTTACAATTAGACTCATTACTCAATATTATTTCTTCTGCTCGCGAATCATTAGATTCTGAAGATCCATTAGAGGCTATTAAAATAGCATCTTCCATCTCAGGGCATTTAGATAGCCTTGAATTAATTACTTCAGACGCACAGATGGCTATAGAAGACGCCGAAAAGGCAATTTCCAGTGCAAATGGAAATTTTTCTATTATTGCTAATGAAAGATTAGAAGAATCGAAGAAAGCTCTTTTAGCAGGAGATTCCTCACTTGCGAAAGGATTAGCTACAAGTATTATTCGTGATATTAAATCAACATCTGAATCAATGCAAAATGTTCAACGTGGCCTTCGTCAGAAGAACAAATTAAAAGAAAAATTCCCTAAAGGTTCCAGTGGAGATTCTTGGCGTGAAAAATTAAAACAGGTAGAGGATAAAGCAGATTCAGGAGATTGGCTTACTTCTTCCAATTTACTAAAACAAATTACTGATGATCTCCAGACTTATGAAAAGTCATTTTCAGAAGCTTTAGAATTATATTCATTTTTAGACAGTGAATGGAATAGTTTGAGAAATAAACTGGAATCCTCAAATATTAAAGCAAATGATGAAATGAGACTGCATGCAGAGAAAAGTCTTTCTCAATGTAAAAAATATCTAGATCAGGGAGATATTGATTCAACACGAGATACTTTAGGGAGAACTGATGAGATAATAGAAAATCTCCGTAGACGAATTTAGTCATTTCCCTTATTTTTTCCAATACAATAAGGACAATAAATATTTAACATGTAGTCTGGAGATATGCGCTGTTCCTTAGTAAGTGGCTCTCTACAAGCAAAACACATTGAATATTCTGTTTCATTTAGATTAGTATCTACTGCTACTCTTTGATCAAAAACGAAGCAATCTCCTTTCCAGTATGATCCATCTGTTTCTTCGAAATAACCTAAAACTCCTCCCTCTAATTGTTTGACATTTTCAAATCCTGCATTCATCATTACTACAGATGCTTTCTCACATCTTATTCCTCCAGTACAATACATAACTATCTGTTTCTTCTTATAATCTTCAGGTAATTCTAAGATTGCTTCAGGAAAGTCTTTGAAAGTAGATAAATTCAAATCTATTGCATTTTCAAATAATCCTACTCTTGTCTCATATTCATTTCTTGTATCCAAGATAATCACTTCTTCATCATTATCTAGAATTTTCTTAAATTCTATTGGTTTAATATTCTCTCCAGTTAATTCCGCTGGTCTAATTTCATCTATTCCCAATGCTATTATCTCTTTTTTAAGTCTCACAAGCATTCTACGAAATGGTTGATAATCAGTATAACTAATCTTTAGAGAAATTCCTCTGAATCTTTTATCTGATTCCAGAAATTCTAAGTATGAATCTATTGAACCTTGTTCTCCTGCTAGAAAGAAATTAATACCATTTTTACTTAAGAGAATAGTGCCTTTTAATTTTAATTTTTCACAGATATAGCGGAAAGGCTGCCTTAATTCGTCTCTATCATCTAAATCCACAAAGCGATACCCTGCAATATTGACAATTTTTCCAGATTGCATAATCACTCCTCAATCTTGTTTTGTAACTAATAATAATTCCTTCCTTCTAGATCTAATCTCTATTGATAAATCATTAATAAATTGTGAGAGAGGGATATCATTACATTGTTCGCCATTTCTTGCACGAATAGCAACAGTCTCTTTTTGATTTTCTTCATCTCCAAGAATTAACATATATGCAGGTCTCATTTTTCTATGGGTGCGGATTTTCTTTCCAATAGTATTATCTGAATCATCTACAGCAACTCTAACTCCAATATCTTTCAAAGATTGCCTAACTTTCCTAGCATAATCTTTTTGCTTTTCTGATATTGTAATAATTTGTATCTGATTTGGCGATAACCAAGTTGGAAAATTTCCTGCCCAATGTTCGGTAAGGAATGCTACAAATCTTTCATGAGTTGATAATGGTGCTCGATGGATAACAAATACTTCTCCATTTTCCTCTCCATTTTCATCTTTATAAGACAATTCAAAACGTTCCTTTGCAGCAAAGTCAAGTTGAATAGTAGACATTGATTCTTCTCTACCTAGAGCGGTGGTAAATTGAATATCTATTTTTGGACCATAAAATGCAGCCTCACCTATTGCTTCAACATAAGGGACCTCAAGTTCATCCAATATTTTTCTCAAATGATTTTGTGTTGAATTCCAATTTTCTGGTTGTTTGATATATTTATCTGTATTTTCAGGATCCCATAAAGATAAACGGAAATGATAGTCTTCAAATCCAAATGTAGAATAGTAATCCTGAACCATCTTAATATTATTAGCAACTTCTTGCCCAACTTGGTTCAATGTACAATAGATATGGGCATCATTCATTGACAGCATTCTGACACGTAATAGCCCTGCCAAAGCTCCAGACATTTCATTACGATAGCATGTGCCATATTCGGCAATTCTAAATGGTAATTCACGATATGATCTTTTTTTATTTCGATAGACTAGATGGTGCATCGGGCAGTTCATTGCCTTGAGATAGTATGTTCCATCATCCATTTCCATAGGGGGATACATTCCATCAGCATAATGAGGCAGGTGCCCACTACACTCGAATAACTCTTGTTTTGCTAGTGCAGGTGTAGTCACTCTCTGATAACCATAATTTTCTTCAGTCTCCAATGCATAGTTTTCAATTTCTGATTTTAGAATTTGCCCATTTGGTAGCCATACCGGTAACCCCTTTCCAATTAATTCATCAATCATATAGAGTTCCATTTCTTTTCCTATTTTTTTATGGTCTCTTTTAGCAGCTTCTTCAATCTGTCTCTTTCTTTCCTTCAAACCTTCTTTTGTTGCATAGCACATGCCATAAATACGAGTTAACGGTTCTCTATTACGGTCGGCACGCCAGTATGCTTGGCTTGTACTAGTCAACTTAAACCATCTCAAATGAGAAGTTGAAGGGACATGTGGGCCTCTACAAAGATCAACAAAATCTCCCTGCCTGTATGCAGATGAACCTAAATCCTCTCCTATTTTATCATCCATAATCTCAATTTTAAATTTATTATCAGAAAACATATCTCTCAGACTTTGATTATCATGTTCTTCTCTCTCTATTTTTAGATTGGTACGAATAATTTTATTCATTCGTTTTTCTAATTCCTTAAGTTCTGAATCACCTATTGGATCCATAAAAAAATCATAGTAAAAGCCGTGGTCAATTGGAGGTCCAATAGTTGGCTTGGCGTCAGGGAACATTTCTACAACTGCTTGAGCAAGTAAATGCGCACAAGAGTGCCTTAAGATATACAAACCCTCATGAGATTCTCCTAAAATAGCCTCTACTTTACAGTCGAGGTCTAGAATAAATGACATGTCTCTTTCTATTCCATTCACAACAGCTGCTACTGCTCCATATCTCTTGCCATATACATTTTCCAATACTTCTCCAGCACTGATTCCTGAGGCATATTCATGTATCTGGTTATCGCCTATTTCTACATTAATCATTGACATTCGCAGTGCCTCCGTTAACTTCGCCGACATCCTAATGGTATGAATGCCTTGCCTATCCCATTCCTTGTTGAAAGTTATTTCAGAGTAAATTGAGTTCCAGCGATTCCATCAACCATTTCTTTAATATCTTTCAGTGAACCAATAACTGCTCTCTGACCTGAGCGCTCTACAAATGAGCATGCAGCCTCTACTTTCGGACCCATTGAACCCTTATCAAAATCATATTTTTTAATTTGTTCAGGAGTAGTTTTAGATATAATTTTCTGTTTTTTCGTTCCCCAATCGTGAAAAACTCCTTCTGTATCTGTTGCCATAATCAATACATCTGCTTCTAATTCAAAAGCTAGTAAAGAACTAGCTCTATCTTTATCTATAACTACTTCAACTCCCTCCAATTTTCCATCTTTATTGTATATAGTAGGAATTCCTCCACCTCCTGCACATATTACTACTGTACCTTTCTCCAAAAGCCAGTGTATCGGTCTTAACTCAAATATTCTATGTGGTTCTGGAGAAGCCACAACTCTTCTCCAGTCTTTACCATCCATTTTTATTTCCCAACCTCTGATTTTTTGCAATTCTTCCGCTTCTTCTTTAGTATAAATCGGTCCTATGGGTTTTGTAGGGTTACTAAAAGCGGGGTCCTCTGGATCAACTTCTACCATAGTCAAAATAGAAGCAATCGGAATTTCTATTGGTAATAAATTTCCAAGTTCTTGCTCTATCATATATCCAATCATCCCTTCTGTTTGAGCACCCAATACATCCAATGGATACTCATCTACTTCTTTGTAAGCTGCTGATTGGAGAGATAGTAATCCAACCTGTGGTCCATTTCCATGGCTAATTACTAGTTCATTATCTTCGACTATTGGTGCTAAAGATTTTACCGCTATCTGTATATTTTTACGTTGATTCTCAGCAGTCATATCCTCTCCACGTCTAAGGAGAGCATTCCCTCCAAGTGCAATAACGATACGCATTATGGTGAAGCGATAGGCTCTATTGATATTAACACACTCCCTTTGCGGTAGTTATGGTACGTCTCGGGTTGTTGGTAAATCCTGATGCTGGTCTCGGTGGTCGACTAGGCTTGAAGGGTTCAGATGGGCAGGCAGAATATGCTCGTTCTAAAGGTGCAAATGATAGATCAGGCCCTAGAGTTAAGGATACATTAGAGCACTTTGCAAATCTACACCGAGAGATTTCAGATATTACTTGGTTTACTAGTGAAGGAAGAATGGGGACGGACTGGGTCCCCAAAAATATTCAAATTGGTGATTTTATCACTATACATCAATCATCGGATATTACAACCGTATCAGATACTTCTGAATTAGTAACTTCGTTGATTGAATCAAATATTGATTTACTTGTATATGCTGGTGGGGATGGTACAACAAGAGATATAATCTCAGTATTAGAATCGCTAGGGAAATCAGAAATTCCAATCATTGGAATACCTTGTGGAGTGAAAATGCATTCTGGTTGTTTTGCTTCGTCTCCAAAGGCTGGTGCAGAAGTACTTTCAGCATGGTTAAATGGAGATTTATTAGTATCTAGTACAGAAGTGCTCGATTTAGACGAAGAAAAGTATCGAAATGGCGAATGGGTAGTTCGCCTCTATGCAGAAGCAAAGACTCCTGCATCTCCTCGATGGATGCAAGGGGCTAAAATGCGTGTAGAAGCAACGGGCGAAGAAGAAATAATTGAGGGCCTAGCAGATCATATTAGAGAATTACTAATTACAGATAATCGATTAATTATTTGGGGTTCAGGAGGCACCCTCAGAACCATCTCAAATATGATTGGTTTCCAAGGAACCGTTTTGGGAATAGATGCTTCCATAGGATCTCAACAAGTGGGTACAGATTTGAATGAAAAACAATTATTGAATTTATTATTCACTCATACTGGTGAAGTAACTTTACTTCTTTCTCCGATGGGTGGTCAGGGCTTCTTAATTGGTCGAGGCAACCTTCAACTTTCTCCTGATGTCCTTAGAGAAATAGATATTGTTAATATTCTTGGTGTAGTGACTCCAGCGAAATTACTCTCTGTGCGCCGTTTACGCATAGAAACCGGTGATGTACATTTAGACCAAAAGTTCGCAGAAAAAAAGTATCTTAAAGTATTACAAGGTTATAGAACAACTAGAGTTTTACCAATTTCAGTTGATTAAATCTTACGCCCAGAAGCCGCCATCAGGAGGCCAAGAAATGGTGGGCTTGGTTTACCTGGCCTAGATTTGAATTCAGGATGATACTGTGTACCTACGTAATATGGATGATCTTTTAATTCCATAATTTCACACCTCTGTCCTGTTTCATCTTTACCTACATAAATCAGTCCTGCAGCTTCAATTTGTTCAATTAATTCAGGGTTTACCTCATATCGATGCCTATGTCGTTCATTAACAAATGATTGATTTCCATACAACCTTTTAATCTTGCAATCATCTACTAAGAATGGAGTAGGTTTTGCACCTAACCTCATTGTACCGCCCATATGTGTCTTAGAGATCTCTGGCATGAATATGACAGCAGGTTGAGGGGTGTTTTCATCAAATTCTGTAGAGTTAGCATTTTCCATATCTAGTACATTTCTACAAAATTCTATAGTTGCAATTTGTAATCCTAGGCATACTCCAAGATATGGGACTTTATTCACTCTTGCATATTCAGCAGCCTTTATTTTCCCTTCAATACCTCTGATTCCAAATCCTCCCGGTACAAGAATTCCATCTGCAGCCTTTAGAATATCCCAAGCTTCTGTGTATTTCTCAGGATCTTCACTTTTCTTCTTATCATCTAAACTTTCAGATTCGATCCAATTAATCTCTAATTTTCGATTAACTTCGTATGATGAATGTTGTAATGCTTTTATGACACTGAGGTATGAATCTGAAAGTCCAGTATATTTCCCTACCATTGCGATTTTAATTATTTCTTCTAGATTATCGACTGTATTTGCCATTTTAATCCAATCCTCGAGATGAGGTCTAGAATTAGGTAGATCAAAACCAATTTCTTTAGCTAGGACTTGGCTAACACCTTGTTCCTCTAGGAGTATTGGAATTCTATAGATATTTGAGACATCATGTGCTGAAACAACTGCATCTGGTGAAACATGACAGAATGCAGCTAATTTCCTCCTAGTTTCTATATTTAGTGGATGCTCTGAACGACAAACTAAGATGTCTGGAATTATCCCTAAACCTCTTAACTCTTTCACAGTGTGTTGTGTAGGTTTTGTTTTTTGTTCTCCAACAGGACCCATTACAGGTACTAAACTAACATGAACAAAACATATATTTTCTTCCCCTACTCTAAATTGAAATTGCCTTAATGCTTCAACAAAAGGTGCGCTCTCGATATCACCTACTGTTCCACCTAATTCTATTACACAAGCATCTGGAGTCTTTCCACTACCATCGTTAGATATATTAGCCACTCTTTCAATCCATTCTTGTATTTCATTAGTAATATGAGGAATTACTTGAACAGTTTTACCTAGATAATCGCCTCTTCTTTCTCTTTCAATAACTGCTTGGTAGACTTTACCAGTTGTAATATTATTATCCTTTGTTAAAGAAATATCAAGGAACCGTTCATAATTACCCAAATCCAAATCAACTTCTCCGCCATCATCTAGGACATAGACTTCTCCATGTTCGAAGGGCGACATAGTCCCTGCATCACAATTAAGATAAGGATCTATTTTCACCGAAGTGACGCTTAGTCCAGCGGATTTTAACAATACTCCTATGCTACTCGCTGTTATTCCTTTCCCCAGTCCAGATAGGACACCTCCCGTTACAACAACATACTTCATTCAATCAACGGGATTTGAAGCCAACGTGTCTCGCCTATCAACATTCCTTTCCTATCACTTATCAAACAATCTTTGCTAAGTCTAAGTATCCGCTACCTCACGGCAAGTTATGTCGGAGTTAGCGGGCAGTCGAATATTGGTTACCGGAGCCCTAGGACAAATTGGTACTGATTTAGTAAAAAGTCTCAGAGAAATCCATGGCTCTGAAAACATTATCGCTAGTGATATTCGTGTAATTCCTAATCATCCTTGTATTTTAGGAGGACCATTTAGTGTCCTTGACGTTCTAGATGAAGATAGAATTTCAAAAATAGTTGAAAATGAGAACATCAGAGTAATCTATCATCTAGCTGCGATTCTTTCTGCTAAAGGAGAAGAAAATCCTGAGTTATGTGAATTAATTAACGTAGTGGGTACTAGAAACATTTTAGAAGCTGCAAAAAGATATAGTATTCGTGTTTTTGTCCCCTCATCTATTGCTGTTTTTGGCCC
This sequence comes from Candidatus Thalassarchaeum sp., assembly GCA_016777225.1. Classification (GTDB taxonomy): domain Archaea; phylum Thermoplasmatota; class Poseidoniia; order Poseidoniales; family Thalassarchaeaceae; genus MGIIb-O2. The sequence goes on along the minus strand of JADHRW010000001.1, from coordinate 270,470 downwards.
AGATGCTCCTAAACACGCTCCACAAATCACTCCTTTGAATCCCACAACTAAATACGGTATTACGAAAGTTGATTGTGAAATTATGGGTATGCTATACTGGAAAAAATATGGAGTTGATGTCAGAGGTATTAGGTATCCCGGATTAATATCTTGGCAATCTCCTGTGAGTGGAGGGACTACTGACTATGCTGTGGAGATATTCCATTCAGCAATATCTTCTTTTCAGTCGTATGAATGCTTTGTGAGACCCGATACAAAACTTCCAATGATGTATATGGATGATGCAATTAGGGCTACTATTGCGCTAATGGATGTGCCGATAGAATCTCTTAGTGATGCGCGTTGTGGATACAATATTTCTGGGTTTTCATTTACTGCTGAAGAATTATCTTCGGAAATCAAGAAACACATCCCTAATTTCATCTGTACGTATAAACCAGACATACGCCAGAGATATGCAGATTCTTGGCCGAATTCAGTAGACGATAGTGTTGCAAGAAATGATTGGAACTGGTCAGCAAATTTCAAATTAGCGACTTTAGTAAACGATATGCTTTTGAATCTAAAGAGATAATTTAATTGTCATCGATTTGATTGCTCCAATCAGGAGTCTCTGGGCCTTGTTTAGCCCACAATACATCATCTATTCTTAGAACACTTATTGCAGAGTCAGTAGCTCCACTTATTGCGTGCTTTGCGACGAAAATAGGGTCAAAAATTCCTTCATCATACATATCCATCACCTCTCCTGAATTCCCATTAATACCAATCCATCCTCCCTTCTTGGTATCTTTAGATTGTGCTGCAGACAGGGATAGAAGAGTATCTATTGGGTCATAACCTGCATTTTTTGCCAATGTCCTCGGGACAATCTCTAATGCTGCAGCATAAGCCTCTATTGCCATTTGTTCCCTTCCTGATTGAGTAGTCGAAAATTCCCTTAACTTTCGTGCAAGATGTGTCTGTGTAGCACCTCCTCCTGGTAATATTCTATTTTCTCTAGATAGTCTATGACTCACTCCTAAAGCATCATCAAATGCTCTACTGACCTCATCTCTAATTTCGGGCGTAGAACCTCTGAAAATAACCGTCATAGCACCACCCAAATTTCCTTCAATTTTGGTATAATTAATTGATCCAATATTTTCTTCTGAGAGAGATGAATAATTCCCCAAATGTCGTTCCTCTATTTTTTCTAAATTACGAATAATACCTGCCCCTGTAATTCTTGAGAGTCTTTCAATATCATCTCTTTCAAATCTTCTGTACGCAGTAATTCCTGCCTTTGATAGTATAGGTATAGCTTCATCAGCAATTCCTTCTCTAACAATTAATAGTTCTACTCCTAAATTTTCCAATGAATTTATTATTTTCTGTAAATATTTATTATTACGTTCATGGAACTCTTTCATTACTCCTAAACTATTAACCTCTATTCCAGCCTCCAATTCTAATTTTTTATTCTCAAGTGAGCCATCTAATATGGCTATCTTTCCATTTTTTGATGAAATTAATGTATTTTTATCCACTCTAGTTTTTGCTAATACTAAAGCAGGTAATAGTTCAGTATTCAGCGCCTTACCCCCAGAGATTTGTAGCCTTTTGATTCGTAATCTTTCCAAGTCATCACCACCCTCTTCATCAATTAAAGCATCAGCTGCTTCTAATGCTAACTCTGTCAAATGTGAAGAAAGTAAAGAATCTATTTTACCTTGTAATGATGTAGATACTACCGATCTTTTCAATTCTTTATTATCAGCCAAGCGGGCCATTAAGTCTAGTTCTTTAACTGCTTTTTCATTTGCTATTCTATATCCATTAGTAATTATTGATGGGTGTACTCCAGCTCTGACTAATTCGAGCGCATTTTGTAACATCTCCGCCATCAATATCACGGTCGTAGTAGTCCCATCTCTGGCAGACTTATCTTGAGAGCTTGATGATGCAATTAGTAAATTTGCAGTAGGATGCTCAACTCTTGCAGTTTCAAGGACAGTTACTCCATCATTTGTTACGGTTGCTTTTCCTGACTCGTCGACTAGCATTTTATCAAGTCCTCTTGGTCCAAGAGTTGAGCGTACTGCATTTGATAGCGATACAGCTGCCGCTACATTTCGGACCAAGGCTGTATGCCCATGAATACGATCTGTATCTTCCAAAGCAACCTCGTGTTCAACATCAGCCATATAGTGCCTCGGACCGACTAACATGATTTGAAACCGTTCCCAGCGCTTCTATTATATATTTTATCAAATTTTACTTATATTCATAAAAATTAGTTACGTGAAGTTCATAAAGGGCATATAACTCCGACTATACAACCTTGAGTTGAGTAGTGTTATTTATGGGCGATACTAATAGTGATGATTGGGAAGAGCAAATGCTCAAAGAGATGGCCGAAATGTTCAGTAAAATGGGCATGCCAATAGATATATCTATGCTCAAGAACATGATGTCTCAAGTTCGTGAACAGTTTGAAAAAATGGGCATAGATCCAGAAAAAATGTCCAATAAGGATATGAAAATTGATATTAACGGTGACCCCGATGAATTTCGAAGAACAATGGAGTCAATGCTAAATGGCCCCGATGGAATTTCCGAATTATTCAGAAATATGGGTGTAAATGTTCAGGTAAATAATCCACCACCAGTTGTGGATGCAGAGTTAGAAACAGAAGATGATATTGATGAGAAACTTCTGGTAGCAGATATTCATATCCATGAAGACAGAATGTATGCGACTGTAGATCTTTCTAGGGAATTAGATATAGTCGAATCTGAATTAGAACTTAACTTAATTGATGGCGGAAAAATTCTTCAGTTAATGAGGAAAACACAATTGCGCCCATTCAAGAAATTTGATCTTCCTGAGTCAGCAGGTAGAGTTGTAGAATGGAGCCTAAATAATGGCATACTTGACGTAATATTCGATATTAGAAATAATAATTGAAAAAAAGATGTGAGAAAATGAGTGGACCTGTAATTGGAATAGATCTTGGAACGACAAATAGCTGCGTGGCAACTCTTGAGGGGGGTCAGGCTGTAGTAATTGCGAATACTGAGGGTGCAAGAACAACTCCTTCTGTAGTTGCTTTTACCAAGGATGGTGAACGACTAGTGGGTGTTACAGCAAAACGCCAGGCAGTAACTAATTCTGAAAGAACCATCCTTTCAGTAAAAAGAGAAATGGGTACAGATTGGTCAAAGGATATTGATGATAATAAATATACTCCACAAGAAGTTTCAGCATTTATTCTACAAAAATTGAAGGCTGATGCCGAGTCATATTTAGGTAGAGAGGTTACTCAAGCAGTCATAACTTGTCCTGCCTATTTCGATGATGCTCAAAGGAAAGCCACTCAAGACGCAGGAAGGATAGCCGGCCTTGAAGTATTGAGGATCATCAATGAACCAACTGCAGCTGCTTTGGCATATGGTGTTGACAAATCAGAAGATCAAACAATTCTTGTTTATGATTTAGGGGGGGGTACATTTGATGTTTCTGTTTTAGAGATATACCAAGTGGATGGACAACCACAGATCGAAGTCAAAGCAACAAGTGGGAATAATAAACTTGGAGGGGATGATTTTGATCAGAAAGTTGTAAAATGGATTACTGATGAATATAAGAAAACCTCCGGTATTGACTTAACTAAAGACATGCAAGCGATGAGTCGTCTCAGAGAAGCCGCTGAAAAAGCGAAAATTGAACTTTCTGGGACTTCTATGTCTCAGATTAATTTACCCTTTATCACCATGAAAGACGGACAGCCAGAACATCTTGATCTTTCACTTTCCAGGGCTAAATTTGAGGATTTAACTTCTAAATTAGTCGAGAAAACAATGGCTCCAACTAGAAGAGCAATGAAAGACGCAGGAATTGGTAAAGGAGATGTCGATAAAGTAATTCTTGTAGGTGGTTCAACACGTATACCAGCGGTCCAAACTGCAATCGAGTCAGAAGTAGGAAAATCACCATTCAAAGGTGTTAATCCAGATGAAGCAGTTGCTCTTGGTGCGGCACTTCAAGCAGGAATCATAGTAGGTGATGAAGGAGTAACTGATGTTTTACTTCTTGATGTTACACCACTAACTTTGGGTATCGAGACATTGGGTGGTGTAATGACCACAATGATTGAAAGAAATACAACTATTCCTTCTCGACGTTCTGAAACATTTTCTACTGCTCAAGATAACCAACCTGCAGTTGAAGTTCATGTGCTCCAGGGCGAACGTGAGTTTGCCAATGACAATCACTCACTTGGGAGGTTTCATTTAATGGGGATTCCTCCTGCTCAAAGAGGTCTTCCACAGATTGAAGTAACCTTTGATATAGATGCTAATGGAATAGTGAATGTCTCCGCTAAAGATCTTGGAACTGGTACAGAACAATCGATTAAGATAGAGGGTCAAACATCACTCTCTGAAGAAGAAATAAAACAGAAAATAAGTGATGCTGAAGAATTTGCTGAAGAAGACAAACGTCGTAAAATGAAAGTTGAACTAAGAAATACTGCAGATAGTATTGTTTATCAAACACGTCGAACAATCGAGGAAACAAAAGATAAACTTACTGATGAGATAATGAATCCTGTTTTAGATAAACTCAAAGAATTAGAGTCAATGATTACTAATGATGATGCACCAGTCTCTGATGATGATCTTGATGAGGAAGGCATTCAATCTAGGATTCAAGAATTAGAAGAATTAATGCACAAATTGTCATCTAAATTATACGAAGCAGCTTCTGCCGAAATGTCTGAAGAGGAAACGTCAGAAGAAGAAGATGGTGATGTTGTAGAAGCTGACTTTGAAGTCCTTGATTCTGATGAAGATGAAGAGTGATATTTGATGTCTGCTAATTCTGATTCAATTCAGAAAATAAAAGTTGGTGTAAAACCTCTTTCTAGACCACGTAGAGATAGAATAATTTTCGGAGTTTGTTCTGGATTTGCTAGAAAATTGTGGATTTCATCTAATCTTAGTAGATTAATATTTTCAGCATTTACTCTTTTTACCGCAGGTATTCTTGGAATATTATTATATCTTATTGCATTTTTTATTATTCCACAAGATTCTATAGAATAACTCTATCCTTGAGTTATCAAAAGATGTAACGCCCTTACTTGTACTCCGGTTGCTCCATGACTAACTGTAACATTTGTTTCTCCCCCCCAAATACCTGCAGTTCCTGCAATATCTAGGTGGGCCCATGGGATTTGTGATTTTCCTTCACGTTCTTGAACAAATTGTTTGAGGAAACCTGCTGCTTGGCTAGCGCCTCCCCAACGCCCTTTACCTTGATTACGTAAATCAGCAATTTTAGACGATGTCATTTGCTTTTCAAAAGCAGGTAGAAGAGGTAAGGGCCAAGAAATTTCATCGACTTCATCTCCAACATTCTGGATTTTCTGAGATAATAATTTATTATTAGAGAATAGTCCTGTGGCTTCGTGCCCAAGTGCTACAACAACAGATCCAGTTAACGTTGCTAAGTCAATGATATATGATGGATTCAGTTCACCTGCCTTCCATAATCCATCTGCTAGTACATTACGTCCTTCTGCATCTGTATTCAGAACTTCGATAGTCTTCCCTGAATAAGTGTTAATTACATCACCTGGACGATAAGCTTCTGCACTAGGCATATTTTCTGCCATACAGGTAATTCCGTTGACTCGACCTGTGTAACCAGTAGCATATAGTGCTTGAAAAAGACCAAAAACTGTCGCTGAACCGTGCATATCAAGCTTCATTTCATCCATTCCTGCACTACCCTTAATTGAGATTCCTCCTGAATCAAATGTAATTCCTTTACCTACGATACAAGGAACTTCTGCTTCAATATCAAAATTTGGATTTAGACGAAAGAATACCATACATGGTTTGTGAATACTTCCTTTTCCTACTTCAATTAGTCCATACATTCCTTCTTTTTTCAGACGATTATAGTCCCAAACTTCAACTTCAACATTTGATTTATCTTTTGCCCATTCTAGAGCCCTACGGCCAAATTCTTCAGGATACAGTTTATTCGCTGGCTCATTTCCTAAATCACGAGCCAAGTGAACTCCTGTTGCTACTGAATATACATTTTCAATAGCTGATCTGAAAGCGCTTTCATACCGTTCTGCTGTTTGACCAATTAAAGACCAAGGGCCTTTATCATCCTCCTCTTTCTTTTGATACTTATCAAAAACATAATCTCTTAGAATCATTCCTTCTGTAAAAGCAATCATATTATTAATTTTCCATCCACTTGTATACCGAACTACAATCTTAGTTCCATGATTCTTTGAAAGTGATGCAAAACATTTAGCTCCCGTATCTCTAGATTTTTTTGTAGTCAAATCATCTTTTTTTCCCATGCCTATGATTATAACTTGACAATTTTTTGTCCAGACACTTAATGACTCCTCAGCCTTCCCAGTAAATGAATCACTAGCAAAAGCAGATTTCACAGAAATACTAGCACTACGACTTAGATTTGTTGTTGCATTATTTGGAGCTTTATTAGAACCTTCAAAAACAGGTATTATCATTATATCCCCAGTATCTAAAAAACCACTTGTTGTAACCTTCATAACCATGCCATTATGTTCAATTATACAAAGAATTGTTTGCTAAAATCTCACTTCGAATCAATATTAGATAATTTATCTGGTATGATTATTCTATAATTATATTTTTCTCAGTCAACAAAAACACCAATCAACTCTCATCCTATTTTGAAATATTATTTGCAATATGGCATGCTAAAATTTTTGTAGCAATGAGTGCAGCTGAAAATTCTGTTAAGTTTGTTCCCTGTGATGTGGATATTTCATTAATATCAGCACCTATTATTTCTGCACCTTTAGCGGAGAATAATGATTCTATAATTTCTATTGACCCCCAATAAGAAAGTCCACCAGGGACTGGGGTGCCTGTTGCCGGAACTAGGCTTCCATCTAGACCGTCTACATCAAAAGTTAACCAAATGGGGCCTTCTATATTTTTGATTTCTTCAATCATTAAATCCCAATCAGATAGATTATGATTGATATTTATTAAATCTCTAGCAAACCAAGTGTTAACTCTTTCATCATTTCGAATAATTTCTTCTTCTTCTGAACTATAAGTTCTAACTCCTATTTGAATAACATTGCCTACCCCAGCATCTAAGACTCTTCTAATTACGGTACCATGTGAAAATCTTTCTCCATTTAATTCATCTCTTAAGTCAGCATGAGCGTCTATTTGAACAATAGTTAATCTCTCTAATTCTTGATTAATTCTAGGATGTATTTTTACTGCTTCGATTAATGGAAATAATAAACCATGTTCTCCTCCAAGAATAATTGGAAATTGTTTACCATCCATCCAAGGTGTACAGAATTTACTAATACTCGAAAGAGCTTCTTTAAGATTTGATACTTCATTATTCCATGGTTTAGATGTGTGTATTTTGAAGCCACATGGAAGATCAACTTCCATTTTTTTATCATATAACTCAACTTGAGAACTAGCATCTATGCATGCTTTTGGCCCAAACTCAGTACCTTCTCTATAACTAGTAGTCATCTCATATGGGATTGGTAATATTACAATATCGAAAGGGCCTTCAATATTTTCTTCTAGACCTAAGAAAGTCTTGACCCCCTCATACTCCATGATGTCTACGAAGGCCTCCTATCGATTAACGACTTCTATATTACAAAAACAATTTCCTAATCATCATGAAGTATGGTTGATAAGTCACGCCCTTCCATAGATACATACTGGAGGCGGTAATATCGGTTTGACACTAGCACAATTAACTCATGCAATTCGTCGTAAAGTGGATGAAGGCATGGAAACTGTTGTTGCAGAAGGTATTGCTGAACACGCACTTGGATTCTTTGGATTCTCAAATCGTATAATAGATAACGCATTGGAACCCAATGACCGAAATCTTTTCTATCAACTACAAGATTATGACTTGTTGACTACTGAATCTGAAGAAACTACACTTTGGGACGGTAGAGAATGGAGGATACATTATTGGAAATTCAAGTCTTCAGTAGAAGCATTCGCACTTGCTGCAATGGACATGAGGGATAAAAAGAAGGTAGATGATGATCCTTATGCTGGCATTTATGATGATATGCCAGCGAATCTTTGGAAAGAAAGATCTGGTGAAGAAGATGATTGGGAAGAACCATTATTCTAGAGTGTTGCCAGTCAGTACACCCATATCTTCAAAAGATAACCGTTAAAACATCATCTAATGAGTCATAGGTTGAAAGTCATTCTGACAATCACGATACTATTATTCAGTAGTTTTTCTTCTATTGTTACTGCTGAAGATGAGGACAGCGAAATTGAGTGTACTATTCTTACAGATTGGGATTATGATTTTTACTTATTAGACGATGATATGGGCGAAGGTTGGAATAATATTTCAAATATAGCAACCTCTGTTATTCATAAATATGTAGTTGAATTTTCTCCGCCTTTCGTTAACGGGTCAACTCCTCATTTAGTCAGTAGTTCAGTTGAACATCAGAGAGACGGTGAAACATTAGCTAGTAATTTTAATTCAAATATCGTCATTGCAGGTGGTGTAATAGATATTATATTGCCCGAAGAGCCAATATTCAGGGATGAAATAGATATTTCAATAGAAACTTTAGAGGCAACATGCGACCGTAGTATTAGAGTCACAAATTGGCAACAACCCATTTCTGATCATGAAATAACGACTAATAGGACATGGAGTAACAGCATATCTAGTTCAGAAGAAAATAGTTCTACAAATTTATTTTTTGAAGGTCGTGGATGGCAACAGAGGACTGGACAAACTTTGATTTCTAATGAATTAGGTACTGGTAATTTTGAATTGGATAGTTTTGAAGACATTGATATTGAATTGGATTTAGATAAAGTATGGTTAAATCAAACTTATTTTGAAGAAGAATTAGTTGGTCAAGAGTTTGAAATGAGGGGGAATGGTACACTATTTACAATTCAAAATGGGATAGAAATTTCAGTAAATGTGACAGATGCTTTGTACAATCGAACTTTACTTCAAGAATCTTTCACTGAACATTTAATTATTGATGGCAACGGGTTCATAGAAATTTTTGACGATTCAGATAACGAAACACTATCGTTAAATGGTGAAATTTCTACATTTTATTTCGAGTCATTTGATTCGGATGGATCTCGTGATTATCAACAAATAAATCTAGCAGCATCCGCTACAAGTTTCATAGAATTTGGTGATGGTGATATAGAACTTGAATTAGAAGAGTTTAGATTTAATGATTTATGGATTTATGGAGTTCAAGAGGAGCAATTATTCAAGTATATGGGTAATGCTAACTTTAATTTCATTGTTGAAGATGAACAGCCATATATCTATGCGAATGGAACTGTAGATAACTTACATTTCGAGGAACGTAATGGATTAATTATTGTCGATACAATCAGACTCGATGGCACATACAGTGGCGATGCTTCCGGTTCCTTCGGATTAATTCGTCAGATAGAAGATACAGTTTCTCAAGTAAATAATTCAGGGGTTAACTTTGAAGTTAATAAAATTCAAAATGAATTCTGGTTTAATGTCTCATCCATATCTAATTTTCCTATTGATCAAGAATTAACAGCCGAGCATAATTTAACATATGAATATACAGTTCCTCAATCGACTTGGGAGAACCCAACTATTCGATATCTATATATTGAAGATAATGGTTCAACTTTTAATGAATATCCAGAGGTTTCTCCTATTCAAGTTGAGCCTGAAAGGCCACAAGCGAATTCTATGGATTATACGCCAATAACAAAGGAAACAGGTGTTTCTCCTGAAATACTATTTTATGGGGATAGGCTTGTAATTTCTAATAATATAGATTTTATATTATCAGTTTTAGTTAAAGAATCAAGAGAAGTAATTGTAGATGGACATGATGTGAAAGTAATCGATTGGATTGGTGATTATGGGAATGATACCCAGGCTTCTGGCAGTATAATTAATGAAGGGTTATTAGCAGGACTTTTCTATCAAATTAATCGTTCAGTTAGTTTGGCTGATGATATTGGAATCGATTTTTATGAAACTCAAGGTCTTGTGAAAATAACTTCTCCTTCAATAATCACTGCTGAAGAAAATAATCCTCCATCATTAGAAAATATTCAATTCCGTGAAGGCGTCTTATATGCTGAAGGTGGTATTGCCCATCTAGAAATTACTGTTGTAGATATAGATAATGATGTCACATCAGTATCTATCGATTTATCTGAATTTGGTTTGGGAAATGTACAATTATCAGATAAAGGAATGTCTGGTGATAATGTTATTGATGATAATATTTGGACATCATTAGTCTCAGCGGAAGGTCTAGAATTTGGCAATAAAACTGTAGATTTAGAAATAGTAGATATTTGGGAAACTATCGTTTTGAGTACTAATGTAGAAATCCTAAATCCTGCGCCGATTTCATCCTCAATTACTTTCTCTCCTAGTGTTGTCAAAAGAGGGGACTTAGTTGAAGTGTCAGTCATTGCAGATGATGCTCATGGAATTGCATCAGTATCATTAGAATTGATGAGCGCAGGCGGCGAATCTATTGATTTAAGTTTCATTGATTCTAAATGGTGGGGGCAATTTTTAGTTCCAAATACAATGGCGCCAGGTGAGAGATTGATTCCTGTTCGATTAACTGATAATTATGACTCATCTAGATTAACAACACAATCGATATTTGATGGAAGAATGGTGGGTTCATTATTAATTATAGAAAATGAAGCTCCAGTAGTAGTCAATTATAATATTTCTAAAGATGGCGAATTTTCTAATACTATTCAAGTACCAATAGATAGCGACCCTATCTCTCAAGTTCTCGAAATAACCATAGAAGACCCTGATGGGATTTCTTCTGTTCAAGTAAAAATGGGGCGGCTGGCACCTATTGGACAATCGAATGATTGGATATTGATGGCCGATGATGGTTCTGGAGTAGATAGAATTTCAGGCGATGGTATCTATTCATTAGAGGTATTTGCTCGTTCAAGTTTACCAAATGGTGAACTTGAGATTTTAGTTCGAGGTACAGACATCTATCTTTCCTCAACTTCTCCTGATGATCAAAGATTAATAATAAATCTCGAGAAAGTAGATTCAAATTCAGGCTCAGAGAATTGGATAATAGAGAATTCATCATTATTGATTGCTGTAGGTTTAGTATTTCTATTAGTCTTGTCAGCAGTAGGCGTCTTACTTGTATTCCGTAATTCTGAGTTAGAATAACTTGGTACGAGTGCCGGGATTTGAACCCGGGTTCAGGCGTTGGCAACGCCCGGTGATAACCACTACACTACACTCGTATGTATATTGGGAAACCTGAGTCACTTTTCTACGCGTCGGTCTGAGTTTGAGACAATCTTTCTAATAATAATTGTATATTGTCTCTAGTATTTCTATAAACATCAATTGCATTTCCAACTGGGTCTTCTAATCCCCAATCTTCAGATATAGGTAAATTTGGACATTCCACTCCACACCCCATACTAATTATTTTATTAAATGAATCAGTATTTATTTCATCTATAGATTTAGGATATTGATTCTTAATGTCTATTCCTAATTCTTCTATCACTAATACTGCATTATTTGCGATTTTTTCACCGGGATGTGTTCCAGCAGATTGGGCCTCAAAGCCCATATTTTTGGCTAAAGATTCCGCCATTTGACTTCTACAAGTATTTCCTACGCACACAAATAAGAGTTTCATATTATTATAGAAAAACTAATTCTTAATTAAATAAACCTTTATAGTTTCTTGATTATTAATGTAGAACTTATGTTGACTAGGGTTGAAGTATGATTCACTCTTCCCAATAACTATGGCCGATAGCCCAGTTAGTCATCATCAAGGAACCTCTGAACAGAAACCAGAGAAACCTGAGGTCTCTTCTGAACAAAAAGTTCAGATGGAACAAGCATATCAACAAATGCAGAGAAAAATTAGGATAAATAAGCTTGATGAAGATATTAAACATAAAATCATGGTACTCTCAGGTAAAGGCGGAGTTGGCAAATCAACTGTAGCTACAGGACTCGCACTTTCCTTAGCTAGAATGGGTAAGAAAGTAGGGATAATGGATATTGATATCACTGGTCCAAACGTTCCAAAGATGCTAGGTCTAGAAGGGACTGACTTGCATGTAGAGAATGGTAGAATCCATCCAGCAATTGGAGCTCATGGAATAAAAGTAATTTCCATGGCTTTCCTGATTGAAGACCCTGATAAACCAGTTATTTGGCGTGGTCCAATCAAGTTAGGAGCAATTAATCAATTCATTGGTGATGTCGAATGGGGCGAATTAGATGCTCTAATCATAGATTTCCCTCCGGGTACTAGTGATGAACCATTAACTGTATCTCAAAGTCTCCCCACAATAGATGGTGTAGTGATAGTAACTACGCCTCAAGAAGTAGCTCTTTTAGATAGTCGTAAATCAATTAATTTTGCTAAAACTATCTCAATTCCAGTTATAGGCGTGGTTGAGAATATGAGTGGTTATACTCTTACAGGTTCAACTGAACCTAATATTAAACTAGGAATAAATGGCCCTAGTGGAAGTATGATTGAAACTACTTCAGATAGTGAAGGTAATTGGTCAATCACACTAGATGTTTTCAAGAGTGGAGGTGGAGCCGATGCTGCGGAAAATCTTTCTGTCCCCTTCTTGGGTTCATTACCATTTGACCCAGGGATAGTTCGAGGTGGAGATGATGGTGTTCATCGAATTATCGCCGACCCTAGCGGAGCTACGGCTCAAGCGTTTGATAAAATCGTAGAAAAGGTCATTGAAACATTAGAAAAGCCTAGCAGTCCTACTGTTCGTATCTCATAGACCCATATCTTATCGGAGGGTCAGTTTGATGATGGAGTGTCTATCCGAGACATATTGATAGTATGGCTGTAGGGACTAGCATCTATCTTACTTGGATTACTGGCGCCATAGTAATTAGTATTGCAATGATGCCTTTCTTTAAGCCGGATTATGCCAAAATACGTATATCTGGCTTTGTTGATATGTTCAGAAGATATTGGGCGCATATGACAGTAGTGTTTTCTGTTTATTTATGGAAAGACTTACTTGATCAGTTAGATAGAATCTTAATGGCAAATACCCAACTTGACATGACTCCTTACGTGTATGCTATTGAAGGAGATATAGTTCTCTGGATTCAAGAATCATTGAGCAATCCTTTATTGTCGATAGGATTAACTCATTTCTATGTTATGGGTTTTATGGCAATTACATTCTCTTCTTTCGTATATCCTATATTTTTTGATGATAGATATATGGCAGATAGAGTCTCATTGTCCATGTTTTGGGTATATATTTTAGCAATTCCATTCTATTTATTCTTTAATGTTAGAGTGACAGGTAATTATATCCCAGAGATGGAAACAATAGCTTACGACTTAACTCCTCAAATTCAAAACTGGTTTATTCAAATTGATCCATTTACTAACGGAATGCCTAGCTTACATATTGGTCTTCCATTTGCTATATGGTTAACAATGGAAAGATGGGATTCGGATGAGAGATGGTTACGATATCGAAGATTATTATTATTATTTATTATAATAACGGCATTTACAATTTTATATTTAGGAATACACTGGGTTTCTGATATTATCGGAGGAATTATTGTATCAGTTATTGCAGTTGAGATAACTTCTAGAACTCATGGTCCAATTTGGCAATTTGCTGATGAGCGTTTATTTTCTAGAAGATTGGCTCGTGCTATAGATGATCCTAGGAAGTGGTTATCTGAATCATTGATTCTGATTAAGGGTATTTTTCATCCACTAAAAAAACCTAGTTCTACTCAAACTAAAGCATTTATTACTACTCTCCTAATCCTGACTAGCAGTGTATTACTATGGGATGCTACTCATCAAGATTTCCCAATTGAGGGTGTTAATCCAACTAACGCGGCTGGTTCTGAGGGTTGGGTCGTTGGTATAGAAGAAATAGATCAAGACATCAATATTAAACTCTGGAACGTCAGTGCACAAGAGGAAATAATTATTCAAGGATTTGAATGGGTAAATCCTCCAAGTATAGAATTATCTAAAAATAGTCTAGTATTATTTGATGGATTTCATTTAGACTTCTTCCAATTAAATGATAATTCTTTAGATATGATAGAACCAACTTTTAGCCTTACTCAAGATATATTGTTAGAGCAAGTATCTATTGGTGAAAATAGTCAAGGAGAGCCCTACTTAGTATTGATAAAGAATGAAACAATTGAAATTATTGATATTCTCATGAATCGGATATATTTTTCGGATGAAATTGATAATTTAACTACTGTTGAAGCTTCAGATTCATTCCTAGTATCGGCATTTAACACTAATAGTGGACCAATTATCAATGTAACAATGCTATTTAATCCTAGTTTTGAAATTAATATTTTAGTCGACCCATACTCAAACGATCTAAATGATGAGTACTTAGAAGAATTATATGATATCCCTGTTGATTATAATAATTCTACTGTATTAGATATAGAAATGGATGGTAATTTTATTGTAGTATTAGTTGATGTAGGGCCTTTAAATCGTCTTATCTTGATAGATATCCTTACTGGTCACCAAGAAATAATTTCTAATCCGATATGGCCCGCCGAGTCTCCAAGTATTGATGGTAATTATATTGCATTTTTACAGAAACCAGTGACTTCTACTCCCTCGAATTTAGATATTTCAAGTTTCAATAGCGAAGTTTTTATTTGGGATATTCTCAGTGATAATAATAATCGAATTCAGATTACCTATGATGAGTTTAATCAATATCATCCTCATGTTCTAAATAATGGTATTACTTGGATTACAATTGATGAAAATGGAAACTCAGAATTAGTAATTTATTCATTAGAAAAAACATTTGAAGAGTATTCCTCTGTAGTTCTCCAATCTGCAATACTAATGCTAATACCATTACTATTGGTTTGGTCCCATCAATCTGCAATTGAGAAAAGATATATTGATTAAAGTTCGGCATATCTAAACATTTCATCTAATGAATATTTTGCTTTTTTTATGATATCTTCATCTAATTGAATAATTTGTTCCTCTCTCGGTTCCCTCAATGCTTGGAGAATATCTTCTAATAGGGTGGTTTTCATATGTTTACACATAACACAAGTTCCTATTATATTCAAGTCATCTTTTGTTTCTGCTATTACCCTGTCCGCAGTCCCACATTCTGTAATTAACATAATATCAGTCATTCCTTCTTGACCTAATCTAATTGATTCTCTAATCAATACTTCACTACTTCCTATAATATCACTTTCTTCTAAAACATCCGCTGCACATTCTGGGTGACTCAATACTTGGAGGTTGATGCCTGCTTCTTTTGCTCTTTTCTTCCAAGATAAAACTTTTTCACCTGTGAACAAAGCATGAACTTCACAAATTCCATCATAGATAATCACTTCTTTTTTTCCTTTTAATGAATTTTGTAAATGTTCTCCCATAAATTTATCTGGAACAAAAATCAACTTATTCCCTGGTAAATTTTCACATATTTTTAGATAATTGCTACTCGTCACACAGACATCAACTTCTGCTTTAACTTCTGCAGTTGTATTGATATAGCAAGCTACTGGTACACCAGGATATTTTTCTTTCAAGTCAATAACATCCTGAGCTGTTATGCTTTCTGATAAAGAGCAACCTGCTTCTGGCGATGGATGTAGAACTAATTTATCTGGACTCAGTATTTTTGCGGTTTCAGCCATAAATCTAACGCTTGAAAACAAAATTATTTGTTGTTTAGCATCTCTCGCAGATTTTGATAAAGAATAACTATCTGATACTTCATCTGCAACTCCGTATACTATATCTGGTGTTTGATACGAGTGAGCAATCAAGTAAACTTCTTTTTCTTTTTTTAGTTGATTAATTTCTAACGTGTAAGGTGCTATTGTTTTACAATGTTCAATAGTCCACCTTTCAGGCTGTCTTATAACCCTAGTAAGTCTTATTGCTTCTTCTTCGATAAGTTCTTCTGAGTAGAACTTAGGAACTACATTTCCACGTGGATTGGGAGCCAAAGGTAGGTCCATAGGCATATGAATTCATTCATTGGTTAGGTTTAACCTCTTTCAAGGTATGTCACCTCCGCTACACATGGTTGAGGAGTTGGTACCAATGTGGCGACAGTCCGAAATACTTCATCAAGGTGCTGAAGCAATAGTAATTTCAGGGTATTGGATGGGGGACAAATCCGTCCTAAAAATACGCAATCCTCGTTCATATCGACATCCAGATTTAGATCGTAGATTAACACGCCAGAGACTTTCTGTAGAAGTCAGAGCATTAACTAAGTTACACTCTAGTACAATTTCTTGTCCTTCATTATTAGATGTAGATATTGATAATGGTTGGATTTTATTGAGTTATATCGATGGTGAAACATTGTATGAATCACTATTATCCGGCTCATCAGGATTTGAACAAATTAGGGACTTAGGCAGGCTTATCCGTGAGTTACATGAATTAGGAATTTCTCATGGTGATTTGACAACTCATAATATTATGATTAATCAGGAAGGAGATCTTTCTTTAATTGACTTTGGTCTTTCTAAAATTATACCTGAAATTGAACAATTAGGTCTTGATTTACAGGTATTAAATGAATGCCTTAATGCCAGTCATCATGAGTACGAAGGAGCGATTGAGGTATTAATCGAGGGTTATCTTTCTTCCCACAATAACTTCTTACCCTCTGGCGATGAAGTAATTGGTAGATTTAATGCAATTAGAGGAAGAGTAAGATATCATGCTTGAGTGGTTAAAATGAGAGTTCTTTTTGCAACAAGTAACCAAAATAAAATTGCTGAAGCTAAGACTTCACTGGGTCTTCTAGGATATAACGTGGAACAATTACTTATTGATGGAAATCCTCCTGATTTTATTGAACCTCAGACCGATGAAATTGAAATTATTTCCAAGTCTAAAATACAGCAATCTCTAGCATTTATTTCAGGAACTGAATTTGAGGGTAGTTCTATACTAGTTGAAGATTCAGGTTTATTTATTGAAGATTTAGGAGATTTCCCTGGTGTTTATTCATCATATGTTGAGAAAACTATAGGTAATAAAGGAATTATTAAGATTCTTGATAATATTTCCAACCGTCGAGCAGAATATCGTGCATATTCTATATTGTATGAAAATGGTAAGTATTGGAGTTCATTGGGAATCTGCTCAGGTAAAATTTCTACCGAAATACGTGGTTTTAATGGATTTGGTTTCGATCCAATATTTATTCCTGATTCAGGAGATGGTAGAACATTTGGAGAGATGTCACAATTTGAAAAAGATTCTAAATCTCATCGAGGTAAATCTTTGAGAATTCTTTGTGATGAACTTCGTCGTCCGTCAAAGTGAAGATAGGTGGCCCCGTGGAAGGACTGATAGTATGCCGTCAATGATTAGAATAATCGGTTGGTTTTCCTTTATTTTTGGGTTTATAATTTTCTTTATTTTACAAGGAAGCTTAGACTTAGTTTCTTCTGTTGCTAGTGGAGTAGTCCTACTTTCAATTCTCGCAGTTCTAATATTCACGGGCAATCAAAAAATAGTTCCCCCGAGTATTCCCAAAGAAACTCCAACTAAGGTTTCAATCGCTGCTAATCCAGTTATTGAGATACCCACTCCTGTCAATCAGATAGAAAGTGTTAGTGAAAAAAAGGATAAGAAACTTGAGAGAAGTCGAAGAAGATCACAAGAAAAACAAATCCCTTCACCTCCAATGCCCTTGCCAGCCATGCCACCTCCAGTCCCTTTACTATCAGACTTAGGAATGCCTCCAAATCTAAACATAGGTATTCAAGCTGTAGACGGCACAACACTTGCTAAGAAACTGGTTGTCACATCCGATGCTCAATCAGAGATGGAATCAGAGATTGAGGCTTTTGTTGATCAACGGAGAACAAGACAGGCAGAGATACGCTCAACTTTAGAAAGAAAGAGAAGAATGGTTCTTGCTGAAAGAAGAGCAGCTAAAGCTCGCTTATGGACAGAAGTAGAAGAGGGGGAAGATCTAGCGGTTCTATTGAAAGATCCAAATCATGGATTGACAATTATTGAGGAGCCAGAGATACCTGATGAAAGTAAACCACTAGGAGTATCTTACATCCGAATTGATACTACAAGAATTCTGAAACTTAAGATGCCTCTTGAAGTTGAGAATAAAGATAAGGTGAAAAATAATTTTGGAGAGATATCTGAAACCGCTACTCCACCAGAAGGAATTCCAGCACCCGGTTTGCCTCCAATGCCTCCACCGCCCGGTTTGCCTCCAATGCCTCCACCGCCCGGTTTGCCTCCAATGCCTCCACCACCTGGTTTACCTCCAGAGTGACATTGGCGTATGTTCAAACATCAATCATCCCTCGTAGATGTATGAGCGAGGAAGTGCTGTTAGTTGAAAATATACAAATTGATGATACATCTCCTCCGGGTGGTTTAGTATCTATTTGGACATTAAACCGTCCAAATAAACTAAATTCATTAAATTCTGAATCTCATAAAGCTCTTAAAGAAGCTTGTGATATGGCTGAATCAAATGATTTAATTAGAGTAATTGTAATACGTGGTGCTTCTCCAATACCACCCTTAGAAGGTAAGAGAGCTAAACCTGCATCTTTTGCTGCAGGTGCAGATATTTCTGAATTTTTAGGTAAGAATTCAGACGATGTAAGGGATTTTTTTGAAGATAATGCATGGGAAAGAGTTTGGAAATTATCCAAACCAACTATAGCAATGGTCGATGGTTTTGCTCTTGGTGGAGGTGCTGAATTAGCACTTTCTTGCGATATAAGAATTGCTTCAGATAGGTCTAAATTTGGTACGCCTGAGATTAATTTAGGATTAATTCCCGGTGGTGGAGGAACTCAAAGGTTATGTCGACTTATTGGTTATGGTAAGGCATTAGAAATGGTTTTGACTGGAGATATGATTTCTTCTGAGACTGCATTATCATGTGGGTTAGTTAATGCAGTTACTACTCCTGATAATCTAAATTCTATCACGATGTCATTAGCAGAAAATATCGCAAGAAAGTCTCCTTATACCACTAAAGTTGCTAAGCGAGCAGTACGAGCCTCCCTTGATTTACCTTTTACTGATGGAGTACTTGCTGAGAGATCTGAGTTCGTCGCTTTGTTCGATACAGAAGATAAAGAAATAGGTGTTCAAGCATTTTTAGATAGAAGCGATGCGAAATGGGTAGGCCGATGAATAGATAAATCGTCAATTTAATTATAATTGAATAGATTTTATTTCTAAAAATTCATCTAGTCCATGAGTGCCAAGTTCTCTACCATTTCCTGATAATTTATATCCTCCAAATGGAGCACTTACATTAAATGATCCTCCGTTCACACTTACTTGTCCTGTTCGCATTTTTTTGGCAAAATTCACCGCTCTGTCCGGGTCTTTTGACCATACGCCTCCGGATAATCCATAAATTGAATCATTAGCTAATTTTAATGCCTCAGATTCTGTATTGTATGTTGTTATAACTAAAACTGGACCAAATATTTCTTCTTTCCATATCTTCATCTCTGGTGTGACATTTGCAAAAATAGTGGGCTTCACATAGAATCCTTTTTCTATTCCATCTGGCATACCTAGTCCTCCAGAGATTAAATTAGCCCCTTCATCAATTCCTGATTGTATATATTCTGTAACGCTTAATTGTTGTCTCAAACTAACCATTGGTCCACACCTAGTCTCCTCGTCTAATGGATTTCCAACTAAATAAGAATCGTTTTTCTCAGCAATTATATCACAAACTTGTTTATTCATCGATTCAGGGATAATTAATCTTGTTAATGCAGAACAAGTTTGTCCACTATTCTGGTGACAAGCTCCAATTGCTTTCTTAGCGACTAATACTGGGTCTGCATCTTCTAATGCAACATTAGCGCTTTTCCCTCCTAATTCTAATGTCACCCTCTTAATTGTAGGCGCCGCTGATTGACTTACAGAAACTCCAGCACCTGTAGATCCTGTGAATGAAACCATATCTACGTCTGGATGACTTGACATATAGTCTCCAACTTCTGAACCATGGCCTGAAACTAAGTTGAATACTCCTGCAGGTAAACCTATCTCATCTAGAATTTCTGCTAAAATAAATGCACTGAGTGGTGCTTCTTTTGATGGTTTTAGTATCATAGTACATCCTGCAGCTATAGCTGGTGCAACCTTCCCAATGATTTGGTGTAATGGAAAATTCCATGGAGTTATAAATGCACAAACTCCAATCGGTTCTTTACAGATTATTGAATTTCTTATTTCTTTTTCCCATACATAATCTTCCAGAATTTTCGCATAGCTTCTCGATACTACTCTTGGTGTTCCTACCATTGCAACACGTGAATATCCAATAGGTGTTCCAACCTCTGAAGTGATAGTTTGTGCTAATTCTTCTCCTCTTTCTTTGAAAGCATTAGATAAAGCATTTAGTAATTCAATACGTTCTTCAACACTACTTTTCGACCAACTATCAAATGCGGATTTCGCAGCAACTACTGCCTTATCTACATCTTTAGTAGAACCAACAGGAACTCTTCCTATTATTTCTTCAGTTGCAGGGTTGATTACATCAATACTTCCTTTTCCAAGAGAATCTATCCATTTTCCATCTATATACAGTTGCTCTCGTGCATGCATGTGCTATGCTAGGAGTTCCTACTTTAGATATTCACGTAGTCTAATAGTGAGCGCCTACTCCGATATTCATGACATTTACAGTCCAACATCTAGAAAATAATGTTGCTTTAGTTACTTTATCAGCAGAATCATCAAGAAATGCACTTTCCTTAGAATTAATGAAATCAATGTCAGATATTTTTGATAATTTATTGAATGATTCTTCTGTTCGTTCGATAGTAATGACAGGAACTGGACGTTTTTTCTGTTCAGGAGCTAATATTGATTCATTTGCCACAGCAATTGATGACGGAACTATTGGGGAAATGGTTAGTGAACTGACCTCAATTTTTCACCCAATTCTATTAAAAATTCGTGCTTCAGATAAGGTATTTGTTGTTGCAATAAATGGTGCTGCTGCTGGGGGGGGGCTTGGCCTCGCTTTATGTGCAGACTACCGTGTATGTGATCCAAATGCCAAACTTGCTGCCGCGTTTTTCTCTCTAGGTCTTTCTCCTGATGGTGGAGCCACTTGGTTATTACCTAGACTTGTTGGTACGCAAAAAGCCAAACGCTTTTTCTTTAATAATGAAATATGGACTGGTAAAATGGCTTTAGATTATGGGGCTGTTGATGAGTTAGCAGATTCAGAAGATCTTCTTCTTAGAGCTATTGAAGTTGCAGAAAGATGGGGGCAATGGTCAGAATCTAGCCGTAAATATACAAAGCAATTAATCGATGCCTCAACATCAACATTTATGGAAACTCAACTTGAATTTGAGAAGTTATTAATCACTAATTCTTCTTTAACTCCTGATTTTGCAGAAGGTGTATCTTCATTTTTGGACAAAAGAAAGCCAAATTTTGGTGAAGAATAAATAAGTATCAGTTTTCCTCAATTTATTTACTCCAAAGATTATTATCAGGATACAATATAATGCTGCAAGATTTGAGACTATTATAGCGATAGATCCGATGATAAATCCATATATCAGCCACAACAACAACGCTGTACAAATTAAGTATAAAGTAGATAACGAGATCCCCTCATGTTTTTTTTGTTTCCATACTTGATTCAATTGAGGGACCCATGCAATTACACCTAGAGTTCCAGCAATTATTCCTAATAATTCAACAAAAAAACTCGGCATCTAGGCACATCCTATCTAGGTAAATCGTTTCTTTCTTTCTTGCCATTTTCATCCCAAATATAGATTCCTTTTTTTGTTTTCCGACCCAAACTCCCTTCAGAAACTAATTTATCCAACATAGGATGAGGCCTATATGAATCATCATCAAAAGATTCTGCCAAACTGTTCAGTATATCTCTTCTAACATCTAAACCCACTAAGTCAGAAAGTTCCAAAGGTCCCATAGGATGTTTGTAGCCAAGTTTCATAGCAGTATCAATATCGCTTGCAGAAGCGACTCCTTCAGATAACATTTTGATTGCCTCATTTCCGAGTACTACACCTAATCTGCTGGTTGCAAAACCAGGAATATCTTTTACAAGAATAGTTTCTTTACCTAATTTCTTGCCAACTGATTCTGCAAAAGAAATAGTTTTCTCTGAACATTTTTCATGTTTGATAATTTCTAGAAGTTTCATTATTGGTACTGGATTGAAGAAATGCATACCAATTATTCTTTCAGGACATGACGTGACATTTGCTATACTTGATATTGAGATACTGGACGTATTGGTGGCAAGTACTGCATTCTTCGGAGCTATTTTCTCCAACTGAGTGAAAATTTCTTTCTTTAATTCCATTATTTCTGGAACTGCCTCTATAACTAAGTCAACACCTTCTACTGCTTGAAATAAGTCAGTACAAGTTTTAAGATTCTTAATCCATTCTTGTTTTTCCTCTATTGTTGTCTTTCCTTTCTCAATCCCTTTATTCCAGAATCGTTCAATATTCTCCATTCCTTTCTCTAGACTTTCGGGAAAAACATCAAATAATCGAGTTTGCCAACCTTTTTGAGCACAAATTTGAGCAATTCCTGAACCCATTGTTCCAGCGCCAATTACTGCAACGGTGCGTACTTGCATAGCCGGTCGTTATGGCATTAGGCAATTAGCCCTTGCTCAATCTTCTCTTCCGTATGCCGCAAGTGCCGACTGAAATAATCGTTGCCTAGGTACATCGTGTTCTAAGAAACATGTAAATGGTGCAACATCTTTCAATAGTTCGATGGCACTTACATATGCTCCATAAATGAATGGATCAGCCTTTTCTGTAGGAGGGATATTAATTCCTATTTTTTCTAAACCTTTTCGTGTATCTTCATCCCAAATAGCGTATGTGTGGTGTGTAAAATGAAGGTATGATGAAAGTCTTTTGATATCTGATCTAGGCTTCGCTGTAAAACTATCTAGTAATAATGTATCTGGGTATCTAATCGCATATAATGCTAACTTTACTTCTCTAGTGGTCTCTTCTCTCCATTCTCTTTTTCCTAGTCCCATCCATTCGTCAATCATATCTAACATATTATTATCATATGGTCTCTTTACCATGTATAGTAATTTCTCATATTCATCTGGATTTTGTTCCTCTGAATGGTGATGTTCATAGAATAACTCAGTAAGTCTATCGAAGAACGGTTTACATTTTTCTTTATCAAAAGCTAATAGTGCTACGTGTTGCATCAAATCACCTCAGAATCATTTTCCTTTCCATTCGCGGTATTGTATCCACTCTTGTTTCATGTAATCATTCATTAATTTATCTTCATCTTCGTCAGTAGGTAATACGCTAATCAGGTAATCCTGATATTCTTGGTCCGTTCCTTCAAACTTTTCACCTCTGATGGTGTAATTTTTACCAGCATAGTTTCCAATACCTCGATTAAATTTATCAGATGGGATGAACAACTCTGGTTCACCCTCTTTTCTAGCGCTACTGATTCTTCTCATTTCTTCTCGAAGTTCTTGGAAATATAAGTCCCTACTCGCTTCGTTTAGATGTCCTCTATCTGCTTCAATATCACTTTCTCTCTCATCATATCGACCTTTTACTCCGTAAACATATGCCCACTGAGCACTTGTAGAATCATCAGTTCCAAACAAATCTAATCCAGTACTAATCCATTTATTCAGATATTTTTGTAGTAGTTCACAAGGTATTACTCCTTGTTTCACAATTCTTCTAAGTCCATTTGCCCCAGTTCCAAGATGAAATGATTCTTCTTTCAACATTGGTCCCATTGATGCTGCTAGGGGCCTAAATGAAGATGTACTAAGCATTTTTAATTGATATTTCCCATCCCTATCTATGAAATGTGTAAAGCAAAAGAAGTCTAACCAGTGATCTATTGGGGCATTAAATGATCCCAAAATTCTAGTACCATCTTGTGCATTTCTTTCTAATAATTTAGCTGCTTCCCTTACCCCTTGTTCTCCAAAGTAAGTACACAACAAGTAAGCCATTTGCCAACCATGTCTTTGTTCTTCGCACATTATCCTCATAGCTGATTTTTTATCATATTCTGTTGGTGCAGTTTCTAACAAATGATTTTGTTGCTCAACACTTGCAAATTCAGTGTCACCTTGTACGCTGACCATACTGATAATAGCATCTCTAATATTTTGTTGAGGTATTTGCATTCTTCTTTCCCATTTTGGCATACCTTTAAAATCACCAAATTCAATTTCGCTTCCTGCTGTATCCCAATCGAATTTTATATCAAATCTATAATCGCCCAACCAAGACGGATCAAAGCCAATTCTTGTTTGCCATTCGCTGAAATCTTTTATCCAAGCCTCAAAGTTAGGTGTATACCCTTCTACTATTTCAGTATCTGGCATATATTTGCGGCAACGATATTAGTATATGAATAAATGTACATTTAGCATAGAAATTTATTTGCCTTTAAATCGAGGTGTACGACGTTCAACATATGAAGCAATTCCTTCTTTAGCATCTTCCGACTGAAATAAATCAGATTGTAGTTCACGCTCTAAAGCGAGATGAGACTCTAGTGGTATTTCTATCCCACTTTGTACGCTACGCTTGATATTACCTATTGCTTTAGCAGCCGCCAGTGGTAGAGTAAATTGTCCCGCATAATCTATTATATCCATTCTGAATTCGTCTAAATTTACGCTATCATAAATGTCATGAATAAGGTCCATATCTCTAGCCTCTTCAAATGAAAACTTTCTTCCTGTTACCATGATTTCCATAGCCCTTGCTTTCCCTACCAATCGGGAGAGACGAGCAGTTCCTCCAGTTCCAGCTAATACACCCAAGGATACTTCTGGTAATCCTATTTGGAAATTACCTTTGTGTGCAATTCGGATGTCTGCTGCCATAGCAATTTCAAGACCTCCACCAACGGTATGTCCGTTAAGTGCAGCAATTACAAGTTTAGGTGTTTGTTCTAACCGAGACAAAGTTTCATTCGCATGTAAACAGAAGAAATATTTGTATCTTGGAGAAAGTGTATTAAGATAATTTATACTTGCTCCGGCAGAAAAGAATTTTCCGCCATGTCCTGTTAGTAAAATAACTGAAACATCTCCATCAAATCTTGCATTGAGTATCGCTTGATCAATATCTTCCCACATTTCACGAGTATATGTATTTACAGAAGTTCTTCCATCTACCAGAGGTTTTCCATCAGTATCTGATATGAGTTCAATAATTGCAATACCGTTTTCGGTAACACCATAATTCACTAGATTGTTGGGCATTGGCTCAAGGTCTGGCCATGAAGTCATGTTACTCGCAACAACAATCTGTTAATGAAAGAAACGGAATCAATGTAATGTCAATTTTTGACATCAGATTCAGTAAATGAGAGTTTTCCTCCCCCCTTTCTAACCAGATTCCATTGAGCACCAACTTCTAGGGCTTTATCGGTTGGTTCCCATAAATCACGCTTTAGTGACTTCCTGAATGGCATACGGTGCACAATTCTTCCATCTGCTAATATTTTTTTACGAAGCATTCCTATTTTGACTATTGGCCATAGAGATTTTCTAATTATTCCTGGCTGATATACCCATTTCATAAATCTCAGTCCATCTCCTTTTCTTTTTTGATCTCTCATCCAATATCGTGCTACAATTTTAAATCCACGATCTCCGACTCTATTCATAAGAAATCTATTAATTGCACTAATTTTGATTAAAGGAACTAATCTTTTTTTAACTTCAACTTCATAATCACATTGTTGGAGAATAGATTGAGCGGCTAAAACTCCACTGGTAATTGCATATCTCATGCCAAAACCCCACATGAAGTCCTGTAAACCTCCAGCCTCGCCAACATAAATTTTTTCTTCATGTATGTATTTCGTTGGCAAACTAAAGTCTCCTTTACCCCCCACTCTTTTTATTGGCCTTCTGTTCAAAACATAGTGCTCATCATACCAAGCAATAGTTTCGTTTAGATATCTACCTGATTTCTTCTGTTGTCTCCAAAGACATGTGCAAATTAATCCGACTCCATCGATAACAATAAGGTATGAGTAAGCTCCAGGTGCTAATTTATCATTTAGTTGAAATGCTACATGATTAGGATGGTCAGTATGAAAAATTTCTCCAAAAGCAATTGCACTGGAATCTTTTGGTCCCGCTGCGATTATATCACAATCATTTGGATTAACCTTTGAACCATAGTGAATGTTTGCTCCAGCAGTAATTGCCATTCTTTTGAATCCTTGATCGATACAATGTTCATCAGTCCCCCTCTCTACAACTCTAAATGCAGCACCTTTTGTTTTCGGATTTGTAATTACATCATCAGGATGTATCAAATCTATTACATCAAAGGCATTTGATTTGAATTCATCAGGATCTAAACCCCATTCTCTCATCTCATCAAAAAAATCAATGTCGCTTGTCCAATTTTCAATTCCTTGAAAATCTCCATCAAATCTTGCTCCGCTATCTTTGCGAATTTCATGGACATGAACTTCTTTGCCAGACTTAGCAAGAATTGTTGCTGCAGCAAGGCCTGATAAACCCGCTCCAAGGATATCAATCCTCTCTCCCATGTATTTGCGTATGGGGCTTGATGTTTGAAAGGTTTGGTTAATAATAATCAAAGACTTCATGCGATAATTTACTTTCGGGTGCTCCAAGAGCAGGGTATTCGAATGTCTATTGGCCAGGTTATTGTTCGAGTTGAATCAAAAAAACTTGAACCCGACAATCTTCGTTCTCTATTGAATATTGATGAATGTGGTAGTGTAGTTTCATTTGTTGGATTAACTCGTGGAACAGATGATGGTGTCTCAGTTAAGAGACTTGAGTTCGATGCATGGGAAGAAAAATTATCTGATGTACTTCGAGAAATTTCTAAATTATCTATCAGGAAATTCAAAATTCATTCAGTTGTAATTGCACATAGAGTTGGCATAGTTAATCCCTCTGAACCAATAGTCTGTATTCATGTCGGATCTAAACATAGAGATGCTGGCTTTGAAGCTTGTTCTTGGTTAATTACTGAATTAAAGTCTCAGGCACCTTTATGGAAAAAAGAAGTTACGGCCAATGGTGAAATTTGGAAGAAAGGTTTAGGTTAAATCTTTAATAAAATTGTTCTATTATCATACATTTCTCCGTCTGTCTGAATAATGAGTGCTTCTTCCGAGACCTTATGGGTCACGAGGAATTAAGCAACTCATGGACTGGAATTGTAGATGTTGGTAGTAAAGATCCTGTCTTTCGCGAGGCAATCGCTACTGGTACTTTAGAATTATCTAATGAAGGAATTAATGCAGTCAAAGGTATATCTTCGAAAGGTAATGTTCGTGAAATTTCAACTATTGCTTCAATACAGGCTGTTAAAGATACTCCGCGGATGCTACCCCATTGTCACTTAATTCCAATAGAAGGTTGCTCTGTAAATTGGGATATCGAAGGAAATAAATTACGCTGTACAGTAACTGTAAGGACACATTGGAGGACAGGAGTAGAAATGGAAGCATTATGTGGAGTTAGTGCAGGATTACTTTGTGCTTGGGATATGCTCAAATCAGTAGAAAAAGATATCCGGGGTCAATATCCTAATTCACGAATTGATGGAGTTCAAGTTCTCAAAAAGAGCAAAGGGGACCAACATCATTGAATGCTGATTAACACTCGGAGGGATTATGGCAACAGTTGATTTCGAGAAGTACTTCCTTCAAGCAACAGAATCTGCTGCGATAGCGGCATCAAAGTGGATAGGTAAAGGCGATGGGAAAGCAGCGGATGGCGCTGCAGTTGAAGCAATGAGAGCTGTTTTTGACCAAGTTCCTTTCAATGGCCGTGTAGCTATTGGTGAAGGGGAAAGAGACGATGCTCCAATGTTGTGGATTGGAGAGCCATTAGGGTCATTACAAGGCGACCCTCAATCGCCTGCCATTGATATCGCAGTTGATCCTTTAGAATGTACAAATCATGTTGCTTATGATTTACCCAATGCTATGGCTGTACTTGCTGCTGCTCCGAGAGGGGCTCTTTTACATGCTCCTGATTGTTATATGAATAAAATTGCAGGCTCTCCTGAATTAAATGGGGAAATATCTTTAGATGCTTCTACAGCATATAATATTGAAGCGACTTCTAATGCCTTGGATAAATCAATTAATGATTTAAATGTGGTAGTAATGGACCGTCCAAGACATGAAATTTTAATTAAAGAATTAAGAGATTTGTCGGCAAATGTAGTTTTAATTGGCGATGGGGATATTGCTGCCGCTTTGAATGCAGCAGATCCGAATTCTAATATTGATTTATTGATGGGAATTGGTGCTGCACCTGAAGGTGTAATTACTGCCACTGCTTTACGGGGTTTAGATGCACCTTTTGAAGGGCGTTTAGTCTTCAAAAATAAAGGACATCGGCGCAGAGCAGAAGAAATGATTGATGGAGACATAGAGAGGCTATGGAAGAGAAATGATTTATGTTCATCTGAAGATTCATTATTTATCGGGACTGGGGTCTGTTCCGGTCGAACAAAAGGTGTGAGTCTCCATGGAAATAAATATTCGGTAGAATCAGAAATAATTGATGTTGCTAACGGAATTCATAAGTTTGTTAAAGGGACTCATTCTAGTTAATCTGGGATTGCTAAAGCGATGCCTTCATTTTGTATAACCTTCACGTAAGCACGAGGTTAGTATATGGATACTCAACTACTTGAAAACACAGCACGCGATCTAGTTGCAGCAGGCAAAGGAATTCTTGCAGCTGACGAAAGTAATGGAACTATGTCCAATAGACTTGAATCAGTAGGTGTCACAGCATCTTCAGAGACAAGAAGAGCATATCGAACTAATCTTTTTGCAACTGAAGGTTATCAAGATTTTATAAGCGGTGTTATTCTTTTCGATGAAACAATTAGGCAAACAATGTCTGATGGTCGCTCTATACCCGATGCATTATCATCTATTGGAGTATATCCTGGAATTAAGGTAGATACGGGAGCCAAGGATTTGGCTAATAATAGTGGTGAAAAAATCACTGAGGGCCTAGATGGCCTAAGGGCTCGCTGTGAAGAATATTTCTTGATGGGTGCACGATTTGCTAAATGGCGAGCCGTCATTCAAATCGGAAACAATAAACCTAGCTCGGCATGTATATCAACGAACGCTCATGCTTTGGCAAGGTATGCCTCGATTTGTCAAGAACAAGGACTTGTACCTATAATTGAACCAGAAGTTTTGATGGCAGGTAATCATGATGCTCAAACTTGTTATGATGTCACATCAGAAATTCTTGAAGCAACATTTGCAGAATGCCGTATGCAGGGGGTGCATCTTCCTGGTGCTTTATTGAAGCCAAATATGATTATTGCAGGATCTTCTTGTCCAAATCAGATTACCCGAGAAGAAGTTGCAAATCTCACTGTTGATTGTTTAACCAAGCATGTCCCCCATGATTTGCCAGGTATTGTTTTCTTATCAGGAGGTCAATCTGATGAAGATGCAACTGCTCATTTGAATTTAATGAATGCAATGGATGTCGAGCATCCGTGGGAATTATCCTACTCTTATGGCCGCGCCTTGCTTGCTAATGCTCTGAAAACTTGGGCTAATGATGAACATGAGGGGAGTCAATCGGTATTTTTACATCGTGCGAAGATGAATAGTCTAGCTCGAACAGGGGATTGGAACTCCGATCTAGAATAAAAATAGATTTTTGTTTTTATTCTTGGTTTTCTATTGCACCAGGTCTCAATTGCCAAACACATATTTCGTAACGGCCAGAGAGTGCTCCGCCACGTTTTGTAGTTGCTATCTTCATGATGTCTTTATCTTTAGATAATACATTACCTAATTGTTGAGGCGTAGTTCCATGCCTCATGGTAGAATTCACATGTTCTAGAATTTCAGTTGTATTCGCTTCGCCTTTAGTGTCTAGAAATTTTTTGATTTTTTGTCTTAGTCTCGTTGTCCTCATATTTTTTCTCTCCTTTTTTCAGGCTGTTTTCTTTGATGGTGATTCACCCACTCTTCGGTAGCCCATTCCGATAGGGGCGATTTTTTACCTACTACTCCGCTTCTTCTAACTCGTCCTATTCTTATTATGCTAGGGTCTGATTCTAATAACGCAGCTATATCGAAAATCGGTTTAATCTGTGTTTGCTTAGATATCCATTCGTTGATCTCGGTAGTGTTCCTCGGCTTTTCAGAAAGATGTTTTTTAACCAATTCTCGGATTTTGTTCGCATCCATGGGCATCATTCCTTCATTCAATCCGACTCGGCTACCGGTTCGATATAGGTAGGGTGACGGGTGGTGATATAATGCTTCTGCAACTTATTGTTTGATTTAGTTACATATCGTTGTGCAATTTAGTACTATTCTATTGTTATTTTTCGGTGTTAAAATGAAACTAGTTATTTTTCCACTAGAAATGTGCAACTAAATGTAACTATAATGCAAAATTTAATACATAGTTTTGAAGTGGTTGATTACAGAGATGGTCAATGGTGTCGAAAGGTTCTGAATTCGACGACGTTCGCGCTTTTGTTTCTACACCGATTAAAATACGTAGTCGATATCGTCGAAGACTTTTGAATAGATTATCAGAAGGGGGAGCTACTGTAAGCACTTTGGCTAGAGATGTAGATCTTCAGATGCCACATGCATCTGCAGAATTAAGGAAGCTAAGAAATGAGGGACTAGTCTCTAGTGACCTTACTGCAGGTAGTAGAGGTGCGCATTTACATTTGACTGATTTAGGCTGGGATAGAATTAGATCTGATGAAAGGTCTAGAGCAATAGAAGCCTTACCATTGCCATCTGGAATGGATAAGTTCTGCATTTTAGATAAGGATGGTGGTAACATATTAATCGGCTTATCTTCTATTCCAAAGTCATCCATGATACTCATACCTGACAGGCCTCCTGAATTAGATAATAATGATTCAGATTCCATCGGAAATGAAGGGGTTCGCTGGAATTGGGCTATTTTCAAGGAAAAAGATCCTAGATGGTTTGATTTACAATCTATGACTATGGCATCTGCGCCTCCTTCATCGTCAGACCCCGAAAAAATTGAGACATACACCGCAGATAAATCAGTAATTGGAATTATTAGAGCAAATTTAATTGATGAAAGCAATCCAATAGCAATGACTTTTGGTACTTGGTTTGATTTACCTAAAACAAGGCAAAATCCTCCATTAAATGAGGATACATTTCATCGAGGAGACTGGACCTTAGGGCAATGTCACGAATTAAGTCAGGAAATCAGGCCAAAGGTTCCATTGATAGCAATTTTACCGGATGATCTTTCCAAGACAATGCTTCTTAGAACTGCTAGAATTAATTCTCTAATTATTGCAAATCTAGGGGGTTTAGATTTAGTAAGTGATCATTATCCATTGGCATCTCTTGACTTTTGGATTAAGAAAGCGCACCCAAGATTATCTAAGTCAGAATTAAAGAAGCGTGTACAATCATTAAGCGATAGAATAATGTCTACAAGAAAGGTCCGAACTGATGATTCTACTTGGAGGAAATTTAGAAGAGATTGGGGGAATGCTATTTTTACAACGGATGATAAAATGATAAGAAAACTTGATACACGTGGATTGGGCAAATACGCTATTGCTTCTCTAGTTGATTGGGTAATATCTTCAGAAGAGAGACCACCATTAGTGCTAGAAGTAGAAGATAATATGTCTAATGAGGTTGAATCGTCAATTATGATGCATCCTAAACTGAGAATCCTTATCAAACATAATTTTTCTTCAATTACTAATGTACAAAATCTTCTTTATTCTGATAATCTTAGACCACTACCTTGGCTAAGGCTTCAAACATCTAATGGAGTGATAATTCCATTAAAATTAATAGATAATATTCCGAATACTATACAAACAGGTATTACTCAGAGTAATTTAGCAATTACTCCTTGGGAGATTGTTGGCCTTAGTAATTTACATAATTCTAAGCCTGAAGAATTAGATTCTGGTTATCTTTCTATGGTTAATTCAGCAATTTCTCAATACCCTAATGGCAATGAAGACTGGGCTAATCAAATGGAAGCAAGATATCCTATCGCCTCTTGGATTGCCTCTCCTAAATACACTAGATGGCCACGGTGGCAGCGGCTCAAAGATCGAATGTCAGTAGAATGGTTAATTTTATTTGATATTAATCATATGCCACTTGATAAACTTGCTGAAATTGCCGATCAAGCGACAGAAGAAATCCTCGATTATTTCGCAGGTCAATTAGAGCAAAAAATAAGAGAAGAACGTGAGACTACGATACGAACACGTCCGGCAACTGACCCTGTAGATGCATCTCGTGGTACTGCTTGGGTAGCTGCTCAATTTCTTGCTAATGCTGCATGGGTACCCAGTGAACTCCATGGAGATTTAGTAAATTGGGCATTACAAGCATGGCTTTCCTATCCTCCTAAAAATTCCCTTAATGCACTTCAAGGAGTTTCTTGGCTATATTCTATTGAAAGAGGTCGAGGTGGCGATTTCTCCACTATTCTAGATAAAATATTATTACAAGCTAAAAATTTACCAAATAATCATGATTTGAAGATTTGGTCTATCTTAGTTAGTTCTATGTTCAGTGATAAAGAACTTACTAATGAAGAAATTAATCTAATTATTGAAAGGTTACCTTATGATTGGTGGGCCTCTTTAGCACCTGAGATATTATTGAAATTATTAAGCGATGATGAATTATCTGAATGGGTTATTTCTAACCCCAAGCCTTGGGTCGCTCTTGTACTAAGGCCGATTGGTGAATTCAGTAATGCACCGGGGCTTGAGAATTTTAGTCATCCCGGTTTTAATCCTGATATATATCCATTATTAGTCCGTAGACTCCGAGGTCGTAGAGAAAGAGATAGATTGCCTGAATCTGCAGATTCTTTATTGGAACTTCTAGAAGCCATTGAATCTTCTGTAAAAAAAATACCTCCTCGTCCAGGTAGAACTCATCATCTCTCAGGATGGCTTGCTCAACCACTTGAAAAATGGCCCGATATATCTCCTAAAGTTGCATTTAGTGGAGATGAAATTATAGGTCAAAGACTACTTTCTCGCAAAACAGGTTTTCATGAAAATATAGATTTAATCAATCTTTAATTAAATTAATATGTCATTTTTTCTTATTTATATAAATCGATGAGTTATTGAATGAATGTAGGTTAGTCGTCCTGCCCAACTGGCAACACCGAGTTGACAAAACCCCCTGCCGGAGGTAATAG
Organism: Candidatus Thalassarchaeum sp.; assembly: GCA_016777225.1. Taxonomy (GTDB): domain Archaea; phylum Thermoplasmatota; class Poseidoniia; order Poseidoniales; family Thalassarchaeaceae; genus MGIIb-O2. The sequence continues at coordinate 237,065 of JADHRW010000001.1, read as the reverse complement.
GATGAAACTCGGTACCACAGATATGGGTCTCCGTCTGTCGAAGACCAGAGTGACTTATTGTGAATAATTGAAGAGATTATTCCTTTTGGAATGACCTCTGGCGCAATACAGACGGCATGGATTGTGTAAGGTCCCCTGTTGACCGAAAGGGATGATTCTAGGGACTACCCCACAATCCAACATACGTCCTGGGGTGGGGTCAGGAGTCAGAGCATGAAAGTGCGGTGAAAGGCTCCGTTACACCCTGGGGCACACTTTACTTCCGCAGTTCTCAAGTCAGATGTGTATGGTTGGAGGGTTGATGGAAAGTGTCGGGCTCGTGGGGGGGACATTCGAATTCTTCCATATTGGACATCAAAAATTGATTGAAACAGGGCTATCTTATTGTGATAATCTAGAAATATGGGTAATTTCTGATGAAATCGCTCAGCAGAAAGATTCAAGAATTTCCTCTTGGAAAGAAAGATGTGATTATATTCAATCAAATCTTCTCTTAGAAGATAATTCTAGAATATCTTTCCATAAGTTAGTTGACGAATATGGGGTCGCTACTTATCATGATAAAGCCTCAATGATCTTTTGTACTAGTGAAACGATGTCTAACTGTATATCAATTAATAGAATTCGTGTCGAAAGTAATTTGGATGAACTATCAATTATTGAAGTCCCACATGTATATTCTAAAGATGGTAGTATAATTTCAAGTTCAAGGATAAGGGATGGGGATATTGACCCTGAAGGTAATAATTGGTTTGAAGATTCTTTTCTTAGTTCTGAACTTCATTTAACTAAAGACGCGGAAGTATCCTTAAAAGACCCTTTCGGAGTTTTATTCAAAGGTCCGGAGTCTGATCATTCTATAGCAATTAAAGATGCATTGAACTCTTTAAAAAGCCATCATTCACCAATTATTGCAGTTGGAGATGTTACAGTTAAATCGTTACAAGACATAGGTAAAGTTGCTTCTATTGGACTAATTGATGAGAAAACAAAACGTATGAAATGGGATGGGTTTAAAGAAATAAATCAAACATTATATGATTGTGTGATTGAATGTCATAACCCTCCAGGGATGTTAACTAAGTCATTATTTCATTCTTGTAAAATAGCCATAGATAATTGGACTCTGAAGAATCTGAGGACTCTCATCATAGTAGACGGAGAAGAAGATTTAGCACCTCTGCTACTGCATCTTTTAGCACCAATGAATTCTGCCATATTATATGGACAACCAAATCAAGGAGTCGTTTTAAGAATCACTGGATTAGATTCTAAATCTCGTTGTCAGAGCCTTGTATCTCTATTTAATTAATAATTTAGTTCATCCTTCAGCTTTTGAACTAATATTTAATGCGAATCCGAAGGCCACTAATGAAATCATTACAGAATAAACACCCGGATCGACCCATGTGTTATTTTGAATGCTCCAAACAATATAGAATAGTATTCCTATGACAACGAGCCAGCTTGACATTGTCTGTTTTACACCCTCACCTCTGATTAGATTATTCATGAAATAACTATTTGGAAGCCCTAAAATCCAAGAGATAGCACCTTCAGATGACTCATTACCTCCATTTACAAGAGTATTTGCTTTCTTCATACCATAATCTCCTGCTCCTATTAGGATTATTCCAAATATAGCAAATACTGCATCGTCAATAATAAAACCAGTATCATTTGCAACAAAATTAGCTCCCTCTGTAAATCCTAAGAAACTAAGCCAAGTAACTTTGTATCCTGGAGAGTAAGCTCCTTCAACTATATTAACGATTGATAGTATAATTACCCAAAGGCCTAGTAACAATGCAGTAATTGAAATCATACTACTTGGTTTAGTTAGAGCCTCATTCCAGTCTGTCTGAGCCATGTATATCACAATCGGCGACCTACCCTTTTGGTTTAACGCTTTCATCGGTGGTATGAAGTCTAAAGTTTACCTTGTAGCATATATTTGCCTTGAGCTGCCTCATCAATTTGTGGGTCATTTTGACTTAGGACCTTAATCGAATCAATAGTTTTAGGAATAGCTGAATTTACTTGTTTACTACGTCCGCCTCTCCCTTTACTTACATTCCTCGCCATAATTAATCCAAGTGTGTCTAGTTCATTCAGTAGTGAAGAAATTCTTCTTGGCGTCAATGGTTCAATACTTATTTTCATACATGCTTGCGAATATGTTCGGAATATTTCTCCCGTACAGATATTTCTTAAACCATTTTCTTCATTTATAATAATGCAGAACAATACTAATTTTTGATGGAGGGGTAGAGTCTTCAAAACAGGCGTAACTTGATCGTGTTCAAGTTGAGATTGTGCTAAGCGTACATGCTTAGGGTCCACTTTAGTTTGCGACCTTTGTTCCGCTTTTTGTACTGAAATTCTCAATAAATCTAATGCCCTTCTTGCATCTCCATGTTCTTGTGCGGCAAGGGCTGAACATAGAGGAATTACTCCTCCTTCCAAAGAATCATTCTTCAATCCCATACGCACCCTTTCTTGTAAAATATCTTGAATTTCTTGAGCACCATATGGATGGAATACAACGTCTTCTTGACTCAGTCTCGAACTAACTCGTGGATCTAGTTCTTGGGTGAAATTCAAGTCATTACTGATTCCAATAATACAGCATCTAGCATTTTTTAATATTGTATTTAGATTTGTTAGACTGTAAAGTAAATCTGAACCAGCTCTCGCTACTAAGTTATCAATTTCATCTAAAACTAATATATGAACACCACCGGCTCTATCCATTCTTTCAATTAGTGTTTCCAGCACTCTATCGGTAGGCCAGCCTGTAAATGGAATAGGATAATCTCCGCGTTGTTTCAGCTGACTGGCTAGATTTTGAACAACCCTATATTTAGTGTCAACATTCCTACAATTTATCTCATAGGTTTGAACCGGGTGACCCATTTGTTTACCTTTCTCAAGTAATTGACTGAGTACAAATCTTGTCACCACAGTTTTACCTGATCCGGGAACACCATAAAGTAACATATTAGATGGAATATGTCCATTCAAGGCATCAACTAAATTTCTCACTAAAGCTTCTACTTCTGGCTCTCTATGAGGCAGATTACTTGGTTCAAATGCATGATCAAATGCCTTCCTATCGATGAATAGAGATTTTTGTCCGAGAATTTTCTCGAAAATATTTCCATCCATTTTTTATCACCAATGCCTTAGGTTATTTCCAAAGTTCTAATACCACTCTTTGAGATGGTCGGTCGAACAACGGGGATTCTTGACGACACGCTTAGAGGTAATAAGTGATTCCAATCTAAGGTGAGGTGAGACCCAGTTTTCAATCCTCTAATAGAGGTTAAAGTAATCAACTACTAATGTTAACTTTTACATACGAGCATCTAATCAGTACCCCTTTTCTTCTTTTTTATTGCGGTGTTAAATTAACACTATTAAATAAATAATTAATTATAATTATGTTCTTATTTTTTTTTGTATTTCAATCTGTTCAATCTTCTAACTGAATTTATTTTTTTTTAGTCTATTGATACTAAAAATAGCATTTAATAAAATTTATACTTTATAATGAAGTTATTTATCAAACTTCTTTTTTAACAATTCTACTTGACCATTCTCATCAAATACTATTGCATCTCCATCTTCTAATTGATGAATTTTCCCTGGTAATTCTGGTATGGGAAATCCTTCTTCATTATTTCTAGAACTTGCATAATTATGTGTGACTAGAACTAATGTGTTGGGATTCCTTTCTGAGAATTCTTTCACATCTTTGGGTGTATGGTGATAAGGGAAATCTCCTATGTCAGGCATACCCATTTCTAAAATTACTACATCAGCATTACTTGCTCTATTCTCTATTTCTTCACATGGACCTGAATCTCCACAATGTAGTAGAATAAATCCATTATTGTGTTTCAATTCATAACCGTGAGGATCTGTCTCTGGAGTATGACAGACAGGGAATCTCTCAAACTTCCAATCTGTACCAACTAACTCTGTATTTTCCATTTCATTCCAATTTGCGATTAAATCAATGTCATTTTCTAGACTTCCTGGGAATCCAATATTGCAAAGATTAGCCAAGAAATCTCTACCTCCTGGTCTCAAATAAATATTCAATTCTTGTTCTCTCTTTGTATCTGAAATATATTTTCTTTCAAGTAAGAAGAATGGAAACCCAAATGTATGATCTGCATGCCAATGAGTGAATAATAAATGACTTATGTCTGATGTTTTTATACCTGATTTTCGTAGTTGTGGTATCAGAGAAGGTGGAGTGTCAATCAGTATTTTTCTATCAATTATTGCTAATGCATGTAGTCTTCCAAAAGGTGTGAAGGCATTGCCAGTGCCTAGGAAGTCGATGCGATTCATAGTTACCGACTATGCATCTAAGACTTGACTTAATCGCTTTGAAGATGAGTCAACACTACCTGTCTTTAGACATCTATTCATAAATGGGTTTCAACTCGGCAGTACATACATTCGAGGTATTATGATGTCTGATGCTCGTTCTTTACTTATCTTATACGGTTCTCAATCTGGTAATTCGGAAGATGTTGCTATACAAACTGGTAATGCCGCATTAAAACATAACTTACAACCAATTGTTAGAGCAATGGATGAGATTTCAATTGATGAAATTCTTGGACAAACTCGTTTACTCATTTGTTGCAGTACTTGGGGCGATGGAGAACAACCAGACAATGCAGAAGATCTTTGGGAAGAAGCAAATGGTAGTAATATAGATTCGTTGAAAGGATTGCACTTCTCAGTGTTAGCATTGGGCGATTCTTCTTATGATTTATTCTGTGAATCAGGTAAAGAATGGGATAATTGGTTTGAATCTAAAGGTGCTACTAGAGTATATGATAGAGTTGATTGTGATGTTGATTATGAAGAACCCGCACAAACATGGTCGGATGCTGTTCTCGTCAAAATGGCAGCAATCGAAGATATCGCACCTCCCGTAGAAGTTGCTGAAGAAATTATTGAGATTGATGAATCAACATTAGAAGCTATTGATAATACGACCATAAAAAAGGAAGTTGCTAAGTCACAATGGAATGCGAAGAATCCTTATTCCTCTAAATTAACTCAAAACTTTATTCTTAATGGCAAGGGTTCAGGTAAAGAAACTCGGCACATAGTATTCGATTTAGGTGATTCAGGATTAGAATATAAGGCAGGTGACGCATTGGGGGTAATTCCAATTTGTCCTCCTGAAGTTGTGGCAGATCTTCTTTCTCTAGGTGGTTTTACTGGAGAAGAAGAGGTTGAAACAAATCTCGGGGTTTGCAGTTTACATGAAGCATTGTCCACAAGGTATGAAGTTCATCGAGTTTCTAAAAAATGGATTGAAGGTTTAGGCTCAAGAGTAGTTAGTAGTGAAGGTCCTATTGAAATTAGGATAGTTAGCAGAAATCGTGTATCGACGTCTGACGGTTCAACAATAATAAGTTGGAAAGGTTCAGGTAATGATGATGATTTACCATCCGACTATTCACAGATAACTTCTCCAAATGACCCTGCTGAAGAGCTTTGGAACAAACTAACTTCAGACTCTAAATCTATGGAAGATTATATGTGGACGAGGGACTATGTCGATGCACTTAGAGATTTTAGCAATGTATCATTTACTCCGCAAGAATTTATTGATGGAATGGACAGATTAAAGCCACGACTTTATTCAATAGCAAGTAGTCCAGAATATGAGCCAGGGACTGTTCACTTAACTGTAGGAATTGTTCGTTACAACTATCACGATAGAGATAGAGCCGGATTAACTACTGGATATCTTTCAGATAGGTGCGTAGTAGAAGAAACTCCGATAGGAGTTTTCATGTCTCCTACTAGGTCATTCGTTTTACCAGAGAATGGTGATGTTGACTGTATTATGGTAGGGCCAGGTACTGGAATAGCACCATTTAGGGCATTTCTCCAGCAAAGAGATTTGAATGGTGACAGAGGTAGAAATTGGCTATTCTTTGGAGACTGGACTGAAGAAGGAGAATACTACTACAAAGAAGAGATGGATGATTGGAAAAATCGAGATATTTTAACTAAACATGATCTTGCTTGGTCAAGAGATGGTTCTGAGAAGGTTTATGTTCAACATTTAATGAGAAAAAATGGATTAGAAATTTGGGAATGGATTGATGGTGGAGGGTATTTTTATGTTTGTGGAGATAAATCACGTATGGCTAAAGATGTTCATCAAACATTGATTGATATTTGTTCTGAACATGGTAAAATGAGTTTAGATGATGCTAAATCTTTTGTTGAAGATAGTATGATGAAAAAAGATAAGCGTTACTTGCGAGATGTCTATTGATAGTTAAATCTACTATATTTTTGCCGATGCAATCATAGTGTGCCTTTCGTTGCCAAGAATGATGTTTCGAAGAGTCCTCATTGCAAATCGTGGAGAAATTGCTTTACGTATTCTTCGTTCACTACATTCTCTAGGTATAGAAGCAGTGATGATATATGGCAGGGAAGATAGAATTTCAACACCTGTTAGACTAGCAGATGAGTCGGTATACATACCGCGAGACGACCCTTTAGCATCTTACCTAGATATTGAAGCAATTGTTGCTGCTGCTAAAGATGTAGGAGCCGATGCTGTCCATCCAGGTTATGGATTTCTTGCTGAGAATCCAACGTTTGCTAAGAGACTCTCTGAAGAAGGTATTACTTTTATCGGACCAAGTGCAGAAGTGCTTCAATTATTAGGTGATAAAATTACTGCTAGAGAGGCGATGTCTAAAGCAGGTCTTCCAATTGCTATGGGCTCTCCAGGCCCTATTTCAAATCCTAAAGAAGCATCATTAATCGCTGAAGAAATTGGCTTTCCAGTGATTCTTAAAGCGGCTGCTGGAGGTGGTGGTATCGGTATGCAAGTAGTAGAATCTTCTGAGGAATTTGAGTCTGCAATGAAACTTTGTCAAGGACGTGCACTTTCTGCTTTTGGCGATGATAGAGTATTTTTAGAGAAGTTTATTGAAGGTGCTCAACATATCGAATTCCAAGTATTGGGGGATGGTAAAGAGGCAATACATTTCGGTGAAAGGTTTTGTTCTATTCAACGAAGACATCAGAAGATACTAGAAGAAGGGCCTTGGTTATCTGAAGAGAAAAGAGAAGAAATTGGAACTAAAGTGGTTGAAGGTGCTAAAGCAGTGGGATATTGTGGTTTAGCCACATTTGAATTTCTCCGAGACTCTCAAGGAGAATTCTATTTCTTAGAAGTTAATCCTAGAGTTCAGGTTGAACATACTGTTACGGAAATGATCACTGGTACAGATTTAGTATCTATGGGAATAAGAGTTGCAGCAGGTGAAGAAATACGCTTAAGACAAGAGGATATTAATATTAATGGACATGCAATACAAGTTAGGTTAAATGCTGAAAACCCTGTTACTTTAGCCCCCTCACCTGGTAAATTATGGGAGTGTCACTGGCCTGGTGGACCTGGAGTTAGGATTGATACTCATGCATATACTGGTTATGATATGCCTGCTTCCTTCGACAGTTTACTCGCAAAATTGATAGTTTGGGCCCCTTCTAGGGATGAATCTATTGCCAAATTAAAAGCAGCTTTATCAGAGATAAAATTGTTAGGTGTGGATACTCTAATACCGTTACATCAAGCAATTTTATCTGAAACGGATTTCCGTAAAAGAAATATTACCATACACTATCTCGAAGAACATAAAGACTTGTTATAGGAGGTGAGATTCTGGATATATTGATTGTTGGAAGTATTGGTTATGATGATATCTCAACCCCTGAAGCAGAAGGTTCTGACCTATTAGGTGGTGCTGCAACGTATGCTGGTCTTTCTGCTGCCTTTCATAAATTTGAAGATGTTCAAAACACACCTAATGTTGGTATTGTAAGCGCAGTAGGTCAAGACTTCTCAACCTCAGATCAATTGAAATTAGAATCAGCTGGATTAAATCTAGCCGGCGTAGTGATGCGAAATGGAGATACATTCCGTTGGTCAGGTATGTATCAAGGTTCAATGGAAAATGCTAATACAATTTCTACTGATGTCAATGTTCTAGAAAATTTCAATCCCGAAATACCAGAATCTTGGCGAATTCCAGAAATATTGTTCTGTGCTAATACCCACCCCGCTACCCAAGTTTCAGTTTTAGATCAATGTCCTAGTGCAGTAATCACAGCACTTGACTCATTTATGATGTGGATTAATGAAGAAAAAAAGACACTTTCAGAAGCTCTTCGTAAAGTAGATATAGCAATTCTCAATGAAGAAGAGGTCTGTGCCATCGCTAATGATGAAATTCTTCCACGTGCTATGAGTTCTCTTCAGTCAGGTTCTGCTTTGTATGGTGGAGAGTCTGCTGGCCCTGGTCCTCGTTGTATAGTAGTAAAGAGGGGGAGTAGTGGAGTAATTGCTAAGTTTCCATTTGGATTAGTCGCTTTACCTGCTTATCCAATAAGTAATGTAGTCGATCCTACTGGATGTGGGGATTCTTTTGCTGGGGCATTTTTGGCAAATATTTCTGGGAGGCCCGGTGCGCTCAATGATGTCAATATTATTCGTAATGCTTTAGTTCATGCAACCGTCACTGCATCTTTCACAATTGAGGGTTTGGGATGTTCCAATCTTTCTAATATCGAAAGAGGTTCATATCATGCAAGATTAGACAAATATAGAAGAATTGTAGGTTTATGATTAATCCAGTCTTCTGATACCTTTCAAATGACCAGAATCTTCTTGATTCGATGTTCTACGCATTTGATTAAATCTTAACATTGGTTCTTCGTTGATTAGAACAATTGGACTATGCTCTTCACCATTTGCAACTTTTTGAACTACTCTATGTAATTCATCTATTGCAGAGGATCTCTCAGTATGAGTTGACTGAGTAATTCTATTCTTAACATCTGCTTGATGTTCTTGATCACTTCTTATTCTCAAACTCTGAGATGTCTGAAATCTTGAATTTTTATCAGCATTAATTCCATCTGGGTCTCCATACTCTGATGCATAATCTGTTTTACTGGATACGTAATTGCGTGAACTTGGAACTAATAGTCTTTCGAGAAGCCCTAGTTTTCTTCTTTTAACTGGTTGATTTCTTAATACTAAACGGCCATCTCCAAGTGAATTAGCAAGATTCAATAATCCTGGGAATTCTTGTAAATCAGCAGGTGCAGGTAATGATGCCATGATTTCTGCTTTTCTCTGTAATGATTGTTGGGCTTTTGCTCTTTTTACTAAACCGGGTCTACATTCACCTCTGACTGCTTCATCAGTAGGTTCGGGTAATGGTAAATTATTTTGATGATTATTTATTGTACTACGTCTTAATCCATTTGCTGCTCTTATCATTCCTGCGCTAGATGTTGGTCGATTTTGCACATCGATTTCATTATTACTTATTCCAAAGATCGAATTTGTAGATTCAATTTGATTATTTTGTTGACTGATATACTGTTCAGGTATAGGATATGATGGTTGTTGTTCAGGAGGTGCAGAATAATTAACGGGCTCTGTGACTGATGATGGAGCCGGTTCAGAATCAAAAATTCCTCCAAATCCAAATATATTAGAATCCATTGCTATTGTAGCATCTTCTAATACTGAATCTATACGATTCTCTGCTTGTTTTTCATTATACCATTCGGGTTCATTCCTACCCCATGTTTGTTGATATGCTGACGTTGTTTCATGAGCTGTATATTTATTACTGGGATTACTGAACTCTGAATTAATATCGGGTTCAATTGTAGGTTCTTGGAAATTAAAAGGTAGTATATCTATCTCTGGTTGAACTTTATTTATGTTCACTTGGGGTTCCAAATGACTTTGTAGAGGTTGAATTTCATTACTATAATCTACAGCTAAACTCTCAATATTTGGTGCGCTTAGAAGTCCTTTTGGTTTTACTACTGGGTTCGAAACTCTTTGAAATTCCTTCTCTAATGATGCTTTGGCTTCAGATACTGTTTGGCCATTACTCACTTTTTGAATCATCATTTGTAATTTCAATAAAGTTTCATGATCATGTAATTTAGACTGAATAATATGTCTGCCTCCAATACTTGTTTCAATTACCAATGCAGGATTTTTTAATATAAAATGTGAAAGCATAGATCCTGCACCTAGTAGAGTTACGGCATATCCTAATGGTGGAATTAGTATTGTGGCTCCTAAATAGCACGCTGCTCCACCCCATAATACAATACCTCCTGGTAATCGAGGGATGTCAATACTTCTTGTTCTAGAAATAGATGCTAAATCTAGCCTCATACCTTTATTTAGGCTATTTGATAGAATTAGCTGCCGCTGATTTACGGTAATCGTAAACTTACCCCCTACCCCAACCAAAGAGAGGTTGCCGAACAGTGCCGACTCACCCTCATCCGGTCGGGCATTACGCCCGAACGTGTGCATCCAGTCCGCGAGTAACTCGTCGACGATATAATAACTCGGTTAGTTGAGTGTATTATTGGCACTCTTAGCATAGGTTTTGTACGTCGCCGATTTTAAAAAATAGTTGTGCCAATAATACGCATTGGAGTAGCATCTAATTGAGTGATGATAATGGGTGGGCTATCGATTAATCGTGTCCAAAGTGGGACTTCCCATTCTACTGTGAAATTAGTACTTTCTTTGTTACTAACTCTCCCTACGATAAATTGCATATCCACTGCTGCATGTATGACGTCTCCAATTTCTAATTCACGCTTTTGAAAAGGCGCTTTTTTAATCTCAAAAGTAGATGAAATATTCTTAACCAATGCTTCAGAATCTACATGTGTTACCATACAACCTCTGTGTAATGCTTCTTCTCTAAGATTTCTTATTGCTAAACCTACTCTATCTCCTGATACTGCAATTTCTACATCATCATCCATAACTTGCAGACTTCTAACAATCCCATTTTCTCCAACAGGCAGAACTTGTATATTATCGTGCTTAGAAACCGAACCTGATTGTACGTATCCAATAGCCACCAATCCCACTCCTTTAACATTAAAATATTGATCAACTGGGATAATTAAAGCTTCATTATTTTCCTTGACTTCATCCATGAAATTGAATAATTTTTCTCGAATTTCATGTTCATCTGGAACATTTTCACATAACTCCCAATCTTCTAATCCTGACTGTTGAATAATCATTTTTACTTGTTCAGGATCTACCCACCCTCCAGTTTCTGCATTTATGATTACTAGTCCTTTTTTGATTCCTGCACAACCAAAAGCCACGCAAATTTCTCCTAACGATGAATCAACTTTAGACACTTCAATTATTCCAACTTTAGCTACATTAAGTACTGAAAGCAAAGGTCTTATTTTTTCAGGATGTTTTAGTGGCCTAAGTAAAGAAATTATTTGTGTTATCCCATTTTTTTCTTCTTTGAAAACATATGATTCAATATCTCTAACATCTCCTTTTTTCGCAATACTTCTAGCGAGATTTTCCGAGCCAACAAAGGCAACATTGAGTACAGGCACAAATATCCGAATAGCCATCCCTTGTTGAAAGGAACGGTGGTGGAGGTTATTGTAATGTTCAACTCATTGCATCTCTGGCTTTCTTCGCTGAGTTCCATAATTCTTTTTCCTCATCAGTTTTTGGTTCAAATTGGGGGATATTAATTGCCTTCATATCTCTATCTATTGCGACCATAAAAAAGAAACCAGAACAAATTTCTTCACCAACCCATTCAGATCTTGATAATCTACATGAGATTACATGTATCCCTGCAGTTCTTGGCGATGTCCATACTACTTTTGCAGTCGTTCGAATAATATCTCCTTGATAGGCAGGTCTTCTAAATTTTAATGCATCAACTGAAACAGTTACAAAATTTCTATGTGCGAACTTAGAAGCAGCCATCCCTGCAGTGGTATCCATGATTGCCATCAGTCTTCCTCCGAATAGTGTATCTAGGGCATTGGTATCTCCTGGAAATACTTCATTTAATTGAATTACTGGGTCTGTAGAGTAGGCCTCGTTCATGTCTATCAAAGCCACTCAAAACCTCATCAAACTTGAAACTATCATATTGTTTTTACAATAATCTCTAGTTTTCTAACCGTTGTATTCAATCCTAAGTACTGTTTCGGATAGGTATGGAGATGCCAGAACTAGTATGGGGTGAGTATCATTTCAAAGACCCTGATGGTGGTAAAATCATATTTTGGCCACATATACCATGTTTACGTATGCCAACTAAGTTAAGGTCTCATTCAAATTTCCATGGAATAGCTTTTTTGACCTCTTCAATAGATCTAAAATCTTGGATTATTGAGGCCGAGCAAGAACGAGATAGCCCTGGTATTCATCGTGATTCAGCCATTGCATCAGGTACTGTTCTTGGACGACTAATGAGTGATTTAAATGAATTGAACGTCGATGGTCCAGTAATTCCTGATCCTGAACAAATACGTCTACTTCTTCATGCTCAAAACGCTCGTGGAGGCATGCCAATTTATGCTATTGAACCCAGTCTTGATGATGAAGATTGGATTGATTGGCAAATAAGTAGTGCAGATCTACAAGTTACTTATTCAAATCTATTTTTGACTTTAACAACTGGTAGACGTTGGAAAAAAATTAGAAAAAATGCAATAGGCTCAGTATCGTCTGCTAAAGGAGTTGATGCAGACTTGGGTGCAGCAGCAGCATCAGCAATGACTTGGTGGATAGAGGAGCAGCGCGGTATTTCTAATGAATTAATTAATTCAAGAGATAGTAGGTTTGTGTCAAGAATTAGAGGTTCATTAAGAGACCTACGTAATAGTAGGGTTGATGATAGTAAAGCACAGGAGACTACTTTGTTGGTTCCTATCCATCAGGCTTGGTTGCCCTCGATTAAGAAGGCTATTAGTTCATGTTTGGATATAGAAACAATTACTCCGGAGGAATAAAATGGACGAAATTAAAATAAATCTAGATGTTGAAACACAAACTTTTCGTTTCACTTCATCTGAACCGATTAATCATGAAGAAGCAGTTAGTTTAGGTAAAGGTGTATTATCCGGCGAATACGTAGTAATTGTTCATGAAAACCCTCATGCTACACTTGTAATTGAGCCTGAAGGCTCAGTTTTAGTACATGGGATATCAAGGAGTGAGGTTGCTCGACTGGCTGTTCAAGAATTACTACTGACTTTAGGAATGTCTGATGAGTGGTTAATTGTAGATTCTGGTGATATGATTATCCGTTTTTCAATAGGTAGAGCTGTATTGATGGATTTAGCGGCTGATAGATTCTCTGAGATTAATTATGATGCTAGAATTGGCGCATTAAGAATAGATGCTGAAAGGCATAAATGTACAATTTTATTATTCAACAACGGTCATGGAATAATTCTCAAACAAACATCGAAAAGAATCGCAGAAATGGCAATTAGACACTGGTCTTCACAATTAGATGATGAAGGCGCATTAGCGTGAGAAATATGTTTGAAAATGGTCGTTGGATAGGACCAATATTAGACCAACATATTCACTTAGATCGTAATAATCATTTTCTTGAAGCAATTAGGGAATTTGCTAATTCTGGCGGTACTGGAATTAATTTAGTACATAAACCTAATTTTTCCCGTCTTCCTGAATCACTATCTGAATACAGAGATGCATATGAAGAAACTTTACAGATGGCAAAGGAGATTCGTAATCAATTTACAATATCTGTATCTGTAATCCTTGGCCCACATCCTGTGGCTTGGGAACATCAAATTCACACAATTGGTTTAGAAAAATCAACAACTCTTCATCTTGAAGCAATTAAATTAGCATTAGAATATATTTCTAAAGGCGATGCTGTATGCTTGGGTGAGGTCGGAAGACCTCATTATCCAGTAAATGAAAAAATATGGGAGGCATCTAATTCCTTACTACTGGAAATAATGAAATTGGCAGCTGAAGCAGAAGTAAGTATACAGCTACATGTTGAAGATAATGGTGAAAAAACATATTCTGACTTAGCAAAACTTTGTGATGAAGCCTCTCTACCTAGATATCTTGCAATTCGTCATTATGCTCCTGCAGATATTAGTGAAGAATTCACTCATGGTTTAAGCGCGACAGTTAGTGTAGGTAAAGGTAGTATTCAAAAAATAGTTGAAACACTCAGTAAATCTAATTCATATTGGGGTATGGAAACAGATTTCTTAGATGATCCAAAGAGACCTGGGGCTGTACTAGGGCCGAAAACTGTAGCTAAAAGAACTCATCAATTATCTAAAGAATTGATTGAAAAAGGCTATTCTGAAGACGATATTTGTAAAATAATAAACAATATTCATTCTAATTGGCCTAATATTCTCTATTCTTGAGTTGGGAATTTTAGTTTTGGGGTGAAAGTCATCACTCCACCTCCTAAGAACATTAGAACACATAGGGCAAAGAAATCAAACTCCCCTATTGGTAACGGTTGATTAATTAATTCTTTAATTCCCAATCTGAGTATCGGTCCATTTATCGGTAAGAAGATTATCATAAATAGAATTCCGATTCTCTGACGTACGAGCATAATACTCCGATATGCTACTGACATTTGAACAGATGTAACCGAATTAGTTTAGAAAGGCCCTATGCTCGGACGGTCATCGCGCCTGTAGTGAAGGGGTTATCACCTGAGGTTTCCAACCTCATGTCCCGGGTTCAAATCCCGGCGGGCGCACCAAAGAAATCACAAACTTTTCATCTATCATATTGAAACACCTTTGCCCCTGCGTTGTACTATGTCTGACGAGCAAGGTACCCCGGTGTCCAATGGATTTGGACTCAGTAAAGATGAATCAGATCTTCTTGATGATAAACAAATTGTTGGCCGTAAGATTTGGAGGATTGTGCCCTATCTGAAAACATATTGGAAGAGGGCATTGGGTGGTATTGTAACTAATGGAATAGCCAGAGCATTTGATCTGATACCATTCATTGCTATTGGTATGGCAGCAGATTATTATAGAGATGGGACCTTTACTGACAGTACCATTGAAAGTTTTGTAACTTCTGACATTCTTCCCTCTCTAGGTCCTATGAATTCAGTAGAATTCGGTTTTGGCTTTTTGATATTAATATGTTTCACATTTCTTGCAATCTTTCAGGGGCTTAGTAATCAATTATGGCAGTCGACCGCCTACATGGCTCAACATGATATCAGAATGGATGCTACTGATTCATTAATGGCTATGGAAGCATCATATTTTGAAACTAGGCAAACTGGAAATCTGATGTCAGTTCTTTCTGCGGATGTAGCGCAGTTAGAAGATATAATTTCTGATGCTAGTACTAGTATGATTCGATTAGTCATGACCTTTGCCACTGCATTTGCTATAATGTTCTGGATGTCGCCTACATTAGCCGTGATTCTTTTTGCTCCTTTGGCTCTAATCGTACCTATGGTAGTGTGGTTCTCTACTCGTGTTCAACGCAAATATAGAAAAACTAGGGAAAGTACTGGAGGAATTGTAGCTATTTTGGAGAATGTTTTATCAGGAATAACAGTAGTTCAGGCATACAATGCTACTAATTTTGAGAGTTCCAGAATAGGACGCCAAAGTGGTGAGTATCGTGATCAATCGATATCAGCAGCATTTGTGAGAAATCGATTTATTCCTGGGATATATGTAGTTGCTGGACTATCTTTCGGGCTTCTTGTTTCAGCCGGTGGTTGGGTAATGGCTTCAGAAGAAATTACAGTCGGACAGTTTGTGACATTTCTCTTAATCTCTACTAGAATGACAATGCCTATGTTCATCTTAGGATTACTACTCAACCAACTGCAAAAAGGAGAGGCATCTTCAAAGAGAGTATTTGCCCTAATTGATTTAGAACCCTCAATCTTTGATAAAGAAGGAGCTATTGAACTTGATGGCCCTATAACTTCTATCTCTTTCGATAACGTATCTTTCTCTTATCCTTCATCTGAAGGAAACGTTCTGAATTGTATCTCTTTCAAAGCATCTTCAGGAGATTTCCTTGGAGTCATGGGGCATACAGGTGCAGGTAAAAGTACTATTTTGAAGTTATTAGAAAGATTTTATGAACCTCAGAGTGGTCAAATCTTGGTTAATGATATTGATATAAACGAGTATTCAATTAGTTCAGTTAGGAAACGAATTGGTTTTGTATCTCAAGAGCCATTCCTCTTTTTCGGTACTCTTCGTGAGAATATAGCGTATGCTCGTGATGCTACGGATGAGGAAATTAAAACTGCCTTAGAGACAGCAGGTGCATGGGAATTTACTTCTAAACTTTCAAATGGAATTGATACCATGGTAGGTGACCGTGGCGTAATGCTTTCAGGTGGTCAAAGAGCAAGGATTAGTTTGGCCCGTGCTCTTCTCAATAATCCAGATCTTCTTATTCTCGATGAAGCTAGTGCTGCTCTAGATGCTGAAACTGAAAAGAGAATTCAACAGTCACTCTTTGGTGGTTCTAACGGAGATAAGAAAAGAATTACTATTGCAGTTGCTCATAGATTAGCGACGATTAGAAATTCAGATGAAATTATCGCATTAGTTGATGGTGTTATAGTAGAACGTGGAACTCACGATAAGTTAGTGGAAAATAACAACGTATATGCGTCTCAATGGTCAATCCAAACAGGAGAAATTGATTCTTAGGAGTGATGATTTTGGATATCCAATGGATTAATGTAAATCCAGGTAAAGTATTCATTGGATCCGATAATCGTTCAATTCTTTTCGGAGGAATTGGTCCAAGACATGAAGTGAAGATTGATTATGAATTTGCAATATCTTTCTTACCCATTATTAGAGAAGATGCATCTAAATTTTTGTCTTCTAATGATTATAATATTGCTTCAGAATCCGAATGGGAACTTTCTTTTCAAAATAATCTAATTTCAGGTAATGATGAGATAGAAGAATTAAGCGATAGAATCAGAGGTTCTTATTGGTCAAAATTCTGTGATGGTCGTCCATTTTTAGAAGACGGTTGGTTGATGAAATCATCTCGGACTTGGGATTCAGGCATCCCGTCTCCTTGTCAAACAAAAAAGGGTCAGAGTTCGGAATATGTTCGATTGGTTAAGAGGCCTGAAAATCATATTTTTAGTACAGATTCTCCTCGATTACCAGATTCTTCGGATAAGTCTAGGTTACTCTTCGAAGAATCTTCTATAGCACTAATTTTTGGAATAATCCCCTCATTTTTATGGGCTTATTTCAATGCTAGTGACGGGTATATATTAGAAGGATGGCTGAATCTTGTTTTCGGTGGGATTTTTATCGGAGTATTCACAGTTATTTTTTGGCGACCAAAAACAACATCTTGGCGTGTTGGAAATAATTGTGGAAAGATGAAACCTGTTTAACGCTCTCTATCATCTATTTGTAATCCTGAATTACCTCTTAGAATTCTCATCCAACCAGTTAAAACTCCCATGCCATAGTTCCAATGTAATGTATAAGTCGCTATTGACGATAGGAAGATTGTTTTCTTTGTTTTACTTGGTGAATTCCCTTTCCATGAACCATACCATGCAATCATATTGTATAGTAAAATAAGTGTTGGTAATGTGTGTACTCCAAGTCTTGGAAGGCCCATTGGTATTGTTGACAAACTAATGTCCCAGAATTCTGGCCATGCTAATCCTCCATTTGCTAAACCCCAAAAAAAGAATGAGAATGCAGCTATAACTATTGGAGGGAATAATGCTACTACTGTATGTGGGGGAGCCCTCAATTCTGGATATTGATGACTTGCTAAGGTCCTCACAAGACCATAATTCCTAATTTGTTTTTTCACTCTTGATAGGTCTCTTCTTCTGTGCCACATAATTGCTGTTCTATCAGTCCATAATTTTTTTCCAGTCATCCTAATTCTATGATCAAGCATAACATCTTCTGCTCCTATTGCACCCTCATCAAATCCTCCAATTTCTTCAAGAACTGCCCGTCTATAAGCACAATTCACTCCTGGTAATTGAGTAACCTCATCAAGATCTTTTTTTCCAACCTTACCATAATTTGTTCCAGCTGTAAATATTGTACTACAGAATGCTACATCAATTACTTGTTGCCACATTGTAGACTCTTCAATAGGTGCGAAGTTAGGTCCACCTACTCCGCTAACATCTTCTCTAGAAAACCATGATACTAATTTCTCAATCCAATCTTTAGGTACAATTACATCGTCATCTGTAAATAGTATAAGTTCTGATTCAGTTGCATTAATTGCAATATTGCATGCATCTGCTCTTGTCCTAGAACCTTCATCATCAATAAATGAGATATTATTTTCTTTACAAACTTCCTTCCCTGGGTCATTTGTAGGTCCAACTACGACTATTTTACAAGGTCCATTATAGGTTTGATTACTCAATCCTTTGATTACAATATCTAGTTCCTCATGATTCCTAACGCTAGGAATGATTACTGTTACAGAGGGATTACTCACGACTACGCGTAAGCGTCAACGCTTTCAATAACATCGATGAATAATCAAGGATCATTTGTAACTCTTGGAGCTAAGAAGTATACCCAAGTAGCTTCTCCATTATTGCTGTTCCAAGTTAGACGCAGAGGATATTTGTCTTGAAATTCTAAAGTAATTGCATCAGTTAATCCGCTCGCAAGTTTTCTTGTCAAAGGATCAAGAAATTGCAAAGAATAGGTTGAATGAGTTGGATTAGGAGCAACTAATTCGCTAAGTTCTCCTGCGTCGAATCTAACATTTACAGATTCTCCTGCCTCAGCGGTTACTGACACACTCATCTGATTTGTATCTAAACTTAGGTCTACTAATTCTCCTACAAATTTAGCAGCTCTTAACGCATTAGATAATTTAGCAGCATCAATAGTTGCTTTACTATCAAAAGTCAATTGAGGCATTTTTGGTTCATTCATAGACCCTGTATCTAATCCTCTTAGAATTCTATGTACAGCTCCGACTCTTACATTTATTGCACCTATTGCTTCATCATAATCTAATTCTACTAAATCAGAAGGGCCTGCAAGAGTTAACAGATCTCTTAATTTTTGTAATTCTATACCAATTTCTACTGGTTCTACTTCATACGTTTCGAAGCAAGCATCTCCTATTTTTGCAGATAGTAGAGCTACATGCGAACCATCTACTACATTGATGTGAAGTCCGTTTTCTTTCCATACTAATTTTGCATCTTCTGTTAACACAGAAAGTAAGTCTACTATTTCTTTCATTAATTGCGTATTTGCTGTGACTCTCAACATTATGCCACCCCTTTCTTAACGTACCCTTGACTGTGGGTTATTCATGCTTCTGTTTGACCATTTTGTCATTAAATAATTATTAATCAATATTTCAAGGTCATTTTATTGGTATTCTCTGAACTTATGACCGCATTCTGAACATGTACACATTTTTGTTTCAGGTTCATCTGAAGACCTAGTTTGTTGCATCCAAACATGTATCTTCTTGCAATCACATTTAGGGCAAATATAACTATCTTCATACAAAATACCTCTAGCCTTATCTTCTCCGCGAGTTCTATCGTCTCTTTCCTTAACTTCGACAGAGGTTCTCGCCTCTGCAAGATTGATTGTCTCTCCAGTCATAGGATCAGTAAACTCTGCACCTTTTCCATCTTTACCCGCTAGAGGACCTTCATATCCACATGTATAATTTGTACACCTAATATTTCCATTTCCTTCCATAAAACCTAGAGTACCGCATTCAGGACAAAACATAACTTCACCGCTAGTTGATTTCTATCTACCAACCGAATAGTGGTAAATCACAGTGTTATTGAACATTACTCATCAAAGACCAGAAAACATCATCTAATTTAAGAAAATAATCCTATACCAACTTTGTAACCAGACCAAGCTAAACCAATGCTACCTATGATAGTAAAACTAACATAAACCAATGCAGTAGACATCTCATTTTCTGATAATTTGATTGTTTCCATTGCAAAAGCCGACATTGTAGTAAATGCTCCTAGTAAACCTGTACCAAATAATAAGAGGTTATCTTGACTAATCAATGCATCCGCCGCTATAGCACCAAAAATCATTCCAAGAATAAGCGAACCAAGTAAATTAACTGTCATAGTACCGTACGGTAATCCATCTGATGGCATAATATCTGATACTGCATACCTTAGCATAGCTCCTATTGCTCCTCCGATTCCAACTAGTAGCATGAGTCTACTTTCCATAAGTTGGCTAAGGGATACTAGTTTTGACGCCTTCGCTTAGAATCGTGAGATTCAAGCATGAAGTCGACACCGAGTAGCCCGTGCGTATCATCTACGATTGGAAATTAGCCCGCGTTATTGATGATGAGGGGGAGATAATTGATGAGTTATATTGGAATAGAATTTCAACAAAAGCACTTGTCAATCGCCTTTCTGATTTACAATCAGGTAGAATGACTTCTGAAGCTAGATCTTTGAAAGAAAGGTTCCCTGATGCCATACCTGATTCTCTGGGGGTTTTGTCATTTTCTGAATGGCCTGAATTATCAGAAGAAGAAGTTCAAAAATTCACTGAAGCCTCTACTCGTTTAGCCAAGCGTGGTGTTGCTGATTCCTCAGGAGATATCGACAGACGTCTAGATATGCTGGTTGGAGCTAATAATGAACTTAGGGCATCTTGGACCACTCTTGAATCTCGATGTATTGAATGGTTAGGTCTATTCCTATCAGAACTTGATTTAGACAAACAAAGAAGAGAAATTCCTCGAATAGTTTCATCATCTTCCTCAATTAATGAGGTTGCTGCCCGATTCGAAGTACCTGAAACACATCATCAACCATCTGTAGATGAATGGAGTGTCCTGAAATCTCAAGCACAATCAGTAGTTGATCTTACTGAGAGACTTTCAAAACATGAAGACGCAATTAGAGTCTTAGCTAACGATTACTTGCCTAGTTTATCTACATTAATCGGTCCAATAGGTGCTGCGAAATTAGTAGTTTTAGCAGGAGGTAGAGAAAGACTCGCCCGTATGCCATCTGGAAGTTTACAGGTTTTAGGTGCTAATGCTGCAATGTCTGCACACCGTAGAGGGGCTCCACCTCCTAAGCACGGAGCAATATTATTTTCTATGCCTGCAGTGAGTCGAAGCCCTCGTTGGGTACGTGGTAAAGTTGCGAGATATTTAGCTGGTAAAGCAAGTATTGCAGTAAGGGTAGATCACTTTAATGGTGAACCATGGAGTAAAGCATATGTGTCGGAAATTCATAAAGAAGCAGAATCAATAAAAGATAGATTCCCAAAACCTCCTAAGAGGAAGTGAATTTATGGCCCGTAGAAAACCTCTGAAATTAGCATGGGGTATTCGTAGAGAAGGCCGCTCATTGTGGACTAGAAATGCAGTGAAAGGAGTATCGGTTAGGGGCGAAAAAAGAAAAAAAGATAGTCGAATCGAATGGCGTCAATGGGATCCTACTAAATCTAAAGTTGCTGCAAGTTTACTGAAAAGTAAATCAAAAACAAGTATAATGATTCCCGAGGTGGGTTCTACTTGTCTATATCTCGGAGCATCTTCAGGGTCAACAGTTAGTCATATTCATGATCATGTTTGTGGCTCAGGAAATCATCATAATGGTCAAATTGTAGCAGTGGAAATTGCTCCAAGAATGATGAGGGATTTGAGTAAATTATCTGAATCAAGGCCCGGCCTGATTCCAGTTTTAGGCGATGCTAGAAATCCTTCAGATATCATTCCCTATCTAAGAGGTAAGGCAGATTGGATTCATCAAGATATTAGTGTGGCTGATCAGACAAAATCTTTCATTAAAATTTCTGAGATATTTCTTAAAGTAGGAGGAATTGGTATATTGTCGCTTAAGGCTGCTAGCGAAAGATGGATAGAAGGTGGCGATGATTCTAGATTTATGATTGCTAAAGATCTATTAAATTCTAATCAAAAGTTAACTCTACTAGAAAATATTGATATATCTCATTTCGAAGGTCAACACAGAGTGTTTGTTATTCAAAAAGACAGTAATTAATTGCCAAGAACTAGTCCTAAACCACCAAGTCCGCCGATAACTAATACTAAAAATAGTATAATTGCAATTGTTAAACCAATTACAATCCAACCTATTATTTGTGCAGCTTTGGCAGTACTCGCATCAGGATGTCCTGGTTGACTATTAGTGATTGCCAACGCCCCATTTGCCAAAATAATTGCAGGAATAGCACAACAAATCCCTGGTCCTGAAACAATCATTAAGACTGCTCCTATTGCCGAAAGAACAACTGCTAGAGTAGCGTTTGTTTGAGTATACTGCCCCATGGGTGAATTAGCATTAACCATAAATGGAGTAGTTTGACCTTGAATGACAGATTTTTCCTCAGTTGCATTCGCCCAAGGTATCTCATCTTCATTAGTCATAACTAATCGTTTCATCATTCCTTTTTTAAATATTCTATATTGTATTGGACAAATCTTCTCAGTCAATATAATGTAATTACTAGCCATGGTAGACTTATGCCTGAAATGCCAGAGGTCGAAACAGTCCGTCGAGGACTTGTTCCACATTTGGTTGGAACTACAATTAGTTTTGTCGATTTACGCCGTCCAAATCTTCGTTTTCCATTCCCTACAGATTTCGAGAAAATACTTACTGGAGTTAAAATTGAAAAAATTGATAGACGTTCTAAGTATCTATTATTTCGCTTATCTAATGGGTATACTTGGATGAGTCATCTTGGAATGACAGGAGTGTGGACCATGGGTTCGGATGGTTCAGGAAAACACGATCATGTATATTTTGAATTTGATGATGGCGCTAAAACTGCTGCATACACTGACCATCGAAGATTTGGATTCATGGATACATTTCTTACTTCTGAAGAATCTGAACAGAAATGGTTAGCCAGCCTTGGTCCTGAACCCCTTACTGAAGAATTTACTATCGAAACTTTAAATTCAAATCTTCAAGGTAAACGTTCCCCGATAAAGAGTGCATTATTAGATCAAAGAGTAGTTTCGGGGCTTGGTAATATATACGTCAGTGAGATACTTTTTCGTTGTAAAATTTCTCCAATTAAGACTGCAGCAGAAATTACTGGTAAGAGTAAGAGAGTAGGGGTCAAAGTTCAGAGAATCTTTGAAAATACAAATCAAGTTATTGCTGAAGCAATTATGGTAGGGGGTTCTACAATTTCAGATTTTAGAGGAGTTTCTGGAGATTCTGATTTAGGATACTTTGCTCAACAGTTTAGGGTCTTCAATCGTGAAGGTGAAGAGTGTATTACAGAATCTTGTAAGGGTATTATTCTAAGAATAGTTCAATCAGGGCGTTCAACCTTTTACTGTCCTAAATGTCAGAAATAAATTACTTCAAAACTTTATTGACAATCATTAATTGTAACCACATAGGAGTAATTTTTGTCACCAACGGTAATGGTTTATTGATTATTCCAGGCATGACTTCTCTTTTCCCTTTTCGCATTGATTTAATTGCTATTTCAGCAACTTTGTTCGCGGGTACTGCAGAAATTTTCTCCATTTTACTCAGTTTCATTCCTGCAACTTCTTGGAAGCCTGTTATTACATAACCCGGGCAAAGTGCAGTTACAGAAACACCTTTCTTCGAGAGTTCTTTGTGCAATGCTCTAGAATAAGACAGAACATATGCTTTAGTTGCACAGTAAACAGCAAATCCCGGGCCGGAGATATATGCTGCAATAGAGGCAACATTCATGATCTTTCCTTTGCCTTTTACTATCATCTGATTTCCAAATTCATGTGATAATCTTGTTAGTGCATGAATATTCAGATTAATCATTTCTAATTGTCTGTCTAATGGCATTTCATTATGGTTGCCTAAAATACCAAAACCAGCATTATTTATTAAAATATCTATGTTTTTAGTTTTTTTAATTAAATTATTGATTCCCTTATCGGTTGTTAAATCAGCTACGATGACTTCGCAATTAATATTGTATTTCTTAGTTAATTCTTTAGATAAATCTTCTAGTTCTTTTTTTCTTCTAGCACATATTAGTAAGTCACAATTCTGTGATGCTAGGATTCTTGCTATCTCCATACCTATGCCACTAGAAGCACCGGTCACCAAAGCACGTTCTCTCACTCCTACCATAACAACCTATACTCGTATGGAACTAATATAATATTCTGTTTAACCTAGAGTATTAGGAGAAGGTATTAGAAAATATTATTTACCCTCTATTTAACCATAAAAGTCCGGCAGCGTGATCTACTTATTTTGGATAAAAGTCTAACTTCCGAACATCTAAATTATTAATTTAGATAGAATATAAATTATAAATAAGGAAGTGATTTAATAGTTAATAGAATAAGAAAAAATATCTGGAGCTTGACTTTAGTTCGATCTGGAGGATATACAAAGAACAACGGATTAGAAGATGCATTATTTGTATTTGGTAGGACTTTTGAAGAAGTCAAGTTAATGCCAAAATGTCGTATACCCACAGGTTTAGTCAATTTATTAAGGCGTAATAAGATGCAAAATATCGCTTTAGAAACAGGGTTTTTTATAGAAATTTCATCAAAGAAAAAACAACAACGAGGTTGGTTCAAATTCGAGCATATTATTTCTGTAAAACCTAAATCTGGCTATAATAGCCCCCCCGCTGCTCTAAGAGGAGTTTTTTCTGTCATTGATGGTTTTGATACCTTTGAATTGGGTATATTCCCATGGTCTGAATCAATGCCTAATCAATTGTGGATTAGAGTATCTGAACTGGATGATCGTACCTTAGCATGGATACTTTCTCAGGATAAAATTCTATGTGGGGATGATAATCATCAGAAGACTCTACATGATTTTTCTGATATAGAACTAAGTAATCCCAAACCAGCTGAATATTTACGTCTTCCGCCACCTCCTGAAAGGCCATACAACTTCTTTGATGAAGAATGATTAGAATAACATTAATGAACATTCCGTTGTCTAACTAAGAATATGCCATATACGTTGAAGCAAAAATTAACTGCTGAATTCATTGGTACTTTTTTCATGGTATTATCTATTTGTTTAACAGCAGTATTTGGGGCTTCGCAAGGAGTTCATCCTGCATTTCCCGTTGCTGGAACTTTAATGGTCATGATATACGCACTTCGCCATGTATCAGGTGCACATTTCAATCCAGTAGTGACGCTTAGCCTCTGGATTAGAGGTGCTACTGAGAGATCTGAAATCATTCCATATTCTGTTGTTCAAATTATTGCCGGAATAACCGGCGCTTTTACTTCGATATATATCTATACAGAAGAGTACCAAATTCCACTTGAGTCTATGTCATTGATGTCTAATCATGACGTCGTTTCTATAATATTAGCAGAATTTCTGTTTACTTTTGCTTTAGTGTTTGTGATTTTAAATGTGGCTATTTCTGATAAAACAGCTGGAAATCACTACTTTGGTTTTGCAATAGCATCTGTTGTATTTGCCGGTTCTCTTACTGTAGGAGTGGTCTCAATGGCGTCATTTAATCCTGCAGTCTCAATATCATTAGTTGCAGTCGGTAAGTTAAAACTTACAGAAATAATATTACTCCATATTGGACCACAGACTTTAGGTGCTATTTCTGCAACCTATATTTACAAATATCTTGAATGAAAGTAAAGCAATTATCTTTCTATAAATCATATCGGTCAGAATTCATGACCTTGGTCCATGCATCAATGAAGTCAACTTTGAATTTATTTTGATTATCGTCTTGAGCATAAACTTCCGCAATGGCTCGTAACTGAGAGTTACTTCCGAATACAAGATCCGTTCGAGAAGCCCGACGAAGAACTTCTCCATTTGTTCGGTCCTTACCATCATATGAATTACTTCCAGTTGCAGTCCACTCCACACTCATGTCAAGAAGAGTTGTAAAGAAATCGTTAGATAATTCATCATGATTTTCAGAAAATAAACCTCGGTCATCAGAACTGATTCCAAGGGTTCGCATACCTCCAACAAGAACAGTCATTTCAGGTGCAGTCAAATTCAGAAGTTGTGCTTTATCAAGCATCATTTCTTCAGGGCTAACAGCAAAATTCTTCTCAAGATAATTTCGAAAACCATCGGCAACTGGTTCTAATACTTCGAATGATTTTACATCAGTTTGTTCAATACTTGCATCTCCTCTTCCTGGTGTGAATGGCACACTCATTCCTGAGGCTTGCTCAATTGCTACATTTCCAGCAAGTACGATTGTATCTGCCATACTGACTCCATATGTCTTGGCAATTGTACCTAGAATCTTGAGAATCATAGCAAGCTCATCTGGTTTATTACCTTTCCAATTCTTTTGTGGTTCGAGTTGAATACGTGCACCATTAGCTCCTCCTCGCATATCAGAATTTCGATAGGTAGATGCGCTAGCCCATGCAGTTTCTACCATCTGTGTTATTGTAAGTCCGCTTACAGATATGGCCGTTTTGACTTTTTTTACATCATAGTTCGATGGGCCTGAAGGGACAGGGTCTTGCCAAATGAGCTCTTCATCGGGAACTTCAGGTCCAAGATATCTGACTTTAGGTCCCATATCTCGATGAAGTAACTTAAACCAAGCACGAGAAAATGCATCGGCAAATACATCAGGATTCTTGTGGAATCTTTTAGATATTTCATGATATACTGGGTCTCTGATGAGTGCCATATCTGCTGTAGTCATCATAGTTGTTACTTTCTTACTACTATCGTGGGCAGATGGAGCCATATGATCTTCAGATGGATTAATTGGATGCCATTGATATGCTCCAGCAGGGCTTTTTACAAGCTCCCATTCATAACCGAAGAGTTGATCAAAGTAACCATTATCCCATTTAATTGGATTAGAAGTCCAAGCTCCCTCTATTCCACTAGTGATAGTATCGTCTCCCAATCCTGTTCCAAATTTATTCTTCCAACCAAAATTTTGATCTTCTATGGGTGAGGCTTCGGGCTCAGAACCAACTAGGGATGCATCTCCTGCTCCATGTGCTTTTCCAAATGTGTGTCCGCCAGCTACAAGGGCAACAGTCTCTTCATCATCCATTGCCATTCTAGCAAAAGTTTCACGGATATCTTGAGCACTAAGGAGTGGATCAGGTTCTCCATTAGGTCCTTCTGGATTAACATAGATTAGGCCCATTTGTACTGCTGCAAGGGGATTTTCTAGATCTTTACGTGTATCTCCATAGCGATTGTCGCCAAGCCATTCATCTTCAGCACCCCAGTATATGTCCTCCTCTGGGTGCCAAATATCGGCTCTTCCTCCACCAAATCCAAACACAGGTCCTCCCATTGATTCAATGGCTACATTCCCTGCTAATATCAGTAAGTCTGCCCAACTAATTTTATTCCCATATTTTTGTTTTATAGGCCATAATAATCTACGTGCTTTATCTAAATTCCCATTATCTGGCCAGCTATTAAGTGGGGCAAAGCGCTGCGAACCAGTTCCTCCACCACCTCTGCCATCGCCTGTTCGGTAGGTACCTGCAGCATGCCAAGTCATACGAATAAAGAAGCCTCCATAATGGCCATAATCTGCTGGCCACCAGTCTTGACTATCGGTCATTAAAGTATGAAGGTCTTTTTTTAATGCATCATAATTAAGGCTCTTGAAGGCTTTTTTATAGTCAAATTCAGAATCCATAGGATTAGATTTAGCATCGTGTTGATGGAGTATAGATATGTCTAATTGATTAGGCCACCAGTTTCGATTAGTAGTTCCTTTATCTGGAGTTGTTGCAGCTCCATGCAAGAATGGACACTTTGCTTCGTTGCTCGAGTTTTCGTTATACATAGCCTTGGTACTCTAATTTAATGTATTAATGATTCTACAAGTTATCCTTGATTTAACACGGTAATTTTACATATTTCTACGGAACTTTCCGCCAGTCTCGAAAAGTGCTTGTGTCACTTGTCCAACGGTGCAATGTTCTACAATGTCCATCATGACTTCAAACAGATTTCCACCTTCTCTTGCTACTTTTTTGAGTCTTTCTAATCCTTCTTCTGCTTCTTTAGAATGTACTTTTTTGAATGCTCTATTCCTCTCTATAACCATCATTCTTTCCTCTTTATCAGATCGTGTAACTTCGATATCAAATTCTTCCACTGATAATGAATTATCTACACCTTCTTCAAAAGTGTTAACTCCAATAATTGGTAACTCTCCCGAGTGCTTTCTATGCTCATAAATCATCGACTCATCTTGTATTCGATTTCTCTGATAATTAACTTCTAGAGCCCCAAGAACTCCTCCTCGTCTATGCATTTCTTCGAAAATTTTCAGAATCTCTTCTTCTACAGAATCAGTCAGCCAGTCAGCTATATGTGATCCTTGCAGAGGATTTTCATTTTGTAACCAACCGTATTCTTTTGATAGAATTAGTTGAATTGCTACAGCATCTCTTACAGTATCTTCTGTAGGTGTTCCAAACGCCTCATCACGAGAATTTGTATGTAATGAATTTGCATTATCTGCAAGTGCATAAAGTGCTTGTAATGTTGTACGATAATCATTCCAAGTATATTCTTGAGCATGCAGTGATCTGCCACTACTCTGTATGTGATATTTGAGTTTCTGACTACGATCATCAACTCCGTACATATCACGCATAGCAATAGCCCAGATTCTTCTACACACTCTACCAATTACTGCATACTCGGGATCCATACCATTGGAGAAGAACCAACTGAAGTTCCTCAAGAACTTATTAGCATCTAATCCTCTTGAATTGAATAATTCAACATATGTCAAACCATTGGATAGTGTGAGTGCTGCTTGAGAAATTGGATTTGCCCCTGCTTCAGCAATATGATATCCTGAAATTGAAACGAAATAATGGTTCCTTACTTCATTATCTACATAGAACTCAGCAACATCCCCCATCATTCTCAATGCCGTATCGAGATTGAATACCAGTGTATTCTGACCCATAGATTCTTTCAATTGATCCGCTTGAACAGTCCCTCTAACAGTACTCAGAGTTCTATTCTTAATCTTTACATGTTCTTTCTCATTTGGTTTGCGTCCATTCTCTTCTTCGAACTTCTTTACCTGTTGTCTAATTGCCACATTAAAGAAAGCAGCAAGATGCCACCAATAATTTCCATTGATAGTTTTCGATACTGAGGTATTAGGAGCACACAAATCAAATCCCTCGAATAACTTCTCCATCTCATCTACAGTACTTATTGAAACTCCACTTTCACAAACCTTTCCAAAAATATCTAACCTCTCTTGAGGATCATTTCCGTATAAGCTGGGAGAATCGAATGCAACTGATAGCCTATTGAAATCTTGGTCTTTAGAAAGGAAGTGATATCTCTTATTTGTTCTCTCTGCGCTCCCCTCTCCAGCAAACATTCTGACAGGTAGCTCATCTTGTCTCTTGAAGGGAAATACTCCTCCTGTATATGGGAATGAACCTGGTATATTCTCTTTTCTAATCCACTGTAAAGTATCTCCCCAATCGCTATAATCAGGCAATGCTACTCTTGGTAGATCTAATCCCGAAAGGGTAGTTTTGGTGGTTTTTACAGGAATTTCTTTATTTCTTACTGTGTAACTAGTTGCTCCTGAGCGATACTCTTCTGCTTTAAATCTAAAATTATCCAAACTTTTCCAAGCGCTCTCGGGTATTTCTGAGCGAATCATATTTGCTTCTTTTTTGAGCTCTTCTAACGCAACTTTATTCTTCTTTGATTTCATTTGTTCTGATGCCGCTTCCAACTGTTGAACTAGTCTCATCTTCGAAGAAACCTCTTCTGTTCTTGTATGATAATTTCTGATAGAACTTGAGACCTCAGCCAAGTATCCTTGTCTTTCTGGAGGTATAGGAGATGAACGATGTGGGAGACCATCCGCTCCTAATCTAGGTTCTGCAGCAGAAAATGACTGTGAATATTTTTCATTTAATAAAATACATAATTTCTCCCAAAGTTGGTCGACTCCGGCATCAGCAAATTGACTGGCAATGGTTGGAACTACCGGAAGTTCTGAATTATCTGCATCCCACATCTCTCTGTTTCTTTTGAATTGTTTACGGATTTCTGCTAGTGCATCTTCTGCTCCTGGCCTATCGAATTTATTCAGAACTACAATATCTGCTGAATCTAACATTTCTAACTTTTCCAGTTGACTAGGTGCTCCATATTCTCTTGTAGTTACATACAAAGAAAGATCAGCAACTTCTGTAATTGCATCATTACCTTGCCCAATTCCACTAGTTTCAACAACTACAAGGTCAAATCCAACTGCCTTACAGGCTTCGATAGAGCGTCCTATACAATCCGCAATCTCTCTACCGCTATCTCTACTAGCAAATGAGCGCATGAATAGATTTTCATCAGATAATGAATTCATTCTAATTCTATCTCCTAGTAATGCACCTCCAGTTCTTTTACGAGTAGGGTCTGTTGCTAGTAGAGCGATTTTAGTTCCCGGATTATCTCTTTGTATCCTTAACATCAATTCATCAGTGAGGCTTGATTTTCCGGCTCCTCCAGTGCCAGTCAATCCTACAACCGGGCAGTTTGAACCATCGGTTGATCGAACTTGTTCTAAGATTTTATTAAATGTGTTTTCATCTGCATTTTCAGCTAATGTAAGTAATTTTGATACATCCCCCTGGTTGTTTGCAGTAATTGGTTTTTTCATTGACTCAAATCTTTCAGGATCTAATAAATTATTTTTCGAAGCTCTTTGTATCGCATCCGATACCATTCCCGTAAGGCCTAATTCTCTTCCATCTTCGGGAGAATATATTTTAGCAATATTAGAATCAAGTAAATGTTGTATTTCACGTGGGAGTATAGTTCCTCCTCCACCTCCTACTAAACTAACATGGCTGAAGCCGGCTTTGTCTAAAATTTGTTTAGTATGAGTGAACATTTCAACAGCTCCACCTTGGTATGAAGTAATTGCAACACAATGTGCATCCTCTTGAATTGCAGCTTTGGCAACTTCATCCGCACCTCTGTCATGTCCTAAATGAATTACTTCACATCCCATTGACTGGAATATACGTCTAAAAATTCCAATCGCTGCATCGTGGCCATCAAATATAGCGGCTGCTGTAATGATTCTTAGCGGAGTTCCACCTGTCTCGGCAGAGTTTGGCATGAACTCGGGACACTAAGTGTCCCATTTAATCCGCCGATTGATATTTTTTCATTTTTTGAGTAAATTATTCATTATTTTCAATAGATATTTATCATTATTTAACTATTTTCTGCATTTTTTTAATGTAATTTATAAACCCTAAATTTTTATTTAGTAAAGTATTGAATTGGGTAATAAATTTGTGTTTTTCGAGTCAATCCGGGTAAGTCTTGAATAGGTGTGATTTATTCGAATACAATGTGGTGTCTAGTATTCTACACTGTCCAAGAGACGGTAGCGCATTAGTTTCTCCAGATAATAGCCAGAAATCTGTGTTTTTACGAAATGGTATTTCTCATTGCCCAACTTGCTCGGGCTTAGCATTGAATCCCAATGCAGCCTCATCTGAGATTTGTATTAAAAAACTAGAAATGATACATGATGGTTTCAAAGATGAGGGTATTTCATTGGATATTTGTTGTCCATTTTGTGATTCTGAGATGAAAGTTCGAGACTTTGCATTTAGAAAAATCGATGGTTCATTAACCGAACTAATTGAAATAGATGGTTGTCCCAATTGCTCTTCTATCTGGCTTGATGCTGGGGAACTACAACGACTTTCTCCACCTAGTGGAAATACTAGTAACAGTCCTTCTTCTGAAGCAGGAGCTCTAGCGATAGTTCTAGATTTATTATTACATTTACCATTTGTATTCGTATGAAAAATAAATTATTATGGCAAAGATTTCTCAAATGATGTACTGTCCCAAGGTTTGAAATTATGATTGACGACCCCAAATCCTCTAATTCAGGTAATGTATTTACTGGTAATGTAGGT
Organism: Candidatus Thalassarchaeum sp.; assembly: GCA_016777225.1. GTDB lineage: Archaea > Thermoplasmatota > Poseidoniia > Poseidoniales > Thalassarchaeaceae > MGIIb-O2. The sequence goes on along the minus strand of JADHRW010000001.1, from coordinate 205,201 downwards.
TCTATTTCAGGCTCTTCTTCCTCATTCTCCATTACTCCTGAAGATCCAAATAGATTCATATGGTCACAATTTTTTATTGGATTACTTCTAATTCCAATTTTTGCTGGATTTATAATAGCTTTAAGCACAATATTATCTGAAGATGCTCAAAATGACACTTATTATGATGATAGTCACTATTTTTCTGATAACTATGATTCGGGAACCGTACTTATTTCTGGTGAAGAATACAATACTTGGGAAGTATTTTTTGATATTCCAGATATAGATATATATGAAATTGATGATAATGATTATTGGTTTGATACAAGCATAAATAGCTATGATTCTGACGGTTTTTGGGGTTATTGTTATTTTGATATGGACCTGATGTTTACTCTGATTGAATCTGATGAAGGTGATCTTTGGTACTCAATGGAATGTCAAGGTTCATTGGAAAATACTAACACTTATTTGCAGATTTCTAGTAAAAATTTTATTTATGCTACGGATTCTGATGAACAAATCTCTGAAGCTTTTGTATACGGTGATTCAGATATGTCACTTGATTCAATACTTCTGAGTTTCTTACCTATATTGATTCCTATATTCTATCTTATTATTGTAATTTGGAGTTTTGTTAAGAAAAATAAATCTTTAGGATTTGGGTTACTTGGTGGAATTATTGTAGCTCCCGTTTCCTTCTGTTTTTCTATATTATTCCTCGCATTCCTGTTTTTTGATAGTTGGTAATTATATTACTCCTCCAACCATTAGTCCTGCAAATACAAACATCAGTAAACCCATTGCACCATCAATAATATGTGAAATAGATCTTAGTTTTTCTACTCGCCCCCCTGTTGTTAATAACATCGCTACAGTTACGTACCAAGTGCCATCAATAATCATGCCCAAAGCTCCCATTCCCAGAAGTGTTTCAAGACTCACATTATCTTCAATAAATGGTGTATAAAGTGCTAACATCCAAGCTAAAATCTTTGGATTCAATAATGCAATCGAAAATCCTTGAATAAATCCTTGTTTATTCATTGCTTCTTTATGCTCTTCATCAAGAGATTCTGAAGGTCCTTTTCTTGCATGATTAAGGAAACTATATCCGAGCCAAATAAGAATACATACTCCTGCCCATTTAAGTCCATTTTCGGCTGTTTCATGTATAGATATTGCAGTAGCAAAAGCTCCTGCTGCAAGGAATGCATAAATTCCAAATCCAATGCCATGCCCTACTCCAGTCATTACCCCCTGTGTTCTTCCCCCTGCTAAGGTATTACGTAGAACTACAGCTAAAGAAGGCCCTGGACTCATTGCTCCGAGACAAAAAACTGTCGCCAGGGCAACCCATGCTTCAGGTGTCATTGTGTCACCGCTTTTCAAGCGCCTTCATACATTGCTTCAATTTCAGCAGACCAATTTTCTCTAATTTGTATTCTTCTAATTTTCAGAGTAGGAGTTAATTCGCCAAAATCTACATTTAAATCTCTAGGCAAAATTGTGAATTTCTTTATTTGTTCTGGATTGCTGAATTGTCCATTAAGTCTAGTCACTTCCGCTTGCATTTCATTAAATATTTCTTCACTATCTGTATAGTCAGATACTGTTTTTCCGAAGCCTTCGAGAGTTGTTATTTGTACTGCAGGGTCTTTTGGTATTTTCGCAGGGTCCATGCCATGTTTATCTCTTAAAATTGCTCCAATATCTAAAGTAAATAATGCACTACAGTATTTTCTCCCATCTCCAATAAGCATACATTGAGATACCATAGGTATTGACTTCATTGTTTCTTCAATGACTAATGGTGCAATATTTTTACCTCCTGAGCTCACATATAGTTCCTTGATTCTTCCAGTGATCTTAACATATCCGTCTGCATCAATTTCACCTTTATCTCCAGAATGCAACCATCCCTCAGAATCAATTGTATCTGCAGTAGCCTCCGGATTTTTGTAGTATCCTTTCATGACGTGCCTTCCTCTGAAGAGAATTTCTCCAGATTCTGAAATCCTTAGCTCAGTTCCTGTGAAAGGTTTACCTACAGTCCCAAATTTGTGATTTTTCTTGAATCCAAGACTTGCACCTGCTGTAGTTTCAGTCATACCATATCCTTCGTACAAAGGAATATCAAGCGTATGGAATAATTTCAAAATATCAGGATTAATTGGTGCGGCACCAGTAATTGCATATACACAATTTGACATCCCAATTGCTTCTTTAGCCTTCTTTTTGATAATTCCGCCGATAATAGGTAGTTTAGCTAATTTTACTTTACCTCCTAGTTTTGCAACTAGATTACTGTAAACCTTCTCATAGATTCTAGGTACTCCAATAAATAGATGAGGTTGTACTTCTTTAGCATAATCTATGACATTTAATGGTGCATCAACAACAGTCATGTGAAGTCCCCACCTGATGTGTGCATGACAGTCTACTAATTGTCCAAATACATGAGCGCAAGGTAGCCATGAAACATAACCCCATCCTCTTTCAAACTCTTGTAATTTCCAAACTTCTGCTAACTCGAAATCTATATTATCATGACTCAGTTCTACTCCCTTTGGCTGGCCAGTTGTACCTGATGTGTAGATTAAAGTAAATGTGTCTTCGGGGGTAATGTTACTAACTCTCTTTTCTATTTCTGAGTAATCAACTTCTGATCCTTTTTCTATGAACTCAGACCAAGAAATACATTTTGGATGTTCCGGCATATCAACTCCATCCATTACAACTACTGCTTCTACTTTGTCTAATTTATCCATTATTGCATGTAATCTATGGGCACACATTTTACCTGTATTCCCTCCATCCATAGGATTATCTCCTACAAATACAACTTTTGAATCTGAATTTCCAACCACCCATTCAACCTCTTCTGGAGAACAAGTATGGTAGACACCAACCGCTGCTCCGTTACACATATTTGCAGCGTGATAAGATGTATACCATTCCACTCTATTGTATGAATAAATGCTTAATTTATCGCCTTCCTCGAATCCCATAGCGATTAATGATTTAGCAACAGATGCAGTTTGGTCATGGAAATCACTCCAACTAATATGATTCCATTCTCCATCAGAATTCTTTGTAGAAATTGCTTTGTCATTTGCATAATTCTTTGCGTTCGCCATCAGGTATTCGGGGGTGGTCATTGCAGACATGAGACTGGACAGTCGATGTTTCGCCTTAATTGTTTACTAGTGTAATTATTGACATCAGGTATTATTTACAACACTCTAATTGAATATTTCACGGTAAAACTGATCTAATATTATTTCTCCAATCTTCCCCTTTATTTCTATTAGCTAGGGGTGATGCTGGAGATGGATGCCAACAACCAGTAATTTGAATATTCATCTCTTTGAATACCTCAGTGGCTCTTTTTTCAGCATATTTACCTACACCAATTACTTTTTTTATACCCATTATTTCTACAACTTCTCTTAGATGTTGGTCGCATCTTTCTATTAATCTTCTAGTATTTTCTCCAGATATTTTATCTGGAGTAATATTTATTGCTCTTTCTCCTTTAAACAACATTAAAGGACAATGATTTACTATGAATACATTAGAAAATATATTTTCAGCATTACCGTATTCGCTTTCAAGTAAATTCCATAACCTTGTTCCTGAAATTTCTTCTTTATGCCAATCCAGTCCTTTAACAGCTCTTTTTGGATGTATATTCCGAGGTTGTTTGACTTCTAAGTTTCTTATTTTAAGTAAATCTCTAACTATACTTGTAGCCGAAAAAGGAATCCCCATTTGTCCCATTCCATGAGGACCAGGATTCATTCCTAGAAGGAGAGTTTGTGCTCCTTTTCCTCCCCCTAATTCAATGAATGCTTTATGAGGTTCCCATGCATAAATTAGAGGATTATAAACGCAATCTACAGTCCCCTCTTTGACTAATCTATTTCCTATCAAATCCACATCATCTCTAAGTCTAGAAGCGGCCTTAATAAGTTCACTAGTCACCATAAAATCACTTTTGTTTTACATCTTTTACTGAAGCCTGACTGATTTCTAGTAGCTTATCTGGAGTAATTGGAAATACAGTATCTGCAGTACCACCTGCTCCCCAAATTAGCTCATAATCAAATAAATCTTCGTCCATTATTATCTTAGTATTTTTCATATGACCGAAAGGAGGGACACCTCCAACAGCATATCCAGTATTTTCTAATACATATTCAGGTGATGCCTGACCTGGTTTATATCCCAGTATTTTTTTTAATTTCTTTTTTCTGTCTACTCTATTTGATCCTGAAGTAATCACAACAATAGCACTATTTTCTCCAATAAAAACAATTGATTTAGCAATATGTGAAATATCACAACCTAATTGTAAAGCAGCATCCGAAGATGTTCTTGTCCCATCTTCGTAGCGTCTTGGTTTAGGGGTATAATTGATTTTTTGACATTGCGTCATCCATATCTGATGACCGTCCATGTGTGTTGATGTGAGGTTTCAGAATAAAAGTTGTTTCTACTTCCGCATGGTTGATGACCCATAGTATAACGCGAAGGACTGATGGATTGGCCGATTGGTCCGTATGGGACATCGATGGGTGCTTTGTTACTCATGACATTACCCATACATTTCTTTTTGACACGAGATGAAAAGGATAGGAGAGTTTCTTTGAGAGATCTTCCTAATGAAATTCGAGAAAAAGGCTATTGGTGGCACATTTTACTCTATGTACTTATGTTCCTTTACAAAGCTGTAATAGACCACCATAATGAACCAATGAAAGAGAGGGTAGGAGGATTTACTCATTGGATTTATTCAATAGAAGGCGATTGGACAAACCATATCCAAGAATTCTTTTTGAATGATACTTTGACAAATATTCTTTCTGGACATTATTTATTCATGTATTTGTTTATGATTTGGTTTTCTCCAATGTATTATATTTTATGCCGCGATGAAGTTATGGCAGATAAAGCCGCTCTCAATTATTTCATAATTTATATCCTCAGTGTCCCATTATACCTATTTTTCAATGTGGAAGTGACTTCAACATATCTCGCTGATATGGATGCATTACTTTATCACGATTCATTCACATTAGCCTTTTTCACAGATAATGATCCGATGGATAATGCAATCCCTAGTTTACATGTAGGCTTACCCATCAGTTTACTCATAATTAATCGATTACATTGTAGGCAATTAGAAATAGATTTTAATGATTGGAGGCATAAGGAATTTGATATGTTTGTTACCTTTAATGTGATAATTTACTTATTCTCTATCCAGTATCTGGGGATTCATTGGTTTGTTGATATTATCCCGGGAATTTTACTAGCAATAATCACATCATCTTTTGTACATTCAGTACAACCAATTGTTCGCGCAAGGACTGAAAAGGGGTGGAGTCCATTATTACCAAATAGAAATCAACTAATGGCATCTATATTTACTATGATTATTTGTTCTTCATGGTTAATGATTGGTGTAGTAGATGGACCTGGAACTGATGATGATGAAGCAAATATAAGAGTGGGAATTGGTGATATTAATTTAGATACTATCGAAGTTCACAGCTTGTGGGATCCTGTATTTGTAGATGTATCAAATGTTGGTAATTATGATATAGATGTGCTATTAATACAAAGAGATAATGTCGAAGAACATGTTGAAAAAGGAATTTTTGATTGGAATTCTTTTGTTTCAGAAGGTCAACTAACATCTCTACAAACTAATACTTCAATTGAGTTAGAAGTGACTCCCGATAGTCTGTTTGATGTTTATGTAATTCTTGTAAAAATTTCTGAATCTGATGCTTTAGATTCTGATGCATTAGGTGAAGTACGAATTACTCCTCACTATGTCGACGATAAATTGTTATGGACTGGATTATTAGCAAGTTTACCGGCATTCATAATCACGGGTATAGTTCTTGAGGGAATGGTTAATTTTCGTAGGAATCAAAATAAATTATAAGCCAAAATCCCACCAATATATAACCCTGAAATCGCACCTAATGCTAACCAAATTCCTATTCTAAATGGTGGATAATTATACTGCCATATGTAGAATGATTGACCTATCCAAAAAAGAACTACTACAACTATCCCATAGAAGCCGAATAAAAATCGGAATGAGTATGTTAATGAAAGTGCCAATAGATAACCAGCATATAACTCAACTTTATTCCCATATTTTTCAGGTAATAGCATACAAGCAAGTCCGAATATTGACAAGATTAATATTGGTGCTACAAGATTTCTTTTACTGAAATATTCTAACTCAAATAGATATGGGATAAAAGATAGCAATAAACCTGTAATAGAGGGGAGAACTACCGGCCACAGTGGAGCAGACTCCCACTTCATTGATTACCGGATTAGTATCTAGCATATAATACTCTGAATGGCCCAATGCGTCTCATTCATCAATAAGGAGAGTCTCCGACCGAACATGAAGAAAGGCGAAATTGTACTTGGTTGTCTTGCACCACACCCTCCTCATCTTGTTTATGCAGAGAATCCTCCACAGAATGAGGCCTTCAGTGAAGGTGGGTGGGAAACGCTTCGCTGGGGTTATGCTAAACTTGCTAGAAAATTGAAAACAATTGATTATGATGCAATTGTGATATTTACACCTCATTGGCAAACATATATTGGGACACATTTCTTAGGACTTCCTGGTTTCAAATCAAAATCAGTTGACCCAGTATTCCCTAATTTATTCAGATATAATTATGATCTCAAAGTCGATGTTGAGTTAGCTGAAGCAATGCATGAAGAAACTGCTAAGGCAGGTATAATCACAAAAATGATGAGAAATCCAGATTTTAGAGTAGACTATGGGACAATTACTTCATGTCATCTTTTGAATCCTGATTGGGATAAACCAATTGTTACTATTTCTAGTAATCGTAATTCGCATTATTACTCCAACGAAGTTATGATTGAACAAGCTAAAGCATTAGGAGAAGCTTGTATGAAGGCTATAGAAAAAAGCGGTAAGAAAGTTGTTTTAGTAAGTAGTCATAGTTTAAGCCACCGACATTTCGTAACGGAAGCACCTCTTCCTGAAGATATGAGTAGGGAACATATATACAATCATAGTCAATATGTTTGGGATATGAAAATCATTGAAATGTTTAGAGAAGGTAAAATGCAGGAAGTAGTCGATATAATGCCTGAATATACTGAACAGACAATAGCAGAAACTGAAGCCGGTGGTCTAATTTGGATGATGGCAGCAATGGGTGTTCCAAGTTATCCTGCTGAAATTTATGGTTATCAATCAGTTATTGGTACTGGAAATTGTATTGCATGTTGGGACCCAAATACAAATACAAGGGAGTTAGTTCTTTAAGGTGATTATATGAGCGAAGATTCACCTATTTTATTCGGACTGTATGTCCCACCACACCCTCAACCTCTTCTCAGCCCAGACGCCAATAAAGGATACTCTAACCTTAGATCAGCATTCGAAACTTGTCGCAAAAGAATTGAAGAAAGTGATGCTGATTTAATACTAGTATATTCTACTACATGGCCAAGTGTTGTAGGGCACCAGATCCAAGCACTGAAAGAATCAATTTGGACTCATGTTGATGATGATTTCCATTATTTAGGAAGTATGCCATATAATTTCTCTATCGATGATGAATTCGCTCATGAATACTGTGCAGCGGCAGAAAAAAGAGGACTACATGCCCGCACCGTAGAGTATGAAGGATTTCCTATTGATACAGGTTCGGTAGTAGCACTTAGTTTATTGAATCCTGATAATCGTATACCTGCATGTATTGTTTCTAGTAATATGTATTCTAATCGTTCAGAAACAATAGTTCTTGGTAAATCTGCTAGAGATGCTTTGATAACTCAAGGTAAGAAAGCGGTGATAGTAGTAGTTTCTAGTCTTTCTAATCGGATGTTCACTGAACATATAGATCCTGTTGATGATAGAATCCATAGTCCCAAAGACAATGAATGGAATGAGAAAATTCTTCAATTCTTTGCCGACGGTAGACTTGAAGATTTAAGTCAACTAAGTCGAGAAATACATGGTCAAATCAGAGTTCAAAAAGTAGTTGCATACAAACCGGCTTGGTGGTTAGCCGCAACAATGGGTCAGCACAATAATTACGAAGGCGAGGTATTAGCTTACGAAGCATTACATGGTTCTGGAGGAGCAGTAATTCAACTAACTCCTTCAACAGGTTCTTTTGGAGATAAAGAATTTGATGAAGATGATGTTGAATATTATCAAGGCGATAGAAATGTGCTAAATAAGGGGGATTTTTGATGTCCGATGATGAGTTAAATGACTTTGAAAGACGTCGTAAACTCATAGAAGGCATTGTGTTCGCTCCTGATGAATTTATCGAGAAGGTATATTCAGATTATGGTAAATCATTACTTAGTTCGGCTGGTGGTGCTCTGGGTGCAGCTGCAGGAGTAGCAGTCGGCGGACCTGTTGGAGGTATTGTTGGCGGTGTCGTAGGTAAGAAAACGGCTGGCAAATTAGTTACTGAAAATGGCCCATTTATTTCAACAGAGGGCCCTTCAGCAGTAGGTGCATATCCTCATTTGCATAGAGTAGGAGATCTGATCTTTGTTAGTGGTATAGGCCCTAGAACTCCAGTTACCAATGAAATCCCCGGTGGACCTATAAAAGATGAAGATGGTAATCCTCTAGATTATGATATTAAAGCGCAAACTCGTTCAGTAATAGATAATATTAGGATAATTCTTGAAGAATATGGTTCAAGTTTAGAAAATGTAGTGGATGTATATTCTATGCTTGTAGATATGGATAGAGATTTCGCAGGATACAATGAAGTCTATGCTGAATACTTCTCAGAAATCATGCCTTCAAGAACTACTTGTGCTGTTACTGCTCTACCTACTCCAATTGCTGTAGAGTTGAAAGTTATAGCAAGGGCTTAATTCAGTCATTTAATGACTCAATTCTTTCAGAAGTACAGTCATTTGGTGCAGATATTGGATTACACGCAACTGGATTTCCGTTAGGTATTTCTACCCAATAATCAATTCCATCGACTTTAGCCGGATAGTCTGTAGATATCGAATGTGCACCTACAGAAATTGCAGCATCTCGCCTACTAGTGTCGTTATTATCCGCTTCTCCGTTTTCTGCATTATCTGCTCTAGATCTGACAATATAACCCTCTTCTATTAGTGCAATTATTTCTTCGCCACTTCCTAAAGGATCAGTATTCGAAAATATTGCAGCCTCTGGTGTACCAACTTCTGACATTGTGAACATTCTAGAATCATTTAATCCGGGATATTTTTCGTGATATCTTTCTCTTAAATCTCCACTTGATAAGAGAATAAATATTGCTTTCCCCCTTGAATCATCTAATAATGGCCAACCTTTTTCGAGTATTGCTTGGGAAAGCGTTTCTGAATCGCCTCTAACATCATCTGGAGTGATTGTTTTATTTCGAGGCCAAAATTGAGTAATTTCTTCTTCAATATGATCTAACATATTTTGTAAATCTACTACAATAGTGCTATCAGTACTCTGTTCCACCCATTCCTTAGGTTCAATCCAGATCATTAAAGGTACATGTTCTGAATTCTCATCAGACCAATTTAGGAGTGTGTTTAGGCATTCTTCAAATGTCACACATGTGGTTCGTAAATCATACTGATTATGATAAACATAAAGTTGTCCTCTTGCATCCCACCAAACATCAATTTCAAACTGTCTCACTCCTTGTTCTTCAGCCTGTATTTCTAATGGTTGATGTGAATATTCATAAGCTCTTATTGTAGGTCCTAAAGGTTCTAAATGGTATGAATTATGTGTTCCTTTAACCTGAATGTGATTTATTCTCAGAGGTGTTAAATCGTCATCATTATTTTCTTCTGTTTTGTCAGTTAATGATAGACATCCGCTCATTGAACTCGTAATTATAATCAGAGTGATTATAGCGGTGAGCGTCTTCATCTTATTTTAGCCTGTAACACTCTCCAACATTAATAATTGTGACGACCAAACCTTGAATTGTAATGTTTGTTTCGCAAATATATGGATAGGCTTTCACCGAAAGAGGTTTTTGGCATAGTTCTTCAACCACTCGATAAGGTATCGGAAACTTTAGAGAGAAAATTAGGATTATTTTCTGTAGTCATACTTTCGATTTCCGCAATGCTTGGAAGTGGTTTATTCGTTCTTCCTTCTTTAGCCATGATGGAATTAGGTGGAGGTGAATCTCCTCTAGGGGGTATTTGGTTAGCATACCTATTTGCAGGTTTAGTTGTATTGCCTGGTGCGATTTCCAAATCTGAACTGGCTACTGCAATGCCTACTTCAGGTGGCGCATATGTGTATATTGAGAAAACATTTGGTCCAATAATTGGGACAATATCTGGTTTAGGATTATGGGCTAACTTTATGCTAAAATCTGCCTTTGCTCTTATTGGTTTCAGAGCATATTTATGGGTATTAGAAGGGATTATTGGCATTTCAATAAATCTTGATGCCGCTGTAATGATTATGCTAGCCTTGATAGTAGGAATCAATATTTTAGGCGCTAAAAGTATTAAGAAAGTTCAAACACCAATAGTTTTAGTTTCAGTGACCTATCTAATTTGTGTCTGTATTTGGGCATTAGCAACTACAGAATTGAATTGGGATGCTGCCTTATCTCGAGAAGCATTAGGTGCAGATTGGCATAGTTTCTCATCAACTGCTGCTCTAGTTTTTGTTTCATACATAGGGGTGACGAAACTCGCTGCAGTTGGGGGAGAAATCAAAAACCCAGGTAAAAATATGCCACAAGGTATTCTAATTTCTTTATTATTTAGTATTTTTTTATATGTTTTTGTTACTCTAACTATGGCAATTACTGTAGATCCAACTAGTTATGTTGAGGGGGGACATGCTAGAGAAGATCCTATCTATGTTTTCGCTTTGAGCACAGGTGGTAAGACGATTGCAACAATAGCAGCTACTTTTGCTGCTGTAACCGTTCTTTCTGGTGCTCTTGCTGGTATTATGGCTGCATCAAGATTCCTTTTTGCTATGGCTCGTGACAGTTTATTACCAGCTCTTTTCGAGAATGTCCATAATAAATATGAAACTCCCCATTGGGCGATAATTGGCACTGGTCTTTCGATGGCAGCTGCAATTCTTTACCTACCAGTTCATGATGTTGCAGAACTAGCTTCTGGATTCAATATCATGGTCTTCATCTTGATTAACGCTTGTGTTCTAGTTTTGAGAACTTCTGCGAAATCTCATTGGTATGAGCCTACATGGAAGTCTCCATTCTTCCCTGTCTTACAAATTTCAGGAATTTTAGGTGGCCTAGTACTAATCTACGCAATGGGGATGAAAGCAGTCATTGGCGCATTATCTGCTATTATAATCGGCATAATAATTTACAGTTTTTATGGAAGAAATCCTGTTGAAAGTCCTATAACTCCTTGGGATACATTCCGTCTCCAGTTTACAAATCCTGATGAAGTCGAACATCGTAGGCGATGGGCTGCATTCCATGCTGCGGATACTGAGAGAAATAATCATCTTAATTTAAATGAATTTATCGCTGCAATGTCTGCTCTTGGTTTCTCAACATCGGAAGATGGAAATTGGGACGCTTTGAGGACATATTTCCATTCTGCGGATGAAAATGATGATGGCGTGTTAGAAATTGATGAATTTTTAAGAGGAGTCGAGGAATTAGATTTCGATTAGTGATTGAGTAGGAGTTCAATTGAAGGCATGGATGTCTATCGGAGTGCACAGGAAGTGAGTATATGCCCATATCTAGTCGAGTCAAAAAAGTCACTACTCACACTCTTCAGGAGATGAAAAGATCTGGTGAAAAAATCACTATGCTTACTTCATATGATTATTCTTTAGCAAGACTGGTAGATGCTGCGGGAATTGATGTTATTTTAGTAGGGGACTCAGCATCTAATGTGATGGCAGGTAACGAAACAACTGTTCCTATTACTTTAGAACATATGATTTATCATGCTCAATGTGTAATTAAAGGAGTAGATAGGGCACTAGTAGTAGTTGATATGCCATTTGGTACTTATCAAGGAGATTCTAAAACAGCACTTGATTCTGCAATCCGTATTATGAAAGAATCTGGTGGTCATGCAGTAAAGCTCGAAGGTGGTTCTGAAGTAGTTGAATCTGTGAAACGCATCCAACAAGCAGGAATTCCAGTCATGGGGCATCTAGGATTAACTCCTCAATCAATATACAAGTTTGGTACTTACAGCGTTAGAGCTAAAGAGCAAGATGAGGCCACTAAATTACTTGAGGATGCGAAAGCATTACAAGATGCTGGATGTTTCTCAATTGTCTTTGAAAAGATACCTGCTGATTTGGCTAAGAAAGTCAGTGAGGCCCTTACAATTCCTACTATTGGAATAGGCGCAGGAGTTGATTGTGACGGCCAAGTATTAGTCCTCCATGATATGCTCGGAATCACAAAAGATTTCAGCCCCAGATTCTTAAGAAGATATGCAGATTTAGGTGAAACTATTGATGGAGCAGTCAAGCAGTACATCGAAGATGTACGTCATAAAGAATTCCCAAATGCCGATGAAGGTTACTAATAGTTCAACCATCACTACTCAAAACGTTCAAGGACAGCCCCCTTTGCATAGATTTGATTGTTATGAGTGAACTTTGGGTAGAACGCCATCGCCCGCGTACAGTTGGTGACATCAAAGGTCAGCGTGCAGTTGTTGAAAGACTCAAGGCATATGCACAGAAACGTACCTTCCCTCATCTTTTGTTTGCTGGTCCTCCAGGGACTGGAAAAACTACTGCTGCAATTGCTTTGGCTAGGGATGTATTTGGAGAAGGATATCGTACAAATATGTTGGAAATGAATGCTAGTGATGAGAGAAAATTAGAGTCAATACGAACTAAAGTCAAATCTTTTGCTAGAACTGCTCCGGTTCCTGGAACTACATTCAAGGTTATTTTTCTGGATGAGGCCGATGCCTTGACTCCTGATGCTCAGGGGGCACTTAGGAGAATAATGGAACAATATGCAGAAACCTGTAGGTTCATACTATCTTGCAACTATTCATCTAAGATTATTGAACCTATTCAATCTCGATGTGCAGTATTTAGATTCCGTCCGCTAGCTGAAGATCAGGTCAGAGAAATGATTGTCAGTGTTGCTTTAGGAGAAGATATTGAACTACATCCAGAAGCAGCCGATGCTATTGTTCATGTTTCTCTTGGAGATTTAAGGAAGGCAATTACCTCCTTACAAGTTGCTGCTTCATTAGATACTAATGTGACCCGTGAATTAATCTATGAAACAACTGCCACTGCTCCTCCTGAAGAATTACATGGTTATTTCCTAGCATGTCAACAAGATGGATTTCAACCTGCTAGAAGAAGACTTAGAGAACTTCTAGATAGATTTGGTTTAGCAGGTACAGATTTAGTCAATCAGTTACATAGAGAATTGGGTAGTGTTTCATTCTTTGATGAATCTCAAAAACTCAAAGTAACCGAAGTAATGGCTGAAACCGATTTTAGAATGGTTGAAGGTGGCGGAGAATCTTTGCAATTAGACGCAATGACTGCGAAAATTTGTTCTCAGATTAAAGTACAGTAGTTTGTGCTATTAGGATAGTATATTCTAATTCAGAAGTATTTACCCAAGGATTTCCTTGTTCAGTCATTGTAATTTCTAGAGTATATTCTCCCGGTTCAAGAGTTCCTAAATCCCAAGCCATTCCTACATCACTTTCATGCTGGCCTATTTTAGCTCCTCTACTCCAATTAGTTACTGATGAAAACATTTCTATATCTTCAGTATGTGAAATGGCAGTACCATTAGCCAACTCTTGAATCATTTCTCCTCGATAATAAATTGCTGCATTTATTTGTACTGACTCTGCCTCAACATTATCTCTTACTGCCATCCCTAAAACGACATCTACGGTGTCTTGGTTGAGATCTATCGTGTATACACCATTATCCCAATTAGTATTTTCAATACCTTCGGTTTGTTCAATATCTATCCCTCCTGCTAGTGTCGGTGGCGCAATATCTGCCAATGGAGGGTTAGAAACAATGAATGACAATGCTAACCAAGTAAATATAAACAAAAATATCGCCCTAAACCAATTTCCATTAGTGTACAATTCATTATATTTCTTCGGCAATACAATTCGATGTAATGGAATAATCGTTGCAGATAATAGTAATGGTAAAAGATATAATATCGCACCAGGTTCTTCCATTGAAGGCATTAATAGATAACGTTCACCTATTGCAACTAACGACCCATAAATTAGTACAACCCACATTGAATAAGCATCTGCTAGTTCCTTTATTGCATGCGCAACAGGATCGAATGGCTCAATTTTTTTAGAAGTAGTTTTCTTTTCTTCTTTACCACCACTAGACTTACGCTTACGTTCATTGTAAGCGCTAGCGCGGAGGGCAGTATCTACGTCGACCACGTATTGCCGATGCAGAACTACTCATCAAGGGTACGGGTGCATAAGGTCCTCTGAAAACCTCTTTTGGGGATGGTTATACTCAAATGGTGGTTGTCAGTCGAAAGGCTTACTGCCGGGGTGGCGTAGTTGGTAGCGCGTCGGACTCATAGGGTAATTTTTTGTGGAAATCTGATTTCTACTGGAACTAGTCATGAGCGCAACAGCCTGCTTTGAGTGTCTGAGACATCCGAAGGTCGCGGGTTCAAGTCCCGCTCCCGGCACCACCATTCCCAAATACTTCATCACTACACCCCATATCATGCGTGAGATCCAAATTTCTAATTGGACTGAACTTTGTATTTATTTTTCGAAGATATTCGATAATCTTGGTACTATTTTAATTGATGACAACTCTCTTAGATTTTCATCAAATCCTCCAGATGTTAAGACGGAATTAATAATTCATAGGAGTGGTCAACTCGTAGCTAATATGCCACTACATGGTGTTGATACATTTGTTACACTTATTCGAATAGATGAAAAAATGGAAATAATCGAATTGATTGGACCAAATATAGAATATCAATATCGTATACCTCCACAGTTACTTCTTAGAAGATAAGTGTCAAGTAAGTCGTAATAGTCTAAAATTACCCGAGAGATTCAAAGACATCAATGCTCAGCATTACTCGTGGTAGATGAGCAAGTAGACATTTCATCAAGTTCTAGAGTCGGCAGAATTTTAGATTCAATTGATTCATTTTCTAAGAATTTTGAATTTTCAAATGATCAGAAAAAACTTTCTTCAGATTTAGCTCAAGATTTAATGTCTAATGATGTTCAAGAGCCAGTGAAGATTGATTCTGAACCAATAATTATTGAACAAAAAGATTCGATATTAAGTGATAATGACACAATGAATTCTAAAATGGTCGAATAAGTATGGATATTTCCCTCATGCAGGTTCTGGTTCTAGTAGTCCAGTTCCTCAGGAATTAGAGGGGATGTCTGTTCCGGGGGACTCCGGGGGTCCCTCTTTTACTTTGATTGATAATGAATGGTATGTCATAGCTGTAACTAGTTTTGGTTTAGGCGATACTGGTGACTATGGCGAAGTATCGTTTGATACTAGGGTCTCAGTTCATTCTGATTGGATATGTTCTATATCAGATTCTGGTACTGTAAGAATAGATGGATGTTAATTTCAGTTACAGTCTCCATCACAGGCATCAAATATTTCTCCATCTAAGAGAAATCTAAAAGCTATTTCAGCAGGTTCGATTGGAGCCCATAAATATCCATGTGCTCCATTTCCTGGTCCGAAGACATTTTCTTCAGGTGCTGTGTAATTCCCATCAAAATATACCGCTACTGATGATAAGTTATCTCCTTCTACCCATGTTGATGTTTCAATTGGGTGGTAAACAGAACTATCCATTATCAATGCACCTGAACTTCTAACCATTCTATCAGCAGATAGGACAGGGACTACTTGGTCACCCATTGAATTTAAAGAAACAAACTGATGCTCATACAATCCTGTATTTTCGCTATTAAGATATGCAGAATATACATCGGGGTCTACAATATCCCAAAGTTGTTGTATTACAGCAGACATTATCACAGCTCTATCCATTTGATTATCATATGATATATCCAGAGAAAACGCATAGTATAGCCCCTCAACTGCACCAGATCTTTCTGCAATCAAAGTGTAAGGGCCTCCACCAGCGAATAATGCCCCTCGATTAATATCTGGAGATAGTGACATTACAGGAATTCCTACTATTCCTCCTAAAGAATAACCTCCCCAGTGTATTTCATCTGTATCTACTATCTTGACTCCTGAATCATAGAACTCAGTTAAGTTAGAACAAGCATCAGAAAATGTCTTGGCTAATACTACATGATTGATCATTCCTTGTTCTAGACTTGCAGAGTGATGAGTGAAGTAGTTAGGGTCTAATAATGCAAAAGAAATAGGGTCATAGTCTACACTAGTAAATCCTGTAATATCGGTTGTAAGCATTACTGTTTGATATGTATGAGCCCAACCTCTAGGGCCTCCGTCACTTTGTCCTAAGAAACCATGGCCCCATATTGTAATCGGCATATTTTCGGTACTATCTTCAAGAGTAGGAATAGTCATAGCGAATGGTACTTCTCTATTTTCTACAAAGACTGCATTACGATTTTCATCTCTATTAATCAATGTAGGTGAATATTCTGAAATGGTATATTGAGGGGTTGTGAAAGTTCCAGTAATTCTCCTTAGAGTGAGATTATCATCACCATAATTTTCTTCAACAGAATCTATTGTACAACCAATACCTCCTCCAATTCTTTCCAATGCATCATCTCTCATCTGAATTGTAGGGCCTAATGCTGACTCTGCAGAGTTTGTAGTAAAGCTCCAGATTGCTTGTATACCTGATTTTTCTATATTAATATCTTCAGTGAAATAATCAATCAGAAGTGAAATTTCATTTCTTCTTTCTTCGATATCTGATGAATCTGTAATATTTCCATTCATAATTGCATTAAGAGCTTCTGAAGGTTGAATTAATTCTCCCGATTCATCAGTTAAACCATGTATTAAAACTCCATATTCGGTATTGAATTGTAAATGTTTAATTGTCCTTATATGGAGAATTACTTCTTCTCCTTCTTCCGCTCGGGCATCTAATTCGACCCAATGTTCTACAAGTTCTCCAGTATTAATGTTCATCAGTAATGTTTGATGTTCTAAGTTCATGCTTGGAGCTATGTTATTCTGATTTGCCAGCATATCTACATTTGGTATTGATGAAAAAGCAGTCATTATCTGAGTTGATGTACTGAATCCATCCATTTGATTAATTAGTGGTATTTCAATAACTGATTTTGATCCAGAACCGGGTAAACTGGTGGGTGAATAATTAATTCTTTTTTTTGTAACTGTACTTGAGTCATCTACTAAAAAAGCATTAGATGGAAAAGGTAACATGCAATGGAATGGATTGATATTGTCGCATCCATCTGTGTGAGGTATTGTGATTATTTCTTCAGTATCTTCTTCAAAGCAACTATCATTTAATTCACAATCTTGTAAGGGTATATCATCAATCTCATCTGAGGAGTCATTCGATGCTTCAGTACAGCCTGAAAGTAACATTGACATCACGATTAAGATTGAGACTAGAGTTTTTTTACTAGGATTCATCAATACATCGAGACCGATATACACTAAAAATCATTGTTTATAGAGTTAGTCAATATTCTATGGAAATAATGTACTCCTTTTTCCTTAGATGGTGAGTATCTTCCTCTTTCATATGATTTCGAAGAGACTCCTCTTTGTGTAGCTTCAACAATTTCTTGATCTTCCGCCTCAACTTTGTCTAAATCTCCTCCTGCTCCTTTTCCAAGCATTGATTTTTCACCTACGAAACCATGATAAATTATTCTTGTTTTATCAACTGAAATAGGATTCACAATATTTACTGATAACCCCCATGGATAAAAATTTAACATCAAACCCGGATATATCCAATAATAATAAGCAGCTATTTTTTGTCCATAATCAGGAGATGATATTGGCAACTGAAAATATGCTTCCCCCTCATTAGCAATACCTATTTGTAAAACTCCACCCTCAAATAATTCTGTTTTGTATGAATCATAGTCCAGAACATTATGTAAATCTCCATGCACAAATGGAATATGGAATCCTTCAAGATAATTGTCAACATAAAGAGCCCAGTTAGCATTAATATCATATGATCGATGTCGTGATTTATCATACTCGAAAGATTCTATTCTCATCCATCCTATTCTTTTCTGTATTTCATCAATAACACTGGTAAAAAACCGTTCCCCTCCTGTAAATATTATTCCATTCCATATATTGATAGGGAACTCGATTAAACTATCTGAATCAGACGGAAAGTTTTCAACTTCTGTGAATTCTGGCATATTTTTCATACAGCCATCTAATCCGAATGTTCTTCCATGATATCCACATTTGAGATTTTTTGAATTACATGGTTTTGTAGCAATTAGCATCCCTCTGTGTGTGCATACATTTGACAAACATCTAATCTTCACATCTTTAGTAATCATCAAAGCTTCACCAAGAATATTTTCCAATTGAGGTAAAGGTATTATATTATTTTCATTAAGTTGACTTACGTGTGCTGCAAAGTGAAATGAGTTAGAAAGAGTAGACAGAATTTCTGAGAATAGAGTATCTTCAGTATAGTATCTAGAGGGTAAAGTATGAGCTTTACGAATATCAGAATCTATGATAGGACCTGCAACCATTATTCAGACTCACAGGAATTCATATTCAGTTTTTCTCATGTCGATATCTCAGAATTTTGTACTTTTGATCTCCAATTTACATAAGCAAATGATGGTATTGACCAGAATATAATTGAACCAATCCAAGCAATTATTGAACCAATAGCTAAACCGTATTCAATCATTGACCACATTGCAATAATTGAATATGCAGCAACAGATGCTCCACCCATCATCATTGGACCCGCGGCTCCTAGGGGTACTGAAGGACCTTGTGCAATCCATAAAGCGACCATACTTGTAAGGAATATTGCCGGAAAAACCGATGCTAGCCCTGCTAACAGTGGCATTCCTAATCCTGAAATTAAGACTGCAATTCCTATTGCAGTAGCAGCTACAGTACCTCTAGAAATAAGAATTATTTTACTAACCTTATTCTTTCCTTTTGGTGCTGGTTTCAGATTCCAACACATTACTGCTCCAAGTATCCCCACTAATAGAAATCCCGTGACTGCAATTTGATATGCAGAGTAATTCTTCTCAATCGCTATGTCAACAACTTGAATTGCCAATACGCCAGTAACGGTCCAAACAATTAGAGAGCAGATACTAGTGAAGAGTAATCTTTTATTCGAACTCCATTTAATTGGTAATTTATTTGGTAGAATTGCCCAAGTTGAAAGAAATATTGCATTGATTAACATTCCAGCAGGAACTATTGCTAAACTAAGTATTAACGAGTCATCTCCTCCTTCCGCCCCCATCCCTATTGCTGCTGGAATAATTGTAGTGGGAATAGTTCCTAGTATTCCTCCTAAAATACCCCCATATTTCTCGATTAGTACAGTTACAGTAGTTGCAACAAGTCCTGCCATCACCGCTGCTAGTATAGCGGTCTGCCCCTCCATGGCTGCTCGTGTAGATGTCTACCCATGAAGTCTTCAGCAGAGTCTTCCAGAGCGTGTGTTTGATGTGGTGGCAGTATTCCACAGCCCTCATGGTAGATTGGCCTGAGGCGGGAACCGCTGTTCGTTTGGTGGTGAAGACTTGGGCTGGAGAGACTTCGCATGATGGTCTTGCCTTACCTCCTGCAGGACCAAAATTAGTGACTATGAAACTAGTAAATGGATATAATATCTCATATCCTGAACTTGTGGTGAAAAGTATAGAAATTCTTGATTCAGTTGAAATTTACGAAGAAGAAGTTATCGCATCCATCCCTCAAGACGATTCATTACCGCTTGTTCATTTGATCCATACGGGAGGGACTATTGCATCAAAGGTTGACTATAAAACAGGAGCAGTTTCGGCTCGTTTCGAACCTGATGAGTTATTAGATGCAGTACCTGAATTACGTTCAATTGCTAAGATTCATGTTGTCAAACTAGGTAATATGTGGTCTGATGATATTCGTCCTCGTCATTGGAATCGTATGTTGAAAGCTACAGCAGAGGCCTTTGAAGAAGGTGCAGTAGGAGTTGTCATAACTCACGGTACAGATACACTACACTATACTGCTGCCGCTATGTCTTATGGTTGGTCTGGTCAAGGAGGAAGACCCTCTGGAAGAATTGCATTAACAGGTTCTCAACGCTCTCCAGATAGAGGTTCATCTGATGCAGCTGAGAATCTTATAGCCGCTGTTCATTGGGCTGCTAATGGCCCTATACCCAGTGGCTACGGAGATTCTGCAGTTGTGGTATTACATGCTGATTCATCAGACGGTCGTTGCGCAGTTCTTCCCGGCTGTGCTACTCGAAAGTATCATTCTTCACGTAGAGGTGCATTCAAACCTATTAATCAAAATCCAATTGCTCATATTCTTGTTAATCGGGATTCTGCTTCGATAGAATTTTTCGAACCAAGAGGTCATGATGCCAGAGTTGAAACAGATACTCCAACTTATTTCGATGAATCTATTCGAATTGCGGAATTCTCTGCTGGACCTCACTTACATTCTGATTTAGTTCAGGCAGCAATTAATTCAGGTTATGATGCGTTGTATTTTCATGGTACCGGGCTAGGTCATTTACCTATTCAAGACCCTGAAAACGATAGTCCTGAAAATATCAAACTGAAATTTACATTAGAAGATTATTGTAATTCTGGGGGCATAGTAGTTTTAACGACTCAGACAATACATGGTCCAGTACATCTCGACGTATATTCAAAAGGCCGTGTTCAACAAGAAATGGGGATAATAGGTCACGGTTCTCTCTGTCCACCAAGTTCTGGTTTAGTTAAATTACACCATCTTCTTTCACTCGATGGAAAGAGAGATGATGTCATTTCAGGTTGGGAGCAAGATCTCTGTGGTGAAAATCCATATGACTCTCAATCTTGAAATGTTCGAGCCGACTCTGTCAATAACCGTCTGTTAGTTCGAAACGATATGTCAGGGGTATCCCCGAGTGAAAATTTAGATAATTTTCGTCAACTTGCAGATAGCCCTGGTGATCGAATATCAGTTCAAAATTTGAGGAAATCCGGTCGAATGACTGCTCGAGAAAGAATTCATGCTTTACTAGATACTGAATCATTTGTTGAAATTGATGCCTTTGTCCAGCATCGCTCGGGTGATCATAATTTACATCTCCATCGGCCATTAGGAGATGGAGTCGTTGCTGGTCATGGAATGCTTGATGGTAGGAGAATAGTTTGTTTTGCTCAAGACTATTCTATATTTGAAGGAACAATGGGTGAAATGCATGCTAAAAAAATAGCAAAAATAGCAGAATTTGCCGAGAAATCTCAATTGCCAATTATAGGAATCTGGGATGGTGATGGTCAGCGCGCTTACGAAGGAGTACCTGCTTTAGGAGCAACAGGAGAATTACTTGATATTCTTGTAGCGTGCTCTGGCCGTATTCCAATAATCTCTCTAGTTCTTGGTACCGTTTCAGGTGTGAGTGCTTTAGCTGCAGGTTTGTCTGATTTTGTAATTCTAGGCTCAGAACATGGTCAAATGTTTATGAGGAGTCCATATTTCATTCCTGAAGTCATTAATGGCGAGATTGATGAAGATACACTCGGAGGAGCTGAATCTCATGCAAGTCGTAGTGGAGTTGCATGCTTAGTCGCTGAAGATGAGCACGATGCAATCAATATTGCAGCGGAGATTCTGAGTTATTTACCTGACCATACGCTTGCAGAATCATTCAATGTTAATTCGGGTGATCCATGGGATAGAACTTGTAAAAAATTAGAAAAAATAGTGCCTTCTGATTCCAACAAGCCTTATGACATGTCAAAAGTAATCAAAGAAGTTGTTGATGAAGATAGATTTTTGGAGTTATTTCCTTCTTATGCTGATAATATATTGGTGGGTTTTGCTCGTTTAGATGGTCAATCAGTCGGTATCGTAGCTAATCAGCCGAAAGTGCTTGCAGGGTGTCTAGATATTGATGCATCTGTTAAGGCAGCGAGGTTTATTCGTACTTGTGATGTATTCAATATACCAGTCATTACTTTTGTTGATGTGCCCGGTTTCCTTCCGGGTACTGTTCAAGAATGGGGCGGTATCATTCGTCATGGTGCAAAGATGCTATATGCTTATGCTGAAGCTACAGTTCCTAAACTCACGGTAGTAACTAGGAAAGCATATGGTGGCGCTTATCTAGCCATGTCATGCAAACATCTTGGGTCAGACTATAACGTATCATGGCCTACTGGTGAGTTAGCCGTTATGGGAGCGGATGGTGCCGTGAATATCATTCATCGTAGAGAGCTCGAACAATCTGATAATCGTTCAGAGACTCATTTAGAATTAGTTGATGAGTATCGTAGTAAATTTGGTGACCCATATGTTGCAGCAAGAAATGGGTGGTTAGATGATGTCATTGAACCAGCGGATACAAGGAAGAAATTAATTCAAGCGTTGAAGCCACTCAGGACAAAGAGAGAATGGGTTCCTCCTAAGAAACACGGAAATATTCCACTTTAATTGAATAGCCTTTCTAGAACATAATCTAGGGTAGGTAATTTTGATGATGTATTGTTTATGAAAAGTCTATCCCAGGCTTCTAAATGCTGAGATACAAGCATTATTAATGCAAATTCATTAATTTTTGAATGTTCATTGTAAGATAAGGTGACTGTCATATTAGCATTCATTATTTTATTGTTAATTTGTCCTGGTTCAGTATCTAAATCTACTGCAATATCAGCATGGCAATCTTCAATTATTGATTTATCCCATGGTCCATCAGTTAATTCTCTTCTACCATTGATGGGGACAATTTTCCCTCCTGCTTCTGACCAAGCTGCAGCTATAGATCTAGCCGTTGATCCCCCTCCTTTGATTTTCAGAATAGCTTCTTGTGGGTTTATTCCGATATATTTAGCAGTGTTGACAAATCCATAACCATCAGTGTTAGTTCCTTCCCATTCACCCTTAATTCTCGTTAATTGATTAATTGAATTCACCCCTTCAAATTCAGAAATTTCAAGTATTTTACCAAGAGTATGTTTCAATGGAGAGGTGACTGAAATCCATAAATCACCATCTAAATTATCAATACTTTTCTTGAATTCTTCCGGATTTTTTGCCTCAATAAATATCATATTAGTAGTGTCTAAATTTAGCGCATCTCCAACGATGTTGAAGATCTTCGGAGTTAAAGAATGACTGATTGGAAAACCAGAAACTCCCCAGTAGGCTGGTGTCTTCACATGCCCTCCTACGAATTGTTAGCAATGAAGGTTTCAAGTGAGTAGTTCGACCGGAAAGAACGATGGACAGTGATTTGGATATCGCCCGCAGAGCGCAACCTAGACCTATTGAAGAGATTGCTGCGAAGCTTGGACTTTCTAGTAGTGACTTGATTATGCAGGGTCCAACTATTGCTAAAATTAAGTGGGAAACTATGAAATCTAAGTCTTCAGATAAGCAAGGATTCTTGATTCTTGTAACTTCAGTAAATCCAACTCCATTTGGAGAAGGTAAAACAGTCACTACCATTGGCCTCAACCAAGGGCTAAATCGCCGAGGACATAATGCAACTTGTGTTGTAAGAGAACCCTCGATGGGTCCTGTCTTTGGGATTAAAGGCGGTGCAGCTGGTGGCGGTTTTTCTCAAGTAATTCCTATGGAACAGATTAACTTACATTTTACTGGGGATTTACATGCAGTAACCGCTGCTCACAATCTTTGTTCAGCCATTCTTGATAATCATCTTCATAGAGATAATGAATTAAATATTGACACTAATCGTATATTTTGGCCAAGAGTAATCGACATGAATGATCGTTCCTTGCGGGAAGTTACTATAGGCTTAGGTGGTAAAATGAATGGATTAGTTAGAACTGATAGATTCGATATTACTGCTGCTAGTGAAGTTATGGCTATACTATCTCTTTCAAGTGGTTATGGGGATTTACGCGCACGTTTAGGTAGAATTATCATTGCAGAATCTAATTCTGGTCAACCAGTAACTGCAGAAGATATTGGTGCAGCGGGTTCTATGGCACTACTTCTTAGAGATGCATTATTGCCTAATTTAGTCCAAACTTTAGAAGGAGATCCTGCTTTTGTTCATTGCGGACCATTTGCCAATATTGCTCATGGTAATTCATCTATAATTGCTGATTCATTAGCTCTTTCATGTTCTGATTATGTAGTTACAGAAGCAGGCTTTGGAGCCGATATGGGTGCAGAGAAAGCCCTTCATATCAAAGCTCTAGCCTCTGGAAAAACTCCTGACTGTGTTGTGATTAATGTTACTGTAAGGAGTATGAAACTCCATGGTGGTGGATTCTCGACAGGCGGTGGTAAAAGACCACCTAAAGAAGAATTAGAATCAGAAAATGTAGATGCTACACGTAAGGGCGCTGGAAGTAACCTCCGTCGTCATGTAAGAAATATTTCTATGACCGGTCTCCCAGTAATTGTCTCAATTAACAAATTCGCTACAGATACTGATGCAGAAATCGATGCTATTGCTGAAGAAGCAAAATTAGCAGGTGCCAGAGACGTTGTAATTTTTGAGGGTCATGCTAATGGTGGTGAAGGTGCAGGTAATCTTGCAGATGCAGTAGTTAATGCATGTGCGGATCATGAGAGTAAGGGGAGCCCATACAAGCCAATAGTCGAACCAGGAATGTCAGTCAGTGAAACTATTCTCAAAATAGCCACCAATGTCTATGGCGCTCATACAGTTGATTTCAGTCCACAGGCTCATCATTCATTTGATATGTTGAAGAAATGGGGTATGGATACGCTTCCTGTATGTATGGCTAAGACTCAATATTCATTCAGTCATGAATCCTCAGAACTTGGCGCGCCAACAGGTTTCACATTACCTATTAGAGAAATAAGAATCAATGCAGGTGCAGGATTCTTAGTAGCGATATGTGGCTCAATGATGACTATGCCAGGACTTCCCAGAAGGCCTGCTGCTATGGATATGGATATGGATGAAGACGGCAACCTACTCGGAGTATTTGGTTGAGGTTGTGATTGTGTGCGACAAATTAAGAAACTCGATGAAGGTGTCCGTCTAAGGATTGATTCCGAAGATGATCTCTGGGTACTCGCTCAATTATGTCGCCCCCAATCAATACTTGGTATGCTATCTCATCGAAGAGATTCAACCACTGGCACCCAAGAAGATGGTCGTGCTAAAAGTGCTGAAAGAAAACCTATGTGGATAGTACTTGATGTCGAGAAAACAGAGTTTCAAGCATTTACAGATAATCTAAGGGCGCATGGTACAATTAGAGAGGCTAAATTCGACATAGGCCTTCATCATACTCACATAATATCTGCTGGTGACGAAATAGAACTGACCTTTTCTGGAGGTTTAGTCAAATCAGATATGGCACTTCTAAAAGAGACCATAAAAACTGGTTCTAAGGCTAAGTCAGGATTAATAGTAGTCGAGAATGACGAGATAATACTCTTCGAAGTAACTTCTCATGGAATTAGAGATGTTTCTCAGTTTAGTATGCGCGGGGGTGGAAAAAGAACTTCTGATTCAACCAGTGTGAGGAAAAATTTCTTTGAAAAAGTCGCCAAAGAAACATCATTAGTTTTTACCGAGAATATCCCTTTAGTTATTTGCGGCCCAGGTCTTGCAAGAGAACAATTTGAATCTATGTTAAGAGGCATTGGCGCCAAAAATCAGGTTCTCAATGTAGCTGCATCTATCGGTGGGAGACCCGCTGCGAATGAAGTGCTTGCTGACGGCCTAGCGGATGCTTTTCTGGGAGAACACGCTCTTGTATCACAAATTAAAACAATAGAAGAAGGACTAAAGAGAATATCAACAAATGGTGCTGTAGCCTTTGGTTTGAAATTTATTTCTGAAGCTGCAGATGCCGGTGCAATAGAAGTTCTTGCGATTGATGCACAACTTTTACGCAATCCTGACTCTGAGATTAGAAATATTTGGGAATCAATATTAGAACTCATTGAGGTTTCGAGCGGGCGTATAATTCAAGTTTCACAAGATCATGACTCTGCTCAACAATTAATGGGATTAGGTGGAGCATTAGCTTTACTTAGATGGAAAATGGATTGATGCGAATGCCAATTTCTGACATCCAGATAGTAGCCTTTGGTGACCCTTCTCTGACCGATAATGCGCATGCTGTATTATCTAATTGCCAATCATTAGGTGCTAAAACTAATTTTCTAACTAGTGGTGATGGCGAATCATTTTCAATGTTTAATCATGGTGTGATAAATTGGCGAAAGTTAACAAATGGTATACACTGGCTAGTTAATTCTGCAGAGACAATTCTTTCAGGTGAGTCTCCTAAATCTGCTTTGGGTGCAGGAATGACATTTGGAGAATTAGAAGGCGCTAGAATGGTAATGATTGTTGATGTACCTAATAACCCTCAAGATCTTAGTGAATCATGGGGTTTTGTCATAAATAGAATACGTCAAATTCATGTTTTATTCCTAACCCCTGAGGCTTTAGATGCAGTATCTAAATTAGAAGGAGTTTCCGTTAATAATCTATTGAAAGAAATTCGAAATAGAGGATTAGTGCCTCATGTATGTTGCTACATCAAGAATCAAAATAGAGCTTTAGTTGAACATTCACTAGGTTCTATTGATGTAGTGACTGACGAACCTCTAGAACCACTAGAATGGTTGGCTAGGTTCATTTGTAATCTTCCTATCTCTGAATCTGGTAATTCAGGTGTAAAAAGTGCTTGTTTATCATAATATTAGAGTTTAATGACTAAATAAGAATATTTTTTGATAAACTAAAAGGGGACTAGTAGCAACAATCCCTTTTGAAGGGTCACCCTTTCGGCCAACCCTCGGGGGATGTAAGTATGCCACTACGATTAGGTCCGGCCGGTGTGCCATTATCATGCAAAGGTAGAACTATTGTAGAGGGAATGGACGATATTACAGTCCTTGGTTTAGATGCAATGGAGATTCAAACAGTCCGCACTGTTCAACCAAAACATTTCGATCAATATTGGCAAGCAGGTATTCTTTCTTGGGATTCAGATATTGAAATGAATATTCATGGACCCTATTATGCAGAACTTCTTGGCAACCGTAGAGAGCGTAATCGAAGTTTATTGAAAATGGAATCAAGTATGCAAGCAGGTAAAATCCTCAATGCTCGTCATTTAACATACCATGTTGGACCTTATGGTGATTATGAACCTGGTACAAGTGCTAATGAGCAAGTAGCAAATGTATTCTCTGGTGTAGTAGATAGAGTTAGGTCTATTTGGGGAGTTGCTAAAGAAGAGTTAGATTATGCTGCATTTCCGTGGATACATGAATCTGAGCCTTCCTTAGTAGGAATTGAAACTTCAGGTCGTCAAGAGTTATGGGGAACTATAGAAGAAGTTCTCGAAGTTTGTAATCATGTTGAAGGGACAGTACCCGTAATCAATATGGCTCATATTCATGCTAGAGGACATGGAAAAATGAAGACAAGCGAAGACTATGCCGAATTATTTGATTTGGTTAGAGAAAGTTATGGTGGGAAGAAATTTTACTGTCATTTCGCAGGTGTCGAACATAGGATGGGTAATGCATTACATTATACACAAATTAAAAAATCGGATCTCAAATTCGAACCATTTGCTGAATATTTAGCAGAAGAGGGAGAATGGTTGGATATTACTATAATTTCAGATTCTCCATTACTTGAACATGATGCAATGTATATGTTACAGCATTATGATAAAGCTCGGCAGAGATTACTGGAGATCCGTGCACGTGATGAGCGCCGTGTTAAATTAGCCCGACAGTCTGGAATGTCTGCAGATGAAATCGCAGAATTTGAAAGGCAAGCTTCTGAAGAAAAGTCCAATGCTGAAGAAAAAGAAATTGAATCGGAAGCATCTGCTAAGAAAGTTGCACCAAAGAAAGTCGCTGCTAGTTCGATGATTTCTTTTGAAGATTCAGATGATGATGATGATGATATTTTCTGATTTCAGATAATTACTTAATATGGCTTCTTACTAACACTGAGGATGGCATTTTTGGAGGGTCACTAAAACCAAAGTTTGCCTTTGGATAAAAATCTGTGAATTCTCCTAAATTTTTATCTCCAATAAATGCCTTTGCTAAAGTTAATTTTGATAATCGGTCTACTACGTACCATTCTTTCTTCCCATTTTTTGTTTTTCCATGTGTTTTTGTTCTAAACATCAACCACCCAAAGAAATATTCTATACTTGCGACAAACCACAAAGGTCTTTTTTTAATTATGAATGGAATCCCCTTATTCCATTCAAAATAACAATTAATATCTTCCGTTTCTAATTTAATCATATTTTGTGTTTCTTCTAACTTTATTTCTTCAATCTTGATAATATCAAAATTATACATAGATGATATATAATTTCCAATTTCTTTATTTGGTGCAATAAGAACCTTTGTTCCATCTGATTTAGCCCACATAATATCTGCAAAAATACCAAATGGGGATTTTTTCCAAGATCCAATTACTAACCTATCTCCTGAAGAGAAACCGCATGATGTGATACGTCCCTCAAAGATATCCATAATATACCGAATTAACTTTACTTAATCAAATACTGTATAACACTACACGTCAATTCAGTAGTTGCTGGTGGGACTGGCCGGACTTGAACCGGCGGCCTCCGCATCTTCAGTGCGGCGCTCTCCCAGCTGAGCTACAGTCCCTTTAGCGTCCACGCCACTGCTCTTTCCTCTTCAATTGTTCCGAGAACTCAATTTGCTTCTGAAAGTACTTCCATCTGCATTTCATGTAGTGCTAAATTGCCTTTTTCGGCCATATTGAGCAATGCATCGAGTTGTTTTCGCGTATATGTTGATTCCTCTCCTGTTCCTTGGACTTCTACAAATTCTCCATTACTTGTCATTACAACATTCATGTCAACATCTGCATTACTATCTAGAATGTAGTCTAAATCAAGATATATTTCATCTCCCATTAATCCAACACTTATCGCAGCTACATTATTGCTGATTACTGAGTTTTCATGCGCCATCTTTTGTTCATCGGTTAATTTAGGAGCTTTCCATCCATTCTTCAAATCTTCACGGCTGGGTCTCAATTCTTTAGGCAAACACTCGCCTTTAGAAATTAATCTACGAACTGCAAGTCTCAGTGCTATACATGCAGCAGTAATTGATGCACATCTTGTGCCTCCATCGGCATTTAGTACATCACAATCAACTGTTAATGCCAAAGGTCCGAGTTGTTCTAAATCAATTGCACCCCTTAATGAGCGAGCAATTAATCTCTCAATTTCCTGAGTTCTTCCCTTAGCGCCGCCTCTTTCTCTACGGAATCTACTATCAGTTGAACCAGGTAATAATGAATATTCTGCATGTACCCAGCCTCTATTAGAATCTCGGGGGAACCATCTTGGCAAACCATCTGCTTTAGTTACACATGCCAGAATAACTGTATTGCCTTGACGGTATAATATGGATGCCAGAGCATTGGGTGTGAAATCTAGAGTCACCTCGATTTCTCTCAATTCATCCTGTTCTCTATCTGTCTCGAAATCGCCACTCTTCATCTTAGCCATAGTCGGCCGGTTAAACACCCTCTCATGAATCATTCTCTTCTAGCATGAGCCGGTCTGAATGATTTTACTACCTCTGGATGTGTTGTAATATAAGGGCCATCAATCAAGTCTACACAATAAGGGACAGCAGCAAATATCTCATCTAGAATCTCTCTTATTGATCGTGGAGAGCCTGGTAAATTAATTATCAGAGTACTGCCTCTTATTCCCGCCGTTTGTCTTGATAATATAGCAGTAGGGACATATTTCAAAGAAATATTTCTCATTTGCTCTCCAAATCCTGGTAGCATCTTTTGACATACTGCATTGGTTGCTTCTGGTGAAACATCCCTAGGTGCTGGTCCAGTACCTCCTGTTGTGAGAATTATAGAACATTTTTGATTATCAGATAGGTCGCACAATGCTTCCTCGATTTCTGATTGCTCATCTGGAACAATTATCCTAATCACTTCCCAAGACGATGATACTGCTTCATGCAAAAAATCTTCTATGGCCGGTCCACTAAGATCTTCATAATCTCCTGAACTTGCTCTGTCAGATGCAGTTAAAATTCCGAATCTACAGAAATCCTCGCCTACCATTGTTCTCCTATAAACAGCATTGAATCAAAACGCCATCGGTCCAAATCTTTGACAAAGTAATGAACATGTTCAAGGACCTCCACGCTAGCAAAGACCTCCCGGAGGTTGCAAGTGTTGAGTCTACCCAAACATACACGCCGTTGCTATACCCCATTTATCCATCAAGAATCAGTCTTTTTGGCATTTGCATCGGTTTTAGAAGTAGTCTCACCATTACAATCCTGATGTAGGTGTAGTATTATGACAGATTATGAGAAATATGCAGCGCAAGTTGCTTTAGTTAAAGAAGAATGTAAAGACGCAGATGATAAAGAAATTGCTGAAGAATTTAGGCGTTATCAAGAAGAATTCCTGATAGAACCTAATGATGCTGTTAGATCCGTTATTATGAAATTTCAGAAAGCTTCAGGTAAAGAAGTTTCATCTATTTCTTCAACTCCTGCAAGAGTTGAAAAGAAAGTAGACCGTTTCTCAGACTTAGGTTCAGAAGATAAGAATGTAACAATCGAAGTTGCGGTTGTAACCTATGTCCCTCGCATCCAAATGGTTAGAGGCGAAGAAAAGCAAATTGCATTTGGTTGGATTGAAGATAATCCTTGGGAATCTAATGATAAAAGAGAAAGGTGGGATTTCAAAGATTGGGGTGCTCATTCAGAAAATCTTGCACCAAATTCAGTTGTCAGACTTGAAGGTGTTTCAGTTAATGAATGGAATGACAAACGTTCGATAAATATTAATCGAGGAAGTAGAGTTACCGTTCTTCGAGAAGGCGGTCCTGCCGTTGCTCCTATGAGTGATGAACCAGTTACAATAGAGAAGGCATCGGAAAATGAAGGATATGTAACTCTACTTGCTAGAATAATTTCGCTCAAACCAGATGTCATAGTGAAAAGAGATGGCAGTGGTAGTCTAGATATATTTAGAGGTACATTTGCTGATTCTTCTGGCAACATAAGCTTTCTTTCTTGGGTTCCAGTTAATCATGAAATTGGGGATTTAGTCAAGATTGAAGGTGCTATGATCAGAAAATTCAGAGAAACACCTGAAGTTAATATTAACGATAGAACAAAAATCGAGAAATATCATGATAATAATTTTGCCAGTACAGAAGAATTATCTCAAATTACAACTTCTAAAATTGGTGATTTGAGAAATGGAATGAAAGATGTAATCACTACAGTTCAAGTAGAATCATGGCAATCTCGTACATTTACTAATTCTGATGGTGAAGAGAAAATCGTCAGAAGTGGAGATGTGATGGACCCTACTGGAAGGTGTCGACTTACTGCTTGGTGTGAAATAGACCCAAAGCCAGGTGATTTCTTACATTTGACAAATGCTCGTGTTCAGTTTTGGCAAGGTTCTCCAGATCTTGTTGTTGATTCCTCTGATCAAGTTTCCAATCTAACAGATGCTCCCTGGGAAGCAATTGATCCAGAACAACATTGGGTCGATATTGAATTATCTGACTTAGTTACTAGTGGTTCTAGGAGAGGTATCAAAACAAGAGGTACTATTGTAGCTATAAGAGCAGATTCTGGAATAATACATCGATGCCCTGAGTGTCGTAGAATTCTTCGAGATGGCGCTTGTATTGATCATGGGGCACAACATGGTGTTGAAGATCTGAGGTTGAAGTTTGTCGTTGATAATGGAGTTCACAATGCTCCCTTAATAATGGCTAAAGATCCATCTGAGAAATTATTAAACATGTCTCAAGAAATTGTCAAAGAGAAGATATCAAAAACCGGCCATGAAGATTTCCTTTCTGAAATTAGAAATAATTATCTCGCTAGAAAAGTAATAATCCATGGTCGCTCATTAGTTGATACTCAAGGGGCTATGGTATTAGCAGAGGAAGTTACTTTTGATAATACTTCAAATGAAGATGCCGCTAATCTAGTAATGCAGGAATGGGGGGTGCTTCTATGATTAATCAAATTAGAGTAGGGCGACAAAGTGCAATCCGTATTTTTGCTCAAGAATATTCAGATTCTAATCTTCCTTTAGAAGGAATTGGTGAATACGCGCCCTCATTCATAATTACGAAATTAGGTGCGAAAATAAATCGTGCACTTTTCGGAGGAGTTATCGATAGATTTGAAAGAAGAGATGGCGATAATGGCCCGTCTTATTCCGGTCAGTTAAGGGATGCTACTGGAGGTGTACACCGATTCCAAATAGCCCCCTTCCAACCTGAATTACATGCCGATGCTGAAGAGCTTCTCGCGCGATTTGAGTCGGGTGACCGATTCTTGATGATGATGGTAGGTCGAGCACGATGGTTTGAAAGTGATGATGGAGGGATTTTTACATCTTTCCGCGCTGAAGAGTTTTGTATAGTTCAAAGAGAAGTTTATGTAAATTGGTTAGTAGAAACTTCAGCTGCTACTCTGAGAAGGTTGGCTGCATATTCAGCATCATTAGGTTCTGATAATAACTCTGATGCATTAGAATCAGTTGGCGTTCCATCTGATTTAATTGAAGGGATGATATTAGCTAAGGGACATTATGGAGAGTTTGATCCTGAAAGTTACAGAGTGGGTGTTTTACAAGGTCTTTCAATGGCTCTAAATTCTAATGCAGATATTGAAACAATGATGCCTCCATCCGTTCAAGAATCACAACCATCTGTATCCGAAGGAATATTTTCATCCAATGAATCAGAAGATATTGTGAATAAATCTAATTTAGCACCACAAGGTAATGTCGAAGATTTAATTCTTAGTGTAGTGAGAAATTCATCTAATGTAGATGGAATTCCGTATGATTCGATAGTTCTTGCTTGTACTGAGGCTGGATTTTCTAGAGAATCATCAGAAGACGCGATTGAAGACCTTAGAGATATAAAGTGTCAAATAATCGAGCCTAGATTTGGATTCTTCCAAATTCTAGACTGATTATTTTTCTTTATTCGCAAGTATATTATCTATCATTGATAGTTTCCCCCTAACTCTTTCAATAGTATCTGAATCTTTTATGCTACTTTTTGCCGACACACCCATTTCGGCTCCTTTGATTTCTGCAATATTAGTTGCTACTAACGATAACCTTTGTTTTACTTTATCGTTTGATAAAGGCCAACCTCTTCTTACTGCCAGTCTAAGGAGTAAATCTTTTTCTTTTTCGCCCCAAAAACCCTCATGACTTTTGATAATAGTGCCTATCATTCTATCTAAATCTTCAACTCTAGCTTGAATAGTTAAGATGTCTCCTTGAGTTGTGAAGTCTGCATCTTCAAAGCCAATTAGTAGAGAATCATATGCATCTTCCAGAGCCGCATTAGATGATTCTTCAATTTTATTTTTTCCTATATCTTTATCTAAATCAAATTCATTATTCAAAATCACAATATTATTTGACTCAGAGATACTCTTTGTTACTTGAGATTTTTTCGATATTCCACCTCTTCTTAAACTTCTTTTGATTCTGCCCCAAGCCTTAGATTGACTAGTCAATACTCCGGCAACTCTACCCATCAATACAGTTCTATTTCCTGTTAGTGGCAACTCTAAATATTGGCACATTTCATGTAATTTTTCTCTATCTAATTCTGCCAATCTTTCAATAGTCATCCTTCTTGAATCAAAATTGAGGTGCAACCATAGTCTCTGTCTCCTTTCTTTATGTGAACCTGATGACTTAATTCCAAAAACTTTCAAAACTTCTCCGATTTCTTTATGCGGCATAGATTGAATACCATCCCAAGACAAATCTAAATCATCTAGGATTTGTAACTGTATCATTCTCGACCTCAGGACTTCTACTGAACCGGATTTACTAATCTTCAACTCTTCCGCTTGGTCTCTTAATGACATTAATTTAGACCTGTAGAGATTGTCTAACAGTACTATATCTACCTGCAAATGCCTTCTCCTCCATATGTCCGAGAATTACAATGTGTGATATTGATTGCGTATAAATCATTGATTCAATGCACTTTTCTACCGTTAAGTCCGAATGCCGAAATTAATTATTTAGAAAATCGATTTCATTCATTCCTGCATTCTTAACTATTTTCTGCCAATCTTTCTCAGTAGCAATCATTGCTCTTTCATATTTTGAATAAGGAATCACTCTATCAACTGCAATAGTTCTTTTCCCATCGCTTGAAATTGTCTCTATCCTGAATTCCACCAATACTTCATTTGTATTTGCTTCACCCTCTGAATCATGAAATGCTTGCTCCATTGTCAAGTCTTTATGTTCTTCAGCCTGTTTCATCAAGGTGCTCATTTTTCGATGCCGGGTTAGGATACCAATAGTTTTCAATTCATCTTCATTCATTCCACCTAAGAAATGATTTTGAATCTTCCAAATAGTTTCTCCCTCAATTTCAGAGAATATTTTAACGGTTTTCTTAGGGAAATTTTTTCTACCCACTAATACTACTAAATCCGAGTATGGAGTTGGTAAGAAGTGGCTGTCTCCTCTATTTTGAGGATCAGGGAGTAATGTATGCCTCC
The DNA here is from genome assembly GCA_016777225.1 of Candidatus Thalassarchaeum sp. Classification (GTDB taxonomy): domain Archaea; phylum Thermoplasmatota; class Poseidoniia; order Poseidoniales; family Thalassarchaeaceae; genus MGIIb-O2. The sequence continues at coordinate 170,451 of JADHRW010000001.1, read as the reverse complement.
TTTCAGTAATGTTCAATGTAGAATAAATCACTCTTGGAACTATATACCCATCAATTTCATTGTTTTGACGTAATTTTTCCATCCAAGAGTATATTTCTAAGTCATCTCCTAGTACATGTTCTATTTTTTCTATTTCAATAAATGCGTTTGGTGATAAAACTCTCATTCCTTTACGAGATCTTTTCAGTTGCCTTCTGATTAGTTTCGATTTAGATAAAATAATAGCCGATTTAGGCTGATACTGGATTTTATTTTCTGAAACTAGTACCATATTTGGAGTTCTAGGCGCTCTCGCCCCAAGAACTTCACAGTTCGCTTCATACATTTGCATTTGTTTTCCATGCAGAAGTTTTGCTGGCATTGCGAGTATATCGGAATCTCCATTGTCAAGACTTTCCAAAGCTAATTTGAAAGACTCTGATTCTTTTGATTCGATTTGTATATCTGGAGATTCACTTGATTCGAAGAATTTCTCCATGTATTGATTAACGGGGCACGATGGTATAGATAGGGTTGTAAATTGTATTCTTTCCATAATCGCGTCCACCTCTAGGGAAGGAGTACGTGCCGTACTCAAATCAACCGGCTAGACACTTATTGATATAGGCGACCCCTTCCATCATGTATTGAAGTTACATGGTCACTCTAAGATCAGCTCAGCGACAACTCGGTAAAAGAAGAGATATTGTTGAAGAATCATTAGAAGATTTTGTTCAAGAAAAAATGTCTAGTAAGCAGGCTCCTGCAATGGTTTTAGCTCGTGAAGTTTTACTTGCAGGCGGAAAGAGGTATCGTCCAGTATTGACATTGTTAGCCTTTGAATGTGCAGGCGGTAAAGATACATCTAAAGTAATTGATCTTGCTCTTGCCGCTGAACTAATACATACTGCAACTTTAGTCCATGATGATATATATGACTTTTCTAAAACAAGACGAGGTAAACCTACCTTGCATGCATCACACGGTTTAGCGCATGGCATTATTGGTGGTGACTATCTATTCGTATTGGGTTTCGGTTTGGGTGGTAAATATGAAGCGAAAATTGTTGAAAAAATGGCTGACACATGTGCAAATATTGCCTCTGGAGAATTATTACAACATGAGCATGTAGGGAATCTTGCGACAACTCCTGAAGATTATTATTCAATTATCGATGGTAAAACAGCCGGTCCTTTTGCTACCGCCTGTGCGTGTGCTGCCATAGTTGCTGGAGCCTCAGAAGATACAATCAATGCTCTTGAAGAATTTGGATGGGAAGTCGGAAGAGCCTTCCAACTTGTTGATGACTTACTTGATTTAATTGGAGATGAAAATATGGGTAAGCCTAGAGGAGGGGATGTCCATGAAGGTAAGATGACTCTCCCTATTATTCATGCATTGACTATGTTGCATGGGGTCGAAAGAGAACAATTAGCAGATGTCTTAAAAAACTTCTCAGACGATAGATGGAATGAATTGGTATCTTTGCTTTCATCAGCAGGTTCTTTTGAATACTCAGAGCAATTAATTGAAAATCACGTCAATAGAGCTTTAATCCAACTAGATTCTTTACCTCAAAGTATTGCTAGAGATTTGATGGCAGAAGTGGCTAAAAGATCACGTTCACGAAAAAAATAAAATTTTATTAGATGCTCTATGGTGGAAAAATGAGTGATAAGAAAGACTGGGAAGTTATTGTAATTGGCGGCGGTCCTGCTGGTTCAACTACTGCTAGATATATTGCTGAAGGTGGATGTGATGTTCTAGTTATTGATGGGCGAGATCCTATCGGAACTCCTTTACAATGCGGAGAATTAGTTCCGACTAACGATGAAATGCGACGTCTTTGTCCAGATGTCCCCGATATTGATGATTTACTACAAACTCCGTCTCATGCAGTATCTCGGAAAACCTCTGAGATGCACCTTGTTCCACCTTCGGGTAAACCTCTTCGATATTCATTTGAAGGATTTATGCTAAATCGCGTAGCGCATGATGAAGCACTTGTGGATTTAGCTAAATCAAAGGGCGCAGAATATTTAGTCGATGCAAGAGTTGACTCAATAGATGGCAACATAGTAAAATTAAGAGACGGTAGAGAATTTAATGCGAAAGTAATAGTTGGAGCCGGTGGACACAATGACCCACTAAGGAGAAATTTTTGGGATGAATCTAGCTTAAAAATACCAGTGAAGTTTGTATTAATGGATGGTGATTTCGGAGATGCAGTCGAATTACATTTCGGCTCAATGGCTCCTGGTGGTTACGCCTGGATGTTTCCAAAAGCAACCGGTGCTAACATTGGTGTGGGTATCCAAAATAAGTTTTCAAAAGGTAAAAAACTAAATGATTTAACAAATGATTTTGTTAGTCGATACGGTAATGAAATAACTTTCACAGGTGCTGGTTCATTACCAATGTCAGGTACGATTGGTACCTTTGTTAAGGGAAACTATGTCCTTGTGGGAGATTCTGCAGGAATGGTTCTCCCTTCCAATGGTGCCGGAATTACAATTGCTATGATTGGCGGCCGGATTGCAGGACAAGTAATATCGGAACATCTGAAATCCGGTATCTCTCTCGCCGAATATGAGTTCCGCTGGAACAAGCAAATGGGTAGAGTGATGCGGAATTCTAAAAGAGCATTTAATTTTGGTAGTTATATTTTGAGATTGCCTGACTGGATAATTAATTTAATATTCAATAGATTCACCAAACCTTTTGTTTGGAGATCTATAACTTGTAGGAATATGTTTTTCATTTTCTAATTTTGAATTATTCGTTTGGTTTTTCTGCTTGCCATATAGTTGCCATACCTGGGAATATTACTTTAGCGCGAGAATTTATAAATCCAACTTCTTCTAACATCCGTACATAATCCTTAGTGGTCCCAAAATGAACATATGTCTTGGTTAGCCACTTCCAAGGATGGTCATCCTGTTTGCATACTACCTTTGCATAACTTCCTACCCAAATTCTCATCCATAGCCAACCTAATAATCCATGAATTTTATTTATTTTCGCTGGGTCAACAATGATTATTGATGACCCAGGTTTTAATACGCGAAATACTTGTGTTAATCCTTCTCTTTTGTCATACCAATCTCTAAATGAGAACAGAGTACATACTGCATCAAATGTATTTCCGTCAAATGGTAATGATTCAGCCGTTCCTTCGACAAATTTCACCTCAGAGTAACCGTTTTTTCTTCTAATTTCATTTACTCTTGGTTCCGCTACTCGTAGCATCTCAGGTATAGGGTCAAGGCATACCAAATCTCTCCCTTCAACCTCTTCTGCGAAACTTCCTGGGCCACAACCTACTTCCAATATTATTCCTTCCTTAGGTAATCTATCTCTGGCCATTTTTCGCCATTTTGAAACTTGTCCTAGAGTCGCGAATCGATTTATTTTGTCATAAACAGGTATTGTCGCCTCGAGATTTTTCTGGAGTTCATCCCAGTCTTTCTCTCCGATAGTCTCGGTGTCCATATATGCCGCGAAAGATACAGGTATTTGGTAAGTACTGGTCTTAATGTCAAAGTCAATGGTCTGATGCAGTTTAGGCCGCTCATCGGTTATTATCATATACTGATTTTAGGTCGAGTAGAATATATTGGTGCTGAATATGACTAGAGAAGAGGTTTTACGTTCAATTAAAGATGCAGAAATAGCGGCTACTGAGACGCTATTGAATGCTAAGAAAGAAGCAACGTCTATAATTTCTCAAGCTAGACAAAACGCATCAGAAATTGTAACAACGGGGCGCACAGATTCTGAGTCTGACGCGCAGGGTTTACTATCTGAAGCACGTGCAAGTGCTGGTTCTGAAGCAGATATTGTTTCAAATGATGGACAAATTGCTCAGAAAAGTATACATGATTCAGGGAAGATGAATCGCGTGAAGGCTGAAAAAATAGTAATAGATGCTTTCAGAAATTAATCTTGATATCCGGAGGTTAAAATATGTCTCAAGTAAATACTCAGAAGATGGGTCGTTTACTTGCTGCAGGTAGTAAAGATATGATGGACAGTGTCATCGATACTTTAGCGTCGTTGAATGCATTACATTTCATTGAATATGATGGTTCAGAAGAAGGATTTAATCTAGGGGTTCCAAAAGAAGAGGCCGAAGTTGTGGGGAAGCGTCTTTCGAAATTACGCTCTGCTGCATCACTTGTTGATGTTTCTGGGCCTAAAAACCCTGTTTCTGCAGATAAGGTGCGTTCGGAACTTGATGGTGAATTATCCGAAGCCGTCGAATCATTACTCGAGAAAAGCACTCGTCTCGACGTAGTTGAAAATAGTTTATCTTCATCTATAGAGGAAGAAGGAATTTTGCAATTAATTTCATCTATTAACTTAGATGCAGAGTTATTATCTGGTTATTCAGAACTTTCATCTTTTGTAGGTACGGTGACTGATTTAGAGGTCGCTAAAGGTATTACTCAGGATAGCCTTTTTTTCCATGGCATATCAAATAAGACAAAAGTAATAGCAGTCTTTGTAAAAAATGATCAATTTAATGACACGCTTTCTAAATTAAATGAAGCAGGTTTCCAGGCGATCAGCCTCCCAGAAGGCGCCCAAGGAAAATCTAAAATTTTGCTATCACAAGTTCGTGAGAAGATTAGTATTTTATCTCAAGAAAAACTTTCAATTTCCGCTGAAATAGATGAATGGACTACTGAATTCGGGCCATCACTTGTTTGTGGTTTAGAATTATTAGAAAGAGAACATGATATTCTAACTGCTCCAGTAAAAATCGCAGTATCTGAACATGCCTTCTTTATCGACGGTTGGATCGAGATGTCCCGTTCAGAAGAGGTTCAATCTACACTTTCTGAGTCTTGTTTGTATACTGAAGTTTCTCCATTTGTAATGAAGGCAGGAGGTGGGGGACACGGTCATTCAGATCATGCTCACCATCAAGACATGCCACCTATTTCATATCAAAATCGAAAACTTAGCAAACCGATGGAATTATTGACAGATGCAGTGGGGAGGCCTGCATATGGTAGAATTGACCCTACTTTATTCATGTTTGTGACATATCCAATATTCTTTGGGATGATGCTTGGTGATATGGCATACGGTCTAGTGACAATGTCTCTAGGCGCACTTGTTATGAGCCGTGCAGGTTCGAATGAGATGATGAATTTAGGAGGGAAATTTTTACTGTATATAGGATTAGGAACTTTTGGATTCGGCTATCTATATGCTGAATTTGCAGGGTGGGAAATAATTCATCCTCATCATCACAATCCCGCCGAAGCTCTTTCTTTCTTGTACCCTGATGCTGCTTTATCTTCGTCTACTCATTATCATGCCTGGCAAAAATCACTACCATTCGGTATTGAATTAGCTTATCCATTTCATCGAGTAACAACCAACCTCGAAGATCTTATTATATTGACAATCTATCTTGGATTCCTTCATATTATATTTGGTAGATTAATCGGTTTCAGGGATGTATTATTTTATGGTACTGATCATGGGCATGTTGGCTTAGTAGCAGCATTTTTTGAGCATGGTGTATGGATTGTATTACTGATCGGTGGATTCTTATTCTCATACGGTTATCTCGGACCCGATGGGACTGAAGAGATGATGCAACTAGGTGCTATAATCGCTTTAACTGCAGTATCCCTACTAATCTGGACTTTGTATAACTACCATGGAATACCTTTCGTAATAAGTTTGTTATTGGCTCCGATTGAAGCGATTGGAATGATGCCTTCCGTTATTTCTTATGTACGTCTGTTCGCTGTAGGAATTGTTGGAGTTAAAATAGCTGAGACAGGAAATATGTTGTGGGACCCAATGAAAGACGCTCTTGCTGACGATATATTATTGGCTCCTGTTTTCTTTGTAGGTTGGCTAGCAGTTCAATTCTTCGCATGGGGTCTTGGAGTATTCAGTCCCAATATTCATGCAGCTAGGCTTCATTTCGTAGAATGGATGAGGCAATATTACGATTCTAGCGGAGAGGTGTTTTCACCTTTCGGTTTCCGCTCGCACCACGTGGAGGTCGAGTGATATCACATTCCAAGCATAATGCTTAGAAAAAAATGGAGGAAAAAAAAATGAATAACAGAAATAAAATGAGAGGAATGAGTATGTTGTTAACATTATCGTCAATTGTGATGATTGCTGGCAGCGTTCAGGCGGAAGACAATGCATCTACAGTAGATGCTTATGCGAACATCGGTGCAGGAATTGCACTAGGTCTAGCAGGAATTGGAACTGGCTTAAGCCAAGGACCAATTGGTGCAGCAGCTGTAGGGATGATTGCAGAAGATAGCAGTAAGTTCGTTAATGGACTAATCTTCACAGCTCTACCTGAGACAATTGTCCTTTTCGGATTCCTTGCACTATTCTTGCTCTGAGCAGAATTTTGTGGGTTCCTATAATGAATAATTAAAACACGAGGTGTAATGAAATGACATTGGATGCATTAGCAAACGAAATCGCGGCCCAAGCGAAAGCAGAGGCAAAATCGATTATCGCAGCCGCTAAGCAGCAAGCTAAGCAAATTGAGGATGAAGCGAAGTCAGAAACTTCTTCTTTATCCTCAGATATGAAAGCGCGTGCTGAGCGAGAGAGCGCCCAGTTGTCAGTAGAAGTAGTAGCATCAGCTAAACAAGCAAACCAGAAACATCTTCTGATCGCTAGGCGTGAAGAATTAGATGAAACTTGGGATTCAATACGTGCTTCAGTGGCATCACCCGACCTCAAAGGTCGTTCTGATATCTTGAATGCACTTTTAGCTGAAGCGAGCAAATCTGGAGGAGATATGTTTCTCCGTCCAGTTTCGACTGATCGCAAAGCGCTTGAAAAGGGAAGTTTTTCTCTTGGTGAAGACGTTGAAGGATTAGGGGGTTTTGTCCTCGAATCTAAAGACGGTTCAATAGTACTAGACTATCGATTTGATAGTCGTTTAGAAGAAGCTTGGAAAGCCAATCTTGGTGCTGTAAATCAAACCTTATTTGGAAATTAAATGGTGAAAATATGACTGGAATAGTAAGTGGCCGTTCTAATATTTACAATGCTGCAGCTCGCGCTAAAGCTCGTAAGGCCTCACTAATTGATTCTACCCGTATGCGGCAATTGTTGCAATTAGGTCCAGAATCAATTGGTGCAAGTATTGGTGAGTTAGGGTATAGGAATGAAATGGATATTTATTCCGCTCGAATGACTGGAGCAGATGCTGTAGAAGCAGCACTTTTCCATAATCTAGATAATGACTTATCAGAAGTAATGAGGTTCTGTCAAGGCCCGCTTAAATCAATAGTTTCAGTCTATGTTGAGCGTCTCTCCTATGAGAAGGCTAAAACTGTACTGAGAGCTGTAAATGGTGGATGTTCTGATGAATTAATTGAATCTCAAATACTTCCTTCAGAGAATCCCATGAATTCAATTTGGCTTGACATAGTGAGAACTACTGAAACCGTAGCTGAGGCTGCTAGTGCAATGGCAGGTACCCCGTGGGGTAAGGAATTAGCAAAATTAGAAGGTTCTGAAGCAACACTCGAAGAAATGGAAGACGCATTAGATCGTCAATATTACAGTCATGCATTGAAAGTTTCTAAGGGAAGAGATTCTAATATTCATTTAATGAAATATATTAGAACTGAAATTGACCATCGAAATATAATCAATCAATTCCGTGAACTACGTCAGAATATTTCTCCAGACAAACGTTTGCGCATGGTTATTCATGGTGGCAGAATTCCAAGTTCAGTAATGACTCAGGTATCTCAAGCTACCTCTCAAGAAGCAATAATTGACGCTCTTCGTCGCAGTAATTCATTTGATGATGATGGTTTCGATGAAGCACTCGAGAAGTCGAATTCAACCGGTTCATTAGACCCTATTGCATCTCTACTGACGCATAAAAGGCATGCGATGCTAAGGCGTTTCGCATATCTAAATCCAGTGTCATCATTCCCAGTAATTTATTATATTGAGCGTAAAGTATTGGAAATACAAAATCTTCGTCTTCTTGTGCGCGGGAAGACGATTGGCCTCACATCCGAGGTTCTAGAAGCGCATATGGATTTTTGAGGTGAATTAAATGGAAATAGCAGTAGTTGGCTCTCTTGATTTCACTCTTGGTTTCCAACTAGCAGGTGTTTTAAGATTACATAATCCTGAAAATCTGGATGAATTGACTTCAACAATGAAGTCTCTATTAAACGAAAAAGAAATAGGAGTCGTTGTTATTGACAACTCTGATCTATTACAATTACCGGAAAGATTGCGTGTGCAGCTATCCGAGAGTATCACGCCCACAGTATTGGGTATTGGGACCGAAGAGGATAATACCCTCAGAGAGTCCATCAAGTCGGCACTAGGAGTCGATTTGTGGAAGTAAATCCTAGAAAAAAAATAAAAGGAAGTGAATTAAAAATGAGTGAAGAAAATGGAGTGATTTATCGCATCTCTGGACCAGTTGTAACCGCAGTAGGCATATCGCCAAGAATGTATGAAGTTGTGCGCGTAGGTGACGAAGGTTTGATGGGTGAAGTCATTGAATTACACGGCGAACAATCAGTTATTCAGGTATATGAGGAAACCTCTGGAGTTAGGCCTGGTGAACCAGTTATTAGAACAGGACAAACTTTGTCCGTTCAACTAGGTCCAGGTCTTTTGACAAAAATCTATGATGGTATTCAAAGACCTTTGCCTGAGCTTGAGAAGACCATGGGTGTTTTCATCAAAAGAGGAGTTGATGCAGATGGTCTTGATTTAGAGAAGATTTGGGAATTTAATGCGACAGCTAAAGCAGGAGACTCAATATCATCTGGAGATGTCCTTGGAACTGTGCAGGAAACCAAAACTATTGAACACAGAGTCATGGTTCCTCCCGGTACTTCTGGTGTAATTAAGAGTATTAATTCAGGAGAATTTAATGTTACTCAAACTGTTTGTACTTTAGAAGATGGAACAGATATCCAGATGATGCAAAAGTGGCCAGTTCGAACACCTCGTCCTTTCACAAAGAAACATGCTCCAGAAGTTCCTCTACAAACAGGTCAGAGAATTCTTGATTTCCTTTTCCCGTTAGCTAAGGGTGGAACTGCAGGTATCCCTGGTCCATTTGGTTCAGGAAAAACTGTTACACAGCAACAACTAGCCAAGTGGTCTGATGCAGATATTGTTGTTTATATCGGATGCGGTGAGCGTGGAAATGAGATGACAGAAGTTCTTGATGAATTTCCTCATCTTATGGATCCTAAGACTGGTGAAGCTTTAATGAATAGAACTACGATGATAGCTAATACTTCAAATATGCCAGTTGCTGCTAGAGAAGCTTCTGTTTACACAGGTATTACAATAGCAGAATATTTCAGAGATATGGGCTACGATGTTGCTTTAATGGCAGATTCAACTAGTCGTTGGGCTGAAGCAATGAGAGAAATTTCGTCTCGTTTAGAAGAGATGCCTGGTGAAGAAGGTTATCCTGCATATCTATCTAGCCGATTAGCAGAATTCTATGAACGAGCGGGTAGAGTTGAAACTCTTGCAGGAGGTGATGGTTCTGTATCTGTAATAGGTGCGGTATCACCACCTGGTGGAGATATTTCCGAACCAGTCAGCCAAGGTACTCTGCGTATCGTTAAGGTATTCTGGGGTCTTGATGCAGGTCTTGCACGTCAAAGGCATTTCCCTGCAATTAATTGGTTAAATTCTTACTCACTATATCCCCCTTCACTCGACCAATGGTATAGGGATAATATAAAGAGCGATTTCCCTGAAATTAGGACTGAAATCAGTGCTCTACTTCAAGTTGAAGCAGAGTTACAAGAAATTGTTCAGTTAGTAGGTTCCGACGCTTTACCGGTCGATCAGCAACTTACTCTCGAAGTAGCTCGAATGATCAGGGAATTTTTCCTACAACAGAATGCTTTCCATGATGTAGATACTTACACAGATTTAAAACTCCAATATACAATGGCTAAGGCTATACTTTCATTCCAAGAAGAATCTAAGAAAGCTCTAGCTGGGGGGGCTGCTCTTGAAGATGTAGTTAACGTGCCAGCACGCACTGATCTAATGAGAGGTCGATTCGAATCTGGCTATGAAGGTAAAATCGACAAAATGTTGGAGACAATGATTAAACAGATTGCCGAGACTATGGAGGATAACTGAGAGGTGGTATAAATGACTGGAAAAGAATATAGAACAATCACTGACGTAAAGGGACCTCTTGTGTTCCTAAATAAAACTGAACCTGTTGCTTTTGGAGAAATTGTAGAATTAAGACTTACTGATGGTACTATGAAGAATGGACAAGTTCTAGATACATCTGATGATCAAGTCATTGTCCAAGTTTTCGAAGGTACTGCTTCAATCGATAAGCAAACAGGAATAAAATTCCTTGGTGATGTATTCAAATTACCAGTAAGTACAGATATGATAGGGCGAATTCTTGATGGAGCTGGACGTCCAAGAGATGGAGGTCCAGATATTGTAGCGGATGAAATGGCTGACATCATAGGTGCGGCTATCAATCCTTATTCTCGTCAGAGTCCTGATACATTTATTCAAACTGGAATTTCTGCAATTGATGCTTGTACATCATTAGTTCGTGGTCAGAAATTACCAATCTTCAGTGCTTCAGGACTTCCTCATAACGATATTGCATTACAAATTGCTAGACAAGCGAAACTTGTTGACAGCGATGATGACTTCGTGGTAGTTTTCTGTGCTATGGGAATAACAGCTGAAGAATATAATTTCTTTGTACATGATTTGGAGAGAACAGGGGCTTTAGAGAACGCTTGTCTTTTCGTAAATCTTGCTGATGACCCAGCTGTTGAGAGATTGATTACTCCTAGGCTGGCTCTTACTGCTGCTGAATATCTTGCTTTTGAGAAGGATTATCACGTTTTAGTTATCTATACTGATATGACTAATTATTGTGAATCACTACGTCAAATAGGTGCTGCTCGTGAAGAAGTTCCTGGAAGAAGAGGTTACCCTGGATACATGTATACTGATCTAGCAATGTTGTATGAACGCGCAGGTTTAGTTAAAGGAAAGAAAGGTTCAATCACCCAATTCCCTATATTGACAATGCCTGGTGATGATATTACTCATCCTATTCCTGACCTTTCAGGATATATTACTGAAGGACAGATTGTTATTTCTCGTGAACTTCATCAGAAAGGAATCTATCCACCGATTAACGTTCTACCATCTTTATCTAGGCTGATGAATGCTGGTATTGGCGACGGTAAAACACGCGAAGATCATAAATCAGTATCAGATCAACTTTATGCAGCATATGCTCAAGGAAGAGAATTGCGTGGTTTAGTGGCAATTGTTGGTGAAGATGCTTTGAATGAACGTGACTTACAGTTACTAAAATTCGCAGATATCTTCGAGAATAAATTCCTTAGACAAAGTCGTGATGAAGATCGTTCGATTTCGGAAGGTACACTAGATTATGCATGGGAACTTCTCTCAAATATTGATACGAAATATCTAGTGCGTCTAGATCAGAAATGGATTGATAAATATCATCCAACTGATAAGAAAGAATGAATACATTTATTGAATATAGTTAGGAGATGAGAAAGATGGCACTAGACATCAAACCTACACGCTCAGAACTGATTAATCTGAAACGTAGGATTAAACAAACATCAAGTGGTTATAATCTTTTAAAAATGAAGAGGGACGGTTTATTCTTTGAGTTTCGTACATTGTTAGCAGAGATGATTGCAGCTAGAGAAGAACTTGTAGGGACTTATCGAGATGCCTTGAAATCAATTGCTTTAGCATCCTCAATTGAGGGTGGATTAGCGGTCAAAAGTGCTGCAATAGCGGCAACTTCAGGCCCCGAAGTCACAGTTTCCCGAAGGAATATAATGGGAGTAGTAGTACCTAAAGTAGATGGTACCAACCTTACAACAACCGTTGAAACTAGGCCTACTGGAATCATTGGGGGCTCACCCTATATTGATGAGTCCGCAGATTCATATTCTGTATTGATATCGAAAATTGTTAAGGCTGCAGAGATGGAAGCTACTTTGAAAAGACTTCTTGAAGAAATTGAAGCGACAAAGAGACGAGTAAATGCTTTGGAGTTTGTTGTGATCCCTGAAATGAAAGAGGCTCAATCGTTTATTCAACTAAGATTAGAAGAAATGGAAAGAGAGGAAACCTTCCGTCTCAAGAGATTCAAAAATAAGTAATTTTGTATTACTTAGTCGCATAGCGCCACACACGGTTTCATAGGGGGCAATCTATGTTCAGTAGTCAAGTACGAAGGAGGGGTGACTGTGTCTGAGGGTAAATCAATTATTATCGATAAAGAAACTTGGAATCAGAATGAGTTACTTGAGACTATTTGTAGTCGTTATTTTATCATAGGTAATCAATCCAGTATTGGTAATATTTCATGGGAAGTAAATAGTCGTAATCATGAAAATATTAGTTCATCTCTTAAGCATCTAAATAAACATCTAAAACCTCTGAGTTTGTTAGGATTATTAGATGAAGGGAATCCTCCAACTCTGACGATAATTCGATATCCAGTTGATCCGGTAAATGTTCCCATTTGGCAGCAAGTACTAATTTGGATGACAATGTTCTCATTTACTACATTAGCAGGTGGCTATTGGATATCGCAATTTGAAATAAATGATTCAATATTTACTTATGATTTGGTATACCAATCATTAATCTATTTCAGTATCCCCATTTTTTCAGTTACTATAATTGCACATATTTTTAGAAAATATGTTGCTTCTTTATTTGAAGTAGACGTGGGGAATTTAGTACCCATTGCATTCCCATTAATTTCGCCCTTTTGGCCATTTGGAATTGTTGGGGTTTTCGGCCAAAAGAGAGTAGATACCATCACTTATCCGAATCGTCGTTCATTGGGATTGATAGAATCTTCATCTGCAGTTGTATTTCTCTTGGGTGGTTCTATACTGTCTTTTATCGGACTTACTTTAACTTCTGATTTACCTCCTGAATCTATTTCAGATCCATTATTATTAGATTTAAATGTCATTATTACTTTACTATCTGAGATATTTCTTGATTCTGATATTTCAGTAAGTCTTCAATGGCTCCATCCATTAGCTCTAGCTGGCACCGGTCTGTCAATTATCGGCTGGATACTACTTCTTCCTATCCCTGGATTCCCTGGGGATAGAATTCTTCATTCTATAATAGGTCCTAAGAATCTAGATTCTAATGGTAATGAAACCTCGATATTCTTGATTACTCTAGGTGTGATGTGTATTGTATTCCTAGGGACAACATTCTGGCCTTGGTTAATTCTTGCTTCTTTAGCTTCTTGGAGAAGATTTAGTAGTGATCACATACCTATTGCTTTAGTAGTTGATGAAGCATCTGGCATTGATGCTAAATTTAGGAATACGTTTGCTGCAATTATTGTAGTTTTACTACTTCTTGGATTTCCAGGTGTTAATCCAGTAAAGCAAATGTCTGACTGGGATGGTGGCCTAGATGTTTCTAATTGGGATGAAGAAATATTATTTTCTAATTCTAATGATGATTCTATGACGATTAATTTACCTTTGGAGCCTTTGGGAATTATCCCTGTCACCGGTTCTATTCAGGTATTAATTGAAGGAGTGGGTGAAAACTGGAATATTAATTCTGATTGTTTTGATGAAAAATTAGTTTGTCAATTTGAAGAGATAAGTCAAAACAATAGGGGTGTACTCGAGATTTTAATCTCTGATAATAATCTAGATATTATGACACCTGTACAATTACGATTTATCATAGATTCGGGTGAAACTCGTCTAGAGCATATCATGGTATTGAAGTACGATGGTATTACCTCTCCTGACCCATTTTGGCACAGAGATTCTGAATTACCTAATGAAAAAATTTGTATTGCGATTGAAGTCATTGAAAATCAATCTGGAAATTTATCAGTCACAGAAAATCCATTCTGGTCGGTAGAAGATTCAAGTTTTCTTACACCAGGTAATAATGAATTGTGTTTAGTTTCAGAGAAAGGTGGCTGGGAGTCTTTAGATTTAGTGAGCTCAGGAATTCAGGGTAGTCGAATGGCTCCTATTGTGACCTTCCAGCAAGATAATGGAAATATTACTACTTGGGAATTACCAATCGATAATTCCTATATTGGTATCTATTTCAATCAAACTAGGGGGATGAATTTAGGTCAACAAATTAGTGGAATCTTATTCTCAGATACATTTGGTTCTCCATTCTGTCCCTCAAGTGTAATAATCCCTACATTAGATTCAGATTCTGAAGAGAACTTCACATTATCTAGTGGTTCTCCCCTTATTATTAATGGAAATTATGATGGAAGGAGTTTGTTGCTTCCTGAAACTGGTTGGTTGGTAAATTGTAAGGAAAATGAATCTATTGCAATGATTCTGAAACCAGGATTCGACATAGATATCGATGATTTGCTATTAAATGACTCTCGATTACCTTTGTCTGACTTTATTATTAATTCTAGATCGGAACAAAATATAAGTCTAGTACTTGATATATCAAGTAATATAAGGAGTGATGACGCACTAAATATATCAGTTCCTAATACTATTCTTTCAAATAGTTCAGTAAATATTGACATTAATCTAGATGAAATTAGTGATGGAGCATGGAGGGTATTTTGGATTTCTCAGAATTCTGATAGTTTAATTTTACATTTCGTATCTAAATGTCCAATTGGAGGTTGTCTCAATTGAGAGTTGCAATAATTGGCGTAGGTTCGATTGGTGGTATTATTCTAGGTGCAATGGCAGATACTGATGTGGATATAGTATGTGTTTCTCGAGGTAGTACAGCAAAGAATCTTTCAGATTTAGGATTAGTATTACACACCCCTGAAGGTAGTATTGAAGTGATCCCTTCTGAAAGATATCTGTTAGTTGATAGTGAAAGTAAAAATCTATCTGAACAAATTAGAGGTACATGCGATATTGCAATAATTTGTGGTAAAACACTAGACACACCGGCATTAGCCGAGTTGGCATCCCAGGTTCTTACAAATGATGGATATGCATTGACAATTCAGAACGGGCTTGGAAATGCAGAGGTATTAGCTCATCGTTTAGGTCGCGAACGTGTTTTTGTAGGGTCTCTGACTCATGCAGCTTGGCGGAGTAATCAAGGAGAAGTTCATTGGGTAGGTCGAGGAAGTATAAATTTCGGTGCCCTAGATAGTCAAGAGAATCACAGAGCTGAGTCATTACTAAATATTCTCAATGATGCAGAATTAGATGCGGTATTATGTGATGATATTCAGCAAATTATTTGGAAAAAATTACTAATAAATGTTGCAATTAATCCCGTTTGCGCTATAGCAGGTGTTAGAAATGGAGCACTATTAGAAGTTAATTCTCTCTGGCAACAATCAATGCAAGCTATGCGTGAAGCAGCCATAGTAGCTCGAGCTAGTGGTGTAGATTTGGGGGATATAAAATTAGATGAGTACCTTCGAGATGTTGTGGTGATTTCTCCTGAAAATAGGTGTTCTATGCTACAAGATATTATGGCAGGTCGCCCTACAGAAATTGATGCATTGTGTGGAGCAGTTGTTCTACGAGGTGAGGCTGAAGGGATTCCAACTCCTTGTAATGCAATACTACACGGTTTGATTAAAGGAATTGAGAACTCTTCAAAATTTGATTAGTCATTCTAAGTCTTGATTATAGTGAAGTCCAATGTTTTCTTTTCGTTCTAATGAGGCTTTAACTACAAGTTTAGCAACTTGAATGAGATTTCTTAGTTCTACTAAATCTTGTGTTGGTTTACAACTTTCCCAAATATAACTAACTTCATTTTCTAAATGTTTAATCATTCTATCTGCTCTTCTTAGCCTTGCATTACTCTTTACTATACCAACATCCATTGTCATAGTCGTTCTTAATGCCTCCAAATCTGCGCGTAAAGGTGAATGTTCGATTAATGTGACGAGGTTTTCTGCACGCCAAAGGGGGATATCTTCTGATAATTGCTGTAATTGATTTAATTGTGATTTTTGTATTATATCTGCTGCAGCTCTATCCGAATATACTACTGCTTCAAGTAGGCTGTTTGAAGCTAGACGATTTGCTCCATGTAAACCAGTCCTAGCGACCTCTCCTATGGCATAAAGTCCAGGCATTTCTTCCTCACTTGCAAGTGCATGCCCATAATGATCTACAGTTACTCCACCTACCATGTAATGTGCTGCAGGTATTACTGGAATCGAATCAATTCCGATTTTAATACCATGTGAAAATAATTTTTGATTGATATTAGGAAATTTTTCTATTAGTTCATTTCTATCTAAATGTTCTGTAACTAAGAAAACATGTTTGTCTCCATTTTTCTTTAATTCGGAATCAATGGCTCTGGCAACAATATCTCTTGTTCCTAGAGAGCCCATATGTGTATATTTTTTCATAAATGAATAATTTTCTGGATGATTATCTCCTGAATCTTTCCAATTCTTAATGTCATGTTCTGTCATCAAAATAGCACCATATCCTCTCATCGCTTCAGTAATTAAGAAAGGTCTCGTGCTATCTATTGCTAATGATGTTGGGTGGAATTGTATGAATTCAATATCTTTGATGTCCGCCCCTGCACGGAGTGCCATACCTACTCCATCCCCAGTTGCAATTGATGAGTTAGTAGTTGATCGATGTAAGTAACCAACACCTCCAGTAGCTAAAACTATAGTTTTTGCAGGTAATGTATGTACAGTTCCCGAAGGTGCAAGGCACCAAACTCCAACAATTCCTTTTCCGGGTGAGCCATGCTCTTTTTGGATTAAATCAATTGCCATCCAGTTCTCTAAAATAGTGAACCTTTCATCAATTTCTCCAGATGTCGATTTAGCTAATGCTCTCTCTATCTCTTCACCTGTTGCATCTTTAGAATGTAATATTCTCTGATATGAGTGCCCACCTTCTCTAACTTTATCGAATTCTCCCTCATTATTTTTATCAAAACGAACTCCATGATTAATCAAATCTCTTATTCTATCAGATGCTTCTAAAACAACGGATCTGACTACTTTTTCTTCACATAATCCAGCGCCTGATGATAGGGTATCTTTCACATGTGCTTCTATCGCATCCTTATCTTCTGTGTCAAGTACTCCTGCAATCCCTCCTTGTGCCCAATTTGTATTTGATGTAGATATATTTTTCTTTGTTATTAGGGCGACATTCAATCCCTTTTGTACGCAACGATGTGCTAGGAATAATCCAGCAATTCCTGATCCAATGACTGCAACATCTACTGCAGGCATCAATTCGTTCCTGAATGTGTCACTCACATTGCATCCCATGAGAAGTCTCTCAATGAATCTTCGCTTACACTTATTAGATATCGGCCAAAAAAAAGAGGTGTATTTTTCGCTTTGCTGCGTCTAAGTCCTCCTCAACGTTCATAGACGGAAATGCAGCACCCAACTAATGATGTCGGCGAGAAATTGCTGATATTATGTGGTGATGGGATGCATCTGGTACGTATTGAACTTGAAAATTTCAAATCATTTGGCGGAGAAATCGTTATTCCGTTCGAAGAAGGGTTTACTGCAATTACTGGTCCTAATGGTTCAGGTAAGTCGAATTGTGGTGATGCAATCCAGTTTGTACTCGGGCCTAAGTCAACTCGTTCTTTAAGGGCTTCAAATGTCTCTGAATTAATTTACAACGGTGGCGGCAGCGGTAAAGCCGCTAGAAATATGTCTGCAACACTTGTGTTTGAAAACTCGCCTGAACCTGATGGTCGACGCAGGTTAAGAATCGATAGCGAAGAAGTATCCTTTACTAGATCCGTCAGATTAAACCGAAAAAATGACTCTGTATCTTCATATTACATCAACGGTAATCCTTCAACAGCAACTGAAATGAGGAGAGTATTGTCTGAAGCTGGATTACATGGCGATGGATACAACATAGTGCTGCAAGGAGATGTTACAATGCTTGCTTCTATGACGCCTCATAAAAGAAGAGGGGTTCTTGAAGAAGTAGCCGGAGTAACTGCCTATGATGATGAAATCCGTCGCGCTAATAATCAGCGCAAAGTTGTAGAGAATAATATTGAAACAATAGATTTATTTGAAGAGGAACAAAAAACTCGCCTCAAGGGTCTAGAAAAAGAACGTCAACAAGCACTGAAATTTAAGGGTTTAAAAGATGAATTGGATGGAAATAAAATAATCCTTCAACAATCACGTCATCGCAATAGGTTAGATGAGGTGCGGCTTCTAGGGGAAGAGAGATCAAGTTACTCTGGGCAAATCACTGAACTTACTGAGCAAATCCGCACAGGAAACCTAGAATTAGGTAATTTTGATGAAGAACTTGTTCAGATAGGTAATGATTTAGATGAAATAATGAGTGGCGATGCAAGAGAATTATTAGATACTATTCGTCAACATGACATAGATATTGAAACTAACTCTGATAGAATTGGCGACCAAATAAAAATAATTGAACAGGCAGAAGAAGATATTGAAATCATCCGTTCTGATTATGAAGGTGCAGAAAATGCACGAATCAAGGGTCAAGAAGAATTAGATGCTGCTGCATTATCATTATCCAGTGCAGAAGAAGATCTGTCTAGGGCAGCTCTAGATGAAAAACAAGCAAGAGAGGCTATCCAATCAGGCGATAGACATGGGCGAGATTTGAATAGAGCACTCGGTCAAGCGACAGATTTAGTTGCTGAAAAACATCAAGAATATTCAGCAGCTAGATTGGAATCAGATAGGGCAGAACAAAATGCTCAGATAGCATCGGAGAAATTAGCAGATTTAGAAGAAGAATATGAACAAGCCACATTAACTAGAGATGATTTAGAATTAGTCGGAGAAGATTTACAAGATGGCGGAAATAAAATTGACCGTACTGCTTTAGCGAATGACCTTCAAAGGCTAACTAAGCAAGAAGTTTCATTAAGAGAAGACCGTGATAGATCAGAGGTTAAAGCAAGGGATGCTGAAGTTGAATTAGCTAAAGCCAGGGCTAGACAAGAAGCAAAAGCAAATAGGCCTGGTTCTGCAATTACTTTAGCCGCTTTAACTAAATTAAGACAAAGCGGGGAGATTAAAGGAATCCTAGGGACATTAGGGGAATTATGTTCGCCTAAAGAATCAGTCCATGAAGAAGCATTAGCACTGGCATTAGGAAATGGATTAAGGAGTATCGTAGTGACTAATGATGAAGTTGCAGCAGATTGTATAAAGTGGTTAAGACTAAACGGAGGTGGAAGGGCTACTTTCTTGCCTCTTAACAAATTGAACGTATCTCGTCCCCAAGGAAGAACATTTATTGTTGCTAGAAATTCTGGTGTTCTTGGTTTCGCTCATGATTTATTAGATTATGATACAGAGATTGATATTGCAGTAAAGTATGCATCTAGAAATACTTTGATTGTTCAATCAATGGATGTCGCAAGGAAGAATATGGGAGGTGTCCGTATGGTCACTTTGAAGGGAGATATAATCGAAGGTTCTGGAGCAATGACTGGAGGCTCACCTGCAGGCTCTTCAAGACCTAGATTCGGCGGGGGAACTCCTGGTCAATTGGGTTCTGAGAGACTAGAGAGAGCAGTTGAGGAAGCAAACTTACTCTATTCTACAGTTGAAGCGGCATTAAGGGAATTAAGGACTAACCAACAAACATTACGTGACCAAATTCATGGCCTTGACGATAGTGACCAATCTGTAAAAATTCGCGAGTGGAAATCAGATCTATCCAGAGCTCAGAAAGATGTTGACGATATAGGTAAGAAAATTTTATTGGCAAGGGAAGAATTTTCTCGTGCAGACACCTCTTTTAATTCATTCAAGAACGCTGCAGATGATGCGAATATAAACCATGAAAACGCCTTAGAAGAAAGAATAAATGCTGCCACTGCATTACAAAATCACACACCAGATCATCTTTCTGAAATGCTAAGGAATGCAGAGAAGACAAGAACAGATGCAGAACGTACAAGACTTATTTCTGATGCAGCAATACTTAGTGGCAATGAAAGAATGAATATTCTTTCGAATAGACTTTCTGAACTTGCAAGACAAATAAATACCAAAGAATCAATAATTTCGGAAGCGAGAATAAATATAGATTCTTTGAAAGAATCGATATCTAAATCTAGGGAGTTATTAGTTGATTTAAAGGGGCAAGCCTCACAATTTGATGAAGAACAACAAATACTCACTCAACGTAGAGAAATAATTATTGAAGAAAGAGCAAGTCTAAGAGCTACTATAGATACATGTTCTCAAAAGCGTGAAACACTAACTTCTAGGATAGAAGAACTTAATATTCAAATCAATCAAAAAAGAATTGCAGTTGATGAAATCATTGCAGAATTAGCAGATGCACACATCGAAGTGCCAACTGCAGATATCCAATTACCCACAGTGGCCGAGGCGGAGAGAGTAGTGCAGGGACTCGAACGTCGCCTCGGTCATCTAGGTGATGTCAATATGTTGGCAATAGAACAATATGAAGTTGCAGTTGAGCGTATTGCAGGACTTGTAGAAGATGGTAAAACACTGAGGCAAAGACGTGACGATCTCGTAGGTATAGCAGATAGACTTGAATCCGAAAGAAAGAAGAGACTGCTTTTAGTATTCGAACATGTAAATAGAAACTTTAGTCGAGTGTATGAGATTCTACAACCCGGAGGGATTGGTAGTTTGAGACTGGAGAATCTAAAAAATCCATTTGATGGTGGTCTCGAGATGGATTGTGTTCCTCCAGGGAAGAGTAGTAAGACCCGTAGGAATGCACTTTCTGGTGGTGAAAAATCTATGGCAGCACTTGCATTAATATTTGCTATACAGGATTACGAACCTAGCCCCTTCTATTATTTCGATGAAGTAGATCAAAACTTAGATCCGTTTAACTCAGAATTAATCGCAGCGCTCTGTCTAATGCGTTCACAAAGAGCGCAATTTATCATGGTGACATTAAGAAAAGTTAGCTTAAACCTTGCTAATCACCATATTGGTATTACTCATGCTGGTGATGGTTGTAGCCGCCGAATTACTGATTTCGACCGTGCAGCCGCATTACAGATGAGTGAAGAGATGGAAAAAGAAGAAGCTGCAAGGAAGCAATCTGAAAACGAGCGTTCAGAATTAGTTTTACCTGATCCTGAAAATATGCCTAGGGTTCCAGAACCTCTTGGCGCACCAAAATCTTTGGGTGGTCTCGCAGAAAGGGCAGGTTTCGAGATAGATAAATCTGAGTCAAATGATGAAGGAACTTCTTCTGTAAAAGTTGGTGATTTAGATGCGTTAAGAGAGAGGACCGAAGATTGGACTGAGGATATTGAAGAAGCAGACATT
This sequence comes from Candidatus Thalassarchaeum sp., assembly GCA_016777225.1. Classification (GTDB taxonomy): domain Archaea; phylum Thermoplasmatota; class Poseidoniia; order Poseidoniales; family Thalassarchaeaceae; genus MGIIb-O2. The sequence goes on along the minus strand of JADHRW010000001.1, from coordinate 149,138 downwards.
CTTCAAAATGCACTATTAGATGAAAATAATATTTCAGAAAACACTGATGAGGCTACTTCCTCAGAAATAGAAATTGAATGAGGTAATGCATGTCTGTTTTTGATGGAACTACTATGAAAGATGACATAGTATCTAGGTTACTTGGTGGGGATACAGATCTTGAGACGAGTCGTTATCTCGATCGTTTAGTAGAATTATCTAAGGTAGAAGAGGCGGAACATCAATTCTTGATAGATCCATTCGACAGGTCCGTAGCCTTAGTTTTTCAAATGTTTCATAATAGTGACCTTGACCCTTGGGATGTAGATCTTTCAGTATTCTTAGAATTATTCAATCAGAGAATAAATGATTCCGAGAATATAGATTTACCTACATGTGGTAGATTAGTTCGAATGGCTTGGTCTATACTCCGTGGCCAAGCTAGTACTCTTCTAGAAAGACAAGAAAAATCTCTTGTTGATGACGAAATAGAAGATTCATGGGACTTTGAAGATACGTGGGAAACCGAGTTTTCGGATGAAGATTATAATTTTTCAGTAGGTGTTCTAACAGGTGCCGCTAGCGATGTACTACCTGGCATGTTTGAAGGAAGGATACATCGTGATGAAGGTCGACCTGTGACTTTGGGAGAACTTCTCATGGGTCTTCAGGCAGCGGGCAGACTTTCTGAGGAACAAAAAATAAGAGAGCAAATTGCTAAAGAACGCCGAGAAGCCAATGAAAAAGCACGTGCGAGGTTTGGAGGTAGTTTACATATTGAAAATTTAGAAGATGATTTGAAAAGAACATGGGATGCATTACGTAGCCGCACACTGCAAGAAAAAGATTCAACAGATTTAACTGATATAGTCGAGGTCTTGAAGCAAAACTCTATCCAATCTGGACTAAGTGTTGAAGAAGCAAAATCCGAAGCTCAAGTTACTGCCTTAGTTTCATCTCTTTTCCTAACGCATCGAGGTTACGCTGAAGTATCTCAAGATTCTAATGGTAAGATTTTATTAAAGAATCTTCATCTAAAAGATGATGATTTTTCAGAATTATCTAATAGGCTTAATCCTAAAGTAAGGCAAACCGAAGGAGTGTTGTTAAATGACTGAAGCAAGCCTCTCAATTATTCTAGAGGCAATAATGTTCACTTCAGGACGATCTATGTCTACTGACGATTTATCTAAAATAGTGGGCAAATCTAGTGATGAAGTCAATTCAGCATTGTCTGAATTACAATCAAGAATCAAGCGAAGGCAAGATTCAGCATTACAATTAACTGAAGTTTCCGGCCGTTGGATTTTCGAAGTGCGCCCCAGTCTTTCTGCGCATCTCCCTGAATCATTCAGGCCAGATACTCCTCAAAGGCTTCTTCCAGCAGCGGCCTTAATTGCTTATCATCAGCCCATGGCCCAATCTCAGTTAGTAGAGATGCTTGGTCAAAGAGCATACGATCATGTGAGGGAATTAGCTAATCTAGGGTTAATTGATAGGCGCAGGGATGGTTTAACTCGACGTTTAACAACAACTAGGAGATTTGCTGAATATTTTGGTTGCCCGGAAGTTGACTACCGTGCAGTACGTTCATGGTTTCGATCTGAAGCAGCCAAGGCTGGACTAACAAGTGCGCAATTAGCAGCATCTCTCGCTCCTGACGAACAGATGTCAATCACTGAATTTATCGATGAGGACGACTCTCCAGAGGCTCCTCAATTAGACGAATAACTTATGCTTTCCTTATCTCAGATAAAGCGTTCTCAACAGTCGCCATAGTAATCCTATCTCCACTTTCTCTAACCATTTTTGCTACTAGATCTATTTCGTCATCCATTGCGCCAGCTGAACTTATCATATTTTTCAGATGGAGTTTCATGTGTCCCGCTTGTATCCCTACTGTTGCTAATGCTCTCAGTGCGCCAAGATTTTGCGCCATTCCTGCTGCAGCCATGACTTTAGCTAAATCATTAGCACTTTTTATGCCTAATAGGGCGACATTTGCTTGCGCACCAGGATGAATTCTTACAGCACCTCCTACTAGTCCAACAGCCATTGGACATTCAATAGAACCAATTAGATTCCCTTCAGCGTCTTTTTCCCAATGCGTCATTGATGTGTATTGTTTCTCGTGAGCGCAGTATGAGTGTGCGCCTGATTCTATTGCTCGCCAGTCTTGTCCGCATGCGATAGCAATAGGTGATATTGCATTCATTATCCCTTTATTGTGAGTTGTAGCTCTAAATGGGTCTGCTGCTGCAAAATGGTATGCTTGTATCACTCCATCAATTACCTCTGTTCCTTGAATGGGGTCGCCCTTATCTGACATTTCTTGGGGGGTAAATGTCGCACTTACTCTGGCTAATCGATGTATTGCCAAATTACTAATGATTCTTAGAATGACAGTCCCGCCTGATAAGGCCTCTATCTTTGGCGCAATAGTTTCTGCCATTGTGTTGACGGCGTTAGCTCCCATGGCATCTCTACAATCTACTAGAATGTGCACAATTACCATTGGGCCTGACATAGTTTCTAAGATTCTGACTTCAACATCTTTACAACCTCCGCCAAATTTAACTAATATTGGGTCGACATCATTACATGATTGAATTAATTCATCTTTAGCGGCAAGTATTGTCCTCCTAGACTCTTCAGGATTTTCACAACCAACGATTTGTATTTGACCAATCATTATTGGATCTGTATTATTCGATCTAAATCCGCCCTTAGCCTGGCACCTCTTGGCCATATTTGAAGCGGCAGCAACTACGCTTGCTTCTTCTACTACGAACGGGACTAGGTAGTGTTCACTGTCTATAATGAAATTCGTAGCTACGCCAATTGGTAGGGAATATCTTCCGACAACGTTTTCTATCATTCTATCTGCAACATCTTCCGATAACTCAGCATCAGCCCATGCATTAACCTGTTCTTCAGTTAAGCCTGCAAGTTCTGCTAACTTTTCTCTTCTTTCAGGGACAGATAGTTTGTAAAATCCTTTCAATCGACTGTTATCTACTGGCATGTTTCCACCATTCTTTGGCAAAGCATACTACTTGTAATGTCTTTGCTTAATATTGATATGATGTGCGGTTTGTTGAGGCTGGTTCGGCTGGCTCTAGATCATGGGGTTTCATTGTTTTTTTTCCAATAAATAATTGATTATGCTTAATATTTATCTGATAAAAACTCCTTTTAAAGCGTTAATTAATCGTTAACGCTTTGTTAACGGGTAGTTAAAGCGTTAGTAAAGCGTTAATAATTTATTATAATAAAACGCTTACTGCTAATCATAATGCTTAGATAATAATTCTGAAAAAGTAAATAAAGCGTTAATTATGTCTAATTAATGCGTAATAATACGTGAACATTATGAACTAGTAGCTTTGCTCAGGCAATATGTCGTCCGAGGGAGTCAGTTTACTCGACCTCCCTTCTGTTCGAGGGAACCCGTTCGATAACAGACCGATCGAAGCATCACGCGCTCATGATTTAGTTGGGCGAGAAAAAATACTTCATAGGTGGAGAGATCATATTCTTTCAGGTTCACCTAGGATGATACTTTTAGTTGGAGACTCAGGTTCAGGTCGAACCTCGATGATTAATTCTATTTCATCACTAACGCCAAAGAAGTATATCGGACAATACCTTTCTGAGAGTGATGATCAAGTACGAACTGTACTGCACGAAATTGTAACTCACTTTGGTTCATTTCAGTCTATACCTACTATGAACCAGTTATCTCAAAAGTTAATATCTATTTTTGATGAAGAAAACGGTCCATTACCATTGATTGCTTTAGACTATCCCTCTCAAGTGATTGATATCAATTTATTTCTTTCGAGAATTTCACCTATCTTATGTAGGCTACGAGCAATGACAATCGTTAGCCTAACAGAATCTCAATATCTAGATTTAGATGATAATCTCAAAGAGATATTTGATGAGCCAGATCGTATCTCAAATTTCACAAAAAATCAAATTCAAGTAATGGTTAACAACAGGATGAGATCAAAATCTAAAGAGAAGTGGAATATTAATTCTCAAATACTAGCTTCAATACATTCTAGTACCGGAGGTAATCCACGTGATGTAATTAGAATCTTGAAGAATTTAGTAGATGAGAAAAGAGATTTAGGATGCCATGGGACATTAGAAAATCTAATGTCATGGCAAAATTATTCGTCTGCTGATCAAACAAATACTAATCTCCATCATTATTCAGAAATTCCAGATAAGGATGGTGTGATTTCTTCAATTGATATTTTTGAAGACGATAACACAGATAATTCTGAAGAAAAAATTGAATATAATGAAGTAATTGATGATTTTATAGATGAAGAACCTCCTGATTTGTGGGAAAAAGATGAAGTGGACCAACTTTGGATAGGTGACTTACCATTATCAAATCAAGACACGATTAATGAAGAAATTGAAAATGGTATTAATACTGGTCAAGGAAATACAGATTTTGTATTTGATGAACAAAGTCTTGAATATGACTTAGGTAATGAGGCCAGAGAGTCAACTATTAGTGAAATACATCTAATTCCTTCTACTATCTCCAAAGAGGTTATGGAAACTGAATTATTTATGGAACTAGGTACTGAACCTCCTAAAAATATTATTCGAGATAACTTCCGAGGACTGAAGGCACGTAATTCAAAGACCTCCTCTGGAATGAAAAATGATGTAAATGATGATGTACCAATTATTTTTGCTGACAATAATAAATCTCAATCAACGTTAGATACATTTGTTAATGAAAGAAAAATAGAGAAAAAGACCTTACCAATTAGCGACTTATCTAAAATTTATTCAGAGGCTCCCGTAGATCATAATATTGAAGTTAGTAATCATCACGAAGTTATGAGAACCGAAAGTTCTGAATGGACTGTTGAGCCTATCTTCTCTGAAACATTGCCAGAAATTTCTATTAAGTCTGCATATAGCCTTAATGAAAATCCTTCTTTTGATGAACCGGAATCAAACGAGCCAATGTTTATCGAAGAACCGACTTTTGAGGGAAATTATGAACCAGCACAAATAATCCAACCAATGATTACTAGTGCCGCTCCAATTAATCCGGTGTCAGTCGAGAAATTAATACCAAATTTTTCAAATTTTACACCCAAGTGGGATCCTGATATGCCTTTGGATACAGAACGTTTCTACTCTCTTTCTGATGCTGAGAAATTAATTTTACAAATAGCTTCAATTAGGGAAATTTCACCTTCGGACAATGAATTACAGGCAAGATTAGAAGTTGGTCGCCCCCGTTTGTCGCAATTATACAATGGCTTACAAAAATCAGGTATGTTATCTGTAAGAAAAAAAGGAAGAACACGTCTATTCAAACTAAGCAACGCTGCTGCAGAAGAATTCTGAGGAATTAAAATGTCAGATAATGGAAATATAGTTACTAAAGAAAAAGTCGAAAAATATCTTAATTTGACAGCCGAAGCTCGAATTAAAGCAACATCAATCACTACTAACTCTGAAGATGAAAAAAAATTACAATCTATGCTTAGGATGTGTGATGATTATCAAAATGATGCTAGACATTTTATGGAGAACGGAGATCTAGTACGTGCTTTTGGTGCAATCAACTATGCTCATGCTTGGATTGATGCTGCTGTAAGAATTGGTTTGATGGATGGTCACAACGATGACCACTTATTCACTCTGCCTTAATTTTGAATTAAACGTAGTACATTTCTTGAAGTCACTTCGATATATGATCCACCATTATTCATTAATCTCTCTTTCAACCTTCTATCAACTGTTAGAACGGGCCAACCATTGGTCTTTGATAATTCAAGTAACATTCCATCAGTATGTCTTATCCCATCAGGTGCTTGAATAATTTCTACTCTACTATCTAGTAAATTAATCAATAAACCTTTACGATGTTTTGATAATGAAATCAGCTCTTCTCTAACCTTTGTTAATAGTAGATATCTTGGTTTACCGATAACTTTACTCATAGAAACATCTAGATTTAGTCCAGCATCAATTAATGCTGCCCATCCACAAGCGTCTATTAGGACGCAATTCATTTTTTTCACCCCAAAATAGTTCCATGGCCTATCAAACGCCATCTGGAACCAACTCTTCGAGATAATGTAATTCTACTGCCAACTTTAGCACAAATTGGTAGTCTCAGAGAAATCTTTGATGTCTTACCTTTCTTTGATACTGTTCCTACTGATGTAGCAGTCGCCGAATTAATCATGAGCATTTCGTTCATTGACAGAGGCCGAACCGGATCAGATCCTCCATCTCCACCTGCGACCATCTTTTCTAATAATTCAAGTTCTAATTCTAAAGTCTCCCATATTGGCGGTAATTCTCCTTCTTTTGCCATTACCTGACCTGATAATTCGTCGGCTTTTGTAGTAACCGGGTCTAGAGGAGTAGCAATTCCACAGAGACCTCCAGCATGTGCAGTTTCGAGATTCACCCCACCTCCTTTAATACTCTCAATATGAGTTTCTAGAGGTATCCATCGTGTCTTATTACCAACTTTTACTCTTCTACCCGGAGCTATCATTATTTTATCTCCCACATTGAAAGAACCCTCTACGATACTGCCTCCAATAATTCCTCCAGATAGTTCATTTGGTCGTGCTCCTGGTCTGTTTGTATCGAATGATCTTGCAACATACATCAACCCAACTTCTTCTTCAGTACGATCTGGTGTAGGGATGGTGTGTTCAATAGCCTGTATAAGAATATCTAAATTTACATCATGATGAGCAGAAATAGGTATAATCGGTGCATCTTCTGCAATAGTTTCTTTAACGAAGTCTTTGATTTCGGTATAGGATTCCATAGCTCTTTCTTGTGACACTAAATCTATTTTATTCTGTACAATTACAATATTCTTAATCCCTGCAATTTGTAATGCTGCTAAGTGTTCTCGTGTTTGAGGTTGTGGACATTTCTCAGTTGCAGAAATGAGTAATAATGCACCATCCATTATAGATGCACCAGATATCATCACTGCCATCAGAGTTTCGTGCCCAGGAGCGTCAACGAAAGAAACAACTCTTAACAAATCTTTATCGGAATCTTTTTTTCCTTCTGGATGTTTTCCTTTAGCGTAAAAATCACCCTTATCTGTAGAGTAGAATGTAGTATCGGCATATCCTAGTTTGATGCTAATACCTCTTTTCCTTTCTTCAGAATGAGTATCAGTCCAAGTTCCAGATAGAGCTTGAGTTAGAGTAGTTTTTCCATGGTCGACATGTCCAACCATTCCAATGTTTACTTCAGGCTGTTTTTTACTGTCGGCCAGAAGCATCATCCCCTACCGTTCACTCCTCTTCATTGGAAGTGGTTTCGATAGGTATGTCTTCTTCATCTCCTAGAATTGATCCTAGGGATTTATTACCATATTCCAATACTTTGAGGTTTAGTTGACGCGTATCAGTACTAATTGTATTACCTCGAAGATTTCTACGTCGACGTAGACCATCATACTTATATCGATAAATTTTAGAATTTTTCTTTACATAGCGTTTGCCTTTGTAACCGGTACCTGCAGTGATTAGTATTGATTTTACATTACCACCTTCGAGTTCAGAACGCATTGCTCTACCAGTTTTATCTGAGCCACCTGTGATTTGGAGTTTGTAACCATTCAGTGAGTTATCTCCTTCTCCTACAAACATCCCTTCTACTGAGTCTCCAATCTTCTTTCCTAAGAAATGGTTGAAGTTGGAACCCGTAATCTCTACTGAGAAAGAACGACCTTTAGCACTAGGCTTAGTATCGTTGATTACCGCTTTGAAAGACTGCTCACCTGCCATATTACTCACCTTAGACGGCATCCCGACATACGGCCCCTATAAGAGCGGTTCGGAAGCCCCTTTGACTCTCCTGAATCATCTTTGTAGATCTAACTCAATCCTAGTGGCTAAATTTGCAGGTGCAACATTATTCATCGTTATGTACTGGGTTCTCCCTCTTCCTACATTCGATTTATCATTTCTTGTTTCTATTAATCCTTGATTTTCAAGTAATTTTAGATGTTTCCAGAATGTTGTATAACTCTTCGGCTTTGTTTCATATTCCTCACATACTACTCGATATAACTTCTCTGCCTCACCTGTATTTATCTCAGATGACTTCTTTAATCTTCTACACAGGCCTAGCATGATTAATTTTTGATCTTTAGTGAGTCCATCAACTTGGCTCGGTTCTATTGATGCAGACCGTGCCAAACTCTGTTCCACATCAACTACTAGGACTTCTCCTCTACCTGCTGATTCCGCTCTTCTTATTGAAGAATCTAGTAATTCAATTGCCAACCTTGCATCACCTGATTCACTCGCCATCACTCCAATTTTTTCAAAAATATCCTCACTTATTGATCCACTTCTACAGGCTATATCTGCTCTTTGTTTTATAATTTGGATTAATCCTTTTTTATCATATGGTTTTAGTTGTATAATATTGCTAGCTCCAAGTCTTGAGATTATTGCTGGTTCAAATAATTTTAGTAACATAGAATCTTGGCTAATTAAAATTAATGACAATGACCCCTTTCTTTCTTGACTCTCATCAATTCGCAAGAGCTTGTATATCAAATCAAAGTTATCTCTTCTTACTAGAACGTCAACTTCATCGAGTACTAGTAAAAGATGATTATTATGAGATAATAAATTTCTTCTTATTGATTGGATTATTTCTCCAGAACTTAATCCTCTTTCTGGATGTCCTGAATCTAGTGATATTGCAATTTGTTGTAATACTTGAGATGTTGATGGATTATTTCTACAGTTCACATGCGCATAGGAAATCTTTCTTTTTCCTTCTAGATGCTTTAGCAAATCATCACCAAAACGTTTGCTTAAAACAGTTTTACCAGAACCAACTGGTCCCGTAATCACTGATCTACAGCTTGAATTATGATCTTCTATATGAGAAAACATACCTGCAAGTTCACTCAATTCTTTATCTCTGCCTACTAAATTATTTGGCATCCAATCAAATGACATGGGTTCCCGATTAACTAAGATTTTACCTGCACCTATCCGGTCGAGGTATCCTGACATCAATATGAAATTTATTCGGTCGTTCTTAGACCTATCCAGCGTAATATGTTATCATACCTATTTTATGATTATATTTCTATCACGGTATCTCATCGAATTGATAACCGTGCTCCCAACTTTTTTCACCTAGGGATACTTCTAATTCAAAAGGTGTAATTAATGGCTTAGCATACTTAACAGCATCATCTATTGCAATACGTGGACATGCAGTATTGACGAATGCATCAACTGGATAGAAATCAATCAAATCCGGGCCTACGTGGTCTAGGGCCAACAAGTATCCTTTTTTGCCATGTTTCTTCAATAGATTCTTCATTCTAATTGCTAGATTTCTTCTCATTTGCCCCGGTTTTTCTCCAATCAAGATTCCAAAATTTTTAGCATTATCTACTGCAAAGATAAGTCCCATTCGCTGCCTTAGCAACCTTTCAATTCTATTGAATGACATTTCACTAGCCTCTCCTGTGTATGGGTCTAGTAATGCTAATGGTTTTCCAGTATGCATTACTAAGCCAATTGGATGAAAATCTCCAGAACCAAGGAACAAATAATGTCCTATGTCCGGATCATCGCCCGAATAATTACATCCTAGTACTTGTCCTGGAAATGTCAATCTAGCTCCACCTACTGGTATTTCTACTTCAAATCCCGCGCTTTCAAATCTTTTCTTATAATCAAATAATAAATGAAGATGTTGTATAGAACCTACTAATCCTAACTTAGTACCTGTTAGAGGTGCTACCCGTCCTACTGCATCAACAAACTTTTCCATTGCTTCTTCATCTGTTAGATCGAGCTCTTCTCCAGCATTTGATAATCTTGCTTCTGCAATTGCTTTGTGTTCTGCTAGAATTGGTAAAACAGGATCAATAATAGGGTCTCCCTCGTATGTGACTGGAATGAAATGCGTTGGCATACCTGAGTCAATATTCATTTGAGAATGTCCCATATGAGCAACTAATTCTACTCCCATCATTTTCATCTTATCATGTACTAAATCGCAAGCACCATAACAAGGATCTGCTGCTAAAATTACTTTAGCCGCAGATTCATCTTCTATCGAATCCATCATTTCTAACGCCTGCATTTTCAGCCCCTCTGGAACTTGTAGAGCAACTAGTCGAAGGTCATTTTCTTTAATTCTTGCAACTAAGTCTTCTAGTTCGAAGTCATGTTTGTTCAAATCCAATTTTTCATCTCCTCAATTTACTATCTCGACTTTTCCATCAATAATGTCAATTCTTGCTAGAGATCTTATTGGCCAATTTGGTCTTTCAAGATTAAGTCTTTCACGACCATTTCCTTTTTCAATTGCTATAACAATATCTTGTAAAATTACTCCCATATTCTCTAGAGTTTCTAGTAGAGGCTCTAGTGTGCCTCCAGTTGATATTACATCATCAACAATCAAGATACGTTCACCTGGATTTATATCATTAATGTAAACAGTAGATTGTGAATAACCAGTTGCTACATCTACTTTAGTTTCTCCTTCCATACCATAAGAGCGTTTTCGGATTACTACAGTTGGTTTCCCAGTAGCATCTCCAACAGCTGCTAGTAAAGGTAGACCCATTGCCTCAACTGTAACAATTAAGTCAATTTTTGACCAGTCCACACTTTCAACAATCAAGTCACGAGTTGCACGTAGAACTTTAGCATCCATACGAGGTATTCCATCTGAAATAGGATGAATAAAATATGGATATTCGCCTTTCCAAATTATAGGTGAACCTCGTAGAGATTCATGTAGAATAAATAGAGGGTCGCTGGGCTTCATGCCCTACACACTCAGACTAGTCCCGCCAAATGCTCTGAACCCTCAACTACCTTAATAGTGCAAGGAGTAGGGAATTTACAATTTGCTTTACGAAGTGCATCTCTAGCAACCACGTAGTGTTCAGGAGTGGTTACAATTGATATTACGGTTTGTCCTCTTTGAACGCGTGCAGCAGTTCCCACATTCTTTCCAAATGCCTGTCTCATACCTTGTGAAACTCGATCTGCTCCCGCTCCTGTAGCTTGCTTGTTTTCTCTAAGGATTTGATGAGGGTATGTATGCATTCTCAGAGCATAGTTTTCTCCAGCTGCATCTCTGATTCTTGCATTTGCAACTTGACGTGCGGCTTCTAGTGCCTTATCTTGGATTTGACATGAATTATCAGCCAGGAGTTCTATTTTAACTGGAAATCCTCCTGCTTCTGCTTTCTTTCTATTACCCATAAAGTAACGTAGAATTCGATTATTAGGTACACCGCCTGTGTACTGACGTCTTGTAAATGCCTGACCCTTAAGTCGACGGTACATGGATGCGGGCTTACGTGCCATTTGAACTACCTCGACTTCGGCCGACTGGCCTACCGTATTTAACAATAAGTGAGTAGAAGAAACTATCTTTGACTAATCTTAAATCAAGAAGTTCTAAGTCTTTCACTCTCAAGTTGCACAATTTTCACACCTATTAATATCATGAAGAAACCTATAATCATAGTATAACCTAACCTCTCATCTAGTAACCACCAGCCTCCTAGTATCCCGAATACAGGGACTAAGAAAATATAAGATGAAGCCGAAGTCGCACCTAATTTTTCGATTCCAATAGTAAACCAGTAGTATGCAAGAACTGTTGAAAAACCTCCTAAATATATTATTGCGAACCATCCTTCTTCAGATGGATATGATATTCCATAATTCCAAGTTTCATATAACATAAATGGAGTAAGCATTATTGTTCCAATTAGGGAGTACCAAACAACAATTTCTAAAGAAGTATAGTTATTTTCTCCATCTTTACCTTCCATCAAGCGCTTAGTCATATTTGTGGTAGTTGCCCAAGATAGTGATGCTAATAGAATTAATATATCTCCAAATATTCTCTCCTCAAATTCTATCTGTGTATTTGGGCTCCACCCGGTAACTACTCCTACACCTAAGAATCCACAAAAAAGACCTAAAAACATCTTTCTTGATATCGGCTGTCCGAGAAGTGGTGCGGCTAAAATTACGGTGAATATTGGATTAAATGTAATTATCAAAGAAGCATCTCCAGCTGCGGTATAATACATCCCATGCATAAAGAAAAATTGGTAACATAATACTCCTGTAAAACCAATTATAGTCAAACTTTTTAATGTTCTTTTACTATCTGGTAGCCACCTTACTTTTTTCCCATTTATAGCCATGGCAGCAAACCAAAGATAGAAAATTATCATTGTCAAAATATATCTTAACCAAGCGCCTGAAAGAGCAGGTAATTCTAATGTAAGAATTCTCCCAATAGCCCAAGACAATCCCCAAATAATTGCCACCATCAGCATTAGTAAGTGAATTTTTAAATTACTATTATTCGACATAGTATCTCCACTTATGTATGATCCGAAAACTTCTACTAATTTATCTATGAGGTAATAGAGATATCGCACATTTCTAATTGCGCTAAGCGATTTGCTTATGCACCCCCTGCTTTGTGGTCTAACTCACGCTCCGGCGTTAGCAATGGATGGATTAGGGATGACGAAGAGATCGATGTTGGATCAATTTGCTGAAATAAAGGCTCAGCACCCCGATACGATACTATTTTTCAGGATGGGTGATTTCTATGAAATGTTTCATGAGGACGCAGTTATTGCATCTGAAGTTCTTGGAATCACTTTGACTAGTCGTGATAAAAATTCAGATAATCCAGTCCCAATGGCAGGAGTACCTTGGCATTCTATAGAGTCATATCTTCAATCAATGTTACGTGCTGGTTACAAAGTCACAATGTGTGAACAAGAAGAAGAATTGCGTCCAGGGTCTAAAATTCTTGAAAGAGTCGTTACTCGAGTATATACTCCTGGCTCATTATATGAAGAGAATCTAATTGGAGAAGATGGTTCAAGTATTCTAGCAGCTTTATCAGTTAAAGAAGATGTGATTGGTCTTGCAATCCTTGATTCATCAACTGGTAGATCTTGGATTCAGGAACAATCAGGAGCCGGTCGTTGGGAGCGAATTAAAGATGAAATTCAGAGATGGTCTCCTAGTGAATTAGTAGTCTCTAAGAAAGATGCTTTATCTGATGTCATATTATCTTTAGTTGCTGATTTAGATAATATATTAATGAGTATCCATGATGCTAATTCAGAAGAAAGATTGCAAGCAGTCCGTGAGCACCTCAAAGTTTCTGATCTTGGAAGTATAGATTTAGATTCTAGGCCATTAGCCCTTCAGGCATGTGGTCTTGCAGCAGGATATATTGCTCGTTTACATCTAATTGATACCGTGCCTTTAAGAGAGGTACATTTTGATGCTGACGATGGCCATCTTGTTCTTGATCAAACCACTCTAAGAAATTTAGAATTGAGTCATACATTGATAGGTGAAAAGCAAGGTTCACTTTTACAATCCATTGATTGTACAAGAACTTGGATGGGACGTAGACTTCTCAAGGAATGGATCATGAGGCCTCTAACAAATAAGGAAACTATAGCATTAAGACATTCAGCAGTTAGTAGTTTATTTAAGGCGCCAAGAAGACTAGATTCAATTCGCGAGTCACTAAAATCGATGCGAGATTTAGAACGTCTATCGACACGGTTAGCTTATGGTAGAGCGAATGCAAGAGATTTAGTTGCTATTTCTGAATGTTTAGAAAGAATGCCTAAACTCCAAACACTTCTTACTGAAGGAAACTCCGAGCTTTTACATCATTCATCTTCAGGCTTGAATAATTTGGAGTCATTAAGAGAACTTATCTCAAGTAAAATTATTGATGAACCACCTGCATCAATAAGAGATGGTGGTATTTTTAGATATGGAGTTGATAATCAACTTGATGAATTGAGAGGGAAAACAAGTGAAGGCACTAGTTGGTTGGAAGGATTTGAATCCCAAGAAAGAGAAAAACTCGATATTCCTAATCTTAAAATAAAGCATAATCGTCAATTTGGCTTTTTTATTGAGATTACTAAGTCGCATGTTGATAAGGTACCAGAAAACTATCGGCGTCGGCAAACTATGACCAATGCAGAAAGGTATACTACTGAAGAGTTAATTGGTTGGGAAGAAATAATTTTGACTGCAGATGATCGAGCAAAGGCTCTCGAAAAAGAAATTTTTATCGAACTCAGAGATAGTGTGTCTAATTTCTCATCAGAATTATCAACAATTGCTAGAAAAATAGCAATAACGGATGTATTGTCATCATTTGCACTACATGCTCGAAAAAATTCATGGTGTAAACCCGAAATTACTGAAGATAATAAGATGGAAGTAGTTGCTGGTAGGCACCCTGTTCTGGAATCTGATGGGAGGTTTGTTCCCAATGATATTAGGTTAGATAAGAAAAGGAGTTTTTTATTATTAACTGGTCCAAATATGGGTGGTAAGTCAACATATCTTCGTCAAACCGCATTAATATCTATATTAGCTCAAGCCGGGTCTTTTGTTCCGGCAGAAAAAGCTAAGATTGGATTAATTGATCGAGTTTTTACTAGAGTAGGAGCCCATGATGATTTGCGGCGAGGCCGTTCAACATTCATGATGGAGATGATTGAAGTTGCTCATATTTTACGTCGTGCTACCGATAAAAGTTTGATTCTTCTGGATGAAATCGGAAGAGGGACTTCAACTTTTGATGGTCTCGCTATAGCTTGGTCTGTAACTGAGGATATTTGTAGAAGATTAGGTGCCAGAACTCTTTTTGCAACTCATTATCATCAGCTCATAGGATTAGATGCAGAATTTGAAAATCTAACTAATATCCATGTTCAAGTAGCCGATGTAAATGGAGAGATTCGTTTTCTTCATACTATCTCTGAAGGGCCCTGTGACGAATCATACGGTGTCCAGGTTGCTGCATTGGCAGGTCTGCCAATTTCTGTCGTTGAACGCGCTAGAGATTTACTTATATTCCTTGAAAGTCAAGCACAGGGTGCCAAAGCCGGGTCCTCAAATTCACCCGATTCAAGGCCAGATGGCCAATCTAGTATTTACGGTTGGATGTTAGGTTCTGTTAATCAAAATAAGACTGATATGAATGAGATCGAATCAGTGTCTTTGAATATTAAAGAACAAGTAGTAATTGACCCTATTCTTCAAGAAATTTCTGAAAGACTTCGTTCTCTTGATCCAGATAATCTCAGCCCTAGAGAATCTCAAGAAGTATTGTATGCCATGATTGATTCAATTAAAAAATCTCAATATTCTGATTTATTAGGGGAGTGATATTTCTATGTCGACTCGTCAATCTATTTCACAACTTGATGAACTAACAATTGACCAGATAGCAGCAGGCGAAGTAGTTGAAAGACCTGCTCAAGTAGTAAAAGAATTAGTAGAGAATTCTATTGATTCAGGTAGTAATAAAATACGAATTGAGATTGAAAAAGGTGGTTTCAATAGAATTTCAGTTATCGATAATGGTCATGGTATCCCTAAAGATGAATTAAAATTAGCAATAAAGAGACATGCGACAAGCAAGCTTTCAGGTCCCGAAGATCTTACTACAATAGTTACCAAAGGTTTCCGAGGTGAAGCATTAGCATCGATTGCAGCAGTCAGTAAAATGATATTATCTAGTAAAATGAAAGATGCAGATGGATATTCGATTACTGTTGATAATGGAGTTGTTGGAAGCGTGGAGCCCATTGGTATTGCACCGGGAACAAAGGTAGATGTTCTCAATCTATTCGAGAAAATTCCTGCACGTTTGTCATTTCAAAGAAGGGCATCTACTGAGAATGCAGCAATTGTGGATGTAGCAATTTCTTTAGCTTTAAGTGAACCAAAAACCGGAATATTAGTTGAAATTGATGGAAGAAATGTTCTTGATTGTCCACCTTGTGAAGGTATGGAAGATCGATTATATGATTTATTCGGTTCCACCTCTTCTAAATTGATTCCATTAGAATCTTCCAAAGTAGATCTTGATGCACCTGGTGATGAAATTTGGGATGGATGGATATCCCCGCCAGGTATTTCTCGTTCGCGTTCTGATGATTTCCATGTTCTTGTTAATGGTAGACCAGTTAGCACAGGACCTTTCCTTCAATCAATAAGGCGTGGATATCACACCAGGTTAATGGTAGGTAGACACCCGATTGGCGTAATTTCTCTAAATTTACCTACCAAGGAAGTTGACGTAAATGTCCATCCTACAAAACGTGAAGTTAGATTACAACATTCATGGAGAGTTTTAGAAAGATTAGAGCGTTCTATTCAGTATACATTAAGTAGAATTTCGACTCAACCTGAGTTCAAAGATCTAACTCCATTAGAAGGAATTAGTGTCGAGTCGGATAACCCTCAAAAATCTGAAGATTTTGTTCCCTCTTGGGCTCAAGTGGGCTCAGAAGAAAAAATACAAACACACTTTAGTAGTATACGGACTGCAAACTCTCCCACGAATAAATATGAGACTAAAATTTCGGTTAATGAATTAGAACAAGAAATATTACCTGGATTAAAGCCTGATCCTGTATCTCCTTCACTATCTTCTGAAGAACGATCCTTACATCGTCTTTCTTTCACAGGTAAATCAATTTCTCCAGTTGATGAACCAAAACCTAAGGCAGCAATTATACCTGAGTTGCCAGAAATGATTGTGCTCTGCCAATTTTCAGATTCATATATATTGGCGGAAGGAGATGGTGAATTATTTATCATTGACCAACATGCTTTACATGAGAGGATAAGATATGAAAGGTTAAGGCAATCAATGGTAGATTGGTCACCTCAAGAATTAATCATCCCCATCCCTATTTCGTTAGGCGTTAGAGAGTTAGCTGCCGCACGTTCTGAATCAGATAGACTTTCTGAATTAGGTTTTGAATTTTCAGAATTAAATGAGGTTATTTTAGTTACTTCAGTCCCAGCAGTTCTTTTAGGTGATAGTAGTCTAACTGAGTTTATTCATGATATCCTAATTGACATCTCATCTCGTCCCGAATCTAATGGCGTAGATATTGTTGAAAAGTTACGTGATAAGGTGGCATTTATGCGTTCTTGCCGAGGTTCAGTTAAGGCTAATCAGAAACTCAATTTATCAGAAATGCGACGACTTTTATTAGATATGCGAACCGTACCTAATCCTTGGGCATGTGTACATGGTCGACCCACTATTCTACGATTGACACAGGTTCATATGGACAAGCATTTTGGTCGTCATGGCTGAAGTAATTTTAGTGAATTAATCATCTGCATGAAATCCGGATGAGTGACGTTTATTATTTCTGTATTTTTTATTTCAGCGCCGCAGTAAGTTGCTAAAATGACTGCTGTCATTGCTAATCTATGGTCCATATGTGTTTCAATTGGGGACTCAGGTTTTCTAGGATAACTTCCTCCTGACAATATCAATCCATCACTCTTAGGGATACAATCGAGTGAAAATTTTTCTAATAATTCGCAAGTTCTTATTATTCTATCAGTTTCTTTACCCTTAGTATGAGATGCGCCAATAATTTCTCCTCCTTCAGATATTGCCATTAATGCTGCGGCAGGAGTAATGACGTCGCTACCATCTCTAAGATTTACTTTAGTAATATCTGGATTTTCTAATACTTCTAACGTGTCTAAAAGCAACTCATCTATATCTTGAGTTTCAACCTCTACTTGTAACTTTTCATGCAGGTTATCTAATAAAATAGCCATGGGATAAAGGCTCATTTCACTAGGTATCTGAACGATATCAGGAGTTTTCACTTCCCAATTTGCAAGTGTTATCGAGTCATCTATGAATTCTGTATCTAAACCCCATTGTTTTGCTAAATTAGTTGTCAATTGTAGATATCCTCTGCTTACTTCCTTACCATGAATTGTCAACTTCATCTTTTTCTTAAAATCTGTAGATGATAAAATCAATGCAGTTATCGGTTGACTCGATTCTGAAGCATCAATTTCTATATCTGTTGGATTTATTGGCCCTTTAACGATACAAGGGAATCCATCTGATGAAATTTGGCATCCTAATTTCCTTAGAGATGATGATAGTGTAGCATTACTTCTACTTCGTAAAGATGCATCGCCATCTATATTTATTTCTCTATCAAAATTCGCAGATATAGCTGTCATTATTTTGGCAACAGTACCAGAATTTCCGCAATATAATGTTTCATTTGGAGGGACTAATCCATCTTTTGGAGGGTACACTTTCCATTTATCAGGGTATTTTTCTATATTTACTCCCATTTTTTCTAAACAATTGCTCATTGAAATAATATCTTCTCCAGGTGTTCCTTCAAATCTAATTTCGGTAACCTGAATTGCTTTTGATGCAAGCATTAATTGTCTAATCATATGGCTTTTTGAAGGTGGTAATTTATATTGAAAAAATCCTCGCGGCGCTAGGGGTTCAATTCTTTCCACAACCTTGCATAGTTGGGTACTTGTTGAATACTTTTGTTAAGAGTCCACGTTTCTTATCGTTTCTCCAAAGTCAGAATCTTGATCCCAAGATCTTGCTCTAGTTTCTATTTGATTAATTTTCATTTCCTCCTTAATGCTACCACCTCTTAATTTAACTAGATTATTTCTTTTCAATAGTTTTGGACTCAATCCAGGTAGTATCACTCCAATGGCTCGAGGTACCCTTCCTGGATATACATCATTGACATGAGATGCGATATTTGTAGTACAATTATTAAATAAGCTATTGTAGAATTCAGGTTTTGCATTTAACTGATTAGTTCTTTTTAGATAGGATTCTAACATTCTGCATTGATTCCCTTCACCTAGAATTATTGCTTCAAAGAGATGTGTCTCAGATTTTCTGCATCTACTTCTTACTCCAATAACATCATCCTCTGTAGCCCAAACATACATTATTTCAAATTCTCTTAATAGTCCTTTTATTGGACTGAATCTTTCTCCAGGTTCTCTCCTTACCTCGATTGAACAAGAAATTCGGGTCCCATCTTTAAACTCAAAACTTAGGAGAGTATGAGCAATTGGTCTTCTTGTTGGATAAAAATATTCTAAAACTAACCATATTTTAGTACAATCTGAAATCTTAAATTTTTTTTCTATCCAACGTTCATCAAAATCCTTGGTAGTTCTCCAATTAAAATCTCTTATATTTTTAAGAACAACTTCATCATTATTTATTTCGGCATATGCTGTATATTTGTTCTCATTAACCCAAGATAAATCATTAGATGGAGTAAGGTGTCGAATTCTGCTCCATATCGAATAAATAATGATAGTTATAAAAACAAATAGAGTAAAACCCAGTATGGCTAGGTAATTCATATTACTTGAGAATATGATGTAAACAAGAAACCTCCTACGGAATGATGGCGCGGCAGGGGAGATTCGAACTCCCGAGGTGAAACACCACTGGATTAGCAATCCAGCGCAATGGCCAGGCTATGCGACTGCCGCAGTGTCCATCCGAGTTTTGATTATGGCTTAAGAAGAACGGTCTCAATCATTCTTCTTCGTGTTCAGAATCTTCTTCATTTTCATCTTCTAGGAGTTCTGCAGGTAGACGTGCTACAAATATGATTTCATCATTATAGCCTGTCTTATCTGTATTTCTTAATTCCATTATTCTTGTACCTTTAGCTACCTTACCCAATGTTTCTTTGGTCTGATTAGCGGCTAAACGAATCATCATGCCTGATTTAGTAAGCATGAAAAGTTGATCTGATAGGTCTGGTATTTGTTTGACACTAATAATTTGATCTCCGTCTTTAAGCGACATCGTCCTTACTCCTTTAGTGCCTCTATTTGTTTTTCTATAGCCATCTCTCTCAATAGATACTTCTCCATCTTCATCGATAATTATTTCTCCATCTTCATCTAATTGATTAATCATCTCTCCTGAACCTAATCTAGTTCTTTTTGCCATACCATATTTCGAGATAGTTAAAACATTATTATCAAAATTATCTGAAACAATCATTCCGATAACTTGGTCATTTCCTGTCAAATTCATTCCAGTAACTCCTTGACTGACTCTTCCTTGAACTCTAACTGTATGCGTGGTAAGAGTTTCTCCTGTATTCGAGTCTATTCTTGTCTTTATTTCAGAAGGCATAAATCTACATGCATAACCACCTGATGAAACAAGAACTACATGATCTGAGTTTTTAGCAGGCCTCACCGTAACTAAACTATCATTATCTCCTCCTGCGAATTTTATTGCGTATTTTCCATTTCGATTTATTTTCACATATTCTGATAATTTACTACGCTTAATTCTTCCATTTGAAGTTGCAAACAATAGATAATTTTCTTCAGGATTCTCTAGTAATTCCTTAGATATGGGGAGTAATGACACTATATTTTCATCTTCTCTCAGACTTTCTAACAGGTTCCTAATATGCCCGCCTCTTGATAGTCTACTTCCTTGTGGAGTTTCCCAGGCTTTCAGGCCATAGACTCTTCCTTGGTCCGTGAAAATTAGTAGCCTGTCCTTACTGAAGCATGTTACAATTAATTGAGGGGTATCTTCATCCTTTGTTGTGACTCCCTTAAGTCCCTTTCCGCCTCTATTTTGCACACGGAAACTTTCTACAGGGACATGCCTAATGTAATTGTCTTCTGAAAGTGTAATTGCAATAGCTCTTTCTTCAATCAAATCTTCTCTATCCATCGATAGAGGCATCGGATCAATGAATGAACGCCTTTCATCTCCATGTTTCTCTAGCATTTCTTCAAGTTCTTGCAATAAAATTTTCAGTCTGCGCATTCTGGATGAAATAATATCACTTAAATCAGTTATTTTTATTTGTAATTCTCCAAATTCATTTTGAACTTTATTAACATCTAACTTACTGAGTTGATATAATCTTCTTTCTGCGATAGCCTTTGCCTGAGGTTCGGTAAAATCAAAAGATTCAATTCCTTTTATTATGCTGTCTCCTCCTTTCAAAATAGATTCAAATTGTTCTCTACTTTCACTAGCTTTACCTACTGCCACTATATCGTCAATTCTTTTCTGTGCTTTTACCAATCCTTCAAGAATATGTGCTCTAGATTCTGCTTTCTCTAATTCGAATTGTGCTCTTCTTTCAATTACTGATTCTCGGTGCCCTACATATGTATGTAACATAACTGGTAGGGTCAGTAGTACAGGTCTTCCATCTAATATTCCCATCATATTGGCCGAATATGATTCTTGTAATCGACTTGATTTGAATAATTGATTAAGTACAGCGTGAGGGTCTGCATTATTCTTGACCTCAATCATTACTCTAATTCCCTCTTTCGACGATTCATCTCTTATATCTCTAATTCCTATGACTGTTCCTTTACTTACTAAATCAGCTATATGTACAAGCATATCTGCTTTTTTCACCTGATATGGTATCTCGTGAATAATAATTCTCTTTCCTTTTGAATCATCTAATACTTCACATTTTGACCTAACATGAAATCTTCCTTTACCTGTTGTATACATATCATATATACCATCGATTCCATGTATTGATGCTCCTGTAGGGAAGTCAGGACCTTTTACAAATTCCATATACTCTTCAATTGAAATATTAGGTATTTCCCTCTTATCAACGCCCTGTTCAATTATTTGATTAACATGAAGATTCACTGCTCCAGCTACTTCAGTTAAATTATGGGGGGGAATTCTTGTTGCCATACCGACTGCAATACCATCGCTACCATTGAGTAATAAATTCGGTAACCTAGATGGTAGAACTGTTGGTTCAGATTCAGAATCGTCGAAATTAGGTTGGAAGTCTACAGTTTTTTTCTCAATATCATCCAACATATGTTTGGCTATTTTATCTAGTCGACTTTCTGTATAACGCATTGCAGCAGGGGGGTCTCCATCTATTGAACCAAAGTTTCCTTGACCATCAATTAGTGGATATCGCAAAGAAAAGTCCTGAGCCATCCTTACCATCGTATCATAAATTGACTGATCGCCGTGAGGGTGGTATTTTCCCATTACTTCTCCAACTGAACGTGCAGATTTACTAAATTTCTTTTCTGAAGTATGGCCACCTTCATACATACCGTACAATACTCTTCTATGGACTGGTTTCAAACCATCTCTTGCATCAGGTAATGCACGACCAATTATTACTGACATAGCATAATTAATGTATGATGTTTTCATTTCTTTATTCAAAGGATGATTTAGTATATTCTCATTTTTACTAGGTGTTTGATTATTATTTTCTTCTTCAGATGTCAAGATTTGTCACCTCCTTAGCATGTTTTTCAATAAATGCTCTACGGTCGGGAACATCTTCTCCCATTAATATTTCAAACATTCTATCGGATTCTTCAGCATCTTGAACAGTCACTTTTAACATTGTCCTAGTCATTGGATCCATTGTAGTATTCCATAGTTGTTCAGGATTCATTTCACCAAGACCTTTGTATCTTTGAACGCCTATTTTCGTATTAGGATTATCTCCTCTCAGTTGCTCTACAATCTCATCTCTTTCTTCATCAGAGAATGCATATTTACTGACTCTTCCTTTAGATAATTGGTAAAGTGGTGGCTGTGCGATGTATACATGCCCCTCGGTAATCGCGGGCCTCATGAATCTCCATAGGAAGGTCAGCATTAGTGTACGAATATGTGCACCATCAATATCGGCATCTGTCATTATGATGATTTTTGAATATCTCAATTTACTTGTATCGAAAGCCCCTTCTTCGATAACTCCTTCTTCAGATGGATTCCCAACTCCTGCTCCTAAAGCTCTAATCATAGTTTGAATCTCATTATTTTGGAATACCTTTACCAAATTTCTTCTCTGTCTCTCGACATTTAGGATTTTACCACGAAGGGGGAGGATCGCTTGAATTCTTCTATCTCTGCCTGTTTTCGCAGAACCTCCTGCAGAATCTCCTTCGACTAAGTAAACTTCACACTCAGATGGGTCTCTAGATTGACAATCTGCAAGTTTCCCTGGTAATCCTCCTCCTTCTAGAACTCCTTTACGTCTAGTCAAATCTCTGGCTTTTCTAGCAGCTTCTCTTGCTTTAGATGCTAAAAGTGCCTTGTCTACAATTAATTTCCCTACTGCAGGATTTTCTTCAAAGAATTCTCCAAGTTTCTCATATACTACTGTTTCAACAATACTTGTTACCTCACTGCTGACTAGTTTGTCTTTTGTTTGAGATGAGAACGATGGGTCGGGGTGTTTTACGCTTACTATTGCTGACAAACCTTCTCTTACATCATCTCCTGATAGAGGATTCCCTTTGAGTAAATTTCTTTTCTTTGCATGGTTATTTACTGATTTAGTAAGTGCACCTCTTAACCCTGTCATGTGTGTTCCACCATCTTTATTTCGAATAATATTGGTATAACACTGAATAGATTCACTGAATGCGTCCGACCATTGTAAGGCTAATTCTATTGACACAGGTCCTTTTTCTGTTTCTCTTTCTCCACTAATTACTATGACTTCTTTATGCATTACTTCTCTATTTGAGTTGATTTGACGAACAAACTCTGCTAAACCACCTTCATAATGATGTTTACTAATATTTATTTCATCTTCTCTTTCATCACTAATTACTATCTCTAATCCCGCATTAAGGAATGAGGTTTCTTTCAATCTTGTATCTATTTGATCGAATTCGAATTCAGTTATATGTGTGAAAATTCCCAAGTCCGGCTTGAATCTAATCATAGTTCCTGTATCTGAGCATTCTCCTATTTCTTCTACTGGTTTCACTGGAATTCCAGCTTCATATCTTTGATGATAAATCAATCCCTCTCTATGGATAGTCATCTCCATCCATTCTGAGACCGCATTAACTGCTGATACTCCTACTCCATGAAGTCCACCTGATACTTTGTATGAACTATTATCGAATTTTCCACCCGCATGAAGTTTCGTCATAATTACTTCTGCAGCAGAAACTCCATATTTTTCATGAATTCCTACTGGAATTCCTCTTCCAAAATCGCGTACAGAGAGCGAACCATCTGTGTGAAGATTTACTTCGATTAGTGCTGTGTGACCTGCTAAATGTTCATCGACAGAGTTGTCTACAACTTCCCATATGCAGTGGTGTAATGCACTACCATCATGGGGGTCTCCTAAATACATCCCAGGTCTTTTTCTTACTGCTTCAAGACCTTCCAATACTTGAATGCTATCTGCACTATACTCATCTGTCATCTCTTTCATCATCCTTTTCCTGAGGGTCCCCTAGGAACCCTCAAAATCACTGTATAATTGGGGTGTCAGGGGGTTATTGAATGCTTTCGACATCTTTCTCAAAATAGGTCTAAAAGGCTCTAAAAAAGGGCATTCTAGTTTTTCTTCTCTGAGAAAACACTCGGCACGATTAAACGGACTCTATTTGTGCGCCGAGTAATGAGTTTACCTCTGGTATGCGTTACTCTAACAGGTTGCACTGTTGATGAGATGCTAAAAGACGCTGCAAGAGCTACTGCAGTTGGGGCAGATATTGTTGAAGTTAGACTGGATAAATTATGGGTTATTGAACAAAAACCAGAACCCGTTGAACCAACTAATTCTGACTCAGGAGATTCTCGCCGAACAACCTATGTTGCACCTATTTTTGCATCTCAATCAATTGATTCAGTTGACCTCGATTCGTCATTAATATCATTTAGAACAGGTATAGAATTACCTGTGATTTTGACATGTAGGCCTGAAAGACAAGGTGGCTATTATCCGGGTACTGAAAAACAACGTATCGCAATACTTTCAAAAGCTATTAAGAGCGGCGTTAGTTGGATTGATCTTGAAACAGATATTGATACAAAAGAAAGGAATAAATTAGTAAAATTAGCTGGGAAAAATACGAAAATTATTGCGTCAAATCATTATGATGAATCCCCAAATTCTCCTGCAGATATAGTTGAAGAAATTTCCGAATATTCTAATTCAGGCGACATAATAAAAATCGTTTTCAATACTAATGGTAAGAAAGATGCATTAAGGCTATTCGATGTTGCCTGGAGAACCAAAGATTCTGAGGATAAATTATCAATTATGGGGTTAGGTGCTGGAGGGGATTGGACTCGTATCCATGCCCCATTATTAAATCAGGATATTGTATACACTACAATGGAAAACGGTTGGCATCTCGCTCAACAAGGAAAAATCAATACTAGTGATTTGAAAACTGCTTGGGAATTACTAGAATATAATTAATTTAATTGTTCTAATATTGGAATTATTTCTTTATTTTCTGTATTATTTTCTTCTAGTCCATATGACTTATATTTACTATTAATTATCACTGGAACTATCAAGCACGATAATGGTAATATCGCTACTAACATGTATGCTGTAAATTTTGGTAAAACAAGTCTATTTTCAACATCAACCAATAACTCAATATTCAAATCCCCTCCTGATGCAGATTGATCGGTATTGCGATTATTGTCCCAATTGTCAAACACAAGGAAATATTTGGTTACTCCATCATTGAGCCAAGATGAACTCATACTATCTATCGATACTGAGAAATAATCTTCAGTTACTTTTTCATAAGAATGTACGTCTCTAAATGGCATCCAAGTTACTGTATCTCTAAATTCGACGGGAAGGAAACCAATTACATCTAACCAATTTTCATATCTTAATTCATAATTAGTCTGATAAAGGTCCCAATTCCCCTCTGTCATTAAGTATACATCTGCTTTAGCTCCGTTACTTGGTGGTGATTCAGAATCTCCTATGTACGTAAAGCAGAATGTGTAAGATTTACCTGTTGTTAAAATCATACTAATTGCTTTAGCGGAGTCATTATTTATACTTAGATCCATACTAAAATCAGATGTTATTGGCAATACAATTCCATCATTTCCTCCTCCATTCCAAAAATTTTCTACAGTATGTTCATTTGTCCTTTCATCAACTAGCCAACTATTACTTGCTGGGACATCACATGCACTTTGTGCAGAAACCACTGGTGCAATGGTAATCGCCAAGGTCATTAATAGCATTGGCGCAAAAAAACATGAATTAAGGAAGATAGCAGTTACTTTTTTTTGTAGTGCCACGTCAATCATTTCCTTCTAGTTCTAATAGGCCGGATGTATCCTGATTCTTTGCTTCTTCGTTCTTCGATTGTCAAATATTTAGGCCGAGGTGGAGGATTATGTTGATCCATTCCTGGTAATCCTCCTTCCTTTACTACTTCTTGGACGTCATATGTTTCCATTCTTTCTTCAGCATCCATTTCCTCCTCATCTTTTTGCCTCATAATGAGCCAACCTAGTAGTAATACTGTGGCTATTAGCGCTAAAAGTCCTGCACTTTCTACATCTGGAACAAAATCTTTCATAGTCAAATCAGATATCGATAAAGGTCCATTGTCATCTTCTATACTCAGAACGGTTATTTCGAATTGTTTAGTGGTACAAACATCTACACCGTCACAAACTTGTAAAACAATAACTAATGGTTGATATTCTGGTAACGGCCATACTTGTTCCCCCCACACAAAATCATTCATTGTATTTCCATCATTATCTAAACCATCATTTGCTATATTCAGGTCCCATTCTACAGTCGGTGAACTTGATAGATATCGGTCTCTATCATTACCAAAATCTCCATCTTCATCTGAATCGATACTAGTATCTGTATCCATCCAAGCATCAATTCCATCAAGGATGTCAAGATCTATCACTTCGGCACTCAAATCAACAATATCTCCTACTAAGACATATTCTAAACCAGTTGGGTCATTGGTAATAATTTCAGGAGATCTTGAAATATACACTAACATACTTGTAGAATTAGTTTCTCCAGCTTCAAAGCCATCTACGACTGTCAATGTAACCTCATACACACCTGGAAGTTGATATTGGTGCCATGCCTTTTCTCCTTCTACTTGTGGTGATGAATCACCAAAGTTCCAAATCCATCTTGTAATCCCATTCCATTCCGGATCATCTCTGTTATTTGAGTTCATATTTTCAAACATAGGGTCTGAATCATAGCTACTGGAACCATCAAACAATAATGGCATGTTTGGTGCTAAAAACGCACCACCATTTTCTGTAAATGGTATTTGCCAAGTTATTGTAATATCATTTCCCTCATTAGAAGGGATATAGTTCAGAGAAGTACCATTCTGACTAGGTTGTCTAAATTCTAATTTAGGAATAGGTAAAGGATTATCGATTCTAATGGTATATGATTTTTCAGCAGACTCCACACCCATTTCATCGATTACAATCAAACTAATACTGTATAATCCTGGTTTAGTAAATGTATGGTATAACGATGTGAAGTTATACACGGGTTCATCAAAATCTGAAAGATTCCAGATTATTTGCATAGATGAAGTATTTCCGTCTGGATCAAAAGATAGACTTTCAAATATATATTCGGTATCTACTTGACCATCACTAGGTCTTGCAAATACTGCCACAGGTCTTTGATTAATGACAAGAACTTGTAATAAAGCAATTGATGAATTCCCATCATCATCAGTAACTTCTAATGATATATTTTTCAGACCTGGTTCCTTCCAGCCAATTATTGGATTAGGTTCTATTGATTCTGTTATTGAATAATCTGATGTAATCGTCATACCAGAACCATCTGTATTTACTCCTTCCTCGAATGTCCATCGATATTCAACTATGAAACCATCTTGGTCTTCAAAAACCAAAGGCATTTCCAAAGGTGTGAGTGTAAATGTTTGTAGATTTTGTTCAAAAATTTGTTCAGGAACTCGATTTAGGATTTTGATATATATTGAATAATCTATAAATTGATTACCATCATCAATTGTCAAAGTTAGAGTATATATGATTCCATCTGCACTTCCATCAACCCATGCATGGCCTAATTCTGCCAATCCTTTACCTTGCTCTATCTGTCCATCTCCCCAATTCCAAGTGAATGTTAATTCATCTATTGGCACATTGTCTTGACTTGAAAGTGCTGAAAATTGCACTCTTTGATTCGTCA
This sequence comes from Candidatus Thalassarchaeum sp., assembly GCA_016777225.1. Lineage (GTDB taxonomy): Archaea > Thermoplasmatota > Poseidoniia > Poseidoniales > Thalassarchaeaceae > MGIIb-O2. The sequence goes on along the minus strand of JADHRW010000001.1, from coordinate 121,222 downwards.
TTAAAGTCAGTTCGGAGTCTTGTACAATCCCATCTACAGATATTATTGGTATGGGAACTGATGTGTCATTTACAGAAATAGTCCATGATTGTGGCTCAGAGAAATATCCTCCCCTATCTTTAACAGTCAGAATAATTGTATAAATACCTATTTCTAAGTATGAATGTGTTGGGTTTTTTAACCCCGATGAAGTATTATCTCCGAGGTCCCAGAAATATGCTATAGGTGTGTCATTATGGCTAAATGTTCCATTTATTTGACTAAAGCCCCATACGTCATATCCTGATCCATACATTGCAACAGGAAGCCAAGTCTGAGTAATATTTGTCGCCATCGAGCCTGAAGCAACAGGTTCCATATTTGCAATATTTTCAGGTAAAGCAAATGCTTGGTCTACGACTACTCCTGTGACGTCAGTAATTTTTACACTATATGTCCAATCTCCACCTTCAGGAGGTGTAAACCAAATACTTTTTTCCGTTGCTAAATTATTACCCGCTGTCACATCAAAAGTCAGAGAATCTACAATAGTATTATTCAGATAAGCATTAGCCTCAACTTCTAATATCTCAAAAAAAGCGTTTGAAGTTACTTCCAAATCAATCCTACTGCTATCGTCTAGATTATCACCATCTCTATCGAAATTTTCTATTGCAGATATTTCTATTTCTGCAGGATCTGTAATTAATCCTGCTTGTACTGTAATAGCCGCTTCTGGATACGAACCTGTAGTAATACCGCAACTAGCAAAATTATAATCACAATCATCTACTAATGATTCGTACCAAGTGATTAACCATACCTCATCAGTAATATTTCCAAAACCATATACTAATCCCGTTCCAGCTCCGCTACTCGGATCTATTCTTAATTTACTCATTGACCATGTTCCTGTTGCCGATTCTTTCGACATAATAACTCCTTCAAAGCCAAATTGAGTAGGTGAGACCATCAAATTTAATGGAGCCCCCGAACCTTGAGAGAACTTGTAAGATCTCATTCCCCAGCCTTCTACAGAATCGCTATTACTGGTCCAATCGTCTACCCATTGATCATTGTAACCACTTTTTTGGACTTTGCAAATAAAAGCTGATGTACAAGCTTCAGATAAATCAAGATTAGAGAACCCAAAAGCACCTTGTGGACTATCTAAAGTGACAGCAGCACTAAAATTAGCATAAATTTCACTCATTGTTGTCCCTATTGAAACGGAACCTGGTTGTGGATTTGCTGCTAAATTTTCAATTCCAGCCCCTCCTGTTGCGGTATCAGCAACTAGATTTGAGATTGCGTTACCTCCGCCTAGTTTATCGGCTAAATACATTAAAAACATGAATCCTGCACCATAATCGGCAATTCTTTGATTCCACCATCTGACGCTCATATTCGAATTTTGGGCCCAATCATTTGCATGACCTGTAAGTGCACTTGTAACTCCAAAGCAAAGATATGCGGCCATATCTGCGGCTCCCTCATCAATCCACAAATTCTCATATGGGTCTCTGGCATTGTGAAGTAAGTGCTGTAGTTCATGAGCCAATATTGTATTTCTCCAACTCATATCATCTACATCAACGAAAACTGCCTCTCTTTGTGAAGAAATGCCCGGTGCAAAGTAACCTCCAACTCCTCCTCCTCCGTCAATTGCATGTATCACTATCTCTAATTGACAGTTATTGTCTACATCCGGCATTGAACCAAAATAAGTTGTATCAGTTGGATAAATTGTAGATTCAAAAGTTGATGCGATATCATTCAGAGTAGTTGCTGAAAGAATCTGTCCATTTTCTATAAATATAGCAGCGTTTGACGAAATTTTTTGTACAGTTGCCTCAATACTTCCGCTGGATGTAGGTACTGTATCGGTGTCTCCCTGACTCCATGCGTTTGTACAATTACGAGTTGAAGACTTAGAATTCATATAAGATTGGGAAAATGGAAGTACTAGATCGGGGTACCCCTCATCTATCCACTGTTTTTTGAGGAAACTAGTGGCTGAATATACTGGTTTAGAATCGTTAGTGAACATATATTTTTTACCTTCAGTTGAAGGGTCGAATTCTTCAAGATTTCCTATAGATATTTCTGTAGTGTTATTCTCAGAAGAAGCCGTAGCCATTGTAATTGGAGAAATACTAGCCAGTAGCATTACTGAAACTAGAAACAACGGAGTAGTAGTATTGTTTCTTAGTTTAATCCGAGACATTGGTGCCACATCCTGTTTATTACAAGTTAATGCCCGTTTAAGACCTATTTTAACATCGATGGAGCATCGTTCGTACATGATTAAGCAGGGGGGGAGTGTTAAATCCGTTTCAATCATGATTTTTATCCTTATTTTTTCAACATTTTCATCTTTAGTTTCCTCTGATTCTCCGTATATTGATGAGTCTCATATAGTTGAAATAATAGACCCAGAAGTCATACAAATTATACCTCATAATTCCTCCGCGTTTACTCAAGGATTACTATTTCATAATGGAAAAATATATGAAAGTACAGGATTGTATGGAGAGTCTAGTTTACGTATCATAAATACATCCACAGGTCTACTAGAAAAAATGATACGATTATCAGATGATTATTTTGCAGAAGGTTTGGCAATTGTAAATAATACTCTAGTACAATTAACTTGGAAAGGAAATATTGGATTTTTATATAATTCCTCGTCTTTAGAATTATTGAGTAATTTCACTTATGAAGGAGAGGGGTGGGGTCTTTGTAATAATCATAATAATTTATGGTTTTCAGATGGTTCTTATCAATTATCTAAAATTTCTCCAGAAAACTTTTCTTTTTTTGATGAACCATTGACTATTCAATATAATAATTCTCCGATAAATATGATTAATGAGTTGGAATGCCCATTTAATTCAGGGTTAATATATGCAAATATTTGGCTTGAAGATAGAATAATTTCTATTAGTGAATCTACTGGAGATGTTTGTTTTGAATATGATTTAACCAATATACGTTCTCAATATGAAAATGATAATTCTAGAGAATTAAATGGCATTGCTTATGATTCAACCAATTCTCTCTTCTGGATTACTGGTAAAAATTGGTCTAATTATTATCTTGTTGATTTGAATGGTAGCTCTCAAGATTGTCAATTAATTGGACAATTAGATGAAAATGCTATTTCATCTAATATAGAAATTATATTAATAATCATATTAGGAATTTTTATCATGCCATTCTCATGGCCTCTATTTGGATCAATATTCTATAAGTTATTCAGGCGACAAACTCAACATACCCCCCCTTCTGGGACAATAGAGAACGTACATGAGGAATGACGAATGACAGAAGAAAATATCAATAATTCTAGTTTTGAATTATGGCTATATGATTTATCAATAGATCCAGCAACTAGAGTTGCTGGAGCGATATTAATTATTGCAGGAAGTGCATTAGGAGCTATGTTGGGAGTCTTGTTAATGGCTGCAGATCCTGCTGATATAATGGGTCAAATTGAAGATGAACAATCATCAGATGATGTCAATGGTTTAGTAATCTCATCTCTAGAGAATAATACTGGTGGGGACCCAATAGAGGGTATATTAGTTGAACTACTTAATGAAGATAGAACTTTAATTAGTAGCGATATCACTGACTCCGGAGGTAGATTTTCAATCGATGATGTACCAAGGCAATCATCAATTCTTTATATCCAACATTCTGATAATAAAACTGTAGAAATTTTTCTTATCCCAGGTGACCATTCTCAAATACCTATTACTTTAGTTCCGGGTGATGGATTAATTAGCCTAGATATGAGAGGTGAAAGTAATCTTTCATATTCTGTTTTTGTCGGCCTATTTATTGCTACAATGACCCTTATTACTGGTTTAGCTGGTATTATTGGAGGTTTAGAGACTTACAACGGGAATAAATATCGCAGATCATGGTGGTTGGCTTTCTTCGGTTTGTTTAGTAGAGGTATGATTTTCATAGGTCCTTTACTAATACTTCTAGGATTAGGTCTGATGTATATGACAAGAGATCAATTTACGGATTATTATTCTTCAGAGGATTGATGTTTTTATGTATCTAATAACTGTTGAAGGAGGTGACGGTAGTGGGAAAGGCCTTGCTACCAAGGTCATTGCTCAAGTTATAGAAAAAGAATTTACTTTCTCATCAGTTGAAATTACTGGTGAGCCTAGAAGGGACCATCCATTAGGACGTCTCGCTATTAATTCTGTACGTACAAAAACTATGACTCCTGAAGGTGAAGCCGGGCTTTTTGCCGCTGATCGTGTTGATCATTCACATGGGTGGATATTACCTCGTTTAGAAGAAGGGAGAGTAGTTGTTAGTGAAAGAAACATTCATTCATCCTTAGTTTATCAAGGAATTGTTGGAGGTTTGGGAATTGATAAAGTATCTCATATGAATTCTGCAGCATTAGTACCTGATTTATGTGTCTGGGTAGATTGTGATCCTGAATTAGCGCTTAATAGGATAAGAACTGGTACTTTGAGAATTCATTCTGAGAAAGAAGAATATTTTGAAACTAGCATTTTACAAAAAGAAATTAGATCGGGATATCATAGTCTTCTTTCTGGTGAGTTAGAAATGCCAACACCTTTTGATATGGGGGCAATAATAGGTCCTGTTCTAAACGAAGGTAGTGAAGAGGAATTTAAGAAAGAATTGAGATTGAGGATTAGGAGATTTTTACATTCTCATCCGAATCCAATTAATGTTCAGACAGAGGTAGTTGAACAAAACCTAATTAGAAAACTTCTGATTAAAAGTAAGGGTCAGACAACATTAGTTGGATTAGGGGTTGAACCAAATTCTGGGAGAGATGAATGGCTCAGTAATCAAAAACCATGGAAGATTTTGAAGACTTCTCAATTGGAACATACAGAATCTTTATCTCAATTACAAGATAATATTCGACACTATGTCCCTAAAAGTATTCTTGCCCATTCTATTTCTTCAATTGTAGGCACTCTATCAATTATGTCGAATGCAGATATTGGTGAATTACGTTCTGCACAAGGCCCAGTCAGAGCTGTTTCTGAGAGTCATTCTCATAAGATAATTAGATATTTGAATGATGATTTAGATTGGTTACATCAACATAGGTCACTAATAGGAAGAGATACCTCTAGGAATCAATTAAAAGAACATTTTCTCCCATTTGGTTATCTAGTACTTGCGATTTGGCCATTGAGGGTAGCTATTCAGAAATGGATTAAAGAAAATCCTAAAACACACCTAAGATATTGTTTAGGTCAAATAATTCGAACAAATCATAATTCTGTAGCTATAGATAATTGCTTAAAGAGAATTAAGATATTGGGTTCTGGTAAACCAAACACAGAGGTTCCTAATGACCACTCAAGTCTTATTAGTTGGTGGCAAGGTAATAATTAATCCTTGAAAACTAATTTAGCGTTAGCAGGTAGTTTGACTAATTCTGCTGTCTCGAAACTATTTGGTTTTGAACTAATTGCAGCGCAAGACCACCAAGAAAGAACAAAACCTGCGCCCATACCTGTAATTAATCGAACTATATTCGTTGATTCATATGATGATAATAATTGAGTAAAGCCATCCACTCCTATTGGAATTGTACCCAAGGAAATAAGAATAATCATGCCTAACATTCTTCGATCTTCCCTATATAAAAATTCAATTTGCTCATCCTTAAATATTGATAAAAATGAATCTCTAATTGTCCATCGGTTCAGCCCTCTTTTCCTCCATAATAGAGCACCTATAGCTAATCCTAAGAATAATCCTACATCTCTTGCACAGACTGCCATTTGGTTTCCATTAATTTCCCACGATCTTTCAGATTTCTGATGACAATTTAGGTCTCCAAATGCATAAACAAACGCCGCTATTGGATTCAAATCTGACCAACTAAAAAGTCCTAAATCTTCTTGATTATGTCCAATTTTAGCATTATCTCCGTGGTTTTGATTCCCCCATGACCCCCAACCATCTTCAGTGGCATAATCAATTCTATTCGCTCTCCCTGAAAGTTCAGGAATAGAACCAGTTGTCAACATCATAGGTGTCAAGAAAAGAAGTATGAAATACCCACCAGTGAAAGTCGCTACAATCAAGCCTATTTTTTTTTCTCTGACTCTCTCAGATCTACCATTTGCTAACATTTTTTCACTTCCAGGTAAATAAAATTTCATTTTTCTTACTATTATTTATTAAAATATTAGTATGTTGGAACTCCTTCACAACATGCTTCTACGACTCTTCTACAAGTAGGACATTCCATATGTTGCCTCACTGGAATCGCAGCACCTCTAAAGCCACATAAACAGAAAATCTGTTTGCAATGGTCGATGTCCATAAAACTGCTACAACAAACAGGTATTAATTTGTTTCTGATGTTGTTAATGATTTTAACTCATCTTGTAGATTATCTGCTAGCCACTGATGTAATATTTCACTCCCCATCTCTGAAAGAGTAGAATTTAAAAATGCAGCAATTAGAGCATCTTTTGCATCATCAGGATTGAAACCTCTTGCTTCTAAGTAGAATAACTGTTCTTCATCTACTGGCCCATTAGCTGTTCCATGTCCACACCCAACTACATCATGTTCACTAACTTCAAGTTCAGGTATACTATCTGCCTCAGCTTTTTCGGAAAGTAATAGGTTATGGAATAATTGTCCCGCATCTGCCCCCACCGCTCCATTTGCAACTCTTAGCATCCCAGTTCCAATTGTCCTACTATTACCGCCACAAGCGGAATGCCAATCTAATCTACTAAATGTATTCGGTGCTTCATGGTGTATCTCTACATGATGATCTATGTGCATTTTATCTGCAGATAAAATAGAACCTAAAACTCGTAAATTCCCACCATTTTCATTCATCATATATCTTAGGTCTGCTTTAGTTCTTTCAGATCCTGAGCTAATACTTCCTGCTTTTACTTGAGCATCTCTGCCTATATTTATTGCATCTACTCTAAGTAAAGTTCCTGAGTTCATTTGTCCTACTAAAACATCATTAATTATTGAACCCTCTCCTATCTCACTATTTCGAATTAAACCAAACCATGGTGCATTGCCTACTATTTGGGTCACTAATTCAAACTCACAATGCCTTCCGATTTGGATAGTTAGATTCATTGCAGAATTAGAGATGCCTGAATTTATTTTCAATACTACTGGTTGGTTTAGTACAGTATTATTTTTTACTTTTAGAGTAAATTTATGATTACTGGAAACTGCATCAATAAAATTCATAGAAACCGGGTCACTAAATGTATTTTGTTTAGTTTCCAAAGGCTCTTTTATTATCGTAACTCCTTCTGGAACTTCACCACCATCTAATAGCAAAAGAGTTATTTCAGGCTCAGAAAAATCATCTGGTATTTCTCTAGTATTACCTGTTGGATGAACTTTTTTCCAAGGAGAATATCTCCAAAGATGATTCGCATTATTTGGTTCCTCTAGTGAGAGGTATGTTTGGCCAGGATCCATTTAAATGCCCCAATTAACCAATGCTTCCTTCCATTTCGAGTGCCATTAACTTATTTAATTCAACAGCATATTCCATGGGTAATTCTCTTGTGAATGGTTCAAAGAAACCATTGACAATTAATGCTAAAGCTTCTTCTTCTGAGTGTCCTCTGCTCATTAGATAAAATAATTGATTATCGCTAACTTTTGAAACACTTGCTTCATGCTCACAACGTGCAGTAGGATTAGCAACTTCCATTGTTGGGTAGGTGTCACTCCTGCTATCTTTATCTAGAATTAGTGCATCACATACAACATTTAACTTACAATTTTCAGCTTTTGGAGACACTGTAACTAAACCTCTGTAAGACCCCCTTCCTCCATCTTTACTTATTGACTTCGATAAAATTTTACTTGTGGTATTACTTGCAAGGTGATGTATTTTAGCACCAGCATCTTGATGTTGTCCTGATCCTGAATATGCTACAGAAATAACTTCTGCATGGGCTCCTTCACCTTTGAGAATAACTGATGGATATTTCATCGTCAATTTACTACCAATATTTCCATCTACCCATTCAATTTTCGAATTCTCATGAGCAATACCTCTCTTTGTTACAAGATTGTATACATTTGCACTCCAGTTTTGTACAGTACTATATCTAATGTGAGCACCAGGCAGTGCAATTAGTTCTACGACTGCAGAATGTAAAGAATCTGTGGAATATGTAGGGGCTGTGCATCCTTCTACATAGTGAATACTACTGCCTTCATCAGCAATAATCAATGTTCTTTCAAATTGGCCCATGTTTTTAGCATTAATTCTGAAATATGCCTGAACTGGTAACTCAACATGAATCCCTTTAGGTACATAGATGAAAGATCCACCGGACCAAACTGCAGTATTAAGCGCACTAAATTTGTTATCAGAATATGGTACTACACTTCCGAACCACTTCTTTACAAGTTCTTCATGCTCCCTCAATCCACTGTCCATATCTAGGAATATTACTCCTTGTTTTTGTAAATCCTCTCTAATTGAATGATATACTGCTTCTGATTCATACTGGGCCGTAACTCCACTAAGCCATTTTTGTTCAGCATCAGGTATACCTAATCTGTCGAATGTATTTCTTATATCTTCTGGGACATCATCCCAATCATTTTCTGTTGCTTTGGATGATCTTAGATAATAGCAAATTTTATCAAAGTTTATTTCACTAAGCATTGACATGTTACCCCAAGTTGGCATAGGCCTTTCATCAAAATGTTTGAATGCTTTAACTCTCATTTCTGTCATCCATTCTGGTTCATTTTTTAATTCAGAGATATCTCTTACTACTTGTTCCGAAAGTCCAGCATCAAAGCGAATAGTAGAATTCTCTGGGTCGTGCCATCCTGCCTTATAGTCTCCAACGGCTTCTCTTGCTTGATTAGTTGTCATATTACTTTCTCCTTTTTACTTGTCAGATCCTGTCTCTAGCCAGTCATAACCTTTCTCTTCAAGTTCGAGAGCTAATTCTGGTCCTCCAGTTTTAACAATCTTGCCTGCAATTAATACGTGGATTTTATCCGGTTGAACGTGTTCTAAAATTCTAGAATAATGTGTGATGATGAGTGCTCCTGAATCTGTACCCCTTATTGCAGCATTGATTCCTTTCGCTACTGTTCTTATTCCATCTATATCTAAGCCAGAATCTGTTTCATCAAGAATAGCTAATTTTGGCTTAATCAACATTAATTGTAATATCTCAAATCTTTTCTTTTCTCCACCGCTAAAACCATCATTAACATACCTTCCAAGAAAAGATGCTGGTATATCCAGTTCTTTCATACTTTCTTTTAGTTTTTTTCTAAATTCAGAACCTTTGGCCGCCTCATCTCCAAGAATTGCAGCAACTGATTTTCGGAGAAAATTTCCAACCTGTAATCCAGGTACTGATTGTGGATATTGAAATGACAGAAAAACTCCTTTTCTTGCCCTTTCCCAAGTTTCCATTTCTAGTAAATTTTCTCCATTAAGTTCAACAATGCCACCTTCAACTTCATAATCAGGATGGCCCATTATTATGTTAGCAGTAGTAGTCTTACCACTACCATTTCTGCCCATAATTGCATGAATTTCTCCTGGTTTGATGTTCAAATTAATCCCTTTAAGGATAGGAGTATCATCAATCCCAGCGTATAAATCTTGGATTTTTAGTAAGTTCAACTCATTAGACATGCTATTACCTATTCACTCGTGTATGCCGCCCCTTTTGAATGGATGCTTATTATCAATTCAAATCATCAAGAGGTTTCAATCCTTAATTGGTCATCCTAAAGTGAAAACCCCTTCTCGGGTATTGTAATGAGTGCCTCACGCGACAATAAACTTCCAGTGTCAAATGATCTGTCTGAATCATATAGAAATCAGATTGAAGATATGATGAAAGCAGAGGCAGCCCGTAGGATTGAAGAGAATCATAATCCTCAAGAATTAGAACGTCTTACTAAATTATCTCTAGTCAAATTATTTGAATCTAATGATTCTGATTTAGTGCCTGCATTAATGTCAAGATTAGGGTCTGTTAGAGCGGCTTTAGATGGCCATGGAGGTAGTCTAATTGTGAGTTCAGCAGAAATTGAACAAACACATGATGGTAGGAGAGTTCTTTCTTTAATCATAGATTTAGATGGTGCTTGTGTGTCTTGTGGAGCTGCTCCAGGTACTCTCAAAGGAATACAAGATGACTTATTGATAGATAATGAAATAATTTCAGTTCGTTTTTCAATTTCAATGTTAGAGTGGTTTGATGAAATTCAGAAAGAGTTTGTAGTGAAATTTGGCGGTGTTGTTTTCGTTTAGAGTAGTTTAGATTTCAGTTCATTTACTGCTTCAAATGAAAACCCTAGTACAGTTAACTCATCACCATGAATTAATTTTGTATATTCGTTGGCATCACCTGCTAAGTCATATCCTCCTGCTTTTCCATCCCATGAACTACTTTCAATTAATGAGATTATATCTTCATCGGTTAATTCATTAAACTCAACAACTGAATAATTCGTCCATATTTTATATTTCCATTCGCCATGAATTGGCCTATATTCTTGATTATTCTTAGTTAGAATTGCGGTAGAAGACCATACTCTATGTCTTTTTCCTGATAAACGTAGTAACATATTTGTTGCTTGAAATTCATTCATTGGTTTCCCCATTGGGTTCATTGGATCATCTGGGTCTTCTACAATTGTATCAGATACAATAATTATCTCAGGTATTTTTTCCTTTTCTTTTTCAATGACACTCCACTCTATTGCAGCATTTTCAGCCTTAGAGAAGCATATTTCAGTTACTTGAACTTCAACACTTTTACCCGTAATCAAGTCTTTTTCTTCACTAAATAATGCTTGCGTGTATATTTCCAAATCTAATATATCTTCTAAGCATGATAATCTTCGTTTAGATGCAGAGGCAAGTAAAACTCGCATAGACTCACCTAAAGCTTAATTCTTACGTCGCAAATAGGACACTTAATCATCTTCAGACCCGTAGAAACTTCAAATCTTGCTGCACATTCTTGGCATATTACTGCTCTATTCATATTAGGAATTTGAGACATGCCCCCTTCAGGTATTGGCAATGTTATTGCTGGTATTTTCGCTATCATTTCTTGGTGTTCTGAAAATACATTCTTTCTTTCTTGTCTACGCTCTTTCCTTACATTAGCGCCATCTGTTAATTCTGAATTAACTAACTCAATTTCAGAGGATTTTATTTGAATATCTGTTGGTTCAACTATGTCTACTACATTATCTTCTAAGATGATATTTCCTGATACCTTTTTTCTTCTCTTTCTTCCAGCCCATTTCACAGCACTAATCGACATCGTAGAGAGAACGACTAGACAAAGCAATAGTACAGTTATGGCGATTCCAGACATTAATATTGCAAAATTCTGTTCATCAAGTCCTAATTGCACTCTCAATTCATCAAGGAAATTTAATTCACCTACATCTGGATCATTATCATCAATCAAGGCTCTTATTTCCCAGCCCGATAATTCATTCCAAGTTAACAAAATCGTTTGGTCACTTAATGGACTCCTATCTGCTGATGATAGATGATTTTTACCTGATGTAATTCTATTTGATAGTCCAATCCATTGCTCATCTTCTGAAGGGCTCATCATACCATATTGAATCTGTGAACCAGAAGGGCCAACAAAGTCATAAAATATTTGTATCCCTAAATGTGTCTCAGTCATTTGTATATCCCCAATTCCTTTGGATGAGACTTCCATTCTAAGATTTTCATATGGTGTCATAGACGAATCTGCAACCATAGCAATTAATTTAGATTCAGAATCTATACCTTCTTTCCAAACTGCAAAGAGATAATCTTTTTCGTCTATGGTTTTTACCGACATTGTATGCATATCTACAGTATCTCCAATTGCCTTCCTATATGTCCAAGAACTTTGCTGATTAGAACCATGAGCATACCACAACCCCAGTCTTTCTTTACCAGTTATATCGTCTCTAATTGATTGGTAAAGGATATGTGTATGTTCCTCTCCAAATTCCACAACTACTGGAGCGGCCTCATTCATATTAATTTCAATTTCACCTATAATATTAGGAGTGAAACTCCAGTCTGAAGATGATGTAGGATAATCAGATGTTAGTAGAAAAATACTTGTCAAGTCTTTGTATGTACCACCTGTTGATATGTCTCTATGATATCCTCCAATCATTATATCAGTTCCTCTAACGTCCATATCAATTCCATAATATTTACCATCTGATAAGGAAATTGATTCCATTAAATCTTGTACTGGACTAATCTCGCATGTTGCATCAATCCTTGCATAACTCAAAGTTTGCAGGAAATAACCTTGATTATCGATATATCTTCTTGTCCAAGTGACGTGGGCATATCCGTCACTTGTACTCCATGATGCAAAGTCTCCTGACCACTTGGTCTCTAGCATATTTGAACAAGGAACTAATGCAAGATTAGAATTCAGACGATACAATGATAATCCACCATCCTTACTAGTTATGACTAATCCTTCTCCATTAAGATCAATTACTTTAACTGGTTCTTCTCCATAATTAAAGGATATCTTTCTAGCACCTGTAAGAGAAGATTGGTCAACAAGTATCGTTGTAATAATTTCATTATTACCCCAATCTAAGTCTGTTAAACTATCACCCTGTATTGATATTTTTATTTCAATAGGTCCGACTTCATTAGCGATGTATGCGAATGCCACTTGACTAGCCCCTTGACCTACTACTAGTGAAATTGTAGTTGATTGCGCTTCCATCCATCCGAGTTCATTTTTCAGCCAAAGTGTGGCGCTAACGCTAGTTGCATCACTAGATCCTAGATTGTCTATTCTTCCAGTGATCAGGAATTGCTCATTAGGTCTGGGAATTGATGGTTCTGTTTTAACAGCACCATCTCTGAAGGCTAAGTCAACTCCCTGAGGTCTCTGTAGTACTGGGAATATTATCGAAATATCATTATCTGTTTCATTATTTTCTTGAATCTCGTCTAGTGGATCTATGGATATGGTGAGTTGCTTATCTCCTACCGATGATGGATTCCATGAAAGAGATATTTCTATGATATCTCCACTTCCTATACTTTGAATAATTATCTCATCTTTCCTATATCCATCTTCTAAGAGATATACTGATAGTTCATCTGCAGATAAATCACCTATATTTCTAATCTGTACTTTAGCTTCTAAAAATGTATTAACATATGTTTCAGTTACTGCTATTCCAAATTCTTGAATTGTAATTCCTGTTCTGAACATCAAATCCGCAGAAGGTGGATTATTATCAATTTCTATTGTAGTCCGTATTTCTTCCGAAGCCACTCCTACACCACTAACTAATCTTACAGAGAATCTCTGGACACCATCATCAGTATCTCTAGTATTCCAAGGAATAGACCATTCTATTTCTTCATTACCATTTCCTGAATAATAAGTCATATTTTTCCATTCATCTGTCCCCAATCTCCATTGTAATTGAGCCCCATTCACTGTTTCCATTATTCCATTTATTTCGATATTTCCACTTATAATATCTTGATTACTAGGTGAACTGACTTCCAATGATATTTTTCCAACATTATGTGTATTTTTTGTTGTATTACTCCATTGTTCGAATTCATTTTTAGATTTTACCTCGATCTGAAGGGTTTCTGCATCTACATCTTGCTCTTCTTCAAAATCTGGTAAATCGAAGTTAGTCGTCCAATTTATAGTCCCAAATGCTTGATGCCAGTCTACAAGAACTCCTGTAGAGAGCGGCCCACCATCTATGGGTCTATATTTGTAAGTTACGCGAACTTGAACTTCTTCCGTACTTCCATTTTCTTCTCCTGCATCGTTGATATGTCCACGGACGCTGTAACTCTCTCCTTCAATCAGCCATAAGCCACTTGGTTTTTCAATTACAGCCCAATTCCCTGTACCTTCTCCTACAGGAGGGTCACCGCCACCAGTTCCGTTACCTGGACCATCTCCTCCTCCAGTATCATCTCCTAGTAATGCTTGGAGAATTAGATTCCCGTCAATTATTCCAAAACCATACTTATCGTTCCATTTATCTGAAACAGATGGCATAGAGGGTGTTCCTCTAACTTCAGAATTATTTCTTAGAAGGTCCTTTACTTCTTGTGGTTCTAGTTCATCATCAATCTGTAAGATAATCGCTGCTAAACCTGCAACTGCAGGTGTAGACATACTTGTTCCATCCAATGATACATATCCGTCTTCTGCCAAGCCTCCAGAATCTTGCCCAGGTATTGTTGAAGTTGACGCTGCATGTTCTGCAGATGTTATTCCAGATCCGGGAGCGACAACATCTGGTTTCAGTTCATCCCATTTATTCTCATCATTATCATCTACTCTTGGTCCTGAATTAGAATAATCTGCAATGTCATCATCATTTCTTTGAATTGTATTTTGGTCATCAATAGCCCCCACTGTTATAGCAGAATCAGCGGCTCCTACAGATGTTACTCGATTGGTTCCATCATTCCCTATTGCGGCAATAGGTACTATTCCTGCATCTGCACAATTATTTACTAATCTTGCTGCTGAGTTGTTACCATCATCTCCCTGATCATTATTTCCAACAGGTGAACTGCCACTACCGAATGACATGGTCATAATATCAATTCCTTCGCTTGAATCATTATTTCCCCAATCTGTATCTACATTTTGTAAAACCCATTGTAAACCTTGAATTATTGGTCCTTCATCTCCTCCAGCGCTACCTCCCGAGTCAGTCATAACTTTTACATCAACTAAGTATGAACCAGGTGCATAACCTTGGTTTATTCTTCTATCATCTCCAGTGCCCAATGCAATACCTGCTACATGAGTTCCATGTCCATTCCCATCGTCTGGGTCGAACTCACCATCATTACATTCTTGAGAATTCCATGATGTAGCGTCACATCCCGCTAACCACTTAGGGTCTGAAAGGTCATTTGGTTCGTTTTCATTATCATAATTATTATCTGAGAAATCATCTAAAGAGAAATGTTCATTGTCTACTCCAGAGTCTAAAACTGCAATTACTACTCCTGAACCATCATAACCAAAATCTCTCAAAGTTTCATCATATACCTCTGAATTTCGAACTTTGGACCCTCTAGTCGCTACACTTAGGTATGATACTATTTTATCTTGCTCTTCAATCATTACAACTCCGTCTTGTTGCCAAATTTCTATCAGTGAACTAACTGGTACATGATCAATTACTACTGAATCAATATAATCTACAGGGAAAAACCATGATCCTTCTTCCTCCCAACCATGTTCAATTAGGATTTCTTTTAATTTTAATAAATCAGTTTCACCAGGGTGCCATGAATATCCAACAATAATTGCGGTTGTCATCCTACCATCATTTCCAATTATTGCAGTCGCCGAATGAGATTCTTTTTGACCATCTATCATATACTGAAGACTGTCTTCCATTCCATTAGAATCTTGATCAGTTGCAAAGTTTTTCCACCAATATGGTTCTTCTACAGCAGGACTAGCATCCCATGGAGGGAACCCTATTCCAAGATACTTATCTGGGCAATTTTCATTATTACATTGCAATGCAGGAATATCTAATTCAAACTGCGTTAAAATTAATTCTGATTCATAATTTTCATCTTGATTATCATTATCCTCATTTGGAACTATTGCCGAAACTCCTGCTGATAAATCTAGGACTAGCATCAACGCTACAACTAACATTGGAACTACTGTTTTTGATGCTCTTGCCATGGCTCTCTTAGAGAGCCAGCATCAAGTGGGGTATAATTTGAACCGATAGTTAGTTCATTAATGTTTAAATTAAGGCCAAAATAGGTGCTCGCCATTGATGGTGCAAATAAGTCGATAAATCTCATCTTTTTCGTTTATTTTTATTTCACCATTGCAGATCGGGCAGATGGTATTTTCTGCAAGTTCTTCTAACCATGCTTGTCTAGTTTCTAATTCATCTCCTTGTAATTTTAGTTGTTGCAATATTCTCCCCGCATTTCCTTCTAATGGTTTTTCAGCCAATGTCCACGGGTCTTCTGTTAGATCTCCCATATTCTTTTTTGCAATTTTTCTCATTGATTCATTATGTGTTCCTGCATTAGGTGTTGAATCATCAGTTGTTAAAGAACTAGGGGCACCTCTGGCGATAATTCTTGCCAACAAATATGCTAGAATGAATCCTCCAATATGTGCCATATGTGCAATATTTGTTTCTCCAGATGTGCCTTCTTGAATTGAATATATTTGATAAATTTCTAGTCCTAATCTTACGAATACAATTATCCAAATCGGCCAAGCTCTAATCAGAAATAATAGTGGAAATTCAATTTCATCATTTGGCCAGCATGCCATGTAGGCTCCAAGTAGTCCAAATGCGGCTCCGCTAGCCCCTATGGCAGGATTACTTGATTCAGGATGAGTAATTGCCCAAGCAATATTCCCTCCAATAAATCCTAGGAAATAAACTATTATCCATCTCTTACTTCCAAGCCTCTGTTCTAGAGGAACTCCTACCAATCCTATGACTAGAATATTCGAAAGTACGTGCAACCAATCTGCATGCAGCCAAGCAGCAGTTACAAACCGATATATCTGTCCTGGGTCATCAGAATATATTGGAATCATTGCTAATAGTTGTATTTCATAAAATCTAATATCTAATAAATTCAAAACATATCTCACAAACATTACAAGAAGTAATGATAAAACCATTGCTAAGGCTGTGCTAGTTTTCTGCCTGTAAGAATTAATGAATGGAATCAGGGCTACAATAATATATATTAATAAAAATATGAAATCACTATTTTCTAGCTCATGCCAAAAAATATCACTGTCGGAGGTGACTACCACAAATTACATCCGGCCGTATTCTAGCAATAGCGCCTTCTATTCTATGACGAACGTCTCAAACGATGAACCGCACTCGGAGGTATGTGAATGTGCTGCCATTAATCCAGTTATCTGGTTTAGATATTCATAGAGGAAATCGGCTTGTAATCTCCGAAATAGACTTTGAATTATTTGAAGGTGAAGTTGTAGCATTGGTAGGTCACAATGGTTGTGGTAAGACGACTCTCCTCGAATCTAGCGCTGGCATGCATTCAATTTCATCGGGTAAAATTCAATGGAGATATGATAATTCAGAAATGAAAATCATTCGAGATTCAGAAGGAAGAAGAAATTCTTTACCTCCGATGGGACTAACATTACAGAAAAATGGCATGTCAGGCGAAGAAACAGTTGAAGAGCGATTGAAGATTGCTTTAGCCGTATCTGGTTGTGAGATTAATGATAACAAAGTGTCTCAACTTCTCACCTCTTGGGGTCTTGAACACCGTAAATATGATCGTATTTCTCAACTTTCTGGGGGGCTGGCAAGACGTCTTGCGGTTCTTTCAGGTTTGGCACCTGCTGTAATGTCTCAAAAGCCTCGAGCAATATTACTGGATGAACCTTCTGAAGGACTTGATGAATCAGCCCGATTATTGCTTGTTAACTGGTTAAGAGGACTTGTATCTAGAGGCCATGGGATAATTTTAGCAACGCATGATCCTGAAATAATATTAGCGGCTGACCGAGTAATTCGATTCGATGAAATAGGTAATGTATCTGAAACTTCTCAAAATCCTGTTTCTACTAATTCCGAGTTGCCAGAACCAGTAAATGAAGCTGAAATAAGTAAATTATCTAGTTTATTCCGTTGGGCTTACAGAATGGAAAAAAGAAATCCAATCGATACTATTGGTCGTCTGATTCCTGCAATCTTAGCTCTACTAATGACTCATACGTTAATTTCTCAAGAAGAGATATCAGTAGTGGGTACTGACTTCTTTGCTGCTCTAATTCTATTGCCTTCATTCATATGCGTAGTAATACCTCCTGCACTTATTCCAAGATATGCTGAAGAGAATTGCGGTAGATGGTGGGCGGCAATAATCGGTCCAAAGTTTCGCATGGCATCTTCAATAATAGGATCTTCAATAATACTTCCTTTGCCTTTGATATATATTTCTTGGTTAATACTTAGTGATAGAATAGATTATCTGAATAATTCTGATATATTAGCATGGCTATGGCTACCTGGATTAGTAATGTTTAGTGTAGCTCTGGCAGCATCATCTTTACATCTACTAGTTTCCGATTTGAGACGTTCCAGTGCATCTGTAGTATCTCTATTATTGCTAATTTTAGTATGGCCATTTTTAGAATTAATAGATGCTTTAGAGATGATTATACTGAATGGAATGAGTTTTGGATACTCTTTAGATGAACCATTATCGATGATTATTCTATCCTGTCTGGTAAGTCTACTAGTTTGGGGGATTTCAGTTTATCTTCCGGATGCTTGAAAACGAGCATTCATGATAGAGTATGCGTTCGCAGGTTTATGGTCTCAATGAAACATTATGGTTGGGCCCTGACTTGCATAGGTGGAGCGGGTGTTTTACTAACTGCTGTACTGAGTTACACATATGCTCCTCTAGTACAGTCTCCTCCATTTAGATCACCTGAAGCTTATCGTATATTATTCTGGCATGTTCCTTTTGCTTGGACATCTTTCCTTGCTTTTTGTTTATTATTTACAGGGGCAATTGCATGGTTTGTTAAGAGGAAAGAATGGGGTTGGAACTTGTTCTGTACTGGTTCTGATTTAGGTTTACTTTTTGGTTTAGGTGTTGTGATTTCGGGGCCTATATGGGGTTCTGCTGAATGGGGTGTTCCTTGGGATTGGGCTGATTTGAGATTAAATACATTTGGACTACTAACTGCAGTGGCACTTTTCATAGTACTTTCCCGACGTTCTCAACCTGATGGAGTAGACACTAGAGACACACTTTCCACTATAGGTTTATTTGGTTTTGCCCTTGTACCAATTACTGCAATAGCCACTACTTTCTACCAAAAAAGACATCCTGCTGTTGTTATAGCACAAACAGATGAAACTGGACTTGATCCTAAGATGCAACAGGTATTAATAATGGGAATAATCTCTTTTTGGATATTGATGATTGGTCTGTCAATCCTGACTTTTTTGGCGTATAAATTAGAAAATAAATTACAAATATTGCTCTATTCTCTAGATGAGGAGGTGGTCCATTGAACGGTTTTGAATCATATGTAATTACTTATGCTATATTAGGTTCGATTTTATCTTATTATATTATTTTAATAGGGCGAAGATTAGACGACCTTAGAGTTAGAATAAAGGAGGCTGAATGGAAACTTCAGGTCTCTAATTTAGAAGAAGAGTAATTTTCATGTCGCGAATGATTCTAATGCACGATGCTTTCGCAAAGGTCGAGAGACATGTCTAACGACGCATTTTGTATTGTTTGTGGTGAAAAAACAAATCTTTCATCAAATCGTCTTTGTGAGGTTTGTTTTCGTAAGCGCGTTAATTTATCAAAAATGCCTAAAGTGATTCAGCAATTCCGTTGCCCTAAATGTGAATGTTACGAAATTCGTGGCAGATGGTCAAAAATGGGTCATGAACCTCTAGCAGATTTAAGAATTAGAGATAATCTTGAAGTGGATGAAAGAGCAGAAGATGTAGATGTTGATTTTGGACTTCAAGTTATTGATGATAGAACAAATAGAGTTCAAATAGATGTGTCAGGAACTATTGATAATTTCCTTTTTCAAGATACTTATGAAGTGTTAATACAGACTAGTAATGCAATTTGTACACCATGCACTAGAAAGGATGGAGCTTATTTTGAAGCAATCGTCCAACTTCGCTCTGCAGGACGCAAATTATCAAAAAACGAACTTAAAGAATTAAGAGAGACTCTTGATGAAATGCTCGGAGGAATGGAAGCAGATCCTATGTTTTTCATAACTAAGGAAGGTATTGTAACTGGTGGCTGGGATTTACAATTAGGTTCTAAATCAATGGCAAGATCTTGGGGTCGTATATTAACAAAAAAATTCGGTGGAACAATCAAGGAAACTTCAACTGTAGTTGGTATGAGGGATGGTATTGAGATTACAAGACTAACTGTTAGTTACCGTAAGCCAGCTTATGCCGTAGGAGATGTTGTTAAATTAAATAATCATTTATGGTTAATTGATTCATGGCAGAAAGATGGACCTATCATACGTCGTTTAAGTTTCTTCCAACGTTCTGGAGCATCTTGGAGAGATATGGAAAAAGCTAGAATAATTTGTTCTACGTCTGAACAATATATTGTAGACATAATGAATCGAGATAGTTATGCGGCAGAAGTTATGACTCCTCACGATTATACCATGGCAACAGTCGCTTTACCTTACGATGATAACGTTAAGTCTACTAAATTACGTATTGGCTACATAGATGATATATGGGTGGCATTACCAGGGTTTACTCAAGAGGTCGAGATATGAGTTCAGAAGACATGGTTCAACTTCTAAAAAAATTAGATATACAAGATATGGCGGGCTATACTAGAAGATTTATAGATGATTTTGAACAAGCTGTCAATTCTAAACTAGATATTCAGAAAGATATTGATTGGACTGGTGTTCTTTGTTTAGGTATGGGTGGTTCAGGTGCAGGAGGCATGTATCTCTCTACATTAGCGGATCATTCGGGAGGAATTCCATTTGTAGTTTGGAGGGATTACGGTCTGCCATCTTGGTGGGGCCCTGACTGGCTAATTATTGCAACATCTTATTCAGGAAATACTGAAGAAACACTTGATGGAGTACGTGAGGCTCTAGAATCAGGAGGGACTGTAATTGGGATTTCATCAGGTGGTGAATTAGAAAAAATCATTTCAGATAATGATGATTGTCTTTATTTGTCCGTCCCTGGTGGTCAAATGCCTCGTTCTGCCTTTGGTCACTTATTTGGGATGCAATTAGCGACTTGTTGGGAAATTGGAATTATTGAAAAGCCCGGTGTGAAAGAGCTCTCATCTATGATTGAACGCTTGCGCTCTTTATCAATAGACTCTGATATTAGTGGAGGTAATGGATTAGTTACTTCTGTCGCAGAATCAATGTTAGGTAAACAAATTGGTATAATCACACCAACTGTTTTGAGTTCAGCAGGTCGACGTTTTACTAATCAGTTAAATGAAAACTCAGATGTTTTTGCACGCTCATCCGAATTGCCTGAGATGAATCATAATGAGATAGTTGCATGGGCATCATCAGAAAGTAACGAACATTCTTTGATTTATTTTTCTTGTAATGAGATTCATCCACGGATTCGTTCTAGGATGAATTGGATGCTAGAAAATATTGAGAATAATAACTCTTGGATAATTGATTGTGAAGGTGAAAGTTTACTTGAAAGACTACTCTATGCCTCTCATATTTCAGATTGGATTAGTATATCCTTAGCATTATTACAAGGTGTAGACCCTTCTGAGATGGGTTCTATTACAGATCTAAAAGTTCATCTTTCTACAATCTAATATATAGGTCCAAGAACTAATCTGGGGTCAGGATATTTAATCAAAGCCATTTCTCTTTCATTAGGATCTACTACTCCTGGCATATCATGAGTTTTAGGTTCAATTATTGATAGTTGAAAATGTAGATGCGACTCCCAACCTCCATTTTCATGCTTATCTCCCATCCAGCAAATAATTTCTCCATGTGAAATTTTTTGTCCAACTTTTTTTCCTTCTATTGACTTTGAATCGAGATGGCCATAGAGAGCCCATATTGGAATTCCTCCTACTGAATGTTTTGTGATTATTACGTATCCATAGTCTCCATCTGCAGGATTATAGCCAAAATGTGAAATTTCTCCACTATCAAAGGCCATACATGGAGTTCCAACGGGTGCTCCAATATCGATGCCTATGTGCAAATATCTCCCCTCAGAGAATAGATCAGTAGAATACATACCAGGTCTCAATTCATCATACCTTCCAATATCATATTCAAATTCAGAAGATACATAATTACCAGTTGTAAAATCTCTAACTTCATATTCCTCTGGGAGATGAACTACTGGGTGATATCTTCCGGTTTGCCAATTTATCATGATTCCTCGAGTGAGGTTTTATACATGATTTTTTCTACTTTAATCCTGATTATCATCAGGTAAATCTAGAAGTTTTGCAGAGTCTTTCGCAGATAATGTTTCGATATCTTTCAGCGCCCTATCCATCGCACGAAGTCTGACTTGAACTTCACCCTCTATTGATAATTTGTTAGTAAGTGCATTAGCAGTCTTATGCGCACTTTCAATCGTCTTTCCAAACTTCGCATATTCATTTTTCACAGCTCCTAATACTCTCCAAACATCACCTGCACTTTCTTTTAATGCTAACGTTCTGAATCCAACTTTAATACTAGATATAAATGCTGAAAGATTTGATGGTCCACAAATCATTACTTGGTGTTCTCTTTGGAGTATTTCTAACAGACTAGGCTGCCTTGCTATGTCTGCATAAAGCCCCTCTGTAGGTAAGAACATAATTGCAAAATCAGTAGTATGAGGTGGTGAAATATACTTTTGTGAGATATCTTTAGCCTTCTTCTTGACATTTGAAACAAGAGATTTTCTTGCTGTTTCTATGAGGTCTTTATCTCCAATGTCTAACGCATCAAGCCAAGCCTGATGATCTTCAATTGGAAATTTACAATCAATAGGTAACCATAAAATCTCATCTGAATCATCATATCCTGGTAACGCGACTGCAAATTCTACAGTTCCGTTATAGTTGGGATTAGTTTGAACATTAATTCCAAATTGCTCAGGAGAGAGGAAATTTTCTAGAATTTGATGAGCTTGTAATTCGCCAAGAGCCCCTCGTGTTGAAACATTTGAAAGAACCTTCTTCAGTCCTCCTACATCATCTGCAAGATTTTTCATTTCACCTAGTCCGCTATGTACATCTTGTAATTGCTTACTAACAAGTTGGAAGGATGCTGTGATTCTCTTTTCTAAAGTTTCTTGCAATTTTTCATCAACAGTTTCTCGCATTTGATCGAGTTTTTTTTCATTGCCTTCTTTGAGTCTCTCGATATTTCTTGAAACTGTAGCCAAGTGTTCCTGCTGAGAACTTCCAAGTGCCTGTAAAGTATTCATCTGTTCAGCCCCCATTTCACGAATTTCCTTACGGATCTCGATATCATTACTTGAACTTGAATTATTTATTAGTTGCCATAGAGCAATAATCAAGGCAAATGTAAGTGCCGCTATCACTATCATCTCGATGTCTGCCATGACGATGTATTGAAATCGAAAGTACTTGAACTCGTTGTATAAATTATATTTTTATCTAAAACAATAAACAGTTGCTCTTAGGTAGTTTGTATTCGTGCGGTAATCATGTCTGAACTCGGGAGAGTGAATTGTGCAATCCTTGGCTCTAGGGGCCTTGTAGCACAGCGTTATCTTCAAAGAACAATTAATCATAATTGGTTAGTTCCAGTTTCTGTAATTGGCTCGTCTTCAACTGTTGGTGAAAAAATAAGTGATTTGCCCTGGTCTTTAGATGAAGAAAGACCAGAGTTACCAGATATAAATGTCAAAGGTTTGAGTGATTTAGATACTCTAGTTCGTGAATTAAAATCTGAAAAAGTACAGATAATTTTCTCAGCAATTCCAGATGAAGTCGCTATAAAAGTGGAAAAAGAGTTAGCTAAAGAGGGATTTGTTGTAATTAGTCATGCATTAGTACATCGAATGAACTCCGATGTACCTCTAGTTATTCCTGATGTTAATCCAAACCATCTTTCGATATTGGAATCTCAGAATATTGGAACAGGATTTTTGATTTCATGCAGTAACTGTATGGTGGTACCAATTGCACTAACGTTATCTCCTTTATATTCTAATTTTGATTTTTCATCTGTAAGTATAATTACTGAGCAATCTCTTTCAGGAGGTGGCCGAGGTATGCTTTCTAAAGGCCGAAAGGGTATAGTTATCGATTCAGAAATTCCTGGTGAATCACAGAGTGTTGTCAGAGAATTAAATCGAATTTTAGGGGAAAAGAAGGAGGGGGTTTTTCCAAATTCCAATATCGATGTCACAGTTTCTTGCTCACGTGTTAATCGTGATTACGGACATTTAGCAATGATTGAGATAGATTTTCTTAATCAAATAAGTGCTCATGAAATTATTGAGGTATGGCAAAACTATTCTTCTGAATCACATGATTTAAGACTGCCATCATCAACTAAGATAATTAATTTTGTTGATGGCAAATTAGATGTCGATGAAGATAGGTGGGCAGGTTCAGAATCTAGGAATCCTGCTCAAGATCTTTGTTCTGCTATGGCAGTGTCAGTTGGAGAAATAGAAGTTACTGGTAAAAAATTGAGGTTTAAGGTGGTTTCTGATAATACTATTCGGGGGGCTGCCGGTTATGGGGTGCTATTGGCAGAATTAATACTTGCAGACGGAATTCTACATGATTCAAATACAGTTCTAGATAGTACTTTTCAAAGAAATAATTAGAATTCATTGAAACGTAAAACCGATTCGCAAGAGTTATGAGAATTCGTCGTCTTGCTATGGTTCTTTCTAACTTAGAGCCTCATCCTTGTAATGATGTTGATTTAGAGCAGTATTCTACAGACGGTGATTTGGCATCTCGATTACTTTTCGATATAGTCTCATTTGGAGATATCGACGATAACAGTTTAGTTGGAGATTTAGGTGCAGGGAATGGTATTTTAGGTATTGCAGCCCTGAAGTTAGGCGCCAAAGAAGTAATTTTTGTTGAAACTGATATTGAAGCATGTAACGCCCTAAAAAAGAACTTAATAAATCATGAAATTCAAAATTCTAGTCAAATAATTAATGAACATATTGTCTCCGGTATGCCTTTCACTAAAGTAGACCTAATAATTTGTAATCCTCCTTGGGGTAGGCAAAAAGAGAAAGCCGACCGACCGTTTTTAGAACTAATTTTACAAAATAAATCCGTTGCTCATTTACTACACAGTTCTAATGCTACTCATATTCGTCCATTTTTCGAATCAAAAGGATGGACCGTAGAAATGTATGGAGAAGCCGAATTCGCTTTACCTGCTAAATATTCTCATCATAAAAGACAAAGAGATAAGACGAAAGTAGGCTTCTGGCGTTTATCTCCAAACTAAATGTTTGATTATTAACATCCGTGTTCTTCATACGTGGTTGACCAGTCGCGTACACTATGAGTGCTTCAGCAGGCGACTTTGTAACGCCTGGAACATCTGTTGTAGTTGATGATGGATTAATCTTGGGAGATGGTGTAATTTCTACAGAATCTGGAGCTTTAGCATCTCTTTCAGGTAAACTAGTACAAGAAAATGGTATAATCTCAATTCAGATTTCAGGTTCAACTGCTAATTTACCCAAAATTGGAGATGTGGTTATAGGGCAAGTCAATCGTCTTAATGCTAAAACTGCTGAAATCAGAATTCTCCATATTGAGGATAAAGAAGGCGGTCATAGAACTATCCCTGCTCTAAAATTATTCGCAGATATCTATGTTACAGATTTTGTAGATAGATATATTCCTTCAGCAGGTGATGCTATGCGTTCTAGAGATATTGTTCGTGCTAAAATAACTCAATTCGAACCAATGTTAAAAGCATCAACTCGCGAAGATCCTGAATTAGGAGTTCTTTATGCTATATGTCCTCCATGCGGTGAAATACTAGAAAAAAGTGATCTATTGCCTGATTTTAATGTGTCATGTCCAAGGTGTGATTATTCAGGTTATCGAGTTCTTTCTAGTGGATTTGGTCACGGATATTCAATTCCGGAAGGCTCAGATGTTACATCATTGAATCGTCCAGGTGAACGTTGGTCATCTGAAGCTGAGAAGATACTTGGACATGATGGAGTCCGTCCTTATCTTTCACCTTTAGCAGATTTTAGAAGAGGAATTAATCATGAGATTCCAGCATCTGTTTCTAAGATGCGCGATAATAATCGTTCAGGTGGTCAACGTAGAGAAATGCACAAAACCACTTGTACTATGTGTTCTAGTGCCACACAAGTACCTTTCAAACCAACTCCTGGGAAGCCAATCCGTTGTAGAGATTGTATGAATAAGGTAAATGATGGTACTGCTACTAAAGAAGAATTATCTGCTGAACGTGAAGTTTTGAAGTCAGCTAGAGCAAAATCTGCCGAATATTCAGGAGTTAAGTTATTTGTGGGGAGTATTTCTTGGGATGCTAATGAAGATGATTTAAGGAAACTATTTTCAACCTATGGGGAACTCAAAGAAGTTCATATCGCTAAAGATCGTGAAACAGGTAAATCTCGAGGTTTTGCGTTCATAAAATTCTCAAATCTTAAAGAAGGCCAGAAAGCAGTTAAAGAATTAAATGGTTTTGAATTTCATGGAAGAAAAATTAGTGTTCAAGAATCTAATGAGTCGCGCGGGAGCTCCAATCAAAATCGTTCACGCCGTAAGAAATAAGCGAGTTATTCATGGTAGAGGTAGGTGCCCCATCCAATATGGAGGGGTGGCTTGTAATTGATGGCTACGAAGATGAACCTGCTGCTTTTGGAGTACCTAACTACCTAGGATTTCACATTCGTTATATCTGTGGGGTTCTCGAATCAAGAGGTCTTGAGTATACATATATGACTATAGATCAATGGCGATTAAAGTACAAACATCTACTCAACGATAAGGATGAGAGAGATAGGTTACGTAGAGAATTATCTGATTTATCCGGAACTATCGTACTTGCTGGTTCAATTGTCCCTGGGAAATATGTTAGAGGTACACCCATTAGTCAGAAAGAATTAGATCAAATTCTTGCGGTTTTCCCAAATGATCAACCAATATTGTGTGGTGGTTGGGCTATTAAAAATTGGCGTTATTCTGGCTGGACTCCATTACGTTCTAATCTTTTTTGTGCAGTTAACGATATTGATGCTTCTTTGAATCATTATATTTCAACGGGTATCTGGAAACATAGTAAAAGAACAAAAGATGAATGGACTTTATGGGCTCAAAATGGCTCTACATCTAAGGCAGTAAAAAATCATCCCGATTTATTTACAGATGATGGTCGTGCAGGTCCTTTAACATATGAAATCGAACTTTACCAAGGATGTGTTAGGTTCAAGCGAGGATGTAAATTTTGTATCGAACCCAAAAAAGGAGTTCCTTTGTGGCGTAGTGAAGAAGATATATTGAAAGAAATATCTGGTGCTATAGATTCTGGTGTTAGAAATATACGTATTGGAGGAGCAACAGATATCTACACTTATCGTGCAGAAGGAGTCAGAGATCTCGAATATCCAGTTCCAAATCCTGATCCAATTTCTAAAGTACTTTATGGTGCACGAGAAGATGAAAGATTAAACATTTTACATGTAGATAACGGCAATCCTTCAATTGTTGCAGAGAATATTGAACCATCTACTGAAATAACTAAATCAATGATTGATACTCTAAGCGATGGAGCAGTTCTTTCTTTTGGATTAGAATCTGCTGACCCAACTGTTCATGAAATGAATTGGTTAAACTGTGATTCTGAACAACTGAAGATTGCTATACGCCACATTAATGATTTTGGTCGAGTAAGGGGTGAGAGAGGGCTACCAAAACTTCTCCCCGGACTCAATTTCATAGCTGGACTTAATGGTGAAACTAAACATAGCTATGATATGAACATGAAATTATTAAACGATTTACGTTCAGAAGGAATGTGGTTAAGACGTATTAATATTCGTCAAGTCGAAGGTCAGGGTTTCCAAGAAATTTCTGAATCTGATTTCCGCTCATTCAAGAAAAAAGTACGTGAGAATATTGACAAACCTTTACTCGAAGAAATGTTTCCTCTTGGATCAGTATTGAATGATGTTTGGTGGGAAACTCATGATGATAGAATTCGTCGACCAGAACAAGTTCTAAATCCAATTCATAGAGATGAATCAATATATGGTAAATCGGGAATCACTTTCGGTAGACAAATAGGTGCCTATCCCATTCTAGTCGGTGTTCCTTATCACATACCACTTGAAACTGATTCAGATATTTTAGTGACAGGACATGGGATGAGAAGTATTTCAGGTGTAGAATTAGGCCTTGATATTAATTCAGTGTCTCAGCAACAATTAGAGGCAATTCCAGGAATTGGTAAGAAGGGGGCTTGGAGAATTATTAGTTCACGAGCAAAAGCAAGTCGTAAATCAGATTCGCCTTTTGATACAGTTGAAAAAGCATTCATTATGTCAGATTTAGAAATGCCTTTGTTAGCAAAAAAAGTATTAAAAATTTGATGCATCAAGATATCAATCTAGAGCAATAGTCATAGTCTCAAGATGGACGCTAGGCCTGTATGTCGAGTAATATGCCGTTACAAAAGCTTCTTGCTATCACAATTTGTTTACTATTTTTGTGTGTGCCAATTCTTAATTTCATTGATGTACCGGATGAAGTACATTCAAATTCAGAAGATAACTTTTCTGCAAGTAGATCGGTTTTAGGAATTAACTCACCCGGTTCTGAAAGAGGAAATGTATTTTCTGATGCAGTTTTTGAACTTAATTCAGGCTCTCCCACTTTAGTTCTCGATAATGGCTCTCTATTGTCTTTCGTTAATGGTACATCAATTATCTCTGAGAGTAATGTTATTTCGATATCTGGTCAATGCTCTATTTCTACAAACTACAGTCTTTTTTGTTCAGGCCTGAATAATTATGGTCAACTTGGTCTAGGGAATCAACAATTATTAAGTGGATATGTAGATCTTAATGGTAAGATTCCTGCTGCTTTAAGCCAAGGCAACACTCATTTTTGTGCTATTTTAGATGATGGTTCTGTATCTTGTTGGGGAAGGAATAACAAGGGGCAATTGGGTGATGGCTCAAATAGTAATCGAAATGCTCCCACATCAGTTAATCTTGGTATCAACAAAACTGCAGTATCTATATCTGCAGGGTTAG
Organism: Candidatus Thalassarchaeum sp.; assembly: GCA_016777225.1. GTDB lineage: Archaea > Thermoplasmatota > Poseidoniia > Poseidoniales > Thalassarchaeaceae > MGIIb-O2. Next base: position 92,362 of record JADHRW010000001.1, on the reverse strand, counting down.
ATTTTACTTGTGCTTTACTAAATACGGGCGAAGTATCTTGTTGGGGGGACAATTCATACGGTATATTTGCTGATGGTACTACAACTGATAGTAATATTCCAGTAATCGTAAATCACTCGATCATCGGTAATGTGGTTTCAATTACCACACCTGGTTACAGTGTCTGTGCACTTTCTTCAGGTGGTTTAATTAGTTGTTGGGGGGATTCATATACAATTTCATCCCCTGATGGAATTCCAGTAAATGGTTCTGTTTCATTATCATTAGATACTGGAAGATATGCTGTTTCCATTGATGGTACCAATTCTCACACATGTGCAATACTGGATAATAGTTCAATTAGTTGTTGGGGAATTAATACTTACGGGCAACTTGGAAATGGAGAGTGTTCTTCTGTAATTCCATCCAGTGGGTGTACTGGTTCAAATTCCAATTCGCCTCAATATGTTGATTTCTCTGCAATTAATTCCTCTGAAAACATGATTGCAGTTTCTTCAGGTTCTGAGTCAACTTGTTCAATATCTGACATATATTATATCTATTGTTGGGGTAATCAAGGTGGTGAATTTGATAACACAACGAGTCCTCTAATTTCGCCTTATCGTATGAATTTTAATAATGGTTCTGAAATTTCTTTTTCAGACCAAGATATGGATGGTGATGGAATATTCAATCTCTTAGATGTCCATATGGCAGGCGATGATGATGGCGATGGCGTACCATCACCAAATGATCCATATCCAAATAATCCTGCTCGATGGATGAATTGTGATCTCGGTTCATGGGGAAGAATTAGCTGCACAGAATCTTCGGCAGGTCATTACTCCGTTTTCACAGCATTATATCAGACAGCATGTTCTCTTGGTGAATATCAACCTCAAACTGGTAAATCAACTTGCTATGATGCATCTGCTGGCCACTATGTTAATTCGATAGCCGCGTCTTCTCAGACAATTTGTCCAGAAGGATATTATCAGGATGCAATCAGTTCTACCTCGTGTTTATTGTCCAATCCAGGTAGTTTTGTTTCACTTACAACCGGGGATTCAGGTAATTCATACAATACTTCAACCAATCTTAGTTCTACTAGTGCTAGTTATACAGCACGTATTGGTTCAGTATCAGATACGTATGATTATTTTAAGATTGATTTGGCTAAGTTCTATGGGGTTTCTATAGATGCAGAATCTTCATCCGCAGAGATTACTATATCTCTGTATAATTCTTCCATGGGTCTTATTGATTCAAGTAATAGTATTGAATTAACTTCAGAAGATGTAACTACGAATGGTACTTCTAGTTCATCTGAAAGGACTATTTTTATTGAAGTCGAGAGAATAAATTCTACTGGTTTGTACTACATGAATTTAAGTTATTTTAATGTCGTAGACTCTTCTTTATTGGGCGACATCTCGAATAGTATAGATGCTGAAATTGGTGTTCATCAAGTTTTATGTCCAATTGGAACATTCCAATCTACCTCTGGTAATTCCTTTTGTATTAATGCGGCCCAAGGATACTTTGTTTCTAATTCTGGTTCTTTATCACAAACATCTTGTTCGCCAGGTACATATCAAGGTCTAACTGGTCAATCTGGTTGTTTAACTACATCTTTAGGACATTATACCGGAGCATTTGGCTCATTCATTCAGATACCAGCTTCTTTAGGACATTATGTAGACACTATCGGCGCAACTAATCAGCAATCTTGTCTTGCAGGAACTTATCAAAATCAAACTGCTCAGACATTCTGTATCGATACTGATGCAGGTTATTACACATCATCTGATGGTTCTCCTGACCAAATTGCTTGTTCAAACGGGACATATCAACCTAATACCGCTCAGACAACTTGTATACTTGCCTCCTCTGGAAATTATGTACCAACTACAGGATCTACAAATCAATTTCCTTGTACTCCTGGTAATTATCAACCTTTTTCTGGTCAATCATATTGTATTAATGCAAGTCAAGGAAACTATTCATTCGGGCTACAATCTATTTTCCAAACTCCTTGTGATTTAGGGACATATCAACCTTCTACAGGTCAATTCCGATGTATTGAATCATCACCTGGCAATTATGTTCCTAATAACGGCTCAGCGTTTCAAACTCCTTGTAATTTAGGTTCTTATCAACCTTCAACATCTAGTGTAAATTGCTTGAATGCAACTTCTGGTCATTATGTAGATATTGAAGGTTCGCCTTCACAGACACCCTGCATTCCAGGTACATATAATCCAGATATAGGTTCGAATAATTTATCTGCTTGTTTAGAGGCAGGTGTGGGCTATTATGTTTCAAACTCAGGTTCTTCATCACCATCTATATGCTTCTTTGGTACTTATCAGCCTAGTACTGGTCAACCTTCTTGCATTGACGCAGATTCAGGATATTTTGTAGATACTCAGGGGTCATCCAATCAAACTGCTTGTTCTCCAGGGACTTATCAAACGCAAGCTGCACAATTAGGTTGCTATAATTCCGAACCTGGATATTATGTTTCTTCGTTTGCTGCAAACCAACAAGTACCATGCCCTATTGGGACTTATAATCCTCTATTTGGAGCAACCAACGTGAGTTTCTGCTCCTTTGCTGAGCCAGGATATTTTGTTTCTTCAGAAGGCTCGTCATCTCAAGATATTTGTTTAGAAGGAACTTATCAACCATCTGAGAGTTCAAGCATTTGTTTAGATTCTCCTGAAGGTGCGTTTGTAGCAAACCCTGGTCAATCTGATTATATTGAATGTACAACTGGAACATATCAGCCAGATACTGGACAAACAGCGTGTATTTCTGCTGAATCAGGTTATTTCGTTACTGGAAATATGTCCCAAAGTCAAACACCCTGTTATGAAGGAACTTATCAGCCATCATCTGGTCAATCATCCTGTATAGATGCTGATGCTGGATATTATGTATCTGACGAAGGTCAAATATCTCAGCAAATAAATCCATTTGATTTCTACACCGATTCTACAGCTAGTACATTCCTGTGGGCATGTCCAACCAATTATATTACCATTATTCAGGGAGCAACCTCTGTTGATGACTGCTTTTTAGATACCGATAATGATCGAATTATTGATACCGATGATAATGATGATGACGGCGATGGTAGATTAGATTCTGTTGACGATTGTACTCCCGGGCTAATTGGATGGATTAGTAATTTATCTACTGATGTAGATAGTGATGGTTGTCAAGACTTTGGAGAAGATAATGATGATGATAATGATATGGTACTTGATCAATATGATGATTTTCCGATAGACGCATCAGAGGATACAGATACCGATAGCGATGGCATAGGTGATAATTCAGATACTGATGATGATGGTGATGGTTGGTTAGATTCCATTGAATTAATATGTGAAACAAACCCACTTTTATCGCAATCTATTCCTTTAGATACAGATTTAGATTTGGAATGCGATATAATCGACTTAGATGATGATAATGACGGTTTCTCAGATATTGAAGATTGGAGTAGTCTAGATGCTAATGAATGGATAGATACTGATGGAGATGGAATCGGAAACAATGCCGATACTGATGACGATGGAGATGGTATTTCTGATAGTAATGAAATATTAGCGAAGACGAATCCTTTGTTAGCTGATAGTGATAATGATGGTTATATAGATTCAGAAGATATGTTCCCCAATGATACTTCTGAGTGGCTTGATTCAGATGGTGATGGAAAAGGAGATGAATCAGATTCTCATCCTAATTTCAAGTATTTCCAAAATGATTTCCAGTTTATTTTAGCGGTATCTGCAGGTGCCCTAACACTAGCAATTATTGGATACTTAGGGGTTATTACTTTGCGAAGAAGTAGTACTGATGAAGGAGAGAATAATGATGAAAATAAAACAGTTATTGAAGTTGATTATCCTCATGAAGGGATGACTGAAAAAACTCCAAACCTAGATGACCATTTAGATTCAATTAATGAGGAACCAGACTCTGGAAATACAGTAGAAGAGGTAGTTGTAGAAGTGGAAAGAGACACATCTCATATTGATGCACTACTAAATGAATTACCTAGTCTTCCTAAACCAAAAACAATAACTCCACCTGAAGGAACACCAGTAAATGAGTATGGTCAGAAAGTATGGGCCGATGAAACTGGTCAAGTATGGTGTCAAAATTCAGATAATACTTTGCTTCGACACGATGCAGCAACAGGCGGATGGATACAATATCATAATTACTAAAATTGTATTACGTTGGCTCCCCATGCTAATCCACCGCCAAATGCGGCCGTAACAACTAGCGTACCTTCTTTGATTAGTCCTTCATCCATTGCTTCACGCATTGCAATTGGTACACTTGCTCCTGCTGTGTTCCCATATTTGTGTAAATTAGTGAATGTTTTATCCATCCCTAGATTGAGTTTTTCCATTCCTGCTTTAATTATGTTTATATTCGCTTGATGAGGTATGATTAAATCTACATCAGATATATCCTTTCCTACTTTTGATAAAGCATTTCTTACTGCTTGTGGGAATGCCTCAATTGCAAAATCCCATACTGCTCTTCCATCCATATGGAAGTATTGTTTCCCTTCCTCAAAATCTTCAGAATTAAATGGAGTACGAACCCCACCGGCTGGTATTTCAATTACTGAAGATCCTGATCCATCTGACATCAACCAAGAACCTAAAATCCCCTTGCCATTTCCTACTTCTGAAAGTACAACTGCTCCAGCACCATCTCCAAATAATACGCATGTAGCTCTATCCTTCCAATTCAATATTCTTGAATATATTTCTGACCCTACCACAAGTACATTCTGATATCCACTAGTTCCTGCAAATCTTGACCCTATATCTAATGCATGTATCCATCCCGCGCAAACAGCATTTATATCAAAAGCAGCACATTCTACACAACCTAATTTATCTTGTATGATTCCAGCAGTAGACGATAAAGGTACATCAGGTGATGACGTTGCTAAGATTAGTAAATCAATATCTTTAGGTTTTAAATTTGCATCTTCAAGGGCCTGTTTACAGGCTTCAACTGCTAAATCAGATGTGCACATATCAGAGCTAGCAATTCTTCTTTTTTTCATACCCGTTTTTGTGGTTATCCACTCATCACTAGTGTCTACATATTCCATCCAATCTTCGTTGCTCATTTCATTTGGTGGAACATACGCTCCCAAGCCAATTATACCAACCGATACCATATTATCGTCCTTGGCTAAATGACTATACTTTCAGTCTTACCGCTTTTCTTTAATACACATGTACAGTATTACCTTATTGGAGCATTATATTCGATATTAAGACAAACATGAAATCTAAAGAGCCTATCTTAGGTATATGGCATCGTTTGGAGAACATCCACTTTTACCTGAAACTCTTGAACAATTATTATTAGATGATTCAGTATCTACCGTTTTCTTGAAGGCTGAATGTAAACCCAGAGTTAAGAGTGGACATATTTCATCTCTGAGCTTAAATGAACTTGAGGGTGATATATGGAACAAACCATCTTTAGAAGCTCTTTCAGAAGATTTATCATTAATAATTGATCAGAATCAAGCTCGTTCTGATTGTTTTATAGAGATTGAAAGGGATGGCTGTAAAGTAATGCAAATTGGAGATTTAAGGATTAGTTGTGCTTGGCCTCCTTTTTCTGATGCTTGGGAAATAACTGTTGTTAGGCCGGTAGCAAATTTACAATTATCTGATTACGAACTGGATCAAGAATTAATAAGTAGAATTTCAAATCATCACAGAGGAATATTTGTCGTTGGTAAACCTGGTTCTGGGAAAACTACCTTTGCACAAGCAATTGCTTCTTATCTTGACTCTGAAATGGGTGCCATGGTAAAGACAATGGAATCCCCCAGGGACTTACAAGTACCTCAAAGAGTGACTCAATATGCACCTTTAGAAGGAGATTTAGAAAAAACTGCAGAGATTATTTTTCTATTAAGACCAGATTTCGTGATATTCGATGAGGTTCGTCGAGCAAGAGATTTCGAAATATTTGGTGATGTACGTTTAGCAGGAGTCGGTCTTCTCGGAGTAACTCATGCAAATAGTGGTCTTCAAGCTATTCAAAGGCTTGTTGGTAAAGTAGAACTTGGTCTGATTTCTCAAGTATTAGATACGGTAATTCATATAGAAAAAGGTAAGATAAATCAAGTTCTAGAACTAAAAATGGTTGTTAGAGCTCCTACTGGTATGGAATCTGATTTAAGCCGTCCTGTAATTGAGGTTAGAGAATTTCCTTCGAATCGTCTGACTCATGAAATGTTCGCTTTTGGCTCAGAAATAGCAGTAGTTCCTGTAAGTGCTCAGGGCGAAGATGGAGGTAGTCCTGCTTGGAATTTAGCATCTGAAGAACTTAAACGAGAGGCTACTAGGCTTACAGGTATCACTATAAAACATGCAAAATTCCTCACAGACTCTTCGGCTGCTATTTATGTTGATGATTCTGCAATTGGATCGATTATAGGTTCTGGAGGTGAAGGAATACGTAGACTTGAACAAGATATTGGTGTAAAACTTGACGTTCAATCAATTCAAGAATTACCGAGAGGTTTGAGAAAAAAATTAGAAAAGAGTAATTATTCAGATGTTGATACAAGTTCTTGGTCTAATAAACCAGGGAGAAATTGGGATTCTAAATCGGGTAAAGCAAAAAGAGGAAAAGGACGAAAGAATCGCCGTTAATTAATCATATTTCGTGCAAATATTCATTGTTTCTGAGAAAAATCCTAGGCTCCATCTTCCTCCCTCTCTTCCCACTCCAGAATCTTTGACTCCCCCAAATGGAACTCTTAGGTCTCTATGAAGCCAAGTGTTTATCCATATCATTCCTGTATGAATTGACTCTGCAACCCTGTTTCCCTTTTCTAAGTCAGTAGTCCATATACTGCCCGCTAAACCATATCTTGTATTATTTGCAATTTTAATCGCCTCTTCTTCATTGACAAATTTATGAATTGTAACAACTGGTCCAAATATTTCCTCTATTGAACAGCGTGATGATACATCTAAATCTGCAATTACTGTTGGTGCTATCCAATTTCCATTCTCAAATTCTTTTGGTAAGCAAGGATATCCTCCTGTGAGAATAGTCCCACCTTCATCTTTGGCAATTTGTATATATTCTTCAACTTTAGATAAGTGTTCAGGAGATATTAGTGCACCTAATTTTGTGTCTTCATTAGATGGGTCCCCGATTTTCATATTCTCAACCTCATTTACAAATCTATCTACAAATTTATCATATACATTTTCTTGCACAAGTATTCTACTTCCACAAAGACATACTTGTCCTTGATTCAAAAACCCCGATCTTACAACTCCTGGGACAGTTTTTTCTAAATCACAGTCATCAAAGATGATACTTGCATTTTTACCACCTAATTCTAGACTTAATTTCTTGAACGATACAGCAGCTGACTGAGCGACATTGGCGCCTGTCGAGGTTCCTCCTGTAAATGAGACAAGATCTACATCTTCATGCGATACTAACGGTGCACCTGCTCCCATTCCATCTCCATGAATTAGATTTATGACTCCTTTTGGCAACCCTACCTCATCTACTGATTTCATCAACAAATCTGCAGTTAATGGCGTCAATTCACTTGGTTTACAAATTACTGTATTCCCCATTCCTATTGCTGGCGCAACTTTCCACGAAAGTAAGTATAGTGGCAAATTCCATGGAGTGATAAGAGCACCGACTCCTACTGGTTTGTAGATTACTCTGTTGTTAGCATCCTCCATTCCGAAACTTTCCTCTTCTAAATTTCTAATCATTTCTCCGAAGAATCTAAAATTCTTAACAGAACGATGAGCATCAACTTCTCTTGCTAATGAAATTGGTTTTCCTGTATCTTTACTTTCTAAATGAGCGATATCTTCATACTTTGATTCTAAATTATCTGCAATTTTATCTAACCAATCAGCCCTTTCAATATTAGTCAAAGATGACCAATAAGGTAATGCATCTTTCGCTGCCTTTACTGCTCTATCTACATCACTTTTTTGTGATTTTGGAACCTGCCCTATTATTTCTCCCGTCGCGGGTGAATAATCATCCATCCATTCTCTAGAATCTGGCTCTATAAATAAACCTGAGATGTAATTCTGGAGTTTCAATCTATCCCTCCAAACCGCCTTCATTAGAAAATGGGCCTTTTCGAGTCATACCTGCTGAGTATTCATTCCAATCTAAGTTGAATCTATCTTGATCAGGGTCCCATTCATCCCATGTCACTACCTTTTCTAAGGCATCTTGATATTTTTCTGGAACTATTCCTGGAACAATAAATGCTTTCTGTCTATGTAGAGGGTAAGGATTTCTTAATTCAATACCTAATACTCCTAAAACGGCTCTTGCCACATACCATGTTGCTTGTGAATTCCAACCATGAGCAATTTTTATGACTATACCGAGCCCTTTGGGCCAATCAGGATGTTCTATAGATAATCCAAGTAATCCATCGGCTCCTTCTTTAGCGATTAATTTTCCATCTCCAGCTTTCAAGCAGGTAGAATCTAAACGATTGAACCCGCCTATTAAATCAGGACTTTTATTCATCGCTTCCCATATCCAATCTTCATCTTTGTTAGTTGCAAGACCTGCGAACATCACAGCAAGTTCGTCAACAGTGTTGGACACAGTAGGGAGCCCGCAACCATCTTTAGCAACTCTAAGTGGTTGCCAATTTGGTTTGTTCATGTAATCTCTTAGGACATCTAAAAACATAGGAAACCATGGTGAACTTGGTAGTGTATAGCCGGCTCTATTCATTCCCATTTTTCGTAAACCTTTCAATAATGCAGCATGTTCTCCTGAACATGTATGGAACCATCTTCTCGGTCTTCTAACCTGTCTTCCAAATTGAATAAGTGGAACATCTAGGGGGCATTGCATAAGCCCCCATTCTGATTCAGTTAGTATCGATTGTGCAGCTGCTACATGCTCAGTATCACCATTATGAGATGAACATGAAATAGCCTTTTGTTTCCAATTTAGTTCATCCTCCAATACTTTTGCAAAAGCCTTCATCATTAGTGGTTTCATCATTGATCTACCGTAAACAAGAACATTTCCTCCAAATGAATGAACAATCTCATTTCCATGAGCCCAAGCAACAGCTCCATGGATTGTATTCTCTGAAATATCCATTCTTCTAAAATCCACTAAAGGTTCCCATTCTACATCTCTCCCAGTAGCAATACCTTCGTGTTTTTCTCCTAATGGGTTAGTGGGGAATACAGCAGACCCGGGTCTACCTGGTGAGACTGACGATGGTGTAATTTGTCTTTTATTATCCATTTAATTTTCCTCCTCTGTGATTGGTACAACTTTTGTCATAAATGCAGTCATATCGCGCTTCACTCTTTCACTATCGTGATTGAAAAAGTCAAACCAACACATTAGTCTGTCACTGCTATGGAACCTTTGTCTAATTTGTTCTGCAATTTCTTCTACATTTCCAATAACTGCATTATCGCTTGCTCTCTCTACTTTTGAAGGATCTATTGTTCCCTCTAAAGCGCTCCAATAGGTAGAAAGAGCCGCTTTTGCTTCTTTTTGAGCAGCTATACTTTGTTCTTCAGAAGTCAAACCTTCTTCATTATTAACAAATACCATAATTGTACGAGGCATCATACTCCTATTCCATTCTCCACCATCTTTGTGATAATATTCACTCATTCTATCATGCGTTGCTTCAATGACATGGGGAGGTGTGATGCTGAGATTAAAAACCTGTACTGGTCTCCATTTATTAACTTCAATTTGCAATTTTGGATCATGGCTACCTAATACTAAATTAAGTAATTCTCTTCTCCATTCCTGAGGTATTGTCTTAATTTCTTCGAAATTATACCGGTGAGGGATATCAATTTTTTCCGGTATTTGATTACTGTTATTATATTCCATTGATGCTTGTTGAACCTTTTGCCAATCCTCATCAGAGCGAAAATTTTCTCTTGTTAGAATTGTATCTCTTATCATATCTGAAGAAATAACTTCTCCATTCAGTAATCTTAGAAATATTTCTGATGCTTCTGCAAATATTTGACCTCTTAGTGCTGGCCATGCTGCTTCTTCAATTTTATTTCTAGGGACAATTCCGTATGGCCTAGCCATAAATTCAAATCTTCCTGCTGAGAATCCTATATGTAAGCGTCTTTTTTCTTCTTCCATCATACCATGTAATGCGATGAATGATCCTACGCGTTCTGCAATTGCTATAGGCCCTCCTGATGCCAAAATAGATAACACTGCACTACCTACATCCATCCTCTTTGTTCTTGAGAACATTTTTTGTGCTATTTGAAAGAAGTCTGTACACAAACCAACCTCTCCCGGGTAATGAGGAACTACTGGTTTACTATTCCTTTTTTGAATTTCAGTAGATAGATGAGCCTGAGCCACCCAACCCACTCCAAATCCTAATTCATCTGCTAACTCTACCTGGTCAAGAAAATTTGAGAACATTTCATTTTCTGAAGGTATGTAGTCAGATGTATCAGGTGTTTGAGAAATAGAAAAGAAAATATCGAATAACACTCTACATCACTCTCAAATTGACCGCATTCTTCCACCATCTACTGCCAAACTAATACCTCTAATTGCTCCGCTACTAGGAAGGCAAAGCCATGTTACAGCAGCACCTGTTTCTAATGGGTCAATCAGTCGTTGAATAGGTACTGAATTCATCCATTTTTCTTGTACTTGCTCTATAGTATCACCAGTTTTGCTAGAAATAGAACCTGCAAGTGAACCTAACCTGTCTGTGTCCGTGAAACCTGGAAGTATATTATTTATTGTGATACAAGGATTCAATTCACGAGATAGTGACTTTGCCCATGACCCCATTGCTCCTCTAAGAGTATTTGATAACCCGATATTATCTATCGGTTCCCTGACAGATGTAGAAATAATATTGACTATCCTTCCATATTTTTCTCTCTCCATAATAGGAGTTAGAATACGAGTAATTGTGTGAGCTGCATGTAAATGTCTTTTGAATGGGCCTTCAAATTCATCTACAGTATTAGATAGAAGTGGTCCTCCTGGAGGTCCACCTGAATTATTGACAAGTATGTGTATAGGTTGTTTACGAACCAGATCTGTGATTTTAGATTCAACCATAGATATATCTTCTAGATTCAAAGTTAAAACGATATGATTATCCCCATGCATTTCTTGTGATAATTTTTCTAATTCTTCTGACGATCTTGCACAGATAATTACTTGTGCTCCTGCTCGAGCTAGCATTAGAGCAGTTGCCTTTCCGATCCCTTTAGATGCGCCACAAACAAGTGCTGTTTTTCCCTTAAGTATATTATCTGCATATGGGAATTTTGAATTAAGTAAGTTTTTCATTTTTCACACCTAGTTTACGTAATGAGCATAAGTTTCCTCAGATAATTTCTGGTAGACTACTTCTAATATTTCATCAGGAGCATTACGGAAAGTTGGGTTTGGGCTCTCTCCCTGAGGTCGACGCATTTCATCCCATCTACCTTCATCATAAGCCATCAATGCTTCCTTCATCAAAATTCCCGCCAGAACAAGAGTTTCATAACAAAGATCTTCATATTTCATGCCTCTTTTCACTGGTACTTCTCTCCTAAGTAATAGGTGTCCTGTATCTACTCCATTATCGCAGAAATGAGTGGACGACCCAATTGGTATATCATGATATACGCTCCAAGCAGGTGAAGCCGAACCTCTGCATTCAGGCAATAGACCAGGGTGGCTATTAATCACTCCATGTTTAGGGTAATCTAATATTTCTCCTCGTATTATTCTTGTCCCTCCAAAAACTATTAGATCTAAATCTAAATCAATTAAGTGCGGCATAACTTCTGCAGAATTATGAATTGGAACTTCTATATTTTTAACATTATGCCCTTTAATAGCTATTTTCTCTAATTGTTTATTTATCTCTGGAGCTATAGAGTTACCTTCAATTCTTTTCAGAAATTTTTCTCTTTCTTCATCAGCAATTTTAGAATCTTCAGTAATGATAATAGATGGAATAAATCCTTCGGAAATCAATTGTTTCAACATCTCTCTTCCATAGGGATGTTCTTTTAGAAGTAAATATGCAAAGGTCGGCTTACCCATAATTCTCAATTACCGCAGGGGTTTTTGATACCCATTCTTTTCGGTGACGTATTTTCGAATTCTGATCAAAGAATAACTACAAATATCAGGTATCCTAATCCTATTCCGCTAATTATTGTTAGAATAAAAGCAGCAAGAAGTGTTTTCTTTATTTTAGAAATAATACCTTTTATCGGAATTCCAAAATCATCACCTGAGGCATCAATAATATCAAGAAAAATTTTCAATTGTGGAAGCATATTAATCAGTCTAGTTCACGGTGTTACTCTGGTCCTATCTCTAGGGAATAATACTACTTCTCTAACATTCCCTGCACCAGTGAGTACCATTAGTAGACGAGCAACTCCTAATCCCCAACCTGCGTGAGGGGGTGCACCATAACGGAAACCATCAGTGTAGAATTTGAAATCATCAGGATTAAGATTCATTTCTCTAAGGTTTTGTTCGAGCATGTCTACTCTATGTTCTCTTTGACCTCCACTTGTCATTTCATCACGGCCATAATTCAGATCAAAACCACGACTTAATTGCCCTCCTGTATCGCTTTTCTCATTTTTATCATGATAGATATAGAATGGTTTCATTGACATAGGCCAACGAGGTAGGAAATGAAACCCTGGATATTTTGCAGCTATCAAGTCACAATGATGGCTTTCTATATCGTCTCCCCATTCTATCTCACCACCTCCTGATTTGACTATTTCGACAGCTTCACAATACGGTATTCTTGGAAATGGTACTTGTGGAATTTCGACAGTAACTATTTCTTCTCCTTGACTGATTTTATAATTGTTAATTATATCAATTAAATCTAAATCTTTTTCTGAAATAGATGACCAAATGTGATGAATCATACGCTCTTGGACGCCCATGACATCTTCATCATTCATCCAAGCTCCTTCTATATCGAATGAAATAAATTCATTGAGGTGCCGATATGTGTCATGTTTCTCCGCTCTAAATGCAGGTCCTATTTCAAAAACTCTTTCGAGACCTCCAAGGACAGCTAATTGTTTGTACAATTGAGGTGATTGACTAAGGAATGCAGGAGTATCGAAATACATCATAGGGAATAAATTAGTGCCGCCTTCTGATGCACTAGCGATTATTTTAGGACTATTCATTTCCATAAATCCTTCCTCTATGAGATGTTCTCTTCCATACTGTAATACTTTACTTCTTAACTGGAACATAGCATTTACATGTGCTCTTCGAAGATCTAAATGACGATTATCTAATCTGATGTCGAGTCCAATCTTAACGTCATCAATTACTCCAACTGGAAGTGGTGTCGCTGCATTAGCAAGAATCTCGCCTGAGGTTACATTTACTTCATATTCTGGAGGTGGCAAAGGTTCTCCTTCAGCTACTTTCGGTGGTCTTTTTTGTGCAACCTTACCTGTCACCTGAATTGTGGATTCTCTTGTAGCAGACTGTATCAAATCAAAGGTTTCTGGATTCATATTATCTTTCTTTAAAAATGCCTGGATATGACCTGTTCCATCTCTTAACATTAGGAAGCAAATAGCACCTCTGCCACGTATTGTTTCTGCATATCCAGCTATGCTCACTTCAGTATCAAGTAATGTTGAACCATTACTGACGATTTGTCCTATTGTATGTGTTCGATAAGATGTAGGTTTCCACTCGCTACTGTCTCGCATGATTACGGCGGATGAATACTTGGTTATGAATCAAATCTATTCTTCTTCCTCAGATGCAATTTTGGCTGCAATAATTAAAAATGCTGTATGTCCCATTGGTTGATTGCCAGGTCTCACGCCACCTTTGCTTGCTTTACTCCACTTTCGTTCTATCATTTCTCCAGCCCACTCAATCTCTAATCCCGCTTCTTCACATGCATTCCATGACTTTTCTAATTGTGACGTAGTTGGGCAGTAACAAGCAATCCTACCTCCAATCCTAAGTGTTGGAATTATTGAATCCACTACAGTCCATGGCTCAGCCATGTCTATAATTGCAGCATCGATATTTCCACAAATTGACTCCACTTTATCGCCGACGTCTATCAAGTCTCCAACTAATAAATGCCAATCTGGGAATTCAGGTAAGATTTCTTTCAATCTATCCATATTTTGTTTACCTACTTGCGCATGTTCTTCCCGTATTTCTACAGAAATCAGAGTTCCTTTTTCTCCTAAAACATTAGCCAAATGCATTGCAATACCAGCGGATCCATGACCTCCTTCTAATACACGACTACCTACTCCAATACCCATCCAAGAAAGTAGAAATCCTGAGTCTTTTATCCCTATAGTTTGTGCGCGCCTAAACATATTACGCCGTGCTTCTGGTAAAGCAGCATTGACTATAGTGAGTGATTTTTGTCCGACTTTAATCCTGTCTCCAACAGAAAAACCATCCAGTAGTTGATTAGCATCAAATCTACCCAGTCCTTTTATTTTAATTTCTCCTGGTTTCTTTTGTAGTAAATATGCTCTACCATCATCCTCTCTGAGGGCAACCCATTCTGAATCTTTAACTCCAACCATTACTTTCTTCGCGAAGGCTCTATGGTTTCAAGTCATTTGTAGACTAACCGACCCTTAAGGGTCGTTATTTATCTAGCAATATATAGTTAACGTTATACCAAACTATGAAAGCGCTACAGCAATGTTACGTAGTAGATTGACCTCTTCAATTTCGGCTTTAGCGCTAGTTTTTTTGATGTTAACTATGTCTCAAATCGGTTTAATTGAATGTGAGAAAATCGATACTCAAAATAATGAACTAGAGATGGAAGCAGCTCCTCTTTTCGCTTCAAGCCCCGGTCATTCTGTTTTTGGTGAGTATGTAGGTGCTCATTGGTGTGGGCCTTGTATGAGCAGTGCATCTCCATCTTTGAATAATCTTAAAACCTCAAATCCTGATGATTTCACCTATGTATCCTTCTTCCAAGGATCTGGTACTGGATGGCCTGATGACGCTATAGGTAGTTCAGGCACAAGAAGAGATCATGTAATGGCAGCATCTTCCGGATATCCTACATTTTCTTTTGCCGATGAGCAAACTGGTAGTTGTTACAAGGTTGGCGCAGGAGGGACAAATTTCTATGATAATGACTACACATCTGGTGGTTGCATGGCCCCTTCATCATCAGACTTCACTATGGAACTTTCAACTTCTCTAGATTCCGCAGGTGAAATCGTCACTACAGACTTGACAATCACATATTTAGGGTCTATTCCTTCTGTTTCTGTATATGTCTATGCCGCAGTCACTGAGCACTCCGGTGCAGAGAACTATGATGATGGTTACAAACCTCATCATGTTTTCAGGTCTTGGTTATTGAATACAAATAATAATGGTTTTGAACAAGTGATATTGTCCCCGAATAACCCCTCTGAACTTTCTTGGGATGAGTCGCTTAGCGTAGTCCGTGCTGCAGATGGTAAAACTCAATATGAGAATTTTTGGCCAGTTGTAGCGCTAATGGATGGTCCTCACACATCTTACAATAATTTCTATGCTGCAATTGATTTAGATATGGCTCCATTAGTTGATATCGGAATTTCTGATTTCATAATAGAGGGCAACCCTGGTTTTATTCAGGGCGATAATCTGGTCTTAAGCTCCACTCTACAGAATAATGGTGTAGATGCATATTTAGATGGAGGTAATATCGACATTTACTTCTTAGATGGTTTGGAAGAGGTGTATTTAGCCGGAGCTTCAATCAACAGTAATCTTGCAACAGGAGCAACTCAGGACTTTTCGGTTAATTTTGATACATCTTCTATAGCAATGCAACCATCAGGGACTTCAGTATTCCGAGCGAGGCTAAGTAATCTTGATGGAGATAGAATTGCAAGTAATAATTATGCAGATGTCTCTGGATTACATGACCTACCTCCAGTTCCAAGCACGCCAACTGCCGTGTCTTCTCCAAATGTAAATAGAGGTAGTACTGTACAATTTGAAGTCAGTGCTATTGCCAACGATTTAGTTGATACTATGAATACTATGTATCCTACATTACAATACTCTGAATCAGGTTCAGAATCATGGGATGATACTTGGATAGAAGGACCGGAAATTATTGGTAATGGTGGTAATTCTAGATATCAGTATTCTATTAATACGGAGTTAACTTCTGAAGTTGGTAATTATGATCTTAGAGTGATGTGGACTGATGCTGGAGGGCAAAATAGTGGATGGCTTGAATCTAGTGATGCATTTTTATTACAGAATTCAGTGCCAGTCATTTACTCTAGTAGTAGTAATGAATATGCTGGGATGCCAACTGTAAAAGTTGACTCAGATGAGGCAATTTCTATAATTGGTCTGATTAATGACGCAGAGACACCTCTTCAATTACTCGAAATTACTAGTGATGATACTGAATTTATATCATGGGACCCAATAAGCCTCGAAATAACTGTACGTTTTTCTCAAGTAATTAGGGATAGCCATGGTAATCCATTACCTCTGGGTATTTACTTCAATGTGAACGATGGTGACGATACAAATTCTGGTTTAATTTTATTCAATGTAATTGAAAATGGAGCGCCTCGATGGTCTCCTATCAATACTCAATCATTTGATGAAGGAGGTTATGGAAGTATTACTTTCACTAATTATCTCTCAGATACTGATGATTCTGGGAATTCAGTACCGGTTGCAGGCCTGTCATTATCTATATTAGATATCTCAGATGGTACTTTTGTTGAAGCAAATCTCAATGGGCACTCCCTGTCATTAGTATCTCTTGATGACGATCAATTTGGAATAGTGGACATAACTGTTAGAGCGAGTGATGGCATTAAATATTCAGATACTACTGTGACTTTCCATATCTTAAATGTCAATGATGCTCCAAGAATTGACTTAACTGGAATCGAGGATGTCACATTACAAACTGGTGATGTATCTAATATACTGTTATCTGAAAGAATTACAGATGTAGATGATTCAGATGACGAAATATGGATAGTAGTCAGTAATGAGGTCACCGGGTCAACTCAGTGGAATCCAATAACTGGTATTTTATCCATGTCTTGGCAAGAACCTGGAGTTCAGACCGTTTCTGTAACTGCTGAGGATAGGTATGGTGACGTTACTTCTTCAATTATTCAGGTGAATGTAGTTGATGAATTACCCCTAGTTTGGAAAAATGGTGCACTTGGTGATTTAACAATCTCTCTCGATACAACTGACTATTATACGAACCCATCTGTTGAAATTTCTAATGTCGGAGAATTGGTTCTCTCAGAAATTACTGTATTTTGGAGTATCTGTAATACGGTTACTGGAATTTGCCATACATCTGGAATTTCTCACAACTTTGGACCATTCATTGTAAATCACATAGGTGGTGAAGGATTGGGAATTGGAGATTACATGACTTTCACTGTCAGAGCGGTAGATGAAGATGGAATGGATAGAGTTACCGAAGAAACTTTAAAATTCCATTCAACTTTACCTTCTTTGATAATTGATGACAATCAATCTGAAGATATAAATGAGGCAAATTCAGGTATGGGTATATTGATGATTTCTGGTATTATGAGTTTGGTATTGTTACTATTAATTACGTTACTTCTTTCAATTAATGTCGTACTGAGGAGAAAGAAACAGTCACAAGATGTATATGATACATATGACCAACCATCCGTAAAACCTCTTTCATATCACGTTAATAATACTCCTAAAAAATCTAGTGGAATAGCTCCACCACCACCACCCCCTTTGATGGCTCAATTACCTCCTGGTGGTCTGCCCGATGGTTGGTCTATGGAGCAATGGCATTACTACGGAGAAGAGTATCTTCGACGTGTGAAGTAAGTTTTTCGCAAATGCTTCTATGACGCACCTTCAAGAAGGTCCGACTTACAGGACTATTCCCGAGGGATGCGTTTGTTAGACGATGAACAAGAATTAGATGTTGAAAAGAACCCTCTTGAAACGTGGGAAGATGGAGCAGCATTTGGCGTTGCAGTGGACAAAGACCCTATCTGCAAAACGCCTGTTGAAGAATGGATTAAAGGGATAAAATTCGAGTCTACTGCAGATGTACCTATTCCAACAAAACTTGTAGATCAAGTAATTGGACAAGAAGCAGCGTCTATTGTTGTACGTAAGGCTGCTGAGCAAAGAAGGCATGTAATCATGGTTGGGGAACCTGGTACGGGAAAGTCGATGCTAGCACGTTCTATGACTGAATTTCTACCTAAAGAACAATTAGAAGACATTCTTGTCTATCGCAATCAAGATGATGAGAACGAACCAAAGGTAAGGACAGTTCCTGCTGGCCGTGGTTCAAGAATTATTTCAGAGCGCAAAGCATTGATTAGAGATCAGAGAGAAAGAACAAATCGCACTCTGCTATTTATTGTATTAATTGTCGGTGCTGCATTAGTGCTTGCTACGCTTTCTAGTGGCGAAATACTAACATTAATTTTTGGTTCCTTTTTACTAATTTTTGGTTATTTCTTCCTTAGAGGCAGACTTACCGCTGGTGATGAAGGTAATATCCCTAAACTTTTAGTTAAACATGAAAGGAGCGAAGAACCTCCATTTATTGATGCAACCGGTACACTAGCTGGTGCATTATTAGGGGATGTGAGGCATGACCCTTTCCAATCTGGTGCTGATTTAGCCACTCCTGCTCATGAGAGAGTCGAACCCGGTGCAGTTCATAGAGCTAACAAAGGAGTTCTTTACATTGATGAGATTAGAATGCTTAGGATGGAAGAGCAACAAGCATTGTTAGTAGCAATGCAAGAAAAAGCTCTTTCCATTTCCGGTCGTTCAGAAAGATCATCTGGCGCTCTTACTAAATCTGAACCTGTACCTACTGATTTCATACTAATTGCGGCAGGTAATCTTGACAGCATACAAAATATGCATCCAGCTCTTAGGAGCAGAATCAGAGGGTACGGGTATGAAGTATATGTCAATACGGATATGCCTGATACTGAACGTAATCGACGTCGTTTAGTTAGATTTGTTTCTCAAGAAGTGATGAATGAGAGAAAGAAAACATCTGGTAAACCTATTCCTCACTTTGATATTGAATCAATTGGATTAATTCTCAAAGAAGCACAGAGACGTAGTGGACGAAGAGGTCGCCTGTCACTCAGACTCCGTGAATTAGGTGGATTAGTTAGAATTGCAGGAGATTTAGCTGTAGAAGAAAATGCAGATTTGACTACTGCGTCCCACGTAATTCGTGCACGAGCTATAGCAAAGCCATTAGAGCAACAAGTTGCTGACAGATATCTTGAACGTCAGGCTGATTATTCGATGATTGTCAATAAGGGGCATAGGATTGGAAGAGTTAATGGTTTAGCAGTTCTAGGTGCTGATTCAGGACTATCTGATTATTCTGGTGTTGTTTTACCAGTTGAAGCAATGGTTACTGCTGCTCATGGTAGATCTGGCCAAGTTATTGCAACCGGTGGTCTTTCTGACTTAGCCAAAGAATCCGTAACTAATATCAGTGCAGTGGTTAAGAAATTAACTGGTAATGATATCAAAGATTTTGATATTCATGTTCAATTCCCTGGAACTCATAATGTTGATGGGGATAGCGCCTCTATCACTATGGCAACTGCTATTATCAGCGCATTTGAGGGAGTTCCTATTGAGCAAAATCTCGCTATGACTGGTTCATTGTCTATCCGAGGAGAAGTTCTTCCAATTGGGGGTGTTTCTGCTAAAATAGAGGCTGCTGCAAAATCAGGTATAGAGACAATAATCATCCCTCGTTCTAATATGCAAGATGTACTTATTGATGAGAAATATGAATCAATGGTGACTGTGATTCCAGTTGACTCTTTAGACGAGGTTCTAAAGTATGCACTTGTAGGTGCAGAAGATATAGTAAGTTTAGTTGAGAGGCTAGCATTGGTTATCGATACTATTTCCAACAGTGGAGATACTCAACCATCCGCATAGTTCAGTACTCAATACTAAGTGTTCTATCATTACGGTCTTGGTTATGGGTGACGATGCGAACAAGACCTCTTCAATGGGGATTCTATTCCTAGTAGTTTTTATCGACATGTTAGGATTTACATTAGTAATTCCATTCTTGACCTATTTCATCCAAGATCTTGCATCAGCACAAGGAATTATAGATATTGGACAAAGAGATTTATGGGTAGGTGTAGTAATATCTTGTTATTCAATTGCACAATTCATATTCACGCCTATCCTAGGAGCATTAAGTGACAGACATGGGCGACGACCAATATTAATTCTGGGTTTAATTTCTAATTCGATATTTTTCATAGTTTTTGGTCTTTCAGAAAGTATTACCATGGCAATAATTGCCAGATTCTTCGCGGGAGCAGGTAATGGGAATATTGCAGTGGCTAGAGCATATATTGGAGATATTAGTGAACCTAGTATGATATCTCGTCGAATGGGTATGCTTGGAGCTGCCTTCGGCCTTGGTTTCATGATAGGACCGTTTATTGGTGGAGTTTTATCTGATCCAGCTACAGCTTTCGGAGGACCTTTTGACACATTATTTTGGATCGAACATCCCTATTTATTGCCATGTATGTTTTCAAGTCTTCTTTCACTAATATCACTTACTCTAGCAATAAATAGGCTGCCAGAAAGTCTACAAAAAGAATCTCGAATCATTTCAACAGGTACTCCATTTACTAAATTCAGTGAAATATTTACTAATATTGTCAAAGTAATGAGACTCCCTAACGTATCTACTTTAATCTTGGCTAATTTTCTGTTCATGGTTGGTTTTAGTATGATGCATGGTACATTTATCTTATTTACTGCCATGGAAATTGAAAATGGCGGTTTAGGCTTTGATGAAATGCAAAATGGATGGATATTTGCCTTTATAGGTCTTTTAGGAGTAATTGTTCAAGGAGGTCTCATAGGTAAATTAACTGATAGATTCAATATGAAAAGCTTGATGATATGCGGTACTTTCTTATCGGGTTTAGGAATTGCAAGTTTACCCTACGTGCCTTCAAATATTAGTTGGCTTGTTTTCGTTAGTTCAGCAGCATTAGCAATAGGTAATGCACTATTTTCGCCTACACAGACTTCATTATTAACATTTGAATGTAATAATTCAGGTTATGAATTAGGGACTGTTATGGGTGCTCAAGAAGGATACGGTGCATTGGCTCGAATCATAGGCCCTCTTCTCGCCGCTTATATTTGGTCGTTAACAGTCGAAGGAGTAGGTTTATTGACTTACCATACTTGCTTCAGAGTGGCGGGTTTTGTTTTTGTGTTAGCATTATTGCTTCAATTAAAGATTAAATTTAGTACAGATTCTCAAGGTAATCCATTAGGTGAGTAGTTGAAATGGAAATTATAGTACCTGCAGTTATCGCTCATGGGGGGGCCGGTCCTGGGCCAAAACGTCAAAAAAATCTAGAAATAGCGGTACAAAAAGCAGCAAGTATTCTCTCCTCAGGGGGGACTGCTCTAGAGGCAGCTGTGGAAGCATGTGTAATTCTAGAAGATGACCCTGTTTTTAATGCAGGTACTGGTAGTGTTATTCGTACCGATGGTTCAGTACTAACTGATGCATCGATACAGGTTGGAGATGGTAGAGTAGGTTTTGTCATTGCAATGGAAGATACACCAAATCCCATTAGGGTTGCAGCAGATTTACTCGATGAGGAAATAAATGGTTTAACTTCAGCCGGTGCTAGATTATGGGCAGACCAAAGGAGTCATCTTAATGCTAAAGTCGAGGGAAGATCTCCTGAAGGGCAGATAGGTGATGAAAATGCTGAAATTACTGGTGATACTGTAGGAGTAATTGCTAGAGATAATACTGGAATGATCGTTGTCGCTACAAGTACAGGTGGTTGCAGTTACCGTCCACCAGGGAGAGTTGGAGATGTTCCACTACCTGGTTCTGGTTTCTGGGCAGAAGATTGCCTAGCTGTTGCAGCAACAGGTATAGGCGAAGCAATTACAAGAGCACTTTTGAGCAATAAAGTATATGAAAGAATAAAGAATAAAGGGACCTCATTAGAAGAATCTATGAGATGGGGTATCGATACTCTCATTTCTCCAGAACATTCCGTTGGATTAATTGCATTAGGACCTAATGGCCCAGGTATTGGTGTATCTAATACAGATATGCCTTGGGCTACTTGGGAAGCAGATTCCAACAAATGAGTTCACTTTCATTTAGGGATGTGCTTAAGGACATGGCTTTGGTCGACGGCTTAGTGATGACATGTCTGATATTGAATCTCGAATCCAACAAATTGCGTCTGTGCTAGGCCAACTTGATGATTCACAAGTACCTAGAAATATTCGTTCTTCTGCTAAAGAATCTATTGAGAAATGGCTTTTGAATAAAGATAAAGAAATGGATTTAAGACTTGGAATGACTGCATCAACACTTGATGATATCTTTAATGATGCTAATTTACCCTTACATTTTGGTCCTTTATGTCTACAGATTCAAACTGCTTTAGAAACACTTCTTAATGAAGTAAGAAGAAGTTAATTTTCAACAAAAGTAAGATGTCATTCTTAGACTTAAAAATCAGGATTAGTCTTATGAAATAAATGAAATAAGAATGATTAATGGAAATAAATCAACTACTTCGACGTTCTGATGCCTTCATTCTTAGATTCGTATACTTACACTTACGACAGCATCGTGGCTTAGATCCACGGTGTGTTGCGGAGCACTTCATGCATATCCACTTCTTGAGAAGACGAGCCTCTGCTACACTGTGACGTTGAGCCATATAGTCACGCCGAACTGCCTACCCTTGATAATCGCTTTGCTGAGTATTTCATCTGAATATAGTCCTTATTTTCAAGATTTCCGGACCGAACTATTCATTCGCCTTCGGCTCAGCCGAACCATCTGTGCCAGCGAATATTGTATTAGGGGCCCAATGGGGAGATGAAGGAAAAGGTAAGGCAATCGACCAATTAGCCCCTGATTCCACATGGGCGGTTAGATTCCAAGGTGGGAATAATGCTGGTCATACGATTGTTTTAGGCGATACAACTCTCAAGTTACATCAAATACCTTCAGGTGTTACTTCTATGGATTGTAATTTAGTCCTTGGTGATGGCATGGTTATTGATCCATGGGTGCTTGAGGAAGAGCTAGAAAGATGGTTTTCACTTACTCAAGAAAGGCCCGAAGGAAACAGACTTTTTATCAGTGAAAGAGCTTCTGTTATTTTACCATTCCATAGGTTATATGACTCAGCAGATAAGATAGTTGGAACCACAGGTAGAGGCATAGGTCCGGCTTACAGAGATAGAATTGAAAGAGTAGGTATTCGATTCTGTGATATACCGGGAGTTATTTCTGATTCAGAAAAAATATTATCTATTACTAATCGTATGAATAAACAATTAGATTCAGTAGGCGTCTCAGAAAAGATAGATACGGAGTCTCTTAAATCAGATTTACAATGGATACTGGATAGATATCCAAATACAATCAGGCCCACTGGATTAATGATTGATTTTGCTTTACAAAATGGTGAACAAATATTACTCGAAGGTGCTCAAGGAGCAATGCTTGATATCGATCAGGGAACTTATCCATTTGTCACCTCATCAGTCACTAGTCGCGCTAATGCTACACATGGTGCTGGAATCCATCCAGGGCATGTAGAACAGTGTTTTGGAATTACTAAGGCGTATACAACTAGAGTAGGGAATGGACCTTTCCCTTCTGAATTATCACTTGATGATGGTCCAGGGCATCATATGGCGCAAGTTGGTCACGAATTTGGAACTACTACTGGAAGGCCACGTCGAACCGGTTGGTTAGATATGGTGGCTTTACGAGATGCTCATAGATTCAATGGTTACACTGGACTTGTAGTTACCAAACTAGATGTGCTTGGAGGTTTAGATGAAATTAAAATATGTATTGGGTATGACTTCGATGGCAAAGTAATCAAATATTTCCCTACAACTTCCGAAGAAGTGGCTCGATGTAGGCCTATTTATGAAACTCATGAAGGTTTCCCGGCTCTTTCAGATGATGAATGGATTTCTATGGCAGAAAGTTCACGTTCGAATGGGACTGGTTACGATGCTATGCCTGAAAAAGTCCGCCATATTGTCGAAAGAATTGAACATTTATCTGGGATACCTGTTGTAAGTGTAGGCGTAGGTCCCGATAGAAAAGCCTCAATTGCAAAGGTCAATGGACCGTTTGATGTACCTTCTGAAGAGGCAACATTCTAATTCGAAGTTCATTTCCAAGGCACCATGGGATTCAAATCTAGAGCTAAGAAGAAGCAAAAAGAGGCTTCAGATGCAAAAGGTCCTTCTGTAAAAATCAAAGAAGAATATTCTGGCGAAGTTCGTTGCGATGTTGCCGATTGTGGTAATTGGGCGGACAAGAAAATAGGCGGAAGAAAATTAGCCTTTGATAGGGCTGCTGATATCTGGGGTGAAGACGGCTTACTTGGTAGTTCACGTAGAGTAACTGTTTGTAAGTCATGCTACAAAGAAT
Source organism: Candidatus Thalassarchaeum sp. (assembly GCA_016777225.1). Classification (GTDB taxonomy): domain Archaea; phylum Thermoplasmatota; class Poseidoniia; order Poseidoniales; family Thalassarchaeaceae; genus MGIIb-O2. The sequence goes on along the minus strand of JADHRW010000001.1, from coordinate 67,776 downwards.
GGAAAAAGGCCAAGAAAGATGACCCTAATGAATGGGGCTGAATAAACTCCCAGTGTTTCTTTTAGTAATGATAAAATGCATAATGCAATAGCATCATATCATGAACCATCCTGTTAATGAACCAATACTTGGATATTCTCTTGGTAGTCAAGAGAGAATTGATATTCGAACTGAACTCGATCGTCAGATGAATGAGGTACTAGAAATACCTTGCATAATTAATGGTAAAGAAGTATTTACTGGAATAACTACTACTCAAGTAATACCTCATAATCATAGTCATGTAATTGCCAAAGTCCATTTAGCAGGTAAGGATGAGATGGAGGCAGCTTGTAAAGCAGCAGTCGATGCACAAAAGTCTTGGATTGATATAGGTTTGAATGAAAGATGTGCGATTTTTGAAAGATGTGCTGATTTATTGGCAGGTGAATGGAGAATGAAAGTTAATGCTTCAACGATGCTCAATCAATCTAAGACTGTATATCAAGCAGAAATTGATGCCGCTTGTGAATTAATTGATTTTTGGCGTTTTAATTGCCATTATGCTCGTGGTTTTCATGATGAATTACAACCATTAGTTTCACCCCCTGGTGTTGTAAATACTACCGAAATTAGACCCTTAGAAGGCTTTGTACTCTCCATCACTCCATTTAATTTCTCAAGTATTGCAGCGAATCTACCCAGTGCTCCAGCAATAGTAGGTTGTACTTCAATTTGGAAACCTAGTAGAAATTCGTATTTTTCTAACTATATTTTAATGCAGTTAATGATGGAAGCAGGATTGCCAGATGGAGTAATAAATTTCCTTCCTGGTTCAGGTGCTGAGATTACTGAGGTGGCTCTGTCAAATCCTGACTTTGCTGGTTTACATTTCACTGGCTCTACAGGAACTTTCCAAGGACTCTGGCAAGAAATAGGCCTCGCTCTACCAAATCTTCGTTCTTATCCAAGGATTGTTGGCGAAACAGGAGGTAAAGATTTCGTTGTAGCGCATCCAAATTGCGATCATAGAGGTTTACTTGTAGCATTACTTAGAGGTTCATTTGAGTACCAAGGTCAGAAATGTTCTGCTGCAAGTCGAGCATATGTTCCTAAGTCAGTTTGGAATTCAATTTCTGAAGATTTGTGTACTGAAGTTAAAAAAATAAAGATGGGAGATGCCAGAGATTTCACTAATTTTATGACTGCAGTAATTGATAAAAGATCATTTGACAAGATTGCTGGATATATTGACAGAGCTAAGGGTAATGAGTCATCTGAAGTAATAGTAGGTGGAAATTATGATAATTCAATCGGCTGGTTCATTGAACCAACAATAATAGTAACTGAAGATCCCGATTCTGAAACTATGGTTGAGGAAATATTCGGTCCTGTATTGACTGTTTTTGTATATGATGATGATAAGTTCGATGAAGTCTTAGATATTTGTGATAAATCTTCTCCTTATGCACTTACGGGGTCTATTTTTGCCAATGATGAGTCAGATATTCAAAAAGCATTCAATGTACTGAGGTTCACAGCAGGAAACTTCTACATTAATGATAAACCAACAGGTGCAGTAGTTGCTCAGCAACCATTTGGTGGTGCTAGGGCAAGTGGAACTAATGACAAGGCAGGTGGTCCTCTGAATTTACTTCGATGGATTAGCCCTCGTTCAGTAAAGAGAACTTTAGATATACCACAAGAATGGGATTATCCTTTCATGAAATCTGATGATTAATACGAAATATTGAATACTATTCTACCATTCCTCTGAATCGGGGAGCTCTTGCTGAGAGGTTACGAAAGTAACGACCCATAGACCTGATCTGGGTAATGCCAGCGGAGGAATAAAAAATGTATAAAAATAAAGTATTTCTAATGTGCCTAATAGTGATGTGTTCTGTATTTACAGGATGTTTAGGTAATGACGATTCATCTGATAATGATATGAAATTAAATATTGTCTCTTATGATGCATTTGGCGTGTCTCAAGAACTTCTTGATCAATTTTCTAATGAAACAGGTATTATCGTTGAGATTACTAGAGCTGGAGATGCAGGTGGTGTCTTATCTACTGCGATTCAAACTAAAGGAACAGGTCTTTTTGATATGTCAATAGGAATAGATAATTCTTATCTTGGTACAGCATTGTCTGCAGATATATTCCAGCCCCTTGATACAGAACGTTCGATATTTTCATCTCGTGCACTCTCATCTTATGATGGCGATTTGGCTATTCCATTTGATGTTGGAAGTGTTTGCATAAATTATGATTCAAATTATGTGGATGGAGAAAATGTAACAATTCCAACATCTCTATGGGATTTTACCGAATCTGAATGGGATGGTAAATTAGCGGTTCAAAATCCACGTACTAGTAGTCCCGGGCGTGCTTTTTTCATAGCAACTGTTGATTATTTCTCAAAAGATGATGATAATCAAACAAACTATGAAGACTGGTGGAAATCTATGAGGTCAAATAATGTAATTATTACTGATGGTTGGACCACTTCCTATGAATCTCATTATTCAGGTGGTTATGGTCAATGGGGTGATGGCTTCATAGGAGATGCACATGCAGTAGTATCATACTGCCATTCTCCAGGAGTCGAAGCCTATTATGGAGATAATTGGACTACTTCAGTTGCATTAGATGTTAATGGAGCATCATTTTCTCAGATTGAGTATGTATCCTTTTTATCCGGCTCTGATAAATCTAAGTCTGCCAATACTTTTGTTGATTGGCTAGTCTCTTCCGAAATCAATTCTCAAATGTCTACTATAAATTGGATGTATCCCGCAATAGAAGGAGGAGATGTCATTGAAGATTCAGGATATCGATGGCATTCTCTAGTTCCTATTGACTGTGATATTGATATTTCAGAAATAGACAATAAAATTTCAATGTGGCTCGATGAATGGGATTCTGCTATGGCTTGAGACGATTTTATGAAAATCCGTCATATAATCATATTATCCTGGATAATTCTTGTTATAGCTCCTCTAGCACTTGCCTGGAATCAACTTGACTCAATAGCAGAAAGAAGTATTTACGAAACTATTGCGGATTTTAATAATAAATTTCAGACAAAAGATTCAATCTCATTTACCTTTATTGTTGCCTTTCTTTCTACAATTTTTACTTTGATTATTGGTCTGCCTTTAGCTTGGAATCTTGGAAGATATAATTGGCCATATCATAATATTCTAAGAAGTATATTCACAGTTCCATTTGTGATGCCGTCGATTCTAGTAGCTATGGGATTCTTAGCACTTCTAGATTGGATTAGTTTTCTTACAGATTATAACCATTCAACAGAGGTAAGATTTTATTTTCTTCTATTAGCTCACGCATGGTTTAATCTAGCTCTAGTAATAAGATTCTGTGAGCCACTTCTTTCCACAATAGATTCGTCATATGAAGAAGCATGTAGGTTATTACCTTCTGGGAAAACACAGATTAGTAGATTTAGGAATTTTTGGCTTCCTCTAATGTGGCCTAACATTGCTGCTTCCTCTGCTCTAGTTTTTGTTTTTTCATTCACCTCTTTTGCTTTAGTAAAATTTATTACACCTACTCAGAGAAATTTAGAAGTTGTAATGGCAAATCAGTCCGAATGGGCCGGTTTATCTGTACCTTCTCTTAGTCGTACACCTTCTGAGATAGTTATGGCTTCATCAACGATCCAGTTGGTGACAATTATTTTTGCATTGATTATTTCATCTTGGTTACAATCTCGATCTTCAGGCCATCATTTATCTACTCTAAATGATGCAAGAAAATCTGTTTCATTCAAATCATTACGAGGACTCTATATCATCTTAATGTTGATTTTTATTATTTCTCCAATGTTATCTCTCATCTCTTCTTCATTTATGATTAGAGAAAATAATATGATGACTTTTTCCTTAGATGGTTGGGAATCTGCATTTGGAGGAAGTCGTTCTCCAACAAATGCCTACCAGTCACTCAAGACATCAATTGGATATGCTCTAATGACTATTTTTTTGTCACTACCTATAGGTTTCTTACTTGCAGATACAATTTTCAACTTAGAAAAAACAAATCCCAAATCTGCAACTATTTTAGATGTTTTAGTAATGTTGCCTCTAGCATTATCTGCAGTAATGGTCGGATTAGGGGTATTACTCGGTTTAATGCGTACAGATCCTGAAATAGCTCGAAGTTGGTGGATTCCATTGTATGGTCACTTAATGTTAACAACTCCTTTCGTCGTCAGAGTTCTTTTACCTGCAATGAGAAATCTTAATCCTCGTCTTGAAGAAGCTGCATCATTACTAGGAGCAAATTATCTAAAAAGATTAATTTTCATACGTATATCTCTGTTAACTCCTTCAATTATTGTCGCATCAAGTCTTGTTTTCGCAATATCACTAGGAGAATTTGGTGCATCTTGGGTAGTATTGAGATTTACTGAATATACAACACTCCCAGTAATGATTGGTGATTTACTAAGTAGACCCGGGTACGATCCTATATTGAGACCCGCTGCAAATGCTGCAGGAACAATTTTGTTATTGATTACATTAGTTTTATTCATTAGTGTGGAGCGATTCAGACCAGTTGGTAGTGGGGGTGAATTTTGATGCTATCTTGTGAAAATATTACTAAATCTTATGGTGATTTAGTATTATCCAACTTCAATTTAAAAGTAGATAATAATGAAATTGTAGCGTTACTAGGGCCATCTGGTTCAGGTAAATCTACTCTTTTGAGAATTATCTGTGGTTTAGAGGAAAGTGATTCTGGAAAGATATTATTTAACGGTAAAGACTTGAAAAATCTCCCTCCTGAGAAAAGAGGAATTGGAATGGTATTTCAAAATCTTGCATTGTTCCCTCACTTAAATGTACATGAAAATCTTAGATTTGGTCTGCCACCTAATCATTCAATTAATAAGATATCTGAGATGCTTGAGTTAGTAGGTTTGAAGGATTTTGGTACTCGTAAGATTCAGAATCTCTCAGGTGGTGAATCTCAGCGAGTTGCACTAGCACGTTCTTTAATCGCAGAACCAAAAATGATACTTCTAGATGAACCTCTATCTAGCTTAGATTCAAATATAAAAGAATCACTATCATTAGAGGTGAGGAAAATGATTAAGTCATTATCAATACCTGCTATATATGTCACTCATGACCCCAAAATAGCAGAAAGAATGGCTGATCGTATAGTTTACCTAGATTGAAGAAATCTCTATTTTTATCAATTATACTAAATACAGTTAATTTTTCGTAGTGTCTCATGGAAGAATTGTCAAAGTTACAAAAACTGACATTCCCTTGGAAAGGTTTCTGGGGGAAAACATGGACTCGTCGTGAAATGATGAATGGGAATTTATTTCCATTGGAAGTATTTTTACTGGGTATAATATTCATTGCAGTACCTTATTTCGGTTCGAATAATATTGCACATTTATATCTTAATGATGCATTTTCGGTATTCCCTGAGAATTCTTATGATCGCTCAGTTCCAGTAATTAATTGGATGATTATTCCATATGCTGCTTTGTATTTATTCTATCCTGCTACATTAATTTTAGCTCCCAAGGATGATAAAGGTCGTTTAGAATTAGTTTCAGCAATGCAAATGCTGATCTTAGCTACACTATTTTGTGTAATTTTCTTTCTACTATTTCCTGCAGAAGTTGACATGAGAGATGCTATTGACTGGGACTCAATGAATGGTATAGAGACAATTCTGTTTGAATTTATACATACATCTGATAAGCCCTGGAATGCATGGCCAAGTTTGCACATTGTTCATTCATATTGTCTTGCAAGAATGATGACTCATTGGTTAAATAATAATTATTCAGAAACTAAGTGGGCAAAACCATTCTTAGTTCTACTGTGGATAGAATGGTCATTATTATGCATTAGTATTCTTACAACAAAACAACATTACATGTTTGATTTATTTTCTGGTATGTTTGTTGGATATGCTGCTTGGAGAGTCTTCGAACCTACTCTAAATAAGATTCAATCTACCGATGTTAATTCCCTACTAGAAGAAATCGGTTGGTCTAACTAACTGTAAACAATCGGTAAGAATGCGTTAGCTGCATCTTCACAAGAATTTGCAACATCATCGAGTCTTTGTAATACTCTATACATATGTACTGCTGCAAGAGGTTCATCTACTCCTTCTCTAAATACGAACCCTGCTGCACGACTTTCAACTAAGTCTGCCTCATGTTCTGCAAGGTTTACTCGATGGATTAATTCTCTTAACTCAGTTCTTCCTTTCTTGGTATATCCAGAAAGTGTTAGATCTCTCAGGTGTAGAACAGTATCTTCGTAAATGGCTGCAGTCTTTTGTACTGCTTCAGCCATCTCGATTACCATTTTTCTTGCTTCTTCATTAGTGTAAAGTTCTCTGAAAGACAGCTGTTCAGCAACATTTTGTGCATAATCTGCTATTCTGTCTTGTCTTCCAAGCATGTAAAGGAACTCATCGCTGTCTATTAGTAGCTTCCAGCCTTTACTGCTCACTTTCTCTCTCAATGCATTTTTGATATCGTCTGCTTTCAACTCAGCCTTAATTGTAGCATCAATTTCTTCTGATGCATCTTCTCCAGATGCGCTCTTTTTTACTGCACTTAACATGTGGTTGACGGTCTCTTCTACTGCTTCTGCATGAGTGTGGAATAATTCGAAAACTGTAGGGTCATATTTTCCACTATCTGCTCCAGCATCTGCCAATGCATCTTCTACAAATATTTCATCACCACTAGTTTTCCATATTACATAGCCTACTAGCAAGAATGAGATAGGAAGTACGACAATTAATTTCAATGGGTCTGAACCCATAGCAACGTATAGTGTTACAGCACCAAATCCTGCAGCAGGAAGACTTGCAACCCAAGATGCAGCTATCTTTCCAAATACTCTGAAATCGACATTCTTTGCCCCTCCTGCTAAACCTACTCCTACAACCGATCCAACTAGTGTATGAGTAGTTGATACAGGGACTGCTAAGAACGGCATCGAGAAAATCAGGATTGTTGTTGCGGCACCGAATTCTGCTGCGAATCCTCTTGTAGGTGTAATGTCGGTAATCTTAGTACCAATTGTTTCCATTACTCTCCATCCCCATGTAACTACACCAACTGCAATACCTACGGATCCTAGTAGGACTAACCAAAGTGGGACAGCAACTTCTTCCGGCAAAGTTCCATTTAAGTATGCACCACTAGATAGAATATCGTATACTGCAGCCATTGGACCGATTGCATTTGATCTATCGTTAGCACCATGAGCGAATGCAACATAAGCCGCAGTAATTATCTGTAGCCAGACGAAAATCTTCTCCACTCCTTGAAAGCCTTCGCGCTGTTTCTTGAAATCATAGTCTCTCAAAACATACCATAGGATTGATGATGCAATACATCCTATGATAAATGCTACAATTAATGAATTGATTGGAAACCAAGCATTTTCTGCCAAAGGGTTGAACACTCCGTTTTCTTTTACAGGTAGCCAATCATTCTTATCTTCGATCCATCCTTCTGAGTCTGCCCTGGAAATAAATCCCTTTAGAGCTTTGAATTGTAATGCTAGACCTAATGTGAAGAATGTAGGTAGTGCAAGGATAGGTGCCAACCATCTTGATCTCCCAATGGGATCATCTGCATCAAGAATACTCACGCGAACGATGAAGAATGTGAAGAAAGCAAGAATTCCTCCCATCAATGGACTTGCAACCCAAGACATGACTACTTTTCTCACAACTTCCCAATCAATTAGTGTCGCATTATGTTGCACTTCCAGAACTAATCCTACCCCCACTATTCCACCAATAATTGAGTGAGTGGTAGATACAGGTAAACCAAAACGAGTTGCTATTGTTAGCCAAACAGCTGCAGCCATCATTGCTGCAATAAATCCGAACATCAGATCATTTACAAATGCACTCGAATTAGTTAGAGCTTCATCGGCTAAATCCATATTTAAGATACCCTTTCTAACAGTATCTGTAACTGCATCACCTGCAAAGAAAGCTCCGCAGAATTCGAACACAGCAGCAATGATTACTGCTTGTCTCAATGTTAAGGCTCTGGAACCCACAGAGGTCCCCATTGCATTAGCAACATCATTGGCACCTATGTTCCATGCCATGTAGGCACAAACAACAATTGCTAGCATAAGGACGACGGTCATAATCGGTTCCATATTCTATATACGGTATATAGACAGTTTATCAATTTTGAATTATATAATCTATATAGTTAATGTAGAAAACGAAATACTGCTAGGAATATTAAGTTATATATATCGTCATACCGTCGGACAATTTGTGACTCCTAAGAGCGGACCTCGGTCTGAAGTAAGAAAAATTCAGTTAACTGGAGGGTCGACATATATAGTCAGTTTACCTAAAAAATGGATTACTGAGCACGGACTAGAGGCGAGAGACCAGGTACGAATTGAATGGCGTCCATCAGGTACTCTTAGAGTAATAGCGGATGCATCAACTATAGTTAGAAACAGAGAAGTTAACTTAGATTGTAAGGAAGTACCTGATCATATGATTTTTGACCATTTAGTTGCGGCTTATTTATCTGGCGCAAATAGGATTACTATAAACTCGAATAAGGAATTTACTCGTAATCAGAGTAAAATTTTCCGCAATTTTGTCAAATCTACGAGAGGTTTTGAGATTACAAATGATCAAGGGAGTAAGTTGGAAATGATAAGTCTGTTAAATCCTACAGAAATGCCATTGTATTCGAGTATTAATAGGATGTATTTGCTTATATCAAGACAAGTTCGAGATTTCTCTGATGTACTTATTGGCGGGGACCCAGAGATTCTAGAAGATTCAGCAGAAAGAGAAAATGAAGTTGACGCATTAAGACTACTCTTGGAGAGGCAAGTAGGTCAAATTTTAGAATCAGCTAGCATTGAAGATTCTCTTGGGACTTCAAGATGGGAGGCGTCTGAGTTGTGCAAATTAGTTAGAACTCTAGAAAGAATGGGTGATCATAGTTTTGCTTTATGTGATTTAGCTAATTCTTACAAGATCCCTAGTACAATAAGCATGACTTCTTTACCTATTTCTGTAATTCCTATTTGGCAAATGTCAATAAAACTGCTTATTTCTAACCTTAGAAAGAGAAAAATTTCAGAGATTCATTCAGCAAAGTCTCAACTAAAATCTGCACAACAAGACTTACTCCAATATGAAGAAGAATTGAGATCTAGTAATATAGAAATACAGGATGCACTATTCTTGGACAGAGTTTCTGAATCACTAAGAAGAATCTGTGCGTATTCAATTAATATGGCTGAGATTTTAATGAACATCCAGACTCATAGAGATTCTATTCAAGTTTATCCATAAGTCCTTGAAATCAGACTATTGTTGAATTCAATTTGTTTAATACTTGTTCAATCTCAAATGTATTATTATTGATTTGATAGGAGCCGAGGATACATGCCCCTCGGCTCCGTTATGTATTTCAGCCTAGATTAATGGCTGAAGGACTGCTACTGTACCACTGACTTCATTTGCTACAATTAGCATTGGAGCTCCGTTGGGGCTATCTGCTCCAGATACGAACGCCATTGCCTCAGGAGATACATGGTCGTGCATGTAAATATACTGAACGAAAAATGGTGTAGCGGGATCAGTTATGTCATATATCATGACTCCGCCTGATCTTTCTAGGGCCACGAATGCTAGAGTTCTACCTGCGAACTCTCCAGTGATTACTCCTTCTGGTTCTGAACCCTTGTCATCGTTTCTTGAACCCGTATATGAATTCAGCCATTGATTATTAACTGCCATTAAATGTTCGATATCATCGCCACTATCCCAAACTTGAATGAAATCTCCGTTACTGTCATACTTCCATATTGAGAAAGATCTTGCTCCGTAGCTACAAATGAAATCTATATCTCCATCTCCATCTGTGTCGCCACAGTCATCAGCAGTAGTGGTCTTCAAACGACCGAGATCGGCATCTGACACACCATTAGGGAAGGCAGTATAATCTAAGTTTAGGTCATCTGCTCTCTCTTCTTCCGAATAACCATCATAATCTCTTGCATCTCCCTCATTGGCAGAGACATAATAGGTTATTCCGTCGCTAGCAACGAATGAAGTCATTGCGTCAGGCTGGTACATTCCCTTGACATTATCCCAACTTTGGAAGTTAACTCCTCCATCTTTGTCACTTAAATCAAGCGATAGAGTCGAGTAATCCTTGAAACCAAGGGCATGAATTCCAGTTATGACGTTGGTTGATAAGTCAAGGGTGGCAACTGCATTGTTCTCCTGCATTACTATTGTTGCAGTTGAATCGTCACCAGAAACTGCAATATACTCTGGCTCCAAATCCTGAGCAACTGTAGCACCGGGTCCGAATATCCTTACCCCGTTTGCTTCTAGTGTCGCCATCTGTGAATTGAAGGCTGTGAATCCAACCTGTGTAGTTGTAAGGCTTGCAGTATCGGATACATCTATCACAGTCACTGAACCGACTGGATCGATATCATAGTCATCATTAGGTTCACCTTCATTAGCAACCAATGCCTTCGTACCATCATTTGTGAAGGTAATCATGTCTGGGAGGGCGCCAGCAGTAACTGATCCTACAAGTGTGCCGTCTGTGTCAAAGAACATTGCGAGCCCATTGTTCTGTTTTGGTTCCACCGCTACTGCTACACCGACTAGTCCGTTAGAGCTGACAGCGACACTGTTTGGTTCACCATTGGAAATTACTAGCCTGTGATGGAGTGTTGGTAAACTCGGTGTACTCATGTCTATGATATCAACCGAACTGTCTACTGCATTTACTACGAACGCCCTTTGTGAGGATACATCGTAAGCTGGTACTTCTGCGTATCCCTCACACTCGTCATCTCCCATGTCACACCCTATTGGTGCAGAGTGGAAACTCCCTACTAGTGACCATGTATACGATCCTCGATCTTCCAATATAGTCGTAGTATCATCGCAATACTCGATAATTGCATAGTCAATCGACGCTCCATCTCCAGCGAGGCAGTGAGTAAGATCTTCTCCATCAGCACCAGGGGTTCCGTCTGCCCCTGGATCTCCTGTAGCACCAACTGGGCCGGTACTTCCTGTTTCTCCAGGTTCACCTTTTTCTCCTTTTTCACCAGGGAGTCCTGAATCTCCATTGGCTCCATTGGTTCCATCTTCACCGGATGCACCTGTAAGGCCGCGGATTCCTCTTTCTCCATCTGCACCATTACAGACGGCATGAGTTTCCACTCTCTCTGCAGTATCTAGATTACCATTTTCGTTGGTATCTATCCCGATGTGGACTAAAATTCCGCCATCAGGGCAATCATTTGTCGAGGCGGGTTGGAGGTCGACCAAACTGGTTTCGACATCATCATTTGCATTCCCGCCTGTGCAGCCCGCTAGGACTGAAGTCATCATTATCAGCATCAAAGCTGTACTCATCAATTTTTTGTTATTCATAGAATCACATCTCTACGAAGCAATATTTGTTGATATTATGTTTCTAAATAAAGTATGATTTAATTTTAATTCTAATATTATTATATAGATATGTTAGATAAATAAGGGAGTATATTTTAGAGAGATTGATATTCATTGGATTAAAATTCCTATCTGAAAAGATCTTCTCGATATCTTCATTCTGATGAGAATTAATAACAATGAGGCTTAACAATATAGTGTAATCCTAGTCTTGAGGTATATGATATTGAAGATTATTAAAAATCAATGAAAGCCTAAAATGATTTAATTATATAGTTTCTATAGTGTATGTGAGTCTATATGCCGCTCTTTCATTGTCCTAACTATACTCAGCGGGTCAAGGAGATGAACTCTTGAATAATAAAATAGAATTTTGGATGATGACGATATTGATGCTAACGGTCCCCCTGGCGGGTTGTGCTGGAAGCTCAGATGATAGCAACGAGCCCGCACCAGTTGACATAATGGGGTGCACAGATGTAACTGCGAACAATTATGACGCAAGTGCAACATCTGATGATGATTCCTGTACTTATGACAACAACAATAATGGTACAGACGATATAATGGGCTGTATGGATACAGCAGCGAATAATTATGATTCGGCTGCTACGGTTGATGACGGTTCTTGTGAGTTTGATGATGATCCTACAAGTACCGATTTCGATGGAATTGCGGGCTTCGACGCTAGCACCATCGTTTGTGGACCTACAGGAGACATTTCGATTGCAGGTTCTAGTACTGTTTTCCCAGTAGCAAACCTATGGGCTGAGGCTTATCAGAAGCACTGCAACGGTGTATCGATCACAGTTGAAGGTGGTGGAAGTGGAGCAGGTGCAGGTAGAGTATGTGCTAACTCCGAAAAAGGTACACCTGTTGATATCGGTGACATGTCGAGAGGTTGGAAGTCGTCTGAGGCATCCACTGATGATGGATTCACCTACGATTGTCTAAAAGGCGACACATCTAGATCTGCAGTACAGATTGATGTAGCTATTGATGGTCTTTCAGTTGTGATGAAGAAAGGTGGAGCAGCAGATACATGTGTTTCTGGATTGGGCGGCCTAACTGTAGACCAATTAAGATGGATTTTCAGTGACTACACTGCATCCGAGTTAATTGCAACCGGATGGGATTCTAATTCATTAGCAAACAGTGACAACAATGATGCTACTCACCTATGGAGTGAACTAGATTCCTCATGCCCGAATGCTGAAATCAAGATCTCAGGTGCCGATTCTGAGTCAGGTACATATGAGTACTTCTTGGAAACTATATTTTCAGATCATGATAATGGTGAATCATTCGATGCAAACAGGCCGGATGGATACACTAACAGTGCTGAAGATGAGGTAGTGGTTAACTATCTTGAATCCAACGAAGCAGCAATAGGTTACTTCGGATATGCGTACTATGATGCAAATAAAGACGCTCTTTCAGCAGCAGCTATAGAGAACTCTGATGGAGAAATGATTCATCCTGACTCCGAAACAGTTGGAAATGGAGAATACAACCCTCTAGCACGCAGAATATACATGAATCTACACGTTGATGCATCAGCACTGCAGAAGACAAGACCATTCTTGGCTTTTGGTCTTTCTGACAGTGGTTCTGCGTTGGTCGCAAGTACCGGATACGTAGTTATACCGGATAACGACAAACTCCTAATGCTGTCAAGAGCAGGAGCAGACGGAGGAGTAGATCTTTCTTCAATAGTTTGCGGCCCAGATGGGGCAATTAGCGTAGCAGGTTCATCTACTGTGTTCCCGGTAGCTAACTTATGGGCAGAGGTGTATCAAACTGCTTGTGATACCACTTTGACAATCGAAGGTGGCGGAAGCGGTGCAGGTGCAGGCCGAGTGTGTGATAATTCGGAAAAGGGTACTGCAGTAATGATAGGGGACATGTCAAGAGGATGGAAGGTATCTGAGGCTAGTATCGAATCCAACGGATGGGTTTACAACTGTCTGAAGGGAGATACATCACGCAGTGCCGGACAATTCCCTATAGCTGCTGATGGACTATCTGTAGTGGTGAAGAAAGGAGGAGCTGCGGACATATGTATCAACGGCATGGGTGGATTAACAACTGACCAGGTAAGATGGATATACAGCGACTATAATGCTGCAGAACTTGTTGCGACAGGTTGGGATTCAATGGCTCTACCAAACAGTGACAACAATGACGCAACTCACTTGTGGAGTGAACTAGATGTAACATGTCCTTCAGCAGAGATCAAGATTGCAGGTGCAGACTCAGAATCAGGTACCTATGAGTTCTTCATGGATGCTATGCTTTCTGATGCTGAAAATGGTGAGATCTTTGATAGCAACAGGCCTGATGGTTACACAAATAGTGCTGAGGACGAGGTAGTCGTCAACTATCTGGAGTCCAATGACGACTCAATAGGTTACTTCGGATATGCTTACTATAAGGCAAACCAAGACAAGTTAACTGCAGTTGCAATCAAGAATGATGCAGGGAATTACGTTGCACCATCTCCAACATCAGTTGCTGATGGAACCTACAATCCGCTTGGAAGATTCATTTATATGAATCTAAATATAAACCCAACAGATCTGGCAATGACTTTGCCATTCCTTGAGTTCGGTTTCTCAGACGTAGGAGATTCTCTAGTTGAGCAAGTAGGGTACGTTCCTCTAACGGCTGGAGGTGATGCAAGTATGGAAATCCAGAGAATCACCAAGCTTTACCACGATCATGTATGGACATCAGCGCAGAAAGATGCATACTGGTGCGCATCTGACCAAACAATAACTGTTGCTGGCTCTAGCACGGTATTCCCTGTGATGAACGGATGGGCAGACGCCTATTCTGGAACTAACAGCCTGTGTCCTGGTTACACTCTAACAATTGAGGGTGGCGGAAGCGGAGCAGGTGCTGGACGAGTCTGTGATAACTCTGAGAAGGGTACTAAGGTAATGATTGGAGACATGTCCCGCGGTTGGAAGAGTACAGAAGCGTCTACAGATGATGGATACACATACGACTGCCTAGTTGGCGACACCTCAATCACTGTAACTCAACTTGCTGTAGGACTTGACGGTCTTTCAGTTGTTGTGAAGAAGGGTGGAGCAGCAGATGTCTGTGTGTCTGGAATGGGAGGTCTAACTACTGACCAGGTGCGATGGATATACAGCGACTACACAGCCGCTGAGTTAGTTGCAACAGGATGGGATTCTAATTCTCTTCCTAACAGTGACGGAGACGATTCAACTCACTTATGGAGTGAGCTAGATCCGTCTTGCCCTTCATCTGAGATTAAGATTGCAGGTGCAGACTCAGAGTCAGGTACATACGAGTTCTTCATGGAAGCAATGTTGACTGATTCTGATAACGGTGAGTCATTTGACCTCAACAGGCCAGATGGATACACTAACAGTGCCGAAGACGAGGTAATTGTAAACTATCTAGAATCTAATGGTGATGCTATCGGTTACTTTGGATTTGCATACTATGTTGCAGAACAGGATGTACTATCTGCCCTAGCTATTCAGAATGATGCAGGTGACTTCGTAGCACCAAGTGCTGAAACCATTGCAGATGGTAGCTATAATCCTCTAACAAGGGCGATTTACATTAATGTAAACAATGAGTATATGGATGAAGTCTATCATTTCCTAAGGTATGCTTTCAGCCCCCTAGGTGATGAGATTGTCAACGGAGTGGGCTATGTCCCACTATCAGGTTCATCTTCCGCATGGCAAGACACCTGGATGCGAATTGAGAACGTAATGAACTCATCCTGATCAGAACATAAACTCTGCCCGTCCCTATGGGCGGGCGGAGCCTTCTAAATAGAGTATATAGTTAGAAAATTATAGGCATGTAGTGAGTCGGTCATTTGAATGTCGTCCGCACCGAGTAGACGAATTGACCTCTCTAGGGTCGCTTCAAGAATTGAAGGAGGGGCGCCCAGTGCAGTTCTATTCTCAATGGCGATCTCCGTGGTTTTGGTTACAGCTGGAATAATCTATGTTCTAGTTTCGAAATCCGTTCCATTCTACCAGGCTTTCGGTTGTGGAGCCGATATGTTTGACCCTCCTGATGATTGGTCCGAAGGTGTTCAATCAGATATATGGGATGCAGCTAACTACAGTGAAGGTTCAATTACAGACCCCTTCTATTTAGATAGCCTCTGTATTGTTGACTGGGATAACGAATCTCTAATTAAATTAGGGGAACCGCTTGTCGTTTTCGATCGTGATAGAGATCCCAATGGGGTTGCAATTTTAGATGCCAATGGCGATTATACTGGTAATTGGACAGCCCATGAAAAAAGAGGTTATATTCTGACTTACCTTGACAATAATCCTCAACATAATTATTCTGAGTCCGATGGAGAGGACATCCGTGATGCATACGTTCCGCTGGGTGTTTTGAGGGAGAATGAAGGGGCTTTAATCCTCCATCAAATTGATAACGATCTTAAGAGAGATTGGATAGTAATTACCTGGGTTGGTTCCGATAGAGCAAATTTAGATGTCGATGGTGATGGTAATCCTAACATAGGTGTAGATGAGAGAGGTACTGATCTGGATAGTGATATCGATGATGATGGATTCGATAATTTCAGAGATCCTGATATGGATAACGATGGAATCCCAAATGCTTATGATCCAGATCCAAGAGTTCCCAATGTAGACCGTTTTGGGTTATTCTTGGGTATATTGACAATTTTAGCAGTATTATTGAATTTATTTTCGCCAGTTTGGCTCTCAAGGTTCTCTTCAGAACAAATAGACGCAGTCATTTCACCTTTAGGAATGTTTTCAATTGTTCTAGTCTCTACAGGCTCTTTAGCCATATTGTACCCTATTTCACAGTCCACTATCTCATATCTTCTACTGGCCAATGTAGTCGTAATTGGCTTCCTTCGTTTTTCCTCTAAGAAATTTTCCACAGGTCATATAGCAATGGCAATAGCTTTCCTGTGGCTCACTCTCGAGCCAACTCATGAGATTCAGACAGGGCACTTGATTTCTTTTGGTCTTTCATTATTACTTCTGCGAGTGACCATGTCAGATACTAGAAATCGCACTCTAATAATTAAGAAAATAGATGTGAAAGAAATCAAATTTAATCCCATTTATTCTCTCAAATTGAAAGAACTTAACCGAGTGATAATGATTCTATTTCTAGGACTTTTGCATCCATATCTTCTACTTTTCGCCATTATAGCTCATCCACTATATGATCTTAGAATATTTATTGGAGAATATTTAGCGCAGACTAGAGCATACATTTGGGCAAATCAAAGAATGGGATATCTTGATTCTGACTTCAGAGCATTATTGCTAGTAGTGACCTTAGTTGCTATAGTTACCAGCTTTTTTGATTTGGTCGCTAGAGTGGATGGAAGTTTGGGGGAGTTCTTGACTCAGACTCTCTGGAGAACTGACATAAGGACAGTCTCAGTCGTCACAGTTACTGATAATTTACACATCGGCGTCAATGCACTTCTTCAAACCACATTACAAGTAGCTCTTGGTGCTCTAATAATTGCAATTCCGTTAGGACTTGGTACGGCTATTTTCCTCTCGGAATACGCTAGTCCAAGAACTGCCAACATTATCAAACCTATTCTTGAGATACTAGCGGGGATACCGTCAGTCGTGTACGGATTCTTTGCCTTTGTCGTTATCTCACCCATAGTTATGGATATAGGAAACTTATTCGTTGATTGGGGTTGGATGGCTAAAGACCCTCAACCTTTCAACCCAATTAATGGGGCTGTGGTTGTTGGAATAATGATTACCCCCTTAATTGCTAGTCTCTCCGAGGATGCACTCAGATCCGTTCCAAACAATCTTAGAGAAGCATCGTATGCTCTAGGAGCAACTCCTGTAGAAACTACGTTCAAAGTCGTGATTCCATCCGGTCTTTCAGGAATACTGGCATCGATTATTCTTGCGTTCTCAAGAGCAATAGGTGAAACCATGGCAGTCACACTTTCAGTTGGAACAGCGGCATATTACACTAAGAATATGTTTATTTCTTCACAAACAATGACGGCGTATATTGCCAAGAAAATCCAAGGTGATCTTCCAGCAGGTACATCAGCTTACTACTCTATGTTTGCTGTAGGTCTCTATCTATTCATAATTACTCTGGGCTTGAATATAATAGGTCAGAGGATAATGCATAGGTTCAGGGAGGCATATGAATGAGTGAAAAATTCAGTCTATTCGGAGTATCAAATCTCCCTTCTAAATCAAGAAAGAGAAGGGATAGAGTGGCCAATTTAGGTAAAGTTACATTTATTTCAATTTCTCTTATATGTGCCCTAATTCTTGCTACCATGGTTACTAGAATTTACAGCGAGGCATACGTGCCAGAGACTGAAACAGAGGTAATTGGAATTGAGGATAACAAAGAAGTTTCTGAGACTGTTAAATCATGGAATGTTGAAACCTGGAATGATGATTGGGTACTAGATGATCCGAAAAGAGACCGCTCAAATGTCACTCTGAGAGCAGAATGGACCGAAGTAAAATTCGAAGCATATAACGATGATGGTATTCTTACAGATAGCGATGGGAATCCTATTTTGTTTGATAGATCGAATGATATCCAAAGATATCTCTGTGATCAAGGATTGATGTCGAGTACTTTTGCACCATATGATTCATGGGCACCTTCTTACCTCCTTCCTTGGAATGAGAGGAGTGCTGCTACATTTGATCCTTTGGAAGATGAAAGAGTGGATATTTTCGTAAGAGATGAAGCACCTACTCCGAGGCTTGGAGATTTCTGGATTGATTCTTCTGATGATTATACTCAGTACGTTTGGAAGGGACTGAGGTGGGAACCAGTTGTTTCAGAATCAGACTTTACAGCCGCAATTTCTCAGTTTTATCCATTTGTTGGAGATGATAGGCATTCTGTATGGGATAATAGTAAGCTTTGGATTTACCACAGTTCAGTTGAGCCAATATTCAAGTCTAATGGTGATATTTGGATAGATTCGGATATTTCAGAGGAGCTCGATATTGTTCATATTTACAATTACTCTCTCTGGCAGGAAAATAGATTCACAACTGGATGGGGTTGGGAAAATATCAGTAGATCCCTGGTCCCTGAATCAATATTAGATCCCTCGTTAGTTTTGAGCAATATGAATCCAGAGTTCTGTACAAGAGCTGAAGTTGCCCAATTCATTTTGCAACAGGGTTTGACTGGATCATATGACATATATGAACTATCCAATAAAGAGGGTTTTGATTTCAGAGCAGTATCCGGGACTTCAAAGGATATTCATGTTGATTTGTCAATCACACTCACATCTGCATGTTCTCAATGTGATAAAATAACTCTGGAATTAACCTCAGTAGGTGAATTCTTAAGGGACGGCGAAAAGGTCGAATCTATAGTTCTACATCCAGCACAGGTAGGTCAGTCAGGACTAGGTGTCTTGACTCTCGAGCATCGTATGAACTATACAGTTATTTTCTCACAGATAGAAGGGCCTCCAAGTGATGCTAGAGAGAGTTCCTACAAGGAGGTAGGAGATTTTATTCTAGGACCTTACTCTACGTGGCTAAATTCTAGGATATTAGATGATGGTGATCAAGATAATGATGGAATAAGGGACTGGTGTGACAGTGACATAGATGGAGACAATCTCTTGAATCCAATTATCGGTGGAGATAGTCAATGTGCCGATGCTCTAGTAATTGGTTATCAAGGATGGATGATAGACGAGAATCTTGATGGCATTCATGATCAGATTTTGGATGATGATATTGATAATGATGGAATAAAGAATTTAGTCGATGGACAGGGCCATAACGTGGCCGCATTGTGGTCAAAATTCTCCCATGTACAGCTAAACAACTCTATGACATCATTAGAGACCTTATCTCATTACATGGATATTAATTTGAAATCCTGTGAGGAATCTTCTTCATCAAGCCAATGTGAAAATGATGAGGCTGCACTATCGGAAGTTTTGGAAATCTGGAACCATGTAATTTCTGCAGAAAATAGGATGTGTGATGAGACATATAAAGATGATTACCTTGAAAGGGCAGATGAAGATTGTACAAGAGCAAAAGAATTTAATTCTAATCCACCTACCCACGCAGAGGATTGGTGCTACGAATCAAGACTATTGCTACAACCACAGGTTTGGGCCGGTTTCTGTGGTCTTCCAGAGAGATTTGAGTCAGGTATTGATTCATATCAAGATTTTTTCCCAACAGCGGAATTATTCGCCTTTACTTTACTGATATTAAGTGCTCTAGCCATGTTTAGGCCAGGTTATCCAGTTTCTGTTTTTAGAAGACTTCTAGTCAAAATTGACGATATATTCAGCAATAATGAACAGGGTGTTAGTGGGTGGTCCTACGTAACCTATACTTCTGAGTTAATTGGAAGGATAATTTCATTATTATTTAGAATAGTTGTGCTGCTCATTGGGCTTTTCATCACTTCATCTACCATAAATTCAAATTTATATCTGATATTCAAATTATTCTTGCTCACAATTGGGATTTCCATTACTCTTCTTTCATCATTAGCGGTGATTACTAGTTTTTGGTCGATTTTGACCTTGAGGCCCGAAGTAGGAGTTAGACCATCTGAAGGATTCACAGAAGGAGCCTCTTTAATCGTGTCAATCGCCAGCTATGTGATAGTTATAGGATGGGTATTTAATAGTGGTTTTATAATAGGTTCAGTATGTTTACTAATGTCCGCCTCTGCTTTCAAAAGACTAATTGCAGGAGCATCGCAACTTACCCGTTTAACTAATATTAATGAAGACAGAGTTAGAAGAGTAGTAATGGGTAGGGACGGATGGATTCTTGTAGCTTCAGTATTAATGGTTGTCGCTTTCTTCACAATACCTTTTGAGATAGTCAATTCGTTTATTTTCTCTAATTATCCTTCTCAACAACCATATAGAGCAGGTCTCAGAGCGGCTTTCTGGGGTAGTGTTTACGTTGTAGGTTACACAATGTTATTTGCAATTCCAGTATCAATTGGAGGAGCTATTTGGCTGGAGGAATATGCTCCAAAGAATTTTTTGCAGTCTACAATACAAACTCTTGTAACTAACCTAGCGGGAGTCCCGGCTGTTGTATTCGGCCTCTTCGGGCTTGCTCTCTGCTCCTCTAGTACAGGGTTTGGTTTGGGTCTTGGTGGGACTATATTGACTGCTGGGATAACTATGGCTACAATGGCAATGCCAACCATAGTAATTGCTAGTCAAGAAGCTCTAAGGGCTGTGCCACCATCTTTACGTCAAGGAGCATTTGGAGTCGGTTGCACTAAGTGGCAGGTAATCAAGGATCATGTTTTCCCTCATGCTATGCCCGGTATGATGACAGGAACTATCTTGGCAATGTCAAGGATAATGGGTGAGGCTGCTCCATTGATACTTGTAGGTGCGGTTACCTCAGTATTCCAAGAACCTGACCCATTATATTTTATCGACTACACGGCACTACCTACTTTAGATGGATTCATTACCTGGATTCCAGGACTTGAAGTAGCTCTGTCAGAGCTTCCCATGTGGGCAGATAGGCCGATAATGACTGCTGACCCTACTTCGTTTACAAACTGGGGTTCGAATCCTAGTGGGAAGTATACTGTTCTCCCTGTACAGGTTTACACATGGACCGATCAGCCCGAGGAGGGTTTCAAAGTCGCAGCAGCAGGGGCTTCTTTGGTTCTTCTGGGTACCTTAGTCATGGTTAATTCGGTGGCAATTTTGATAAGAGCACATTATAGAAAATTCTCGAATGCATAGAAGGTGAATGAAATGAATGATCAAAATGAAGAAAAAGAAAATAACAAAAAGACAGTTAATGACAATGAATCATCGTTCGATATTGACAAGGAAAGTATAGTATCTACAAGTGATTTGGTAATAGATGGTACACCTCATATAGAAATTAAAGGGCTTAACCTGAGATACGGATCAGCACAGGCAATTTATGATGTATCTGTACCAATAGAAAAGAATTCTGTAACTGCATTCATCGGTCCCTCTGGCTGTGGTAAGTCTACCTTATTGAGATGCCTTAATAGGATGAATGACCTTATTCCTATTTGTAATTATGATGGGCAGATAATCTACGATGGTGAGGATATAAATCAATCCTCTACTGACCTAGTCAGGTTAAGGAGAAAGATTGGCATGGTCTTCCAGAAACCAAACCCGTTTCCTAAGTCAATTTTTGATAACGTTGCTTACGGGGTTAAGTTACACTACAATCCCTCAAGGAGAAAGATGAATGAGATTGTAGAAAAATCACTAATAAAAGCGGCGCTTTGGGAAGAAGTGTCTGACAGACTCCATGAACTCGGCACTAGTTTATCTGGAGGTCAACAGCAAAGATTGTGTATAGCTAGGACAATTTCTGTTGAGCCTGATATTATTCTGATGGATGAGCCATGTTCTGCTTTAGATCCAATCGCTACTGCTAAGATTGAGAATCTAATTCTAGAACTCAAAGAGCATTTCACAGTAGTCATTGTCACACATTCTATGTCTCAGGCACAGAGAGTTTCAGATTACACTGCTTTCATGTTCCTAGGGAGACTTATTGAGTTCGGAAAAACTGAAAAGATATTCGATAGACCAGAAAAAGAATTAACTGAGAGATATATTACAGGAAGGTTTGGGTAGGTGAAAGGATGGTTCCAGTTAGAACAGGATTAGATGAGCGATTAGAACAATTGAGAGACAATCTCGTAGAAGATGCTAGTGAATTAATGAAGATTTATGAAATTTCAATTAATAGTTTAATTTCTCTAGATGTCGAACATGTAAATCAAGTATTGGATGCTAGAGAGAAGGCTAGAATAAAATTCTGGGAAAGAACCGGAGATATCTTACTTGTAATATCCATGAACCAACCAATGATGGGTGATCTTCGGATGATATCAACATACCTAAGAGGTACCGATACTATCGAGAGAGGAATGAGGCATGCTAGGGATATTTCACAAATATCCTTGATACTTAAAAATCAGGCGGGAGTAAATAATATACCTTCAAATCTTGTTAATCTGATTCAAATAATGAATGAACAACTTTTCGACTTGATATCTAATATATTTGAGTCGATAAATTCCAAAACTAATCTAGATGTCGATTATATTTCAAATAAATGGAGTAAGATAGGAGAGACTTGGGAATCTTGTCAAGAAATTATTTCCCAAACACCTGGCTCCGAAATTGGTAGTAAAATTGGAAGATTAAATTTATTCAGAGCATTATCCAGAATAGAAAGAACGGGTTATAATTTTGTTAGATTTGCAGATCTTTGGCATCATGCCCTTAACAATGAATGGATTTCAATTGAAAATTAAATTAATGTCTTGAAACAAGTATTATTTTCACCACTTTATGTTCACTACCTGTTTGTCAAGCGGCAAGAATTTCAGACCAAACAGCATTCATGTATCTGGGAGATTTAATAGAATTTGGAGATACTGAAAAGATATTTAATTCACCTGAAGAAGAGTTAACAGGACAATATATTTCTGGTAGATTTGGATAAATTAATTATTTTGGGTAAATAAATCATGAATGACTTACTAAGTAAAGTCTTGAAACAAGTATCATGAAGAAGGGAGCGATCTTAACGATTGCAGTTTCTACTTTCTTGATTATTCTCTCATTTGCCATTTTTATAGGTGGAAGTTTGATTTTAGATAGAGACATATCTGATGAATCAATATTCAGAGGAGATAGTGGCGAGGTATTCGTTCGATATCATGACACATATTCGGTTTATGTCAATGATACTTACAGTTGTTCTGAAACTACAGTGAGCATCCATGATGATGAATGGGAATATTTCTTTGAGGATTGTGATTTTAGTTACGTAGACGGGGATTGGAGATACATTGGTTATCTTAATCCAGATGTATCAAATAATTTACAGGTAGAATCAAATAATGAAATAATTATTGTAAATGATCTTGCAGATGCAAGTATTATTTTCACCACTTTATGCTCACTACCTGTTTGTTGTTCAGGTATTATTGGTATTTTTATTGGTATTCTCTTACTAACACGCAGAGATAAAAAAAGAAAACAAAAAATTATCTTCCAGTAATTTCTAGAAAACTATTGTTGAAACCATTTCTGGTTCTGTTAGGTAGATAAATAATCCAATTCCTGCAAACATCATCATCCAAGAACCAATTGCTTTGATCAGACCAGTTGAACTTCTTAGATAACCAATCATTGCTTGTCTTCCCATACTAACTAGCGCTGTTACAGCAATCATTAGGAAACTAACTGAAATCATGAGTCCCATCAGTCCGAAAATAAATTCTACTCTACCAACTACTGCAAGCCACCCTATGAATGGAAAAACTGCTGCGGCAGTACAATCAACAGATGCAGCTGAATATCCGATTCCCCAAAGATACATATTTCTTCTTGGCGTAAATATTTCGTCATTATCTTCTTTAGTCTGATATTTATCTATGATATTTTGAACGCCTGAGAGTATGTGCGATGTCCATCCAAGTAACATCAAACCTCCTAAAATTATCAGTAGAAGAGCTATGGCTACCGCAATATCATGCAAAACTCCTGATAGATTGAATATTTCAGATAATCCAAAGATTATTACTCCAATTATTGAGAAGAAAGTTAATTGCCCTAGGGCTGCATAAGACCCCATAGCTAACGGCCCAGGCATATGTCCGATTAATTTACCACTTTCTCTTAATTCATCTTCTCTCATTCCTAGGTTCAGTGTATAGGTAATGTAAGAAGGTAATACTGGAAATGCACATGGACTAAAATATACCAACAAACCCAAAAAAAGTCCAATTATGAAAACCCCATATATTGAGCGATCGCTTTTCTTAATTCCAAATCTTAGTTCTTCTGCATCTCCCATATTTGCTTTTTCAATAGCATTATCAAAGGAGCTCCAACCATCAAGTGGAGTTCCTGTACTTTCTTTTGCAATTACAAACCCTTCATGGTCTAATACTAAGGCTAAAGGTAATAATTGGGCGGAGTAGTATTCCACTATGTCTCCTCTTTCTCCATTTTCTAGAACTATGGTATCGCTACCTCCATTAACAACTGGCCAATCCATATATTTATCAGAATCAGAATCGCCAAATGTGGAATTTATTTGTTCAAATGTTTCATAATCATACCATGAGGCAATTGATACAACCATTACTGAATAGTTTCCTTGTAGATTACCCCAAGATTCTATATTTTGATTAATATATTCTTGTACGTAATGACAATTTGCACAATCTATAGCCATAAAATCTAGAATTACCACATTACCACGTAAATCTGATAATTGTAAACTTCCATTATTCAGAGGAATTATATCATCTACACCGGTTCTATTCATACTAGGTGCGATAAAATCTGGAACAGGTTCGACTTGATCTGAAACTCCATAAATTGAACTTGACAATCCAAAAAGAGATAATGAGGCAAATCCAATAATACAGAATAGTACTATGCCTATTCCAAATGCTTTCCAAGTATCTATTTGGTTGAGAACGCTAAAGTCCAGACTTGCGTTCATAAACTACGCTGATGGATGATAGTTTTTCATACCGGCGCATAAGCGTTCGATATTTTTTTGATTAAAATATGACACTTTCCAATCTCATTGTTGAAGTCCTTGACTACACACAAGCGTGTTATGAGTAAGCCATGGGCCACCTCACATGTATCTGAAGTTGCTAAAGGAGTTGGAATAGACTTGAGGATTAGTGGTGATGTTAAAGAGACTCTAGTATCCTTATTAAAGTTGAAATTAAAAGAAATAACGAAGAATATGGAAGATGAAACTCTCGAAAAAGACCCTAATCGAAAAACATTAGATGACCCCTCTAGGACAAGACTTGGCTTTAATCGAACTAGAGGATTAATGATTGATGAGATTGTCAATGTAGAATCAGTTAGTTCAGCAGCAGTAATTGCCGTGAATGAGCAATTAGAAAATTATCTTCAGAAAATCCTTTATTCTGCTTCCGAAGTTGCATCTAATGAAAAAATGGGTACAATTAAACAAAGACATTTAGATTTAGTTTTGGCGAGTTCGGAATCTCAAAATGATAGTCGATTAGAAGAAATTAGCGATAATCTTAATCTATCCAAGGATGAATCTATGAATCCTAAATTCGAAGCGTTGACTTCGGTTGGAATAAGAAATATTGTCAAACAGTTTTCAGGCAAGAAATTAGAGAATGATGCAATTGATGAATTAATTTTATTATACTATGATTATGCATCTGATATTGAGTATAATTTACAAAAGAATATTACTTCAGGAGATGTCGATAAGATTACAGAATCATATCAGAAATTTGAGCAATTAATAATGCTCGGATGGATGCGAAGAGTTCTGAAAACCGCTTCTGAAAAAGCAGATTCACAAAACTCTAATGTGATCAAACTCGTTCATATTGTTTCATTAGACCCTTGGTCATGAAAATATTAGTTCATAAATTCATTTTGAAAGTTAGAATCTAACATTTCTAAGAGTCCCGTTACATTCTCATGAATTTCAAATAATGTATTATCTGCTGTATAAATTAAGAGAACTTCTGATTCATTATCATGCTCTATAATATGCTGATATGCACAGATAGATTGTACACGTATTCTTGTCGGTCCTAAGTCTGTCATTGCTTTAATCCACATGCTCATGATTCCTGCGGCGCCTGAAAAGGGGTTTTAATCATTTTCCCGCTATGCATTGGCATTAAGAGGTATTTTCACTCAGTTTTCTGGCCGGATGATGTTTTCTTGTTTCCTCTTTTCGAACCTCTGCCTCTCCGATTCTTTTGCCGATTCCCACTTTTACGGCCGTATTGGGATTTAGAATCATCTTTAGAATCATCATTTTTCTTAAATTTCGACTTATGGCCCTTTTTCCTCTGTCTTTCAGAAGAGCTTCTAGATTTCTGAGGTGGTCCTCTCTGCTTTCTGTTTCTTCTACGTTTATTATTCGGCTTAGGTTTTCTTTCTTCTTCGAATACCTCTTCGACATATTCCATTGGGTATTCAGTTAAGTTTTCCACGTTGGGAGGCTGGAATCTTCTTTTGATTCCAACTGAATTCTGTATTTTGTTATATGATCTTTGTTGAGACCTTTGTACGTATGAAATTACTATCCCTTCGGCTCCAGCTCTAGCTGTTCTTCCACTGCGATGTTTGTATGCCTTGCCATTTTCTGGAGGGTCATAATGAATTACACAATTTACTCCTTGAATATCTATTCCTCTCGACGCAACATCTGTACAAACTAAAGCCGAAGTTCCTCCTTTGCTGAATCGCTTTAATGCCCTATCTCTTTGTCTTTGATTGAGGCCACCGTGCAATGTAGATACTCTTAGATCTGCATCATACATTTCATCTCCTAACTTATCTACACCTCTCCTTGTTTTACAGAATATCAAAGTTTTACCGCATTTAGCTAGTATCTCTGCGGTGATACCTAACTTCTGATGTGGTTTTATAGTCCAAAATAAGTGTTGCATTGTCTCGATACTAACTTCTTTTGGCCCTACTTCAATTGTAACTGGTTGGTCTTGATAATTTTTAACTAAATCTGCAACATCATCATCTAGAGTTGCACTAAATAAGATAGTTTGTCTTTGTTTAGAGCATTTGTCTAAGATTTTACATACAGGTTCCATGAATCCCATATCTGCCATTCTGTCTGCTTCATCTAGTACTACTGTTTCTACATCATCTAACTTTAATGCACGCCTATCTAATAAATCTAGTAATCTTCCTGGGCAAGCTACCAATATGTCGACTCCTCTATTTAGAGCATTATATTGATTCTTATATGATACACCTCCATATATTGAAACAATATCTCTGTCTACTGCTGCAGCGATTGGTTTTAGTACAGAATTAATTTGTTCTGCTAATTCCCTAGTAGGAGTCAATATTAGGCTCGTAGGCCTTTTCGATTCTGCCCTTCTCGATCTGGCAATTAATGGTAATCCGAATGCTAGTGTTTTTCCAGAACCTGTAGGTGCTCTACAACACACATCTCTACCAAGTAAAGAATCAGGAATGGTTTCTTTCTGAACCTCAAAAGGCTCAATGATTCCTTGACGTTCAAGTGCTTGAACTATAGCGGGACCTATTCCCAAGTCTGAAAATGATACCACAACTTATCCCTACTATTTGCATTGCGACGCCCATCCCTATTTAGCATCAACAGTATTTATATCTTGTATAATCAGATAGTCTCAAGATTATCAATTAGCGAAGATGCACCTATTCTCAGTCTTTTTTCATGAATAATGCCCTCATCTTCTTCATTTATTACTCTCATAAATCTCATTACGGCATTCTTATCTTTTATTCCCCCTGAAATTTTCATGCCTAACTTTTCCCCAAACGTTAATTCATGTCTCATTAACTCATATGATAATATTTTCACAACATCTTCGGTACAGGGCCCTCTTTTCCCAGTGCATGTTTTTACAAAATCAACACCAACTGCTAATGCCATTCTAGTTATTGCTCTAATTTTTCTCTCACTAAGTAAAGGAGTTTCGATGATAACTTTCAAAATCTTCCCCTTGGAAACCTCTCTTATCATTACTAATTTTTCTAATTCTATTTCATTAGGGTAATCTTCCGATTCTCTTGGTTCTATTACAATATCAATTTCATCTGCTCCTAAATTAATTGCAGAAATAATATCTTTCCTGATTTCTTCACTATCATTACTCCCTATTGGAAATCCTCCTACAACAGCAGTTATTGGAATTTCCTCACCGAGAATCTTCCTCACTCTCTGAATTTTCGCAGGGAAAATACAAACGGTTGCAGGATGATAAATCCTTGCCTTTTCACAAAATATTGCTAAATCATCATTACTAACTTGTTTATCTAAAAGTGTATAATCGATGAATCCAATCATCTGATGATTATCCAAATTATTACCTCTAATGATTTGCTTGTTCAAAATTACGCATAAATATGACAAGAGCTTCAACACTTTTGATAGAGCACCCATTGTACAGACTAGCTCTAATCCCACCTACGCTCCTATGTCCTTTTAGCCCACCTAAACCAGCAATAGTTGCTTCTTGAAGAAATTTTTCTTCGAGTTTTTCATTCGGTAATCTCCAAGTTACATTCATCACTGATCGTGAGTCTTTTTTTGCATGTGGTTTCCAAAAACTACTCCTATCTAATTCTTCATATAGTAAATTTGATTTAGCGATATTTCTTGCAACTGATCCTTCTAAGCCACCATTTTCTTCAACCCAATTAAGAACTCTATCTAGAACAAAAATACCAAATGTATTCGGTGTATTGAATAAAGAACCTTTAGATGAATGAACAGAGTAATCAAGCATAGTAGGCAAATCATCTCCAACTCTTTTCATAGCCCAAGGAGATAGAATAACTATTGTTACTCCACTAGGACCTAGATTTTTTTGAGCACCGGCATAAATTAAATCATGAGCACTTACATCAATAGGTACTCCGGCTATATCCGAACTAGCATCTAAGACTCTTGGTTTTCCGTCACTATCGGGAAGGTGGTGGTACTGCGTTCCAAATAATGTGTTATTTGAGGTGTAATGTACGTACATGGCATCATTCCTAATTGAATATTCTCCATTCTTAGGGATTGATTTAAATCCATTTTCTGAATCATCCCACCTGGGTGATGCATCGCCAATTCTATTAGCTTCTTTCATTGCTTTTTGTGACCATGCTCCAGTTACTAGAAAATCAACATGATCTCCCGGCCTCAGCAAATTTAGAGCAGACATATAAAATTGTAAAGATGCTCCACCTTGTAGGAAAAGAACTGTGTATTCATCTGGTATAGTCAGTATTCTACGCAATCTTCCCATGGCACTATCTATTATTTCTTGAAAAGTTTCACTTCTGTGACTTATCTCCATTAATCCAAAACCACTTTCATTCAAATTAGGTAGTGCATTTTGACATTCTTCTACGACTTGTAATGGTAATGTTGCTGGCCCCGCGCCAAAGTTGTGGATACGTCCGGATGTAGTCACATACATCGGTATGGGTAGGAGTCTTTGATGGCATCGGCGAACTCCATAGTTGAGAGGGTGAGGTTCATGTCATAGTGGCTTGACGAAGGTATATGCTGCGCATAGGCCTAGTAATGTTACAAGGTGCAAGACATGCACATGTTCAGGCTCTAAATAGTGCTGCTAATGAATTAAATATTCCACTTCAAATATTTGAATTACGTAAAGATAATGATCTATTTGAGGCCAACCCTGATGCAATAATTTTACCAGGAGGGGAATCTTCAACTATGCGACTAATCGGTAATGGTACTAATTCTCAATTACTTCCCAAGTTATTTGAATTAATTAGAGAAAAAACAGATCTACCTGTAATGGGGACTTGCGCTGGCGCAATTTTACTTTCTGACCCTCAAGATGAGGGCGGTAAGATAGTTGACGCTATCGTAGATAGAAATGCATATGGTAGTCAATCTGAATCTTTCCAATCTACTGTTGATGCAAGTCTCATTTCTAGAGATTTTCTCGGTATATTTATTCGAGCACCTCGATTTTTAAGTTTAGGTGAAAATTCTACGGCCATTGTTTCACATGGTGAAGAGATTGTGGGTGCTAGAACAAATAATAGAATAGCGTTGACATTTCATCCTGAGTTATCAAATGATAATGGCTTCCATAAGTGGTTGATTTCCAAAGCATTGGAGGTGCGTTCATGACATTTTCATTAAGGCTAGCCCAAAGTAATCCACTACCAGAGGCTGCTGATGATATGGATACTGAAGGTTGCATTCAATGCCAAATGGGCAGTAAATTAGTACTTTTTATTACGGGTCATTGTCACTGGATGTGCGATTACTGCCCTCTCTCTGAAACAAGGAGAGAGATTGATTTTATGTATGCCAATGAGAGAAAAATTGAGATAGGAGATTGGCAGGCAGTAATTGAAGAAGCTAAAGCGATGAACGCTACAGGTGCTGGTATTACAGGAGGAGACCCTGTGATGGCCCGTGAACGTGTATTAGAAGGCGTCAGAATTCTAAAGGCAGAGTTTGGTACTAATTTCCATCTACATATGTATACTAGTATACCTTTCAAGCCTGAATGGGCTAATGAATTTGCAGAGGCAGGTCTTGATGAAATAAGATTCCATTTCCTAAATCTTGAAGCTGAAAAATATCGTAAGACCATAAGTGCATGTAAAAATTCAGGTATTTTAACAGGTGTAGAAATTCCTTGTGAACCAGATAAAGAAGAAGAACTAATGGAATTATTAGAGACAATGAGGGGAATGGATGTTCAATTTCTAAATCTGAATGAATTAGAAATCACTGTAGGGAATCATGATAATATGGAACTGAGAGGTTTTAATCTATCAACTGAAATTACTGCAGGAGCAGCAGGTTCTGCAGAGTTATCTACTGCTATGAGAGATAGAGTCATGGCCGCACAATTGGGCTTACCAGACCCAATTGATGGAATAACTAGGCTACCCTATGGTTTTCATCTAAAATTTTGTACAGCAACCTACAAAGATTCAGGGCAACTACGCAGAAGGTTCATCAGAAGAGGAGAACACACTATTGCTCCTCATGAGACGTTAACTGATGATGGTACACTAATTTTTGGTGCTTTATCTTCGACACCCGATGAACAAAATGATTGGATTAATGAGATTTGTAAAGAAACAGGCCTACCATCTCGTTTTCTTTATTGGGATGAATTAAATTCTAGAATAGAAATGCCATTAGTAGTTGCAGAAGATATTGCAGATATAGTTGATGCAGATGTATCAATTGTAGAAGTCACTCCTACCTACGAGAGAATGGAATTAACTGTAGTTTTTCTTAATTCCCAAAAATAATTTTTAGTAATGATTCGTTTGAAACACACGTTGAGTTCATTTACCCCTGACTTCGGTCATGTATCATGCCAGTGAGGCGAGCCAATCCTGATGTGTCTGGAGTTGACCCATATAGGCGCCTTTCTGCATCTCAGGTAATTACTTGGAAAACTTGTCCTAGACTTTGGTATTATTCATATATACCCAAATTAAAGAGTCCTCTTCCTCCTCAAATATTACGTGGTAATGCTGTGGAAGATTGTGTCTCTAGGATATTAAGGGAATCTCCTGCCTTTATCTCATCATCAGATGGTGATTTGATATTATCTCCCTTAAATTCTGATGGTTCAGTAGCGTATGATTCAGATCAGAATTGGGTAGGTCCAGAGTTAGAACCTATCTCTAAAGAGAAATGGCCTCAAAATCGTGAGCAATTATTTGAATGGGCTTTATCAAGAATGGAAGTTCACTTTGATAAATGTTGGAATTCTGCAATATTAGATTGGGAATCAAGTCCTAATCGTATTGGTAAATCTGAAGATATCGATCCTGAAGAGGGGCGCCAAATGATAACTGCTGGTATTAATCTTCATTTAGATCAAGTTGAATTATGTTTGAAAGAAAATGGTGGGCCTAATTTAGAATCTTGGAGAAGTGGTGATTTTCGCCCTGAATGGCCTGCACCCGATGGTTTTCCAAAAAATTGGAAATCAGTTCATCCAGCTGCTGAAAAATCGAATAACCCTATGACTTGGATTGAAGCATGGGAAGTTTCACGTCCATGGTTTGTTGATCCAGATGGGTCTAGTTTTTCTGAAACAACATGTCATCCTGATGATTGGTTCCAAGGCGAATATGATCTAGTTTATCGATGGACTGGAGGGATTCGTATAGTTGATTTGAAGGCATCCGTTGGAAAAGGGGATCGTTCAGGTGGCTATATCGAACAATTAAGGTTGTATTCTTGGATTTGGTGGGAAACACATGCAAGGAATGATGAAGTAGAGGGATTAGAAATTTGGTACTTAGGACCTGGAACAATTAAACAAGTACCGATGCCAAATGAATTAGAGATGGCAGAATATCATAATGAACTAGAGTCACTGTATCAAAAAATACATTCTAAAATACCGGATATATCTGATTGCCCCCCTAATCCTTCACCATTGAGATATTTTGATGTGGGGGGCAAACCCTCCAATCCTCCTATTGATCCAAACCCCAAAGCACGTTGTCAGAAATGTGAACTTCGTGGAATCTGTGAAAATAGTGATTATGAATTAATTTTGCCATCTGAGAAAAGATTGGAGAGGTTCTCTCATGCATGGCCAATTACTGCAATGAATGATATTAAAACACGCCATACAGTTATTGGAGAAGTTAGAGAATTGGCTGGGCCGAATCTTAATTCAGATGGAACTATTGATTTATCTTTCAAATTAATTGATGGCTATGAAAGGGCGAAAGTAAAGGTTCATCGATTTGGAGGGCCCACTCAGGTCTCTCGTTCTATCCAAGACGAAAGTCGTGTAAAGATAGAAAATGCGTTAACATCTATTTGGAGAAGTGAGTTAGTTATTGACTTAGATTCTGAGTCTATTATTTCTATTGCTCAGGATGATGCTATTGCAGCAATGATTGATGTTGAAACAAGAGTAAATGTGATTGGTAGAATCTGGTCAATAAATGCATTTCCAAATGGTAAAGGTGTAGCCCGTTGGGCCATTACATTGGTAGATAGTAGTGGATCAGTTGGCATTGTCGCGTTTAAGCAGTTCATTCCCGTAATCGCCGCAGGTCTTTCTAGAGGTGATGAAATCGCAATTCTCAATGGTGAAATAGGCGAATTCGCTGGACAAAAGCAGGTGAGATTAGGTCCTGGTGCTCGTGTTGTTCTTCTGAAAAGTTCAGAAGATTTAATGTCATTCTAGATCTCAGTTACTGTTTCTATTAATTAGTGGGATTATCTTACCAACTGTCTGATTGATTACTCTACTTGCTAGATTATTGAAACGACTTGGAACTGGTGAAAGATATACTTTCCCTGTTCCTGAAATGATATTGACAAATCCTTCCCCACCAGCTATTTTCGACATCATTCCTTTCCCTAACATTCTTGTCTCATAGTTTAGTGATGCATCTCTAGCAACTGCGAAGTCACCGTCAACAGTAAGTGTAGAATTCACTAAATCAATTTCTTGGATAGGTCCTTGAGAATAATATACTAAAGTTCCAGTTCCTGATACAGTTGTTTGCCATATTCCTTCTCCACTGAACATTGTAATGCCCTTATTTCTGATAATACCTACTTCTATTCCCTCATCTGAGCAAATATATGCTCCTGAATCAAGAACCATTGAGTTTCCATTCAGTTCTAATACATGGTATTCTCCAAATGATGGTGGTCCAAAATATACTTCTCCCTTTCCAGTGTATGTAGGCCTGAAAATAGACTCTCCAGATACCATTGATTTCAGGAAACCTCCCATACTTGGTTTTTTTGTAACCATTTCTATATTTCCAATCATATAATGTAATGCTCCCGATTCAGCACGCACAGTGTCACCATCCAAGGTAACTTTAACCATTCTTAATTCTTCAGTGTTAATTATTTCATATTGAGGCATATTCTTGAGGCAAAAAATTTTCTTTATCAAGTTATGCTATCTATGCTATATTCTATTTTATGGCGCCGAGAGAGGGATTTGAACCCCCGCGTCCATAGGACAATGGATTTCGAATCCATCGCAATACCGGGCTATGCGATCTCGGCAGTAATTTTTCCACATACGGATTGGTCATAAGCATGTCTCGTCTCGATAGATACATGCGTGTCGAGATTAAGCATAATGAAGAGTTATTAACTTTTGAATCAGATAAACCTCTTTCAATTTCTATGATCCTCAAAGATTTAGAAATTCCTTCATCTACTGTTCTAGCAGTTTACAATGATACAATTGTCCCTCACTCGTCAATTATTAGTGAAGATATATCAATTGAATTAATCGTAGTTTCATCTGGTGGATAAGTCGTAATTTAATTTTTGATTTTCTCTAATGGATTGTATTTCTTCATTTTTCCGAATAATTACTGCACTATTCCCAAGTAATTCTATTTCTTCATTATTACATTTCAGGAATGAGCCTTCATATAATCCAATAACCACGGTATCATTATGTTGATGAAACTCATTTATTCTTCTTTGTCGTGTTTCTCCAAAATGTTGATTGTAATCTTCCATTTTATCTTCTTTCCACCATATCGCTCCTGGATAATAATGTGGATTAATCTGGAATGGCACAATCCCAAATGTTTCAAAAGAAGGTACTAAATCAATAGGCATATCATTTGTTGTTTGCATTGTAGGACAAGCCACATTAGAACCAGCACTAACTCCTGCATATGGGATGTTGTGGTCTAAGATTCTTCTTTTTATCGGTTCTATTAATTTATCTTCATGTAATTTTTTGACTAATGAGAAAGTATTCCCTCCACCTACGTAAATCCCCTCCATTGTACTGATGGCTTCTAGAGGGTTATCGATTTCATGTATTCCAATAATCTCATAATTCGACTCACTAAACATTTCTCTGACATTATTTGTATATTCATCATAGTCATTACTTGCATATGGTATAAAAATAATCTTTCGGCACTTGTCGAAATTTTCGTTCATCAAATCCAAGAACATTTTTTTTCTTTCAGGGGTTCTTATCCCGCCACTTCCTAAGAGTATATTCATATTATCCCTCAAGCGTAAAAGTTTGAATCATTCTGATTTTCACCATTTTCCAGAATATCATTTATACTTTCAGATACCTCCATTGTTGCCAGTAACTTCTCAGCAGTTTTTTCAGTGGTATCTAAGTCTAAATTTAGGGGTAATTCTAAACCCTCTTCTATCCAAGATGCTAGTCTGTCAGCAGCAAGAACATCTGCACTGGCTCCAATTGTTTCAGCTACAAGACCAATAGCACGAACATCATGCAACGGGGAAAGTGAAATCAGGAGTCCTGCCATACCAATCATTCCTGAAGTGGGTTGTTCATTTGTTACTGTAATATCATTTTTCTCTAATGATTTTTTGACTTCTGAATCTGCACAAATGACATAGATACTTCTGTCTTCAGCACCTGCCGCTAGACCTGCTAATACAAGTAATTGGGGTGTATTATATTTTTTTGCTAGTTCGAGAATACTATCTGCAACCTCAAATTGACCATTTGCTGTCATTGGCTGTAAATTTCCTCCTATCGTGATTATTGTCTTACCATCTGGTAATATAACTGAATTAATGTCTAATCTTGGAGGAGCCATTAATCCATCTTTAGATAATGTTGCATGAGGGGGGAAATCCGGATGCAGAATCCATCCTATAGTTCTTGATGGATGTTTTTCGACTAAAGCATCTACGACCAATTTTCCCACATTCCCTACACCAGGTACTGCTTCTAATATCGCCGAATGTTCAGGCAAACCTTGACCAACTATCCAATGGAATCTTGTTTTCACTCCTCTTCCCCCTCGATTACTTTCCGAGGGGTTGGGAGTGATTCGATCCATTCATCACTGCCAGCATCGACTCTTTGTCTTCGCCTAGTTCCTTGTGGATCTTCTGGTGAATATTTCAGTGGAGCAACTGTTTCCATTTTACCACCACAATGCTTGCAGATATCTCCAAGTCCGTACTTCTCACAGTCTTTACAGCGCTGTAATTTTGTACGTACCATGCGACCCCTCAGATTGTTGTGATGTTTGAGGGTGTATGAATTAATATGTCGAAAAACCCTAATCATAGTCTTTCTATAGAGATTGACCCCTCAACCGACTTGATTTTCTCTGTAGTAATTTTCTTCGCAGCTTCCCATGCAGATTCAGCCAATGAATAATCCGGGGCTCTAATATCGATTCGATAATGAGGTGCTCCATTATAGTGGCAGGTCAATGTCACTTCTTCTTCATCTTCTACTACTGATTCTGCTGCTGCTAAAGTTTCTCGAATTGCTTGAACTCCCTCAGGTCCCCAAACTTCTATGTCATAAATTCCTCTTATTTCTACAAAAGGTGGAACGATATTTTCAATGGCTAATTCAGTTACAACTTTCATCCAATCTCCGGAAAAACCTGAATCAGAAAGTGCAGTTTCTGTAATTGCACATTCTTCTAAGGCTCCATACAGTGAACCGAATTTTTCAATCATTTCTTCAGATATAGTCTCTGTTTTTTCAGCATCCCAATTAACACGTTCTGCTGCTACGCGCATTATTTGACTTGCACGCTGTTGATTTTTCCATGTTTGTAATGTGTCTTTTTTTCTTTCTGCTGAGACTGCTTTAATCGACAAATCTACTCTTTGTCTATCTTTCTTTATGTTGACGACTTTAGCGACAACTCTTTGTCCTTCTCTCAAATGTGCTCGGATATTTTTTACCCATCCTGCAGCAACCTCTCCAATGAATACGAACCCTTCTCTTTCGCCATATCCATTTAGATTTAGATAAGCACCATTTTCTTTTACACCTTTTACAGTACAGACAAGAAGTTCGCCCTCTTCAGGCCATGGATCGCTGGTATCACTCATTGTACTGTCCCCTTCATTCGAGGACGTCTACAACTGTGCTTCCTGAGAGATCTGCTTTTCCACCTGCAGGTCTTGCTAATGTAGCACCGCAGATAGAACAGGAGATAGAAGTTGACGCCCTGTCAAAGAGAATGGTTTCATGTCCACAATCTGTGCAACTTACACGTAGGAATTTTCCACTCATCACTATCCCTCAATCATTTATCAATTAATTCGAATTTCTTTGCACGCTTTCCAGCAGGTGAATGACCTTTACCTGTCTCTGTACATCTAAATACCAGATTGACACGCTTTGTTGGTTTCTCACCTGATGGCTTAGGTCTAGGGAAACCCCTGTAACCAGCTGTAACTTTACGGAATCTTCTCTGACCCCACTTAAGTTCACTGGCGCGCCTTTTCTTAACGCGCTCAACAGTATGCTCTGTGTGCTTACCTGCAGAAGGACTGTAACGCATAACTTTACGCGGCATTTTGACCATCTTTAGCACCTGAGCGTCTTACGACGAAGCGGGCGACTGACGACCCGTATATGAACTCTGTCGCGTAATCTTTGAGCCATTGTTCGTAGATTTAGTGATTTAATGTAAAAAACATAGATGAAGTAGTAACCCGGGGGAATCCTCGTGATTGAGGGCTCTGTACAGATTTGGTTAGGTTTTTTCCTTATACTATTAGGTACATTTTGGGGTCGAATGGGCCCTGCATTCCTAAGAAATAGATACTATGCCCCAATTCTTATTCTCGGACTCTTCTGTCTCGTTATCGACATATATGAACTCGATGAACAAGGTTCTATTCTGAGGAATGCGATTAATGATTTTTTACCTTGGTTTTCAGTTGGTTTTTTAGGATATTATCTAGTTTTGATAGGCGCTCCTACTTATTGGAAAACTCGTTTCCCTCAATTAATTTCTGGATGGTTAATAATTTTTATCTCATTTTATCTATATGTCAAATATAATAATCATATTTCAATTTCTGATGTCTTTATTTCCTTCACTTCGATAATTGGAATTTTAATATCTCTGATTTTTTTTATGTTCTTAGTGAGATTTGTAGAAAATCGTATACCTCCTGAAGATCCAGCTCCAGAATTAACCGATAGTGAGAAAGAATTTGTTAGAAGGATTATTTCCAAAAACATAGGAGTTGATGAAGAATGAATGATATTATAATGCAGATATTATACTCCATTATTGGAGGATTTATTTTAACAAATATTTCTTTAATAATTTTCCAAGTAGTATCTTATCATCCATATAGTCGTCCAGTAATCCCTCTTTTGTTTCAATCTATCACTGTTCTTTTCGGACTTGCCATCATTATTATTTTAGAAGGAGATGATTTCTCAAATTTTTCAGGTATAGGGAATTTACTTCAGATTTTATTGGCCCAGGGAATTGTTGATGTCATGAGAATTCTACCTGTTTTCTATGTTTTAATGCTATATTACCTATTCAGAGCGTCAATAAGAACTATACCTGATGCTCCACTTTTGGAACTTTTAGATACAGAATAGTGTTTACTTAACCACCTCTCTTGAGGGTAACTCTCATAACAAGTCGGTAAGTCGCCGCGCTATCCAATAGGTGTTATCATGTCCAAAGGCACTCCAAGTATGGGTAAGAGACAAAAGTCAACTCACATCCGTTGTCGTCGTTGCGGCCGTCATTCTTACCATAAACAAAAAGGCGTATGCTCATCTTGTGGATATGGTAAAACTGCACGTATGCGTAAGTACCAATGGAGTAAGAGAAATCGCTCCATGGGTAGCAAATAATCTAGTCTTATATTAGCAAAGTGCTAAGACCCTAATGACTGAGCGAGGTTTGTTCTGTATGTGTGGTATCATTGGTATTGTTGGTAGTCCTGAATACTCAGTTGCTTCGGATATATACGATGGATTACTAGTCCTCCAACATCGAGGTCAAGATGCGGCTGGTATTGTCACATTCGATGAACATAATCTTTACCACAGAAGAGCCAATGGTTATGTCAGAGATATATTCAAACAAAGGCATATGAAATCACTCCAAGGATCTGTAGGTATTGGGCATGTTAGATACCCTACTGCAGGTAGTTCCTCAGTTGCTGAAGCACAACCTTTCTACACGAATACACCATTTGGTGTCAGTTTGGCACACAATGGGAATTTGAATAATACTGAAGAAATACTTGATAGTTTACTTGAATATGATCATCGAAGAATCAATACAAGTTCAGACTCAGAGGCATTGCTTAATTTGCTTGCTGCTGAGATTCAACGTTCACTTAATGGACGCCCTGGAGGTATAGGGATGTTAAATTCAGAAGATATTTTTCGAGCAATTGAAAGAACGCACATGCGAGCGGAAGGAAGTTACAGTGTAGTGTCGTGTATTACTGGTTGGGGGATTGTCGCATTTAGAGACCCCAATGGAATCAGGCCGTTATGTATGGGTACTAGAAATGTCAATGGATTCACTGAGTACGCATTTGCATCTGAAAGTGCTGCATTAATGACATTAGGATTTGAATTAGAACGAGATGTCTCACCTGGTGAAGCAGTAATAGTTCGAAGAGATGGGCAGTTCTCTGCTAAACAATGCCATCCAGAACCTCAACATCGTCCTTGTATATTTGAGCATGTATATTTCGCACGTCCCGATTCTGTTATCGATGGAGTATCTGTACATTCAGCACGCCTTAGAATGGGATCTTCTCTTGCTCGTAAAATTATGAAGATCAAACCTGAACATAATATTGATGCAGTAATTCCTGTCCCAGATAGTGGTTGTATTGCTGCTTTAGAATTAGCGAGAGAATTAGAAGTTCCTTACAGAGAGGGTTTTGTCAAGAATAGATACATCGGTCGTACTTTTATCATGCCGGGGCAATCAGTTAGAAAAGATTCAGTTAGGAAAAAATTGAACACAATTGAAAGTGAATTTACAGGTAAAACTGTACTTATTGTCGATGATAGTATAGTTAGGGGTAACACCTCTAAGAGAATTGTTGAAATGGCTAGGAAGGCAGGTGCCAAGAAGGTATTCTTTGCATCTGCTGCACCCCCTATAATCCATCCAAATGTGTATGGTATAGATATGCCAGCCAAAAATGAATATGTTGCTCATAATCGTTCTAATTTGGAAATATGTGAAGCAATCGGTGCAGATTGGATGATTTATCAAGATCTTGATGACCTAGTTGAAGCATGTCTTGGTGCAGGCGAGAATAATATCGCTACGTTTGACTGTTCTTGTTTTGATGGAGTTTACGTAACTGGTGGGGTTACTGAAGAATA
This sequence comes from Candidatus Thalassarchaeum sp., assembly GCA_016777225.1. Lineage (GTDB taxonomy): Archaea > Thermoplasmatota > Poseidoniia > Poseidoniales > Thalassarchaeaceae > MGIIb-O2. The sequence goes on along the minus strand of JADHRW010000001.1, from coordinate 27,575 downwards.
TCTGAATAGAATTGAAAAATCCAGAAATGATAATGCTAAGAAATCTGCTCCCGCTTAGTGCATTCACCAGTTAGGATGAAAGAGTATTGATGCTCAGTAGATTCATGCACCCTACTATCGATATCGCCAAAAGTGTCGAAAATAGTGGAATTCCTTCCTCAACTTGTTCTATGCCAAATGGAAGTTTAGCTGTCGGTGATGATGACGGATCTGTATCTATTTTCAATAGTGGAGGCGAATTAATTGAATCTCATCAAATCGAAGGGAAAGTAATCGGTCTGATTTATTTAGAAAATACTCTAGTAGTCGGTTCTAGCATTTCTGGGGTCTCGATTATTTCTGATTCACCCAAAAATCTCCATTTGAGTTCTGGTTGTGAAATTCTTATAGCATCAGGTTCTGATTTTCTTGTATCAGATGGATCTGGTATTTTATATCGTTTTAATCACATTGGTGAATTGTTATGGGAAAAAGAAATCGGACAGATGACACATATATCAAGTAACTTTGAAGGGACTTTTTTGGCGGTTGCTCTAGATAGTGGTGGGGTGATAATACTCAATAATAATGGAGATATTTTACATGATTCTCCCGCTTCATTAGATGATATAGAAACGATTTCTTGTATGGTCTTCCGTAAAGATGTTTTAGTCGTTGCCAGAAATTCACTTGGGCTAATAATTGATGACAGACCTGAGAATCGTGTTGAATGTTGGAGTGTTGGAAGAGGCATCATTCATACTAGTGAAATGGAAAGTCTCGTTAATTCTATTTGCAGTACATCTGAAGGAGTCATTTTAGGTTGTTTCAACGGTGAATTATTAAATTTGGTAATAGGATCTAATAATCAAAAACTATTAGCTAAATTCAACTACCCTATCTCAAATACACTAATTTGGAATGATTCTATTCTGGTGGCATCGTGGTTTGATATAGCCCGAGTTGATTTAGATGTAGGGGTAATATGGAGTCTTGAGCATATTGGTATTGTTGAGCATATTTCACCAATAGGTGCATCCAGAGTTGCGGTTTTGGGTGATGATAAAAAACATAGAGATCCGTGCCCGATATACATCATAGATCCTGATTCCGAAATTAAATCAACAGATTTCTCAATAGATAATTTCGATAGTTCATCCGATTCTAACGAATTTTCAGGAGCACTCTCGGATGACGAAGAAAAAGCATCATCTCAGAGGCCAGAATTGCCAATAAACTCCTCAGAGATTTTTGATGCATTAGATGAAGAATTAGAAATCAAGGTAGGTGAACCGGTTATTGAAATAGATTTACTAGAAAATTTATCTAATTCTGCTAAGTCACTAAATCTGCCACCAATAGTAGATGTAGGTGAAGATAAAACCATATCTTCCGATAATGAAGGTAATGCAATAGTTCTACTTGATGGTAGTAAATCTTACGACCCTGATGGTTTCATAAAGAATTGGTCATGGGAAAATGAGCAAGGAAAAATAATTTCTGAGAATTCTCAAGTCAAAGTAAAACTCTCAAGAGGTGTTCATGTATTTTTCTTAACAGTATTTGATGATAAAGGTGCTTCTTCTAAGGCTACATTGACTATACAAATAACCTAATCTGCATAAATTTGTACTTTAGTTGTATACCAGATGACTCTTGCATTGTTTTCCCATGAATCATCATCTGACATCCCATCTAACAGTATGGTGCTTCCTACTGCCAAAAAGGCAGGATTTACTGTTGTATTAGTACCCCAAGGATATTCGTCATTAGCTTCTGAGAAAATATCCCATTTTTGTGTGATTATTTCATGATTTATTAATTCCTGTTCAAACATTCGATATTCAAAAGATACAGAACGGAGCGCATAATCCGCGACTTGAAATACACAATAATGTGACGGTATTGTGAATGATGTATTTTCAGTAATTGTCATATTTAGGGCACAAACTTGTCCATTCAACATTCCTTCTCCGTCACCATTATCATTATATCCAAGGATTATTGTGACATTTGTTTCTTCAGTTAATTCAGGATGAATCACTTCTACTAGTGTAAATCTTAGCCCTGCATCTCCATTGGGTTCTAAATCCGAGTGATCTGGAACTCCATCATCATCTGAATCTGATAGTCCTGTTTGATAGTCATCAAAGACAATATCTGCAACACTGAGACCGATTAGTATTCCAATAATCATTGCAGAAAAAATGGCTATGCGGACATTTTTTTCTTCAAACATGTTGCTACCCATAAGTTATGCGAAAGAGTTTTTTAATTTCAACGCATTGCAAAAAAATTAGGATTCTAATGCAGAAAGTGCTGATTTCAAAGCAGGGATTGCTTCTTCCCAAGTTGCAACAATACCATAATCTGCAACTCCGAATATAGGTGCATCAGGGTCCTTGTTTATTGCTAGAATATATTTGCTAGATCTCATACCTGCAAGGTGTTGAATGGCTCCAGATATACCTACTGCAATATATAATGAAGGTGTTACTGTTTTTCCAGTTTGTCCTACTTGCATTCTATGAGGCATACCCCATTCATCAACGACTGCTCTACTAGCGCCTACCGCTGCTCCAACTATGTCTGCAATATTTTCAAGATGAGTGAAATTATCTATTGATCCCATGCCTCTGCCTCCAGATATAATTATATCAGCTTCTGTGACATCTAATCGTTCACTTGCTTTGTTAATTGCCTCTTGGATTGATATTTTTATATCTGCTGACTGATTTACCGTATTAATCGGTGCATTGCCGCCTGATTCAGCAGCATCAAAGGCATTTGGTCTCAATGTGATTACTGCATCACCTGAGATTGTTAATGTTTCAACAGCCTTTCCTGAATATATTGGTCTTTCAACTGTCAGACCTTCTGAAATAGATACAATATCTTGGATAACTGGTATACCTCTCTTAGCCGCAAGTCTTGCTGCAATTTCTCTTCCATTAGGTGATGCGGAAATTAGAATTTTCCCTTCACAAACAGAATTTAATGCAGCACTCCAAGCTCCTCCATCAAAGATATCAAAGCAATCTCCAACTACTGAAATTACTTTTTCCACCCCATTTATTTCCGATGCCTCAGATGCAGCCCTTCCATTAGGACAGATTACTATCGACTTCGAACCTACGCTAGATGCAGCGCCGATCAACTGATATGTTGTTGGGTGAAGAGTATCACCATTTGTTTCTGCTATTATTGTAAAACTCATTTTATTCACCTCAGATTACATTCGCCTCATTACGTAGTTTTGATACTACCGTAGGTACATGTTCAGCACCATCGAATTTTTGTCCCGCCGCTTTTTCAGGAGGGGGTGTTTGCGAATCTAAAGTTACATTTGAACTACTCAAATCCACTCCTAAATCAGTTGATGTCATTGATTCAATAGCTTTCTTCTTTGCCATCATAATGCCTCTGACATTGGGTCTTCTGAGTTCTGTAGTTCCTTTATCAAAAGCAAAAACACTTATTCCATCAACAGATACTTTTTCAGTTCCATTATTGCTGGGTCTCATGGTAATGTATTTTCCATCAGTAAAACTTACTTCTGAGACTAATGTTACACATGCTGCATCGAGTATTTCTGCAACACCTGGACCTGTTGACCCGCCATTAGTATCTGCGGCTTGTTTGCCACAAAGTATCACATTTGCATCAAATTTCTTAATAACAGCCGCTAGAAGTTGTTGTGTGTGAGTGCTATCTTTAACTCCCTCATCAGAAATATGAATAAGAGTATCTGCTCCTACTGCGGCAGCATCGGTTAACATTTTCTTTGATCTATCTGGTCCACAAGTAATAGCAATCAGTAGTCCATTATTCGCATCTTTCATTTGTAATCCAGATTCTAGAGCATATTCATCATATGGGCTCATAGACCATTTGCTTACTGAATTTTCATCAACTTTCCCTTCAGAAATGATAATCTTGGCGGTAGTATCTGGAACTTGTTTTAGTAGTACTGCAATATTCATAATTTTCCCTCTATTTACTTCGAATGTTTTTTCATCTTTTAATTTAACTTATCGTCAATTAGTCTTATGCTTCTCTCGTGAATGCTTGAATCCCAGTAATATGTCTGCCAATAATCAAATTATGTATGTCATGTGTTCCTTCGTAAGTTTTTACAGATTCTAGATTTGCCATATGTCTCATGATTGGGTACTCGTCAAGAATTCCATTAGCACCATGGATGTCTCTAGCAACTCTAGCAATTTCTAGGGCAATATCTACATTATTCATTTTAGCAAGAGAAATATGTTCAGGTATCCATACACCAGCATCTTTCTTCTGGCCTAAGTGATAAGCCAATAACTGACCTTTTGTAATTTCCCTAAGCATCCAAGCTAATTTATTTTGAACAAGTTGGTAAGATGCTATAGGATGATTAAATTGTATTCTACTCATAGCATAGTCTTTGGCAGAATCAAAACAGGCTTGAGCCGAACCAAGAGCACCCCATGATATTCCAAATCTTGCATTATTTAGACAGGAAAATGGGCCTCTCAATCCTTTGACTCCTGGAAGCATACGATCTTTAGGAATCTTACAATCTTGGAATACCAGTTCACTTGTGACACTAGCCTTTAGTGAGTGTTTACCTTTCATTTCAGGAGCTGAAAATCCAGGGTCATTTTTCTCAACAATGAATCCACGAATCACACCGTCTAATTTCGCCCAAACTACCGCAACTTCAGCTATGGTTCCATTTGTAATCCACATTTTAGCTCCATTTAATAGATAATGATCTCCTTTATCTTCAGCTTTAGTTATCATATCTCCAGGATTTGAACCATAATCTGGTTCAGTTAATCCGAAACAACCGATCCATTCGCCACTAGCCATTTTTGGAAGATAATAATTTTTTTGTTCTTCACTACCAAAATCCCAGATAGGATACATTGCCAAAGATCCTTGCACACTTGCAAAAGATCTTAATCCACTGTCTCCTCTTTCCAGTTCTCTACAAATTACTCCGTAAGCAGTGTATGAAAGACCAGGGCATCCATATCCCTTGAGCGGTGCTCCAAGAACTCCCATTTCTCCCAAAGCGACTCTCCATTCATCAGGGAAAACCCCTTCTCTACACGCATTTTCAATATTTGGTATGACTTCTTCATCAACCCAATCGCGAACCATATCGCGAACCATTCTCTCTTCTTCACTCAATAGTGAGTCAACATCGTAGAAGTCTAATGCCTCATATGCCATAGTTATCATTCATGGGCAATATTAGGGGCCAAATGAATGTTACTAATTAGACCCTTAGATTCAAGGGACTATCTTTTCCTTCGTACTTTCCTTTTAGCATCTATTTTCTCTTGCTCATTACCGAATTTCATAGTCATCCAATGTTGCATTTTAGGCGATGCTGTATATACTAAAGTTAATAGTAGCATAAAAATCGTTAGTGGTATTAAGAATCCAACAATTCCTCCGAGGACAAGTCCAATCCCTCTCGATTCTTCAGTTGAATGAAACTCAATCATTGTACCTCGACTTGTAATTATCCATCCACTATCTTTTCCAGTATCCCATGTTCCTATTATTCGTTCACCAGATATTGTAGCATCAAAATTTATAGCATCATCATTATCCAACCAAGGATATGTTGAGTTTGTTTCTATATTATGCTCTAATAGAGAAAATGGTGCAACAATAATCAATGACCTAGCCTCTTCTTGATGACTTAATTGCATAAATTTCCCATCGACTCCTTTTATGTCACTAACAGATAATTCACTCTGTAAAGCGCCTTCTGTATGAAGTCTAATCATCCCTATTTGTAAATCACTAGATACAGATGTGCAGTATTGCACATAACTGGTAGGACAAATCACGCTGGTCCAGGGATAGAAATTTCCACCTATCCAAGTTAGAACATGATCTCTATCAATTATTCCAATACCATCTGTAGATGATGAGATTACACATAGCATGAGTTCATCGTGACAATCAATGCTAGTGACGTCTCCTTCACCTCTACCTTCAATGAGGTGAGTTTCAAGCCCTCCATCACCCTGAGCTCTGATACGCCATAGCCATCCATCATCTCCTCCTACATATGCCCATGAGCCAGCAGTATTCCATGCAACTGCATTCAATTGCGTTTGTCCAAAGTTTAGTTGTTCACCAGCTTGTGTAAGAGAGTAGTCATCTGATGCATAACGCAAAATCATCCCTTCATCACCGACTAAGAAAGCAGTACCTCCTCCTGGATGCCAATCTGCCCCTCTCATTGTTTGTTTATCTGTTGCAGAGAGAGGTATTTGAATTTCAGGTCTTTGAGCAAATATAATTTCTGCATAACCATCCTCGCCATAAATCAAAATTCTACTTCCTTCTGGATTTTCTGCTATCCCTTGAATTCCTAGATCATCATCGTCAAGAATTATTATTGAATCTAATTCTACAGCAGATTCTGCACTAACTATCGGTGATACTAATACTGTCATCATCATTACTACAATCAGTACCGCCACTCTCACACCCATAGTAGGCCGAATACGGACATAGGTTTAGCCCTGTTTAATATGCCTTCAGATGTTATCCTTCTCTCGTAGTATTGAATAAGCAATTAGTGCGCGGATGACTTATGGAGAGATTCGACGTTAAGCGAGGATTGATGAAACAAATTATGGCAGATGGTGGATTATCGGTATTGGGTAAGAAATATTTTGATAATGTAGAGGCCGAGGGTGAAACCTCTTTTTCCGGCTCTCACGATATAATGGTTTCAATTAAAGCATATTTTTCAGAAAACGGTGCGTTAGTAATTGATGTTAAGAATGTTCCACCTAATTTTGATGATCCTGAAGCAATGAAAATAGCTCAAGATAGTCGTCGTAGATGGACTCAATTTTTAGATGAAGCAACTGGATATAACTCAAAGCAGCGCGGCGACAAAGCCAAGGAATGGGGTAAAAAAGCCTCTAAAGCGAAGTCAGCAGTTAATGCAGCTCGCCATTTTATGAAGATGTCTTCAAACGTTTCTTCTGAAAAGAAAGAACAAGCTGAGTCCTTAATTCAAGAAATTGAGTCCGCATTAGAACAGGGCGAAAACACTAGGGCTGCTGGCCGTGGTGAGAAACTGGACAAGTTATTCAAATAAATAAAAGGTGATTAGATGAGTAATCCTGACCCTCTTTCACTTCTTAACGAAGAGGGGCGCGACAAGATAGAGAGAATGTTCAGTAGTTGCGAAGAGATTATCGGCCTCAATCATGTTGCAAAGATTATCTCTGGCGAAAAAAGTCATTCAGGCGACAATCAATTGAATGCGTACATTGGTCTTGAACCAAGTGGAAAAGCACATTTAGGTTGGATGATACTCGCTGAAACTATGCAGAAAATGCTAGATGAGGGCGTGAATATTACTGTTTTATTGGCCGATTGGCACGCTTGGGTTAATGATAAATTTTCTAGAGATATGGAGAAGATTTCCTTAGCAGCGGACTATATGTCAGAGGTATTCAGAGTTTTACTAGGCCACCCTAAAGAAGGTTCAGGACCAGGTGAAATTAGATTCATACGAGCTTCCGAAATGATGGATTCTGGGAAATATTGGGAGAGAGTGTTAAGATGTTCTAAAAATATGAGTTTATCTCGAGTACGAAGAACATTCAGCATTATGGGAAGAGATGAAGATTCTTCCGATCATGATTTATCTGCTTTCTTTTATCCTGCTTTACAATCAGCAGATATATTTGAATTACAAATTGATATAGCATTGGGTGGCATGGACCAAAGAAAGGCACATATGTACATGAGAGAGGTTGCAGATAGAAATAAATGGGTTAAAGCTACATGTATTCATACTCCAATGTTGTCAGGATTAAAAGGTGCAGGCGGGCGAATGGATTCTTATGATCATAAGATGTCTAAATCAGACCCTAATAACGCTATATTATTGCATGATACTCCAAAAAAATTAGATAAGAAATTACGTAAAGCATTCTTAGAAGTGGGTAATGATAACTCTGCAATATATGAAATTGCAAAATATGTTTTGTTTCCAAGATTAGGTAAACTGGTAGTAGAACCTAAGCCAGAATTTGGCAAACCATCTGAATGGCATAATATTGAGACATTTATTTCTGCAATTAATGATGGCGAAGTGCATCCATTTGATGCTAAAATGGCAATTTCCAGAGGTTTACAAGAAATTTTAACTCCGATTTCTATGTATTTTTCGGACAAATCGGACTTATTAGATACCATGAATTTAATCACCGGCTCGCAGTAATGCGTTTTGATAATTGACTGCTTGAACCTAATTTCATAGTAGGTATGATAACTATCTTTCTTTGCGACAAGGTTCGAGGAGTTGTATGACAGAGGTAGGAATCGACGATATAGCGATACATTTCCCGAAATTATATTTCGATATGGAAGATTTTGCAAAATTCCGTGGTGCGGATTTTGGTAAATTAAATCGAGGGCTAGGTCTGAAAGCAATGGCGATCCCTGATGTTCATGAAGATACTGCAACTATGGGTGCTAATGCTTGCGCTCGTTTAATTGATAGAAATAATCTTGATCCAAATAAAATTGGTAGAATTTATCTTGGGACTGAATCAGCACTTGATGGAGCAAAACCTACTGCTACGTATATCATGGATATGCTAGAGCAAAGGTACCAAGGCGAATATGGATTGGATTGTTTCAGACATTGTGATGTTGTAGATTTGACCTTCGCTTGCATTGGTGCGGTTGATGCAATGCATAATACTCTCGATTGGGTAGCAAGAGGTGGTGAATCACAAGATAGGATGGGGATAGTAGTTTTTGCTGATAATGCCAAATATGACCTTGAGTCATCGGGTGAATATACTCAAGGGGCGGGCGGAGGAGCAATTCTAATTCGCCATAATCCTCGATTAATCGTTATTCCTGACAATTGGGGTGTATCTACAATGCCGGTACATGATTTTTTCAAACCAAGAAGAGAAGTTGATATGAAAACAGTTGTTGAAAATGTCTTAGATTTAGCCGAAGAGGCCGGAGAAAAACCAAGAAAAGCTGGCTTAGTTGAAAGAATTCTTGATGTGTTACCTCTTTCTTCACTTAAGGATAATATCTTATTCGAATCTAAAACATTGAAAATTCATAAAGATACACCTGTATTTGATGGTCAATTCTCAAATCGATGTTATTCTGAGTCTGTAAAGCAAGCATTCATCAATTTTAGAGTGGAAGCAATACGTTCAGGTCGGTATAATCCTGAGAATGACGAGATTCTTACCAATCAGTGGAAGAGAATAATTGTACATTTGCCCTACGCATTTCAAGGTAAGAGAATGTTCCCTGATGTATTCCGTCATGATAGACGACATCTACCTTTATGGGATGATATAATCAAAGAAATAGGCGAAGAACCTCTCCCTGAAAACTTTGAAGACACAGTAGATGGATATGAAGAGTTTGAGAAAGCAAATGATCAATATAGACGGTTAATTTCTAAGACTCCATTGTTTAAGGAATTTGTAGAGGCAAGAATCGAAAAAGCTCAACGTGCTTCAAGTTTAGTGGGTAATCAATATACTGGGTCTATTTTTCTAGCATTAATGTCTACCATTGAATCTGACTTCTTAGATGATGAAGTGATGATTGGTGAAAGAATTGGTCTTTGTGGTTATGGTTCAGGTGCTAAAGCAAAAGTGTTTGAAGGAATAGTACAATCTGAATGGAAAGATGTTGCTACGGAATTTAATCTATTTAATCGCCTTACTGAAAGGCATCCTATCAATAAAGAAATTTATGAATCTCTTCATCGTGGTTCTCAGAAAGAATCGGTTGTTCCGCCTAAAAAAGAATTTGCATTACTATCAGTCGGTGGAGTTGATGTTCTGGAAGGCCAGAGAAAATATTCATGGATTGAATAATTTCTAATCTATCAGATTTTTATTCAGGGTTTAATCGCTCTATTAATGACAATTCGTTGAACTTCCTGAGTTCCTTCATAAATTTGAGTTATTTTAGCGTCTCTGAAGAATCTTTCAACTGGGAAGTCAGTAGTATATCCATATCCTCCAAGTATTTGCACGGCTCTTTCGGAAACCCACATAGCAGTATCTCCTGCGAATAGTTTAGCCATACTTGCTTCTTTTGTATGTCTGGTCCCTCCTTCTTCGTAATGCTTCTGTTTAGCCCATGCTGCTTTGTAAACCATCATTCTCGAAGCCTCAATTTGTGTCGCCATATCTGCAAGATAATTTCCAATACTTTGATGATGAGAGATTGGTTTTCCAAATGCTTGTCTCTCATATGAATAATTTAATGCTGATTCAAATGCACCTTGAGAAATACCTAATGCCTGTGCAGCAATACCGATTCTGGAATTATCCAATGCATTCATAGCAATGGGGAATCCCTCTCCAACATTTTTCAAGACATTTTCCACTGGTACCTTGCAGTTTTCTAGTAATAGTACACATGTATCAGATGATCTTATTCCTAATTTCTCCTCTTTTTTTCCTACCGTAAATCCTTCCATCGATGAATCGATAATGAATGCAGTAGTCCCCCCATGTTTTTTCACTCCATAATCCGGATGATCGACATCTTTTGCAAACAAAACATAGATATCTGCGCTCTGTCCATTAGTAACCCACATCTTCTCTCCATTAATTATGAAGTCCTTACCATCATCAGATAATTTTGCTTTACAAACCATCGCGGCTGCATCAGTGCCGGCCCCTGCCTCAGAAAGAGAATAAGCGCCAATTTCCTCTCCAGTAAGTCTGGTTAAGTACTCTTCTTTTTGTTTTTCATTTCCGTGAAGTGCTATAGTTTTAGCACACAATCCTACATGTACACAATACATTACAGCAAATGATGGATCTACTCTAGCAAGCTCTTCAATGATTATGGCTTCAGATATATCATCAACTGGCATACCTCCATATTTTTCGGGAATAGTGATGCCCTGCAAGCCATATTCGCAGAATTTCTTCCACTCATCTAACGGGGGTAAAGCGTTCCTATCACGTTCTAAACAGGTAGGTGCTAATACCTCTTCTGCGAAGCCACGAACCATCTCTCGAATCATGCTTTGTTCTTCTGTTTCCATGAATTCCATTATCTCACCTAACACTCCGAAGTCAATGGTGTTGTTAATGTCTCGTAATGATAAATGTTACAACTTCTCTCAATCGAAGATTTGAAAGCGGTCGTCAGTTGGGCGCAGGTCGAGAATTAGTATGGCGGATAGCGATTATTACGAATTTGGTGTGGCACATGGAAGAAAATACACTCTCGAACATCTTTGGTTACAAGTATTAGATCCGAAGAAAATCGACTCTCAAATTAAGATTGGAATAAGTGAGTTTGTTCGAGCAGAATATGGAGATATTGTTAGAGTAATTTTAACAAAACCTGAAGATGATTCAGAATTTAAATCAGAAGATTCTGATGCTGATGAAGAAGAGGTTACACAAGATGATGATGCAGGAACACCTATGACTACTGGTGATGAAGTGGGACTTGAAGATTTACTACTTACCGTAACTACTGAGCATGATAAATTACTCATTAATGCACCATTCCCTTGTAAGATAGTTTCTTTAAATGGGGATATTGAAGATAATCCAGATCTTGTTAATGATGATGCTTATGCAGATGGTTGGTGTGTTATTGTTCAACCTCATGAGTTCGATGAAGATCAGTTTTTAGATGAAACAGAATATATTGAATATCTAAATGAAGTTTAATCATGGCCATGATAGTATAGGCCAGGTTTGATAATTCTCATTGTTCCAATCAATATTTTCTAAAGATTTCAGAACTTCTTCTTGATGTGTGATATTTTTCTCAATTTGTATTCTAAACAACCACCCTTTGAGCATTCCTAATTTAGGTCCAGGTTGAATACCTGTAACTCTTGAAAGCGTGATTCCATCTACAAGAGGCGAAATATTATCAGTAGTATTTTTTAATTTATTTAACTCCTCAATAAATTCTAAAGGTTGATGATATTCAAGAATTGCTAATTTTTGCTCATTAGAGAGATAAATTATGAATCTTCTAATACTTTCTATATTTTCTTCAAATTTCACATTTTTATAATCATGTAAGAAAGATATTAATCTTAATTCTTTTTTAGAAAATTTGAGATTATCTCTAAGTTTGGAGTAAAGTTCAGAACCATTACATTCATTTCTTCGCAAGATTCTAGCTAATGTTACTAATGGATTATTTCTACTTGAATCATTTAAGTCAATTGATATATTTTTAAATATCATCTGTAATACTCCTGTTTCTTCCATTTTTTGCAATATTTCAAAAGATTTTTTACTTGCTAATATCTTTTTAAATTCCTCACCTATTCTTTCATTAGATACTTTTTGCAACATTTCCTTATTTTCTATAATTGCTTTCTCTAAATCATTGTCCAAAGATCTTACAGTAATTCCATCTTTATCTAGGAATCTAAATGCACGCATGATTCTCAAACCATCTTCTGCTATTCTTTCTGTAGCATTTCCAACAGTTCTTATTATGTCATATTGCAAATCTTTTTTCCCATCAAATAGATCTATTATGATTCCATTTTCATCTATTGCCATAGCATTAATTGTAAAATCACGACGGGCTAAATCAAGTTCAATATGCTGCCCGAAAACAACATTATCAGGTCTTCTTCCATCTCCATAGTTTCCTTCTTCGCGTAAAGTAGTAACTTCCCATTCACCTTTATTTCCCTCATCTAATCTCACTATTACGGTGCCATAATCTTCTCCAACGGGTATAGTCCTTGGAAATAATCGTTTAACTTCATCTGGAGTCAATGTAGTCGCAATATCTAACTCAAATGGTGATTTTCCAAGTAATACATCTCTTACCCATCCTCCTACAATCCATGCTTTCCCTTCTGTTCTCAGTCTTTGTAAGACTAATTTATCTTCAGATGTAAGAAGATTCCGAGGGTCACTCATGTATGCTCGTATATGCATTAGAACATCAGGTCTTCGGGCATCAGAACTAACAGTGATGCACTTCTCGCGTTCAGTATGAACGTCGAGTTAGTGCCATTAGAGGTTTTAAGACCTCATGAGCAAATACTTCCAAAAAAAGTAGATCAACTTGAAAAAATGACTCATCGATGGAATGCTTACACTAAGCCATTGCTGATAGATAGAGCGACTGGTACAATTCTTGATGGTCATCATAGATATAATGTTGCCCAGAGATTAGAACTATTATGTGTACCATGTGTACTTATTGATTATTTAGAAGATAGCTTGATAGAACTTGATGTTTGGCCCAACTGTGGTCGTGATAAAGTCACGAAAAATGAAGTAATTCAGGCTGCACTTTCAGGAAATTTATTCACACCTAAAACTAGTCGTCACAGGCTTTCTGACCATTTACCACCTATCGCAGTTCCATTGTCTAGACTGAGAAAACCTGCGATCTAGTATTTATTCAATACTTTTCATGAACATCTGAGCGGAATTAGATATAGATTCACTTTCTGAATTTTGTAAATCTGTTATGATTTTAATTAGAACTTCATCATTCTGTTTTTTTCCGAATAAATCTTCTATTATACGCGCTCTTAAGACATTACTTCTTTTTTCATCAATTAATATTTCTTTTCTTAATTCATTAGCTTCAATTGTATTATTTCTTCTTAAAATTCCTGAAATCAATTTATCATTAGATGAATTAATAATAGCCTTAGTTAAATTTTCCATTTCACTCCACTTTTTATCTTTTAGAGAATGAATAATTGATTTAACCATTTGTGGGTTCTCCTGTTCTAACCATATTGGAATCTTTTCACGAATCACGCCAGATTCTCTACCACTTTCAATTAACATAATAATCGCATCTATTTGTGCATTTTTATCATTTTCTGCAATATCGATAATAATTTCATCATATTGTCCTGAAGAATTTAATTCAGGGTGAACTCTTAGAATAGATACTGCTTTTTTCCTAATTCTACTCGACTCATCTTTTAGAATTTTTATAATGATTTCATCATCAATATGTTTCATTTTTTCAATTATTTCTACTGCTAAGATACGCACACCGGTTTCTTCATTTTCAATAGCTTCTTTAATTAAAAGTTCATCCTGATGTAGACGAACCTTCCAAGCATTTTGTTTCACCAGATGATCAGTATCTTTTGATAATTTTTTAAGAATAATTTTAGATGTTTTTCCGACTCGGGGGGCTATTCTTGATGCTAAAATTCGCTCTTCTACTTTGCTTGAATATGCAAGTCTTTCTGCCAGTCTTAGATCTTTCATAGATGCCCATTTTTGTATTGCCATTAGTGCCTTTCCTCGAAACCATTCGTCAGAATCATCAAGCAGAGGGATAAATGCATCGATGGCTATAGGGTCATTTAATTCGAATAATTTTCTGACTGCTCTTCTTCTTTGTCGAACATCTTTATCGTTCAACTGCCGTATAGCTGCCCTAACCACAATTCTCCCACTACCATGTAGTGCAAGAATACTCCTATTCAAGGGACTAGATCTTCGTGTCCACCTGCCATAGATGTATCTTCATCATCTGAATCCTCAAAAGTAATGAAATCCATTGAGATCATATGACCTAATATCGGCCAGATAGGAGCTAAAAACTCCATTTCTGACATAATTAGATCCATTACAGGATGCTCCAATATTTCTTCTTCAGAGGTATCCTCAGAGATTGCTGGAATATCTCTTGGTAGTTCTCTTAGAGATACGATAAGTTGTTCAATACTCTGATAGATGGATTCATCGATTTCAATAATTTCTGAGATTAGTTTCAAAGAATCTTCTAACCCTTCTGCCAAAACTTGTGGCTCTAGAGGATTTCTTTCTGCATTTATTGTATCCATAGGACCGAAAACGACTCCTCCTAGGTCAGTATCTAACCAATCTTCTCCATTTTTTTCTCTTTTCAAAAGTCTTTGTTGTAACATACCTCCAAAAGGCCCTAGAATAAATGCTCCCTCATGTAATGTCGTTTCTAAAAATCCAGGGATTTCTCTAATCGCTCCTGTAATCAATACTCTATCTATGGGTTTCTCAAAATCTTCAAAATAGTCCATACTTGATGATGATAATACTCTAATAATTCCCTTTGATTTATAATTCTCTAAAGCATCTCTCGTATGTTCAAGAACTTCATTATGTGGCTCAATTATTGTCACTATTCCATCTACTCCTAATAGTTGATCTAAAATTGCAGCAATGTAACCTCCTTTCGAACCCAATAACAACAAATGTAAACCATTTCTAATCTCTAAATGATGCGACAATATTGCAATCATATGTGGAGCAGAAATATTTTTCACAATTCCAGCCTTAGTTGTCATAAAGATTACTGGTTTATCTTGCCAGAATTCTTCAGTTGAATATTCAACAAAATCTTCTATTTTTACTGATTTAAAGGCTTTTTCAATGCTTTTGTCTAATGGGACCCCTGCTATTTTTAGACTTTCTAAAAGCTCCTCAATATTGCCCAAAACACCACTCTCTGACAGAATGTTCAACCACCAATGATTTGAATGCGACGCTACCCGAGTCTCTTTGTGGGGCCCGTGGTCTAGGGGTTATGACGTTGCTCTTACAAAGCGAAGATCGCAGGTTCAATTCCTGCCGGGCCCACCACTCAAACCCTCAATGATTCAGTGTAAACAGTCAAGAAGGACTGCAGTGAGGGGCACATATGGTAGAAGAGACGGCGGGATTGGCATCTAGGATGACAAGGCGTCTCAGAAAGAAGGGATGGACTATATCTACAGCCGAATCATGTACTGGTGGATTACTTGCCTCACTGATAACAGATATTTCTGGGGCCTCCCAATGGTTCAGTCAAGGGTGGATTGTTTATTCTAATGAAGCTAAAATGAGAGAGTTAGGTGTAGAAAAATCTGCTTTTGATGAAGGTGAGGCGGGAGCAGTTTCACATGAAGTGGCTGTTCAAATGGCTAGAGGTGCTAGGTACCAATCTGGTTCTGATGTTTCAATTGCAATAACTGGAATAGCAGGTCCAGGAGGTTCTACAATAGATAAAGAAGTTGGACGTGTTCATGTTGCAGTAATTGCTCAAGATTATTTTCTTGTACGGAGGATGGATTTTGGTGATAATGATAGATCTGATAATAAGCGTTCTTTTGCAGTCTTTGCTCTTCGTCTAGCTCTAGAGACATTAGATAGATTTGAAGACCAAGAAAACGTATCGGAAGAAGAAAATAATGAATTATTAGACATTACTCAAGATATCTCAGAAATGGATCCTTCTTCAGAGGAATGGGCAGGTAGTATGTCTTGGACTGTGGAAGAAACAACTGTTGCCGATGAGATTCAGAAAGTAGATTTGGCATCTCTAACAGATTGGGATGAATGACTTCTCTACATCGATATTATCATGAGCGTGTTTATCTCACAACGAACAGATGGCATCGGATGATTGGGCGGAACGGCAGAAGATATTGCTTTCTGCTGGTATTCTTGTAACAACTCAAGATGCTAAAGAAAAAATAGAATCATTAGATAATTTGTCTGCATTAATAGAGGCCGCCAATGCCTCTAATGTTAAAATTCTTAATTCACGCTCAATCGATCAGTTACTTTCGTTAGTGCCTCCGAAGATTGAAAATTTTCAGGTATCCATTAAGACCTCACAAGCTACACTACCTGCTCCAGATAATCCCTCTGCTATTGGTAGAGTAATTGCTCCAATATCAAGTAATGATATTTCTATCGCACCCCGTCCTCATGGATTATCTCATTACAGTCTCCATGATTTTCCTATGCTGGCCAAAGATATAGACTCTGAAATCGAAATTCATTTTGATATAACTGGAAATTCCATTACAGAAGGTAAACTATCAGACATCAAATCATTTTTTAATAGTCGTCTTAGTAAGATTCGAAATTTAATGATTGAAGGCCGTTCACTACCGAGAAGACCTATATCTAACGCTGAGGCCTACAGAAATAGACAACGCTACTCATCTTCTGAGTATGAAATTACTATTGTAGGACTTGTAAGTGAACCACGTTGGGCAAAATCTGGTAATCTTATGTTCATGATTGAAGATGAAACTACTCAAATTCAATGCCTTTTGAAACCTCCATCTGGTTCTAATCCATTACATGCAGCCTTAGATGGATTGATGAATGATGATGTGGTAGGTGTTAGTGGTTATTTTATCGGCGATAGAACTGATTTATTCATCTCTTCAAACATACATATGCCACCTTTACCAAGGAGAGCTAAGAATGCAGCCAGTGCTGATGAAGCGGTATCTGCAGCATTTCTCTCTGATGTACACGTAGGGAGTAAAACATTCCTTGGTCCGCAATGGGAAAAAATGATTCATTGGTTCCAAAATGACCCATTGGCAAAGACAATAAAATATTTTGTCTTAAGTGGAGACGGTGTAGATGGTGTAGGTATTTATCCTGGACAAGAAAGACACCTTGCAATAACTGATCTTTTCAAGCAATATGGTGAATTAGCCAATCTTTTGAGCGGCCTTCCAGATTGGGTAGATGTGATAATTTTACCCGGTAATCATGATGCGGTTCGGCCCGCTGAGCCTCAGCCAGCATTAGATCCAGAAGTTCAACAAGATTATTCCGATGCTGTTTTCGTTGGCAATCCTTGTGATTTTAGTCTTCATGGAGTTAGAATTCTTTCTTATCATGGTAAAAGTATTGATGATTTCGTTGCTGGTCTAAGGTCTGTTACTTACGCTAAACCAGAGATGGCCATGCGTTCTATGTTAGAAAGGAGACATTTAGCACCTTCTTGGGGTGGTAAAACTCCATTGTCTCCGGAACCAGAAGATAGTATGGTAATAGGAACTATTCCAGATATATTTGTTACAGGACATGTTCATGGGCAATTTATTGGTGACCATAAAGGTACAACAATTGTTCATAGTTCAACATGGCAAGATCAGACAGATTATCAAAGAATGTTAGGTTTCCAGCCAAAACCTTGCATACTAACTGTGATTAATTTACATACTCATGCTTCAGCATCAATTCCATTTGCCTGAAACTAATTAGGGAATTCCTCACCGAAAATAATAGGCCATATCATTGTTAAATCTCTTTCAATTACAATCGGTACATCCGCATTTTCGAATGCATCAAGTGATCTTTGGCGTGCTGGATTGAATCCAATAAAGTTCGAACCAGGGATTTGCATTGAAAGATCTGTACTTGAGTCTCCAACACTCCAAATCAGTTCTGGATTGAATTCATTTATTTTAGATAATTTTTCAACCATTATTCCTTTATCATGTGAGCTAACCGTTGATGGGGTAGGACCTGATAAGAAACCATCATCATCCCAAAGAAAGTCGTTAGCTGCCCAATCATCTACCTTCAGCATATGCGCAATAGATCCAATAAATCTAGCAACTCCTGAGGATACAATTGCTACATAAATCCCTCTTTTCTTGAGTTCATCAACAACATCTCTAGCTCCTTTCATCAATTTCACACCAGAAAAACATCTCATTATTTCATCCATGTGTATTTTTTCCTGAATATCAAGCCACATTTTGATATCCATAGCCATAAATTCATCATCTGTAATCTCGTTATTAAGGAATTTTTCTAATGTTTCAAGATTATTTGTACCAAAGTGCTCATGTATTTGTTGCCACGATGAACCTATGTCAACTAAAACTCCATCACAATCAAAAACTACTGCCTGTATATCTTTCATGACCTTACGAGTGGTAGTCAAGATTTAGATTCTACCAGTCGGATAGATGGTTTGATTGGCAAACTCCTACTCGGAGAGTTATGGTATCTATACTACCTGATGAGGGGGCAATCAAAGTAAAGCTACTATTTTTTGGACCTTTAGCAGAAAATATAGGCCACAAAATGATTGAATTATCATTACTTGATGGAACCACTGTTAAGGAACTTGTTGAAAGATTTAATTTAACCTCAATGCTATCTAAGGGTTTACTCATTGCTGTCAATGGCGAGATAGGCGCAGATTTGGATTTGTTATTGGGTGATTCATATGAAATTGCCTTTTTACCACCTGTTTCAGGTGGATAAGAGATTAATTAGCCGAAGCCTTTGAAGGATAAAGCCAGTTCAGGCTTAGTATGGGAGTCTTCGGCACACAAGAAATCATAGTACTTTTTATTCTTGGTTTCATTCTGTTTGGTGCAAAGAAAATACCTGAACTTGGATATAACTTAGGTCTGTTCAAAGGGCAAGTCCAAAGAGGATTACAAGAAAATATGTCATCTGCTGGAGCAGATATTGATCGTGGTGGAATGACTAAAGAACACCAAGATGAATCTGAATAATCATTTTTTTCTTTTTAATTTCAGACTTGAACCGCAATCTACACATTCGCCCCAATCTGATTTTCTCTTATTAGGTACTTCAGGAGTTGGATATTCTTTCTTACATGCTAAACATTTTAGTTCCCATTCCCATAACTTACTTATCCCTTTAGTTGAAATTGAACCCCAATTAATTCCTGCTTTTTCTGCTAGATTTTGTAATCTATAGTCGTCAGTGATAAGTTTTTTATTTTCTTGAATAGATAGTGCAAGTAGTTCTAAATCAACTTTTGATAATCCAGCCATGTCTCCTGTATCTACAGCGAATTTACTCGCACGTGCTAAACTCTCTTCATCTGGCATCTTCCATATTAGATTACTAGTATTAATTACAACTTCTCTCTCAGGAGCAATTTTCAATATTTCCTCTCTTTGAGATGGTGTCACAACGCAACCATTCATCTGATTTATTGACCATGATATTAGAGCGCCAGTATCAAGAACCTCTCCACTCATAATATGGCGAGCAGCCACTTACATATCAGTAATCGGTGTAATCATGTGCTCATATTCGGAAAATGTTCATTCGCACAATGAGATAGGCCAGTTTGTGAGTGGTACTAGCCCGAGTGATTTATTCCAACCATTTATCGAATGGGCAGATGGAATTGGTTTACTTGGTTTGGCTCTTGTCTCAGCATCAGAAGCAGCATTTCAGCCAATACCTCCTGATGTTCTGGTAATACCAATGGTGGTAGAGGCAGACAGTCTATTTGCAATATCTATGATAGTATTAGTTGCAACATTGAGTAGTGTTTTTGGAGCATTTATTGGTTATGCTATTGGATATTATGGTGGTATCCCAATATTGGAAAAATTCGTGAGTCAAGCAAACATCAATCGTCTCAATACTTTAACTAAGAAATATGGCACAGCGGGAGTATTTCTTGCTGCAGTTTCCCCGATTCCTTACAAAGCCTTAGCCTGGATAGCTGGAGCAGGTCGTATGGATATCCGACTCTTTGCATTAGCTGGAATATTTGGTCGTGGCATCAGATTCGGGTCAGTTGGTTTTTTGATTGGAGTTTATGGTGAATCTATGAAAAGTTCACTTACTTGGCAAAATTTCACTTTGGTGTCAATATTATGTATTATTTTAATCGTCCCTCTAATTAATTGGTGGAATGCATTGAATATTGAGGAATCTGAATGATTAGAAAAAGGCTACTTGTTTTATCAGTTGTTTCTATTCTTATTTTACAATTATATCCAGTAAAGATCAATGATTCTAATGATATTTTGTTTGATTCTGAATTCTCAGAGAAATATGCAATTCAATATACAGATAATCATACAATAGTGGAGATCGGTCCTTTAAATAGAACTGCAATGCTAGAAATGCCTGGTGGGCATAATTTCAGTCACAAGTTACCATTAGTTATTGCTTTACATGGTTTTACTAGTTCCGGATCAGGTGTCTCCTCATATCTCGATTTAGTAGATAGTGTTCATGAAAATGGCCATTTATTGCTGAGGCCCGATGGTACTATCAGTGCTTCAGGTCAAAGATATTGGAATGCAACTGATGCTTGCTGTAACGTTTGGGGAGAAGAAGTTGATGATGTAGCTTGGTTGACAATTCTGATAAATGAGGCAATTACATACTATGGTGCTGATTCTGAAGGAGTAATTCTTGTTGGATATTCTAATGGTGGTTTCATGGCTCATCGAATGGCTTGTGAGAGAGGATTTATGATTAGATCTGCAATTTCTCTTGCTGGTGCAACTTATGATGATTTTACTGATTGTGAAAATACTGGTACTCCAAACATACTACAGATACATGGTGAACTAGATTCCACTATTTATTACGATGGGGGGGCGATTCTTGGTAATGAATATCCATCGGCATCTGAAACGGTATCTTATTGGGCCAATCGGTCTAGTTGTCAATCATCTTCCACACAGACAACTCAATATGACTTTATTTCTGGAGCCGAAAACGATACGTTTGTATCCGAATATTTGGGCTGTAATTCGGGAAATCGTGTGTCTTTGTGGTCAATGCCTTCTGAGGGTCATATTCCAAATATTTGGACAACGAGTAATCATGATTTCGCAGATGAAATATTAGATTGGGGACTTAGTGGTTATGTTCCAGATTCAGATGGAGATGGGATTCGAGATGATGACGATGCTTTCCCAAATGATCCTAATGAGACTATTGATACAGATGGAGATGGTGTTGGGGATAACTCAGACATATTCCCAAATGATTCTAATGAAACAATAGACTCTGATGGAGATGGTGTTGGAGATAACTCAGATATGTTCCCTCTTGAACCATTAGAAAATTATGACTCAGATGGAGATGGTGTTGGAGATAATTCAGATATATTCCCAAATGATCCTAATGAAACAATAGATACTGATGTCGATGGGGTGGGTGATAACTCAGATATTTTCCCTCTAAATCCTCTGGAAACTATAGATGCTGATGGGGATGGAGTGGGCGATAATTCTGATATTTTTCCTTTTAATCCACTAGAAAATCATGATTCAGATAATGATGGGATAGGTGATAATTCAGATATGTTCCCTCTTGACCCATTAGAGAATTATGACTCAGATGCAGACGGTGTAGGTGATAATTCAGATATGTTCCCTCTTGATCCGTTAGAGAGTTATGACTCAGATGGAGATGGTATTGGAGATAACTCAGATATGTTCCCTCTTGACCCGTTAGAGAGTTATGACTCAGATGGAGATGGTATTGGAGATAACTCAGATATGTTTCCTCTCGACCCTCTGGAAAATCATGACTTAGATGGAGATGGTGTAGGTGATAATTCCGATGCCTTTCCTAATGATTTTTTCGAATATAATGATGCCGATAGTGATGGTGTAGGGGATAACTCTGATATATTCCCTTACGATTCTAATGAAACTTTAGATTTCGATAATGATGGTGTAGGTGATAATTCTGATGTATTTCCAAATGATACTAATGAAATATTAGATTCAGATGGTGATGGAGTGGGTGATAATTCAGATATGTTCCCATATGATCGTAATGAAACATTAGACTCAGACGGTGATGGAGTGGGTGATAATTCAGATATGTATCCTAATGACCCTGATAAATCGGTTCTTTCTAATTCTTTGAAAATTCAAGATACAACAGCTTTGGCCATTATCATACTCTTTATTTTAATATTATTTTATCAACCTAAATCTCAGAATAACGACTCTGAAGAAATGTCAGAAAGTGATAATATGTACGATTAAATCTACTTTTTTTTTTAGTAGTTTGAACCGTTGTGATTATGTGGGGTTCGCTTCTCGGCGACTCACCGCTCGTGTGGTGTAGTTCGGTCCATCATGCCGCCCTTTCGAGGCGGCGACCCGGGTTCAAATCCCGGCACGAGCACCAAAATCTCCTTTTTTGGCGTTTTTTTCTATTTTTGCAGGCACAAGAAAGATAAGGTGATTAAGGCTCTGAGCAATTAATGATTGTGATTTTACTATAGAGAGTTCGAAAACCGAAGTACTTCTCTACGATATCACTGAAACAGCATTAGTCTTTAGACTAGATTGTTGGGTGGATGATTACAATAATGAAAGGAAAGCTAAGGATTGGTTATTAGTGGAAATTTTAGCACAATTTAAGGGAAATAATATCGGTATACCATTTCCTCATCTAACTGTTAGACAGGAAGAGTAATTTTAATCATTTGATTAGATCAATATTGCCGGTCCAATAGAAAACGAGAAGTTCATCTCCAGTATCTTTACCAAAGCCGACAATCATTCCACCACTTGAACTTACATAGTGATCTAATGATAATATTTAGGGTAACATAAACTTCGTAATTATTATGTATTTAGAAACCAAATAGCCATTTTGGCCCTGCAAAAACCCATCCAAAACGAGATTCTGCCGCTTTGAAGAGGTTTACTCGATGTCTCCCTACTCTGACTAATTCAATACCTGAATTACTAATTTCTTCGCTCCAATGTGCTCTTGAATCCTTAGGGAATGATTTTTCGAATCGCTCAGGTGTAGCCATCAATTTCCAATTTTCCAATTTAGATAGTGATTGAATTATTTCCATTCTGGCTCCATCAGAAAAAACTTCCTTGATTTCTACCATTACTTTTTCTTTGCGTCCTTCTAATTCATTGACTATTTCGTTGAAGGTAGGTATCTTAATATCCAAAGATTCTCCTGCATCTAGAATATCTGAAAAAGTCATCTTAGCTATCTCTACTAATTCTCCATTTTTCTCTATATTGTCATCATGAAAAACAAAAACGATTCCGTCAATTGATTCTCTGATATCAAATTCCCAATATTTGAATTTAGGATTTTTAGTATTATCAATGGCGTTCCTCAAACCTTCAATGGTATTCTCTAACCTAGTTCCTGATGCGCCTAGTCTATGACCTGAATTATTCATAAAATATCTCCAAAGGTTCTGTATGTGCTATTCCTTTGCTTCAGTCTCTATTTATCATACTACTGGAGATCCAGTAATATTCACATAGATTGATTCATTAAATACAAACGATGAGTTTCGTAGAAGATTTAACAAGGTTATCAAGAATTTCTTAATTTCCTGAGTGTTGGTAATTAACCTAAGAATGGTGTAACGCTCATCACTGTAACAGCGAAAGATGCGTAAAAACCTATTAGTATTACAAGTATATGTCCTGAGTTCATTATTATACGTTGTAATGATTCATTAATGAATGCCTGTTTACTTTTTCAGTTTTAGTTTAAATATACTTGTCTCTATTCAGTTAACTTTGAGATTTATTTTTCTTAATTTATATTTTTTAAAATAATCAATAATACATAAATCTGAATAATACTATTCTGTACGCCAGTTTACTATGGTAGGAGAGGTGCCCGTCAAAGATGGTAAATCAGTATCTCTGATGATAGAAGGTATACCTGTCAAAGATGGTGAATCAGTATCCATGATCATAGAAGGGGTACCTGTCAAAGATAACAAATCAATAACCCTATTTGGTGGATTTGAGAGTATTAATTCGAAGATAAAATTATTTGCAATTGCTATTTTCATGGCAACTATAATGATTTTACTATCTTTATCTATGTGGATAATAGACGATGTGGTTGATGAAATAAAAAAAGATTTAGGAATTTATGATAGAGTTCCAGTATGGGAGAGGTCGGAGTGGCCATACACTACAGATCAAGGTAATGGATTTGTCATGGAATATGGAAACTATGAAATTATAGAAACTGAGAATGATTGGAATTCAACTCACTACTTTGTCAACTTTGAACTTCCTCTTAGTGAGGGGGGGTCTGCTCCTAATGGGGTAGTCAGTCTTGCAGTTTGGCTTCCAGATGTACCTGAAGGGGTGACGGTCCCTGTTATTGCCGAATTCGGGCCTTATTTTGATGAAGTCAGTGTTGAAACTCCTTCAATTGAAGTCCCTGGTACATGGTTAGGAAAGATGATTATTGACCAGATTTTGCCTCATGGATATGCTTTTGCTCAGGTTTCTGTGATGGGTACTGGACGTTCGAATCATTGTATGGACCTGATGGGTAATGCAGAGCAACTTGGAGTTGATGCAGCAGTTACTTGGCTAGGGACACAAGACTGGAGTAATGGCGGAGTGTCAATGATTGGCAAATCATATGATGGTTCTACTCCATGGCAGGCAGCTACATTCGGTAATGAATATCTAAAGACAATTGTTCCAATTTCTGGACTAATTGGAGTAATGGAATTGATGTGGAAAAACGGTAGTAGTGAAGCTAGAGCACCGATAATGCACAACGGTGTTTATGGGTCATATGGTATTGATGGTGACCAAGAAGATATTGGAAACTTATGTCCTGACTATATTATTGGTCCTGGTACCGGGGTGGCTGCATACATGTGGGGCGGAGAATTCGCAGGAACTTACTGGGAAGAGAGATACTTCCTTGATAGGGTACTACAAAATTATGAAGGTTCAGTTTATCTAATTCAAGGTATGCATGACTGGAATGTAGATCCTCATATGGCGATACCTGTAATCAATCAATTAATTGATGCTGGTATCGAATCCAAAGGTCTATTCGGTCAATGGGACCATGATTATCCTGATCGGCCAGATTATCATTTCGATCGTTCAGGAGAAGGTAGAGGTAGAGAGGCATATCCACAAATGGTTAGATTTGACTGGATGCAAGATTTACTAGAATGGTTCGATTGGTATCTAAAAGGAGTGGGTGAAAAACCAGGATTATTTGTAGAAATACAATCTAATCAAGGCCAATGGAGAATTGAAGATAGATATCCTCCGCAAGATATGGAGACCATTCCATTTGATCTTGGAGGTGATCTGATGAATATAGCGGGAGGAACAACCACAATACTTCCAAATGGAAATTTCGGACCTATTTATGAGACTCAAGCATTTACAGAAGATATTTGGATTTCAGGATTACCTAGATTGCACATTGATGTTTCTACAGCGACTGTAGGTGGACAAATTTATGCATTATTAGAAGACTGTTCTGAGGAGGGTTATTGCATTCACATCGGTCACGCAATAATGGATCTAAGATATCATGAGGGTGGAACTCAAGAACAAACATGGCTTCCAATTCTTGATACTATTAATGCCAAGATGGAGTTTTTCGCTATGGATGTCCAAATTGAGGCTGGACACACTATTCGACTATCATTGGCTAGTACCGGTGAAGATTATCTTCCCGCTTCTACTAGTTCAATCGTTGAAGTATCTGAAGGTTCAAATTCTAATCTATTAATAGATATAATTCAACCAGAAAATAAACTTCTATTTAATCCACCAAAATGTACTCATCAGTCTTGTTCGGATTGGCTGAACCAGACTATTTAATAGAAATTAATGATTATTTTGTATTTTTTTTTCTAACCTACAATAAAAAGTAAATGTTCATATTAATTCTTATGTCAACTACTTTCAGAACGGCCCATGAGTTCTTTTTGGGCGAGAAAGCTGATGTAATTGTCAGACGTATTGCAATAATATCTGCAATAGTTGGTTTTTCACTTCATTTATTATTTTGGACTTTAATCCAAGCTGATTGGTTAAAAATATCTGGAGAAAGTTCAGAAATGTTTCATTCACCGTTATCTTCACTTTACACCCCATTTTCAATTTTATTAGCATATGAGGTTTATCAACTAATTCGAACAATCCCTGAATCATTTTCTTCATCTGTGGGGAAACAATATGAAATCGCAACTTTATTGGTAGTCAGGGACATTCTGAAAAGGCTCTCAAATGTTGAATCTCAAGAAGAATGGGTAATTGATGATGACTTACTATTTCTCGTTATAGAATGTGTTGCCTTTTTAGTTCTATTTTACACTTCATTAGTATACCATAGAATTAGCAAAGACTCAAAAAATGAAAATTTTGAATCTCAGAAACTTTCTTCGTTTATATATTCGAAAGAAGTCATTGCATCATTAATGCTAATAGTTTTCATAGTCATTACTTTCACATCAATGAGTGGTTGGATTGAATCCGTAATGGATGGAAAAGGTTCTGTTAATAGAGAGATTTTCTTTTTAGATTTCTTTACATTTTTAATTCTCGCAGATATATTAATTCTACTGATATCATACTGGTTTTACACTGATTTTGGTAATCTAGCTAGAAATACTGGATTTGTTCTTTCTACAGTTATTATAAGAGTTGCAATTTCTTCACCAGGAGTTTCCGCAATGTTTCTATTCGGACTGAGCGGAATAATAGGGATAGCAATCATTAGAATCTCAATAAATGATACAATTGCCAATCAATCTTTAATCAAAAATTAATGCTCATTTTTTTGTTTGGAGATTTCTCCAAGAATTATTAATCCACCATATCCTCCAATTATTAGGCATATGGGGGGAAAAATCGTCTTTGCCAATGGCCCAAATGTTTGTACTAAGAAAATACCAATGATCAGACCCAAAAATGCAGTAATAAATGGTATTAGATGATAATGCCAAGAAAGGTTTTCAGCAAAAAGTTCACTCATATACTTAGTAATTACATTTGGTTAATGAAATGTTGTTCTAAGTAGTTTTGAATATAACCTAATCTCAGTTACATATTTACAATTAACTATCTTCATCATCATCCCAATATTCTTCTTTCCAATCAATCTCAGAATCAAGGGCACCCTTCATTCCGCATTTACTGCATTTTATCTTAATCAATACATGAGTATACTCTATCTCTAAAATATCCCATAAGCTAAACTCGTTATTCCATTCATGTTTACATGTTGCCATAGAACTTT
>JADHRW010000003.1 GCA_016777225.1 Candidatus Thalassarchaeum sp. | reverse complement strand
TTCCCTTATCTATATGGTACTAATCTAAACGGAAATTATGCAAATAATCAGAACTCTCTACTAACTTCCCCAGCATATGAAATACCTAATGATGGATTAGCGTATGTCACATTCGACAAATGGGTATGCACTGAGAATTATTGGGATGCTGTAGGTTTAGAAATTCAAGTTAATGGTGGTTCATGGAGTTACTTTGATCCACAAATACCTGGTTGGTATGATGGTTCACCCGGATATTCTGGTAATCAGATGTATGGTAATGATGCATGGATGAATGGAGATTGCGGGCAAACTAACTTTGAAAATAGACAAGCTCCATTATCAAGTTATTCCGGTGATGAAGTTAGATTTAGGTTTAGATTATCTACTGATAATTTTGTGACGTATCAAGGTGGATATATTGATAATTTCGGCATACTGTTATCTAATTATGGTCAGGGCGGTTACTGGGTGAGTCCTTTAATAAATATGGATGATGTACATGAATTTAATCATGGATGGGTCGATATCGAAGCGACAATACCTGAGAATACATCAATAAGAGGTTCTCTACTAAACGCAGTTGATGAATCTACGATTCCAGGATATGAAAATATTACATTCCCATTCTCACTAGCAGGTGTTGATTCTGAACAATTCTCTAATGTTAGATTGAAAGTAATAATGGATACTAATGATGAGGAAGCGACTCCTCAACTTGAGAGAATAAATATTGGTGGTAAAAGATATTTATCTGCTACTAGTTCCGACTATAATGGCTGGGAGTTCAGTCCTAGTGTTGAAGTATTAGATGGTCTACTGAATGCTACGAGTATTGCTGGTACTATCACTTCTGAATTCATTCATTCCTCCAGGCCAATAAAGAGCATCACTCTTAATGGTAATTTCTCTTCAGGTTTGACAATAGAAGCAATATCTTCTACTGGAGCAAGTTTAGGTCAAATATCTCAAGGTTCGATGCCTTTCCAAGTGCCTCAGAATGGTTTCGCTCTTTCGATTTCTCTACCTACGAATGGATGGATTGACCGAATGGTAATTTCCTCTAATTTCGCTGAGCCTGCAGTCAATCCATCTATCGACATAATTAATGATGGTTCATCTGAATGGTCTTTCCCTATGGGTTATGATTACGGTCATTATGGCTGGCAATCATTAATTTCCGATGGTCAAGATTACTTTACTAGAAGCGCAGTAGTTGATTTAGATGGAGTGTCGCCATCCTCAATCGTGGTGAGGTTACCATCTTTATCTGCTGTGAATAATGGAATGATATCTATTACACCTGGTCAATCTGGCTCATTTGAGTCTCCTGTTACCTTGACAGTAGGTTCATCGAGCCAAACCAGTAATTCTTTGGATGATGTATTCAATTGTATATTAGACACCAGTCAATTAGCAGGAATAAATTATCTATCAACATCACATACTGATACAGATACTGGAAGAGAATGGCGAGATGTATCTATTAGTCTTGATTCAACAAGTTCTCAAACTGTGTCTATATCTAGTGTTGGAATTGGTTACTTAATATTTGAGAATGTTTCAGGTTTAGGTGCATCAGTATCTGCATATCATAATTCAATGACTCAGGATGATCCTCCTCCTAACCAGGTTTCCATACCGGTAAATATTACTGCAGATATGGGTTCTGTTTCGATAGATGGTGATTTGAAATTTGACTATATTGTTACAAATAGAGATTTCCAAGTCCCTAATACATTATATCCTAATGGGGAATTAGTCGAAATTACTACTAAACATCATCATTTATATGATAATTCAAACTTAGAAACTATAGAACTCGTTGGTGTAGCATCAGATGGAGAAGTCCTAAGATTTGAGGCTGTAAATGGTGCTGATGGCCTGTGGGGCCAAGGTTCAGATGCAGTGACATTTACTCAATTATCAGGCTCATCTGTCGCTCCTATGGATCTTACAACTTCTATAGAAATCATAACTCATAATGATGGATACAATGATGTTGCAGTGCATTGGAAATTTGAGACCAACTGGATGTGGGATGACGTAGGCTCAATTCGTTGGGTTTCACAAGCATTTGACTCATCAGGTGAGTCTGTATGGCCATCCGTATCTTTCAGTGGTCATTCAGGTAAAAATGCTGTAGAAAATGACCTTATGATTGACTCTTTTGAAGTACGAGATCAGTCTGGTCGTCTACTTTCGAATCAATATTCTTCGTTCTACCCATATACAATGATTGATGCAGGTGAGTTGAATATTACTGGTACTGTAAAGTTCCAAGATTCTTCTTCTGTAAGACCAATGAGTAGTCATTACACTGTAGGCCTAAATATATCTGGTCTTAGCTACTTACTAACATCAGGTGAGGACGGTTATTCAGGCGTAATTAATGCTCCAACTGGTCTTTCTAACGTCTATCTGTCTCCTATGATGAATTCTGTTGGTCCTACCGGATATTCGCTTGGTGCTGAAGATGTAACTGGAACACCTCCTTTGGTTAATGTTAGAGTTGATCATGAGCCTCCAGTCGCAGGTCCTCTAGAAGTTAATACTCCCTCTGGATTGAAAGCTGCTCATGGGAAAGTTTGGGCACCAACAGATCCTTTGTCTTTATATGTTACAATTGATGAGTCTGAAGCCAGAGGAGAAATATTAACTCTTAATTATTGGAGAGGTTCAGTAGATGATGTAAATGGAGATGGTATTGCTGATGAAGATGAATATCTGTCAGTATTCCAACCACTAACTTCTGGGATGACTGGTCAGCAACAAGTTAATTTCATTGGAATTGATGTGTCCCAACAATCATTCAATTCACCAGTTCACATGTATCTTGAAGGTACTGATTGGGCAGGTCTTAGTTACCAAGATGGTGGTACCGGCGGAGGCCCTGGTGCATCAAATTCTTGGGCTACTGTGGTGGTAGCAACAGATGAACCAACGAGTATCAAATCTCTTGGTTATTCACTCGATCGAGATTTAGGATTTTTAATACCTGGTAAACAACATACTTTTACTATGCAAATTGAAGAAGCTAATGGTCTAAATACTCTAGATAATATCTCAGTCATGCTTTGTGGAGATGGAATTACTGAATTAGGAAAAATGAGTTATGATGCATCAAGGGGTACAATGTGGTCTGATGAAACAAGTCAGGTTACTCCTCTATCGGTACAAACATCTCAAGTTTCAGCAGATATTGTACAACTATCTATGGTGTTTGAAATGTCTTGGGATTATCCTTGGGAAGAGGGTCAGAATTCTTGTAAACCGAGTGTATCTATAGTAGATGACTTCACTACGGTAGCATATCAAAATAACATAGGAGAATTGTCTTGGTATCTTGACAACAGGTATGTGGCTATACCCGATTTGATTGAAGATTTAACACCTCCTTCTTCATCAGCATCTGGAATATCTGTTTACCTAGGTAAGGGTGATGAATTCAGAATGAGTGGTTATGTTTATCATTCAGGTTCAGGAGTCATTGCAATGGATATTCCTGAAGATTTGAAAGTAGAATATACGGTTGTATATGGAACTCAAGAGATTCAAGTTATAACTGATGTTAATGAAGATGGTAGTTTCGATACTTCTATGATTTTACCCTCAAGAGTGCCATTAAACCCAACTATGAATGTGGAAACGGAGGTATTGAATTTACCTGGTTTAGGATTATCTGATATTAATTCTGATGCTTCAGTCACAGTTGATAGTAAATCGCCTACTGTATTGTTCGATCAATCGAACTATCCTGATTCTTCACTAGTACTTTTAGAATCAGATTTGATTAATGATGTACTAGTTACTGTCACAATGGTAGATGAGATTGGTATGAACGAAGGACCTCTCCAAGTATCATGGGTCGTTCTTAGATCGGGTGTTGCAGTAGCAGGTTCCGAAAATACTGGCGAACTTACAATGATAGATGATGGTGAATCAAAAGATATTTATCAAAGTCGCATTGATTTCACTCCTTTGAATGGTATGGCAATAGAGCAGGGTGACCAAATCGCATTTTGGGTTACTTCAACTGATAGAGCAGGTAATCAGGTGACTGGACTTGGTAGTGAATCAGCTCCAAGAATGCCTACTTTGAGAATAATGAAATTTAATCCAGAATACACTCGTGTAGTAATTAATCCAACAACAACTCCTCTTGTAGGAGAGATGTTAACTCTGCAAACATTTTGGGAAAATGACGGTAAGCGAGATGGTACAATTACTGTGGGTCTGTATGAACTGAATCCTGAACTAAATACTTGGGCACCAGTTCTAACTACATTAGCTGAAGGTCCTACTGAAATTACCCTTAATGCCCAGTCATCTAGTGTAATTGCTATGTTCCAGTGGGAACCTTGGCAGGAAGGTCAACCTTTACTTGTATTAATTATAGAAGATTCTGATGGGGAGATGGATTTCGATAATTCTAATGGTCAGAATATTGACTTAACAGGTATCAATGTCCAACCTTTACCAATCGATGAAGAATCTGATAGTGTATTATACATCGTCATAGGTGTTGCAGTAATTGCAGTATCTTTAGTTGCTGTTCTTGTAATGAGAAGCCGTGGAGATGATGAATATTATTATGATGATGAAGACGAAGAAGATGGCGATTGGATACACGAAGAAGAAGATGATTCCGAACAATAGAAATATTAGTTGGGGGAAATTAAATCCCCAACTAATAGCCTTCTAGTGTCATTACCTACCTCTTGTATTTATAGGCTATTTGCTCTCTTTGTTCAACATGGGGAAGCAATTCCTCGGATGGGATTGGGATGAATAAGACTAGCGAAGCGGTTACTGTAGAACAACTAAAAAATGAAGTTGAAGACTTGAAAGTATTGGTAAATACACTACTTACTGTTATCATGGAAGAAGCAGATGGTGTGCAATCAGGTGCAGCCCCAACTATTCCAAATCAACCACGTCGTGGCTATTGTATGTAATCAATATTCCACAGGTTCTGGATCAACTGCACTCCACATATAGCAACAAGCTACTGTACGCCAGGGTTTCCATTTTTCAGATATTCTATAAATCTCATCCATACTCATTTTTTCACCAGAATTATAGGTTTTTTCTATTCCACGAATCATTCCTATATCCCCTATTGGAAAAATATCGGGCCGTAGCAGTGTGAAAATCAGTATCATTTCTGCAGTCCATCTACCCACTCCTCTAAGTTGAATAAATTTCTTTACTATTTCTTCATCATCCATTTTTTCCCATTCATAATTTGAATAATCATTCCAAGATTCTGATATACCTCTGATATATTCTACTTTTTTTCCTGATAAACCACAATTTCTTAGTTCATCGGTACTTCGTGATAATATATTTCCAGGTATTATTTCACCAACTTTCTCACTCAATCTTGACCAAACTGTAGATGCCGCTTTAACTGATATTTGTTGGCCAATTATAGAGCGAATTAGCGTATAAAATAAATCACCTCTAGAGATTAATTCTAAATCATCATATTGTTCAATTAATTCTGATAAGATATTATCTTTTGCAGATAATTCTTTTTTGGCTTTATCCCAATATTCAGGTACATCGCCTAATTGTGCCATGACTATGGCTAACACCTAATAGTTCAAGAGAACTATCATTCTCGGATTTATCATGGGTCTAGAGAAATTCCTTTTTGGCGGAGCAATAATCTCAACGATTTTTTTTGTGATTTTAACTATTACTGGGAATACTGCATTAATTGAGAATGATAATTGGGAAATTGAAGAAACATGTCTAGGTAGCCATTCAAGTGGAATAAGTCATACTCATAGCACTTTGTCTATCTTTATAGATGGTGATGAAATATCCATACCTCAGAATATTGGCATTCAAGATTCAGTTTGCCCTGATGGCATGAGGGGTATACATACTCATGATGATAGTGGTCGATTACATATCGAAACACCAAGTCAAGTAGATGCCCCTGTAGGTGCTTTCTTCAATATCTGGGGCGAAAATTTCAATTCCGAGCAGATTTTTGACAATATTGCTAATTCTGACAATGAAGTAGTAATGCGTGTTAACGGTGTAATTAATGACGAATTTGAAAATTATATAATGTTAGATGGTGATAATGTCGAAATATTCTATCAAGAAAAATAATCATCCTTTGATTACTGCGAATGGTTTCATCCTTGCGACTGGTCTGGCTAATCTTGCATCACTTGTTAATCTAATTACTTCGTCTACATTTTTGTATGCATCAGGAGCTTCTTCTGAAAGTACATTTGGGGTCTTTGTATGGACATTTATACCGGCTGCCTCAAGACTTTCTCTTAATTTATCTGAATCTATTTGTTCTCTCGCTGCAGTTCTCGATAATCTTCTTCCTGCTCCATGACAAGATGAAGAAAAGGCATCATTACCTCCTTGTTTAGGGCCTGCTAGTATCCATGAAGCAGTTCCCATATCTCCGGGTACAAGGACTGGTTGTCCAATACCAGAGAATTTTGAAGACAGTTCAGGATGGTCGCCTCCTAGAGCCCTAGTAGCGCCCTTTCTATGAACGCAACACTTGCAAGATACGCCATGCACTTTGTGGTCTTCTATCTTAGCAATATTATGACTCACGTCATAGATGACTTCTAAATCACTATCAATTCCAATTTCCTGTCTTAATGAATTCCTTAACCTTTGAGTTAATGCTGAACGATTAGCAAACGCAAAGTTACCCGCTGCTGACATCGCATCAAAATATTCTTGTCCCTCTTTACTAAATATTGGAGCAGCAGCAAGTTGTCTATCCGCTATTGTCATATCCCATTTTTGAGAATACCAAGAATTATTCACTTTCGAATAGTTTTCTTCTATCTTTGAAACGTGATCAGAGCATACTTGATGACCTAAACCTCTAGATCCCGTATGAATCATCGCAGTGACTTGTCCTTTACGTATACCGAAGGCTTTTGCTGCTTCTTCGTCTACAATTGTATCTACAACTTGTAATTCTAGGAAATGATTACCTGAACCTAATGTTCCTAAAGATTTTTTTCCTCTTTTTTCTGCTCTCTCCCCAATATTCCTTTCATTAGTTTCTAATTTACCATTGGATTCTATTAATGCCAAATCTCTTGATTCTCCCCATCCCATTTCAATAGCTGCATTGGCACCTTCTGCGAGGATATTATCAATTTGTGTAGGGTCAAGTATCACTCCTCCTTTGCTGGTTGCCCCCGCAGGAATTGATTCTGCTAATCTTTTCGCTAAATTTTTAGGATTTATCTCTCTAAAATTAACATCTAATGCGCATAATCTAACTCCACAGTTAATATCAAATCCTACACCACCTGGCGATATAGCCCCTCCTTGATTCCCTGCATTCACATCAGTAGCAACAACTCCTCCAATTGGAAAACCATATCCAAAATGCCAATCTGCCATCGCCCATGCATTTCCAACAATTCCATCTAATGATGCAGTATTTACCAACTGATTTGGTGAACGGTCATCTGAATGTTCACCTAAATGTTCTAAATCAGCAACTAATATTGCATCAGTCTTCATAGAACCATGTTTACGAATACGAATTCTACCTGGACTGTCAGATTGCAGGTGTTCTCTCCATACTGCAGACATAGTTCTCCGTATTAACCAATACATTTCAATAGATAGGACAGGACTTTCAACAATCGCATTCAAGATAGTTTAACCATTCCGAGACTCGTTAGGCAGTGCATGAGATGGTGTTTGGTGAAGTCCATATTCCTTTTTGGGAAGATTCAGGTCATTTTCGAAGAACCTGTTCGGTGACTGGATTATACTTTTGGACAAGAGATTCTTCAAGGACAACGTCGGGAGATACTAATGAGGACCCATATACATTCATTGGAAGTCCGATAATTGATGGCTACCCAATGAGAGGTAAAGCGTTGAAAGATGCAATGAGAGATTCTTTTCTCAATTATTTTTCAAATCATAACCATACTAAAATAGAACCTTATCCAGTAATTGCTAGGTGGAGAGATGATATTCATCTGACTATAGCAAGCATAGCTGATTTTCAACCCCATGTGACAAGTGGACAAGTCCCACCGCCTGCCAACCCATTATGCATATCACAACCTTGCATTAGGTTGACAGATGTTGCGGCAGTTGGACGGTCAGGTAGGCATCTAACAACCTTTGAGATGATGGCTCATCATGCATTCAACCGACCTAATGATGGTGATGTAATCTATTGGGTAGATCAGTGCGTACGTTTCTGTGATGATATGTTAGTAGATACATTTGGCATTAATCCTTTAGAAATAACCTATGTTGAAAATCCATGGTCAGGAGGAGGTAATGCTGGTGCTGCTCTTGAAGTAATTGTTGGAGGATTGGAATTAGCCACTCTAGTATTTATGAATCTAGAAGAACATGAACAGGGCGATATTAATATCAAAGGACTGAAGTATCGAGAAATGGATTTACAAATAATTGATACAGGCTACGGTCTTGAGAGATTTTGTTGGGCGGCAGCAGGAACTCCGACAATCTATGAAGCAATTTATCCTGAATCTGTTTCTTGGCTTAAAGAGACTATTGGATTTGAATCCATGGTCGCTGGTTTAGATTTAGATGTTGAGACTTCTTCATTATTATCTGAATTATCTAGATTAGCAGGGATATTAAATATCGATGTAGGGACTGATGTAGAATCACTTTACATAAAATTAGTTGAAAGATTAGATGAGTTAGATATTAAAATCACTGTTCCTGAATTAAAGCGACTAACTGAACCTCTTTCTTCGATATATGCAATACCCGATCACATGCACGCATTATGTAATATGTTAGGTGATGGTTTAATTCCAAGTAACACTAAGGCTGGATACCTGGCTAGGATGCTTGCAAGGAGAATTTGTCGAATGAAATCTGATTTAGGTCTTGAAATTTCTCTTTTAGAATTGGGTAAACATCATATGGAAACACACTTAGATATGGCAAAGTTTATTCAAACAGAGGACGGTATATTAAAACTACTAGAATTGGAAGAATTAAGATATCATGAGATGTTAAGAAAAGGGGAATCAGCAGTTAAAACTGCATTTCAAGAAATCTCTAAAGAAGCTTTAGATGTACCCGATGAAATATTATTTAGATTATCTGAAGAGAGAGGAATAACTCCTGATATGGCTATTTCAATATCGCAAAAATTAGGCTGGGATAACCTATCAGTGAGAGTAGGTTTTTCGGCAGATATGGCAGATAGAAATGCGAAATTGACAAAAGATGCCGCCAAGAATAAAGAGAAAACCCGAATTCTTTCGAAAAATTTAGAAAAAACTTCTCAGGACTATTATTTAGATACTAATATTACGGATTTTTCTGCAAATGTAATTCATTGTGAGAAAATATCTGACTCAAATCGTTCATCTTTATCATTTTCAAATGAAGTCGAACAAGAACCCACTCACATGGTAGTCTTGGATAGAACTCTATTTTATCCGGAGGGAGGTGGTCAATTAGGCGATCAAGGTAGATTCTTCTTTAATCCTGAATGTGGAGAAACTAAAGTTTTAGACACAAAAATAGAGGAGGGAGTAATAATTCATTTTACTGATGGTGAATTAAGTACAGGTTTAATCCATGCAGAAGTCAATAGAATTCGCCGAATACAATTGATGGATCACCATACTGCTGTCCATATTGTGGGCGGTGCAGCTAGGGGAATCTTAGGTCCTCATATTCGTCAAGCAGGTTCTAATAAGGGTGAGAAATATGCTCGTATTGACCTAACTCATCATTCAAGAATGTCAAGGGAATTACTTGACATTATAGAAGATAAAGCAAATGAAATTGTTCAATCTAACCCAGATATTGAGAAAATAATAATGAGTAGAGCGGATGCTGATGCTAAATTCGGTTTTGATATATATCAAGGGGGTCCTCCTAAACATGATATTATCCGTATAATCAAGGTTGGTAATTTCGATACACAGGCTTGTGGAGGAACTCATCACGATACAGCTGGAAAAGTCGGCGAATTAAGGATAGTACGGTCCAGTCAAGTCCAAGACGGGGTGGAGCGTCTGCAAATCGTGGCAGGTGATACGGCGCGTGAACATGCAAGGCATCAGGAACGAATTCTTAGTGAAGCCTCTGAAATTCTCGGTGTGCAATCCGATGATCTTCCTAAAGCTGTTTCAAAATTCTTTGAGGAATGGAAATCTCAACAAAAGAAGATTTCTAGTTTAGAGGCAGAAATAGTTAGACTGAGGACTAGTGGTGGTGGAGATGAAGCATTTCAGAGAGATGGTATTCGATACGTTATTATGGAATCTGATGGGGATTCAAAGCAACTTATGAAGATGCTTTCTGAATTAACTAGGGACGAATCTAACCCTACTTTGGCAATTATAGGGAGTCGTGATGGTGGCGGAAAAATAATCGTTGCTACTACTGAAAATACCAAAGCTTCTGAAATGTATAATTCTGTAGAGATTCTTAAGTCAATATCGTCTCATATTAACGGTGGTGGTGGAGGTAGACCCACTTTCGCTCAAGGCGGTGGGTCTAATCCTGAAGGAATCCCTGATGCTCTAAATGCTGCTAGAAAATTATTAGATATCTGATCAACCATCCGTTTGGTTCATCAAACTTCACATCTTCGCATAGACATGGTGGAGCAAGTTAAGGTATCTAAAAGAGCCTCATCTATTGAGTATGCAATTAGAGATGTCGTAGTTCCTGCGATTGAATTAGAGAAACAAGGCCATAAAATAATCAGACTGAATATTGGTGATCCACTAGCATATGATGGCCTTCCTACGCCAAAACATATGATTGAAGGATACAAAGATGCTTTGGATAGACAAGACAATGGATACGGCCCCTCTTATGGATTAGATGAACTTAGAGAGGCAATATCTATTTCTGAATCATCCAAAGGTTGGGGTTGCAGCGATGATGATGTTTACGTGACACATGGTGTGACTGAAGCATTACAAATTATTTTTGCAGCATTCCTTCAAGAAAATGATACTGTATTAGCTCCAGGGCCACATTATCCGCCGTATATGGCATATCCACAGATGTATGGCGCGAAAACAGTAGAATATAGACTTAAATCCTCTGATAATTGGAAGATAGATTTAGATGACATACGTAAAAAAATGAATGATTCTGTTAAATTATTAGTGTTGATTAATCCTAATAACCCCACTGGTAATATTGCCACTAAATCAGAAATAGAACAATTGATTGGAATTGCAAAAGAGTGGCCAAAATGTACTATAATTGCAGATGAGATATATGATGGTTTGGACTTTAAAGATTCATTTGTCTCTGTTGCTTCAATTTCTGAAAGTGTCCCTGTAATCACACTTAATGGCGTGTCTAAAGTATACTTTGCACCTGGTTGGCGCATTGGATATATGGCTTGGCACGATCCTGATAACAGACTTGCCCTAGTTAGGGATGGAGTCGAAAGAATTCTCAGAAGTCGTCTTTGTGCGTCTACGCCAGCACAATATGGGTATTTGGCAGGTCTAAAAAACTCTCATGATTGGCTCTCTGTACATCGTAAATTAACAGAGAAGAGGATGAACTATTGCCTTAAACGAATCAAAGAAATAGATGGTATTTCATGCGAAAGTCCTACAGGGGCATTCTATTTATTTGTGAGATTAACTAATCCTGAGCATTACAAAAATGATAAAAAGTGGGTATTGGATTTATTACATGAAGAACATGTTTTAGTAGTTCATGGTTCAGGTTTTTCTCCTGAATTTGGGGCGGGTCATTTCAGAATGGTGTGTCTACCTCCTATTTCGGTTTTGGAAGAAGCATTCCTTAGAATTGAAAGATTTTTGTGTAGTTGATCTGATGAGATTTTTTAGTTCGAAAAATAAAATCCCTATGACATCTGAAAGGATAAAAAATAGATGGGAACTACAATCAAATGGTTTAATTATTGATTCAAAGAGAAATAATAATTTAGTTTGGAAAGTTGATGTAGATTCTTTCGAGCTCTTTTTTGCAGGACTTGAGAGTAGAAGTGGTCAAAGTCTTGGAAGACGTTTAGCACATTCTTCTTCTGAATCAGAAGAATGGCTTATGATAGATTCAAAGATTAAACCCTATTCTGGTAGAAATCCAATGAAATGGAAGAATATGGTATTAGATTGGCAAGAAAGAGGCTTAGGCTCATTTGAATTAATTGATAATGACAAGGATGAGACTAGGATTCTTATTAATAATCCGATTAATGGCCCTATTTGCGCAGGTTTATTTTCTGCTAATTGGGAATACTCTACTAATCAACGGCATCGTTTTCGATGGAACCAGAATACCTCTGAGAGTCTGATGTTGAGTTTATCGATTGATGATTTAACTATACCTCTGCCTAAAAAAATATCTAGTCCATGGGCTCATAATTTAGTTATATCTTCTATACAAGATGAAGATTATTGGGACACATTACTTGCTGATGAAAACGGAGAATGGTCAATAATGGGTGTGAGAAGGGCTATGATTCATCAAGATTTAATTCTCCGTTTTGAAACTTATTTTTTACCATACATCGATGAGGTTCATGAGGGTCGTAAAGATTCTTATTTGTGGGAAGGACTTGATGAAAAATATAGCAAATTATGGACAATTTTCTCCGATACAATGAGGGAAATTTTTTTCAACCAAGGGCATCATATCATCATATCAAAAGAACATGACTGGATAGGTGTTGGTCGAAGACATCTTGCCATGAATGGTCTTGGTACAATAGATTCTGTCAAGCCAATTGATGATTATGGCGGTATTGAAATTTTTTTCTCGTCTTGTTTCCATCCTGCAATATTTTGTGGTGTCCTAAGTGGTTGTTGGGAGAGGGCCTATGGCCGCCGTGTAAAGTCCGAATTTAGAATAGAATCGGGTACTAATGTGATAAAACTAATATCATTCTCAGAGATTGTACGGCAATAAATCTCTGCACAACAGGAATGAAACATTATATCATATCCTAGGGACAACTGTATACTCCCTATGGGGGGCGAGGTGATTAATTGGCTCTCACACACAATCAATATGCAGTTGCAGCAATATCTGCAACATTAATTTTAGCAGGATTTTACACAATAATTGGAGCTGGATTAGCTACTGTCTCCGGTTGGGAAGATGGTTCAGTAGATATTGAAACTCAAGATTCCGAAGGCCATATTGCAGGGTTAGATACTGATGGTGACGGTCTCCCGGATAGGATGGAACAAACCCTATATGGAACTGATTGGAGACTTTCAGACACTGATAATGATGGTTTAGAAGATGGCTGGGAAATTGATAATGGGCTTGATCCTTTAGATAGTGGAGAAGCAGCTGCTCCTGATCCTCAAACTACACAACCTGATCAGAATGAGGATAATACAGAACTAAATGAGACGTTCCCTAATCCGGATAATGGCCCATTCGGTGACCCAGATAGAGATGGACTAATCAATGTCGATGAAGCTAATTTGGGTACAAATCCTAATCTTCAAGATTCAGATGGCGATGGCTTAAATGATCGCTGGGAATCACTTTATACTTACACCGTAGAAACTCCTCAAGGTTCAATTAAACTTCTTGATCCACTAGATGGTAACTGGGATTGTTACTTACTTACTCCTGATATTAAAGCTCAAATTAAAGCGGATATAGGAGCTACGGTTTTTGATCAGATGGGTAATCAGTTTGGTCATTCTTGTGATGCACTATTAGATTTAGAACAACCTGAACCAGATAGTCTGAGAAACTTCGTTGAGGAAAGATACGATACAAATCCTTTAGCAGAAGATAGCGATGGTGATTTAATCGCAGATAGGTATGAGATTGCTTTTGGAAATATAGATTTATCAGTTCATTGTGGAGTAACTCAATTTGGAACATTAACACTCAAAGCACCCTATCATGAGTATATGTCTGGTCCGGGTGATATAACTTGGTTCGAAGAAGATATGGATGGAGACGGTCGTCTAAATGGCCCAGGTGATTGGGATTCTGATGGAGATGGTATGCCCGATGGATACGAGTATTGCTATGCTTTAGATCAAGATTCAAAACGATTCTTGAATCCAGCTAATGCCACTGATGCTTATGGTGATAGAGATGAAGATGGCCTTAACAATGTAGAAGAATATGAAGTTGCTTACACTTGGGGTCCTGAAAATTTCACTAGCCCATTACTTGCAGATACTGACAATGATGGAATGCCTGATGGTTGGGAACATTTGAGTGGAATTCATCCTAATGATGATGGCGCAAACGCACTAGAAGATCCTGATTTTGATGGTTATGACGCTGATGGTGATGGTGGTGTTAGATTTGATGAACTTGTAGGAGTGAGTACTGTACACCTAATTTCTGTTGAATTAGGCGAATATGTTCCTGTTAACAAAACTATACTTTGGGTTAGAACTGTCCAGAATAGCGTATATGTAAATATTCCAGTAAAAACTTTGACAGAAGGTTGGGTTTATGAAATCAATGTTAATTTAGGTGATGAAGTTTTGACTAGGACACAAGATTTAGCTATAGTTGTTGAACAAGATGAACGTTTTACGAACTTAGATGAATATAATGCCCGAGATAGAGATGGCGATGGAATTACTGACGGTAGGTCCACAAATCCATTGATTGCTGATACTGATAACGATGGTTTGATTGATGGTATAGAAGTAATTGGTTGGACGATTAGAGTTGTTGATAATGGAGTGAAAGATGTCCTTGTTAGAAGC
Source organism: Candidatus Thalassarchaeum sp. (assembly GCA_016777225.1). Taxonomy (GTDB): domain Archaea; phylum Thermoplasmatota; class Poseidoniia; order Poseidoniales; family Thalassarchaeaceae; genus MGIIb-O2. The sequence goes on along the minus strand of JADHRW010000003.1, from coordinate 185,124 downwards.
GACCCCGGTGTATTTGATACTGATAGTGACGGCCTTTCCGACTCAGTAGAATATTACGAAACCTTCACTAACGCCACAGATAGAGATACCGATAGTGATGGTTTAGAAGATTTCACAGAAGCTATGGATGGTTTCTATTGGAATGTAACCGAACAGTACTTCACTAATGCATCATCATTCGATACAGATAATGATGGTTTAGCAGATGGTGAAGAGGTTGTTGATGGTCAAGATCAATACATTACTCATGGGAATAATGCTGATAGTGATGGTGATGGATTAGATGATGGTGGCGAAGTGTTATTCATCCCAAGACCTTGGCAGGCAGCAACGAATCCTCTAATCAATGATACAGATGGAGATGGGCAACCGGATGGATGGGAAATGCAAGTATTTTCTGTTCAACAAAACACTAACAGCCATAGTCTTTGGATTAGTAGTACAAATTGGTTACCTCCTGGTTGCGATAATATGTTCGAGTGTGGATTAGGTCCCGGTGGATGGGTTTGGACAAACTATGTTCAAGGTTTTTCTACTTCTGGTGATAGAGATGGCGATGGAGTTATGGATCCTAAATATTTCCTTCATGAGATGAATCTCTCCGGTTTTGTTATACCTAATAATGGAAGATGGGCTTTAGATCCTGCTTACGGTTCTTTGAATGACAACATATATGATATCGATAATGATACTCTAATGAATCAACTTGAAGCACCAGATAGATGGAATACTAACCCAGTTAATGATGACACAGATGGTGATAAATTACCAGATGGTTGGGAAGTATTTTACTCTGGTGAAGCTATTTCTTTGGGGATAGTTGACAATAATTCTCTGAATGCTCTAGGAGCTAGAGGACCAATGGATCCTTCAATGGTAGATTCAGATTTAGATGGGATTGACGACGGACAAGAAGATTTTGATAGTGATGGCCTGAATAGAACTAACTTACTATACCGTTATTGTCCAGGATGGAATGATCAACAAAATGCTGAATGTCACATAGATCCAATGACTGAATATGGTAATAAGTTCTATGATGATCTTGAAAATTATACTAACTATGAAGAAATGCAGAATGGTACTAGCCCTATCCTAAATGATACTGATGGTGACCAATGGAATGATGGTTCTGAAGTTTATCACCAAGACCAAGATGGTGATGGAATGTGGGCAGGATGGGAATATTTCTTTAATTTCGACCCATATGATGCAGCTGATGCTAATATTGATTCAGATGGTGATGGGGCCTTCAATAAATGTGAAAATAAATGGAATACCAATCCTAAAGATCCTTTGAGTTTCCCTAGTCAAGGCGAACTATGCAATCAGTTTGAGTGACGCATAGTATGTCTTGGTGGATTCTTCCTACAACTGCGGACATAGGTATTCGTGCCTTTTCTTCCTCTGCAGAGGGGGCTATTGCGGAATGTGCATTCGGCTTGCAATCAATACAGGTATCAGACAAATCTCTAGGTTCTATTAATCACTTAATACGTTCAACTGGTGTATGGATTATTCCTTTGAAGAATAATGATATAGAAAGAGGTCTTGTAAAATTTCTCGAAGAAGTACTTTATAGGGGCTCTATTGAAAATCAATGGTTAGTAGACTTAGTTGTTAAGGTAGATGAAGATTCAATAGCAGCCCAAGTTTCTTGGGTTGATTCTGAACAAGTTGAGAGAGAAATAGAAGTTAAGGCGATTACATTGCATGAGCTAATATTAAGGGAAATTAATGATAAAGAAATTATTACAGGTGTAGAACCAAATATACCGACATTTGAAGGCCCTGGATGGATGGCTCAGGTGGTTTTAGATATCTGAAACAGTATCTTCAATATTTTCTTTTTTGTAATGCTCTAATATCTCTGCTGTTTCTTCAGCATCATTTGATAAATGATGGACGAAATAAACACCTCCTGAAATAATAATAATTATTATTACGATAAATATGGGTATCATGTTGAAACTGTCATCTTTCGAATCTTCCCAATTTATGGTAGATGTAGAGAATTCTCCACCTCCAAATGCAGTGGAATTTTCATAGTCTACAAGTTGTGTTGGTGTTAATATCTCACAGCTAAGACCAAATTCTCCTTGGTCATTATTTCTCCAACCAAAATTAAGTTCTATCTCTTCTCCTGAATCTATCATGGCTCCTTGGTAACCACCAATATCGGCGGCTAAGCCCGATTCAGTGACATCGCAATCAAAGTAAATATTTGCCGATACTGTGCCCCTATTCGCTATAATTGCAGATACCTGATGAGATTTCCCGGTGGGGATATCAGTTTCATTTCCACTAATCGTTAGTGAAACCCACTCTATTGAAGGTACGTTTATCGATCTTAAATCGATCTCTTGTTCCCATGTTAGAGTGGTATCTGATGGCCCATAATCTGGAATTTGACTCTGTTCTGTATTCCAAGCGGTTCTATACTCTGAGATAACGATTATTCCATTTTCTTTGGTTACAGATCCATTCGCCCATCCAATTTCTACAACCCTTTCTCTTCCTCCATTAATGTATGAAATACCATCCTGTCCGCTGAAATCACCAATATCTAAAACTTCACCACTAGGGCCTTCACCATCAATCACATAAGAAACACCAATAGCATCAAAAATTAATGATTGGTCTGAAATTACTCTTTCCCATCTATCTATTAAATCACCTTTTATAGCAACGTCATTACTCCCGTCTGAAGTTCCCCAGTTAATGGTTGAATGCGGTTGTAATTGTAGATAATGGTCCTCTTGACTACCTGAAAACTCACTATTTTCAATAGTTATTATAGCCTCATCTGAGGATAATATTATTGGACAACTATCTTTTATGCTTGAATATTTAATGATTATCTCACCGCTAGAAACTATATTTGCTCCAGTAATGCTTGAGTTTTCAGAGATATTTATTGTTCCTGCTGAATCTATATTAAGTCCATTTTCACCATGAATTAGCATGTTTTGGTATGATAAACTATTAGCTTTATACTCACTAATAATATCTCCAGAAATGGTTTCAAGAATAAAAGATTTGATAATTGGGAAGTTTCCATATCCTGTAAATCCCAGTTCAGTGTCTTGTTCACCTTCTGAAATATTTATTGTAAATTCTTCACCACTCATCTGTAAAGGTTCTGTACTATCTCCTAGGTATACGTGACTTCCATTCAAAAGTACTCCTTCCTCGGCTACTATAGTTAGTTTCATTTCCTCAGCATAAATAGAAGTAGGAATCATAATTTTCGCTCTATTATCTTCGTCAGTTAACCCCATACTCTTTAGAGAAGTCGCTCTTTTACTTGAGATAATTTCTGCATTGTCAATTAGTTTCAAAATGCCTCCTTCATCTATTTCGATGTTGGAGACTGATGTGAAAGTTATATGTGCACTAATTGTTAACTCACCTTCACTGGTGATATGTATATTTTCCTCAATATCTTGTTCAGTCGTCCACTCAACTATTTCATCAATAATAATTTCATTTCCCTGGGTTTGAGCAGAAACTGAACTCACTGTAAGTGCCAAAATTGATAATAGTATTACTAAGATTTGAGTCATTGCCAAGGTTCGGGACATAAACCTCCGGGACGCTAATAGGAAATGAATTATTGGGCTCCATGTAACAATCTAGAGGCATGGTTTCATGTCTGTGAGTCTTTTCGGCGAGTCGTGGATATATCTTCTGAACCTTTCATTACTGATGGCCCAGTATCATTTTTTGTAAATGTATTATGTGTTTTATTGATGTATGGTTCTGCTTATCTTGCAAATACTGGTGCTATGTTATTCGGCAAATGGATCCCTAATAAGACTGGGATGCCTGTTATAATAATCGATGGAGGAAGAAATTATTCCGATGGTTATCGGATTTTAGGTGATGGTAAATCTTGGAATGGGCTGATAGGAGGAGGAATTGTAAGTGGTATTTTATTCATAATGGCCCATAAATTATGGAATAAAGATAATGTTGAAGCACCATTTGTCGATCCATTAACATATGCAGATTCTAGTGACTGGTTTTGGCTTTTTGAGGGGGATATTGGCAGTATTTCTGCGGCTTTTATAATGGGTTTTATTCTTGGTGTTGCTTGTATGGTGGGAGATCTTTGTGGTTCATTCATCAAACGTAGAAGAGGATTAAAAAGAGAAGGTGACGAAAGTTCTGAAGCACCTTTATTAGATACAATTCCGTTTGCTATAGCTATTTTCATTACATCTTTCTTACTATTTGGTGATCAAATAATAACTCACCAAAACCTAGTTGAAGAGATTCTATTCTTGTTAATCGTAACACCATTGATTCATCGTTCATTCAATATATTAGGATATAAGTTTGGGCTAAAAGAGGTCCCATATTAGTTTTGAATCTAAATCTTACATCAGAATTCATTAATTCCTTGACTCCATCGGCAACACATGAGTGGTCTCGCTGTATTGGTTGTCGGGAGTGGAGGCAGAGAACATGCTCTTGTACGGAGTCTAGCGAAAAGTGTTTCAGTAAGTAGTGTTCATGCCTCACCAGGAAATGCAGGTACAGCGATTTTAGGCACTAACCATAATGTTTCTGTAAATGACATCAATGGTATCGTATTACTTGCTAAAAATCTGGATATAGATTTAGTTGTTGTAGGCCCTGAAGGTCCTTTAGTTAATGGATTATCTGATAGATTAAATGATCAAGGAATTGCTTGTTTTGGCCCTAATTCTATTGGTGCCAAATTAGAAGGTTCTAAACTATATGCTAAAGAAATCATGAAGTCTCTAAAAATCCCTACGGCTGGATTAATAGTAATAGAAAATATCGAAAGAATAGATGAAGCATTGGACACTTTTTCTCCTCCATGGGTGGTCAAAAGAGATGTTTTGGCCGGTGGGAAGGGCGTAATTGTTACTGATATTCGTCTCGATGCATATTGCGCTTTGAAAGAAGGAATTGAGACTGATGATTTCGTCCTTCTAGAAGAATTCTTACAAGGTGAAGAAGCATCAGTTCTAGTTGTAATGGATGAGTCAGGATATGTCTGTCTACCAGCCAGTCAAGATCACAAGCGTTTGTTAGATGGGGACAGAGGACCCAATACAGGAGGTATGGGTGCTTATGCTCCTGCTCCGATATATACTCCCGCAGTAGAACAACGAACAATATCAGAAATTATAGAACCAATGCATCATTTCCTTCGTAATCAAGATGTTCCATATCGTGGATGCTTATACGTTGGACTGATGATTAATTCAAGCGGGGCTCCCAGTGTTGTAGAGTATAATGTCCGTTTCGGAGATCCTGAAACGCAGGTGACATTACCTTTGATTTCTAGCGACCTTGGCGAACTGCTAATGGCTTGTGCTAAAGGAAGGATTGCAAACTATAATTTCACTACATATTCTCGCTCTTCTGCCACAGTAGTTCTTGCATCAGAAGGCTATCCGGAGAAATCAATAACTGGGAGAAAGATTTTTGGCACTGATACTAATATAGATGAAGGTGAGATATATGCTTTTGTTCATCATGCTGGTACTTCAATATCTGACTCTGGGGAATTACTATCAAATGGTGGTAGAGTGCTCGCAGTAACGGGAATAGCACCAAATTTAATCACCGCAATTGATGCTGCATATGAAGTAATTAGAAGTGTGGAATTAGAGGGTTCTCACTATCGTAATGATATAGGCCATAGGGGGCTTTGAGACTAATATTTCAGCCTAATTTTATTTACTATTAAAATAGTCAACCCACTAACGGTTATAACATCCTCAATTTTCGCCGCAACACTGAGCCTGTAGGCTCGACAATATGGTGATGAATAATGAACGATGATAATGAAGCGACTGTAGGTGTATTTTCTAATCAGAATTTACTCCCAGTTCCTACGCTGCTAGCAACTTTGATGGTGCTCTTCCTAGGAACTGACTATGTCGCGAACGGTGGAATGGAGATTGACGGATATGCAGACATCCTGATCTTACCAGTTATCGCAGCTTTTGCCGCGTTTCTTGGTATGATTTTAAACACATCTGGTGAATCCTCAATAGTCAACAAGACTAGAACATCTTTAGTATCAATATTTTTGATAGTATTTTCTTTCTTAACTATTCAATTCACTCCTATCAGCCCTCTCGAAGGTTTTACTTTTGCGTTGATGTCTGTATCTTCTTTACTTTTATCTCAATCAAATAGGAATGAAGAATCTTCGATATTACTCTCAATAGTTATCGGATTCCATTTCGCAATATCTAGTGCTACTAGATATTCTCTGGATGATACATCTTGGTTGGTCGACGGTAATCCTGATATTTTGATTGATCTAGTTAGAAGTTCTATTGGCTCTATGTTCTTTGCATCTTGGGCTTCTTCAATATCTCTAGGTATTGTATTAACATTATTCATGAGAGGGAGATTTACATCTCCTGGATCTGGCTCTTGGTTTAGAGACATACCCACTATTATCCCTAATGTTGGTATAATCACAGCTAGCGTAGTGTTTGTAGTAAATCTGATACCATTGATTTGGCTAGGAACTATTGATGATATTACTTCCTATGAAAATCACCATTACCTTGGTTCTGTTTGGGCTATGTTTGCAACAATTATTGTGATATTCGTCTCATTCTGTCATTCAGAGAGATGGCATGTATTAGGTACCATAGTCGCATTAAATTGGGTTATGTACACATTAGCGCACTTACAAGAAATTGGAAATGAATTACCTGTTTCTACTCTTAATACCGACGACAATGTTGGACTATTTACTTGGTTCCTACTAGTATTTTGGTTGAATGTTGGTGGTATAATGATTGCAGCAAGGGGTAAATTTGGTGATGTATCTCCACGAAGAGAACATTCAGAATTCCGCAAATGGTGGAATCAACACTCATATGGGATAATGGTCGGTTTCGCACTGTTTATTGCTTTAGCAGTAAGGACAGGATGGAACGTATTACCTGCAATGAATGCGGCTGGAACGGGTCTCTGGGATCTGTCTGGAGGTTCCGATCCTTGGTACATGAAGCGTGTAGTGGACTATGTTGTTGCCGAAAGAAGTCATCTGATTATAGATTCAGATAGGGCATATCCTATGGTGGCAATAAATCCACGTCCACCACTTTTCTCATGGTCGTTAGCTCTAGGAGGACTTCTTCTTTCTTGGTTAACTGGTATGTCTCTCGAAACATCTGTTTGGTGGAGTGTTGCAGGTTTACCTGCTATATTCGGTGCATTAATTGTACTTCCAATCGCTGGTCTTGCTAGGAAATTACACAGTAACATGGCAGGTATTGTTGCTGCTTGGTTAATTGCTTTAATGCCTGGTCATATTGGCCACTCTACATTTGGACTTGCAGACCACGATGCATTCGCTATGCTATTCTTGGCGATTGCATTTTATTACTGGGTCAAAGCAATGAATGAAATTACTAACCAGAGATTATTCAACACACCTAGTATGAGTCCACTTTACATAATAGCAGGAATTAGAGAAATGTGGTCACAGAATACTAAGGTAATGGCTAATGCTACACTTTCGGGTGTATCATTTGCAATTGTTGCACTCGGATGGAAAGGTTTCGTTTATGGCCCTGGAATTTTATTTATTGCATTTGCATTCCAAATCTTCTTCAATATGTTCAGAAGAAGAGACAGTCTACCTATTACTGCTGCTTCTCTACAAATGATGCTAACTGCATTTGTAATCCCGTTGCCGTTCTATTGCTGGCCCGAACTAAACTTATTATTCGATCCAAGTGGTTTCCAACCAATGTTCTATATTATCGGATTTACATTCGCATTAGGATGGATTTCTTCTTCATATCGTGATAGACCATGGCTTTTGGTACTTGGCAGTACAGTTGTTTTAATGGGAAGTATTTTAGCAGTACTTTGGACACTTCAATCATTAAATATCTATGATGGTTGGGATGTACTGTTTACTGGTGGATTCTATTTCTCTAAGAATAAGATTTTCGGAACTATTGGTGAAGCCCAGGCTCCAAGTCGAGGTGTTCTTTTCGCATCATATGGACCAATTGTTTCTTTGATCGCAATTTTTGTTGCCGTTTTGTTAGTTTGGAGAGGTGCCAGAAAAGAAAAACAAAGTCATATTCTTCTTGGATTATGGGTTCTAATTGCAATTTATATGGCTTGGTCAGCAGGCCGTTTCATATTCAATGCTACACCTGCAATTTCCGTAGTAGGCGGTATTGGAATCGCAATGATGTGGAATTATGCTAATTTCTCAGGGTTTGCTAAAGAATGGAGAAAATCAGGAATTGCTACTCCCAAAACTCGTTTTTGGGCTAATTGGTCTGCTTCAAAGAGACACCCTGGTGTGCCAGCAATTATTCTTGTCCTGATGTTAGTATGTTCTCAACATATCACCTATGGTATTGATTCAGGTATACCACGAGGTGAAGCATCTGCTTCAAGTGTTGACCAAGCAATTCATGATATTACTCCTGATGTTTTAAGACAGGAAATTCTTGGATTCTCTCTTCTTAACAGCGAGAACTACGATGCAAATGGTGATTTATGGTATATGGGTACTTTTGGTCCTGGTTTTAATTCAGGTTCTTGGAATATAGCCTATGAATGGCTTTCTGAACAAGATACTGATGTTAGTTTCTCAGAACGTCCTGCATTTGTATCATGGTGGGATTATGGTTTCCAAGCACTAGCTCAAGGTGCGCACCCGACAGTTGCTGACAATTTCCAGTCAGGTATCCCAAATAGTGGAGCTATGCTATTATCTGCAAGTCAAGAAGATACACTTTCATTATTCATAGCTACATTGGCTCAGGGAGATAGAAGATCAAATGATGGTGCAGGATTCACAGAGGAATTTCAATCATTACTACTAGACGGTCACATGACTGATGAACAATACAACGAATTTGATACTATTATGCGCCTTGCAACGGGTGATTCAGAAGATGTTTTAGACAGATCTATGTCTGTAGTTGCAGTAGACGGACAGTTTGAGATATTAACTGGCTACAGTCTACAATCTAATGGAATTCCTGATCCTACTAAAACATGGTTAGTTCTGGAAGATGGTGAAGTAATTTCTGAAGTAGTAAGTGAAACTTTAGCAATAGAGAGCTTCAATGATGCAAGAAATTCTGTTTCTGAACTAGATAGATATGATGACGGACATGATAAGGAAGGAGAATTAGTAATCCAATACTATGATATTGCAGGGTACAGATATACTCCTGATTTAATCGAGGATTATGATGACGTTTCAACTGGGCTGCATCGTGTTAACGCTAAACTTGCATTAAGCCGTGCATTATTAATGGAAATATTCGATTCTAGCGGTATGAATGATTTGTATCATGATATATCGACCAATTTAGTATATGATGTTCAGAATTATGAGGGTCCATTAGGTGAAACAATATCAAGAAATAATGAAATTAGATATTTCGCAGTCGATAATCGTCTTTATCCTCTTGGAGGACAATATTACGAAGATTACAATTACCATCAAGGTCAAACTACAGGTATTTTCCATGCACCTACTGGATTATCTGGATTAGATATTGAAACATACATTAGTTCTGTGTATCTAACACAAAGAGGTGATGATGGACAAATAATTCCTCGTACTTCTGCTCAATATGAAGCGGAATACTTGAATGATGTTATTCGACAACAGTCAGGTGCTATGGAGGATCCAAATGATATGATTCGAATGGTTGACATTGATTACCAACATCAACCAGAGTTCTTTGACACTATGGTGGCACGAATCTATGTCGGATATGGTACTTCTACTCTCGGACTTCCTGGTGATGCAGAGCAACCAGCCCCTCATTTCTATACATCAGGGGCTCCTGGTTCATATCTTGAGAACGCATATCCACTTCCTGGTGCTATGATGAATCACATGGCTCTATCAAATTGGTATCAACCAGATTGTGAGTTAGATGAAGATGATGAACAATTAGATTCTGAGTGTACAAATCTTGGTATAGGCAGTGCTAATACTCAGGTTAAGGTAATGAAATACTACAGTGGAGCTACTGTTGAAGGTACAGTTGAATTAGACGGTATAGGACCAGTTCCAAATGCAAAGATATTAATTGAGCGCGATGCATTCAGTGGAGATGAGATTGAAATCAATGGTGAGGTTACTGATAGGGATCAGAGGACTTACTGGATTCCAATAGGAACTACAGATGCAGATGAAAATGGAGAATACAGTTTCATTGTACCTGCAGGTAAAATCCGTGTCACAGCATTCTATGGAGAATCTGACTTAGATTCTGCACGAACTCAAATTATGACAACTAATGTTGGTCAATCGCTCGGAGATATCTTCGAAAGCGAATCAATTAATACGAGAATATTAAATCCAATAACTGGTATTTTAGGTAACGTTTCAGGCTCTACTTGGTTATCTGAGACTATTGTAAATATCTCAGGTGCTGATGGTCACAGTAATGGTGAATCTATCATCTCAGCTTCGATTAATGTTGATCCTGCTTCTTCTACCGGTAGATTGGTCTGGTCTGGTTCCGAACTGTTTGCTGGAGATTCTCTAGATGATGCAACAGTCGAACTCACCCCTTCATGGGATGTGATTAATGCTGACCCATATGTTCTATCTACTTCAGATGGTTCTATAGAAGGAGAAAATCTTAGATTTGAAGGAACTGGTGAAGTTACATTCACTGGCGAAGGTACTGTTATTACTCAATTTACTTCTACAATCACTGACTTTACAGGTAACTATACTCAAACGGTATTCAATAACCATAGTCTCAATGGAGAGGGAGAATTTGCAGGTAAGGGAATAATCGATGGTGTAATTAATGATGATGTATCAGAATTAGTTGACTGCGACGTAAATGAGACAATGCCTGAAAATTCAAGTCTATGTCTTCAATCAGATGGCAAATATCTTCTAAATGGTATTACCAATGCAACTGGACGTTTCACTGCAGATGGTGTTGCATCTTTTACTCAAAAACTAGTCCAAGCAACTCTAATTGGTTCAGGAGTATTCTCTACTGACACATCTGATTCCGAATTAATAAATTATGGGACTATTAATGGTACTGGTACATTTACAGGAATGGGTATCTTTAGTGGAGTAATGGTACAACCAGGTACTTTCCACATAGTTGATGCTATACCGGGTGATTATGATGTAGCGGTAATTTTCAATGATGATACACGAATTGAAATTAGTGATGGATATACAATAACACAGGGTGCTGCTGGCCCCATTACAGAGATTGATATTAATGGCGGTTCAATTACAGGAAACCTCATTGATCAATCAGGTAATCCAATAATGTCTTCTGTGATATTAAGGACCAGTGACCATAATGCATCCGAGGCAATTTATGATTGTGAAGATGTCAAATATGCTCCTTGCTTAATTTCTCCGGATTTAACATGGGACAATGATGAGTTAACCGGTTCTAGAATAGAATTTGGGCCCATCATGCCAGGAGAATATATAGCAGAGATTGATGTAGATAATGATGGCTTTTCTGAAATATATGTCGAGTATCTGATTGATGCTAATGACCCCTCAGAGTTTGTTTTCCCATCTCCGGTATTCAATATGTCAGATTTAACATTCCAACTACTAAGAGATGTCAATGGTTCGGACACTTTAGTTAATGATTTGAATTTGACATTAAATTTGAAGAATGGTTCCGGTCAACCAGTAAATGCTGAGTTTGATTCAATTACTAATGAGTATTATGTAGAACTTTTACCCGGTACGTGGATTTTGAGCAATACTCTATCTTCAACAGAACAACTATGGGAAGAAATAGTAATTGGTGATGAAGATTTATCAGCAACATATGAATTCTACACCAGCCAAGTTGTTACTGGTACATTGTATTTTAATGAGGATGCAAATGAAATATTCGATCCATCTAACGAAACTCAGGTATCTAAAACTCTAGAGTTAGTGCCTATTGTCTTTTATTGGGATGATTTTAGTACAACTATTGAAACTTCAGGTAATGGGACTTTCTCAATAATTCTACCTGAGGGTTCTGTAGTTGATGCAATTGCCCAACTAGGTACTAATTTGAAATTAGTTAATGGTACACAATTTACAGTTGAAACAGGTATGGATGAGATTACAATGGTAGCTCGACCTGGTCAAACAGTCAATGGTGCAATCAGCATCAATAGAGCAGATAATTACTACAATACAGATGTTGGTGGCTGGGAGTCAGTTACTGTTATTGCGACAAACCTCGATTATGATGTTACATGGCGGGCTCAGTCTAACGATGGCGGGGCATTTGATATGGTCCTTCCAAAAGGTACATGGAATTTTTCTGTCGAATCAGATAACTTTGTATCTGGTGTAAATACAACAAATATAAGTAATGCTGAAAATAATGTAGAGATTTTAATCTATCCAGAAGATTCTTTATTGTCCATGGATTTCTTCTTAGATAATACTGGAGATAATAATATCACTAATGGTACATCTGTAACTTATGGATTCAGTTTATTGTCGCTAATTGGTGGTTTAGACTATCAAATAAACACTAATGCTACTGAATGGAATGGTGTTGGTCATGCAGATGTATCTGTTGAACCAGGAATTTATCGTATTTCTGTAGAAATATCCGATGCTAGCCAAGGAGATGAATTTGGTACTAGAATTATGACAGGAGACGTAGATGTACAAGTAGGAATGGATTCATCGACTATTCATCGTTCAATTGGTTTTGATCCTGAATGGCGCGTAAGTATGACTTTCACTAATGAGAGCGGAGGAGTACTATCTGAACAACTTGTAAGACTAACAAATGTTGAGAATGGATGGATACTCTCAAGAACAACCGACATTAATGGTAGTGTCGTAGATTTCATTGCTCAAGGCGATTGGATAGTTACTACTGAAATAGTTAATAACGGTATTAAAGAAGGTCTCAGGACACTAATCTCTGTTAATTCCGATACTGTTTCTACGGATTTGCAGATGTCAACAAGCGAACTTGCAGAAGTTTCATTCAATTTATCTGAAGAATATTCTAGTGTTCCATTATCGGGTATTAGTTTAACACTTGAATCAAGCGATGGCCTTGGTTCTTTCAGCATAGGAGCAACAAATACTACTGGTTTTACAACTACTGATTTAGTATCCGGTAATTGGATAGTTTCTCTAAACTATACTGACTCAGGTAAGAGATGGTTAGTAGAAGATTATCCAATTGTTGCGGAAGTTGGTGATGAAAATCACTACAATCTAACTACAGATTTCTTTGTTTCTCTTGCTGGTACTGTATTTTGGGATCTTAATGATAATAATGAATCAAATATTGCTGAAGGAATAACTGGTGTCAACATGGTGTTCTCAAATGATAATTTATCAGAAATAGTCATTGATTCAGGTGATAACGGTAATTGGGAGCTATTTGTTCCTGCAAATACAATCTGGGCAATCAACACATCTTATGATGGATTCGAAAGTATACAACAAAGTATTTCACTATCTGACACTCCTAATGATGTTGATCTAGAACTGACAGCAGGTTTGGTGGATGTATATGGTAATATTTCTTATGACTTAGGCATATCTTCAATACCTGTAGAAGATATAATCCTCTCAATAATACCAACTAAAGGACTAGTTAGAGATATAGTAAATCCTGTTATCAATTCTGATGAAGATGGTTGGTCAGGGGAATGGTCTGCTCAGTTGGAACCTGGTCTGTGGATTGTAAGTGCTAGTGTACCTACTCAAGATTTGGTAATCATGGGATTATTAGATGTAGATGTAATGGAAGGCGGTAATCTAGATATGGAACTAACTAGAGGTGGTTTACTAGATGTTGATACTGAATGGTTAGATTATGACGGTTTATCAAATAATGTTGGACAAATTATAGATTCATATATCACTATAGATATTGGATTCGGAATGAAATGGTTACAAGATGTTGATGAAAGTGGATCTTTAAATCTTCTTCTCCCTAACGGTAATGTACAATTTACAAGTGATTTCGAAATTGAACAAAGAGGAATCTTCATGGAATATGTAGCGGGTCAAGGAGTTGATGTATATTCTGGTCAAGAATCTCCAGTTTTGACTTTGTTGTATAATCGTATTTCAAATCATGATATCTCGATTCAAACTCTAAATCTAACATCAGGTCATGAGTCTTATATTGGCTCTATGGATGATATTGACCTTGTAGTTGACGATTCAGATGGTTTTGTGCCGGTCGAATTCATACTTGGAATCGAATATTTAGGTCATGAACCTTACGATCTTTACACAGTTGGAGGTATCGTATCAGGTTCTGATAGTTCAGAATGGATATTAGAATTCAGTAATGGTTCAAATTGGAGTACTTCAGCTCAGTTCGAAGTTGGTCTTGACAATGTTCAAACATTTGATAATTTAAACATTAGAGTAACACCTGCAAATCAATCAGTCGCTCGTGCTTTTGAAGATGGGCATATGATTACGATTCTAATTTCTACACAAGATGGATATCAGGAGACTCATGAATTAACAGTTAGAGTCCCTCAATTGCATGGCTTTGAGTTAACAAATCCTATGGCAGAAGTCTACGGTGTTTCTCCTGGTGAGCTAATTATAGTACCAATTGAATTTACTAATGCTGGAAATGGCGATGATAAGTATGAATTCGAATTTGATGACTCAGAGTTACCAGAAGGATGGAGTAGAACAGGGCCAACCTCTCATACTCTTGGTGGATTTGTTAGTACAACTCACAGTGTTACTGTAGTGGCACCTGAAACCTCATCTAATGAGGAGTTCTCAATATATGTTACAGCAACAGATAAGGTTGGAAATTCATATGAAACAATTGAAATTAAAATACGAAGTTCAGAACCTATCCTGAAGATTGAAGGCGTTGAAGCATTAGGTGGTGGTGAACCTGAGGCTGGTGGAATGATTACATATCTCGCAGTAATATCTAATGTAGGTTTGGTTGAAGCGAAGCAAGTCCAACTTAATGCGACTCTTTGTAATGACGTATCTTGTAATAGCCCCACATCAGTTAGTACTGTCACAACTATGGATATAGGTGCAGAATCAGAAAGGCAGTTCAGTTTCTTGTTTGATTTATCTGATATTTCTGTTGATCAATATTATTTGGTAATGGATATCAATTCAAGCGTATACGGCGAAGATAATATTGATGATGACTCTTGGCATGAGTCAGATGGAATTTTCATAGGTGCTTGGAATATCGATGTACGCTCTCCTTCAACAAATGATGACGAGGGTACTGATATTTTGGCACCGATTTTAGTTCTTGGATTGGTCTTAATTCTCCTATATCTAACGAAAGGTCGTTCAAGGCGTCCTGGTGCACCGTTCTGAACAATATTGTTGAATAATTATTGAACAGGGATTCTTAAGTGAAATCTCTGCCCATGAACTGGGAAGGTGTATAATTGCGATCATTAGAAGATTTGGATTTACTCCCCGAACCAGATGATCATAGAATTCTGACCGTTATTGATCAATCTGCGCCTGGATACCCTGGTGCTGATTATGGACTAACAGATCAAGAAGCACGTGAATTACGTTGGCCAATAGGCCCTATGAAGAAAATTCTTTGGCCTAATGGGGCTATTATTTTCTCTGTATCTACAGTTATACTAATAGCTACTTGGCCATGGATTAGTGCCCTTTTGATACCTATTCTACCCGACTCTGAATGGGCTTACGAGGATACAGGAATTAGGCAACTGCAGAATGAAGGATATCTGGGTCAAGGAGTTCATGTTTGTATTATAGATACAGGTATCGATATGGAGCATCCTGATTTTTCTCATCAAGAATTAATAGGTTTTAGAGATTTTGTTGAAGAAAAACACGATAAAGTAAGAGATGTTGGTGAAGATTCTCATGGCACTTTAATGTCTGGTTTACTAATATCGAATGGGACATTTTTAGGGGCAGCTCCCGAAGTGGACCTTTCTGTGGCTTTGGCATTAGATGATGAAGGATCATCTGGTTCAGGTGAGCGTGTAGCTCAGGCGATTAGATGGTGCAGAATTACCCAAAGAGTTGATATTATTTCATTAAGTCTAGGTGGTCAGCCATCGAATTTTTCATCTAATTCACAAACTAATATTGCTGTACAAGAAGCACTTGATTCTGGAATATTTGTAGTTGCCGCTGCAGGAAATACTGGGCTTGATTTAAACATAAATGACGTTTCTCAACCTTCCAGCCTTCCTGGAGTAATTTCAGTCGGTGCTATATCTAAATCTGGATATGTATGGGGTAGCAGTGCCTTTGGTTCATCGATTGATCCTTATTCTGATACAATCAGAGAATATCCCAATCAAAAACCTGAAGTCATTGCTCCAGGTGTTAATATATTTTCTACCGCCTCTAGTAGTCTATCTTCCCCATATGCATACTCGTCCGGAACTAGTGACTCAACAGTATTTGTAACCGGTGCATTAGCGCTAATTATTCAGCAATTTGGTGATGAAATTGCTGGTGCTGATGATATAATTGATGAAGATGAGATGATGAAAGTTAAGCAATCATTGGCAACCTCTAGTGATAGGGGTAATTTTGAAAATAATGTCCATGATTCTCATTCAGGATATGGTAGTCTCAATGCAGTAAAATGGTCTCAGGAAGTGGCATTTTCGTTCAATATTGCATAGATTAATGATATTTCAACAACTTAGAGTTCTGCACGACCTCCCAAATTGATTAAATCCATATTCTAATACGGCAAAACATGTCAAAGCGTCGTGTAACAAGTTCGTTCCTTGTATTTCTAATGTTCTCGAGCATTCTCATTGCTTTAGTTGGCCCTGCAACGCCTGTTATGGCAGACAATGAAACAACCTCTGGAACTATCACCACATCTGAAACTTGGTCTGGTACTCACCAACTTACTGGAGATGTAACAATTGCCTCCGGAGCTAAGTTAATTATTCAACCGGGCACTACAGTTATTTTCCCTAATGGGACATACCTTGATGTTCGTGGAAATATTTGTGCAGGTGTAAGTTCTTGTGGAGCGTCTGGTGATGCCAGTTTAGCCAATAAAATCACACTTAGGTGGACTGAACCATCAAACTCTAGTGCAATTGGTGAATGTAAGGGTATGAAGCAAGGAACTCAAGAAATTCAAGTAGAAGACCCATCCTGCTTTGAAGGGATGTTAATTCGCAGCTCTATTGATTTATCAGAGACTGGATTTAGGCATATCACATTCGAAGATGCTTGGGGGATTCCTTACTATATTGATTCTATTAATCGATGGCGTTATGGGGCTATGGTTATTGATGGTGCATCACCTACTCTCACTCAAATGAGATTTACAAATATAAACACCAGTAGTGTCCTAACTACAAATCTCGCTCAACCAATTTTTGAAGGAGGCACTTATGTTGCAGGAAATGATGACCAAAGTGGCGTTGGTGGTTCTGCAGTTCAGATTTATGGTTCAGGGACTCAGATTTCCCCTCTTGTGATGAATTCTCCATTTTTCATTGGTACCGATAATGGTTGTGGAAATAATGACGGCGGACGCCCAACACTATGGGCAGAGGGCACATTCATTGAAATTAATGATGCAACTGTAAATACTGGAGATTATGGTTTTGCTTTAGTTAGTTCTTCAGGAAGTCTAACTAATTCAGATATTAATGTCAACTGTAATGGAGTTGACATTAATGGTATTAAATCAGTTCAAGGCGTAGACTTTACTATTGAAATTGGTAATAATGAGATTACAACTGATAGTGGTTCTGGAATTACTGTTTATGATGGTGCAAATGTCGAATTACATAATAATGATATTTCAGGAGTAGGTGAACGTTCAGGAATTACAGTTCAGTCTAGTAAGGCTTACATTCACAATAATGAAATTGGTCCTATCGGCGGGTGGAATGGACTTTGGTTAACGGGTAGTTTTGATGTTATAGCTGAACGGAATACAATTATTGATACGGCAAAGACTCCAATACAAGTTGGTGAATTATCCTCCTCTGGACCTGCGCCGTCTGCTTCAAGACTTCATTTTACAAATAATACTGTCAGCGTTAATTCACCAGGAACTTGTTCTAGTTTCAAGTATTGGGATGGTGACTATACATGCCCTGCAGTCAGTATATTCCGTTCTGGTGTGACACTATATGACAATGAATTTGATCTAGGCGGAGATGCAGATGGAATTAGAGCAATTGGGGGTCTAATGGATGTCCAGAGAAATACATGGAGTATACCAGGCACTGGCGCTGTAATCCGTAATTATGATAGTGGTTTCGCAAATACTCAACAATATGGTTCACTCGGATTCTTTTCTCTTAATACTTGGAATGGTATTCAGTCAGCATATAATATCACTAAATCATCAGTAACTGTTCAGTCAGAATTTATTCCTAGTGCTCCACCAGGTGAATTCCCTGTTATTCTTGACTGGCCAGATCAAGAAGCATGGCCTGCAAATGGATTCCAAGGTGCGATAATCCCTACTCCTATCTCAGAGTGTGCGAATTGTGATAATTTAACTCCAATCAATTTCCCTCTTGCAATGAGCATGGATAATAATTCTACTGTATTCACCTTTGCAAATTTATCAAATGTAGATACTTCAAAGATTTTCATTAAGTCTCAACCAACTCAATATGCTGTTCAAGTCCGTAGAGCAGAGATGGTTAGATTCCAGACTCTTGTGGATGGAATGACCGTTGAAAATACTAATGTACTTATTGAAGATGCATTAGGAAATGACCTTTATTCATTGTATACTGATCAAAATGGATATACTCCTTGGTTTGCTTTAGCTTCTGACTCGCACCTTGATTTCAGGGGACTTTCAGGGGGGGACAATCCAGATGGTTTTGCTGATGATGAGTATGAAGATTCATGTTCAGATGGTATAGATAATGATGGAGATCTAACAATTGATGGTAATGATTTAGATTGTGACTACAGTGCTGGTACTCGTGAATTATCTAGATATTTTTACACTGCTTATCGTTTTGGATTTGGATATGCACGCAGTGATTTCGTCGTACAAGATGCAACATATCAAGATACTATCAATTTATTTAATTCAGGACCTTCAGTATCTGTTGTACAAGATGACGGTCATTCATTTAGAAAAATAGTTAATTTTACGGGTTCTGCTCATGATGGTCAATTAGCCGGGTTTTATGCAACAGATGAGTTAGCACAATGGGATCAAAAAGGATACATTCACTCAATTGAGGTTCGTGATCCATTTACAAGTGAATGGAGTTCTGCAGGTCTCGCAACAGATAGTAGTGATGCCGAAGCCGGAACTGTAACTCGTTTCAATCATCCATTCAATTCTTGGTACTATTCTTTTGACATGTCCGATTATCAGGAAAACGACTATACATTTGAATTCCGTTCTTTCGATGGAATCGATTATAGCCCGATAATTTCAAGAACCATTAAACTAAACGCAGTTCCTCCTTTGTTGACAGTTTCTTCACCTAGTGCAGGTTCTACTTGGTCAGATGGAACAGTTACTTTCGAGGGGACTGCTTACGATCAATATGGCTGCCCAAATGATTGCAGCCAAGATGTAGGCGAAGTATATTTTTACATAAGTGGACCTAATTTTGAAGGGACAACTCCTACTTCAGGTGGTGCAGATTGGTCATGGACATGGGATTTCAGTGGTCAACCAAGAACTGTCGGAGAATATACATTCACAATATGGGCATCAGATTCAGACTTCTGCCTGAGTGTTATCGATGAATGCGAAGCAGTTACTATGAGTTTAACTATTGATAATTCTAATTCGGCACCCTTTGTTAGTTTATTGTCTCCACAAGATGGGCAAAGACTCTCAATGGCAGATAATATGATTGAGGGCGTATCGAGAGATAATGATGGCTCCGTTTCAAGAGTTGATATTACAGTTAGGGATATCTATAATGGAGATATCGTAGTCCATCAACAATCAGTTACAGAATTTGAAGCGAATGGTGGTTGGTCTACTGATTGGGACCCAACAATTCTTCAACATGACTTTGAATATGAAATTGATGTGAGGTCTTATGACGGTTATGATTATAGTGAAATGACTACAATTACTGTAGTTGCTGATAATCCTTCAGATGCAGGTAATAATCAGCCAGTATTCAATTCAGATGGCTGGTCACAAGAAATTATTCTCTATTGTGAAATATCCTCACAATCTCAAGACAGATGTACCAAGGGAATTATCGATTTGAATGAATTTTTCTCAGATATGGATTTAGGAGAAGAATTGATTTTATCCGTTTATGATGATCCAAGTACTGATGCTACATCCGATGATAACTATGCATTAGTAATTAATGTAGGGCAAGATGGTATCGCTGTTTATGACCCAATATCCATGTTCTTTTATGATAGTGATATGGATTCGTGGACGCTGGAAAATGTAGTATTCATGGCAACAGATCCTCATGGTTCCAGAGAAATAGCTATACCTATGACATTTACAGTTATTGGAATAAATTTCGAAATAAATGAACCGGAAGTAACGGTAATTGAAGATGGTGAAACAATCATCTTTTCAGGAGTAGGACTTCCAGGAAAAACAGTTACTGCATTGATTAATCAAGTACCGGCAAATAATACTATAGTTGCTGATGATTCTACATGGACACTGGGTATCGCATCATCAAGATTTAGTGACGGACCAGTAACTCCGGTTTTCAGATATGTAGGTGATGATTATTCTAGTGAAGTTAAGATTTCAGTAGGTACACCTGATGAAGGCCTTAGTTTTGCTATAATGGGGATAATTGCCATTGTAATTATTGGTTTACTAGGCGGAGTATTTGTGTATTTCTTTGTGGAAATAGAAGATGAAGAAAATTCTGAAGGTTCTTCAGATGATTCTGAATCCACAGAAGGATGGATTTGGGATGAAAATTCTAATGAATGGATTGAAGATCCAAACTATAAATCTTGATGACTCAATAATGAGACTCGACCACCGAAACTTCATCATGTATTACAGATTGCTCCCCTCTACATGAGCAGTATGGGACAACCTCGACCAGGAGTTCAAGAAAGGATTCTGTTACATCTCAGAGATTATGTTGAACATGCAGGTAGAGTGGAAGTACCTTTTGCTTTGTCCCAAATGGGTATAGCAAATGCCGTTGCAATAGCACGTTCTAATGTTCCTAGAGCTATATCCGGTATGAGGGAACAAGGCCTACTTGTAGAAAGGCAGGCACATGTAACTGGTGTATCTCGTAAAAGAAAAGCATATTTCCTCACCGATGATGGAATAAAAGTAGCTAATGGAATATGGGATAAAGTTAGTACACAACCTGTCCGAATGAGAAATTCTGATGGTACTGTAGAGACGGTGCCACTGGTTAATGCATTGGAATTGACTGACTTACCATTAAGACATGTAGATATTTTGAGATATATCGATGATAATGGCAGTATAGACTTATCATTACTTTCCGCAGAGTTAATTGAAAGAGACTTGTCTAAACACATCGAAAAACAGTTAGTAACCTCTTTTAATGACCTTCCTAGGACTAGAAAATTCTTTGGTCGTGAGAAAGAAGTTGATGACATGGTTAACTTACTCGAATCTCGGTCCTCGTCCATACTAGTCCCTGGGATTGCGGGTATTGGGAAAACTGCTTTAGCTGGTAAAATACTTGAAAGATTTACTCATGAGAGAAACTTACTATATCATCGTTGTCAGGATTGGGAAGGATCTAGATCTTTCCTCGAGGCTACTGCTGAATGGCAATCAATTATGGGCTCTAATGATTTATCCGATTATCTTGCTGGCACATCAATACCTCAACCAAATATTGCAGTTGATTTGATAATTAATGGGCTAAAAAATTCACCAAGCTTAATTGTTATAGATGATTTACATAAAGTCGGTGATGAAACCTTAATCACTATTTTAAGGGGGATTTGTATGAAAATTCCTACTGTAGAGCAAGTAGGTGTAGTTATGTTTTCCCGATCATTTAGAATGGTGGTTCCAGAGAAAGATTCAGATGGTAAGATTCTCACCTTAGTCATGCCTTTAGATGGTTTAGATAAAGATTCTAGTAAACAAATTCTTTCTGCAATGCCTGATATGGATACATCACAATTTCTTCATATTTATTCACTTTCTCGAGGCCATCCTTTAGTTCTAGAACTAATCAATAGAGGGAGTGTTGGTGGAACATTCCATGCAACTCTAGAAGCATTTGTTGAAAAAGAAATTTTCAGCAGATTATCCGGTCCTCAGAAGAGACTTCTTGGTGCAATTGCAGTCTTTAGGGAACCTACTCCATTAGATGCCCTAAGTGAATTAGATGCAGCAATTGATCTTCTAGATGAATTGGTGGAAAAAGGATTAGCGAGGCAAGCGGATAGTGAAAATTATGATGTGCATGATTTAGTTCGTGAATTCTTAATTTTATCAATGGAACCTAATCTTCGTAATGAGTTACATAGTAATGCAGTTAATTGGTATCGGAATCGTAAAAATAGTGCTACTGATAGAATAGAACTTATTCACCATCTTCATAATTCCGAACAGATAGATGAATTAACTAAAGTATTATCAGATGAGGGCCATTCATTAGTTCAAGCTGGACATACTGAATTACTAGGTATCTTAAGGTCATTAGATAGAGAAGGTTTTGATTCCAAATCTTGGGTAATTGTCCGAGAACTTCGAGGAGATATTCTTTCTATACAAGGAAGATGGGATGATGCTGAGAAAGAGTATGATGCAGCTATACCTACAGCACGTAAGAATAAACAAAATAAAGAACTTGCTAGATTACTTTCATCTCGTGCAGATATAGCAGTTAAGAGAGGGGCTATGGACGATGCTTTAGAATTACATAGACAAGCTCTAGAAATTCAAATAAGTTCTAGAGATGCAGTATCTGCCGCTCGTTCATATAATAACATGGGCTATATTTTCCGCCGTCGTAGAGATAATAGGCACGCTTTAGAAGTTTATAGTAACGTTGAAGAATTACTTGAATCAGAGAATAATCCTCAATTATGTGACTCTAGAATCCGACTTGCATCAGCATTTCTAGAGATGGGTGAACTTGAGCGAGCAAGAGATCATGCAATGCTGGCCCACGATGAAACTAAAGACAATGGTCAAGATACTTTACATGCTAGATCTAGAGCAGTGTTAGGAAGATACTATGCCCGAATGAAAGATAATGATTTAGCTATGTTGCACTATTCTGGTGCATTAGAAATACTTTCAGGACAGGCTGATCCTCATAGTGCAGTAGAGGTTCAAATGTTATTAGGTCAGGTACTCAGTGATGCAGGAAGAAAAGAAGAGGCCTCGGAACATTATCTCGAAGGTCTCGCTCTTGCTGAAGCGAATGATTTCAGACATTTGAAAGGAGAACTTTTAGCCCGGTTAGGTGAAGTTGAAACAGATCGTTCCCAAAGAATGGATTATTTGCAAAAGGCATTGTCTGTATTCAGAGAATTAGGTGCTAACGATCGAATGAAAGAGGTGCAAAATTCAGTCCATAGAGCAGTTATGGGCCATTAATTTTGAGAATATGTGATTTTTTTAATTTCTTTTTCTCCAACAATTATTTTGAAATCTGGTCCATCTTGTCCTGATATGAATATTGAACCCTTGAATTCGTTTGCTATTTGCATTAAGACTTCACTTTCTGCAAGATGTGGTGCATTATTTTTATCCGACAAATGGCACAAAACAATGGTTCTCAGATTCGGAGTTAAAATTTCACTGATTATATCTGCTGTTTGACTATTTGATAAGTGACCGCCCCTGCCCGTAATTCTTCTTTTCAGTGAATCTGGATATAGGCCTTGCATTAATTTATTATGGTCATAGTTTGCTTCAATTGATATATGAGCGCACCCTTTCAAATGTCGTTTTAATTCTACAGTTGCTTCTCCCAAATCAGTGGCGAAACCCGCTCTATATCCATCCCCATTACTTACGATTAATGCGATATTTTCAGCATCATCATGGGGGATTGGTATAGGTAATACACTGATTTCTTCACTAATTTCTAATCTTTCTAAATTGCCAAAAGTTCTACATTCAGAAATAGGGTTCCACCCCATTTTTATAGCTGTTTCAGTATTTGAGTATAGTTTCGATTCCCATTTTTGAGATGCTCTTAGGGCTGATTTGGAATGATCTCCATGATGATGTGTGACAATAATTGCATCAATAGAATCGGGTTTGACATCAATTTTTTTTAATCTCAATTCAATTTGTTTTAGTGAGAATCCGCAATCGATAAGAATACTTGAATCCCCTGAAGTCACAAGTGTAGAGTTACCCCTACTTCCTGAACCAAGATGAATAATCTCTAATCCCATATTAACGATTTTAAGGGGACTGTGTTTAGGACTTGAATTAATCTGATTATTACATGAATATATGTTGATTTCAATGATAAATTCCACATACGAATACTATGATTTTGTATTTTTGTCCGAACGACGCTCCATCATGGTCATAAATGCAATAAACTCGCTAAGGGTAATTAACACGAGGTGATACCATGAGGCGTAAACAAACAGCTCTACTTATGACAGTATTAATTCTGTCAAGTTTAGCCTTCGTTTCTCAGACTAGACCTCAAGCACCTGTAGAGAATACTAATCCTGGTGAAGCTGTCGGAGGTGGACCTCCTGTAACTGATGAGGATGGTGATCGGATACCAGATTTCCATGAAGCTATATTATTTGGTGAAGACATATTACTTGATACTGGGTCTGAAATATTACGTATATCTGGTTTAGATTCTCAAAATGGAACTGACAATATGTCAGATCATGATAATGATGGTGCTAGTGCATTATTGGAATATTGTTGGCCTTATACTCTCGATAAATGTTTTACTGAAAGAATTGCTTTGACTGGTAAACCGGGTGAATTAAGTGATTCAGGATATCGTGAGTGGCTCGATCCAAGAGTTGCAGATACAGATGGTGATGGATTACCTGATGGTTATGAAATCTATATGTGTACTGAAGGTGGATTAGGCTATCTCAATGCCACAAGTGCTTGGACCTGCCTTTGGTTCGACCCACTAGATTCTAGCGATATGTGGGAAGATATTGACCGATGTAAAGACTTTACATTTGGCTGTGGAGATGGTTTTGACTTCGATAGAAATGGTATTATTGATATGACTGAAATTTATTCTAATTCAGAGGAGTATATTTTCGGCGCACCTGATGACTGGATTACTGAGAGAGATGGACTTTGGTGTTCAGGTGAAATAAATTTACTTATGCTAGGTTCTTGTCAAACTGAGTTTGAAAGAGAAACTGGCGATGGATGGCTAGGTAGCGACCCTACTGAATCTGATTCTGATTACTATTCTTGGTCTGATGTCATTTCAGTAGGTCTCGCTATACCTGGTGATGGAATACCAGATGGCTGGGAAGTACATTATGGATTAGATCCAAGGAATGCTAGTGACTCAATAATTGATTCTGATTTAGATGGATGGGACAAAGATAGAGATGGTTTCATCATTCCTGACACTTCGGTCGCCACAGCAAGCTGGGGTGAGTCATTCAGCAATTATGAAGAGTATATGGTTCATTATGATGATGGTATTTCTGTTACCCCTGGATTAAGAAGTATTGATATCTCTACCCCTGATTCGGAGATTTTAACTTTTGATCAATCAACAGATCCTCAGTTGGTAGATGCTGCTGTTCATACTATTCTTCCAGATAATCAAAGAGACCGTTTAATCATAGGATCAAAATATGGTGTGACTATTTTCGACCCATTCAATGATTTATCCACGCTCATGAATTTACCTCCCGGTATCGAACTTAATGATATGATAGAATGGTCTAATGATGAAGGAGACTATCTAGTAATGTTGACTAATGTTGGTATTTCGGTCATAGAAATAGAAAACGGTCTCCCATTATTTGATAAATTTTCTTTTGATGAGAGTGAATCTAGTTATTCAATGGACTCAATTATAGAATTAGTTGAACTTAACACAGGTAGTGGAAATTTAGACATAATGATTTTTTCTAGTAATGATGCTTGGACTACTTCGATTTCCGGGATGTCTTTATCTGCTCCCGTTCATATTGACTCACTTTCTAATTTATTAGAAAATAATGCTGCTAATGTTAATACTGCATTACACGTAGATATGGAAGGTCGTGGGCCATTACTTCTAATTGGTACAGATGGTGGATTAATTGCTTGGAATACTACTGATGGTTCTGATTCAGTAGGTGAACCATGGTGGGTATTCAATAGAGAGAACGCAGAGAATTATGTCCAAAGAGCAGATTTATTGAATGTTTCTAAATCTGCTATTGTTAACATATTACAGTTGGCAGGTCCTAAAGATTCTTCAGGTAATTATGAATTAATTACTGGCGTTTGGATTGGTACAGCAGGTGGTCTTCATTTGATAGATCTAGATAAATTGATTTCAATGCCTATTTTAGCATTTGATTCTGAAAGAATGTGGAAACAGGAAAATTGGTTATCAGGCTCTAACGATATTCATTCGATATATACAGTTAATAATCATATATTTGTAGGTTCAAGAGATGGTACTTGGGTATTAGACGGTGGTTATCAAGGAGTTACTGGAATATCTGATAATCAGACATTTATACCGGGTTTAGTAAGTTCATTAGCGACCATTGAATCGTCTACTGCAGTACACTTGTTCGCAGGTATTTCGCCTGGGAGATATATGAATATCATGCCAATAGATCCTCAATCTTCTGATTCTGACCTTGATGGGATGCCTGATGGATGGGAGTTCATCCATGGTTTAGATCCAACAGATCCATACGACAGAAATCGTGATGCTGATGCAGATGGAGTACATTACACCCCAGATGTTGGTGAAGGAATAGATAGAAGTTGGACAAATCTTGATGAATACAGGTTCATTTCAAATTCTGGTAATGGATTTAATGGGACAGATCCTAGGGAAACAGATACCGACGGCGATGGCCTAACTGATGGGGAAGAATATTGGGGTTGGTTCACAGAATCTACAAATTTTGATTGTCACTATCTTAATGAAGAGTATATTTGTGATGAAAATGTAGGTTTGTTATCCCAAGCAGTCCATCTAGAGGGTTGGCTAGGTTCCGGAGCTGGTGGTGGAACTGACGGACCTACTGACCCAACTAACCTTGATTCTGATGGTGATGGGATGCCAGATGGTTGGGAGATTAGCAATCGACGCTGGATTGGTGATGTTTACAATGGGGGTAATTTATGGACATTAGATCCTAGAAATCCGAATGACGCAAATGATGATGCAGATAATGATGGTTTATCGAACCTCTGTGAATATAAATGGTCTAATCTTCTAAATACTGTTGTTGCGGAGGGTCTCCCATCTCATGGTGAGACCTCTGATGCTGCAATGAATTGGACTTTCACAGATCCCAATAATGTAGATTCAGATGGAGATTCTCTTCCTGATGGTTGGGAAGCTAGATATTCCTGTTCTTGGTCAGTTAACGCTGCGGGATTGAATCCTTTGAATGGTTCTGATGCGTTAAATAATCCTGATGGCGATGGATATGACGTCAATCACAATGGTATATTAGAGTTAGATGAACAATTAGTAAATTGGATTGAATTTCATTGGAAATCAGATATCATATTTTCTGATAGTAGTGATAATGGCTTGATTTTCCCTGATAATTTTACTACTTCATTATTCAATGATACATGGGAAAACTTTGCTGGTGGTTCTTTCGGTGAATATGCCACTGATTCCTATAAAAATTTAGTTAATGGAACCACAGCTATTGATATCGGTTCTGGTAACCCATTAAACGCAGATTCTGATCAAGATGGTATGCCAGATGGTTGGGAATTTTTCCATGCCCGTTGGAGTCTATTTGATGGAGATTGGACTTTGAATCCTGTCAATGAACAAGACAGAGTTGGTGACCCTGATGGTGATGGAATGAATAATTGGGAAGAATACAATGTAATCCCTAGTGAATTATCAGAAATAGATTCATTAATCACGGTTCCACAATTTTACTTATTATATTTCGGTGGAGAATATCTGCCTAATCCTTGGCTTTCTGCTGAATCTGCTAGTTCATTTGGCTCATTCCTTACTTCAGAACAAATAAATCTAACTGGACTAACTGCTGATCCCAATAATCCCGATACTGATTCAGATGGTTTATTAGATGGAATGGAATTAATCTTCACAAAATGGAATTCAACCGATAGTGTTTGGACATTGAATCCACTTGTGCCAAATGATGGTAACTATGATTCTGATAATGATGGGATTTCAGACCAAATTGAACTAAATTTGTCATTAAATAACCCATTTAATGGTGGCTTATCTCCTCCAGATGCTCCTCGGTTGTGGGAAGAAGCTGAATATTTAGATCCATCAGAAGCAGAGAATAGAGTCTATAGAACACTATTCAATAAAGAGGGTAGAGCACAACTTGCATTAGAACAATTCCAAGATTGGCAAGGAGGTTCCTCTGCAAAGCCTCTTCTTCAAGCATTATTTGGTATTTCTGACCCTACTTCTGATGATACTGATAGAGACGGAATGAGCGATGGATATGAGTATTGGTTTACTGAGTGGAATCTAGAAGATAATCGGTGGGAAATGAATTTACTTACTGATACAGATATTAATGTTGACTCAGATAAAGATTCTTTCGACTGTAATAATGATGGTATTATCTCGCCATCTGAGTCCTTTACAAATTTAGCTGAATTTGAATCAAGAATTTATGGAAAGAAATTAGCAATCGATAGTATCCCTAATGGAACAGGTCTTGTTTCTTACGGTGCTGATACAGTTAACGCTTATGTTGATGAACAAGGCATGAGTTATTCTGCTGCATTCAGTCAATTATACGTTACATTCACTACAAAATCTTTACTTTCTTCTGAGAAATCAGGGCTTATTAATGAAATAAATCCCAATAATTTCAATATAAGTTTGGCTGGAATAAGTGATCCTACTGACTCTGACTCTGATCGTGATGGTATGCCAGATGGTTGGGAATATTGCTACTCTATTTATGGTGAGTATCTTCCAATTAATGATTACAGATGGTCAATGAATCCTATAAACCCCCTTGATGTAGATTATGACCCAGATGCAGATGGTTGGTATGATAGGCAATGGTTTGATGATCCCGCTACACAAGGAACTTGGGAAAATCGTCAATTTAACCCTCTTAGTTCCGAGAATCAGATTGGTAATGGAGTACTTGGACTATACTATGGTAATTTAATGGAATATAACAACGGAACCCACCCTTTAGATCCAGATTCAGATGATGACTCCATGGTGATGCAGCCGGTTTTCACAAACGGAGAAGTTACTGATTATATTCAAAATATGAATTTAAGTGATGGAAGAGAAATTTTCAAATATGGTACAAATCCTCTTGATAATGATACTGATGGAGACATGATGCCGGATTTCTATGAATATTATAGAGGCTGGAATGAGACAAATGATAATTGGTCATCCTATTTGCAGATAGAAGTTGAATGGGAACAAATTTCTTCTAATAACTGGAAACCTGTACAAATATCCAACGGTGTTATTGCCCGTCCATTACTAAATTCAGTATGGTTTACTCATGATGCTACAAATGCAGATGATGCAGGTCAAGATGCAGATAAAGACGGAGGTTGGGAATGTTCTGGAGGTAACTGCTTGTATCAGCCTTACAATAATTTCCAAGAATATTATGGTGTAGTTAATGCCTCATTATCTTCTCCAACTCTAGTACGTCAAGCACTACTAAATGATTGTTCAGGAAACTATGTAGAAGAATGGTGGCAATTAAGAGAATCTTTGCTTGGTACTTGTTCGGGTTCTTCTGCATTAAATTCTAATTATTTCAGAATGTATAAGATAAATAATAATGACCAACTATTTGCCTTAATTATCGATGATAATGACCAAGATTATCAATATCTAGATACTAGTGATGATCAAACCTTGTGTAGTGGCGAATGGGCAGATTCATACAACAGATTTGCTGGAGACCAATACCACCTTCCAAATACTGGTTTAGGCGAATATGTATTTGGTTGGTGGCTACTAGATATTGATGGTGATCAGATTGCTGATGGTACTGATCCAACCAATTGGGATACAGATGGTGACTGGTTGAATGACTATTTCGAAATAGAAGATGATATGTTAGATGGAATAAGAGGAAATAGTGCATCTCCTATACGCTATGATGATAGGACAACGTCTTAATATTCATTGCATTAATTTGCTTTGTCAGATTCGGACGCACTATGAGTGGCGAAGGGGAGATGCCAAGTGCCTCAGAGCCAATTGAAGAGAAACTACTTTTTCTTCAAGAAAATTTATCTAATTTTGTTAAACAATACAATCTCCCCCTCATTGAGTCAGCCTTAGTAGTTTCTAAGTACTTGAATATTCTTTTAGGCGAACTTCAAAAAATAGCTATATTAGAAGATGAAATATTGCCTGAGAGTATTACAAAGCCGTGGCCTATAATTAGTGAAATCGAACCTCCAAAAATCGATAGTTTCCCTTTAGACAGATTAATGCAAACTATTGATCAGGATAGAATGGATATCTTTGACACCATAATTAGAACTATTATTAATGGTTCTGAAATACCATTTGTAAATGCGGTTAGTTTAATGAGAGATTGGGAAAAAGTCATCCGTACTCAATTAGTTAAATCTACAAGTCCCGGACATCTTTTTAGTCCATTAGAGTTGCCAGAGAATTTTTGATTATTCATTCTCTGATTTAGCTACTATCCTACTTGAGATCAACAAAGCATCGCCAATTGACCATAAGTAGAGAGCAAACCATAATATAATGGTAAAAAGAAGGGGTAATTGAATTAAAAACCAGCCATTTGCTTTCTCGTGCTGTCGATTGAAATGTTGTCCTAAATAGAGAAATGGAATAATGGCTATCATTAATGTGAACAATGGCCTCACAGTCCCCCAAGGCCCTATTCCTCCATTGATTTCACTCCAAATTACTCCAATTACTCCTAATGGGTTTGCTTTTTTCGGCTCATAATCTTCCGCAAGACTAACCATGAGCTCCTCTGTCATATTACCGCTAACAGCCATCGAATGATGAATATAACTATTCGATGTATGGGAAAACGCCAACTATCAAACACTTCTCGTATAACTCATGGGTCTACCGATTGTGTTAGTCACTGGATATCCTAAATTTTCGATTTACAATGAAAATGTTTCGGAAAAAATGATTCAATTCATGAGAAATAGGGATTATGGACCATTCGAACTTCATACATTATTACTACCTGTCACCGAAGAAGGCTCTAACTTAACAGCAAAAAAAATAATTAATGGGCAAAAATTTGATGCTATTATTCACCTTGGTCTTTCGAATTCTAGAGAAAACATCTCTTTAGAGAGATATGCATATAATGAATACAAAATGACTGAAAATGATAATTCTGGAAGGTGTATTACTTCTGGTCAAATAATACAAAATGACGTGGACATTTATGAAACAACTGCTCCAATGAATATTATTAATCAAAAATTCTTAGATCAGAAAAATGTTTCTTGGAGTGACGATCCTGGTCGTTTTATTTGTAATGAAACTTATTTTACAACATTATCTACAGTTTCTAATATGAGTATGGGTAATCAACCAATCCCGACTATTTTTATCCATTTACCTAATGAAAAAAAAATTAATTTCATGAAACAATTAGAAGTTGTTGAAAGTATAATTGATTGTATGATTGCTAAACCTAAATTATTTGTTGTAGGAGGCTTGATTTTCGATAAACAGGGCAGAGTTCTTTCGTGTAAGAGGCCTAAAGGAGATCAATGGAGTGGTTGGTGGGAATTTCCTGGTGGGAAGATAGATTTGGGTGAAAATCCTTATCAAGCTCTTACTAGAGAATTATCTGAAGAACTTAATGTTCATGTCATACCTATTCAAATTGAAGAGAATGTAGTTTTTGATTATATAGACAAACAAATTGATTTGACGATACTGAACTGTGGAATAATATCTGAAGATGAAATTACATTGGTTGAACATGATGATATGAAATGGCTATCTAGAGAAGAATTACTAGATGTCAAGTGGCTACCTGCTGATTTGCCTATACTAGAAAAATGGTTTAATGAAGGATTACCTAGTCTTCCTCAGGATTTAATGTAGGTCGCCCTCTTTTATCGAACCATTCGGTTGGTTCCCCATCATATCTCATGGAATACTCATCGCCATGGAATCTCGGTATCTCATTCCTTCCTTCATGCCAAGTCTTCTGTTCTAACCATAGTCCTAAATCCTCACCAGTAATACTTACAGTAATTTTTCCGCCAAGAATATTTTTATCTAGAGCGAATGAAACCTTTCCTGACATTGCTGCTTGTCTCGAAATATCGAATACAGTTGAATCAGATTCTAAATTCATACACATTATGTCTAATGCAGTATCTAGTATTCTTTGTATTCTTATTTGTTTTAATAAATGCTCTAAACTTTTAGATTCACCACTAATAATTATAGTTTTATTTTTACTCGGAAAAGTTCCATTTTTTGGGACTTGTGGTGTATTCCAGTCTGGGAAAAAAACATTTATAGATTCAACAACTTTTTCAGCATTTTCATATGATTGGACTAGAGATGAGATGCTTATCTGTGGCTCCATAGCTTACCGCACAATGAAAACAGTCATGAGTCCTCTGCATAAATATTCTCCCAACTACACGAATGATTGAAATTGAATAGTTGTTGAGAAGTATCATGGTTGAGCGCTCAGGTACTATAGCGGCGGCGCTTTTTTTGATGCCAACTGTCTGTGTAATCGCTATTAGATACGGGTTACCCACTGTAGATGAAGTAATCTCTAATGATATAATACTTGAAGTTGGTATTCATATTGGTGCTCTATTAATTGGTATTCTGATGTACATGAAATATGGAGTAGTTCAAGATCACGAATACCATAGATCAGCTGTAATAAAAAGATTGGGCAAGTCTTATTCTCAAGAAGATAAAGGACTTTGGGATAAGAGTGAAAATGCAATATTGAAACTTGAAAATGATGCTAAATCTAATGCTAAAGGACGTAAAGCAGTATTAGTTCAAGCAAAGATGTCAGGCAATATTGGTTCGTTGAATATTGAATCTTCAGAATCAGAAGTAGACGATGATTTAGATATTGAAATTGTGACTCATCATCGAGGTGTCAATACAATCATCGACGAAACTATATTAGATACAGGAAAAAGTATATCAAAAAAGTCTTTTTTAACTAAAAGATTAGAAAAATCAGCATCAAAAAGATTGGAGAGAAAAAAGATCAAACTACAAAAGAAAGAGATCAAGAGAAACAAGGCAAGTACTAAATTAAATATTGATTCTAGTAATTCTGATAATCATTGGGATATGCCCGTTTCTTCAAATTTAACTAAGTCTGTTATACCTTGCAAAGAGTGTGGTACATTGAATAATTCTACTAATCCTTACTGTACCTCTTGCGGAACATACCTATCTTGAGGATGCAACTATTCAAAGAGGACCGATTAAACGAATGTTTGGGTGAGTACATGTCTGCTAAGAGAGATTACTACGAAATTCTTGGAATACAAAGAAATTCCAGTGCTTCTGAAATAAAGAATGCATTCCGTAGCCTTGCTCGTAAATATCATCCTGACAAGAATCAGGGAGATGCAGAATCAGAAATTAAATTTAAAGAAGTTCAAGAGGCTTATGCAATTCTTTCAGATGCAAATGAAAAGAGAAAATATGATACTTATGGGCATAATCGACCTGGTGGTTCGCCATTTGGTTCCGGTGGTTTTGAAGGAGTTAATATTAGTATAGAAGATTTATTTGGAGGCGGATTCGAGAGTGTTTTTGGATCAATTTTTGGTTCAGGAGGGCGTAGTCGAAGAACCAAAAGACAGCGTGGCTCTGACTTACTTGTTAGGCATACAGTAACATTTCAAGCTGTGATGGATGGGTCTAAAGAATCTATAGAATTTGAAGTACTTAAGACCTGTAAAAACTGTAATGGTCTTGGGTCACCGGAACCTGATGGGGTAAGAGAATGTCCTGCTTGTGATGGTCGAGGGAGAATTCAAAGGATAGAAAAAGTCGGACCTTTTACTCAGCAAGTTGTTACTGATTGTTCATCTTGTCGAGGTGAAGGTCGTATTGTTCATGACCCTTGTACAATTTGTAAGGGAGAAGGACGTTCGAATGAGTCAAAGAAAGTAGAATTTAGCGTACCTCCAGGTGTTGAAAACGGTACAAGACTGCGTATGTCTGGTTTTGGTGAATCTGCTAAGTCAGAGTCTGGTGACCCAGGGCATTTGTATATTGAAATAAATATTGATGAACATGAATGGTTTGAGAGAGATGGTTCAGACCTCTTAATGGCCATTCCATTAAGTTATACAGACTTAGTTCTCGGCACAACGATTGAAGTACCACATTTAGATGGTGAATTATTGAAAATTAAAGTCCCTGCTGGCTCTAAACCGGGTCAGACAATTTTGTTGAAAGGCAGAGGCCTTCCAAGTCAAAGATCTCGTAGTGGTAGAGGTTCTGTAATGGTTCTTTTAAAATTAGATTTACCTTCCAAAATTTCTCGTGGATTAAAGAAGAAACTTCTAGAGATAAGAGATGAAATTAGTTATTCTGATGATGAGTTAAGAGATAAAATCAGTGAAGAAGCTAGGTCACGTCGTAGAGGGTAATTACCAATCAATGACTTTATTCGGGACTGCTGCCAAAGGTTCTCCATTAACTAAGCCAGAAAATTGTAATCCTAGGTTGGCATTTTCGCCTGTCATGGATATTCTTAGAAATATCTGAGTATCCTTTTTCATAGTACCTAGAAAGATTTCATCATCTTGAAATAAATGCTTAGGCGATACATCAGTTATTGTCAGTTTTGCCCCTTCAGGGAAATTTATCTTCATTGCGGCAATTTTCCAATCCCAATTCCCTACTTTTATGCCTAGAAGAAGATTTTTATTATTTTCTACGATTCTCCAAGCAGAAATATCTATCTGATTAGTCATATGGGTCAGTATCGGTTTTCCCCATACTTCATTTATTGAGATCCATGGACTTTCTCCTAACTGTTTTAGAGCAGAGTCAATAATTTTTTCATCTTTAGACTCCTCATTCCGTAACTGTTCGGAAAGTCTTTCCCTAATTCTTTGTAATCTTTTCATATCATGTAATTGTATATCTGCAGCTATGCTTTCACGATTGATAATTGCTTTTCGATTCCAATATATTACAATCATTAGAGGAGTTAGGAATAGTGCTCCTATTAGTTTATAAAAATCATCGAACATCCAAGATAAATCTTGATAATCCTTAATTTCTGGTTCTTGGTATTCTCCGAGATATTCTAATTTAAATATATAATTAATTTCTATTCCTAAATCTGCTCTTCTTTCTATCCTTAGTGAGTGATTTCCTAGCGGTAACACGATAGTTTGTCCATTCGAGGTATTAACTAGCTGTCCTGTATCTTGATTAATCTCTTGGATAGTATAATTAACTTCAGATTTAAATAATTCATTTAGATAAATTCTCGAACCATTTAGATCAGATATTTCAATTAAATAAATATCCACATTATCCCCATTATGTAGACTTCCTGTAATTTCTGCCTCTAATTGAATACCACTCCATCTTTTATCTGGTTGAGTCAACCACCTTGTTTCAGGTGCATCTGATAATGCGCCTCCATCAAGTGGTCTAATGGGATTGATAGTAATATTCCACTTCCCAGTTTCTTCCGATTTAATCCAAAATTCTACTGAAACGGTGTCTTCATGGGAGAAAATAGTTTCTGGACATGTACCATTCTCTAGGGATATATTTTTCATGACTCCGCTATGACTAATCAAATATGTCTCAAAAATCATATTACTGTTACTTGAAGAACATAGTATATTCACTTCTGTATCTGATCCTATATTAAAAAGTAAAGAATCTCCATTTTTATCTAATTTAGAAATATATGATTCATAAAACCAAGATTCTTGATAAGTCAAAGCATCACCATGAATCCATGGCACAGTCAGTTCTCCGCCTATAGGGGATTCTTGAGATTGATTATTTCTATAAACTATAAATTTGTACGGATATGAATCCTTACTTGAATCTGAGTTAATTCGTAACCAAAGCTCACTATCTTCTGGATAATCAATAAAATAATTATCACTATCGAACAAATTGTTAGTAATCAATACCTTTTGTTGATTATTTCTATGCCAAACTTCCATTCTTAGGTTTTCATCACCTAATATCTGAGATACTTCTATGACATCTCCAAATTCTCCAAATATCTTTATTGAATCTTGGTCGGAGTAGTTTTCTAGGATACCTACATATTCGGCTTTTCTTTCATGCTCTTCTATATCTGAATTACAATTTCCTAGTGAACATATATCTGATGTAACTATTGTATAGTAACTGTCTTGATTCCCCGGTGAAGGTATTGAATCAATTAGGTCTTCATCTTCAATTATTGAGTATTCATTAATTTCAAATGTTTGAATAGAAATATCTTCAATTAAGACTCCTGAATTAGATAACACTCTAACGACAGAACTTGAATTTAATTCTCCCGCCCATTCAATAAAGTGGTCATCTACTAAATTATAATTTTCTAAACCATCGATTATTTCCAGACTTAATCCCGGACAACTTACTTTCAGACAAGATACGCTATACCAAAAAGGTCCTGAATAATTTATATTTTCTTCAATAATAAGAGTTTTTTCTTCTGATTGTCCGTTGGCGACAATAGCACTTGAACTAAGAAATAATATTGCTAAGGCCAGCACTCCTATACGTCTCACGGTCTCTCGGACATGGTCTCCTCTTAGAATGCTTCAAGCGAAATGCTTCGTCCGCAGTATGTATGGATGAGCGCCCTCTAGCACGAAGTGTTGTCGCAAGACACCGTTTTGGGCGTTTATTCAGCTTAGGTGATAGAAATTCCCCTGCCTCATGGTCCCCCGCTCTTATTTTATCATCAGATGATGAAAATTTATCATTTTCTCTAGCTCCATTTGAATTTTCTAGAGATTCTAGCTCGTTACCTGCCAAGTTATCTATAAAAACACGAACTAATCTTACTTTGCCATTTGATGGTCTAGATTTATGGGAAGCAACAGAAGGATTAGTTCTACCTCCTAGTTTGGTAGAATCTAATTCAGGTGAATTCGCAGCTGGAGGTGAGATATTACCTATATCTTGGCAATCACTTCATCATGATTTATCTCTCAATAATAAAGATCTAGTGCCTTCAATAATTATTCTTACAGACGCTCCTCAATTAGCAAATCAAAAAGGGCTATTGTCAGAAGCCTTATTCATTCTAAGAACTAGGTTTCCTTCTTCTCTAATTTGGACTCCTGGTATAGGTGGTCCAGATAATTGTGCCATTCTGGCTTGGATGGGCGTTGACTTATTTGATTTAGCAAGATCTCGTCATGCGAGCTCTCTTGGTGTAATTTTAAGTGAAAATGGTCCAAGAGAGGTGGAAGAGTCAATTGACGAAGATTCATCAATGTCATCTCAAATAATTGCATGGAAAAACTCTCTCGCTGCAACTAGATCTGCTATAAGGCAAGGGAATCTAAGAGAATTAGTTGAAAAACAGGCAATATCTAGCCCTCGTTCTGTTGAAAGATTACGTATTCACGATGCACGAATGTCTAGCCTAGATGGTAGTATCTCAGGCTTATCACGAGTAAAAGGTCAATTTCATGAATTAAGATGCCATAGTTATTCCAGTAGAGATGACCCATTAATTCAAGATTGGAGGCAAAGAGTATCTCTTGATCATACGCCTCCTGAACATCAATCAAAAGTATTAGTTCTCTTACCTTGTTCTGCCACTAAACCATATCGCTTATCAGCATCACATAAAAGATTTAGTCGTTCAATTACTTCTAATGCCGTGCATGAAGTCATAGTAACTGCTCCTCTCGGTTTAGTTCCACGTGAACTAGAAGATATATGGCCCGCAGGTAATTATGATATTCCAGTAACTGGTGATTGGGATTCTGATGAATTGATAGTTATTCGGAAAATGATTTCAGAATATACTTCAAGAAATAATTACTTAAGAATCATCAATCATAGTGGCATAGAGATTACATCAGAATCATTAGAAATTATTGATACGAGAAAAGCCTTAACGGCTGGTTCTCCCGAAGCATTAGAAAATTTAAACCAGATTATCGAACAATCTGTTGAAGAGTTTAATCTAATAAATGTTAAAGAAAGTAAACATAGATTAGGTAAACTAAGAGCATTGTCTAGATTTCAGCATGGTACTGATAAATGGCTAGATGGTACCGGAATTCAAGGTAGACCTCCAATCTTCACTATTCGCAAAGATGGAACTCAACTCGCATTATGGAATCCTAGATTGGGTCGCTTCTCTTTCACCAAAGCCTGTCTTCCATTACTAGAAGAAAGTGGCGAATTTCCTGAAGCACATCTTATGCCAGGTTTTGATTGGCGAGGTGATTTATTTTCATCGAATGTAATTGACTTTAAAGGAAGTATAAGAATAGGTGATGAAATTTTGGTATATCAAGATAATCTCTTAATAGGTTCCGCAAGAGCTGAAGCAGCAGGTTGGGAATGGCCTGATGGTCCTAGTAGATTGGCCCGTGCTCAACACCGTTTGTAACTGAAATCGGTTGTATGAGTTAGCGTAGCGATTAAAGAGGGGCAGCAGGTCGGCCGGATACCTGAGGTCTTGAAATGGCACGTATGCACAGCAAAGGAAAAGGAACAAGTGGTTCTTCTAAGCCAAATACTGATGTCGCCCCTTCATGGTCAGAATCTGATAAAAGTACTGTTGAAGAACTTATACTGAAATATGCTAGAGCGGGTCACTCTTCTGCAAAAATAGGTTCTATGCTGAGGGATATGCATGCTGTACCTGATGTCCGCCTAGTCATGGGCGAGAGGTTATCTAAAACGTTAGAGCGCAATGATCTTACTTCTACTTATCCTGAAGATATGATGAATCTTATGCGTAAAGCACTAAGTTTGATTGATCACCTAAATTCTAACAAGAAGGATTTGCATAACCGTCGACAACTAGAACTTTGTGAATCTCGTATCCGTCGCCTGGCTAAGTACTACATTGGAACTGGTCGTTTATCATCTAGTTGGGCTTACAAGCGTGACCAATTGAGATTAATGGTTGAATGAGTCTTACAAATAAGATTTGAACCTGAACCCTCTACGGTATAGCATGAGGCAGTTGGTTGAAGAGATTCAATTCGCCAGTGTATCTGAAGTATTAGTAGCGGCATCTACTGAAATTAAAAGATTAAATGAACCTATATTTCTCTTATGTGAACCTAATTTACTAGGTTCATTGTCAATATCTGTTATCGAATCCTCGTTGATAGATAATGGTATATCATACAGAAGAAAGTTCAGTATTATAGAACCAAAAGAGGGTTCATGGATAAAAATAATCAATGATGATTCATCAATTACTAAAATTTCCACAAACCCCTTTAGATTAACTATCTCTTCATCAATAGTTGATGGGTTAACTGGTCATAAAGGAGATTTCCGCAAAGGTCCTCTAACCTCCGTAGCTCAATGTCATGCATTAGCTCAATTAATATCTCCTCATGGCCCCCATACTCGGAGATTAAGGCCATGGTTAATCTCAGGGAATTGGGTTGATACTGCATTAGATCATACTTATGACCCTCTTTATAGCGCTCTCCGAGATATACTTTCAGATGAGGGGGTAATTCGAATTATCCCTTTGCCAGAAGTCCCAGAACCAGACGTTTCTGACTATGAATGGATAGATGTTGATGCACTTAACGCTATTTCATCTAGGTGGATAACACTAGATTTAGAAGGTAGGGCTAGAGCATTATCTCATCTGGTCCGCCAATCTCTCATACGGTCTAAACCATCTACGTCTAGACTTGAAGAGATTGTATGGCATTGCGTAATGGCTTCAGGATGGTCGACAGATTTAGCTAGTCAAGTATCAATTGCTAGAAAATTTTGGGATGAAGATAGTCCTAATGTCGCTTCTAGTAAATTAATTGATAAATTAATTAGAGATGGTTCAATATAATTATTCTTCAATTCTTAACATTACGTCACAGCCTGAACATTCAAATCTTAATGGACGTACTTTAGATTCTACAGTATTGCTAGTCCCACAAGCCGGACATTCAATCCGCGGGCCTCTCTTTCTTATCGAACTATTTTCATTAGATGATTTAGGTGATACAAGAGATATCGGGAAAACAAGTAAAACACTGGATGCAACTATTGCTAAGACAATCTGCATAGGCATACCAAGAATATATACAACAAATGACAAACCTCCTAAAGCGATTACTGTAATTAATGAAGGCACACTACTTCTTTTCCTAGTTAGGAATAATCCCATTGCAATCGCCACACAAAGTGCAAATACTGATATCATTGCTGATATTAGTGGACTAAATGCCATATTACCGGATGGTAAAAATTCTATTTTGAAATCTTCGTCATCTTCTATCTGTTCTTCTTTAATTTGTATACTTTCCATGAAGATCCATCTTCGATGATTAAAATCTATATTCTCTGCAGATACCGGACCTAAGCCGGCAAGCATAGTCGTTTTTATTTCAACATCTATATTCACTTCTTTCCAATAATTATTCGTAGGGTTACGGATAAAATCTTCAATTAATAATTGTCTTTGATTATTTATAACAGAATATGATGTTTGAATAATAATTGTAATTTCTTCTGCAGCAAATGATCTCGTTCCTCCCATATCAATTTCATAAGATGTTGCTCCTAAATCAACAGGGTTAACACCAATAATTGATTCAATATCCAATGAAAGTCCATTTTGCATGAAAGATCTCATATCTGATGAAGAACCAGTAATATGTGATGTTAATGCAAGTAATTCATCATCGTCTACTTTTCCGTTATTCCTATTAGATGTAGCTACAGAATCTGAATATGAATTCAAATTCTTCCACCAACTATTAGAATCTAAACTTGTATTTCCAATATTATCCATACCCCATCTCATCCATTGAGACATAGCACTATCAAAAGAAATTTCAATTTTCTTTTCTATAATATCTCCTTCGAATTTTGCATCTACTTCTACATTAATTATTGATCCACTTGTCCTTAATGGTTCTGATGCAGGATAATAGCCACCACCACCTCCACTATTGTCTTCCACATTTATTTCATGTGACCTGGAGGTGACAATATCCAAACCAGATTGTGGAGAAATTATGAATTCTGTGGTATAAATTCCGTTTTGAGTATCTTCAGGCATCTCCCAAACAAATGTTACTTCTACTCCTGTTTCTAAGGGCGTAGCAATAGGGCTCAGTGTTAGAGGCGTTCCCTGTAATAAGAAACTTCCAGAAGACAATGACCACATATCTCCATCAAATCCTGAATTGACAATTATCGGGAAGTAAACTAACCCCGATGTCACACTTGCATCTTTCATCTTAATGTCAACTAATGGCATACGTCCAGTTACTTTAGCAACTGATTCATCTGAACCCCAAGAAAAAGTCAATCCCGCGTCTGCGGTAGGATTAGCGAAAAGTAAACTATTCACCGAAAGAGAGACTTCTACTTTGTCTCCATCATTCACGGTACCTGAAGAGACTTCTACTGAAATCTGTAACTCACCTGTATCCTGAATAAATGGTTCAACACCTCCTGGACCAGCATTACCTGAATAAAATGAGCCACCTATTCTAATGTCTAATGTTGAATTTATAGTGACACCTACTGCGCCTTCAACTTGGTATGGTATAATAAAAGACCATGTTTGACTAGAGTAATCACCCTCAGTTCCCCAAATTACTTCCCATGTACCTACTTCAATTTCTCCTTGTTGCCAAGCAGAAACCGTAGCTGAGAACTCTTCTGATAATTCATTCTCGAAAGGAGATAATCTACCATTGGATGATTCATCCAATAAAAATAGATCAAAATCATTATCGCTACAACAAGATGTAGTCTCCTCTTGAGTATCTTGAGCATTAGCAGGGACATTAAAGAAAGAAACTAATAATAATGCGACTAATATGAAGGATTTGACATTCAGCCCTGTCCTCATATTACCTTGTGGTTTGCTTACTACCCTTCAATGCGACGCTTAATAGATATATATTAAGCCAATCTTAAGTGCTATTTTATAGCTAGCCGTGTAACCATAATAGTTGAATTATATCTGAATTATTTTCAGATTCTATTATTGCATATCCAACTCTTTCTAGTTGAACAATACTTCCTTTAATTAATTCAAAATCTTCCATCATTCCTTCTTGAATTACTATTTTATCTCCTTCGGGAATTGTTAATATTGCTTTTTTTGCCATTGAAATAGGTAGCCAATGTACAATTGCTCTTTTGTCTAAGCGCTCATAAGATTGGACAGATACTTTCTGTTTTTTTATTTCAACATCTGCAAAATCTTTCAATCTAATTTCTTTTTTCAATAAATCTTTTTTTTCGAGATATATTTTTCTATCAATTAAGTCCCATATTCTATCCCCTTCTATATGACTCGTCGGATGACGTTTTATCGAAAGTGTTGATAAATAATTTCCATCAATAAACTCAATATCTAATAATTCAGGGTCTCTTACGAATGCTCTTCTTTCGCACCTCTCATCAATTACACTTGAATTGAAGGCTTCTATTGTTTGTAATGACACTGAAATATCTTTTTGAGTCAAACCCAAATCTATCCAGAAATCTTTCATTGCGTCGGCATCAAATCCTCTTCTTTGTAATGCTCTGAGAGTCGGTAAACGAGGATCATCCCATCCATTAAAAACTCCTTTTTCAATGTCTTTTCTCATACCAGATGTAGAAAAACTGCCAAATTCATGAATTTTGACTCTTCCCCAATACAAAGTTTCAGGGTATTCCCAATCAAAATGTTCGTAAAGTAGAGTTTGTTTTCTCGTTGAATCCATCAAATCCTTCCCTCTGATTATATGAGTGACTCCTTGTAGATAATCTTCAATCGCACTTTGAAAATCTAATAATGGCCATACCTTGTATTTGTTACCAACCATTGGATGCAATGAATGTTGAATTCTTAAAGCTGGCCAATCTCTCAATGCTGGATTCGGTAAATTAACCGATGTCTTTACTCTAACTACTGCTGTACCTTCCCCTAATGACCCATCATTCATCAATATCCAATCTGAGAGATTTTCTTGTTCAGTTTTATTTCGACATGAGCATTCTTCAGAATTATCTCTTAATTTCTTGAATTCTGCTGCTGAACATTTACATACATATCCAAACCCTTCTCCGAGCATTTTTTCAGCATATTCTAGGTAAAT
This sequence comes from Candidatus Thalassarchaeum sp., assembly GCA_016777225.1. GTDB lineage: Archaea > Thermoplasmatota > Poseidoniia > Poseidoniales > Thalassarchaeaceae > MGIIb-O2. The sequence goes on along the minus strand of JADHRW010000003.1, from coordinate 141,727 downwards.
ATCCATTCTTTCAGAAGCTCTGATGATTACATCTGGTTTTTTACCAGTTAGCCATTCATAATCTGATTCAATCCATCGATAAGCTTCTTTAATCGGTGGTTTGACCTTAGAATCAGTATCATCAAATCTTAAAACTACTTTTCCATCATATAGATTAGCATACTCAGAATTGATAGTAACTCCTCTAGCATGGCCCAATGTTAATGGACCATTTGGATTAGGAGCAAATCTCAGAACCACCTCTCCTTTTTTCGCATTTGGTAACTCTTTAAGCCCGGTTCTTCTTATCTGTTTTTGTCTATTTAATGCCTCTGGATTAGTCTCTTCCAACACTTTCCTTGCAGCATCAAATCCTTCTTCTGAGGCTAATTTATTTGCAGCATCTACCTCGGTTTCAACTAATTTTTTGAGTTCCTTAGCGTTCTTTCTTAGGTCTGTTCTTTCACCTAATATTCTGCCTAGTACCGAGCCAGGTTGACCTGATCCATTATATTCTACAGCATTTTGCAAAGAGTATTTCCTAACAATTGCTACAATATCTATGCTCCAATCACTACCATCGACCATACTATCAGACACTCCAGTCACTAACTACATTTCACATTTCAGGATTTCACCATTCATTAAGTGATGATTGAATGCCTATTTCTCCTAACTCTTGACGAATAGGAATAGGTGTTTGATGCTCCTTGATCCATGCATTCTTCACCGTTGCCCATGACCATCTTAGATATTTGTTAGGCAACTCACTTCTAACCAATTCTTTAACAGCATCTATTGTTTTTGGATCTGATGGATAGCCGCTTCCAATATCTCTATCTAACAAAAAAGTTATTTCATCTATTTCTTTATCTCTACGAACTTTTGCTAAGATACTTGCTGCACCTACTAATATTTCATCAGAATCCATTTTATGTCTAGCATGAATCTCCCATTCATTCCATTCTTCCCCTAGTGCATTACTAATTCTTTCTGCAAAACGTTGTTCATTAACATCACAAGCATCTGCTTGAATAGTTCCGTTCTCATCCTTCATCCCAGTGGCAATAATGGCTTCCTTAAATAATTCTATTTCTAATTTATTCAAATCTATTCTATTTCTTTCTATATCAATTCTGGATGCTTTACATATTATAATTCCAATACTCCAGTCTCTATTTTCAGCCTCTAGATATATTCTTTCTGCCATCTCTTCTCTTTTTTTTCTAGTAATTCTTTTAGAATCTTTAACACCTATTAATCTCAGAATTTCTTTTTCTGATTCAGGTATAGCCAATGCACATACTACCAGAGGCCCAATAGCGGGACCTCTTCCTGCTTCATCTATACCGATATGAAACATGCTAGTCCTCATTATTAGATTTTTTATATTTTCTTAAGTTACTGATTCGTGATTCAAAATCCTGTTCCTCCAGAAGTAAATTACTAGGATGTATGCTCCTATCTTCTGTTAAATCCTCTGCTAATTCCACAATATCATCAAGTGTATCATCTATCATTGCTTTATCTAATGATTCACTAGCTTTTTCAATTAGAAATTTTGAAGTTCCTAATTTATTATTTGTGACTTTTTCTTCAGATTTCTTAGTAAATCCTTTTGCGAAGCCTTCCGAATCTATGGTTTGACTCTCAATAATGACCTTTGGTTCTGATTTCTTAGTAAATCTTGCCATCCAATCATTTACATTTTCGCTCTCTTCTATTGGTAAACCCATTCTTTTTCTATCTTCTTCTAATCTATACTGTATTGCTTTGACGACACCAATACTTCCAAACAATATTACTACCAAGCTAATAATCACTGTTTGCCATGTTCTAAGCAAATCAATAAATACTGATTCTCGATTATTGTTGCTACAATCTCCACAATCTTTCTCAATGAATAAGTCTTCTAATTCAGATTCACTACCTTCAAATATTATTCTTGGATCTCTAATCGATCTTGCTTCGATTGATATTGTAGGTTTTTCTATATCGAACATGCTTTGTGATATTTCATCATATGAAAGGTTCATCCATGCTGTGAAGTTAACTGAATCTCCTTTATGAATATCTAGAATTTCAAAAGAACGAGGATTTGCCATATTTTGTTCTTCCGCATTATTTGGAACATCTAATTCATAATTAGTAAAAACATTACAATCTAGGTTAACTACCAATCCATCATTAGTATTCCCTAAATTAGTGAGTGTCCAGAATACAGAGACATTAACTATCCGATTTTCATAATCATAATCATGTTTAGATATTTCTTCAACTAAATCCCAATTAAAATAGTCGCCTGCAGTGACATCGAAGTTAACACTTCCAGGATTCCATTCATCAACCCATAATTCTACAACCAAATTAGCATTTTCTCCCGATGCAGTACCTTCTTTAATCGATATATTTAGGTATATTTGATTATTTATTTCTCCGGCATTCAGTCTAATTTGTTCTATACTAAGATTAGCATTCATCCATTCTGGTATACTTTGTAACCTTAATTCAAAATCATATGGTATATCGCCAGTATTCTCAACTATCAATTCTGTTCTACAGATTTCACCTGGTATTGTTTCAAATTGACAATCTATGTTATTAAGCTCTAAATTACCACCTGATCTAGGAACTATATTTACTCTCTGAATTGCAAAAGCGGCCTCTTCTGGTACTGCTGTACTCCATATTTTGATTTCGAAAAACATACTTCCACTCACCAAAAGAGGTGACTGTATTTGAAATCTAATTTTTCCTGTTTCATTAGGCCACATATTTGAAAGTTCCATTTTATCTTGAATAAATACATTCCATTCTTCTAAAGCAAATGCTTGTGAAAATTCTCCGATAGCAGTTCCATTTTCATCCATTGGCCTTATACTGACTGCTATATCACGCTGAGTATTACCAAGATTTCTTGCATTCATTTCAATTGTAGCCACATTAAATGGTGCTATGGAGTAAGTCCCCCCACCATCTATTATTTCTGCTCCATGGAAGTATCCATATCTCATTGAAAAGTTATACCAATCTTTGATTCCTGTTGTTTCCGATATTAGTTCCATACTAAACTGGTGCAATGAATTTGCTAAAGGCATACCATTCATGGTAAAAGGTGCCTTAATTGAGAATTGAATCCATGAAGTTATATCTGAAAGTGCATTAAATTCTAATTCTTCAGAAGGATTAGTGGAATAATTCCATGAAATATTCCAATTTTCGGAACCTATGATTTTAATATTGGCTATGTCGTCAAATTCTCCTAAGTTAGTATAGTTAATATTTAGATTGATTAATGCCCCTGGGTCTATTGAAAAAACAGAACCAGAATCGGGACCGAATTCTATACTTGGTGACTCTATTTCGAATGGATAAATATATTCTAATGTTTCATTAAAAACAGTACTTGCTGCAGCTTGTTGAAGTTCTAATGCTCTTTCTGGTGTGATTTCGTTAGGATAATATTCTCCTACTGGTGAGTCCCCTGTAATTACAGAATAGAGTACACAAGATGAAAGATATGACCCATCTAACGATGGATGTGAACCGTCTGTTGAATAAAGTGTAGAAAATGCATTTTCTCCTTGAGAGGGGTCCATTCCAGTATCATTCACTTTGTGGTAGAGGTGTTTGTATGCCAATCCAACTGGAGCTAGAAATACTGGTTTCTGTAAAGTTGTTGAATTTTCTAGGAACATTTCATATCCTTGTTGAAGATGTAATTGCATCGTAAGGTAGTCTGGATTTCTCAATGGGTTATTTGTATCTCCGTCTTGACGCCCCCATGTCATGAAAAGTATAGTTTGACCGCCTTCAGATATTATTCTTTCATTGAGTTCTTTCACGGCATCCTTACTATCAATCCAAAAATTTGTATCTGTAGAGAATGATGGAACTTGACTTTGATCTTGTAAAATGACAAAATCAGGTCTTTCAGAAAGTTTCGTTTTTAGTTGACTTCCTTGTTCATCAGCATCTTCTTCATGATCTGATAATGTCATTCCACCTCCAGTTACTGACTGTACATCTGAATTTTCTCCTGAATCATCTAAAATTCGCTCTAGTTTCAGATTAAGTGTATTAGAACTAGTATAAGAATTTCCTACTAATAAAATATCTAAGCTTATTGTTGTTTCATCTCCTTGATTTAGTTGTTTAGAAGGAGTGTCCATTTCATCTTCGAGTGAATAAATTTCTACATTATTTCCAACTTGGAGCAAGATCAGTAACACCATCGCTACAGTTACGACATCTCTTTTCATAGCCCATCCTAACTGCTCTACTCTTTCATTATCTCCCTATTTCGTTCAGTAAATAGGGAAGTATTCATGTTCTCCCTAGTACTTCGAGTAACATGGTACCTATATGGCCATTCAGGAAAAAAACTGTTGAGAGCGCGAAAGCATCTAAGATTACAGAGAAAAAAGTAGTCGAGTATGAAAGAGAAATAAGAGACGATAGTGTGAATAAAAATGATAGATCTCATCTGACTAATAAGAATTTTATTGACGCTATGGCTTTACTTTCAGAAGATATAAATGAATGATTTATTTAATAGATTAAAGAACTGGATCAGCGATTAACTGGCCTAGTGCATCAACATTAAATTCTCCTGCTTGAATTGGAACCCGGAGTCCAAATTTGAAAGAAATATTTGGATCAATTTCTCCTATCTGACCTACTTCCACGCCCTCGATAAGAATTTTTGCTCCTCTTCCCTTAATCCAAGGGCCTTCTTTTTCACTTACTTTTTCAAATTTAATCTGTTCTAAGCTAGCACCAAGGTCTCTGAGTAGTGCCATTGCAATTCCTTTAGATGCGGAAAATCCACCACCTACTTCTGCACATGCCCATGCTACACGATTTTTATTTTTTGAATCTCTAACTACTGTGCCTAATTCATGCACTTTTTGTGGTAGTTCATGATGTCTATTAGCAGATAGAAGATTTAGTAAAGAAGGCAGTATGTATTGTCTCAAAATCGTATGGTCTTGTGTAATTGGATTTGAAATGACTGTACATTTTCCCTTTTCTAACCAACGCACTTTTTCAAATTGGTCACGTTTATTAGATAATGTCAAACTCTGTGTTTCCTGCAATCCTAGTGCACATAGACTAGAACTAATTCTTCGATGTAAGTCAGATGATGGAAGTGGTATTGCGTCTAAATGAACTGTAGATAATTGGTCTGGCAAATTATCATATCCATAACCTATCGCGATATCTTCGACAATATCTATAGGGTGCATAATATCATTTCTCCATCTGGGCATGGCAATTATATGCTCTTTCTCGCCAACCATGCAGTCCGCCCATCTCTCTACTTTTTCGGTCCCATCAGTTACTGTCCTCGAATCTATCAGAGTACCACCCATTTTTTTGATAGATTTGGAAATCTCTTCTCTATCAAGTGACATACCTAGAATTTTCTCTATTAATCTATTGGGTACTTTATGAATTTTAGCATCACCTCTTGGTGTATTGATTTTTTCTTCATTCCAATTATTAATTTGAATTGATTCTACGTTCCCACCTCTTTCAGCTAGTGATAAGCAGATCAGTAGTAAGCATGCTTCGCAAGATCTTATGTCCCATCCGGTTACATCTATAAAAAAATCCGTTGTATTTTCAGTAACTGTTGTATGGTTTCCATTGATAATTGGAGGGAATGATAGTATTTTATTATCTGAATCAATTATAACTGGATATTTTTTCATATTTTCCATCAAATGCGCATATTCTTTTCCTTTAGGATGTAATTTGAGGATATCTTCTATCGACATTTCTTCTTCTTCAGCTAGAGGTATAAACATATGATTTTTTTCTACGCTAATGACATTAAATGGAGGTTCTAATGTTGATAAGTCATGTACACCAATTGATGCAAATTTTCTTTTTCTCCCTAGAGTCAAATGTAATTTTTCTTGATGCTCCATTAATGATTGTATGAATTCATTTTTCTCTTCAATACTATTTCCATTATCTACCCCTCTGATAACTGCGCCCAATATTACTGGACGGATTTCTTCCAGAGAAGAGTCTACTGTCATAATGATTTTTCCTTCATCTACCTCAAAGTCTGGTGAATATTCTGCAGAATTAAGAAAGGCTCTCGCTGCTCTAGCGATTGTTTCATGGCTTAACAAATCTGTTCGGTCAGGAAATATCTCAATTTCTATTCCTACATCATCGTTTTCCTCTACTACACAACCTATTGATGGCATTTTTTCTTCCCACTCATCAGAGCTGTATTCTATTCCATATTTACTTTGCATGTATTGTAAAATACTATGGTTGAACTTTATTGTAGGCATTGTAAAACCTCAATTTCCAAGCCACATAGGAAGTGGTCGATCATAACCAATTAATCTCAAACCAGATATTGCTGCAGTATCATAATCCATTGCTCTTAAATTTCTTCTAGTAATGTCCTCAATACTTTCAATTCCTAAATCAATCATCCAGCCTTTAAGCCCTGAATTTAGCCAGACCAAGGTCTCTTCTAGATTTTCATCAGTTTCAGGCGCTACTATTATTGAACAGCCTGCTCCTTTAGCTATAATGAAATCTTCTGCACTAGGACATTCATCTAATTCAATCATTAAATGCCTTCCTTGTTCAGATATATTCATTGCTCTAGCGGCAAGACCAATCTTTGGTAATGCAGCAGAAGCCCTACTCCCTCCAGAACTAGCAGCATCAATTATTGCGCCATCTAAATCTAATTCTACTATTAATCGGAATAGATTTTCAACTCTATCTACTCTATCCTTTAGCATTACTAATGATTTTTCTCGCATTTTACTTGTTAATGATACCAATAATGCTTCTATTTCTGCATCATTCATATTTGGTAGAGATGTTAAATCTAGGACAATGCCAGAGCATTTATCTAAATCTTTTACTACCGCAACTATATTCTCATGATTAATAATCAGTAAATCAATTGTTCTAGGATTATTTTTTACTAAGCAAGGTTGTTGAGAAAGCATGGGTGATTCATCACAATCCATGGTCTCTTTCTCGATTAACCAAGGTATTGGGAATAAAAGACCATTTTCATCATCACCCTTTGCATTAATCAATGTATAATTATCCAGTGGATTGTGTGCCGACAGTCTCTTATTTGATGAGGATGTAATTGAAATTTTCTCGAACCCTTCAATAATACTTGTTTCGGGCCGTTCAGGAGATTCCTGTATTTTATTCGATGTTACTATTACTAGTGCATCTTTATTTATTGATAATCCAAGCGGTTCAAGATGTTCAGATACTTCTAAGATTTCAGTGTTAGTAATGCTTCTCATATCTGCTCCGTGACCTGGTGGAGGGCAGTTTCCTGCAACTATAATTTTCCCTCCAGTCATACCAACTCCAGGCTCTTTACCTACAGATCCTAATACAATTATTGAACCTCCAGACATTCCTGCTCCTGTTCTTTCACTAGAATGCCCTCTTACAAGAATAGTGCCTCCGCTCATGGATTCACCTAGATTTTTAGTTACTGAACCTTGAATATTAATGATCCCTCCTGTCATGTGCGAACCTGTCTTATCTCCTGCATCCTTTTCTATAATGATACGTCCTTTTTCCTGAAAAGAACCAGCCATTGATGAACAATTTCCTTGAAGTGTGAAATTTCCTCCTTGATTCATAGCACCTGCACATTCGCCTAAATTTCCTAATAATAGAACTCTAGACTTTTCAGGGAGGTGGGTAATTACACCAATTTCTCCATCCTTAGGCTTCTCATCTCCTCCGCGACCCCAGCCTATTCTTACCAGTAAGTCGCGTTCCAAAGCTTCTGAGAGCATTTTCTCTAGATCACGATTCAATTTTATGCTTTTAGTGGTGACTTCGCGCATGCTACTCCCATCACTCTGACAGCGTATTCGGTCTTGATTCTGACGGAGAGGAGACTTTTCTGATTAACTTCAATGTTAATGCATTTTTCGTTTCAAAAAAGGGTATGTTGATAGAGTTTATACTAGGGGATGGTAAACATCCTAAGGGAATGTGTGTGTGAAAATGGTTACTATCAAAGTTGCAATAAATGGTTTCGGTACAATAGGTAAGCGGGTTGCGGATGCAATTGATGCACAGAAAGATATGGAAATAGTGGGTGTCACTAAAACTGGGCCCTCTTTTGGTTGTGGTTTAGCAGTTAAGAAAGGATTTCCTTTGTACTGTACCTTTGATGATAATGAAAAAATTTCTTCTTTTGCAAATTCTGACTATGATTGTAAAGGTGGTCTTACTGACTTATTATCAATCGCTGATGTAGTCATTGATTGTGCGCCAGGTAAAATGGGTGCAGATAATCTTCAGAAGTATAAATCTGCAGGAATTAAATATATGTTTCAGGGTGGGGAAAAACATTCTTTGACAGGTCTTTCTTACACATCTTCTGCTAATCATTCAGAGAACTTCAATGCACAAGGAACTCGCGTAGTTTCGTGCAATACTACAGGTCTGTCTAGAACGCTTGTACCTCTTTTTGACTATTGTGGTTCTCTTAAAGTTGAATGTACAATGATTAGAAGGGCCGCAGATCCCGGTGATTCAGATAAAGGCCCTATTAATGCTATTCAACCAGTCCTCAAAGTTCCTAGTCACCATGGCCCAGATGTAATGACTGTCAAACCAGAAATTGAAATAAATTCTTTAGCGGTTGCGGTACCAACCACACTAATGCACGTCCATTCTATAATTGCCGATTTACCAGAGGGTCACGGACTTACTACGGAGAAGATAATTCAAATGTGGAAAGATACCCCTCGCGTCATTGTAATGAATGGTAAAGATGATCGAATACCTACTACAGCTGAAGTAATGGAAATGGCACGTGATATTGGAAGGAAATGGGGTGATTTACATGAAATATTTGTATGGGAAGATGGTGTCAAGTTAGTTAATAATCGATTGTATTATTTTCAAGCAATTCATCAAGAAAGTGATGTAATTCCTGAAAATGTTGATTGTGTTAGAGCATTAATGGGTACCGAAAAAGATTGGAAATTAAGTGTGGCTAAGACTGATTTAGCAATTTCCGAATATTATGGTATTTAGATAAATCTACTAGATTTGGTGATTCATTCGATGTTAACGGTCAAAAGGGTCTCATTAGTCCGACATATGATATGAGTACCATCAGGTCAGTCTTTCCTGTTCTTTTTATACTTATTTTTTCTTCATGGTCAAGTGTAGTCGTAGCATCAGATGAAGGTTCTGAAGAGTCTCTGTCAATCATATCTAATGAATTTATTTCCGAATCACAATGGAGTCAACTTTTCTCTGTTTCTGAGTCTGTTTATGATGTGAAGAATTTCTCTGGATTGATATATTCTCCATTCGGGGATTTTGACCCCTTACATGACCCTATACCACTCGGTCCTGAGAATCTATATGATTTATCTGCCATACATCGAACGGGTCTAGTAATAATTCAGTCTAAAAGTGTTGATATGACTGGTTTAATGCAACTATTATATTCACATGATTTGCCGATAATAGACACTCTTCCTGATTCTGCATTGATTGTGAGACTTCCTACTGATGATATTCTGGGCAGTATATCTTTGTTAGAAAAATCTGAATATGTTCGTTGGATTGGTGAATTACCAATTGCTTGGAGAGTTTCCCAAGAGTTAGTTGATCTTTCAGGTAGAGGGGGAATTATTTTAGATTTAGATATCATACCTGCATCTGACATCGATTCTAATGAATTACTAGAATTGGAAATGAATTTGAAGATGTTGTCTGATGATAGTGTATCAAGAAAGATATGTGATGCATTTTTATGTCAAATAAAGAATATAGACGCATCTTGGATACCCGTTTTAGCAATGGATGGTCGAATACTAAGTATCCATTCTTCATCAGTAATTACCGTTCATAATGATAATGCTAAACAATTAATTGGGGCTGATTTTGTACTAGACAACTATCCTTTCCTAAATGGAAGTGGAGAAATCTTAGCCATATCTGATACAGGTTTAGATGATGATCAAGGAGATTTCAATGGACGTATCCGAGGTATTTACAACCAATTTGGCCCTGATAATTCACATCAGGATAGAAATAGTGGTCATGGGACTCATGTGACATCTACTTTACTTGGAGATGGTTCAGGTGAATCATTTACTCAAGGAATTGTTCCTGCAGCAACATTTCACTTTTATCAGTTAGAAGCAGATAGTTCTGGTATTTTGGCACGATGGGGCTCTCTTTATGAAATGTTTTCACATTCTTATCAACAGAATGCTAGGATTCAAACTAATAGTTGGGGAAATGTAAATCTTGTAGGTGAGTATAGTTCAGATTCAAGATCTACGGATTCTTATCTTGTTGATCAACCAAGTTTTCTTGTATTATTTTCTGCGGGAGATTTAGGAGAAAATGGTTATGAAAGTATAACTCCTCCTGGTACCGCAAAGAATGTACTTACTATCGGTTCATCTACAACTGGATCATATGGTAGTCCTTCAGCAGGTTCCGTTTCTTCAACTTCTTCCATAGGGACGACTTTAGATGGTCGAATCAAGCCAGATCTTGTTGCACCAGGTGTAATGATATGTTCAGCAAGAGCTAATGAGGCACAGTTTACGGATGGAGAGAGTTGTTCTTCATCAACACACAGTGATACTGGTAACCCCCTATATATGACATTAAATGGCTCTTCAATGTCTACGGCCGTCGCAGCAGGTGCTGCTACAATGGTAAGGCAACATCTTCGTGAAACTCAATCTATTGTTGAGCCACGTTCAGACCTTATTCGGGCTCTTTTAATCAATGGTGCTGATGATTTGGGGGCCCCTGATATCCCTAACTCAATGGAAGGATGGGGTCAAGTGAATGTATCGCAAACTATTTTTCCTACAAGTTTTAATGAGGATTTAAATATATTATATGATACTTCAAGAGAATTAAAACCAGGGCACTCTTTTGTTTACACAATTGAATCAGATTCGACATCTAAATTTGATATTACACTTGTTTGGAATGATCGCGAAGGGTCTGCGATTGCGAATCAATCTGCTCCCAAGTTAGTTAACGATCTTGATTTAATTGTGAAATCGCCCAGCGGAGAAATCTATTATGGTAATAATTTTATCAATGGTTTTAGTGCTATTGGAGGTTCTTCTGATGAGTTAAATAATGTGGAGAGATTTAAATCCGCTCTCCCTGAAGTCGGAACTTGGTCTGTAGAAGTAGGGCATTCAGGAGGTTATCTCCAAGAATATGCTATTGTCTTAACTGGAGATATTCTCGAAACAGTTCTACCCGACCTCACAGTCCTTGCTAATTCTTTGTCTACATCCGTCGAAAGTCCACTTCAGGGAGATACATTCTTGATAGAAGCCCAGTGGAAAAATCAGGCTGCAGGACCTAGTGGTGATTACTCTATTTTAATTGAAGACATTACTGATGGTAACATAATACTTGAACAAGAAAAAACCTCGCTTTCAGGTGGTTCTTTAGTATCTCTTTCATATCCTCATGTATTCTCAACAACTGGCTTACATAAAATCAAGATAACTCTAGATTCAAACTCTGAAGTATTAGAATTAAATGATGAATTGAATGGAATTAATAATAATAATTTTGAAATGGATGTTTATGTATCTCAAGTTGGTGTACGATTAACTCCTCTATTAGCCGACGGTTCTTTACCATCCAACCCTTCTGAAAATGATTTATCTCGGGTGCGAATTATGGATCCAACCATTACTAATTCAGTATCTTTTGTACTTGAGTTGAAAAATGAGGGGACTTCTGAAATTACTGTTGAGATATCTGCTTCACCAGTGCAATTGTTAGGCGATGGTGGTTTACTCATGGCTCCTAAAGATGAATGGTGGAAATTATTTAATGAATCTGGTCCATGGATTTTATCACCATCAGGTGAATTAGGAGATAGTGTATTAATATCTTTAGAGTTTTCAGATGTCGATGCTGATATTGAGAATGACATATATGCATTACCTGGGACATTTGCATCTCAAGTAACGCTATGGGATAAGAATGCACCAACTGTGTCTCATTCAATGCAATTGAGAACAGTTGTAGAACGTGTAGAAGGTTTAGTTACCGTTGTTGCTGGAGCTGATGACTTAGGTGCTATTCCGGGTCAATTCGCTCAATTTTCACTTTCCATCCTCAATACTGGTAATGGCCCTACACAGTACACAATTTCTTGCGAAACTGAAAATCGTTGGATAATAAAGGTAGGTGATAGCGGCACTTCAGTACTTAATTTAGAGCCACTTTCAAGACTTCAGTTTCTTCCTATTCCAATTAGGGTAAGAGTCCCTAATGATGTTCTTGGTTCTCCATCTTCTGGAACTATTGAAGAAGTAAGTTGCACTACTCAGTCAGTTAACGATCCCAATTTATTTACTGTAGATGATGCCCTATTAGAAGTATTTGAAAATCGTGATTTTAGTACTGAAATTCTCTCAGATATAGGTGAATCACTTGGGCCGTTAGGTCTTGCTAAAGATAGATCTGTATTAAACGGAGATTTAGTGACAACGAATTTAGTAATTACCAATGAAGGAAATGTTTTATCTCAATTCACGGTTAAGGTACAAAATAGTTGGCAAACTCAATTAATTCATAATGGTGATGAGTTTATTAATCAAGATATAAATGTAGATATTTCTGCAGGTAATAGTGTCACAGTAGTAATCAATACAATTGTTCCCCTATCTTCTAATATGGGTGATTCTAATACAATAATTATTAGGACTACTCTTCAAGATTCAGAGACTCTGATAAATGGTACAAAACTCATCATCGAAGAATACGCGTCTTTAGACATAGAAAGTTCGGAAATAATCGAAGTAGCTTTGGGTCAGTCATCGATATCTCTAATAAAGCTCCATAATGTTGGCAATGTGGCATTAGGTATTACGCTGACAATGGGTAGCCTACCTAATGATTGGTCTGGAGGTTTCCTATCAGGTAATTCATTTGAGGTAGATATGAATCGTGAGGCTTACATCTCAGTCGGTCTTAATCTCCCGGGGGCACTTCCTGTAGGGGAATTAAGTCAAAAATTATCAGTTATAATAGAATTTACTACGCCTGGAGGAGAAGTGTCTTTCCAAACAGTTGAATTAACTGTAGAAGTAATTCCTTCAATTTGGATAATATTAGATTCAGAGGTCCTATTTATTGAAGATATTTCATATGAGGAAACTGCAATTTTTGAAGTAAATGTCACTAATTTAGGGAATATAGTGGCCGATGCTAATGTGATAATATCTCAACTTAATGATTGGAATGTCGTGTTAAATGAGCCTTTATTGGAAGATATTTTACCCGGTGGATTCAAAGTTTTAGAGGTTTCAGTGAAACCTAAAGAAAGTTCTGATTATGGCCTTTCTACCATAGAGTTATCTGCAAATGCCACTGACTTTTCATCTGAAAATGTTGAAATTACAAATGCTACATTAAAATTACAAATGAGTAAAGAGAGAGTCACTAATTCGGGTGGTTTGTCTGGATTGATTGAATCTATAGGATTACCTGCATGGACTCTATCGCTCTTATTCGTTATATCTTTAGTAGGTGTTTCTGTTTTAGGCATTCGTATGAGGAATAACTCACAAAAATTAATGTCTCCTGAAGAGGAATTGATACCCGAAGGCTCAGCGCTGCTATCTGGGAGTTCAACAGAGCGTCGAAATGCTGCATTAGATACATCTTTAGGTTCTGGAGATACTATGACTGGGGGCGTCAGTGAAGATGAAATTCAGGCCGCTTTAGCATCATCTACTCCTGCTAAACTAATAATTTCTCCAGAAGGATCAGCGCCATTACCTTTGACAGGTTTACCCGATGGATGGACTATGGAACAATGGCAATCCTACGGTCATCTGTGGTGGGAACAAAACCAACCTTAGTTTGGGTTTGCCTTATCACTATGACCTTTCCCCATAGATGCATGAATGGTTCGATAGTATTGTTTGGTCCGCCAGGTGCAGGTAAGGGCACTCAAGCCAAAAGAATTGTTGATTTAACATCTAAACCACAAGTTTCTACTGGTGATATGCTTAGGCAAGCGGTTTCTATCGGGAGTGAGTTGGGTTTAGCCGCTAAAGTATTCATGGAGGCTGGAGAATTAGTTCCTGATGAAGTGATAGTCGGTCTTATTGCTGAGAGGCTAAAGGAAAATGATGCATCCGGTGGGGTTCTCTTTGATGGATACCCTCGTACTATTGCTCAGGCTGAAGAACTGGCCAGTATTGCTGAAGTTAGTGCAGTTATTTCTATCGAAGTTCCCGATCAATCAATTATTGAGAGAATTGTTGGAAGAAGGATGGATCCTGAGACGGGCGCGATTTACCATACTAAATTTAACCCTGCACCTGAATCTATATCAGGTCGTTTAATCCAAAGAAAAGATGACAATGAGTCTACAGTAAAGACAAGACTTTCTGCCTATCATGAACAAACATCACCACTTGCTGGATGGTATGAAAACCAAGGATTGTTGATTAGAATTAATGGAAATCAATCAATTGAAGATGTTGGAGATGAGATAATATCTCATTTATCGAATTAATGTGGTTGGTATGTCTAGTCGTAGAAGATCCAAAGAGTCATTTCTCCGAAGAAATCGTTCTTTATCAGCAATTTCAGATTTATCTGAGATAATCCTTTCTCCAGAATCTCATTCTCATAGAATTAGAGATGTTGCCGCCAGAGATATTCTTAGACTGAGTAAGAGGCATGGCTCTAAAAATGAATCTAATTCTCGAATTTTTATATGCAGATCATGTGAATCTGTAATGAGGTTTGGAACTGATTCAAGAGTTAGGATAAGGAATAAATCAGTAATAACTACTTGTCAGCGCTGTGATAATAAAAAACGTAGACTAATCTGAATGGATGTAATAATATGGATATACCTAAGGCAATCAAAAGAAATGCAATGGCTAATAGTTTAGAAATCACGATGAGAGTTGGTAAACTTGGGCTTAATGAATCGGTAGTAGATGAATTGAAACAACAACTAGTTAAACGTAAATTAGTAAAAATGAAAGTGAATCAAGGAGTTGCTACAGGAGCTTCTGAAAGGAAACATTTATTCGAATCTATTTCATCAGAATCTGGATCTATTTTAGTATTTCAAAGAGGAAATATTGCAGTGTTTTGGTCTGGAAGTTAAAATATTTAAATCAATGTTCTAGTAATTTTTAGATGGTCAGATATTTAGAGGTAATGTAGTACGCATGCTCATGTCTGTTAATTGTGGGATGGTCTCGCGAAAAGTAATTTCATTTTATTTATCTGCATTTTTTGTTTGTGTAATCTCACCAATTACTGTTTCTGCTGCTGGTTCTTCAGGAGAAGCATGGGCGCCTTCAGAAATGCCAAATTGGGCTGTTCCTGTGGCTTTGGGGATATTAGTTGCAGTGTATGCGTTGATAGTCTTTGAAGTAGTTCACAGGGCTCTTGCTGCAGCTGTAGGGGGGATTGCCGCAGTTGTTTCCTTACACGTAGTAGGGGATGGTCCAGATTTGTCGGTGATAATGACATGGATTGATTGGGAAACAATCGGTTTACTCATAGGCATGATGGTAATGGTAGATATTCTTTCAAAAACTGGGTTATTTGAATGGGCTGCTGTCCAAGCGTATGCAAAAAGCGGTGGTTCTATTTGGCGTTTGACATTTATTTTATGCATGATTACAGCAGTATTTTCCGCATTACTAGATAACGTCACCACAATTTTATTGATAGTGCCAGTCACTATTCAAATTTCTAAAGTTCTAGATTTAGAGCCGGTTCCGTTAATTATTGCTGAAGTTATGTTCTCCAATATAGGGGGCGCTGCTACACAAATTGGTGACCCTCCGAATATTATTATTGGTGCACAACTTTCACCGTCAGCACTCAATGATTACCCATATGCGGTAGGAGAAATTAATTTGATGTCTCAAGGAATAGGTTTTACTGATTTTATAATCCATGTTGCCCCAGCAGTCCTCATAGCAATGATTCCTGCATTTTGGCTATTGAGAATTATAGAAAAACCTGGTCTTTCAGGCAATAGGAGGAGGAATGTGGACTTATTGAGGATTCAATACGGAATTAAAGATGTAGCCTTGTTAAAGAAATCTGGTGCAATTTTGATTGGTGTAATAGTATTGTTCTTTGCTCACTCTGCACTTCATCATCCATTACTTTCTGTGGCTACAATTGCTCTAGGTGGAGCAGTACTTATGCTTCTAGTGACATCTCCTCATCGAGTAGAAGAACAGCTAGATTCAGTTGAGTGGACGACTATCATTTTCTTTGCTGGATTGTTTATAATGATTCACGGACTTGAATATATGGGGCTAATTAACCAGATAGCAGATTTAATCTCAGATACAATTTCTAGGACTTCAGAAGGAAATAGGCTAATGGTTGCAGTCCTTCTGTTACTTTGGGTCTCAGCAATAGCATCTGCTTTCATAGATAACATTCCTTACACTGCAACTATGGTTCCCGTAGTGATTAAACTGGCATCTGATCCTGAACTTGGTCTCGCATTGGGGCCGTTAGCATGGGCCCTAGCATTGGGTGCTTGTTTAGGAGGTAATGGAACTATCATAGGGGCTTCAGCAAATGTAGTCGCCGCGGGTCTAGCAGAAGACTCCGGCAATGATATTTCTTTCAATCGGTTCTTCCGTACTGGATTTCCAATCATGATACTAACACTATTAATTTCGACCGTATACTGTGTTGTAAGATATGCAATTGAATGGTCAAATAATGCTATTCCAGTTGCAATAATTACGCTTCTAATTGTGGGTAGTTTAGCATTAACTCCGCTAGTTTACAAAGACATTGAAAGCATAGATGTCAGTGATTTTGACCCCACAGAATTAGATTTTGAAGCAGAATAATGTATTTGAATAATAATTGTTTAATACTTATCTTGTAATATATTCTGCATAATTACGAAAGGAAAAACGCAATGATAACTCGTCCATATTTTCAAATAAATTCTTTAATAAAGAACTCTATATTCGTTATACTCAGTCCCCTTGGGGGGGGAGTCCCAACCCTTTACTTCATATACCAAAGGTAGGTCGCGAGGCTGCTTATAGTGCGCTTTGGTACTGATATGTATCAAGGTTAGTGGTTGAGACCGCTTCGCCCTGCGGGGAGACGTAGTGGTCTGAGATACCAGAATTGATATGCCTGGACACCAGAGGACTCACAATGAGTCCCTGTGTTAAGATAATAAATAGAAAGTGGGAATGTAGAAATTAATAAAATGCTACAACCCGACTGGGGGATGGCTCGGCTCGAGAGCCGAAGAAGGTCGTGACAAGCTGCGATAAGTTGCGGGGAGAGGCATGAATCTCTTGGATCCGCAAATTGCTGAATGGGACCTCCTGGCACTCTGTGCCATTCCTAAATGGAAAGGGAACCTCCTGAACTGAAGCATCTCAGTAGGGAGAGGAAAAGAAATCAAACGAGATACCGCTAGTAGTGGCGAATGAAAACGGTATAGGACAAACCGAATCTTCATGAGAAATCATGAAGAGATGTGGGGTATGGATCATCTGTAATCTGTCTTGCGGAAATAGAAGTCGCCTGGAACGGCGCACCATAGAGGGTGAAAGACCCGTATATGTACGCAATATGATCAAGTGATGAATCCTGAGTAGCGTGCGTTGGATATCGCGCGTGAATATGGGAGGCATAAACTTCCAATCCTAAATACTACTCGAGACCGATAGTTGACAAGTAGCGTGAGCGAAAGCTGAAAAGTATCCTTAGCGGGATGTGAAAAGAACCTGAAACCAGTCGGGAACAAGCTGAATAGGCGTGAAAGCGAAGATATGAGCAGCGTCTATTCGTGCGTTTCGAATAATGCCCCTGGGAGTTCTGATTAATGGCGAGGTTAAGGAGTTGATCTCCGAAGCCGAAGGGAAACCGAAAGGTCCGCAGCCGCTTAGGCGGTGAGGGACTGGGTGTGCTCGCCCGGAGTCATTAGTGGGAGACCTGAAGCCTATCGATCTATGCCTGGCCAGATTGAAGCCCGATGAAAGTTGGGTGGAGGATCCAACCGTTGCTGATGTGCAAATCGCTCGGATGAGCTGGGTATAGGGGTGAAAGTCCAATCGAGATGGGCAATAGCAGGTTCCGCGCGAGACTACTCGCAGGTAGATCTTCGCAGAGATAGATTACGATGTAGAGCACTGATTGGGTATTTAGGGGGAGCGATCCCTCGGTACGCTGTCAAACTCCGAAGTTGTAATCGTCGTAGACGCGAGGAGTGAGCCACGGTGGGTAAGCTACCGTGACGAAAGGTGAAGAAACCAGCTTAGTGTTAAGGTCCCAAAATTACAGTTAAGTGTTAATTACAAACGGAGTCCGTGGTCGAAGACAACTAGAAGGTGGGCTTAGAGGCAGCCATCCTTGAAAGAGTTCGTAACAGATCACTAGTCAAGCTTGCGGGCCCGAAAAATGGACGGGACTAAAACTGTATACCGATACACTAATCCTTCGAAAGAAGATGAGGTAGCGCGGCGACATGCTCGGGTAGAAGCTCGGTTTTGAGATCGGGTGGACCGTGTATGTATGAGAATCTAGGGAAGAGTAGCAGCATAGTGCGGTGAGAATCCGCACCACCGAAGGGGTAAGGGTTCCTCGGCAATGGTTATCAGCCGAGGGTTAGCCGATCCTAAGGTCATTCCTAACCGAAATGATCGAAAGGGAATTGCGTTAATATTCGTAAGCCCCTCTTACATTAATGGTGACGGCTTGGGCTAGTTTATGCGCATCTGTCATGGTGCGTCGAAGCGTTCAATAATCGAATGGAGAACCGTAATGGTGAGAAGTTTGAGAAGACGTGAGCAAAAGATAGATGAGGCCTAGGTCCCATGAAAAACCGTAAGAGGTGATCGTACCAAGATCTGACACAGGTACCCAAGGTGAGAAGCCTAAGGTGTGACGGGCAAAGTATCGTGAAGGAACTCGGCAAAATCGCTCTGTAACTTCGGGAGAAGGAGTGCCAGGTTCGAGAGAACCTGGTCGCAGTAACAAGGGGACTCCGACTGTTTAATAAAAACATAGCCGACTGCTAGTTCGAAAGGATGTGTATAGTCGGTGAATCCTGCTCAGTGCCGGTATCTGAAATTGGGTTTCAACCTGATGAAGGACCGGTAAACAGCGGGGGTAACTATGACCCTCTTAAGGTAGCGTAATACCTTGTCGCTTAATTGGCGACTTGCATGAATGGCACAACGAGAGTCCCACTGTCTCCACGATACGTCCGGCGAAATTGACTATTACTGGCGCACAGTCCAGTAACCTCAACCTGCAAGCGAAGACCCCATAGAGCTTTACTACAGCCTGGCGTTGAATAATCGCACACTATGTGCTGAGTAGACGGGAGATGTTAATCATTTGGACGCCAGTCCAGATGGGAGTCGTCCATAGAGACACCGTCCTTAGTTTGTAATTATTCTAACTCTTTTAGAGAACACCGTTTGGTGGGTAGTTTGGGTGGGGCGCCACGCGCCCGAAAATATAACAGGCGTGCCCAAAGGTCAGCTTAGGTGGTTCAGTCTCCACCGTTAACCGTAAGGGGAAAAGCTGGCTTGACGTGGATCGGACCAATAACGATCGACGATGCGAAAGCAGGGCCTAACGAACCAATCTACCTCATTTATGGGGGTGATTGATAACAGAAAAGTTACCTTGGGGATAATTGAGTTGTCACCAGCAAGAGCACATATCGACCTGGTGGCTTGCTACTTCGATGTCGTCTCTTCCCAACCTCCTGGTGCAGCAGCTGGGAAGGGTGGGGTTGTTCGCCCATTAAAGGGGATCGTGAGATGGGTTTAGACCGTCGTGAGACAGGTTTGTTGCTTTGTGGTTGAGGCGTATCAGATGCCTGATCGGAAGGGTCCTTTAGTACGAGAGGAACGAGGACTCGGAGCCACTAGTTTACCAGTTGTCCGACAGGGCAATGCTGGGTAGCCACGCTCCAGTGGATAAGAGCTGAAAGCATCTAAGCTCGAAGTCATCCGAAAGACGAGGCATCTCAGGGGACTCATAGAAGATGAGTTTGATAGACAGCGGGTGTAAGTATCGAGGGTTCGCCCGAGATATTCAGCCCAGCTGCACTAACCCCCCGAGCATTCATCAATTTCTACACACCAATTTTTAAAAAATTAAATTAATACAGGGCTCTATTGTGGGCCTCTGTCCAACAGTCATATCAATTCATTAAATTCGAAAGAGAGTTGTGCACGGCCATAGCGAAGGGGTACTACCCGGTCCCATATCGAACCCGGAAGTCAAGCCCTTCTGCGTCATTTCCTGTACTGTGGTGCGAAAGCCCACGGGAACGTTTGTCGTTGTGCCACACTCTCTTTCCTCCCCGCACTAATTATAACGACCATGGGCTTAGCCATAAAAAAGTGAGGTAATAGTATGACAATTTCAACTGGCGATATCCTTGGACATTCCCAAGTAGGTGTGTACCTCAGTGTCGTAGGAAATAATTTATTTTATCCTACATCTCTAGACAAGCCTGCTATTGAAGAAATTCAGCAAGTTTTTGATATTGAAATGAATCCACTATTGATTGGTGGTTCCGCATTACTTGGTAGTCTCATCTGCGGTAACAATAAAGGGATTGCTGTGGCTGACATAGCTACTGAAGCAGATCTTGATATATTATCTAGTTACGGAGATATTGTTATTTTAGAGAGTGGTGTTAACGCTGCAGGTAATCTGCTTGAATGTAATGACTTTGGTGCAGTAGTTAGTAAATCAATACCCAATCCTGGTGTAGAACTGATTGGTGAAATTCTTGGAGTTAATACAGCCAGAGTTAGAGTCGCAGGTCAAGATACTGTTGGTTCTCTACTTGTGGCTAATAATAAGGGTATTTTGTCACATCCCGATATTACCTCTTACGAAGTTAAAGAAATTGAGAAGACTATGCAAGTTCCTGTAATGGTAGGAACCGTTTGCTTTGGTTCACCATATGTCGGGGCGGGCTGTGTTACTTCTGATACTAATGCACTTGTAGGTTCTGGTTCCACTGGACCAGAATTAAATCGTATTGAAGATGCTCTAGGACTTATATGATTATATTGCTGTAGGGGCTACATGATCGTCGTCTTTGTCGTCTGTTTTTCTCACCCTATTCCATACATTATTCATTAGTAATTCATGGTGTGTCTCACAATAATGGAATCTTTTGTAAGCTTCTCTAAATGAATATGCTTTATTTCCAGTTGATACTAGATAACCTTCTGGTGATAAGCGACTAATATTTTCTGCTTTTTCAGAACAGTCTTCATAATCGCAACTACTCATACCCTTCCGGATAAGTATGCATTAATTGAACTTCTCTAATTTATGTCATCATTATCAGGCTGTATTACAACTAATGGCATATTTGCTTCTATACTATCTCCTGATTGACAGTTTATTTCTATTACCTTTCCTGATAATGGGGCTTGAATTTCATTTTGCATTTTCATTGCCTCTAATATCATCACTACTTGTCCCTGTTTGATAAAATCACCCAATTTGACATTTAATGTCACTATCTTCCCAGGTATTGAAGAAGAAATTTTTCCAGAGAGTTTTCTTTTACTTCCTCCTCTTTTTCTATCTTTCTTTGAATCTTTTGAACCTCCTGCATCTATTTTTATACTGAACTTCATACCTTCAATTTCAACATTCCAAAACTCTCCGACCCTTTCTATATCAACTTCGAATTCTTCTCCATCTACAGTGACTTTTCTTTTATCAGACATATAATCACCTTGATGTACTTCTTTTAGATTTAGATGTAAATAAATTTCTTCTACCTATCAATGTCCTTCTATGGTCTATTGACCATTCTTTTCCTCTCTGTCGATAGTTCGATGGATAGAGTGACTCACCATCTGATGTATGCAGAATTACCGCTGCTATGGCGACACTTCTAAGGAATTCTTTTCTATCATTTTTTTTCGCCATTAAAATTCCTCATAGAGGGATATTCCCATGTTTTCTTGCTGGTCTACTTTCTTCTTTATCCAAAAGTGCTCCTAATGCCTTCGTCAATACTTTTCTTGTATCTCTTGGTTGTATGACGTCATCTAAATAACCTAATGCTGCAGCTTGATATGGATTCGCAAAAGTCTCATTATAATCGTCAACAAGTCTTTGTCTTTCTTGCTCTGGATTCCCAGCAGTATTAATTCTTCTTTTATGAATAATCTGTACAGCCCCATCTGCTCCCATTACTGCAAGTTGAGCACTTGGCCAAGCTATGTTGTAATCTCCTCTTATGTGCTTTGATGACATTACATCGTAAGCACCACCATATGCCTTCCGTGTAATTACTGTAATTTTTGGTACAGTTGCCTCTGCATACGCATAGAGTAATTTTGCACCATGGCGAATAATACCCCCCCATTCTTGATTGGCTCCTGGTAAAAATCCAGGTACATCTACTAAAGTTACTATTGGTATGTTAAATGCATCACAGAATCTTACAAACCTTGCAGCCTTTACAGATGCATCAATATCTAAACACCCTGCTAATATTTTTGGTTGATTAGCAACAACTCCTACTGTATGCCCTCCTAATCTTGAATAACCTACTATGATGTTTGGTGCAAAGTCGGCCTGTACCTGTAAAAATGCTCCGTCATCAAAAATAGATTCTATTGCATTAAGCATGTCATAGGGTTGAGTGGCTATTACAGGCACTAAACTATCTAATTCTTCACATATTCTAGTTAGTGGATCATTAGTTTCTAGAATAGGTGCCTTCTCCAAATTATTAGATGGTAGTAATTGCACCAATTCCCTTACTAATTCTAATGCATCATCGTCATTATCTGCTGTGAAATGTGTCACTCCAGATTTTGTAGCATGTGTCGATGCTCCACCTAAATCTTCAAACGAAACTTCTTCATTTGTCACAGTTTTAATTACTTCTGGACCAGTAATAAACATATGAGATGTTTTATCTACCATAATTACAAAATCTGTAATGGCTGGTGAGTAAACTGCACCGCCTGCACATGGACCCATAATTACTGAAATTTGCGGTATTACACCACTTGCTCGAACATTTCTGAAAAATATTTCAGCATATGAACCTAAACTTGCAACACCTTCCTGAATTCTAGCACCACCACTATCATTCAATCCAATCACTGGAGCACCTGTTTTCAAAGCCATATCTAATATTTTACATATTTTTAGGCCATGCATTTCTCCTAAAGAACCTCCATAAACAGTGAAGTCTTGAGCGAAACAATATACCGTTCTACCATTAATAGTTCCATGCCCACAAACTACTCCATCACCTGGTATGATGTTTTTATCCATTTCAAAATCCCTACATCTATGTTCTACTAGTGAATCTACTTCCATAAATGAGTTTTCATCAAGTAACTGTTCTACTCTTTCTCTTGCAGTTAACTTGCCTTTTGAATGCTGAGCAGCAATCCGACTTTGTCCTCCTCCTGCCTCTGATTGGGCTTTTCTTCGACGAAGGTCGTCGATACGTTCCTTCACGCCTGACATGTGATAATATACGATTGGTGAGAGTCACCCAATTAGCATTGCCCATGAGGAAACTCCCAAAGTACAGTAAATCGGTTGTTTGAAATCGTTTGACCGTTCGGGTAAGTTTGTATGGGTATGCGTATTGTCATTGCGAAGCCGGGTCTTGATGGTCACGATCGTGGCGCTAAGGTGATTGCACGTGCATTACGTGATGCCGGTCATGAAGTAATTTATACTGGCTTAAGAAGAAAACCATCAGAAATAGTACGCGTAATTATGGATGAAGATGCAGTTGCAGTCGGTCTTTCTACGTTATCAGGTGCTCACAATGTACTCATTCCTAAAGTATGTCAAGAATTAATAGCTAATGATATGAGTGATATTGTTGTATTCGCAGGTGGAATAATTCCAGATTCTGATAGAGAGTATCTACATTCATTGGGAGTAAGGGCTATTTTTGGTCCAGGTACATCTACTAGTTCAATAATCGAATTTTTAGATATCATTTCTGAACGAAAGAATAGTAATCTAGATGTCGGTGTTGGACAAGATTCTGGGTGGAGATGGATTTGATAACCAAACAAAGTATCGGTTTGGCAAAGGATGGGAATAGGAGAGAATTAGCCAGACTTCTATCATCAATAGAATCTGGAGCGAAATTAGAAATTGAGTCATCGACCCCTTGGGTGTTGGGCGTCACAGGACCTCCAGGGGTAGGTAAGTCTACTTTGATTGGCGCAATGATAGAAGAGTGGATAGATAGAGGTGAAAGAGTAGCGGTCCTAGCAGTAGACCCATCATCTCCAAGAAGTGGTGGTGCGTTACTTGCAGATAGAATGCGAATGTCTTCCGCTGATTCTAGTGGCTCTGTTTTCGTACGTAGTTTAGCAACAAGAAATCACCCTGGTGGATTGGTGCCATTTTTAGATCCTATGATAAATCTACTAGGGTCTTGCGGATGGTCACGAATTATCATAGAAACTGTTGGTGGCGGACAATCTGAAATAAGAATCGTAGCATTTGCTGATAGAGTAATGTTAGTCGACGGTCCTGATCGAGGAGATATTATTCAAGCAGAGAAAGCGGGGATTCTAGAATTAGCTGATTTAGTAGTTATCAATAAATCAGATTTACCTAATGCACTGAATGCGTCTAATTCTATAAAAAATTCTTTTAATTATTCTGATAAGGATGATGAAAAATTAGTTCTAATGACTTCTGCATTGAATAATGATGGAATATCTGAATTAATTAATCATATTGAGGAATTAGAAGTTGACAATAAGAGAAACTCTCTTCGCTTCAAAGAAAGACTACTTTCTGCATGGGACTATCTACTATTATCAAACCCTTCTCTCAGTGAAATATTATTAGACCTAGAGTCAGGAAAAATAAATCTTGATGAAGCATTGAAGAGGCTGTAAATACAAATTTAATGGAGATATATATAATGAATGAAAATGAAATCCCATTAGATATAGATCATGCAAAGCACTCTGTTGGTGGTTTAGGTGGACATTTTTTCCGTCGTTTTACTCATGTAATAATGGCAGTTATTCCAGTAATTTATTTCACTAAAGGTGAAGAGATTTCAGATTTCTTTTCATTATCTCCAAGTGGATTGGTGACATATGCATGTTTCATTCTAATATTTTTAGAAATGTTGAGATTATATTTTGGGGTTATAGTTGTTGGACAGAGAGAGTATGAAGCCAAACAGATTTCAGCTCTCGCATGGGGTGCTTTTGCTGTTTGTTTGGCTCTATTAATTTCTCCGGAATCAAATACTTCTAATGGAATGAAATCTGGTCTTTATGCTGCTCCCTTGATATGGGGTTTGACTTTTGTAGACCCAATAATGGGAGAAATAAAACGTTCAAAAAAAGGTCTAAGATCTGCAATAATTGGTGGCTTAGTAGTATCTTATATGATATGGTTTAGCAGTTCGTACTTCTTGGGGACACCTATCATTGCCTCCGTAATACTAGCGCCATTAACAGTTTTAGGTGAATTGCCTAGTGTAAAATGGATTGATGATAATGCAACAATGGTATTACTTCCATTAACAATTATATTACTTCTAGAGCCGTTTCTTTGAATTCTTATAGCGTCATGTTTACATCCTTATTAGTTTTCGAAGGTCTGATTAACATGGATGAAGAAGAGAGAAATGAGATTGTCGAATCGTCACTTTCACAAAATACTTATGTCATGGTTTGGGTCATTGCTTCTCTCGCATCATTAGCAATATATGTCATCTATTTTTAGTTCTAATTGTGGGACTGGTTGGCTTAAATAACAGCGCACATAGGATACATTATGTGCGGTATTGCAGGTATACTTGGTAATGCCGACATGTCCGTTTCAGGTAGTATGGCTGCCCGATTATCACACAGGGGTCCAGACGGATTCGGCGGATATGAGGATGTACTTCCGAATGGCAGTGTTTCTTTATCACAATCGCGATTAGCTATTGTAGATGTGAATGGTTCTTGGCAACCAATTAAATCAGAACACGGCTGTGTGCTAGTTCAAAATGGTGAAATATATAATCATAATAAAATCAAGAGTCAAATTACTAATTATTCATGGCAGACATCTGGTGATGCTGAAACAATTTTAGCCCTCCATAGAAAATTTGCATTTAATAACGTGAAGGCAGCCAGTATCCCTTCTGGAAAAAAAGTAGGGGGACTATTCCGTACAGATGATGCTGATAAAAAAGGAAACAATGCATTTAGACATAACAACTGGGTTTCTAAATTAGATGGGGTTTGGGGATTTGCAATTTGGGACCCATTATCAAGAGAATTAATACTTTGTAGAGATCCAATGGGTGTCAAACCCCTATTCAGAACATTACTTCCTGATGGTACACTTCTTTTCGGTTCAGAGATTAAATCTTTTTATGCCCATCCTGATTTCGTATCTAAGCCCGATATCAATGCTCTTGCTGTTAGATTAGCATACGAATATCCTCTTGATCACACTACTTTATTTTCTGGAGTAACCTCAGTCGCTCAAGGGACAATTGAAACTTGGTCTTTAGATAAAGATGGCAGAGCAGTTTTAACAGGATTATGTAGATATAGTAAAGATAAAGTTTCACCTGAAACTTATTGGAACCCTAAAACCGGTGCTAAAATTTTGTTAGATTCACTTCAATCAAGTGTTGATGATAGGATGATGGCTGATGTACCTGTAGGTATGGTTCTTTCAGGGGGTTTAGATTCTAGTTTGTTGGCAGTACTTGCTAAGCAATCTGCTGATGAATATGGTGGTGAAGCACCTGAATGTTGGACTGTTGCTGGTCATGAAGACAATCCTGATATGATAGCAGCCGTTAATGTTGCTCAAAGTAATGAATTAAAACATCATAAATTGATAATTGATAAAGATAAATTTTGGAAAACTCTTCCTAATTTTATTTGGAGTGGTGAAGATCTTGATGTATCCGTTCTATTCTGGCAACCATTATTTGAAAACATGTCGAAAAAAGTGAAAGTTGGTATTTGCGGTCAAGGAGCTGATGAATTACATGCAGGATACTCTAGATACAAGAATTTAACAAAACATACTCAACTAATTAACCATCGTTTATCTTTATTTGGAGATTTTTCTATTGATAAAAATAGTATAGGTGCAGGCCAACCTTGGATAAACAGTAAATTGTCAGCAAAAGAAAACTTTTCTAATCTAACCGATTCATTACAATTTGAAATAGATCGAGGCCAACTAACAAATTTTCAACTCAGATTAGGGGATAGGCACAGCATGGCCTTTGGTGTCGAAGCCAGAGTTCCATTTTTGTCTCAAAAACATAGAGATGTATCCCATAAATTACCTATGGATTGGAAGATAAGTGATATTGATGAGAAAATGGCTCTAAGGGCAGCAGCGAATTTAACTAATTTACCTAAAGATATTGTGTCCAGGCCAAAAGTTCCTGCAGGAACTGCTACTACTCCAAATATAGTTAATGAATTAATATCTGAATTGACACCACATGCTTTGGAATGGGCTGATGACTATGGGAAATTATCTCCTGTCTTAAAAAATCAGCCTGATATGGCAATTGGTATCAGAATTTTCCATGCAATGCATTTTACCGATAATATTAATGGTATTAGAAAAGGTTCTCTAATGGATTTAGTTGATGATGTTAGTGACTGGAAAAGCCTCTAATTTTCATCTATATTTTCTAACGAGCTTTCGCCTTGCTCTATTTCTATACCACCCATTCCTACAATTTCATAGTTTGATGGAAATAAGGCAATGGCAACACCAGCTACGATACAGAATAATGCCATCCAGAATTGTTGCTGAACCATCATTAGTTCCAGCCCTATTACACAAAGTAAAAGCCCTCCTAAATTTGAAACCCAAACTAGTGTTTTGAATGTGGAAAGGGAAACTCCCGTGCTATTTTCTGTTCTTTTCGGTCCAAATTCTGCTCCAAACCTTACTGGATCTTCTTCTTTCATTTCTTCACCTATCTATCATTATAATTGCATCTGTAGGACATGCTAGCACACAAAGCTTGCATCCAGTACACGGGTCTCTTAAGATCCTAGCTTTCTTATTGACCTCGATATTCATTATTGGGCTTGATAATGGCTTATTATAAAGTTCAATGGCATCATCGTCACAAACAATAGTACATTGGTCGCAACCTATGCAAAGTTCTTCCTTAACCCATGCTACCGTATCTTCACCGCCTTTAATCGATGCCATTTCACCTGCTTTTACTGTGTTCAGCATAATACGTATCTTTTTCTGCTGTTTTTTACGACGTTCCGATACCTCCGATACGTCTGTCATATGCTTGCGAGAGAATCATTCTACTCAATACTATGTTTCTAGTAGTCAGATTAATTTCTAATCATCTTCCCCGATAAAATATGAGCGAGGGGGTTGGACATGTCATTTGGTGGAAAGATTCAATGGTGATATTAGGTATTTTTTTACCAGCCAGTCTTTGGTTCTTGATGTTTATTTCTCTTTCTTTAGAAATTGCTTGGATATCTTTACCATGTGGTGTATTAATAGGATTTTTTCTTTGGTTAATAGCATTGGGTTATGAGAACCCTAGAATGGCCAAGGCCACAATAATAGGAGTTGCCATTAATACAATCTTAGCATCATTTTCAGCATATTATGCATTTTTGATGTAATTTATTGATTTTTAGCATTGACTTGTCTAGCTAAGAAAGATACAACATCTAGAATTTCGAAATCATGTTTCGGGTCTCCTTCGAATTTCAAACATTCAAAATGACTCACGCATTTAGGGCATGAGGTAAGCATAATATCTGCACCAGTCGCCTTTACTTCATCGAATCTTTGAATTCTCAAAGATCTACTGTTCTCATTACATGACATCATACTTGAAACACCACAACACAAACCATCTTCTTTTGTATGTTCCATTTCAACTAAATCTACTCCTTCTACTGCTTGAACGAGTTCCCTTGGTTCGTCATAGATATTCATCTGTCTACCCAATCTGCAAGGGTCATGATAAGTTACAGTTAGTTCTTCTTCTGATTGTAAATTCATGTCAAAGCCGTTTTCAATAAGATATTCTGTTGTATGCATAACCTTCATATCTTCTAATTCATAATCCATTGCAAATGTTTTGAAACACTCTGCACATGATGTTACCAATGTATCAATACCTGACTCGTCTAATTTCTTTTGGTTATAAGATTTAAGCTTCTCGAATACTTCATCTAAACCCTGCCATTTCTGGTCATGGCCGCAGCATTTCAGGAAATCTCTACCTAAGTATGTGACATCAGATCCCATGTCTTCGAACAAAGTAAAAGCAGCAGTTGTAGTATCTCCTAGATTCATTGTCCCTTCATTTACGTGACTGAAAATCATTTCTTGGTCAATATAATCCACACAACCTGGATAATAACCCACATTTGAATCGATTGGATAATCTTCTATGTCTATAAAAGCATCATCTGCGTCTTCTTCTGCCTCCGCTGCTAGAACTGCTTGAAGTACTGTATGAGGAATCTCTGTTGCTGGTGGTCCACCTACGATTAGGCTGCGCCTAATGTCTACATAAGAATCATAATCTACTAATTGTGGGCATGCATTTGTACAAGCAGTACATGTTAAGCAGGAGTAAAGTGGTACTCCATCATCTTCATTATTCCATGTATTGTAAATTATGTTAAGTTTATCTCCAGCATTAAATAATCTAACAGGACAAGCATCATCACATAAATCACAGCCATAACATTTGTTCATTTCCCATTCGTAACCTCTAGCCATACTTCTCATTAGCATGAAGACCATAGCTCCTACTCCTAGACACGGTACGAAAAGAGAATATATCAATTTAGCATCAAGACTTTTTGGGTTCTTATGATATGTCGGGTTATCAACCATCCTTTCTGTCAATTCAGAAGTCTCCAATGAAGATTGAGATCTTATGAGAGCAGTTCCATCATCCGCTAATAGAAGTGGTTGATAAATAACTGCCGAATAATCAGAAATCATTGTTACAGACTCATTTGCACCATTACTAGTGGTAATAAATTGTAATGTATATGATTTACCAGCATCTAGATACATAGTTGTCGTGGAGCATGAACCTCCTTCAGTAGACCATAATAACTGATTATTCGAATCACTAAGAGATAGAGTTTGAGAATGTGTACCTGCATCTCTGACTGTAGTTCTGAAATTGCAACCAATATCTGCTGGAAGTCTATCTACACCGAAATCTTCTACATTGAATACAAATGTTTCTGTAATCATAACTTCTTCTAAATTTTCATTACCTGTGTAAATTATTTCACCAAATGCTCCATTACGTCCTATTTCTGGAACAGAATGTTGATTCGCACCCGCATAATCTAGGATTACAACTTTAGTCGGCTGATATATCCCCCAGTCGACCCAATGAATTGCCGGAAGTATACAATAATCTGCAAAATCTTCACCATGAGTTAGCGTTTCCCATAGTAGTAGATCTGAGGATTCCTCATATGGTAAACATTCGTCAGACCATTCAGCCCAAGAATTTCCTTGTTCTGTATGAATCAAAGTATCTGAAGGCTGAGTTCTTAACTTATCTAATTCACTTACTTCATCCATTGCTCCTAATCCTCCATAATCCCAAAAACCACCCTCATAAATGGGCCATGTGATTGCACAAATAAGGAATGCAGCAACTGCCGAACCTATTGCAATTTGCCTCCCTATAACCGGTGTCATTCTAGCACCAAGTGCATTTAAACCGAATTTTCTTACCGCGAAATAAATGATTGCAAATATGAATATACCAGTCAAAATCCATGGGATTGCATTGAAAACTTCTGCAGTCCAAGGTTGTTGCCTTCCACACAATAAATATCCATGAGAGTCAGCCCAACAATAATTAGACAAATCTTTAGCATATAATTCTAAGAATATGTTAATTGAAAACACCGATATAAACCAAACATGGGCTAGATAAACTGCTCCTGCTGTTGCAAACCAAGGATCCTCAACTCCTCTTTTCTCTCTTCCAGGTAAGAACGGAGGTAGAGCTAGAAGACCTACTGGGATACCTGTTATTGCTGCACCCCACCATGCAGCATTCCAAAATATATATTCTGCTCCAAAGAATGCTCCTATAGGACCTGCTGGTATAGTAAATGCAGGTAGATATTCTCCCCACCTTAAGTATCCATAAGAAAATAACACATACCAATCAGGGAACACGAATCCTGCTTGTGCGAAAGGATCAGCTGCACTGTGCAATGGAGGTGGAATTAACCAACAGTAAAATGCAAGTGTGGATATCATAGATGCTAAAATGATGGTGTCTCTAAGGACTTCAGATGGCCAGAATGGATGTCCCATATGTGGTCTTCTTCTTTCTTGGTCTCCCTCGATGAGGCCATCTCTTTCGCTGACATATACGTCTGCAATCCTACCAAATCTATCTATTAATCCCATATTTCACACATCCTAATGCGGTTCCGCAATACCTTGAACCCAAACTATGAATAAATGTGCGATGATCAATGTCGTTACTATTACTGGAAGAATAAATACGTGTAAAAAGTACATTCTGGTCACCGTTTGTCCAGATAGTGATGTTCCAGCAAACATTGCCTTCGCTACCCACCCTCCTATGAGCGGTGTCGAAGTTGCCATATTTATTCCAATGGTTGCGGCTCCAAATGCTAGGCTATCCCAAGGTAAAAGATACCCCGAATATCCGAAGAATATTGTGAAGAACATTAATGCAACTCCAATAAGCCAATTTAGTTCACGAGGATTTCGGTATGCTCCTGTAAAATATACTCTACACATGTGTAAGAATACTGCAGCTACCATGAAATGAGTCGTCCAGTGATGTATTGACCTAATTATATATCCAAATGGTAATTGAGTCATGATAAATTCCATTGATGAATATGCAGGAGTTGGATCGCCTTCACCTCCTGGGACGTAGTAAAGGCCAAGTATAGTTCCAGTGATTACTAGTATTACAAATGCAAGAAATGAAATTCCTCCTAAGCAATATAGCGGGTACCAGTACCAAATTATTCTCAATTTATATTTTTCAGCATGAGTCAAAGGCATTTGCCTGTGCATACTATGGTAAGCATTTCTACTCATACCCCAATAATCTTGAATTCTAAATCTGGTGTCGAGCCAAGAAAAAGCCCATAAAAATGATTTTTCTGCTAGGCCCATGCCAACTGCACTAGTTTCAACTGCCCTAAGGATATCCTTCCTCGGTAGATCTTCTCTTTCTTTACGAAGCGTGAATGCTACTAAGACAACAACAATTGCTATAAAAAGCCATAAAAACCAAAATTGTATCATATTTTCACCTCACGAACAGTATGCATACCAGTCTACAAAGTCTGGTAAAGCTTCTATCATATCTCCATTTAAGACGAATGGCACCAGTGGCATACCATTAGGTGCTGGACCTCCGACTTTTTTGATTCCTATATAGTTGAATGGCGTTCCTCTGCCCATGCTATTTTTCTCTATAGCCGTGGGATCAAATCTACTAGAATGGCAAATACAAAATAATTTATTACCGCCAGATTCAGTACCTCCTGCTTCCCAACTGTCATTCGTGTAGTCATTAGCTACTAGTTGCCAACCGGGGATGCAACAAAGGTGCGGGCATCTTGAAAAAGCAATGATTAAATTATCATGTATTGAAAGAGATGCATACTCAGGTTTTTCATCTACTTCAAATCCAGAACCTACATACTTTCCTCCTCCGCTATATCCATCCAAATATTGGAATCTTGGTTTATTTGAAGCTGGACTAGATCCTTTGTTTTCATTATCTGGGACATAAATCACATTTACGGGCATACCCGACCAAACTCCTTGTGCTCCTGCCATACCTGTGTTACTATTTGCTGATGCTTGAACGAATGCATCATAGCTCATTGGTTCTAAGTGACTGCCGCCATACCAAACTGTATCTTCCGCTCCTGTTGGAACCCAGAATCTAACTGCACTGTCTCCTCCATCTGCATCCGCTTGTCCCATTAGCAAAGCAGCGAATCCTATACTACCCAAACTCGCCATTGTAATACCTCCTGCAGCAGTATTGAATGAATATCTAAGGAAGTCTCTTCTATCTATAAGATTAGATTTTTCTTCTTTATTATCCTCCGAATCTGACAAAGGTCGTAATCTAAAATTCCTACTCATCTTCACACCTCGTACTTTTTCCAACCTTCTGAATCATTTGAAGTAATGTATTTATTTCTTCTATGTTTTATTATTACTATGTCTGGCATTACAAATCTCAGGTATACCATTCCCATGATGATGAGAGTCGTTAATGTCATAGCTAAAAACAAGGATAAAAGTTGTTGATCCCAGTGATTGTAGAGGCCATAACTGAGTGAACCTGCCCAAAAAAGAGTCCAAAGAACCCCCCATAATCCTACAAGAACTACTACAATTGAATCTCCTGCTGGTGAAAGACTAGATCTGACAATAGTTCCTGCATCCGGTTCGTTGAATACTCCATGGTCTACTGCTGATAGATAGTTCTCTTCGCTTAGGTCCACTCCTTCCAGAGCCGAACGTGCATCTTCGATAGATACTTTTCCTGATTTCACTTGTTTTAACAACTGAAGGACAATATCGTCTTTCATATTTGGTCACCTCTTCTCTCGTGCTTAATCCTCAATCTTAGCAGATTAGATCTTCCAGTATAATTCGCTGAAAATCCATATCTCAGGAAGAATCCACAGAATATGATTACAATTATTACAGCAAAGAAACCTAATAATCCCAGCCAATGAGCCCTTAATGCAGCCCCCATGTGGTGTAAGTCCACATGAGTTTCAGCTGGTGCAGGTGGAGTTATTTCCCCATTGCCTGAAAACACAGTCCTTGTTCCCCCATTATCTTCGCCTTCACCAATTGTCAGAGTTAATCTGTTCCATCTATCTAATTCTGATGGTATCTCATCTCCATTGACTGTATTACCTGCTATCCAAAATTCTGCAGGTCCGGTTCCGGTTTCAGGAGCAGTCCAAGCTAAGTTCCAAGTTCTATCATCAGTCTTCGAACCCGAATTGGTATGAGTCAAACTATCTGACTCTTCTTCCCAGTTCTGTACATCAGTTTCAGAACCTATCCCTGGTGCAAGAGTACCTATGGATACTTTCATAGCAAATCCTCCTGTTTGTTCTCCACCTATCTCTGCACCACCGATTAGTTGTAGTGTCAATTCATATGTTTTTCCCGCTTCATAATGGTAAGGTACAAAGTCCAATAATACTGTCACCGAGTTATCAGGTTCTTCGGCATGGCAAGTACAACCAGATAATGCGACATTTCCTTTTCCTTCAGGATCTCCACCAATTCCTGTGTGGTAGGCTTGAGTTGACGTCGCTAAAAATAGCGCTACAACAGTCAAAATCAAGGCCCGACGGGTTATGAGATTAATACCGCTCATATTCTATCACCAATAGACATGCTTCGCCACCTGAACAAGGGATATTAACGTTCCAGTTAGACCACTTCGTAGTAGTCACTTTTTTTCTTATTTTTTGATTATCATTCTTCGCGAAACCTCATACCAAAAGTAGTCTTGGGTAGAATGTATGGCAGGTCCTCCTTGGAAGAATATTTACAATTTATCTGAACAGCAATTAATCGATTTAGATACAGCTGAAAATTTAATAGAAATGATGGACTTAAGTAAGGCAGAATCAATGCTTTTGGAGATGGATAAAAAATCTCCAGATTGTGTGCCTGTTTTGAACGTTCTAGCTCATATGTATGGGCGCCACCTTTCTGATTTTGAATCTGCGATTAAGTATTATACATTGGTCCTTGACATTGAGCCAGATAATGCTTGGGCTAGAGATGAAAGGCGTAAATATACTAGATATTCCTCATATGATTGAAGTATGTCTAAACACTAGTTCTCATTCTAAGGTATATGCATCAGGGTTCTCTTCTAGTCGTGGGCATTGGAGGATTGGGTTGTCTTTGGGCCGAAAGGGCCCATTCTCGCTGTTCTCAATTCTCTGATTTATTACTAATTGACGCAGATGAAAATACATTTAATGGTAGCGATGAAGCTCATTGTTTGCATCTTGATGCAGCAGGGGAGGCACGTGGGACTGCTGCTTTACCTATGTTGGCGAAACATCGTCTTAAAGAAGGGATGAATAATATTCAAACATTACTTGATAAAGCCGAATTAGTAGTTGTTTTGACATGTCTTGGTGGAGGAGTCGGCTCTGGTGCTTCTTCAGAATTTGCAAGTTTAGCCAGAGGAACTGATTGTATGGTTGTTTCAATTGTTGGTTTCCCTTTTGCTGAGCAACCAATTCGATATCAATTAGCAGAAGAAAATTTCCCTCCATTATTTGAAAACTCTAATGTTTGCATAAAAGTTAGTTTAGAGAGGTTATCATGGCAAGCAAAACAACGAGATATTGACTGGAAGGATGGTGCTGGTTGGATTGAAGAGCTGGTTGAAGGATTATTGTCTACATTTGCTAATGTAGGAAAAATAAATCTTGATTTAATGGATTTTAGAACTATAGTTGAGAGGCCAGGGGATGCAACAATTTTAGTCGGCTCAGGTTCTACAAACTCTCTTTCTGATATAGTTAAAACAGCAAGAGATTCTCCACTTTCTGATTTGCAAGTTGATGGTGCAAAAGGTTGTTGGATTCAGGTAGAAGGTGGTCCAGATATGACTATTTATCACCTCAATCAAGTCACTGATGAATTTGTATCTATTTTAGATCCTGATTGTCAAGTTCTTTTGGGTGCTAGAGCTAGCGATGAGATGGTAGGAAAAATAAGAATTGTTGCAGTGGTAAGTGGACTTTGAACAATATAACACCGCTTGGTTCGTTAACTAGGACCTTTTCCAAGGGCTATGGTGAATGTCAACAAGGCCGCTAGAGGCAAGCATCGTTGGGTTGGTTTTCAAACATCTGAAGAAGAATTCTCTCGTGCTAAATGTGAAGATATTTTATCAATTATTTTACCAAATATCAACTGGAGACTATTCGATCTCAAGACGGTTAATGGAGTATTTAAGGGTATACTCAAGATCCCTCTTGAAGAATACGATTTTACTCTAATTGCTATTAATAATGAAGACTCCTTAGAAACATTGACTTCTTCTGGGAAAATAAGGCTTGTAAGGGAAAGATTAGCGTTAAAATAACCATTCTAAAGAATCAATATCGTATATATTTCTACTATGGTTATTTGATATAATTGATAAATAACCGCCGGTTTCTAATGCTGTTATGCGTGAACTTATTCCATCCATATTAAGAGAATATCCTCTAGACATTAATCTCGATAATGTCCTCCATGATTCTGATTTAATTCCATCAATATCGAATTTATTTTCTAATAGTGGATGTTCTTCGAAAAGAGTCGATAATTCTGCATCTATGGTTGAAAATAATTCGTCTAACTCTAATTTAGGTAAATTCTCTTTCCAACCTCTGATGATCAAGTCTCCAATTTGGTGATTAGATCGATTTATCCCAACTCCTATTCTTAGATTTTCACTATCTGAATCCATCTCGATCAAAACTCCTCCGATTTTATGTCCATTGCTATCTACGATGTCATTAGGCCATTTACAGTATTGTCCTAATATATCTGAAATTCTCGAGCCTACTGCTATTTGGATTAGTCCCGGATTTATTTGTTCAATCAATGTCTTATTGATACTCCATGTGGCTAATAAATCGTTATCTTTAGAGTTCCAATTTGAATTTCTCCTACCTCTTCCAATAGTTTGTTTTTCTGTAATTATTCTTTGCCATCCATATGTTGGTAATTTTTTGGCTTCATCCATGGTAGAATCGCATTCTAAAAGTTTCTTTACAGGCACGCCAATACCGGGTTTCCAATATGCTACAACTTCCAACTTTTCTTCAAATAACCAACAAGAATCTAGAATTCTATGTGACCAACCTAAATTCGACCAATCGCTAGTTTTACTCGGACTTGCAGGATATTTTCGCTGAACCAATATTACTAATAATTCAGGATTTATTTTTTCTATGTGTTCCTCTAAATATTCTACTAATAAGTGCCCCCAGCCTTTCCCATTTAGATCTGACATCGATGCTTCTTCGATCCATTCTAATTTTGGTTCATCTTCACCTGGTGGCGACAAATAGGGGAGGTTCCAAACTAATAGTTTCACGTTTTCAGGAATTCTAAATCCTTGCTCGCCTAATCCTCCTTCTTGTGTAGAAACTAATCTCTCTACTCCTGCTCGAATAATATTTTCTTTAGTAGAAATTATAGCATATGGGTTAATGTCAAGCGCTTCTACTTCCCATCCCTTTTTTGCTAAATTAATACTAATTATTCCGGTGCCACAGCCAATCTCCATTGCTTTGCCTTTGGACTGATTTAATTTCTTGATGGAATCGATTAACATTCTAGAATCTTCTCTTGGTGGATAAACTGTTTTAGGCACTAATAGTACAAGAGTCTCATCTAATCCAAGGTCAAATGAAATTTCTTTAGATTCTAATTCTAGGGTCGAATTATTTCTCTGTCCTGAACACTCTTTTTCTATCTTTAACCCTCCTTTTTCTACAAACCTTTATCATTGCCCCCCTCGGTATAGGTATGCCGATTGGGACCTCCTAACCAGCAACCCCCCTCCAGTGGCAGCCATGCCTCTACCATCATATTCATAAATACCCCCTCAGTCCGATGACAGCCCAGCATATGCTATGGGCCTGTGACGTAGATTAGAACATGGTCAAATACTGCTTTTGATTATACAGGGTTATCTCTCCCTCAAATGTTCTTTTCTGGCTCGCAAGCCCATGTTTTTTGCTGGAAGGTGGTGTGTATTTGGCAGTAAAAAGTTCAACAAAAAAGAGACTAATGGAACTGGGCGTTTCTGAGGAACACGCTCACAAACTTGCTGACGATGCAAATATGGATGCCATCAAGAGAATGACAGTTGATCAAGTCGCAAAGAAGGTTGATTTGAAAACTGGTGATGATGAACTAGAAAATATTATGGGAATTATCCGTGAACAAATGGCTTCGAGAAAGAGAAGTCGTAGTGGACGAATAACAATTTCTAGAAAATCTATACTTGATGATGACATGCCTCAAGGTGAAGATAGATTCAATGTCCTCAATCATTTCTTAGTCCCTCATCATGAGCTAGTCTCAATGAAAGATGAAGAATCTCAATTATCTCCTTGGCTGACACCTGATGTTGAATCAGATGGTACTTCCAGATTAGCAAAGGAACTATTACCTAAGATATTGATTACAGATCCTGCTATTCAAGCGATAAAAGAAGTAGAAGAATTGGGTAATTCTGAACTTCCTGCTGGATGGTTAACAAACAGGGTAGTTAAAGTTGTAAGATACAGTAAATCTGCTGGATCTAGTACAGCATTCAGATTAATTGTGGAGAGCACTTAAGGAGTTGTTATTATGAAGGAAATTGTAGAGAGTTATTTTCAAAGAAGAAGTTTAGTCAATCATCAGCTTATGTCATATAATGACACCATTTTGGGCGGTGAAAGTCGAATCAGCCGTATGGAAAAAATTGTTAGAAATATACGTGTGGGTACTGATGAGGCTGTTGAATTAATCCCTGGCGGTGCGGATGCTGGTGGAGCCATAAAACTTGACGTATTAGAGAAAGAAATTTATGTTAGGTTGAAAGGACTACGTTTAGGTAATCCTACTATCCGTGAGGCCAATGGTGCAGAACATCCCGCAACTCCAATGGAGTGCAGAATACGTAAATTAACATATTTTTCACCAATATACATGGATTTTATAATTTACAGAGATGATATTCCTCCTGAGCCAGGGCAGACTCATGGTTCTATAGAAGAGTCAAGCGTGCACATTGGAAATCTTCCTATAATGGTTAGATCTGCACGATGTAATTTAGATCCTCAACATATAGCAGGTTCTCAAGAATCTCCTCGCAAGCTAAGTCCTTATGACTCTGAGGATGATAAAGAATATTATCAAACGCTTTTAAGAAAATTTGGTGAAGATCCAATGGATCCAGGAGGCTATTTCATCATAAATGGAACTGAGCGTGTATTGATTTCAATGGAAGATCTTGCTCCAAACAGAGTTACTGTTGAGAAAAATCAGAAGTATGCTCATGAGACAGAAGTAGCAAAAATATTCTCGCAAAAAGATGGTGTGAGAAAACCTCTGAATGTAGAAAAGCGCCGTGATGGTATGCTTATGGTAAAAATTCCTAGTGCAGGTACTGCCGCAATTCCAGTAGTTCTACTAATGCGTGCTTTAGGGATGCAAAATGATAGAGAAATTTTCGCAGCAATTGCAGGACCAGTCGAAGCAATGAAATATACCGTTGCTAATCTTAATGATGTCAAAGACAATGAAGAATATGGTGTAGAAACATCTGAAGAAGCTATTGCTTGGCTAGAAAAGAAATTCGCTCATGGTCAACAGAAAGAATATCGGGAATCACGTATTCAGAATATGTTAGATAAAGAATTACTTCCTCACCTAGGGGCATTGCCTGAGGCAAGAGAGAAGAAAGCAATATTCTTGGGCAGAATAGTCCGTCAAGTTTTAGAAATGGCAATAACTAATAGAGATCCTAATGATAAAGATCACTATGCTAACAAGAGAGTGCGTTTAGCTGGAGATTTAATTGAAGATTTATTCAGAGTCAGTTTGCAACAACTTGCACGTGACTTAAAGTATCAATTAGAAAGACATCATAACCGTAAAAGAGATTTGAAAATTAACGCATGCTTAAGGCCTGACGTACTAACATCAAAAATAATGCATGCTTTAGCAACAGGAAACTGGGTAGGTGGAAGATCTGGTGTCAGTCAGTTACTCGATAGAACAACATATCTAGCGGCTCTTTCTCATATGAGGCGTGTAACAAGTCCTTTGGTCAGAAGTCAGCCTCATTTCGAGGCAAGAGATCTGCATCCAACTCATTGGGGAAGGTTATGTCCTAATGAAACTCCAGAAGGCCAAAACTGTGGTCTTGTTAAGAATGCAGCTCAAATGATTGACGTTTCAGAGGAAGTTCCTGAATCTGAAGTTAAAGAATTACTAATAGAGGCAGGTGTTGATGATTCTCCTGCTGGATGGGCTGATGGTTCAAGAATTCACGTTAATGGAGACATTTTTGGTCTGCATAAGAGGCCGAATAAATTAGTATCTCAATTCAAACGCCGACGTCGTCAAGGACGTATTAGGCCAGAAGTAAGTATACGCCACGATTCTGAAAATAAAGATGTATTCATCAACACAGATCGTGGGCGAATACTAAGGCCGTTACTTGTTTTAGAAGAAGGCAGTCTTGTTCTTTCAAAGCGTACACTTGATGGTTTGAGAGCTGGTGAATTATCATTTAATGATTTAGTAAATACCGGAGTAGTTGAATGGATAGATGCTGAAGAAGAAGAAGATCTTCTTGTTGCTCCTCGTCCTTTCGATTTACCTGAATTTTCACCAAAACATTCACGTCCAATTAATCCTGATAAGGTTGAATGGGTGAACTTGGGTGATTTGGAGAATAAGAAAGAAGCTATTCTGAGTGCTGAAGTCCAATTACCAAATGGTCAGACTGTGACTGAAGAATTTACAGTTCCTCTGAATTATTATCAAGAAAATTTAACAGCTTTACTCGTGAAACAAACCAAACAGAACACAGTTCTTGCATATACTCACGTTGAGATAGATCCTCAACTAATATTGGGAGTCTGTGCATCTCTAGTTCCTTATCCTGAACATAATTCTACACCAAGAGTTACAGGAGGTACTGCAATGGTTAAGCAAAGTTTAGGTCTTCCTAGCTCTAATTATAGAGTTCGTCCAGATACTAGAGCTCACATAATGCATTATCCACAACAATCTATTGTTGGTACTAGAGCAATGAAATCAACCGGATTTTTACAAAGGCCAGGTGGTCAAAATTTCGTTGTAGCAATCATGAGTCATCATGGATACAACATGCAAGATGCTATTGTAATGAATAGAGCTTCAGTAGAGCGTTCTCTAGGTCGTTCATCATTCATACGAACTTACAATGCAGAAAATAAGAGATTCCCTGGTGGACAAGAAGAGAGGATTGAAGTTCCTGGAACTGGTCTTGACGAGATAAAGGGTCTAAAATCATTCAACAGTTATTCACATCTTGAAAGAGATGGACTTCCTGTGCCTGAAGATTTTTTATCAAGTGGTGCACCTGATTCTAAAGTACTTGTAGGGAAGACAAGTCCTCCTAGATTCCTTGAAGAGTCGGCAGGAGCGTTCCTTCAGGCTCAAGAACGTAGAGAGTCATCAATGATGGTTCGAAATGGTGAATATGGATGGGTGGACAATGTATTCGTTACAGAGTCACTGGATTCTGGTAGGCTAGTAAGAATTACATTAAGAACAAATAAAATCCCTGAATTAGGCGATAAATTTGCTTCTAGACACGGACAAAAAGGAATTATTGGCAGACTGGTTGATGAGGAAGATATGCCATTTACAGTTAATGGCGTGGTCCCTGATGTTTTGATTAATCCTCATGCAATTCCGTCAAGAATGACAGTAGCACACGTTCTTGAAATGATTGGAGGAAAAGTAGGTTCTATGGAAGGGCGTCAAATAGATGGCACTGCATTTACTGGTGAAAAAGAAGACTCTCTTCGTTCTGGATTACTTAGAAATGGTTACAATCATACAGGACGAGAGAGGATGATCAGTGGCGAAACTGGTGAAGAGTACGATGCCAATGTATTTGTTGGAGTTATATATTATCAGCGTTTACATCATCTTGTAAGTAGTAAATTACATGCAAGAAGTCGTGGTAGAGTACAAATCCTAACTAGACAACCAACAGAAGGTAGGGCTCGTCAAGGAGGTCTAAGATTCGGAGAAATGGAACGTGATTGTTTAATTTCTCATGGTGCATCTATGGTTATTAAAGACCGTTTGTTAGATGAATCTGATGGATGGAATTTGATGGTTTGTAATACTAGTGGGTGTGGCCACATTGCCTACTTTGATTGGAAACGTAGGACAACTGTGTGTCCATATTGTGGAGATAGGGCTGATGTACATACGGTCCAAACATCATATGCATTCAAGCTTCTTTTGGACGAAATGAAAAGTCTTGGGGTTGCTATGAGACTTGAACTGGAGGATAGAAGATGAGTGCTAGAGACGCAGCAAAAATCCCTAAGAGGATTCAATCGATTAAATTTGGATTATTGGAACCTAATGAAATACGTAAAATGTCTGCAGTTGAAGTAAAGACTGCTGATACATATCGTGATGATGGTCATGCATACAAGCAAGGTTTAATGGATCCAAAAATGGGTGTTATAGATCCTGGTGTAAGGTGTGAGACATGTGGTAACAAGCATGAGGAATGTCCGAGTCACTTTGGTCACATTGCTCTAGAGCTTCCAATAATGCATATAGGTTTTACAGATCTTATCAAGATGTCTTTGAAGTCTACATGCAATTCTTGCAGTAACATTTTATTGCATAGTCAAGCTAATTCTCATCCTCTTGACCCTGAGAAGTCGGAGCAAGATTATTATCGAGATAGAATTAAGGATGTTATGATAAAGCATGGTGTAGGTTCTCGAGAATTTAAGAAGATAATCAAGGATGTAGAAAAAGAGTGTTCAAGTAAAAAGAGAACTATTTGTATGCACTGTGGTTCAGAACAAGGTAAGATAATTTTAGATAAACCTTCAACATTTAAAGAAAAGAAAGAAAATAAAGGCGAGCACAAATTAAATGCGAGAGATATCAGAGAATGGTTAGAGAGAATTCCTGATGATCATTTGTTATTTATCGGAATGGATAAAGATTCTAGCCGTCCAGAATGGACAATAATGAAGGTACTCCCAGTCCCACCAATCACAGTAAGACCGTCTATTACATTAGATAGTGGTGATCGTTCAGAAGACGACTTGACTCATAAATTAGTTGATGTTTTAAGAATAAATCAGAGACTTAGAGAAAACAGAGATGCTGGAGCTCCTCAATTAATTGTTGAAGATTTATGGGAACTGCTACAATATCACTGTACCACATATTTCGATAACCAAACTAGTGGTATACCGCCTGCTCGACATCGCTCAGGCAGACCTCTGAAAACATTAACACAACGATTGAAAGGTAAAGAAGGTAGATTCCGTTCTAACTTGTCTGGTAAGAGAGTTAACTTTTGTGCAAGGACTGTAATATCGCCTGATCCTAATCTAGGGATTAATGAAGTTGGTATTCCTGTCAAAACTGCTAAAGAGTTGACCGTTCCTGTCCGTGTTACTAATAGAAACAGAGAACAACTTCGTCAAATGATTCTTCGTGGACCTGATGTCCATCCTGGTGTCAATTATATTATTCGTGGAGATACTCTTAGAGTCAGAATTACTGACCGAACAAAGTATATATGGGCTGGTTTCAGATGTATGAATCCTGATTGTAATTCTGGAAGTGACGATGAACCTTATTCTGGATACAGACCTGATTTGAATCAGGTATTGCCTGCGCCTAACTTCTTACCTGGTCTAGAACTGATGCGCCAAATGAGAAGAAACTCAATTGGTGATTTAGAAGAAGAATGGGGAGTAGATCTAGAAAAAACAATTTCTAACCTTAGAGGTGAAGAAAGTGAAGGGTCACTGAAGGGGCAGAGTCTGCCACTTGATGACCCACGGGCTTTAATCCACAATCGTTGGGTTTGGGAACATTCTAATCCTAATGATGATTACCCTGAGCATTTAGAAGTAAACTGTCCACATTGTGGAAGTCCTTCTGTAGAAAATGACTTTGGTGAATATTATCAAACAGATGTAGAAGACAGACTAAGCACAGTCGATCGTGACGGTAACCCTAAACCGGGTGTCGTTATTGAAAGACATTTAATTGATGGTGACGTTACTATATTCAACAGACAGCCATCGCTTCATAGAATGTCAATGATGGTTCATGAAATTAGAGTAATGGAAGGTAAGACATTTAGATTTAATTTAGCTGATTGTACGCCTTATAATGCTGATTTTGATGGAGACGAAATGAATCTTCACGTTATTCAGTCAGAAGAAGCAAGAGCTGAAGCCAAAATTCTAATGAGAGTTCAAGAACATATCATTACTCCTAGGTACGGAGGTTCAGTAATTGGAGGAATACACGATCATATTTCGGGATCATATCTACTTACTCATGGTCAAAAACTTCTTTCTGAAAAGCTAGTTGTGGAGATTCTTGGTGCAGTTGGATGGGACGGAGAATTACCCGAATTAAAAGAAATTGATGGTGAAACTGGTTACATTGGTTCTGATGTTCTGAGTTTGATTGTTCCGGGAGGCTTCAATCTTGAATATACTAGCCGTTCTGGTGACCAAGTTCAAGTTAGTGAGGGTAATGTCACTGGGACTATTGATAAGAGAGGTATTGGTGCAGAAGATGGCCGTTTATTAGATGCAGTTGTTCAAACTCATGGTCCTGATATTGGTGCTGAGTTCATTAATAGAATGACTAAAATGACAATAGCAATTTGTACTGCAATGGGCTTCACAACTGGTATCGATGACGAAGACCTTCCTCCAGAGGCAAAAGCTATAATTTCTGAAATTAATAGTACTGCCAGTGATAATGTAAACAAAGAACTCGAGATGTTCGGAAATGATGGTCGTAGATATGAGACTCGTCCTGGAAGAACAGCTGAAGAAACTTTAGAAGAAAATATTCTAAATATACTCGATTCTGGTAAAGCAGAGTCGGGTAAAGTAGCTAAAGAATATCTAGGTGATGACAATTCTGCTGTATTGATGGCAACATCTGGTGCTAGGGGTTCCATGGATAACTTAGCTATGATGGCAGGTTCAATAGGTCAACCTAAGGTTAG
The DNA here is from genome assembly GCA_016777225.1 of Candidatus Thalassarchaeum sp. Taxonomy (GTDB): domain Archaea; phylum Thermoplasmatota; class Poseidoniia; order Poseidoniales; family Thalassarchaeaceae; genus MGIIb-O2. The sequence continues at coordinate 96,813 of JADHRW010000003.1, read as the reverse complement.
AGGTAAGAGGTTAGAAAGAGGTTACCAAGAGAGAGTACTTTCTCACTTCCAAAGAGGTGTTAAGGGAGCACAAGAGAAAGGCTTTGTTTCATCATCTTTCAAGAGAGGACTCGAACCTACAGAATTCTTTATGCTTTCAGTTTCAGGTAGAGAATCACTGGTCGATACTGCTGTTCGTACGTCTAAATCTGGATACATGCAACGTAGATTGATTAATGCTATGGACGATTTGAAAGTGGCTAATGATGATATGCGTTCTGTACGTAATACAGCCGATAGAATTATTCAATTCGAATACGGAGAAGATAAAGTCGATCCTGCAAGAAGTAGAAAGGGAGAACCTTTCGATGTTAATCAGGTCTTAGACGATGCACTAGGAGGTGCTAACTGATGGTAGTTAAGAGTGCAACAAAAAAGAAGTTAATGGACCTAGGCATTGAAGAGGAATATGCACATAAACTTGCAGATGACAAGAAATGGGATGATGTGAAGATACTTACCTCATCACAAATAGCGCAAATTTGTGGTACAGATTCGGGAACTGCTACTGAGATTTTTGAAGTAATGGCTGGATCTTCTAAAGCAGCTCAAAGAGCTGCTGCAAGAATAGATAAAACATTACTTCGAAGAAAAGCGAGCCCTAGAAGAACCTCTAAGAGGACTACTTTACCTATACAATCATATGATTCTGAATCAAAGATGATTCAGATTCTTAGAGATGTCGATGTTGAATCTGAGTTATTTTCTCAATTAACTGATGTTTCTGTTAAATTGAATGCTAGTATGTCTCCTAGAATAATCAACGATTTAGTCAATGCATTAATTGCCAGAGGTGATACAAAACTAACACCTGCTAAGGCAAAGAAAGTGATCACAGCAGCCAATGAGCACCTCATAGCATCTAGAGTTGATCCTCATGAGGCTGTTGGAATTACAACTGCTCAGTCCATTGGTGAACCCGGGACTCAGATGACGATGAGGACATTCCACTATGCTGGTGTAGCTACCGTTAACGTAACACAAGGTTTACCGCGTATCATTGAAATTGTTGATGCAAGGAAGGTGCCTAATACGCCAACTATGAGGATTTATCTCGATGAAACAAATGCTAAAAATAAACCACTTAGAACAAATGAAAAATTAGTACAAGAAATAGCTGCAGGTTTAGAAACTACAACGACTAGAGATATAGCAAATATTGATGTAGATATTACACAACGTCATATCAGCCTTTCATTAAATACAGCAAATCTACGTGTTAAGAAAATGAATGGTGCAGAAGTAAGAGATAAGTTATCACGCGCTCTAAGACTCTTTGTTCAAGCAGATAATGAGGATAAACCTAAAGTCCTTAAAATTATACCTGGTATAGCTAAAGAAGAGGAGTTAGCAACTTTATCTAGTGACCCTCCTACATATACTGCCTTACTACAACTTGAAGAGAAAATTAAGAAATTACGATTAAAAGGTCTTCCAGATATTATGAGAGCGAATGTACAAGGTCCAAATGCAGAAACTGGGGAGTACTATATCTCTACAATTGGTTCTAACTTATCTAAAGTCAGTGAATATGCTGGTGTAGATAGAGGACGAACATACACAAATAATATCACTGAGATACATGATTACTTGGGTATTGAGGCAGCACGTCAAGCAATTATTAATGAAATGCTGTTAACACTTGAAGGAGCAGGTTTAGATGTTGACGTTAGGCATTTACTTATGGTTGCTGATGTAATGACAAGTGAGGGTGAAGTCCGTGCAATCGGTCGACATGGAGTTAGCGGTACTAAGCACAGTATCCTCGCTAGATCGGCTTTCGAAGTAACTGTTACACATCTTCTAAGAGCGGGGATCATTGGTGAACGTGATGAACTTCGTGGAGTCACTGAAAATATTATCGTTGGTCAACCAGTGGCATTAGGTACAGGCAGTGTTGACTTATTTTATATTCCAGAGGACGCATAAGGGGGCTTAAATATGGATTTAGCAAGACAATTAAAACAAGGAATCAGCACTGGAAATCTATTATTCGGGCAGCGCCAAACAAAAAGTGCCTGCTCAAAGGGGGATGCTCGCATGGTATTAGTAGCAGCAAATTGCCCTAAAGCATACATTACAGACCTCAAGCAAAATCATCCTGACGTGACTGTACATCAAGTTATGTTAGTTAATAGACAGCTTGGTGCCGCATGTGCTAAGCCTTTCCCTGTAAGCGCAGTATGTATAGTAGATCCTGGTCAGAGTGAATTACTTTCTCTTTCAATGAATGTTTGAATAGAATTTTTTAGCGCACTAATTGCTGTATATTCTCTTTAATAGACGTTCTTTTAAAGTGACATGATACAATCCGAGAGCATGGAGCAAACTGTTCGTGACATCCTTGCTTCACGAACCGTTAGATTAGATCCTGTTTCTGAAGATTTCCAGATATATGGTTTTCGCTGTCTAGGGATTGCAGAAAAGCTATTGGACTTCGAAGATAGCGATACATCTCCAGTATATGTTTGGCATGTTCAAGATGATATCTTACCTCTTTCAAAGAATGAAATAGAACGATGGTCTATTGATGCACCTGGTAAAAAACATTGGATTCTTAGTGAAAGAGAATTCAGTGAAAATATATTTGAAGATGTATCGGATATTTTTCAAATTAATGCTTGGGGTCCAAAAAAATTATCTCGATGGATAGGTGAAGCGGTGTTAAGAGGAGATTTAACAGTAAGTTCCGATAACAGGACGATTCCTGAAGATATCTTAAGTATTGATCAACAATTAGAGGACTCTCCAATTGTTAATTTATTATCATTAAAGCCATTGATTGAAATTAATGATTGGTTAGATAATGAATCTCTTAGTATGGTTAATACTATACCAATATTAATTAATATAAAATTATGGAAAATCTCCGGTACAATGGTAGGACCTAATTCTGCGACTATTACTAAGAATTGGTCATATATAGAAGACCCTTGGTCAGAAAAAATTTATCCATTTAATATTGATGATATACTGAATAATTCACCGAATTTGCGTAAAATCAGCCCTTCCGAGGGCAATTGGAAAGATATTGTTAGATTAAAAGACGGTCTTAAACCATTACTTGACTTTCGTAAAAAAGAAAAATCACTTGAAGGAGCAGATAAAGTAAAATCAATTATGCTTGAGTGGTGGAGAGTTGACCTTAATTCACTTCAATTAGAATCTGAATATGCCAATATCCCCGCTTGGATATTAAATTTTGAAGACGGTGAGAAAAAAATTCTCCATAGTCGTAATGGTAAGACTTACAATTATGAAATTTAATTTCTTTGTAAGGCCATCAGTTCATCAGTTGATAGTGTATCACCTGACATTAATCTAGACATTAAATCAGTTACTTCTAGTTTACTTCCTGTATCATCATCTAGATTCTTTTCTTGTGCATTCATTGCTTTGAATAAATCCTGTATTGAATGTATACTTCTTAATGAAACAACATATTTATTATGTAATAAGTCAGCTTCTCTTTTTGATCTAATAACTCCTTCTTGTGATGAATTAGCTTTAGCTCGTAGTCTATCAACTTCTTCTGATAACTCAATCATTAAATCATGAGATTCCTGTGCAGTTGTCACCGCTTGTTCAACTAACTTATGCGCTTCTTCTTGTGATCTGGCTGCTTTCCTTACACTAGATTCTAATTCAGAAAACATATTCTCTACTTTATTTGCTTTAATTTCTTTTAATTCTTGATATAATTTCTTCATTTGTCTTTCAAAGTTTTTTTCTTTTCCTTGAAAATGACCATGATTAAATCTCATATCCATTTTATCAATGTCACCACGTATAGTTCTTTCATTACGTTTTCTTTCACTTTTCTCTAACTTTTTTGTCTCAGTCACAGGTTTTTTTTCCTGTAATTCTGTACGTAGTTGCTTCAGTACAGTTGATCTATCTGCTCGAATTATTTTTAATTCCTTAACTTTACTATTCGCTTCATCTCTAATGACTTTCTGATTCTGAACCTCTGAGATTAGTTCCTTAACTTGTCTATTAATTTCATTTCTTTCTGCTAGGTATTTTTTAACCTTTGAATTCCATATGTCTCTATCATCTCTGAATATAGAAAGTTTCTCGTCAAGTGAGGAGCTTTTAGGGCTTAGGACCTTCCTGACTTCATCAAAATCCATCATAATCAGGCCTCTCTCATATTCTCCGACTTCAGAATCTCATATAAGGGCATAGGAGGAAGGTAAACGGGCAACTGCTCTAGTCATCACGTTTTGCCGCACGTGATCCCAATCTAGCACCACCTCTAGCAACACCAAGTCTTCTGTACTGCTTTTTACCAGTACTCTTTTTTATTTGTTTTTTCTTAACAGTTTTTTTGCTATCTTTAGCAAAACCCGAGAGACCACCTGTTCTAAGTAAAGCTCCTAATTCGTCTGTATTTAATGAATCTCCACTTTGTGCTCTATCTTTTACTTCAGATATTTTGATAGGTTTTCCCCGACTACTTGTCATTCTTAAGTATGAACGAATACGTTTTGCTTCCTTTCTGACAATTTTTATTTCCTCAGATAATTTATCTAATTCTTTATCTATTTTACTTATTCTTTTACTCAATTTTCTAACGTCTGAACGATTTATGTTTCCTGCATCATCTTTATTTCCTGCATCATCTTTATTTTCTGCATCATTAGATTTCTCTTTTTCATTATTATTTCTTGTTGCATCCAACTCTTTTGCAATAGTTCTAATAGTTCCAATATGCTTAATATAATCAATATGAAATATTTCTGAATCCTGTTTTTTAGTATAAGCTGCTTGTAGTTCAAAAAATCTTTTGAACATTTCAACTTCTCGATTTAGAGTAGGAACTGCCGTCAAATCATTATCTATTGTTACTAATCTTTGATGTGTTTCTCCCATCCACTCTGAGAGAATACTAGATGGCGGTGGTATTGATCTATTGACTTCGTCTCTCTTTTCTCTTGCCTTTTCTGCTAACTTTCTTGCCTCATGAAATTTCTTCAATAAACCTCTCCGTTCATCATTAACTGCTTCCATTTCTCCAACTGATACTCTTAAAGACTTGACGATCTCTACTTGATTTTTTCTTTCATACCTTAATGATTTATGTTCATCTTCAATGGTTCTAACTTGTCTTTCTAAATCATTGGCATTCTGCTCAATTTCTTTTCTATCTAAGTCTTCTAAATCAGAGAAAAGGCTCATTTCTAATTCAGATTCATTCATTCTTCTTCCTCCTTAGATTTAGAATTCTTCTTTCTGGTTTTGTTAACTTTTGTTTTCGCCTTCCTAGCGAATGATGAGTCTCCTCCCTCTGAGACTCTTTTTTGCGCTGCTAATAAATCACTGAACCCACCATCCAGTTCTCCAAAACCTTGGGACAATCTTCTCTCCCAGTGACTAATTGCTTTATCCGATTGTGATAGCAATTCCTTAGCCCTGTCTAGTTGCCTTCTTATTTCTTTGAGTTCATTTCTTATTTTCATTTGCTTATCGTGCTGAGGTTGAGCTATTTCTACACCATCAAGCATATTTCTGTGTGATTTGTCTGCATCTCGAAATAATGCATTCATCTCTCTTCTAGCATTAATGTAAGTAACCATTTCAGGATTTGAGTCTCTTCTCTCCCTCAACCATTTATCATTAATTTCAATAATTTTCTTTCTTCGATCTAGAAGTTTTCTTTCTGCTTTATGATCTAGAGCAGAAGTTTCTATTTTTTTTTCAATTTCTTCTATCTCATCGAATAATTTTTCCTTTTTCCACGAAGGGTCTAGATTCACCATGCCATCTGCTTGCATTAACTTAGTTTTACTTTCTTTTACTACCTTAAGAAGTTCATTCGCCTTTTTCTGGGCATTATTCCTTTTTTCCTTTAGATCACTAACTTTAGCATTAATTATTTTATTTGTTTCAAGTGCCTTTTTAGCTTTTGGCGCTAGATTTTGTTCTTCGGCTTCCAACGTTCTAATCACTGTAGGTAACTGTTCTTTCAAGATTTGTCTCCTTGCGAGCAGGGCTTTAGCCATGTCTTCGGGCGAGACAGCAAGCAGTAGGTCAGTGTCCATTGTATTCGGGGCTACCTCAAGGTGTCAATAAAGTTCACTATGTGACCTCAAAGAGGGGTATCATTCATACGGTTGTTATTGTCGAGTATTACACAATGCCCAGAAGAACTCCAGTTTCTTCACTGACTTGTTTATTGCTATTTTCTATTTTATTAATCTGTAGCGCTAGTATAGTATCTGCTGAAGATAGTGATTTTGATATTTCTGAAGGTACTATTTGGTCTTTTGATTATCTGGATGGTAATACGATGGAAAGTAGTGGTAATCATTCTGCCTCAAATGGTGATTTCGTCAACCTTATTATTCCTGTCTATAATTCTAATGTCTCTTCAGATAATTCATCTTGGAAATTTAGTTTTGGCTATGCTGGTCAATGGTATGGTGGAAATTCGGGTATATTGGAAGGTAACCAATCATTAAGTGAGGTAAAAATTTCTTTTGGCCCCGTAAGTGAAGGGATTATTCTATGTAAACTTGAAATTGATAATTCATCAGAGATGGAAATTTCTGAGATTATTGTCGGCCCTAATCCAGTTAACTTCACCTCTGCAGGTGATGCTAATCTTGTCTTAATAGGACAACCTGCTCATGTAGGGGATGAGCTTACTGCTTCAATTTTAGTTCATAATCAAGGTAAAAATCTAAATTCTGTACGTCTTGAATTATCAAGAAATGATGGGACAACTATAGCGCTAGGAAATATGGTCAGTATTTCTCCCGGTTCTAGTAGAGAAGTTTCCGCTACTTTTACCGCATTGATTCAAGGGACACAGTCAATTCAATGGCAGATATTAAGTTCTAATGGAGGGATTGATATATCACTTAATGGAACGTCTATTCTAGACATTCAAGAATCACAAGATATAGCTGTCAATATAGATAGTATCTCTTGGACTTTGGAGTCAGGACTTGAATTAGATATTTCTGTTTCACTTAGTCCTGGTTTGAATAGAAGTGTGGTAATTTCTTTACTCATGAAATCAGGTAATGATTATTCATTATATCAAGTAATTAATTCTGATCTTAATCCTGGAGTAAGAGATTTGAATTTTAATCTTGGACATCCAGATAATAGTAGGTTTAAAATTTCAGTTTCTCCTAATTCTTGGTTATCTCTAAATGGAGATGCTGAAGAAATAACTGAATTATCTCCTCCACTAATATCTCCCTCAATAAAAATAACTAATATTTCTCCAAGTTCTGTTTCAGTTGGGGACACAATTTTAATTAATTATATACTTGAGAATAACGGTAATCAGCGTTCCTCTACCGGTATATTAAGGGTAGTCGGCATCGCTAATGATATCGTATTTTCTGAAATTTCTACACCTGAAATTGATTCAGGTAGCGGCTTCTCAGGTAGTATCGAAATTTCCTCTTGGAAATATTCTCAAACAACAGATATTAACTTTATTTGGAAAATGAATGAATTAACTAGTAGCAACCAAACTTCTATTTTCGTAGATTCTGGTAGTTCCACAAGTTTAAAATTACCATTCAACATTAATGCAGCTATTTATGGGTCTTTGTCAGGATTAGCGATAGTTATGTCATTGCTAGTAATTATCAGGGCAGTTTCTCAGAGAACTCCTTCTACTGAAACATCTTGGGGAAAAAATAAATCTTCTGAAACTAGGATTTCAAGGTCTAGTAGTGTAGACGAAAAGATAGAAGTGAAATGTCCAGGGTGTAATCAAAGACTCAATATTCCTTCAAATCATAATGGCTCAGTTAAATGCCCTGCATGTACTATGTTATTCAATAACTCATCTCTAAATGAAAATAAAATTGATAATTCATCTGATTCTATTATTGATTCAAATGAGGATGAATCATCACTGGAATCTTATTCTGATAATGATCTTCTTCCTTGCCCTCAATGTGAGCAAACTCTTAAGGTACCACTCGATAAAAGACCTATTAGGTCACGATGTCCTGCTTGTAGGGCAGAATTCGTTGCAAAGATTGGTTGAGTTAATTATGTCTGAATTAAGTGAGTTTGAAGAAATGTATCTCAAAAGAATATTTGAGGCACATTTCAATCAACCCGATGCAATAGTCAAGACTACTCAATTAGCAGAATTAATGGATGTAAGTCCCGCATCTACTACTGAAATGATTCAACGTTTGGCAAATCGAGATTATTTAACTTATATCCCTTACAAAGGATGCCGTCTGACCTCATTAGGATTCAAACATGCATCTCGAATAAAACGTCGAGAAGAATTATTGAGGATTCTTTTATCTGATGTGATTCGCTATGAAGGAGATGTAGATTCAGCTGCCTGTAATTTAGAACATAATATAGACAGTGATTTAGAAGCATCAATTGATAGAATGCTTGGATATCCTGAGAGAAATAAAGAAGGCGCGTTGATACCTTTAGTAGACAGGAATGTGATGATTTCCGGTAAAAATACATTACTTCCGATTTCAGCTTTACCTGAAAATGTTAATGCAATAGTTGAGTTGATAATTTCAAGTGGGGTTGCAATAAAAACTTTAGATGGAGTGGGCCTTAGAATAGGTTCTGATATAAAGAAAGTTTCCGACAAATACTATTGTGAAGGTTCTGAATTCAAATTTTCTCGTGAGTTAAGTTTCAAAGTCATAGTAAGGGTGAAGTAACCAACGGGTGTTCATATGATTAATTCTAGCGATAAAATCTTAGATGAATTAGTTGATGGAGATGACCCTATGGTGCCAGAGGCTCCAAATCTTAAAGAGGATAATTCTATTGTAATAAATAGAAGTATTAACTTAATAGATATTGATAATATTCGTAGACTCCAAGATTATGAGCGTAATTTAGTGAAATTAGACCGTTTATTTATTAGTCGAGGTTTGAGGTTTGTACTAATTATTCCAATATTGGTAATTATATTATATGGCTTAGCAGAATCATTTTCTAGTTCTGAACCTGATTGGTGGGTGGATCATTTATTTCCCTTTCTTCCATTTTCTATGACTATTGAAGTAGGTTTTTATTATCTTGCATTCTTCTTTATTATAGCAGATTTAGGATTATTAGGTCTTTTGTTACTATTACTGTCTTTAACAAAGAGGATATTTAGCATCCAATCCCAAGAACTAACAACAACAGGTTTAACTTTTAAGAGTGCACATGGATATGCAGAAATGAAGGAAACAATAGAAGGCTCATTTAGACAAGTAATTGCAACAACTTTTCTTATGTTTCTTTCAGGTCTATTTCTTATTTTTAGCCTGCAATTCTCAGATATAGTTAGTGGTGATTCCGTTCTGCTATCGCTTTCAACAGGCTTTTTACTATCGGGGCATGGAGTATATATGGTATCTAATCGTTCAAGATTTAACACCTGTGAGACATGGGGTATGCTTGAATCATTTTCACCCCCAATCCATCCTGCACTACTTAAAAGACCATTTAGTGATGTCATCAGTGCACATGTTGACCCTCTTCTTTCAGTAAGAATTTCAGAGTATTTACGATCTGTCCAACCTTCTGTCAAAGAAGGAAATAATATCTCGGATTTACAAGAAAAATTACTCCATTTACTCCATCTAAGAAGAGCAGGATATTTGGATGAAGACGATTTTAGACCAGAGTATTTACAAGACTGGATGCCTCCTGAAATTGTTGATGAATTATTCCAGCATCCTGAACTTGGTGAAGAAACATGGGATCGTCTTATAATTAGGGCTAAAGATAAGTGTGCATCATTTTTCAGACTTCATGATCGTCTCAGGATGAAACTTGACGTAGGTATTAGCAATGATATTTGGTTTGATGTAGATATGGAAAATCTAGTTGTTGGTCAGGCTAATCTTTTTGCATATGTTGTAAATTTTGGGGATGAACCTATTGATTTAATTCTAAAGATACAGACTCCTGATTTTCGTCCATCTGGTTGTGTATACAAACTTAGAGTAGATTCATGTAATGAGGTTTTGAATGATAATCAGCATCTCTCTTCTGTACAAAAATTACCTTTAGTGATGAAATCAACTAAAATTATTTGGCAAAGTTTACTTCCTGAAGAAACCGGAGAAGCGACTGTTACTGTAAGGTTAGAAGATGAAAATGGTAACTTACTAAGCGGAAGAGTTCTGACTGTACAGAATAGATCAGACCTTTTTACAAGACTAAGAATTTCCATCGGCGCTATTTTCTTGGTTGGAGCCGGAATTGCAATATTATCACCCATACTCCCGTTTTTTGCATCTCTATTAGGGCTATGAATCAAATAGTTCCTTTGAATAAGGTAGCCTTACTCGGCGACTCGTGACTGATGAGCAGCAGAACCCTGAGGATGACCTTAGAACAAGATTGCATGCTATGGAAACCAAGCTTCGAAGAATGAAAGAACATAGGAATTCATTCAATGAAGATGCACGGCGCGCAGCAGATTCAAGAAATGCTCTACAAGAACAAAGTAAAGAGGTCCGTGAGTCTATAAAAGAAAAACTTGATGAACAAAAAAAGATTCGTGACCAGGCACAAATATGTAAAGCAAGAAGAGACGAAATACAAAAGCAGATTAGGGAATTAATCAATCAGAATAGAGGTAAGAGAGACGATGCTAAAGAATCTAAATCAGTTGTTATTCAATTATCTGAAACCATAAGAGAGATTGAAAAAATCGAAAATACAATGATGACTGATGGCCGTTTAATATTAGAAACAGAAAATAAGCTTCTTAAAAAATTAAAGGTTTTGATTGTTAAGAGGAATAAATTAATGCCTTCCGTAGATGAATTTAACATTATTAAAATTGATATCGGGGATATGGACGGATCTATTCGTCTCCTGAAATCTGAAGCTGATAATGCGCACCAAGAAATGATTGATTTCCATAAAAAAGCAGATTTGGTATGGGAAGAAGTGAAACCTATGCTTTCTGAAAGAGACTTCTTGCGTGCAGAGGCAGATAGATTACATTCTGCATATGTTACTTGTAGAGAATCTGCTAATGAAGTTCATGAAAATATGCAAGAGCTAATCAGCCAAGCAAATGAACTTAGGGATGAGATGAAAGCAGCTCATGAAGAGAGAATAAAAGTAATTAAAGATCACAATCAATCAGTTAAAGATGCATTGAAAAAACCTAGTGAAGATGAAGAAATGGCGGATTCTCTAGCATCTCATCTTTTGAATAGTGGCTCCCTCACACTAGGTGGAGCGTTAGATGGTGATTCTTCAATTGCCACTGTCAAATCAACTAAGGGGAAAAAGCAGTCTCGTAAATTAGGGACGGTACGTGGTAGGAAATAATCTAATATCCTCTTTCTTCCATACGTACATCTAAAGTTTCGATTTCTAAACCTGGCATTGCCTCACCAATCATTCTACTAGCCTCTGCTACGGAATCTGCATCCTGATATCTATGTGTTGCCAATACAATTGCTTCTGCTGTTGTTTTAGGATCAGAACTCTTGAAAATTCCTGATCCAACGAAAATTCCATCCATACCGTGATTCATCATTAATGCAGCATCTGCTGGAGTAGCAATTCCTCCTGCTGAAAAGGTGACTACTGGCAATCTTCCAAGTTCTACAACCTCTCTCAAAATAGTTGTAACCTCTGTTCGTAAATCATTGATATTTCCAAATGGTGTATGATTAATTTTAATATCAAAATTTGATGCATTTGGAATTCTATGGAATCCTTTCATCATTACTTCAACCATTTTTTCTTGCCCCTCTAGGCCAGTATTTTGAGCATATATTATCTCCTCCTTAACTAATCTAGCATGTTGAACTGCGCTGACTACATTACCTGTGCCTGCTTCTCCTTTTGTTCTTATCATTGCAGCACCTTCTGCTACTCTTCGTATCGCTTCACCCAAATTTGTACAACCACAAACAAATGGAATTGTAAAATCATTCTTTGCTATGTGATAGAAGGGGTCTGCTGGTGTCAGTACTTCTGATTCATCAATCATATCTACTCCAAGTGATTGCAATACTCTTGCCTCGTCATCATGACCAATTCTTGCTTTAGCCATTACTGGTATACTAGTCGTTTCTATAATTTCAGTAATCATGTCTGGATGACTCATTCGTGCAACACCACCTTGCGCTCTAATATCAGCAGGTACTCTCTCTAGAGCCATTACTGATACAGCACCAGCATCTTCTGCAATGTGTGCCTCTTCAGGAGTAACGACATCCATAATGACACCGCCTTCTTGCATTTTTGCAAATCCGCGCTTTAGCAAAGATGTTCCATGTCTCAAGTTGGTGAAGTCGAGTCTTTTACTCATAACTAATCCTCACGGCTTTCATTGATGAACCTATGTTCATCAAAAAATTAATTTTTCATTTAAGATTCTGCCAATACTGGAGAATCTCCTTCAGCAATTGGAAGATTTGGGGCTTCATTCTCATTCCTGTCTAACCATCCTTCATGTTCATCTGGTAAATCGGTATCGGCAAAAATAGCTCCAACTGGGCATTCAGGTATACAAGCGGCGCAATCAATACACTCATCTGGGTCTATAACAAGATATGTGTCAGTTTCTCTAAAGGCTTCTACAGGGCAAACTGCTACGCAATCTTGGTACTTATGGTCTACACAAGCTTCTGTTACTACATGGGTCACGAGTGTTCGTGTAAACAGATACATAAGAATACTTGTATATTCTGAATAATGATTGTTTTATTTAACTACTATCAAGTATCTTCTCAATCAAGTCAGTTATGACCTCGGTGACCGAATCTCCTGGGTAAGATTCAATCTTGAATTTACCCTTTACAGTTGCTGAAATCGTATTATTATTTGATAGATAAATTTCTCCACTTACAAGTTTTGATAATTCCAGCCGGATATGTAAATTTTTTGAATCATCAATTCTTTTTTCAATACCGTCTTTTAGAATACTATCCAATGTTTTATTTCCTAATCTCTTTAAAGATTCAATGGCTTCTTTCCTTTTTTGAGTCTGAGCAACTATAGAATATTGCTGTGAGCCATGAAAAGATTTGTCTTTAGTTTTAGTAATGGTTGATTTTTCGCCAGATATCCACTTTAGCGAATCCTCAATTAGATCAGTATTATCTAATGAACTAGCATTAACTCTCCATGTGACGCTGTGCAAACTCATGTGTATTCCTAGAACCTCTTAGTATTGAATGCGACGCTTGAGCAAATATTTCTAACTGTGTATATTAGGTTTCGTTCATATACTGAATTCAAGTCGCATGGCTCGCAAACGGGGCAGCCCCCGGTACATACGGAGTCGTTAATTATGGCAAAAGGAGCAAGAGCAAGAGCAGCGGCACGTAAACAGAGAGACAAGTGGAAGGCAAAACGCTGGTACACAATAAGAGCTCCACGAACTCCATGGTCATTTAGAGTAATAGGTGAAACTTTGGCTGAAGAGCCAGAACAGTTGATTGGTCGTAATTATGAAGTTATTCAAAATGAATTAGATGGCGACTTTTCAAAAATGCACGTTAAAGTAGTTTTTAGAGTAGTGGATGTTTTAGGCAATGATGCGATTACTGAATTTGTGGGTCATGAACTTCTGAAAGATCATGTTCGTAGACAGGTCAGAAGAGATCGTGGTAAAATCGACGATACGATTGATGTTGTTACCGAAGATGGATATTACGTGCGATTTAAGCCACTAATGATTTCTAGAGCAAGAATTAAATCTAGTCAGAAACAACAAATGAGGACTCTTGCAAGAGAAGTTATTTTGACAACAGGAGCAACATCAACTTGGTTCAGTTTACAAGCATCAATGCTTGACGGAACTCTTGAAACGAAAATCAAAGATGCAGTTTCTAAAATTCAACCTGTAAGAACTGTAGTCATTCGTCGAACGCAACTTATCCAAGCAGGAGTCTTAGTTGAAGATGGACCTACACTTGATGAAATTCATGCACAAGAGAAAGAAGAGAACGATGCTGCAACATCAAAGTTTGATGAATCAGATGTTGAAGATTCAGATGATTTGGTATCTGATATTGAGGATTCAGAAGAAAGTTCTGATGACGAGGATGTTGATTATTCAAGTATGACTGTTGCCCAACTAAAAGAGCTACTCAAGGCTGCAGGAAAACCAGTATCTGGTAAGAAATCAGATCTTATTGATAGACTAAATGAGTAACTTGTTTTTAGATAAGCACATGAACCTCTAACTAAGGCGCTGGGTATGACTCGTGTAGCTGTAATATGTGGCACTGGAATGAGTGAATTATCGAAAGTCTATCAAAAACAGAATAAATTTCAGTTAACTGATACTAGAATTGATACTAAATGGGGTAATGTCCCAATAACTGTTATTGACAAAGATGATGATAAGATATTCATTTTAGACCGGCATCATTCATCTACAAATAAGCGCATTCCGCCTCATATGATAGAGCATAGGGCAAATGTTTATGCAATCATGAGTTGTCAACCTCAAGTAATTCTTAGTGTTAATTCTGTAGGTTCTATGAGAGAAGACTTTCCTCCTGGAGAAATCGGAATATCTGGTGATATTATAGATCTTACTCAGACACCTTGGACATTCTTTGACGATGATGCGAATCATTCCGATCGTACATCAATTTTTGATGAACAAGGAATCTCTTGTTGTGAAGAAATATTAGTCCAACAACAATCATCTGTTGTAAAAGGGTTAATCGTTGCTCAATGTGTAGGGCCTCAATTTGAAACACCCTCTGAGATAGATGCTTTAGTTACATTAGGTGCCGATGTAGTTGGTATGACCTTAGGTCCTGAGCAACGTTTAATCTCAGAATTTAATGTTCCCCATGTAGCCTTATCATGTTCATCTAATTGGGCCGCAGGAAGAACTCCAGGGAATCGTGATGCTGAAATTGATCATTTGGCAGTTGACTCAATGGCTTCTTCATTAATTTCTAGAGTTATAGTTTGTATAAACAACTTAATTAAAAATTTCTAGTATTTTGTTAATTATTTTACACTGTATCTAGGATTAATTTGATGGCCCCCCTCTGTGAGCCGATACTATGAACCCGTTGAGCGTAGAGGAATGGTCTGATTCTAAGAATTTCAAAAATAATATTAGATCTTGGGATTTAATGATGCACAAGGTAGCACTTTTCCATTCTAAATATAATTTCTCTGATCCTGTGAACAAAGGACATGATATGGGGTATAGAATCGCCTTAACCGTAGAAGAATTGGGTGAATTCGCTGCTGCAATTACCAAAGGTAAACCCGAACATGAGGCAGCGGAGGAATTGGCAGATTTACTGATTCTTATATTAGGTCATTCACTTGCTCTTGAAATTGATTTATTTCAAGAATTTAATAAAAAAATAGAGAAAGTAATGCACAGGCCAGTTCGCCATAATAAATTAGGAATTAGAGTTACAGAATATCAAGATGAATAAACAAGACTTATTGCTCAGGTTGTTCAGCATAACATGTGCGATGTTCTATTTTAGTGATGAGTATGATTATAATTCTGCTATCTAATACCATTGCAGGATGTTTAGAATCTCCTGATATTGATTCAGATGGTATTGATGATTCTACTGATAATTGTGTAGATATATACAATAAATATCAAGCCGATTATGATGAAGATGGGATAGGGAATATGTGTGATGATGACGATGATAATGATGGATTTATCGATACTGATGACTCACACCCTCTAGATTCCACAGAATCATCAGATCTAGATGGTGATGGTATTGGCGATAATTCAGATGATGATATTGATGGTGATGGTACTCAAAACATTAATGATGCTTATCCATTAGATTTTAATGAACAAAGAGATACTGATTTTGATGGAATACCTAATGGAGTTGATGATGATGATGATGGAGATGGAATTAATGATTTAGATGATCCATTTCAATTAACGCCATATTCGTCACTTACAGAAGATGGACCATTTACTGCAGGTACTAAAGATGTTACATTCTTGTCTCCAAGAGGACATGAAATTACATTACAAATATGGTATCCAGCTATCGAAAATTTTGGTGAACAAGTTATTTACAATAATGTTTTACCTGGGTTAGCATTAGATGATACAACTCCTGATTGTTCTGAAACCAGACCTGTAAGTATTTACAGTCATGGTTTCCCAAGTATTAGATGGGGTTCTGCTTTTATGATGGAAAGTCTCGCCACTCATGGATTCATTTCTATCGCTCCTGATCACAGGTATGGTACTCTGCTTGATGCCGACCCAAATAAATTAGGGGAACTTCTTTTGTCAATGCCTTTAGACATAATGGAGAGCTTTGATTGGTTAATCGATCAGAATAATGCTGAAGGAGAATTAGCTAACTGTATAATTGTAGAAAATGGGTATTCAATGATAGGTCAATCTACAGGCGGTTATGCATCTATGATGATTTCTGGTGCCCAAATTTCTACAGGAGATATTGAGTCTGCATGTGAAGATGATAGCGCAAGTGATCAGATAAAATTAATACATTGTAATGCAGTTAATTTTTTGCAATCAAATAATGAAATGGTTGAAAATGCAACAATTATATTACAGGATTCTAGGGTTTGGGCAACTATTTTACTGTCCCCATGGAATGGAACAGTACTAAATCAGGGAATTTCAAGTGTATCTGTGCCTTCTTTAGTTTTGTCTGGGGATATTGATGATACAACTGTTATTTCTGAAGTCAATAATACAACTACTCTTTTGGGAAATAATTTAATTAATTATGGTATATTCAATAATTCCGGTCATTACGCCTTTGCACCTATAGGTTGTGCTGTTAGAGGCTGTGAAGGACTTCTTGATATCGGTATTTCAACCGACTTAGCAAATGAATCTGCAATTATTTTTCTTGCACAACAACTTAAATGGCCTTATTCCGATGAATATCAATACCCTATTTCTGAACATATAGTTTGGCGTTATTGATATTTCATCCTAATTCAATCTATTATTTATTTAAAGACGGAATAATACAAATATCCGGTTTAGAAAAAATCTTATGTCTATTCCTAGCAATCATAGCATAAACCAAATCTCTCAATGGAAAAGGTATGACCCAAAATACTGGATAGAAAATTCTATATTGCCATTTGAGATAAAGAAGACATCGAATTGCAGCCGCAGATTTGATGTATGAGACTCCATTCCTAACTAAATATACTGTATCTAAATTTTGTTGTTTATGAGGTAAACTTTCTATTATTTCTTTTCCTTCCTCACTCTCATTAGACATGAAAACCAATGATTTATGTTTTTGCAATCGAGGATGTAAAAATATTGCCAAACGATTACATAGACCACAATTTCCATCTAATAATAAAATACCATCCTCACTCATTTTCATTCACCGTTGATTGAATATTCCATGTAAGAACATCCACTCCTTTACTAACATGTACTAAATCTGGATTTAATAGATTCTTGATCCCTAAATCATAAAATTCTGTTAATGAATTTTCTTTAATTTCAACATCAGCATTTTGAAATTCCCATGGTTCATGGCAGGTATAAGCCCTGTAGGTGATTCCTTTCTTTTCTACATATAGGCAGTATCTTTCAAATAAAAATTCTTCTAAACTTCCTTTATTAGCTTTCATTAAAGGTCCATAACCAATAGATTTTCCTTCTAGTTTTATCCCGTTAGTTATTCTTTTAGATGCCCACAGATATTCTCCTTTTTTGTTGATATTAAAATTACATTTAGCATATTCATATGGAAGTCCATAAACCAATGGGGCATATTTGCATGTGATATGACTCTGTGCATCAAGAGTTAGGAAAAAAACTCCTCCTTTTCCATTTTTCTTGACATATGTTCTTATGTTAAATTCAGGAAAATTCGAAATCATTGATATCGATGGTAAATTCCTAGGCCTTACTTTTTCCATCTTAAAAGGAATTGTCCCAACGTATGCTTTTCCCTCAAATAGTTCAATTTCTAAATCTTTGGGTATATGTTTTTTTAATATTTCAGGATCTACTTCCCAATGCATAAATGTTAAATCAACCCATTTTTGTTGTAAAGAAAATTTTCTTTCCGGCATTGGAAATGGTAAATGCTCGGTTCTCATTAAACCTTTGACCAATTGTTTTATTTTCAAATGTATTGAAACAATGTGCTACTATGAAACGTTTCTTATCCATATTGTATACGTAGTATCATATTCATTTTTATCATCTTTAGGTAATTTTTCTATAATTTTTTCCCTCCAATCAGACCAATCATTTTCTGGGAAGGTGATATCTCCACTATCTGATGTATGAACATTAGTGATATGTATTTCATCCACTCTATCTAAGTACATATTATAAATCTGTGCGCCTCCAATAATCCAGCATTCATCACATCCATTAGCATATGCAATTTCTATCGCCCTCCCTGGATAAAGCGCTGATTCTGCATTTTTATCACTCCATGATGTATTTCTTGACATTACAATATTCAATCTTTCTGGAAGTGGTTTGTAGTTTTCTGGTAAGGAATCCCAAGTTTTTCTCCCCATGATTACAGCATTAAAACCATCTGCAATCGTTAGTTTCCTAAATCTTGACATATCAGACGATAATCTCCATGGTAGAGACCCGTTATTACCAATATTCCCTTGCTCATCCATTGCAACAATCATCAATATTTTCATGACTATACCTCATATTGAAATTGGAGCAGATATATGTGGATGATGTTCATAACCGATAATTTTGATATGCTCAGCTCTGAAATCATCTATATCTGTAATGCTTGAATCAAGCACTAATTTGGGTAAGTTAAGCGGTGAACGTGAAACTTGTAATTTCGCCTGTTCAAGATGATTATTGTAGAGATGGCAATCTCCTCCTGTCCAAATAAATTCTCCTGGCTCTAATTCACAAACTTGAGCCATCATACATGTCAGTAAGCTGTAAGAAGAAATATTGAATGGGACTCCTAAGAAAGCATCTGCACTTCTTTGATATAATTGACAAGATAGTTTACCATCACATACAAAAAATTGGAAAAATGCATGACATGGCATTAAAGCCATTTTATCTAAATCTCCAACATTCCATGCAGATACAATTATCCTTCTTGATTCGGGATTAGTTTTTATGAGTTCGATAGAATTTTTAATTTGATCAATTACTTCTCCATCATTAGATTCCCATTTCCGCCATTGTTTTCCATATACTGGTCCCAAATCACCTTCTTCATCCGCCCATTCATTCCATATTCTAACTTTATTTTCTTGTAAATATTTAACATTAGTTTCACCTGAAATTATCCATAATAGCTCATGAATAACACTAGGCCAATGTATTTTCTTTGTAGTTACAGCAGGAAAACTTTCTGATAAATCAAAGCGCATTTGATGACCAAATATCGATTTAGTCCCTGTTCCTGTCCTATCATCCTTGTCTCCTCCATGTTCTAGGATTCGGCGTAAGAGATCTAAATACTGTTCCATGTCATGATAGCGGTTTAGACGGCAGTCTTTGAATCATACTCTCCCTAAGTCACCTAGGGGGCGCCATTAATACGTAAAGTTTCAATAATTTGATCAGTTAATTTTCTGAATAAATCTTTCATTTCAAATGTTTTCTCTGAATCATTTTTTTTAAGTAATTGTTTGACTTTTCCGTCATCTAGATTGCCTCCATTAGGGCTTGAAGCCCATTCTGAGAATGTAATAGGGAATCCTATGTATACATCAATTCGTTTCCATGGTTTTATCATCAAACTACCAGGTTTCATGAAACTTCTGGCACCAATAATCGACATTGCAATTATCGGAGTATCTGGAAATCGTGCTGCTAATCTTGCAACTCCTGTTTTTCCTTTCTGTAGGAATGGTGCTTTTACATTTCTTGATCTAGTTCCTTCTGGAAATATACCTACAGAAGTTCCTGATTCCAATACATCTACTGCTTGAGTCAGAGCACTTCTAGCACCGTTTTCTCTGGTAGTCTCAATCATACCCGTACTCTCCATCAAAATTTTTGTAGCTGGAGATTCAAAATGTTCTTGCTTTGCTAAGTAGTGTACTGGTCTATTAGCTGCAACTATTTTGATAAATGGATCTACGTGTGACGTATGATTTGCAACAAAAATCACTGCACCTTTTGGTATTCTTTCCAATCCATGGTAGTGGATATTTGTTATTGTTCGAAATGGTGTAGGTAGTACCCAAAGTAAGAAATTATAAATCCATGGTGTAGAAAATTTTTCCCCAGAACCAGATAAATCTACCAATTCAGAGATAGAATCTAGACTACTATTAGATAGCATGTATATCTGTTGTGCCTATACTTTATCTTTATTGCTTTCGATTCGGCTCACAAGGGTTCATTTCTTATTTCTTATTCGGAGTGCCATGGGAATACGGTATAGGGGTCTTTTTTTACTAGTCATATTCGTTACTCCTCTACTAGCTCCAACAGTTGTTGCAGACTGGGATGACGATAATTGGTTATGGAATCTAATAGGGCCCGAAAGATTAGAACATGGTGATGAATTCGCTTGCCATGGGTATGAAGGAATTGATATCAATGAAGATAACTGGGCTATTGAATCTTGTAAAGAATATTTGAATGGTCATACTAACTCTTCTCGCTGGGGTTCTGAAGCAATATCGTTTGGTGTTCCTAATTCTATAGATGAAGATACTGTTTCAGCTCTGAAAGAATCAGGTTTCTTAATCTTAGGTGATAATTTGATTTCTGATGTTGATGGCATGTCAGTAGTACAACGAAATGGTGGCAGTATTGAACAGAATACTGCAAATTTAACTTTACTTGATTCTGCAGAGAAAGATACTCTTATTTCGATTTACTGGGAGGCAAGAATATTCGATCTTAAAGTCAGAGAAGATAAGGACGCAATAAATTTTCTCGAAAATCAAGATGTATGGTATACTACGTGGGGTGAATGGTATAATCATGAGATTTCTAGTTCTTTGATTACTTCAACTGTTGATAATAATACTTTGATATTGAGTTTAGATGTACCTTTAAGCAATTCTTGGAGTGTACCTGGAAGTATACTAATTCAAACCTCCTCGTCGATATACTCTGTCAATGATGATGAAAATTTCTCTTATCCAGTATTACAAGAAAATGAAAAGATTCTTCAAAATGGTTGGCGAACAGTAGATGCTGGTATGATAATTACACTTTCACCAGGTAGTGAAATTATAGTAGAATTTGATAATATATCGTCATATGAATTATATCCTCTTAAAACTTTCAACAATTTACACCATAGTGTGACAATTGTTGGGCACCATGTGACAAATCTTCATGAGTGGGCAAATGATTTTTATGATTCACCCTTACTTTTTACTTGGTTGATTGAAAGACCGTCTGCTTTGGAAATGGATTGGAGACTCCCAATAGTTGCATTAGGAATATTAATTGCCACTCCAATGACAATTAAATGGCTAGTGAAGAGGGATCAAAAATCATAATCTAGAGATGAATATCAGGTCCCTTAATGTCTACACCCTCATCTCTTAAACTTTGTAGTACGTTTGATATTACTTCATTAGACAGACTTTCAGGTGGATGAACTCCTTTGTTAACGAGTGTTTCATCAATTAGCCATTGACTAATACATGATGCAGTAACTAAACCAGTAGTTCTAGCCATTGATGAATCACCCTTCATCCCTTCATCATATATTGTCCAGCACATTTTTTCTCCATTATTACATTCTACTTTGACTTCCATCCAAGTAAATTCTCTACGTTTACTATCAAATCTCCATTTCTCAATAAGATCTTCTTCGTTCAGGATACCAGCATCCCTTTCATCAATGAATCTCTGAATATGGCCTGGCCACCTGACTGTATACTCAGTCATATCCTCTGCATCTATTGTATCGAGTAAACTTCTCAAGCCATCCGTAAGGAACGCTTCCATAGCCCCTCTTTTTCCTACTACAATCTTGTGTCTTTCGCTCAATGCAGGTAAGATACATAATTTTCTTTCTCTTATAATTCTTGCAGGTCTTGTATATTCTGCAATTACATCATTGGGTGAAAAAGGTGCCATATAACTCCATTCATCATCCATTAAAATAGGATTACCACCGACTCTAACTTCTACACTAACAATTCCATTCCCTACTCTCGATGCGTATGCGATTAACATATTAGAAAAACCAGGTGCTATTCCTACGTCCCAGAGTAATTTAGCTCCCGATTTAATGGCGCTTGGATTCAAACTTTCAGGTGTTTGTTCACTAAAACTAAGGTCTACTATTCTTTTCCCCTGAGATACTAATAATTCCGTCACTTTATGCCCTAGACTTCCTGGGAGCATATTAACATATAAATCGTCATTTTCTATTGTTTTTTGGCAATATTTGAAAGCGTCTTCAATATGAACCTCTACTAAATCATTTGAAATAAAATCTTTTTTTTCATTGATATCTACAACGTTAACTTTTATTCCTTCATTAGATAATTTTTTTATTACGAAAGAGCCAACAAGCCCTGAACCTAAACAGTGTATAGTCGTCATATTCACATCCTTCGGTTGTAGTCAATGTCCATAGTAGTTGGGCATATTTGTAATATTTTAAGCGCAGCCTTGATTGAGGAGTTTACACTCGACCATCTATGGCTGGTGAGTCTCGGATAGATCCATGGTCATCTCAACAGTCTACGGATTATGCAAGAATAAGAGATAATTTTGGTTTGAGTAGTGTTGAAATTTCTAAGATACCGAATCCTAATCAATTGCATCGAAGAGGAATAATTTTTGCCCATAGAGATTTAGATGTTATTTTAGGATGCATCGATCGTGGCGATAATTTTGGTGTACTTACTGGCCTTATGCCTAGTGGTAAAATGCACCTTGGCCATAGTATGGTTATTGATCAAGTCAAGTGGTTTCAAGAACAGGGTGGAGATATTACTGTCGCAGTTGCAGATTTAGAGGCTTTAGCGACAAGAGGTACATCTCTGAAAGAAGGCCGTAAACTCGCTTTATCAGAATATATACATAATTATGCTGCCCTGGGTCTTGATCCGGATAAGACAAATATCTACTTCCAAAGTATGAGACCAGAAGTGCAAAGACTCGGTTTCACACTAGGAAAGAAAACCAATCTATCTGAATTTGAAGCAATTTATGGCTTTTCAGGTGAAACAAATCTTGCTCATGTTCAGGCACCTCTTGTTCAAGCGGGTGATATAGTCCACCCTCAATTAGATGAATATGGAGGTTTAAGGCCAATAGTCGTCCCTGTGGGTGTCGACCAAGACCCTCACATTCGTTTAACTAGAGGATTAGTGGGTAAAACGAATTGGTTTAATCTGAAGCCAAGGAAGAGTGGTGGTCTCACAATTGGTTTATCTATTCAGGATGAGAATAAGTCTCATATGGGGGTTTTAGATTCTGGTGGAATCAACCGTCAAGTCCGTGCTACTATTTTCGAAAAACTTCATACTTGTCTTTCTCAGCTTGGTTTCGCCGATGTACTTTCAAATCCAAAACATGGTACACTAGAAATTCCTGGTGCGACACGTGGTGATATGTCTCGAATTAAGATTTCATTATTAAGTCTTGAAAGAAGTATGGGTGGAATGGGATTAATGCCACCTTGTTCGACCTACCATCGTTTTGCTGTTGGTATGACTGGTGATAAAATGTCATCATCTAAACCTGAAACTACTATATTCATGCACGATACAATCGAGGATATGTCAAAGAAAGTTAAGCGCGCATTTAGTGGAGGTAGAGCTACTATAGAAGAGCATAGAAGACTAGGTGGAGATTTATCAAAAGATGTTGCTTATCAATACTTAGAATTCTTTTTCGAGGAAAGCGATACTGAATTATCTTCAATCGCTCGTGATTATGAGTCTGGCAGATTATTAGCTGGAGAGATTAAACAAATTTGTATTGATAAAGCATCTGAATGGTTGACTGATTTATCTGATAAGAGAGATCAATGGGTCGATAGAATAGATGAGTTCATTGCAACTGACTCTAAATAATTATTCTAATTCATCAGAATTAAATACAGGGATGACAGGGCCAACTTCTAAGTCTTTCATTTCTTCTTCAGTCAAATTTCTTGGCACAGCATCTTTATGCAATATCTGACTATGCCCCATTGGATCTAAGAGTGTCAATACAACAGTCTTTTCTCCATTTTTAACTTGTTTTATCTTTTCAAATAATTTTTCACATTTTTCAACAATTTCTTTTTCATTGGATAACTTTGATTGCCTGTACATTAATCCTATAGCGTCTTCAAATCTGTTCAAAACACCCTCGATATTTGAAACATAGCCAGTCGTTGCTCCGCCTGGTTCAACTTCTAATCCTAATTCGCTTATTCTTACAGTACATGACGATGAACGAATTATTCTTACAGAAAGCATTTCAGAATTTTTGATTTTCAAACTAAATGCACCCGGTTTTTTACCTTCTGCCGGTATAAAATCTGTATGTTTCCAGCCACAAGAAGGACATAGGATAGTAAGTTGGGTGTGTTCTCCAAAATATGGTATTTCAGATGTATGTGCTATCATAGTTAAGCCATTTTCCGAGAAACAAACAGGGCAAGGCTGTTCGACAGTACTTTCCATAGCGATTCCTCAGCTTTAATTTATTTCAGCCTTTTTAGCACCATAATCTGGAGGTAATAATAGTAAACGGTTATGTCCCAAGCCAAAAACTGTTCCTTTAATTTCATCTTCCACGAATTTTTGTAATTTAGAAACAGCAGTTTGAAGTTCTATTTCACGGCTAATCATACTCATCATCTCTACAATTACAATATCTCCCTCTGATATCCAATTCATTATTTCGGAGATTCCAGTTATATCTTCTAAGCTTGCTCTATGAATAATAGTATCATCTGAATGATTTGGTACAGGTGCCTGAGAGTATCTTTCACCTAAGTCATGATAATCTTGTTCGGCCTCTATAGAACTATTTTTCTTACTGGGTAAACTAGGCATTTCAATCCATTTCGGACCTGTACTCTCTTCTTTTGCCACGACATCCCGTCTAGGCGCTGTTCTTTGAGTTATCTAGTGAAATATTGTGCACCTATGGTTTTTATCTTGTTTCATATAAATTTCATGTGTCTAGTCCGTCGC
Organism: Candidatus Thalassarchaeum sp.; assembly: GCA_016777225.1. Lineage (GTDB taxonomy): Archaea > Thermoplasmatota > Poseidoniia > Poseidoniales > Thalassarchaeaceae > MGIIb-O2. The sequence goes on along the minus strand of JADHRW010000003.1, from coordinate 71,703 downwards.
ATTCATAAGGGGGTTCATATTAGTTATATTCGCTGAGAGGACTTCCTCTTATGGCGGTGATTAAAATGCACGCAACAACTGATGCAGTAAAGACAGGAACAAGTACGATTGGAATTACCTTTGATGGCGGTGTTGTTGTGGGCGCTGATCATAGGGCTACAATGGGTCACTTCATTGCAAATAAGAGTGTACAAAAAATGTTTCAGATATCTAATAGCATTGCTCTTACGACAGCAGGACTAGTTGGCCATGCTCAATCATTATCACGTACTCTTGCAGCCGAATTAAAATTATACGAGCTCAAAGAAGGCACAGCAATGACTGTGAAAGGTGCTGCTACACTAACTGCTAATATTTTAGTAGGTCGTCCTCATTATGTACAGCTTCTGATAGTTGGTGTAGATTCATCAGGTTCTAGCGTATACAGCATAGATTCAGCTGGTGGTTCGATACCTGATGTTTATTGCGCAACTGGATCAGGTTCACCGTATATGTATGGTGTACTTGAAGACCAATATAGAGACGGAATGGATGAGAAATCAGCATTGCGAGTTGCAGCTAAATCATTATTGGCATCAGCTCAAAGAGATGCTGCCAGTGGAAATGGAATGGATTTAGCCGTTATTACAGCAGAAAAAGGATTCCAACAATTATCAAAAGAGCAGTTAACTGCTCTTCTATCTTCACTTTGATACTCACGTTGCATTGTGCACATCTCCATTCGGGGAACACCTCTATCGTGAGTAACCTAGGATGTATTTTTTATGAGAATGTCATACGCTGAACTAAAAAAGAAAATATCGGGAATTATCCCTAAAGATATAGATTATGAGATTGATCTAGAAGCGGGTTCAATATCAGTAATTACAAAACAACCTGAAAAATTTGTTACAAGTACTGATAATTTAACAGTCAAAATCGCGAAGCAGGTCAAAAGAAGAATTGTAATAAGACCTCATCCAGATATTTTGTCTACAGAACAAGAAGTTCATGATGCAGTAGGGCAAATAATTCCACCAGAGGCTGAAGTCAGAAAAGTTTGGCTCGACCCTGCATTAAGCGAAGTGATATTAGAATGTGATAATCCCTCTGATGCAGTAGGCCCTAAGGGGTCCAACATCCAGTCATTAAGAGATAAAATAGGTTGGTTAGTTAAAGTTGTCAGAGCTCCTTCTATCGAAAGTAGAACTCAACATGATATTAGAAGATACAGGAAAGAAATGGCAGATGAAAGAAAATCTTTACTCAGAAAATTTGGAACAAGAATTTACCGGCCTCAACGACCCGGTGAATCTTGGGTCAGAATTACTGCTCTAGGTTCTTACAGAGAAGTCGGTAGGGCTATGCACCTGATAACTACCAATGAATCTAAAGTATTGGTTGATTGTGGCGCTAAACCAACTACAAACAGGAATGAAGTTCAACCATTTTTTAATGCACCTGAATTGATGCCTTTAGATAATCTTGATGCGATAGTAATTACCCACGCTCACGTAGATCATATTGCTATGTTGCCTGTACTTTTCCGCTATGGTTATCGTGGACCTGTTTATTGCACGCCTCCAACTAGGGATTTAATGACACTTTTGCAAATTGATTATGTGAAAGTCAGTCAAGCTGAAGGTAATGAACCTCCTTATTCAAAGGCAGATATTCAGGAATGTATCAAACATGTAGTGGATGTGAATTGGGGTGACAAGACAGACATTGCTCCAGATATTAAAATGACAATGGAAAACGCAGGTCATATTTTAGGGTCTTCTAGTGTTTACATGAATATAGGCGAAGGTAAAAATGAACATAAGGTACTATTTTCTGGAGATATTAAGTATGAGAAATCTTGGCTATTCGATGCCGCAACAGTGCGCTTCCCTAAGGTCGATACTTTGGTTATCGAATCGACATATGGGGGCCCTCAAGATATTCAACCAACTAGGGATGCTGCAAGTCATGAATTACAAGAAATGATAATCGATGTAATTGGCCGTGGAGGTAAAATATTTTGTCCTGTTTTTGCAGTTGGACGTTCCCAAGAAGTTATGATTGCAATAGATGAATTATTCAAATCAGGTAAGGTTTCTCCCGTTACTGTATGGCTCGACGGAATGATATCTGAAGCGACAGCTATTCACGCGAGTCATCCAAATTTCTTAAATCGAGATTTAAGGAAGAAATTATTGAAAGGTGGTTCTGAGAACCCATTCCATTCCAAATGGTTCCGAACTGTTGAATCTTATCAACAGAGAGAATCTATACTCCTAGATCCATCTCCTTGTATTGTTCTAGCAACCAGTGGTATGATGACTGGAGGACCTATTGTAGAGTATTTCAAATATTGGGCGCCTGAACCAAATAATACACTCTGTTTCGTTGGTTATCAAGCATCAGGGACTTTAGGGAGTAGATTAAGAGATGGGCATTCATCAGTCCCTCTAATAGATAAAGGACAGACATTAATGGTAGAAGTAAAGTGCTCTATGCGAAAAATAGATGGGTTCAGTGGTCACTCAGATAGAAATCAATTGATGGATTATGTTGCTGCTCTAAATCCAACTCCTAGAAAAATAATTTGTCACCATGGAGATGCACAGACATGTAATGCATTCCGACAAGGATTGCGTGAGAAATTTCGTGTTCAGACCTATGCCCCTGCAAATTTAGAAACATTAAGGCTACTGTAATTATAATATCGGTATGTCAAAACCGGTTTCTAATGGATTATCTGCTTCCTTTTTTTCAGATGAAAATTCTTCATTTGCCTCATCCCAATCTTCCAAACTTCCTTCATCAATCTTTTGTTCTTTGATTCTTTCAGAGATTATCAAAGAAAGAGGAAATGGAACCAATAAAAGTAATGCCCAAGCATTTACTGATTCGCCTCCTGATTTAAAGAAACTATTAGCAGATAATGAAATCAATATGATAAAAATTATCCAAGACACAGTCTCTCTTGCTCGTCTCATGTGCTCCCGACTACTATCTTTATTCATGAATTAATTGTGACCTCAATATTAGACAAACTCTTGAACTATCACTTTTCGACTATCCTTATGGACCTTCAGTACAATCTCATTACTTGTGGGTGTGGGCACTCATTTGGTTCTACTAAAATGACGAAGAACTACTGTACAAAATGCGGTTCATCTACAAATATTAAGACGATACAACATTTTGATAATGCAGGAGAATTATCTTCTGCAGTATCTCTTGCCAATATTCCCAAAGAAATAAGTAAAGAATTAGTAGAAAAAATCAAACAGAAAGAAATGAAACAAAAATCTTTTTCAATGAAAAAATCATCTGATCCATTTAATATATTGAAGATGGCTACTGATAAGAATGGTGATTTAAATAAAAATTCTCTTGATAAAAAGTTAACAGATGAGGGCTTATTAGAAATAACAAGTGAATACCTGATAGGTCAAGCAGAAATGCAAGGTTTATTGGTTCGTGTGAATCAAAATACTTGGAATTGGTTGAGTTAAGTTCTTGACAGATAGTTCTGTCGTCGGGCTACCCACGGGCCTGTGGGTTAGTCTGGTCTATGCTTGTTCGTTTGGGACGAACAGACTCTGGTTCAAATCCAGGCAGGCCCACCACTTATTGCTGTCTGAAAATTTATTTTTCTATTCTTAATATTGCATCTCTATCAAAAATACTAACTGCATTTTTCAAAGCATCTTCAATTGAGAACCATTTTGCTTCTTCAATTTCATCATCTTTAGGTATTATTTCTTCAATTTGAATGTCTAAACTACACCTGTAAGTAAATGAAAGCCAGTTAATTCCTTCAGAAGTAAATATATTCTCTTGAATAACGACTCCATCATTTCCTTGTATAACATCTCCTGATTCCCCAAATTTATCAGGAATTTCTATATTTATGCCCAATTCTTCTAAGGCTTCTCTTACAGCTCCAGTTCTAGGATGTTCTCCATAATCAACAAATCCACCAGGTAATGTCCAGCATCCTGTAAAGAATCCTCTTTTTACTTTAGCCATTAGTATCATATTTTCATTATTTTGAATTATTACTTTAGATACTACTCTATGCATAGTTCGATAAACAGATTCTCTAGCAAAAGGATCTACTGCATTATCACTGATTACAGAATCTTTCCAAGCCCAGTTTTCCGGCCATTTAATTTTTGGCGTTGCTATAATGATTTTTTTTTCTATATCTCCTAAGACAATATTATTACTTCTCTTTTCATCCCAAAAAATCCCCATATCTATTACTTCTTGAGGGGTGGGTAATCGGATTGGGTTCGGATTTCCTTCGCAATTAATTCTACCTTGGATAGGGGTAACTGGTCCTTCTCCATCGCTATTAACAAGGAGCAACTTACCATCATGTTCTAGATGAATATAATCCGACATGTATTTTCCTTCTTGTTTACTAATAACCCATGATTTCACTGAGTTGCGATTTATAGAAATTAGCAGAACCTTGTAAACTATCTAATTCATGCTTTTCTAAATTTAATTCGATTATTCGTTCTACACCGTTTTTCCCTAATATGACTGGGACTCCAATATATACGTCATTTAATCCATACTCACCATTAAGTAAAGCACTACAAGGTAGCATTCTTTTTCTATCATTTAATACAGATTCAGCCATTACTGCAGCTGCACTTCCAGGTGCATAGAAAGCACTCCCCCTTTCTAATAATTTGACAATCTCCCCTCCACCACTAGCAGTTCTCTTAGATATTGATTTTATTGTTTCTTCGTCTAATAATTGAGTAATTGGAATTCCTCCTACGGTTGTATATCTAGGCAAAGGTACCATTGTATCTCCATGGCCACCAAGAACCATTGCTTGTACATCTTCATTTGAACAACCTATTGCATCTGAAACAAAATGCGTCATCCTTGCTGAATCTAAGATTCCTGCCTGACCAATGACTCTATTCGATGGAAAACCAGTGACTTTTTGCATATGGTATGTCATTAAATCAAGAGGATTCGTAACCATTATAACTACAGCATTAGGGGCAAAATCTCTTATCCCCGTTCCTACTTGTGAAATAATTTCTGCATTTTTACCAATTAAATCTTCACGACTCATCCCTGGCTGTCTCGGGAATCCTGAGGTCACTACAACCACATCAGAATCAGCAATATCTTCGTAACTTGATGTTCCTGTAATTATTCCATCATAGTTTAGAACTTGTCCTCCTTGACTCATATCCAAGGCTTTTCCTTTTGCAAAGCCTTCGTATATATCTAATAAGACAATTTCACCTAATTTTCTTTCAGCCATTACAAAGGCACAAGTCGCCCCTACATTACCTGCACCAATTACTGCTATTTTTCTTGATTCTCTTGCCATTGAGTTCTCCTCAATATGAGTCCGCCGGTATTACATCCTTAGCCTTTAGTGAGTAATATACTCTAACTGTAGGGACAAAATCTTTTATCTAATAGAAGTAGCATATGTTATGGAGTCAAAGAAACAGTCAATTATTGCTATACTTCTAGTTGGTTTTATTCCATCAATTTCTGTGATTTTTGGTATTAAAATTATTGATGATGAACTGACTTCTCAAATATTCTTTTTTTCATGTAAATTATGGATTTTCTTAGTTCCTACTCTTTGGTATTTACGAGTAGATAAAAATACAATCTCAAAGAATATACCTTCTAAAGAAGGGATCCAGATGGCTCTTTTAACTGGAATAGTAATGTCAATAATAATACTAATTACATGGTTTATTTTTGAAAGTACATTAGACATGGATCAAATGATTGGTACTCTACAATCTAAGGGATTTTCTAATATTAATTTGTATATATTTGGAATGTTATATTGGATTTTTTTGAACAGCCTATTAGAAGAATATGTATTCAGGTGGTTTGTAACTACTAAATCAGTTATTATTTTTGGAAATGATATCGCTGCGATTATTTTCTCTGCATCATTATTTACACTTCATCATGCTATAGCTCTACATTTATTTGGATTCTTTTGGTGGCAAACTATCCTTGCCTCCTTTGGTCTTCTTTCTGCTGCAGCAATTTGGTCATGGTTATACATTAAATATCGCTCCATATGGATTTGCTGGTTATCTCATGCAATATGCGATGTTGCAGTTTTCGGTATAGGATACATGATTTTATTCTAAATATTTATTCGTGCAATTCCTGTATTTTGAAGACATTCACCCGTTTCATTCAATAATCTGATTCCGTTCGCGTTAGTTAACAATAATGAGCCCATGGTTCAATTTTGTTGATGTGATATTATGAGGTTAGGAGTTTTAACTGAGCCCGAGGGTGAAAACAGAGTTGCGATAGTGCCAAATTCTGTTAAAAAATTAGTCAAAAAAGGCTTAGATGTATTAGTAGAATCTGGTGCTGGAGTTAAATCTAATTATTCAGATAGTGAGTATATTGCTGCGGGGGCTATTATTGATTCTAGAGATAATGTCCTATCTTCTGAACTAATTATCTCAATACGAATGCCAGTAATATCTGAATTACGTAGTGGCTTAAATCTTGTTTGTGTTGCAGATCCTTTTCGTTATCCAGAAAAAATCAAATCTTGTATTAGTTCTAATGTTAACTTATTTTCAATGGATATGATTCCTAGAAGATTATCTCGTGCACAGTCTATGGATGTTAATTCTAGTCAAGATAATTTAGCCGGATATAAGGCGGTTTTATTGGGTGCATCTTATGTTCCTAGAGGTATTCCTATGATGACGACATCTGCGGGTACTGTTAAGCCAGCCAAAGTAGTGATCATGGGTAGCGGTGTTGCAGGATTACAAGCAATTGCTACTGCTAAGAGATTAGGGGCCATTGTTTATGCTTCTGATGTCCGTAAATCTGCAGCAGAACAAATCGAATCTGTTGGCGGCCGTTTCATAGAAGTTGAAGGAATGGATGATTTTGAAGATGAATCTGGATATGCCAAACCTCTAACACCAGAGTTTATTCAGAAAGTTAATGACACAGTATGTGAAGTAGCTTCTGAGGCAGATATTATTGTAACAACTGCTCGAATTTTTGGTCGTCCTGCACCAATTACTATACCTGCTTCTGCAGTTTCAAAATTTAGGTCAGGAACAGTAATAGTTGATCTGAATGCGGACGTAGGTGGGAATTGTGAATTAACAAAACCAGGTGAAATTTACACAACAGATAATGGTGTGATTATAGTAGGTACGTCTAATCTCCCAGGTACATTAGCGCATACATCTAGTATGCTCTACTCTAACAACCTAACTACTTTCGTTATTTCTATACTGAATGATGGAGAGTTATTAATCTCTGAAGAAGATGATATCTTAGTTGGAGCTCCTGAAGGTTCAGATTTCTATGTAAATGGAATGGGTGGCGTTCTAATATGTCAAAATGGCAAACTACATCCCAAACAAACACGCCTTGGAGGTGTACTCTGATTGACTCCTGAATTTTTAATAGCCAATGTAACTCTATTCTTATTAGCAATATTTCTTGGTTTTGAACTAATAACAAAGGTTCCTGCAACACTTCATACTCCTTTAATGAGTGGGGCTAACGCAATTTCCGGGATTAGCATTATTGGAGCTCTTATCGGTGCTAATGTCCTCTATGATGGAGGAGATACTGTATTATCTGGAATACTTGCTTTTGTTGCTATTGTTCTAGCAATGATCAACGTAGTTGGTGGTTTTGCTGTTACTAATAGGATGCTAAATATGATAGCAGGCAAAAAACGAGGGGGTAAGTAAAATGGAAGATTGGGTTTCTATCGGTTATCTTTTTTCTGCGGCATTGTTTATTTTTGGACTTAAAAAGTTAGGTCATCCACGTACCGCGCCATTTGGTAACCAATTGGGTGCACTAGGAATGTTTGTTGCAGTAATAACTACTGTATTGAGTATGCATTTAGAAGGAGGCGCTGAATGGATACTAATTATTGCAGGAATGTTCATTGGTTCTGCTATTGGATATTGGATGGCAGTCAGAGTTGAAATGACTGGAATGCCAGAATTAGTTGCATTATTCAATGGTTTTGGAGGAGCCGCATCTGCTTTAGTAGCACTTTCTGAAGTAACTAAGTATATTCATGATGATAGCACCTTACCAAGTGGTCTTGAATTGACTGTTACTATGGTTGCAGCAGGTCTTTCTGCATTAGTAGGATGGATGACATTGACAGGTTCTTTGTTAGCAATGTATAAGTTAAAAGGCGGAATTAACGTATTTGGTAAATGGTTACGTACACCTACTTGGGGACCTCCTTGGCTTAATCCTGTCAAAATTTCACTAATGCTAGGTGTTTTTATACTAATTTTCATGAGTGTTGAAGACCCAACAAATACACAATATCTCTGGGCAATTATTGGGATCTCATGCTTGCTTGGAATTATTCTTGTTTTACCAATAGGCGGTGCAGATATGCCTGTAGTTGTTTCACTATTGAATTCATTATCAGGAATTGCTGCGGCTTTTACTGGATTTATAATTGGTAATTCAGTACTTATTATCGCAGGTTCACTAGTAGGTGCTTCCGGTCTTATCTTGACATTCATTATGTGTAAGGCTATGAATCGAACACTTCCTGATGTTTTATTCAAATCCTTTGGAGGTACTGAAAAACAAACCTTGACTCGAACAAAAGTCGGTTCTGATGCTGAAGAAGTTGCTATGATGGTCGATGGCGCACAAAAAATAATAATTGTGCCTGGCTATGGTATGGCTGTAAGTCAGTGTCAACATCAAGTCAAAGAATTTGCAGACCTTGTAGGTGAAAAATTCGATACTGAGGTTAGGTATGCAATTCATCCTGTTGCCGGTCGAATGCCTGGTCACATGAACGTACTTCTAGCAGAGGCAAATGTGCCGTATGAGCAATTAATTGAGATGGAAGAAATTAATTCAGAATTCCCTGAATGTGATATTGCCATCGTGATAGGTGCTAACGACACATGTAATCCGGCTGCTAGGAGCGGCGAGGGGCCTCTTGCAGGAATGCCAATTATTGATGCTGACAAAGCAAGAACAGTTGTAATAATCAAGAGAAGTCTATCTGTTGGTTATGCAGGTGTTGATAATGATTTATTCTATGAAGATAAAACAATGATGCTATTTGGTGATGGTAAGAAAATGATGAATGAATTAAACAGTGCTATCAAAGACTTATGATACGGTCAGTCTAAAGGTATCTGACAAGCAACGGTTATGTGGTAGTCAACACTCGAAATAACATAGGTGTGCAGTATGGCGTCCATCAACTCGAAAGCTCTTGTTGTTTTGTTGATTATTGGCATGGCTGCAATTCCTGCTTTAGGGAATAGTAGTGGACCACCTTATCTTAATCAAGATGGCGATTTAACAGTTAAATATGGTTGTTCTTGCCATAATAACGGTGCTACTTCCGAAAGAGCTGTAGTCATGATTACTAGTGTACCAATTATGTATGACTTGGATGAAAGTTATCAATTAACAATAAAAGTTGCAGATTCTTTGACTTTATCTGGTGGAGATGGCAATACTAAAGCAGGATTCTTACTTTCTTCGGAAAATTTAGGTACATTCACATGGACTGAAGACGAAGATATCCGCATTGCCGCAGATAGTGATGGTGATATATCCCACAGTGAAACAGATTCAGATGGGATTTGGATTGTTACATGGACAGCGCCCTCAGAAGATGTGGGGACAATAAATTTCTGGCTGGTCGGTAATTCTGTAGATGGAGGAGGTGTACCAGATACTGAAGATTACTGGAATCTTCTTGCTTTCTCAATAAGTCCTCCTGGGACTATTAGTGAAGATGAAAGTGGTGCTATATTATCTACAAGAACTATTTCTGTTGGCGATTATGATTCACTCTTTCTACTAGAAGAAACTGACGCACAGAAAGAAGCTAAGAGACAGGAAGCTATAGCTAATAGAATCTATCAGCAAGGAAATTTGTTCTACTGGTTTAGTTTAACTGCATTGATTGTTGGAGCAGTAGTTCAGAGAGAAGTTCTTGAGAGGAAATATGACGAGGGACCTGAGCATTTAGCGCTAGAACTTGCTTATCCACAAGCTATACGTCAGGCTGCTGTTTCAGTAATTTCCTTTGTAGTAGCTGTCAGATGGCTAGCTGAAGACTCCGTCTTAGAGTTCCCCCCCAGAGCCCTTCTTGATCCGGAAGCGCAAAATGTCACCGATCTTACTAGTTTTGTAATAGGATTTACATTCTTATTTAGTGCATGGTTCGCTTATGCGGTTTACAGGACGATTTTAGCTGCAAGAGCCAAACCTAAAGTCAAGGATTTACTTTGAAATGATGACTTCTGATAATAGTCTAATGCCAATCTCAGAGCATTTCTCGGAGTTATATAAAATCATTAGAACTGGCGCTCTAATAGTAATTCTTTTTTCATTGTTACTTTCTTTTTTTGTTGATGATTTAATTAAATATTGGTTAGGTAATTTAGGACTAGATTATCAATTAATATCATTATCTGTCTACAGTCCATATGATTGGATTAATATTAAATGGACTATTCTACTTATTTTTTCTATATCAATAGTTGTACCAATTACAAGTTTACAACTTCGTAATTTCGCCTTACCGGGATTATATCCTAGAGAAAGAACATGGGTCTCAATCGTATTATTAATCAGTTCTTTCATAATACCGTTTTCGATATTCTTATTGTGGTTCTTTGCATTACCATATGGAATAATATTTTTGAATGAGGTCGGGATTATAGAAGGAGTAGTTGCCAGATACGATGCTGTTTCTATAATTAGTATCGGAATTGGTATTTCATGGATTCTAGTAATTGGAATTTCAATATTCATAATTCTTTCATTATCTCGAATTTTTGGTATTGTAGAGGATAATGAATCCAGAGTTAGGATTAGAATTCTCTTGATAGGTTTTTCCTTAATATTTCTAACATTACCAGAAACATACGAAGGATTGAGAATTTTGATTGCATTTTTCACTATTATTCTTACAGATTCTATATCTAGAATGACACCAATTTATGAATAATTTTTGTACATTAGCGCAACGTATTCAAATCATAGTTTTGTTTAGGGGTAATATGAATGCGACGCGAACAGCGATATCTGTTGTAATCGTAATCATTGGTTTGTTGGCTAATATTAACTCTGACTACATTGATGATTGGTTAGATGATCAAGTTCAGCCTCCTATTCAAAGTAAAGAAATACTGGTGGGGGTACAAGATTCAGAAAATTGGTTAGTTGTGCCTGTTTCTTTCGAAGGAGACGATTTCAATCGAGTTAAGGCAGAATCTATAATCAATGGCCAAAACTCTGCCAGTACCTATATTGACCAAATTAGTGCTGGTAATTCTGTACTTAATGCCACTATTCTTCAAGATATTTGGGTCTCATCGAATGAAGTTAATTTTTGGGGTGTAGATAGTGAATTAGAAAGAGATTCAGGGACTGATGGGCTTGGTGTCACACAATTAGTAGAAATAGCTGTCAAAGAAATGCTAATCGACAAAGATTTATCACCTTGGGATCTGGATAATAATGGAGTAATAGATAGAATTCTCTTTCTTCATTCAGCAAATCCTCAAGAGATTGGTGGTGGTTCTAGTTCTATTTGGAGCCATATGTCAGGTTTAGATGAAAATGTAGAAATCGGTCAATGGTCTATCAACCACTACACCATAGCATCTACTGAATCGGGTATGGGGACAATAGTTCATGAGATGTTACATCAAATGGGAGCCTACGATTTGTATGATGTTCATAGCTCTCTTCCAACTAACACATGGAATGGCATTGGTGATTGGGGGATAATGGCCAGTGGAAATTGGAATGGTAATGGTGCTTCTCCAGCTCTTCCATCGTCCTCAACACTAGAACTAATTGGAATTGATAGAGATTTGAATGTAGATCCTAATATTGGCGGAGATTTTTACCTGAGTCCAATTTCTAATGGTGGTGATAGTTTGTCAATAGAAATAGCCCCCGGTGAATATATTAGAATCACTAATAGAGGAGATTATGGATTTGATTCATTTCTCCCTGGTTATGGGATTTTAGTTGAGCATCAGGATACTAACAATGGTGACTCTGATAGTAATCTTGTCAATACGGATGCAAAAAATGCTTGGTTACAAATCATTGAGGCTGATGGAGATGGTGCGTTAATTAGAAACAAGGACACTGGGAGTCCAACTGATACCTTCAATGATGGTGATAAATTTGGAAATTTGGATAGTTCAGATGGCATGGTAATATACGATAATCGGGGAAGATTAGTAAGTTGGACTGCTTCTATACATTCCACTAATGGTACTGATATCTTAGTCAAGATTACTCCTTCGATAAATCTTCAAACATTTGATGTACTTACTCCAAGGGAACCAGCAGAGTTACTGGAGGGTGAAACTCTTTTTGTAGATATTTTCACCAATATTACATGCGATCTTTCTGTTAATCTTAAATCTTATAATGGGAATTTTATTAATCAAACTATTAATCAATTACCTGTAGGTGATTCTCGTGTACCCATTATGGATATAGGTGAGAATTACCCAGATACTGGTAATCTAATAGGGACAATTGGGTGTGATGAATTAAATCTTCGAGAATTCGATTTAAAATGGCATAAAGTAGGTCACCGAATAATTTCTTCTGATTTTTATTCGTTAGTTGATTATGATAAAACAAGTATTATTTCTCTTTCTCCTATCTATGAGGGAAATGGACAGAGATATTACAATATTGAGGTACAAGGTGCAGCTTCTAGAATAGCAGAAATTGAAAATACGGGGTCTTTAACTTCAGATGATAATTTATTAATCACGATTAATCCAGAAGGCCTTCTTGTACCAGGGATGATTGCAAGAGGTGAAATTGTTCTCGTTGATAATTTTGGTATTGAACTAAGAATCCCTATAGTATTGGAAGCCAAATCTTCATTCAATACTAATTCTGTATTTTCTTGGCTCTCAGAACCGGGGAATGGATTATTTTTGGTTAGTATATTACTGGCAATTTCAGTTTTTACCGGAGGTTCAGGTAATAATAGAAGAGCCGAATCAGAACCAATGGAAAAATAGTGTTTCTATTTATTTTTTAATTGGATTCGTCCATCTTGAATTAGCTGGCGGTCTTATAATTCCTAAATAATTCCACTCTTCATTAATTTTTAGGGGTTGTAACCAAATTTTATTTACACCTGATGCCAATCTTGAGGCTAAGCATGCATTTTCCCAATTAATTGTTTGATTAGATGGATTTACAATCAACCATGGAGCATGATCGGTGCCTATTTTTTGGTCATAACATCTCCATAAAGTGCCATATTTGAAACCTGGCCTAGGGTGTAAACCTCTCGATAAAAGATCTGAAAATACACTTACTTCCGGTGACCATAATTCCCTATTTTCCATGATTAATTTTTCTGATATGTCATCAATAATTCTGCCTCCACCATAATCAATTCCAATTTGATCATACGGCCATTGATTTTCATAATTGACAAAAACTCGCTCATTATCAATAATCGTTCTTTTAAATCCTGCGATTTCGTCTAAGATAACTTGAGATAGTGCTTCTAATTCTCCTTGAGGATTTTCTGAAGTGATATTATACGTGACTACAGCCTGCTCATTATCGACAATTAGTACTTCTGCCAGTCTTCCATTAAGATAAACACTTTCAGCCCATAATAGCAAATCTTCCCTATCTATCAAGTCTGATGAATGAAACCATCTTACTTCAGATTCAGGTTGGTCTTTCCTTGGGTGATTATTTGAATTCCATCTTAAGGCCCAAGTATCTATATGACATTTTTCTTTTTCTTCTTTTTCAAAGAATTTTGTCAGCATTACTTTATTCCCTGGGACTCTCAGAGCCTCAATAACTATTGATTCATTTATTAAATTTGGATTTTTTATTATTTCGTTATCAAACCATTCATTATTTGGCCAATCTATGTGTCTATGATTGTGGCAAAAAATTACTTCGGAAGAAGTTAAAAGTAATTTATTATTAATTTTCTTACCAATAGCAGATTTATTCCATAATCTGTCTCTAGCGGAACCCGAATATAACCACCCGTCATTGTACGGCTCCATGAATTGAGGAAGGGGTTCTTGTTTTCATGTCGACGGTTGCAAAATATCATTCATGTGATGGTAGTCGCGGGTATGATAACATGGATGACGAACCACGACAAAGGGTAAAAATATTGAAAGATTTGAGAGGTCTTTTAGATCAAATGGGTTCATCTAAAGTTACCTTAATTGGGGACATAATGTTAGATAGATACTATCATGGGTATTCTAATAGATTAATTTCCACCGCCCCTGTCCCTGTACTGAAAATTCAACGTTCAGAAGAATCACCTGGCGCAGCCGCTCATATTGCTAGAGGTTTAGGCTCTTTAGGCCTTAATGTATCAATTTTTTCATGCGTAGGTGATGATAGAGAAGGTGAAGTAATTAAAAACCAGTTTTTATCAGATGGTTTGCCAATTGATGGGATAGAAACAGTCCCTGGACGTCAAACATTAACTAAAATAAGATTTTTTGGTAGTCGTCAGAGTTTATTAGATAAATCTCAAATTCTTCTCCAGGCAGATAGAGAGTCACTGGAAGAACTTGATGTTGGAGTAAGCAATAGGCTAGTTGATAAGACTCTTGAATCAATACCTGATAGTTGTGCACTTGTAATCTCAGATTATGATAAAGGCGTTCTTACTGATGTAGGTGCTCAGAAGTTAATTCAATGTGCTAAAAATAATTCCATTCCATCAATTGTAGATCCTAAACTGACAGGACTAGAGAGAAGTCGTGGAGCAACTGTGGTACTTTTTGAGATACTAGGTCTTGACTTATTAAGAAGAAGATTAATGTTAGATAGCGCTGAAGAAGCTGCATTCAGTCTAATTAAGACATATAATTGGGAATCTTTACTTGTTCTAGGTGGAATTGATGGTGTTACTTTATATGAGGCAGATGGAAATATCGAATATATCGCTTGTTCTGCTCCTTCACCATCTCAGCAAATCGGCCTTCATGATGCAGCGGCTACTGCTTTAGCTGCGGCATTAGGACATCAATTCCCTATGTCTTCTGCAGTAGTATTAGCTGCTGCCGCGTGTGAGTGTGTACTTACAGCACAGGCTAGTCACGAGTTTGTCAACCGGAGAACCTTAGCCCTGTGGTTAGATGAATTATCATGGCAAATGCAAATATCAGACAGATAAAATGATTCTTTTATGGATGGGGTTCAATACCATAATGTGATTCCAGAGGTATGTGAGAGTAATACTGATAGGCTTAATTTCTGCATTTTGTATCTTTTCCCCTATTGATTCTGTTTATGCAGATTCAGAAGAAATTGATGTTTCAATTGGTTTTGATTTTTCTTTTGGTGAATTACTTGATGAAGAGAAAATTCTTTCTGGGACTGTAATTAGCTCTGAAGATGAAATAATTGTTTCTTGGGATATTCAGAACTCTACAGGATTCAAATTTAATTGGGGTGATTTCAATGTTTTATCTGAAAGTTTAACCGAAATTAGTGATGATTACTTCTCATTAGAATGGGAAGTTTCTGTCGATCCAATAGACTACTTTTCTTGCTCTTGTGAATTTAATATATTTGTCACACATGATGATACTATCATTTCTCATAACAGTATGCCATTTTTTATATTGAATAATATGTATGTGCCTGACTCAAATTATTCTATGCTCATTTCTAATCCTAATGACTTAGATTGGATAAACGGAGAATTAGTTATAGAAGCCCAAGCGAAAGATATTCACGGCATCCCGCCTTCATCAATTCAAATTTATTTGAATCGTTATGTGACATTCGTAGAAACTTGTAGTAACGAAATAACATATAGCGAACAAAACATAGTCTCTCCTCAGTTTGGAGACGATTTTTCTTTTGTTCATAATTTTGATTTGAGCTCAAAACCAGACGGTTGGTACGAATTAATTATTTTAATTGAATCTGATAATTCGCTTCTCGAATATGATGTTTATACTTGTATGTCCCTTAAATTAAATAATCTAGCACCTGTTATTTCTATTGCAGATGAGCCATTTAATCAGTTTGAAGATAATTCTGATTTGATTATCGATGCATCACTGTCTGAAGATCCAATTTGGAGTGAGGATGAATTATACTATATTTGGACATGTACAAGCTCAAGAAATAGTGAAATAATTATTCATGAAGGATTAAATCAAGATATTTTTGTATTAGATACTAAAAAATCTGCTGATTATACTCTACAATTAGAAGTTATGGATCTTGGTGGATTATCTTCTAGAGAAGAATACACCTTTTCTGTCAGTAATATGCTACCTTCCACATCTTTATTCATCAATGGTTTAGAAGTGTTTGATGGTGATGAATTAGAAATTATAAGTTTTGAAGAAATAATTGTTGATGGTTCTAATTCAGAAGACACTGAAAACGATATAGACAATTTAAGATGTATTTGGTCAGTCAATACTGTCACTATTTTCGAAGGATGCGAACGTAAGTTAGTTTGGCCTGAATCTAATATTAATGATGAATCAATAGTACTAAGACTCGATGTTATGGACGATGATGGTGACTTCTCTTCTGTAAGTGTTAAACTAATCAATCCTGATGTAGGTGATAATTTGCCATATCCTATAATAATTCTATTAATTTCATTTCTTTTCTTAATTACATCTGTGTTTTATCGATTTAGGAAAGATTCTGATAGTTCTTCAATACCCAAATGGACCAAAGGAAAATAGTATATTACACAAATAGATAAGAGATGTCCACCCCCATCCAAACATGAAGACTACCAGTAGGCTTCCTCTTCCAATGGAAGATTATCGAATTCGTCAGGAACTTTTCCTTAATGATTTACCAAATGATAGTATAGTTTTGATTCCAACGAATCCGATTTCTTACCGATCTAATGATACTACTTATCCTTATCGTGCTAGTTCATATATGCTATATTTATGTGGTTGGGATGCTCCTGAAGCTGTATTTATGGCATATAGAACATCTGGCACTTGGGTTACTTCAATTTTCGTTCAACCTAGAGATACTAAAGCTGAAATTTGGGAAGGTCGAAGAGTTGGAGTCGAAGGTGCCTCTTCTAATTGGCCAATCGATGAGGCCCATTCCTTAACTGATATTGACGAAATAATTTCTGAAAAAGTCAAAAATTTCAATAAAATATATTCAATTCCTGGGTCTAATAGTTTACTAGATCAAATAATTCATAAATCAGGTTCAGAGGTACTCGACCCTAGAGAGATTCTAGATAATATGCGTGTAATTAAATCTGAGGGTGAAATTAAATTAATGAAAAAATCTGCATCTTTGGCTTCTTTAGCTCATATTGAAGGAATGAAGAAGACTTTTTCAGGAATAGGTGAATGGGAGCTCCAGTCGATTATTGAGTCGTATTTCTCATCAAATAAGAGTTGTACTAGTTATAATTCAATAGTGGGCGGTGGAGATAATGCTACAATTTTACATTACAATTCTAATGATATTGTAGTTAATGAAGGCAATTTAGTTTTGGTAGATGCTGGTTGCGAAGTATATGGCTATGCATCCGATATAACAAGAACTTGGCCAGTTAATGGGAAATTTACTATTCCACAAAAAGAAATCTATAGCCTTGTACTTAGGGCAGAAATTGCTGGGATAAATGCATGCCAAGTTGGTGCTCCTTGGAGTGCAATGCATCATGCCGCATCAGAAGTTCTCGCGCAAGGATTAATTGATTTAGGTATATTGAAATGTAGTTTTGAAGAAGCCCTTGGTGAAAATTATGATGGTAAGTTTAGGAATTTCTTTATGCATGGTACTGGACACATGTTAGGCCTTGATGTACATGATGTTGGTGGTGGAAGACAGGGTGATAAGAGTCCTGAAAGAATACTGCAGTCAGGTATGGTTCTAACTGTTGAACCGGGATTATATTTTGGAAGTTGGAGGACTGATATTGAGATTCCTTCTAGATACTCTGGTATTGGAATCCGAATAGAAGATGATGTGCTCATTACAGATACAGGTCCCGTAGTTTTAACATCCGAATGTCCTAAAGAGATATCGGAAATAGAGTCATTAATCGGAAATGGTTTGAGTGAAAATAATGCGTAAATGGAAAGAAATACTTCTAGAGCAACTTTCTCCAGATGCTCCAAGACTAACTATAAATGATGCGACTATTCTATATGATGAAGCAGATATCAATGATTTGATGCATGTTTCTCTTGCTAGAAGAAAAATACAAGTTCCTGGTAATGGCGTCACTTATTTGGTTGATCGTAATATTAATTATACTAATATTTGTACTATTAACTGTCAATTTTGTTCATTTTATCGCCCTCCTGGTCATCCAGAAGTATATACTCAGACATTTGATGAGATTAGTCAAAGAATCTCTGAATTAGAAAATATTGGTGGGTCAAGAATTCTTATGCAAGGTGGTGTTAATCCCGAACTGGGTCTTGATTGGTATCTTGATTTGATCTCTAATATCCGTAAAAAGCACCCAACTATTTCTTTAGATTGTTTTTCACCTATTGAAATCGAAGGAATTGCGGATGTTTGTGGCATGAGTACTTTAGAAGTTCTGGTGCAATTAGCAGATGCAGGTATGCATGGCTTGCCCGGCGGTGGTGCAGAAATGCTAGTTGATGATGTAAGACTTGACATTTCTCCGAAAAAAGGTTCAGCAGATAATTGGTTAAGGGTAATGTCTGAGGCTCAAGAATTAGGTCTCACAACATCTGCCACTAATGTATTTGGTTTTGGAGAAACAAATAATCACAGAGTACTTCATATGGATAGAATTAGGATTATGCAAGATAATGCTTTATCTCTTGGTAGAGTTGGATTTACGTCCTTTGTTGCATGGCCAGTTCAACTAGAAAATAATTCGTTTGGTAAAAGAAATCGCGGAAGAAATAGAATAGAATTGGGTGCAGGTCCTGTCGAATATCTAAGGCATATTTCTGTTTCAAGATTATTTTTTGATAATATTGACCATATTCAAGCATCTTGGCCCACTATGGGACTTGGTGTAGCTCAGATGGCCATATTAGCTGGTGCTGATGATGCAGGTTCTACAATGATGGAAGAAAATGTAGTATCGGCATCAGGTACTAAAAAAATATTAGCCAAAGAAGAAGAACTGCAAAATTCGATTATTAGATCGGGTTTTTCTCCAGTCAAGAGAGATTCAGACTATAATCACCTTGAAACATTATTATTAGAAAAAAGAGATTTAGTGGCTGCAGTACCAATACAAAACTAATAGTCTGAAAGCTCTAATCTACCGCTTCTTACTGGTAATTCCTTAATTTCTATTTTGTGATGATAATTTTCCATTTTTAAAGGTCTAACCCATTTCATCTTTGTTCCTTCATTGGTCACGAATTCAATAATTAATTCCCAATGTACTGCAATAAGTCCTGAATAAATAGAACCGGGCCATAATTTTTCAGGACCCAATAACTCAAACTCATTTTTAATATTATTTTCTAAATATTTCCATTGTCCCGGATCTAGAACTCTCATAGGTTCTAACATCATTAATCTTCTGTGGGCAACAGTCATTGGCGTTGATTCCCCTACTCCTGTTCCTAATTCCTCACCTGTAGTGATTCTTCTTTCAGGTAGAGGGGTTGACATTCCAGGAATTGTTTGTTCGCCTTCTTTTTTGCCTTGTGACTCCAATATCATCCTTCTTTCAGGTACTGCGATTCCAACTTGTATCCTCGCTCTACTTACCTTGAGTTCTTTAGATATTTTCATTTTAGATATTATTATCTTATTATTCTTTTTAATTATAGATATTACAGGAGGGTCAATAGGATTTTTAATCAACATATTTTGTCTTCTTATATCTTTCATATTCGCTGTCATTCTAAAAAACATAGGCGAAATAAGTATTGGGAACACAATAAATAGGAATATAGGATAATCTAACTGCCCTATTCTTACAGAGTTACTAAGGATATCTAATATTGGTGATGAAAATGATATTTTATCTATAACTGGTGTAATTGCTCGTAAAAATAAGCTTGTAATTATTAATATTACGGCAGGTGTAATCATTTTTCGCGCTCTGTAATGTAAAGGATCTGGGTCTATGTACCACCCATTTCTTGTTCTCATAAGAAAAGGAAAGGTTTCTTTTGATACTTCTCCACTAATAATTGGTAAATTTTTATCATCCTCAGTAACTTTTCTCCATTCAACTATCCAATTATTTTCCATTCCTATTTTGAATGCTGGAGGTGGTTTATTCTGTGATTCTAATATCACCTCAATAATAGGTATTTGACTTGGTATCATATCAGAATATTCGAATGGTGGGTATCGAATTCTCTGTACTGACTTTTCCATTAGTTAACCCCATAATACAGACTTAATTGCTTTACCTGCTAATTTTCTAAATTCTGGTATATCCTTCAACATTTTTGTCCCTAATGGTATAGGATTCTCTATTTCTCCTACCTCATTTATCATTGATATTACTTCAGGCTTAGCCCAAATTTTGAAAATTTCTTCCAATTCGTCATCGCTTGATTGAGATAAGAACGCGTCTCTCAACCCTCTAGCCCTATTTTGAGATTTCCTCATTCTATCTAACTTCTTTTCGATAACAATAAGATCTTTTTGTTCTAGTTTATTTAATTTAATAATTCTAGATAAGTCATCTAAAATCAAATCAATATGAGCGAAACCAGGGCCTATTCCACCACCTGTTGTTGGTTTACAGATACCTGCTGCGTCTCCAAATAGAGCAACTCTCGATTTTGTTGTTTTCTTCAATATCCCACTAGGTACGGAACCTACAAATCTACCAACCTCTTTGCAATCTTTGAAACGGTAACTCCACTTTCCGTTTCTCATCAATTCATTCAATAAATCTTCACAGGATTTATCGCCAATATATTTTGTTTGACTCCATACGCCAATTCTTGTTGTTTCTCCAGAAGGTATCGCCCATGCAAAAAATCCAGGAGAAATCTCTGATCCAGTATACATATCCAATTTTCCTTCTGTACCTACGTATCCAGTGACTTCTATCTGCATTCCAATCATAGTTTCTTTTGGTCTTCCTAAGCGCATAGTTCTTCTAACCCAAGAATGTGCACCATCAGCTCCACATACTAATTTCGAGGTAATCTTCTTTTTACCTTCTGGGGTATTGATAATCATTTCGACTTTTTCTTTAGTGATTTTCATGTCCGTCGGTTTACTCGATAACCATATTTTAGCTCCCGACTTTATTGCCTGATTAACTACTGCTTCATCAAATAATTTCCTACAAACCGACCAAGTCCTTATTTTCTCTTTTTGACCTATTTCTACTAGTGTACCTTCAGGACTGTAAATTCTAGCTCCCCAAATTGGTGTTAGTACTGTATCCTCTAGTTTGACAGATTCCATTGCTTTGGGGTTAACAAGTCCTGCACATTGAAATGGCCTCCCTATTTCTGCGTGCTCTTCTAAAATCAAAACACTAATTTTTTTGTTTGCTAATTTATTGGCAAGATACCCTCCAATAGGTCCTGCCCCTACAACGACAACATCGTAATCGTAGTCATTCACATATCAATCAATAGGTTAACCTTATTGATATCTTCTAATTTTAATCTCACTTCTTTTTCTTAGAAGATTTATTTTTTTTCACGATTGCATCGATGATTTTACTAGCATCTTGTTTTGTCATTTCTTCGATTGTTACAATATTTGCAATAGATAAGATGTCGGTCAAAGGTACTTCTTCTCTTTCTACTATTTTTTTGACTAATTTTACCTGAGCCTCAGTAGCAGGCAATGCTTGACTTTGCTTAATTAGAATATCTATTAATCTACTCGCACTACCGTCTTTTCCTCCAGTTAAGTTATTTATGTCGTCAATTTCGCCTAACTTAGCAACATCTTTGAGACTATGTCCTAATTGATCTGCTAACTTTATTACCAAACCAATTTGTTTATCACTGGCAGGGAAATCTCCTCCTTCTGCTATTACACGATCTAGTGTTTCTCTCATTTCTTCTCCAGTAAATTCTTCTGGCTTCTTTCCATTAAGTACCTTTTCTCTTTCCTTAACTGTCATATTCTTTACCAAATTTTCTAGTAATTCGATTTGTTTTTTTGATGGTATACTTCTTTTCTTAATTCTTGCAGAGTTGTTCATTTCTTTGAAAACATCTACAAATTCATGCCACACCTTAGGTGCAGATTGGTTACTATTCTCTATTGTATCCAAATCTGCTTCCATTTTCGCTGTAAACTGTGCTGCAAAAAGACCTTTATCATTTTGTTCATTATAGAATGGAACTACCTCTAACCATAGTGTCCTTCCTGCATCTGTTGGAATAAGTGCACCACTAGTATTTTCCACATATTTCCTTCTACTTAGTGTTTGAATTGTTGAAACATAGGTGGACGGTCTCCCAATACCCTGCTTTTTCATTTCTTGTACGATTGAACTCTCCGAGAATCTTCTTGGAGGTTTCGTTTGGTCACTAACTAGTAAAGGATTTTCTTCATTACATTCTATATTCCAAACAGCCCCTTTTTCAATCTTTGATTTTGGAGGCTGCAATTTGACTTCTTTATGAAAAGGTTCGTACACTGCCTCCCATCCTGCATGAATTCGCCATGATGCAGTTCCTGTAATTATCTTCTCAAAATCTTTAGTTTTTGCCTGAATACTTCTAGTTTCACGTATTGAATTAGACATTTGACTTGCTGCAAATCTCGCCCAAATCAATCGATAAAGTAACTGCTGGTCATCTTTTATACCATCTATCTGCAAAATTTCAGGCCTCGTTGGTCTAATTGCTTCGTGAGCATCTTGGACGTTAGTGCTACCTTTCTTAGCATCAGGGCCTAATACTCCGGGACCCAAATGATCTTCACCAAATTTCTCCCTGACATGGTCTTTAATGGTCTTCCTTGCATTTTCATTAGTCCTAGTGGAATCCGTTCGAATGTAGGTGACATGTCCTGAATTGTATAGTTCTCCTGCAACTGAACTGGTTCTTGCCACAGACCAACCGAGATTAGAACTTGCAGATTGTAACATCGTATCGGTGGTAAATGGAGGCTTTGGATTCCTCTTATTCTTACCCTCTTTTACAGATTCAATTTCTATTTTCTTATTATACTTTAATTTAGTAATTGCTTCTGCGGCTAAGTCTTGATTAAATGTTCTATCAGGAAAATGCTTTCCAGAATCATCTAACCAAGCTTCTGGATCATTTTTCTCATGGAATCTTATCTTGAAATTAGTTTCATTTGAATAGAAATTAACGCTATTATAGACGATTGGAACGTGTTTCTCTCTTAGTAATTCTCTTTCCATAATGAAACCCAATGTCGGAGTTTGAACTCTACCCATAGAGGTGAGTTTCCAAGAGCGGGAAAATCTAGAGCATTCAAAACCTACTAAACGGTCCATAAACCTACGGACTTTTGCTGAGTCTACCAATGCCGTATCTATCTCTCTTGCTTGTTCAATAGCATCTTGGACTGAAGTTTCTGTAATTTCATTGAATGTGACTCTTTTCTGTACAGGAAATTTAGCAAATATAATACTCAACCTCCAAGCTATGAACTCTCCTTCTCTATCTGGGTCGGTTGCTATGTATACTTCTTCAACATTTGATGATTTTGCTTTTTTTAGTAAATCAGTAATTTTTTTCTGTGCCCCTGATGTCCAACCCCATGGAGGTTCTGGAAGTACATCTCTCTCTGATGTCCACATGGACTTGGATGAACCCTTACTTCCTTTAGATGGTAGATCTTGAACATGGCCACCGCATGCTTGTACTATCCATCCTTTACCCAAGTATTTCTTTACAGTCTTAGCCTTAGCTCCAGACTCAAGAATCATCAGTTTCACAATACTCACTTCATCACTTGATCAAATACTTATCATCGACCAATATATGTGGTGGCACTATACTACCTGTATAAACTTGAGTCAAGTCCGTTTGATACAAGGAGCGCACGCGTACGTGAGCGCGTGAAGCCAAGTTTTATTTTTCTTCTCTAGACCTTTTTTCATTCCATGGCTCATCAGCCGCTGGACCCGCGCACCCAATACATCCTGGATATCCTGCTCTACCCAATTCAATTATTTTTGTTGTTAGATTATTCCATGAATTTTCCCTCTTTTTAACCCAAACTACTTCTAATGAATCCGGGGGATTAGTTGAAATAATCCCATTTTTTGAATTCTCCATTTCAAAGTAAATATCATCTGTTACGGTGATTTTAGATTTGATACCAAATATTATTTTCGGTGCACTATCTGATAATTCATTAGATAAATATTCAATTTCACTAGATAAAATTCCATTATGAATAATATTTACACCTCTTGATCTAAGAATCCTCCGTGCTAATTCGGATATCGCCGCATACTCCGTAGAACCCCTCATCGTTCATCGGAAGTGCGCAACGCTTGAAGAGTGTCGGTTGAACCGACTTCACATGGGGCTGCCATATCGTGTGTTTGGTAAACCCATGTTACGGTTAATTGATTCTGAAAAGGCTCATAGTATCAGTGTCGCAGCACTAACAAATTTCGGCCAAAATTCTATTGGTCGACGTGTTCTTGAGTCTCTTTACCAGGCTCCTGAATTACAAACAAAGGTATTTGGCATGGACTTTAATCATCCACTTGGCCTTGCTGCCGGTTTTGATAAAAAAGCTCAGGCTCTTTCTGCATGGCCTTGTTTAGGATTTTCTTGGATGGAATATGGAGGTATTACGAGATATCCTCAAGATGGTAATCCCAAACCACGAATGTTCAGAGCCAATAAGGAAAATGCTTTGATTAATCGTATGGGATTTAATAATCCTGGTGCTTTAGCAGTTAGAGATAGTCTAGTTGAAAGAAAATCTAAAGGTTTGTGGCCGAATAACCCTATTGCTGCAAATATTGGTAGATCAAAGAAGGTATCTAATGATGATGCCCCTGCAGACTACTCCGCAACACTAGATATTCTATGGGACTACTCCGACTTGTTTGTACTGAATATTTCCTCTCCGAACACTCCTGGTCTTCGTGAGTTGCAAGAAGAAGACCATCTTTCTAAGGTTCTTGATGCGTGTAATATCATTAGAGACAGAAAACATGATTTTAAGCCAGTTTTATTGAAATTTTCACCAGATATGGAGGATGATGTATTACTCAAATCTGTTGAAATTGCAATTAGCTCTGGGGTTAATGGGTTTGTTGCTACAAATACAACAGTTTCACGTTACACTCCTAAAAATTCTCAGTCTCGTTCAGTATTTGCTCAGAAAGGAGGTTTATCTGGACGACCACTGAAAGCACGATCTTTAGAAGTTGTTAATTTGTTATACGAATATACAGATTCTAAAATCCCTATTGTAGGCGTGGGCGGAATTGATTCTGTTGATTCGGCATGGGATATGATTAATTCTGGTGCATCATTAATTCAGTTATATTCAGCATTAGTATTCCAAGGCCCCTCAATTACCTCCCATATCATCAAAGGTCTGAACAAAAAAGTAAAGCAGAATAATTTTTCTAGTATTCAGGAAGCAGTTGGTTATTACCACAAATGAATATCATAAACCTCTTGAGTGCAATTCAATTGCGTTAATCATGGCAGCAACTAGGGTCTCAAGATTATTAGTTGTAGGATTCGCTTTAATTGCTTTAATTTCGTTAATGTATATTAGTGTAGATCCTGAAGTTCAATACACTGTTGATGAGGTTATGGAATCTCCTAATGATTTTACATCTTCTGAAGTCCATCTTAGAGGTACAGTAATGGAAGGTTCAGTTAATAATGAATCAAAAACATTTATTCTTTCAGGAGCAAATTCACAAATTTTCGTCGATATTTCATCTGTTGCTTTGCCTGATGGTTTCGCAGAAGGTTATGTTATTGCTGTCAAAGGTGATCTTTTAGAGGAAGATGGAAAGTGGACTATTTCTGCCAACTCTATTCAGACAGGTTGCCCATCAAAATATGAAGCTGAATAAAGAAATTATCTAACATCGTTTCAGGGTTTCATTAAAATGGGTCGCTAATCACGGCTATACGGGCTAGGGGGAGTGTTGACGTGCTCTATTATTCACAAATCGTCAATAATGGTGACCTGAAGTCTGAGGGCGGCGCAAACGAGCCATCGATAACCCATTGGGTAACGTCGATACTTCGCCTCCAAGAGATGCAGGTTGGCATAACGAACTTCCGGAGGGAAATTCGAAGTGTCTTATACCCGGGAACCAGGTCAGGCGCGGAAGCGAGCAGCCCGACTGGGGATGCTGGATGCCTTGGAATCGCGGAGTTGAGGAATCCAATGATTATTTATCGATGATGACGAGCGTCCACCGAAGACATGCCCATATATTTCATTCCTTAGGAATTCCACTTAGTCCACCCATTTGGCATACAATTTCGAAGTGTTTTTCCGTTACTGGTTGAACAGAAAGACGACTCCCTTTCATTAGGAGCGTCATGCCCTCTAATGCTGGGTTATCTCTCATTTCTTGCAAGGAAATCATTCTTTTCATGCCTTTTATTGGTTTTATCTCAACCATCATCCACCTAGGATTCTCAGGCGATGCTTTCTCATCAAAATAATTTGACTTCGGATCTTGGGCGGTATGATCTGGAAACCCTTCTTTACAAATTTCAGCAACGCCGATTACATGTGGAGGTTTAAAATTCGAATGATAGAATAAAACTAAGTCTCCTAATTTCATATCGTCTCTCATCATATTACGTGCTTGATAATTTCTCACTCCGTCCCAATGGGTTTTCTTATCTTCAACTAGTTTTTCCCATGGATATACATGTGGTTCACTCTTCATCAACCAATAATTCATATGCTTCCGAAGATTAAGAGGTGAATGAAAGTGTCGTTACCAAGCATCTTCTGCTGAGCCAATGATTAGTGTTGCATCAATAGCATCTGCCTCATCTCTTTCTATAGCTCTCTTGAGCCCTGCTGTTTGTACCATTCTAGAAACTCCTCCTGTTAAATTCACACCTGACTTAACCATTAGTGAATAAATTGCAGGCAATAAAAGTAATGCTGAAATTGCAGCTATAACTAATAATACAATAATTACAATAATGAATGGACCAATTGCTGGAATAGGTATAAACAAAGCGCAAGTCATTCCCGCTGCTGTCACAGTAGTGGCTTCAAACAAACTCATGCCAGTACTAGCACAGGATGATTTAATCGCCTCTAGAGAACCTCCTAATTCTTTGACTCTATTAGCAATATGAATCGAAAAGTCGACTCCAACTCCAACTAATATCGAACCAATCATTACAGTAACTAAAGAAAGTTCCACACCTCCTAAATCCATAATCATCCACTGCATTGCGACTGTAAATCCTACAGGGATAGTTGTCAATATTGCGAACAATATGTCTCTAAATACTAATCCTAGTGTAATTACTGTGAATAAAAGGGCAAAGAAAAGAGAGCCCCATTGTGAACCTACAATTAAGTCGTTAACTTCGATAGTTACAGATGCCACTCCAATTAGTTCAGGAGAACCACCAATGCCTCCGATTCCAGAATTTTGAGCGTGTTTATTTACTAATTTAGTGGCTTCTTCAGTTCCTACAACATCCATGAATGGCATATCGATATAAATCAAGCTTTTTTGATAAGAATCTGATATGAATAATTCTCTCATTTCATCTGTTAGACTATTGTAGAATACATAGATCAAGAAATTCTGAGTTTGTTGGCCTCCTAACTCTTGTGCATCTAAAGTGTCCAGAGTTCTCCAGAAAGATGCATTTCCAGATTGCTCATTATCAAAAATCAGTCGTGCGACATCTTTGATAGGGTCAGGGGCAGGAGTATCATCTACTAAATCAGCAATTGGTGCTCCGGAGAAATTCACTGAAACTGCAATCGCTTTCATTAAGAACACTATTGAAACTGCAGTCACTTTATCTACCGATGCGCATTGCCCCTCAAGTTTCTCAATAGATTCTAGAGCCGCAAAGGGATCATTTGCAGTCAATGCAAAATCAGCAGTAGCGCCAATATCTTCTGGAATCAATAAAAATCCTGGTTGTCCCGACTCAAACTCACGACTGTAGTCATCCATTTTTACTACTGCTTCAACAGTCGAGGGTGCCATTTCTAATAAATTTAAATTTGACTCAACATTCTCTCTAGAGATTCCGGCTGATATTATTATGAGAATTAAGAATACAGACAAAGTCAATTTCGTCCATTTGACAGGCACAGATACTGCATTAACAAATAATTTTGGAGGGGCGTGTGAAGGTTTCTTTAAGTCTAATAATATTGTTAAATTTGGTACCATTAGCATTGTCATAATATATACTACAACGATACCAAAGGCAAGTGACCAACCTACAGTCTGAATAGGCGCCATTGGTGTGAATGTTAGGGATATGAAACCAATAATGGTGGTTACTGCAGATAAGAATACTGCTTTCCCTGTTGAATTCAAAGCCTCTTCCATTTTTTCATGCGGAGTCCCTTTAGATTCTGCATAACGATTTGTAATGTGAAGCCCGTATGATACTCCTAATGCAAGAACAATTGGACCGACAATAATCACAGTCATTGTAACTTCAAAATTAGAAAAACCTATGATTCCCATGGTTAAGAATACTGAGCATAGTGTGGGTAATCCAGTTATAATCAAAACTTTCATTCCTTGTACAAATCTGAATCTTCCTGTTTGTAATATGTCGCAATGGAATAAAAATAAACCGAGTGCAACAAAAACTACCCCTATAGGAAACACAGTCCAGAAAAGTTTGAATGACTCTTCAGTAACAGCATTTGTTATGGGTGTCGGACCTGTTAAAGTCATCGTAAGATTTAGTTCCTCTGGACCCCAGTCTGCAACACCATCCCCATTAGAATCAACATTACTCAAAAAATCAATATTTCCTTGAGTTCTCTCTATTATTTCAGCAACAGAAACATTACTTGATATCCCCATTATAATAACTGCTCTATTCCAATAAAATGCTTTCTCCGCTTCTTCTCTGCCTACGTCTCTAACTAGTTTATCTAGAGCATTTTGTGGCATTTCTCCTATTATTTGATTTACTCTTTCTTGCTCGTCAGGAATAGCGTAATTGCCCAAAATATCTTTCTGACTGTCAATTGTCTCATTAATAGAATCTGCAGTTTCTTCAAGTTGTAATGCATCAGCAATACCTGAAGAAAAAGCTTTAGCCACTCTAACTGCGCTAGAATTAACTTCCTTGATAACAGCTGAAATTGATAAAACATAAATTATGTCATCAAACTCTCCACCATCATTTCTATTTTGATTCATAAGTTGTTCCATAGCATCAATTTGCTTTAGTATCGGAATGTTCGTAACATTGTAATTTTCAGATTCAACATAAATTATCATGACATTTGTCGTCCAATCTTGTTCAACCTCTTCAATTAAAACTGATACTTCCGATCCTTCTGGTAAGTAAACTTCTAAATCACCATTCACATTCAGAGATGACTCTTCTTTACAAATAGAATTTTGAAAACCTTCTCTACAATCAATAGCACCTGAATGCATGGTAAAGAAACCAGTACATAGTAAGCAGAAAACAATTATTACAATAGGGAATTTAACTAGTGCCTGTGTGCCTGACATTCCAGATACAGCTCTTCTAATTTTGTTAGGTGCACGAATG
The DNA here is from genome assembly GCA_016777225.1 of Candidatus Thalassarchaeum sp. Lineage (GTDB taxonomy): Archaea > Thermoplasmatota > Poseidoniia > Poseidoniales > Thalassarchaeaceae > MGIIb-O2. The sequence goes on along the minus strand of JADHRW010000003.1, from coordinate 42,025 downwards.
ACCGCACCTTTCATTGATAGTGAATCAATATTTTTCATAGAATCTTGAGTTTTATTGACTCTTTCATAAAAAGATTCCTTAATAGAGGTAGTTTGACCACGCCAATCAATAGGAGATTTCACTTCTGTTTTATCACTGCCATTGGTAGCCATAGGAATCCTCTCATGTATTCGTGGTCATGGAAGGGACTTCAACCCCACGCTTCACAAATCATTCAAAACCCTATTTCATTCATATGCTCAACTCGGCAATAGTCAAGAATAAGTTACTGCGGGGTTAATACATAACGCTTAGGTGAGAATGCAATGGGTACTCCAAAAATCACGGATAAAAGATGGTCTATTGATCTTGAAAAAAGAATACAGGAAGAACACTATGGTGAATCATATAGTACCCGTTACTCTTTTGATCCTGCAAGTAAAAAAGAAATTTTCGTTATTGACACTCCTCCTCCATACCCTAGCGGTACTTGGCACATTGGTGCTGTTGCACAATACAGTATGATTGATGTCATTGCTCGCAGTCAGAGGCTACTAGGTAAAGAGGTGTATTTCCCTTGGGGTGTTGATCGTAATGGGATAAATATTGAATTCACAGTTGAGAAGAAAACTGGTAAGAAGATGAGGACTTTTGAAAGAGGCGAATTCATTGATATTTGCAAAGAAACAATAGAAGAATATACTCAAGCAATGCGGGAAACTGCGTTCCGAGTGGGATTATCATGTTCATTCGAAAATGAGTATCTCACTGATTCTCCCGAATACAGATCTGTTACACAATCAATATTTGTTGATTTATTTAAGCAAGGAAATATAATTGAAGATTTACGTCCTAATATTTATGATCCTGTTGAAGGTACTACAATTGCAGATGCCGAGGTTCAAAGGATATCTAGGTCAACAAAACTTTGTGATGTAATTTGGGAAACAGAAGATGGTGAAAAAGTCATTATTACAACTACAAGGCCGGAATTAATCTGTGCTTGTGGAATAGTTTTAGTTCATCCCGAAGATAGCCGTTATTCTCACTTAATCGGTAAAGAGATAAATTTACCTTTACCTGTATATGGTCGTAGCCCAAAAGTTCTCATTAAATCTCATCATTCTGTTAAGATGGAATTTGGTTCTGGAGTACTAATGGTCTGTTCTTTCGGTGACCAAAATGATGTTTCAGTATTCAGAGAGCTTGGAATAGACCCATTTGTAGCAATTAATCTCAAGGGAGAAATGACGGAAATTTCAGCTCCACTATCTGGTTTAGCAGTGATTGAAGCTAGGAAAAAGGCAATAGAAATTCTAGATCAAGAAAATAAGTTGTCCTCTATCAAAGACCATGAACAAGAGATTCCAGTTAGTGAGAGAGGAAATAATCCGGTTGAAATTATATTACTCAAAGAATGGTATGTCAAACAAACGCATACTCTAGAAAGAATGAATGAGTTAATTTCAGATATTAATTTCATACCACCCAGGAATAGGCAATTCCTTGATGATTGGATGCAAAACATATCTATCGATTGGCCTATTTCACGTAGACGTTGGTATCATACTGAAGTGCCGATTTGGTATAGTGCAGATGGTTCGAAAGTTGTTGTTCCTCCGTCAGGAAGTTATGTACAACCATGGAGAGACTCTCCACCAGAAGGTTCTGAAGTTTTAGATAGAGAAAGTAAAGAAAATTTGGGATTATATGAAGAAATGATTGACCAAATTGGAGAATTGTCTGGTGAACAGAAGGTATTCGATACATGGATGGATTCTTCCAACTCTAATTTATTTGTATCTGGATATGGTAAAGACCAAGAATTATTTAAGAGGGCTTTTCCTACAGCTTTACGTCCTCAGGGCAAGGAAATTGTCAGGACTTGGTTGTACTATACTTTGCTTAAAAGCACACTCTTATTAGATAAACCAGGTTTCTCAAATGTCTGGATTGACGGTCTCGGTATGGATCCATGGGGTCGTAAGATGTCTAAATCTCTAGGTAATGGTATTGATGCTAACTCAGTTCTTGATTGTGGAATGGGTGGACGCACAGGTTCTTGGAAGATTAAGGGAACAGAAGGTAAACAAGTGCATCTTAAAGCTAATAAAATTGGTAGTGAATGTTTCCGTCTTTGGAAGGCATGTGATGCACAAGTAGGGGATGATTTCCATATCAATCCAGAGGAAATCGAGGCAAAGTATTTTGGAATTCTTACGAAAATTTTCAACGTTGCTAGATTCGCAAGCCAATTTGATGTTCCATCAGATTTAGATAATGTACCATCTGATTTACAACCTGAAGATCAATGGATTCTTTCGGAGTTCGGGCAAACTATGTCTAAAGTCGAGGAGTCATGGAAAAATATAGATATCTATAATGCCGCTCAAACAATTAAAAATTTCAGTACTGGTGTATTCCCAAGCCATTGGCTTGAAATGGTCAAGTCTAGATTATACGATGGGGATGAGGTTGCATCATGGACATTACACCGAATTGTTAGAGATATATTGACATCTTTAAGCCCTATCTGCCCATTTTTCACTCATTATCTTTCTACCACACTTTACAACCAGAGTTCAGTCGATGTGAGACAATTCCCAGATGTAATGCCCATAGTATCTGAACTTCTCGATTTGACCCCCCTTCTAATCGAGTTCAACTCTAATGTTTGGAAAATTAAGAAAGATGCTGGAATATCTTTGAATACTGAAATTTCAGACGTTTCGATACCCGAGAGATTACACATATTAGAAAAATCATTAATTCGTATGCATAGAATTATTTAGAAAATCTTGGACATGTGGAAAATTTCTCATATTCTCTGCTGAGTAGTATAAAATCATAGGAAATAATTTCGATCCCTTAATCTGAAAAAGTCAATTTAGAGATGTAGATGGTTTGTTGCCATTTAGACTTTCAATTACTAATGAAGCCATTTCAATTCCTATTCTCGCTTGAGCTTCTTTCGTTGCAGCACCAATATGTGGGGTTCCATGAAAATTCTCATGAGCAATTAGTGGATTTTCTATAGCTGGCTCATTTTCAAAGACATCTAATGCAACAGAAGATAATTGACCACTTTCTAAAGCCTCAAGAGCCGCAATCTCGTCAACAACTCCTCCTCTAGCACAATTAATCAAATGATTGCCACAGTCAATACCATCATCCCCAATACTAGGCATCAGGCTAATTCTTGATGAATTCACAAGATGATATGTTTCTTCTGTAAGATTACAATGGATTGAAACATGGGTGCACATACGAAATATGCTATCTACATCTTCATGTAATTCACAGTTATTTTTTTCTGCAATTTCTTTTGGTACATATGGATCATATGCATGTACATTCATACCTAATAATTTAGCAATAATACCAACTCTCTGAGCTATTCTGCCATAACCAATGAGACCTAATGATTTTCCAGATAATTCCGTACCAACTAATTCTTTTTTCGCCCAAATTCCTTCTCTTAATTTCCTATCTGCTATCGTTATTTTTCTACATGATGCTAGTAGATGTGCAATAGTCATCTCAACTACACTTTTTGTTGATGCTCTTGGCGTATTGCAAACAGTGATATCATTTTCAGTTGCAGCATTGATATCAATATTATCGACACCTACACCTGCTCTGCCAATAAATATTAATCCTTTATTATCTTCTTTCGAAGCAGAGATGACTTCTCGCGTCATTTTTGTAGCACTTCTTACTACTACAGCATCAAAATTTGATAATATGCCATTGAGTAAATCTGCTTCCGAATAATGTTGTAATACTACTTCATGACCTGAAGAAATAATCATTTCAACTGCTTTCTTGTCCATTCCATCTGTGACAGCGACTCTTGCCATAGCACTTCTAACATAACTCACCCAATCAATATTACTAATGTAAATCATTAACCTTAGTATTCATAATGCCGAACCCAATGCGCTTACTCAGAGGCAAGATAGTATGACAGATACAAAATTGGGTAAAGAAGAAATTTCAACAATAGAAGCAAGTGCACATTGCGATGGTCCATGTGGGGTTTATGACCCGGCAAGTGCCCGTGTAGCAGCTGAAGCTGTTCAATCAATGACTAAGAAAATGATGTCGTTAGATACACCAGATTCTCAGTCAGAACAATTTGTAGGTTATCTAAATACAATGTCTCGTTATGCTGCTATTAAAGAAGAAGAAGCACAAAAATGTAAGGATGAATTATTAGTTCTATGGACTGATTTCTTCAAGCCACAACATCTTGAATCTATTCCAAATCTTCATGATACTTTCTGGACAGCAGCAAAGCTTTGTTCTGCATGTAAAGTAGAAGTTTCATTGCAGCACGCACAGGAATTAATGGATGCAGTTGAATCAATTCATCATATGTTTTGGTCAGCTAAAGGTCGTGAAGTCCCATGGATTCGCGCATCCTAAATGTGGTAGTCAAAGGAGATTCTATGTGGCCTACGCTTAGCGATGGCGAAACAGTACAGTTTGAGAAAATAAATCCAAATAATCTCGTAGTAGGGCAAATAGTTCTGACAACACATCCATTAAAGAGCAAAATTATGATTATTAAGAGAATTAAATCACTAAATGAAGAAACAGTTTTCCTTATTGGTGATAACCCAGATCCTAATGCTAGTGAAGATAGTCATAATTTTGGTCCAGTCAAACAATCAGAAATTTTAGCAACCCTTGCTGAATAAGAATTTAGCCTAGCTAAACTTTATATTAGCCGCGACTAAACCACGTCTGTGTACTCAGTTGCAATGGAAGACTATCTCAAGTCTCTTTGGAAACTAGGTCCTAAAGATGTAGGCACTCAGGAACTAGCTGACAACCTCAATGTAACACCTGCATCTGCAACTAAAATGATACTCAGATTAACAGAAAAGGGTTTAGTAGATCATATTCCTTACAAAGGAGCGTCCTTAACAAAAAAAGGCGAATTAGAGGCACTATCGGTTGTACGTAGACATAGGTTACTAGAGACATTTTTATCTCAAACGTTGGGTCTTGGACGTGAACAATTACATGAAGAAGCAGAAAAACTTGAGCATGCGCTTTCTAAAAATTTAGAAAATGCAATAGCAGAATATCTGGGGCACCCTACACGCGACCCTCACGGTCATCCAATACCTGGTCCAAATGGTGAATTATACAATGAGACTGATCTACCATTATCTGATTCTCCAATGAATATGGTTCTAACAGTAATGCAGGTTCCAGATAATGACTCAAATATTCTTTCTTGGTTAGAAAATAATCAAATTCATCCTGGAGTGCAATTAATGATAGTCTCAAGAGATGTATTCGATGGAGGTCTTAATGTAACTATTGGTAATCAGAAAATACGTATATCATCATCAATCGCCAGTTTAGTGAAAATTTCTTTTGAGGATGGTAGTTGATGGTTACCTCGTCCGAAGTACTCGAAGTCATTGTTATTAGCATGCGTGATGCTTTTCTTGCAGTAACTGTTTTTGTAGCTGCAATGGTGCTCTTATTCAGTTGGTTGCAGTACATTACAGCAGGAAAATTTGTTTATGTGATCCGAGCAAATACTCGCTGGCAACCAGTGATTGGAGCTCTGATGGGGATCACTCCAGGGTGTGGCGGTGCGATTGTCATGATGCCAATGTACGCGCGAGGTTATGTCACCTATGGTACAGTCATAGCGACGCTTATTGCTACTTTAGGTGATGCGGCATTCGTATTAATTGGTGCAGCAGTTACAGATTCATCATTCATAGCTCCTGTAATCGCAGTACATGTAATATCATTCATTGTTGGAATTTTCTGGGGATATCTTGTAGATGTTATGAATATCACTCCTAGTAATCCGTTGGGGAAATTCGGTCCTACCTTTGAAGATAATAATCTATCTAGGAATACACACGAAAGTAAAAATGAAGTTTCGAGAGAAGTCTTTGATGACCTTGGAAGAGAAGATGAAAATGGTTGGGGGTACTTCCTACTCCACCAAGGTTACACTATTTGGTGGGTTGTCACTGCTCTTGGACTTATATTTGCAGTTTTACTATTGGTTTGGACAGCGCAGGATGCAGAATTCGTTCTAGAAATTGATTATAATCCATTGACTCTGCATGGTTTCATTACTTGGATTGGTTTGATTGGTTCGTCCTTATCTGTCATTCTATATATATCGCAGAGAAATTGGATTGGTGATGATACTGAAGCATCTATTGGAGATAAATTATATTCAATGCGTGAAACAATGATTCACTCTGCAAGTGAAACAGCATTTGTTACTTTTTGGGTAATGTCTGCTTATCTTATTTTTGAGTTTTCTATGTTATTTTCAGGTATGGCTGAGGCAGATTTAGCACGGTATGGTGACGGATTCATAGCTGTAATTATTGCATCAATTATTGGATTAATTCCGGGTTGCGGCCCACAAATCATCGCAATTACAGCGTATACTAAGGATGTCATCTCGTTTCCAGCACTAGCTGCTAATGCAATCAGTCAAGACGGAGATGCATTATTTCCATTACTTGTGAGACATCGGGCAGCAAGCCTTTGGGCAACGGTTCACACTACTATCCCTGCCCTACTTGTCGGGATTGGTTTGATGGTATTCGATATCACGTTCTAATTGGCGGCACTATTTATCAGAAATATCCTTGGTACCATCCAATTAGGTATGCGAATGGAAGGATCAATGAACCATAGTAAAGTAAAGGTTTCAGCCATTGCCTCCACCATTTCTTTTTATCTAAAAAATCAAAAACAACTCCAAACATTTCTGAAAAAAAATCTACGCCAGCACCAGCCATCTAAGCAAACTGTTAGCACTATGTTTCTTAAATTAGTACACAGATGGTGGTGTTCATATTGGTGTTTTTATCCCCATTGCTCTAACAACGCACCAACCGGCTCTTGCTTCCCAAATAGAAAACGCTCCACCAATAATACTTCCAATTACTGGCACCCAATAAATTTCTAGAGGCAGTACATTTTGTGTAATCATTAACGCCATAACAAGTCCGCTAAAAACAGCTACTATTCCTGTGATAAAGCGTACAACTTTTCCCTTTGAATCAATATTACAAACTCTAGTCATGTCTCGACGTAGATAACTAAGCATATTAATGACTGTTTTTAACTAATAGAAAATTTGTACCGAATATAGATAATTTTTAGTTAATTAACTATTTTCATTATTAATTCACCGTTTCTTTATTGAAGGATTGGTTTTGGCAAGGCTATGACTGCAACACTTGAATCCACTTTTGTTGCAGTCTTGATACTAATATCTCCCTTATTTCTGGCAATTCCTCTATCATTTGCGTGGAAATGGTGGACTGGGGTCGAGCCTGAACATGAGCACTACAGAGAAAAAGTGCGAGTAGTTTTAGACTCGGGCATCCCTCTAAGTCGATATCGCTCTGAATTAGATGCTGAGGCTAGAAAAGTATACCTTGATCCAGATAGGCAAGCACGTATTGAATCAGATCTACTTAATCCCCTGGGTGTTACACACTTCATTTTATTTCCTGCCCTAATCGCTTGGCCTATTTTATTCCCATTTTCTATTGTTATAGGGTTATTGGCATGGTTTCCATTGAAGATTTTTGAGTGGATTTTAATTGAGAAAAAATTATTATTGAATATTACTAATTCTGTTAAAAAAATTAATCGTTGGGAAATCATAGGTATTCCTAGACTAGATATCGGAATCAAAACTTCTGATAGGATTCTTTCCTCTATTCACCGTATGCCAATAACTGTGTTTTTAGGTCTTTTTTCATATCTATTGATAATGAATCTGCATTGGCTTGCTGATTTCTCTATAAAAAATACAATCTTTTTATCTTCTCTATTATACATAATTCTCGTTTCATTTATCTCTGTGATAAGAGCAGCGACTGCTAGCGCTCTTTCTTTTGCTGACCTTCCTAAGAGAAGAGTGATTCCAATGGACACCTTAGTTGAAACATGGATGGCTCCTTGGGTCGGGGCAGGACTAATATTTTTCCTAATTCGACAATTGACATTTTCTTACAAAGGAATCCGCGAAGATACTTTATTTGCTGATCCAATATTTTTTTCTTTAGCAATATTACTTGTTCTTTACACTGCTACAATTATTGGATTAATGGTAGAAATCACATTCTTTAGGAATCGCGGTCAAGCAGTTAAAGTACAATTTCAAAAGCAAGTTGTAGATGAACATTCTCCAACATTATACCTATTTACTCAGCATTTAGGTGATTTAAAAATTTCACCTTTAATGTCATTAGATGAATGGGTAAAAAAAGGAGAAAATTTTGATTCTGAAAACATCAAGAATCTATAATTCTTCTGTTATTAATGATATTTTATCATCAAGATTAATTAGATTTTTCTCTTTAACACTTACAACAGCCAACCCCTTTCCATTAACATTGGATGTTATTCTTATCTTTCTCCCTGTATCTGATTTATATGTGCCGATATCTATCTGACTATCTGTGGAATATCTCATAATTTTTTTACTTACTTTCCCTCTACTTTCTAATCGAGCATGTATCTCCTGCCCAGGGTAGCAACCCTTCTTAAGATCTACAATTTTATCTAAAGCTAATTCTGCAGGTAAAAATCCTTGATTATATTCTTGTTCAGACAAAATTCCATTTCTTATTCTGTGTATATCCCAAGTATCTTTATCTGATAATTTAACTCCTTGTAAGATAATTGTTTTGGTGAATTCTTCAATACTGTTATTTTGAATCAATATATTGACTTGGGCATCTAATTTTAAATCAATATTTAGAGTATAATAATTATTCACTTCTTTCCAAATACCTATTTTTTGATTTACATTATCCTCGCCTAGAATCTTTTTAATTTCTTCAATATTATCTCCAAAAATAGTGATGATAGATAGAGCACCATCACCATTCATTATTTTTACTTCTTCATTCCAATGTATACCTGAAACAATTAGCTCTCTTGTTTTCCCGGCACTTCTAGGAATTCCTAAAATTAGTAATTGTTCAGAAATATTACTTATTTCTATTGCATCAATAATTTTGCCATTAGCATCACATATCAGACTTTCACAATATTCTAGATCACTAATATTTGATATATTAGATGTAATTATACGATTAATATGAGATACTGAATCTTTCCCTTCGACAACAGTTACACTACACTTCTGAATATAGTATTTACAATTTGTATTATTTGATTGCAATTTAATCACTCAGCCAAATGATTGGCCGCAACCACATGCTCTCGATGCATTTGGGTTAGTGATATTAAATCCTCCACCCATCAACGTATCTTTGAAATCTAATTCAATTCCATTGAGTAATGCACTATCATTATTGTGGATGTACACTTTAACTCCCTCAAAATCTTGAATTTGGAATTGATCCGATTCAGGGTTTTCCATAATTTTCATATCATACAAATATCCTGAACATCCGCCTGATTGTGCGCTAACAACCAAACAATGAGAATCTTCTTCTCCTTTGATGGTATTTTTCATTTGTTTTAATGCAGAATCTGTAACTGTGATTTTCACATCAACTACATCTGTCTGCGTAATAACAGGTAGAGAGAATCCTCCTCCGCCTAGAATGCCCATGAACGCTTGACTAAGTAGGCCTATATGAACAATCGTGTACTAATGCATAACAACCTATGGTAACATAAGATATGTACATCTCCCAAAGCCATGGAAGGTCTCAGAGAAGTGCCAGCTAATTGGCTGTCTTCCGAAGGAATTGTCAAGGGTACTGATATAGTTTGTGAAGAATCTGCATTATCAATTGCTATTTCTAATGATTCAGATATATTATTTCCTTTAGGTATGACAATGAGGACCCCTGGTATGGATAAAGAACTAGTCATAGGCTTACTTTATTCTGAAGGAATAATTGATTCTTTTGAGGATATTAAAGAATTTCAAATTCAGATTAATGATGTTTTAGTTATTATACCTAGCATTGAACAGAAAAATATAACCGATTTCCAAAGGCGGATTTCTTCAACTTCATCCTGTGGTATTTGTGGAAAAGATTCAATTTCTAATCTATTACATATCCATGGCCCCGAATTATCTCAATCTATTACCATTAGTTCATCCGTAATCAGTAGCAGTATAGATGAATTGCGCAATAATCAATATTTATTTCAAAAAACAGGTGGTGCTCATGCCAGTGGATTATTTGATATCCATGGTAATTTATTATTCATTACAGAAGATATTGGTAGACATAATGCAATGGATAAATTAGTAGGATCTGTGTTGCTATCAAAGAAAAATGTTTTTTCGGATTGTTTCATACTTTTCTCGGGTAGATTATCATTTGAACTAGTGCATAAAGCTCGTAGAGCAGGAATTGCTGTACTAATTGCGATAGGTGCCCCTAGCAGTCTGGCTATTGACATTGCTTTAGAACACGGTCTTACGCTAGTAGGATTTACAAAAAATAATAATATGACAGTATATTCAGGTAGAGGTAGAATCAGTCATTAATTAATTTAATAATAGGTGAAATTATGAAAAAAGATGTAACTCCTTTAACACCATTAGAATCTAATGCACCTAAATTGAGTAAACCTAAGAATTCAGCTGCTGGAATACCTGCTGTTATCTCAACTGCTAAATACGGTTTAGGAAATATGGGCGTCATAGGTTCAATAAAAAATTTAGCCAGAGTTAATGATTTCAATGGTTTTGACTGCCCTGGATGTGCTTGGCCGGACCCAGACAAACATCGTTCATTTGCTGAATTTTGTGAAAATGGAGCTAAAGCAGTTGCCGATGAAGGTACTAGGAATAGGGCAGACATTAATTTCTGGTCTCAATGGAGTGTCTCAGATTTGTCAAAAAAATCTGATCATTGGCTTAATTCTCAAGGAAGAATTACTCAACCAATGATATTAATGCCGGAATCTGAATATTATGTCCCGATATCTTGGAATGAATCTTTTGATATTATTGCAGATAATCTAGTTTCTTTAGATAACCCTGATCAGGCTATATTTTACACATCTGGCCGGACTAGTAATGAAGCCGCTTTTCTCTGGCAATTACTCGCTCGAAGGTTTGGTACAAATAATCTCCCAGATTGTTCCAATATGTGTCATGAATCTTCGGGTGTGGCTCTTACTGAATCTATTGGAATTGGTAAGGGTACAGTAACTCTTGAGGATTTTAATTCTGCAGATTTGATAATAGTTGTAGGCCAAAATCCCGGCACTAACCATCCTAGGATGTTAACAGCTCTAAGGGATGCTAGGAAAAATGGGGCTTCGATAATTAGTATAAATCCTTTGACTGAAACAGGAATGAAGAGATTCAAACATCCACAAAATCCGATTGAAATGTTTGGTTTAGGTACTTCAATTGCTGATAAACATCTGAGTATAAAGATTAACTCAGACCAGGCTTTATTCCGAGCATTTTCCAAATCAATTATCGAATCTGGTAAACTAGATAATGATTTCATACAAAATTCAACATATGGTTATGAAGATTACAAGAATTTAGTATTGGATACAGATTTAAGTGAAATTTCTAAGATTACAGGCATTAACAAAGATGAAATTATTCAAGTAAGTAAAAAAATATCTGAATCGAAATCTACTATTGTTTGCTGGGCCATGGGCATTACACAGCATAAGAATTCAGTTGCAACTATACAAGAAATAGTTAATTTTCTTCTTTTGGGGGGTAACATTGGAAAGCCAGGTGCAGGTGTATGCCCTGTAAGAGGCCATTCCAACGTTCAAGGCGATCGAACTGTCGGCATTAATCATAAGCCTTCAATGGAATTTATCGATAATTTAGAAAAATCTACTGGTATTAGTTCCCCTACTAGTCATGGTTATGATTCAGTTGAAGCTGTTAAAGCCATGGAATCTGGTTACGCTAAAGTCTTCCTTGCTATGGGTGGAAATTTTGTTTCTGCAATGTCTGATACTAATCGAACGTCAAATGCCCTGAGTAATTGTGATTTAACAGTCCATATTTCTACTAAACCGAATAGATCTCATCTGCTTTCAGGAAAAATCGGCTTAATTTTACCTTGTTTGGGCCGTACTGAAATTGATGAATCAACTGTTGGCCACCAATTTGTTACTGTTGAAAATTCCATGGGTATAGTTCATTCATCACGGGGAACTTCTAAACCAGCAAGTGATTATTTAATTTCAGAACCATCTATTGTTTCGGGTATTGGAGGTGCTCTAGAAACTCGACTCGAAAGGAGTGGTATAGCATGGAGTAATCTCTCAGATAATTACGACTTAGTACGTGATTTGATTGAGAAAACTATCCCTGGTTTCGAAAATTATAATCAGCGAATTACTAATAAATCGGGTTTTTATTTACCGAATCCACCTAAAGATAGTAGAACATTCAAGACAAAAAATAGTTTAGCTAATTTTTTCTGTCATGATATTTCATGTATCTCTTCTGATCAATTTATGATGATGACTATTAGATCTCATGATCAATATAATACTACGATATATGGCCTTGATGACAGATATCGGGGTATTCGCAATGGACGTAGAGTTGTATTGATGAATAAAGAAGATATGCTGGAGAATGGATTAGAGGCTAGTGATCTTGTAGATCTTAGTTCTGATAGGGAAAATGGTCAGATAATATCTCCTAAGTGGTTTGTAGTACCTTACGATATACCATCTGGCAATATAGCCACCTACTTCCCAGAATCTAATGTGCTCATTCCTTTAGATAGTGTAGCAGACAGAAGTAATACTCCTACTAGTAAGTCTGTACCTATTGGAATCAAGAAATCAGTTACTCAAATTTCTTCTGCTCTTTGATTAATAATTTACATCTGTTAATTTGTGCTTTACATAATTTAAGGTCTTCAGAGCCTAATCCTCTTCCTTTAGCCTGTTCAAAACATTTCACTGCATCTGAATATAATTCTATTGCTGCATATGACGAACCCATGTTGTATAATGTTCTACCAGTTACCGAACCAGGATCCAATACAACAGCCGCGTGATATTCTTGAATGCTCTCTGCAAATTCATCTAGTTGGTAAAGAGCATGCCCCTTTCCATTATGAATCCTTACTCTAAGTTCAATCTCATCACTAGGTGCATCGGACAGAGCTTTATTGAAGCAATTGAGTGATTCCGAAGCATTGTTTTCTGTCAGTAATATTAGACCTTTATTATACCATTCTATAGATTCGTTGACATTTGTTTCGTCAATAATCTGTTTTTTATTTATTTTCTCTTTTACCTCTTTAGCGGCTGAAACTAGATTTTCTATTTCTTCTTCCTCATCGACAATTAAATTATCTTTTTTTATTTCAATTAATTCCTGAACTCTTTGGAGGCACTGATTTGCTCTTTCGATATAACCCGCATCTGATAGAGCGTTTGCTAAGCCCTTCCATGAATCAATATCCGAACTATCTTTTTTCAACAATTCTTTCCATTCATTTACAGCAGATGCATGATCCCCCATCCCACTCATTTTTATGGCACGAGAAGATCTTGCAGTTTTACTATTAACAAAATCTTTTTCGACTTCCTCTATTACATCTTCATTAAAGACTTCTTGAGAATCTACGACATTTTCTTCTACGTTCACAACTAATTCTTCTTCAATTACTTTCGACGATATGAGAGTTATTTCTTCATCTTGATTTTCTTCATATAGATGAGAATTTTCAAATAATTTAATCTCTTTAGGTGTATTTAGATGTGAAATTCTAATCAACTCATCACTTTCACCTAAAGTCTGCATAGCCATTTTAGCAAAATTTGCTGCTCTTTCAGGATCATTTTGCTCCAAAATAATTGCTAAGTTGGCATTTGTCGGTCCATAATCTGGATTAATTCTATGAGCCTGTTCAAAAGAATTAACCGAGTCATCATAATTGCCTAACTTAGCATTAATCACACCGAGTCCATACCATGCTGCTGTACAGTTTTTGTCTAAAGCAGTTATTTTTTGGTATAATTTTACAGATTTACTATAGTTTCCACTGTTTGCTTGAGCCTCTGCATCTTGAAGCAATTGTCGTATGTCGAAATCAGACATATTACTCGCATATACTTCTTTGAGTTAAGCATTGGCTGTAAATGTCTCTCTTTGAGCCATGGATTGAAGTCATATACTTCATCCGCGATATATGATGCGCCAACTCAAGATGATGGGAATTTGTGGTACTTATGGACTAGATTCTGCTAACGGAAGGATGTTACAGATAGTTTCTGAACAACTCAAGGATAAGGGTATTGAATGGGTTGTATGGGACAATAAAGCGAAACCATTACCTTTTGTCGGAGAAGATGGTTGTTGGGACCATCCTAACGTAAAAGAGTACAAGGAAATGGCAAGTTCTGTAGATGCTTTTGTTCTTTCCAGTCCTGAGTACCACGGTACAATGAGCGGAGTAATGAAAAATTCTCTAGATTGGTTATCTTTTGATCAAACTACTGGGAAAATATTTGGATTTATCAGTACACTAGGGGGGCAGTCAAACACTACTACACTTAATCATATGAGAGTTGTTGCTAGATGGATTCATGGTATTTCTATACCCGAACAGATAGTTGTCGCTAAAGTTAAAGATGTTTTTGATAATGATGGAAATATTACAGATGATGATTTGAATATGCGTGTCGAGAAGTTTACTGATAGTCTTGTTAAACATGCAACCAAATTAAGACTTTAAGAGTGATTTGTTTGGAAGCGTTACCACCTGGTTCTGAACTAATATTATTACTAATGTCTGTATCTAGTGTAGCTACTTGGTGGTCTAAGAATATAATTAATTCTAAAGCGTATACAATGTTTTTTGCCTTCTTGGGTATTGCATCAACAATTAGTTTATTTTATTGGGTGTATTTATGATAAGTGGGAAGTGTTTCCCTACTCGTTTACCAGTTAAATGGTATACGAAGGATCCCATTGGTAAGCATCCTGATTTACCAGGGATTACTGGTATGAGGGTAATTATAGTAATTGATAAAAAATATAGTTTTTTAGAAAAATTTATTGCCAAATTATTCAAAGCCCCTAACGAATTAGAAAGACCTTTAGATGACATGAACTCATTATTTTGGGAATTAATGGACGGATCTAGAACATTCGATGATATTTGTAATATAATGGATAATACTTTTCATGAGCGAATCGCCCCAGTTTCAGAAAGACTCAATAGTTCTTTGATTAATCTTATTAATTTAAATCTAGCAATAATTATTAATAAAAAATTTTAGTTATTCGTTAATCGTTAGTTCTGGTGTACTTAACCTAGCTTCTTCATCTCTTTTTTCTTTGTACATGGCTGAGAAATATGCAATCATTGGTAATATCAAAAGTAATGTAAAACATCCAACGAGCGTCGCAAGGCTGTATATTGATTCTTGAATAGGATCAAGTTTGAATTCTTCAACAGAGATTAATTCATGTGCGGTAATAGTGCTATTGACATCTATTCCTAAGGATGAGATTATATCCCCGTTAGAATCAATGATACTGACTTTCCAGGTTATAATTCTTGTACTATCATCAATTATCTTCTCTGCTGTATCGTTAGCCTCTGGCAGATTATCAGCTTGAAAAGATCCTAATCCTCCGATTGGCAAATCTAATGAAACTAAACCAACTAATTTATTTTGCTCATCTAAATTAATTTCATGAAATGGACCTTTGATACAAGTTTCTATCAAATCAATATAATCTGGTGCAAATTCTTTACAATTGTAGTCTTTTTGATCTTGTCCCAAAGACGGTGTGTGGTACCAATCGACACCAGACGCATCTAATTTTAGTATACTTCCTTGTGGTGCGCCTTCTACACTAGTATTGACCCAAGTAATAGCTGAATTAGTGACTACATACCATTCTGACATATTTTCTTCTAACTGTATTAGTTCAAGGTTAGTTTCAGTATTGGAGGTTTCATAAAGATAATATTCAGAATCAACTGTGTTAGAATGAACAGCATAACCCAATATCAAAATCAATACTAAACCTAACCCAATTAGTGTCCGCAACATATTTGGATTACGAGACATTGACTTCTCCATATTACTGACGGTCAGGGTGGTGGTTTTGAATACTTGTGAGCACCGTTACTGTGTGACATCTCCGTATGCTGCGTTCGTCTCTTGTCATCATGGTTAAATACAGACTCTAGGACGGGCGGCCCGCACAAAGGTGAGAGTATGACGACGTATTACGATGTACCTGCTGATTTACTCATTGGCAGTCTTTCTTCTGAGCTACAAGAATTAGACCAAATCACCCCTCCAGAGTGGGCTGAGTACGTTAAAACAGGCATTCACCGTGAGAGACCACCTACACAAGATGACTGGTGGTTTATCCGTTCCGCGGCTGTTCTGCGTAAAGTTGGCATGAAGGGTCCAATCGGAACAAACCATATGGCGCAATTATTTGGCGGACCAAAGGATAGAGGGGTAAAACCAACACGTGCTGCAGCAGGATCAAGAAATGTTGCTAGAACAGTTCTGCAACAATTATCAGAAGCAGGATTGATTACAAGTAAGTGGAATCCTGGGAAAACAGTTAATTTCGGTAAGATACTAACTCCTGAGGGTCATGCTCTTTTGGATAAACACGCACACTCAGTGAGGGGTGCTGCCGAAGAAAAATACCCAGGTCTTTCAAAATATTAAGGTGATATATATGGCTCGCGTTAAACCACTAGCAAAGAAACTTAGACTTAACAAAGTCACAAAGCAGAATCGCCGTGTTCCTGTTTGGGTTATGCTGAGGACTAACAGAAATGTGACCAGCCACCCTAAAAGGCATATGTGGCGCAGATCGAAACTACAAAGGTGAGTAAATATGGCTGAAGTTAGAGAAATGACAATTCCACTACGTGCTGCATGGACTGTTCCAAGAACACGAAGAGCTAATCGTGCCATGGCTCAAATCAAAAAACATGTGTCACAACATATGAAAAAAACTGATGAAGAAGAGATTTGGATTGATGAATCAATTAATCATGTGATATGGGCAAGAGGTATGCAAAATCCTCCTAGGAAAATCCGCGTTCAAGTTACGAGAGAAGAAGGATTCCCACTTGAAGTTAAATTATTGGAGGAATAAATATGGGTAATATTAGACCATCATTCATCAAAATCAGAGCTTTGAGATTAGTAGAACTATATCCAGATATGTTCAATGCAGATTTTGAGAATAACAAACATTACGTTACAGAGTACACAGATGTTTCTAACAAGCGCATGAGAAACTGGATTGCTGGATACATTACACGCTACAAACAGCGCAGAGTAGATTAGAGAAGTATTATTCTAATCATTGATGTCGGACATTTGATTCAGATGGGCGAAATGCTTGATGTCCCCCCTCCTTTTTATACAAAAAGGGTATCGATTGTTCTAGTCAGGCCACAATTTGATGGAAATATTGGTGCAGTAGCTCGCTCAATGAAAAACTTTGGCTTCACAGATCTCAGAGTTGTCGGTAGAGATAATGAATGGTCAGATGAAGTAAGAAATAGAGCTAAGCATGCCCAATCTGTATTAGATGATGCTAAATTCTTTGATAATATTCAATCTGCTGTTTCCGATTCAAGTATTGTAATTGGTACTTCTGGTAAAAGGGAGCATGGTAGTAAAATTTCTTTCCGACATTTTCTTGAACCAGAAGATCTCCCCAAACAACTTAGTAATACCGAAGGAAATATTTCAATTGTATTTGGTCCTGAAGGAAAAGGTCTACTCAATGCCGAATTAAAAATTTGTGATTTATTAGTCACTATTCCTACATGGCCTGGATATCCTATAATGAATTTAAGTCATGCAGTTTCAGTTATTTGCTATTCATGGTATAGAAACAATACTTTTTCTGAAGATTCTCAAAATGAAAAACTTCTTTCTGCTGAATTAAAGAATGTTTTAAGAAATGAAATTCATAGATTATCAGAATCGATACCAACTATTGATTTCAGAAGAAGTGGAATTGACGAAACATTACAAAGAGTAATTCTTCGAGGTTTACCTAAAGATGACGAGATTCATAGATTATTAGGTGTGATTCAGACTACTAACTTAGCATTTGAATACTTCTCTGAGAATCCTGAAATATGGGAAGAAATAATTTCTAGTAATAGTAAAAACGATTAGTTCACTTTCCAAGTCGCCCATGATTTCGGAGTTTCTCTAACATGAAAAGCAACTAGTCGTAATTTTTGCCCATATTTTGATGTAATTTTTGATTCGATTTGTTCATAAGCCCACTTAGCCAAATTTTCAGCTGTAGGTATAAACGGTACAACAAAAGTTCTATGTCCATCGCTCATCATTGATAGTGCCTTCAACGCTTCATGATCTTTCTCATAAACGATAAAAGAATGATCAACTACATCATGAATATACACTTCTAGTATCTTAGATATATCAGAGAAATCCATTAACATTCCTTGATCTGAAACTCCCTCTTCTTCAACAACGTCTCCTTCGATTTCTGCCTCCCACCGGTATCTATGTCCATGCATATGACGGCATTTACTCTTATGATTTGGAACTCTATGTCCTGTATCAGTTTCTACAAACCTTCTAATTATGGTAACCATTATTCTCTCTCCTCAAAACCCATTGATGCTGAATTAATACAATATCTTTCGCCGCCATATTTCATCGGTCCATCATTAAAGATGTGTCCTAAATGTGCGTCACATTTAGAACATTTAACTTCGACTCGATTCATCCCATGAGTTCTATCTTCTATTTGTTTGATACTTGCTTCATCATGTTCTGAATGAAACGATGGCCATCCACATCCTGAGTCGAACTTCATTTCAGATGTGAATAATAAATGACCACAACAAATACATGTGTATTTACCAAATCGTTTTTCATCCCATAATTCACCCGAAAAAGGATATTCTGTAGAACTATTCCTAGTCACATTATATTGTATATCGGTTAATTTTTCTTTGTAATATTCATCTTTATATTTTAATTCTGTAGAGATTGCATTTTCAAGTACTATCTCCCATGATTCTACATAATCAATCGGATCTATTCTTCCTATTTCTTTGAATGCTAATATTCGTTCAATATCCGAACCTGTCTTACCTGAACTTCTACCTTCTGAATCAGGGTTATATGAAGTGATAGTATTGGAAAATATAGTATCGAAATCTAATTCTAACTCATCACAGCATAATAATGCATCTAGTAGGATAGAGGATTTATCATCATCGATATATGGTAATAAAAATTCAACTTTTTCAGAATCCCAATTACCTATTCTAAATGATTGCTCCAAACTTTCATAAAATTCAGGTCTACAATCTGGATAAATTGCATGGTCTCCACTATGGACGCCCAAAGCAATCTTAACATCTTTTTTTTCTCTTGAAACTATTGACAGTGCATGACCATAGATTATTGAGGAAAAAATTGCATTTCTATTAGGCACTACAGTGGCTTTCATTTGCTCTTCTTCATAATGTCCTTCTGGAATTTCCATTTCATCTGTTGTTAGTGCTGAATGAAATATTGACATTGCAGAGGTCAAATCTACTATTTCATGATTAACTGTAAACCCTTTATTCTTAAGATAAATAATATTCTCCGATGCCTTTTCTATCTCAATAATATGTTTTTGTCCATACTTGAATGAAACACAATCGACAAAATATTCTTGATTTAATAGGTGTATGAGCAAACTTGTAGAGTCCATTCCTCCACTTAGAGCCATCACAGCTCTTTTCATTCTACACCCATCCATTTGTGTGTTTGTAGGGATAATCGCCATTCTGGGTTATTTCTTACCTTTTCAAAAGTACTATGAAAACTCATTCCGTTCCACTCAGTATTTTGACCTTCATCGTAAAGTGGTTGCAAGAATAAATGTTCAAACCCTTCTTTCAATTCATCATACATCGATAAATCCTGACCTAAATAAACAACTTTTAATTCATCACCAATTCTCTGTCTAATTTTTAAATTTGCATATTCTTGATCCTTAGGGCTAACACAAATCCAATCAATAATTCCAGAAGGTATTATTATAGTTCCATTAGTTTCTATACTAAGATAATACCCTAATGGTTTCAAACAGGCAGAGAGCGTCACCAAATCTTGTAATGCAGGTTCTCCGCCAGTTAATATTATTCTATCACAATCATATTTTGATAATTCATTAACAATTTCCCCTATACTCATATCTTTCCAAATATCAAAATCTGTATCACACCATGCGCATCTTAGATTACAACTTCCAAATCTAATGAAAATTGATGGCATTCCTGAATGATAACCTTCACCTTGAACGCTATGAAAAATTTCTACTATTGGATATAACTTTTCTAGATCCATATTCTGATTAAGTATGGCCATAATATCCCCTTCATTAATTCAATTTATTATTAATCAATTGCAATAATTCTATTCTTGCTTCTGAATTATCAAAGAAAACACCTTTCATAGTGCTTGTAGTCATTACAGAATTCTGTTTCTTTACGCCTCGACACTGCATACAACCATGTTTAGCTTCTATTATGACTGCACATCCTAGAGGCTGTAAAACTCTCTCTAAATCATCAGCTATTGATTTCGTTATTCTTTCCTGATTTTGTAATCTAAGCGCGTGTAATTCAACTAATCTAGCCAACTTACTGATCCCTACTATCTTCTCTACTGGAATGTAAGCAACATGAGCCGATCCTGTAAAAGGTAGCATATGATGTTCACACGTAGAGTGAAACTCAATATCTCTCAATAGTACTATGCCATCATAACCTTCCGCATTAAATGTAGCATCTAATAGATTATCAGCATCAATAGTATAACCTTGATAAAGTTCCTCATATGCATCTATTACTCTTTTTGGAGTGTCCAAAAGCCCCTCTCTCAGTGGTCCATCGATGTTTTCTATATATCTTACCAACGTCTCTATTGCATTCTGTGCATCCTTTTTATCTGGTATGTTACTCATCAAATCATCTCCTTCCATGAAATTCATCAATGGTATCTAATTGATCTAACATTTTTCTACATGCAGTCCTTACTGCATCTGCTACTGAGATAAATTTCTTTTTATCTCCAACATGTGTTTTCAGATCACTCAATAACTCTGAGGGGATGTCTAAACTAATTTTAGGCATACCTTTGGGGCAAATCAACTACTTTTAAGTATTCTTAAGGTATTACTTAGCGAATACTTCACGATATAATAATTTTCAGGTCATTTGTCTTCAATACTTGTTATTGAGTATCCATATTTACCTGATTCAATTGTTATATTTACTTCTGGAAATTTATTATCTAATATCTTTGTTTTTTCACATAATGTTCCTAGTAAAGGGACAATTTCTTCCCCACTTACTCCTTGTTCTAATAGGTTCGATACGACTGCAAGACCTCCTTGTATAGATCCATATTCTAAATATGCATCATTAGAAATTTCTTTTGCATCTCTCATCATTTCTAATGTATTAGATATAAAAATAATTTCTTCTTTGATTAATTGGCTCGTAAGTTCGCCAATAAATGCTGATCTAGCAAGCAACCTATTTATTATTTCAAGCATAAATTTTCACTCCTTAATATTCGTTTCTAATCTTTCTACAAGCTCTACTAGAACTCCACCGGTCGATTCTGGATGAACGAAAGCAATTTTATGACCACCTGCTCCATGAGTAGATTTTTCGTTAATCATGCGTATTCCTGAATTAATCAATTTAATTATTAAATCATCTATATCATTTACAGTAATTGCTAATTGCTGTATTCCTTGGCCTTTTTTTGCTATAAATTTAGCAATAGGGGAATTATCAGATAATGCTTCTATCAACTCAACTTTTGAATGAGTATTATTCCCATCCCCATCGTCTCCATAAAACATTCTTATCTTAACATCTTGTTCGTGATTAATATCATCAGAACCAGATTTTAGTCCAATCTGTTCCCAAAACTTCGAAGCTTCTTCTATATTTTTTGTTGCAATTCCAATATGATCTATTCTACTCATTTAAACACCACTTGGGGAAATCCATGTGCCAAAAACATCTCTCATAATTCCATTAACTTCACCGACGGTAGCACCCGATTTTAATGCATCAATTAATGAAGGCATGACATTTTCTGTCCCTTCACATACATTCTTTAACAATCTTAATTTTTTTTCAACTAAATTATTGTTTCTTGATTTACGGTATTGCTCTAATTTAGAAATCTGTATTTGTTCATTTCCGGAATCAATTTTCATACCTAAATTCATATTATCTGTGTCTTCAATATTGGTATTAACGCCTACGACTAACAAGTCTTTATTTTCTGTATCTTTGATTTCTTTCCAGGCACTTTCATGAATCATTTTTTGTTGTACTCCTGATTTGAGACAATTAAGTACGCCACCTTTATTCTCTATTTCTAATATTAATTTATGCGATTCGTTGAGAATTTTAGATGTTAATTCTTCAACATGATAAGATCCGGCAAGAGGATCAACCACGTCAGCAACACCTGTTTCATGTGCAATTATTTGTTGAGTTCTTAGAGCTATCTTTACCGAATCATTAGTAGGTAAACCTATTGCTTCATCAAAGCTGTTGGTATGTAGTGACTGTGTACCCCCTAAAACGGCAGAAAGAGCTTGATACGATACTCTAACTGCATTATTCATTGGTTGTTGAGCTGTTAATGTAACTCCTGCAGTTTGAGTATGGTATCTTAATTGAGAAGATTTAGGATTTTTCGGTGTAAAACGTTCGTTCACAAGGTTATACCATAATTGTCTTGCAGCCCTGAACTTAGCAATTTCTTCAAAGAAATCGTTATGACATCCAAAGAAAAATGACATTCTTGGTGCGAAGTCATCTATATCTAATCCTGCTTTCACAGCTTCTTCTGCATAAAAAATTCCATTTGCCAGAGTTAATGCAACCTCTTCAATTGCTGTTGAACCTGCCTCTCTAATATGGTAACCGCTGACAGAAATTGTATTCCATTTCGGTGTATTTATATTGCACCATTCGAACAAGTCTGTAGTAAGCCGAATTGATTCTTTAGGGGGATATACATACAAACCTCTAGCGATATATTCTTTCAGAATATCGTTTTGAACTGTGCCTCTTAGGCTTTCTCTTTCGACCCCTTGATTATCAGCAGTAGCAACGTAAAGTGCAAGTAATGTAGTTGCGGGTGCATTAATGGTCATAGAAGTAGATACATTACCAAGGTTGATATCAGCAAATAGAGTTTCCATATCCTCTAACGTGTCTATAGGAACTCCGACTTTACCTACTTCTCCCAGAGAATTTTCATCATCAGAATCCATTCCAAGTTGAGTTGGTAAGTCAAACGCTACTGAAAGTCCAGTTTGGCCCGAATCCAGTAAAAGTTTGAATCGCTGATTTGTTTCATTAGCAGTGGAAAATCCAGCGTATTGCCTCATAGTCCATAATCTATCTTTGTACATTCTTGAATGAATTCCTCTAGTGTAAGGCGGCAAACCAGGTAAATTATGCCCTTCTTTTGGATGGCCAGATGTTGATGTAGATTCTATAGTTGGAATATCATTTCTTGACAAACCACCTCGAGTGGTTGATCTACTCTTGCGGTCTTCCACGTATCTGCGAAGGTATCACAGCAAATGAATCATGTGATTTGTTAGTGGTGGTGCCCACCATCTCCATGGACGTGTTTGTGAGCTATTTCTTCTTCCGATGCATCCCTTACAGAGACGATTTCTACATCAAATGTCAAAGTTTTCCCTGCCATTGGGTGATTTGCATCGCATGTTACGTTACCAGCCTCTTCATCAATACCCGTGATTGTGAACATAATGGGTCTCCCACTCATTTCAGCTTGAAAATTCATTCCTACCTCTATACCTTCTGGGAAATCAGCAAATGGCAAATCAGCAAATTGATTTTCATCTCTGTGGCCATATGCTCTCTCAGGTTCTAGTGTAAAAGTTCTTTTTTCACCAACTTCAGCACCTAAAACTTCAGCCTCAAAACCAGGTATCATCTGTCCATGACCTACTAAGAACGTTAGAGGTTCACGACCTTCCGATAATGAACTATCAAAAACTTCTTTTGTATCAGCAAAATATCCATGATAATGCACTTTCACTACTTTATTATTTTCCACTACTATATTCTCACCTTCTTATTGAATAATTATCTATAACTTTCTCAAGTTGTGATTTTTGTTCCTCGTTTATCGCCCCTTCGCCTAATTTTTCATCTAAGAATAATTTAGCATCAGAAGCAGTTTGTCTTTCACCTTTAGCCCAAATAGTTCCTAGAAGGTTTGATCTATGCTCTTCAGAGACATTGATGTCTTGTAGTAATTTGCGCATTTCATACTTATATTCCATATGCTTGCTTCTATTCAATCTCTTTGCTCTATTTGCTGGTTGATAACTTGATTTTGGTGCCCTTCTTCTTCTAGGTGCCGGTTTATCGACTTTTTCTTTTACAGCAGGTTTTGGTACAGGAACCATAGCTCTTTTACGACTTTGTTCTATTAATGCGGCAGCTCTATCACTTTGTACATTAGGATCTTTCACTACAGTTTCCTTCTTTTTAATTTGTTTGAGGCCTCTGCTTTTCTTAGGTTTTACACCTAGAATTTGTTCAGATATGATTTCTTTAGTTTTAGTTTCCTTAGGGGCAATGACTTCAGGAATTATTTCTTCTTTGATAATTACTTCCTCAGCAATTTCTTCAACAACTTTTGTTGCAACTTCAACCTTCTTTTCTTTTTCAGGTTTAGCTTTAGGTATGCTACCTGCTACCTTTGGTGGGGGTGTTATTACTTTAGGTGGAGATGGTTTTGGTATTGGTGCACTTTGAACCTTTTTTGGTTCTTTAGTAGCTCCCCGGCTGAAGACATTTTTTGGTGCCCTTTTTGGCGGCCCCCTCCTTCGTTGCCCTCTCAAGATACTCTACTCCATCTCATGGCCATCAAGTGCCTTAGATAAGGCTTCTTAAGTGACAAATCAAGTCCATACTACTTCTGCATGGTCAGTTCTCATTGAAGGATCTATAGCACTATCTTCTAATTTTGTCTCTAAATTATGTTCTAACATCCTTCTACCCAGTTCTGCTATCATCGTTCCATTATCTACGCAATATTGTTTTTCTGGCCAATATGCTATAGCACCACGGTCATTGCACATCAATTCTGACATTTTTCTAATCCTTTCATTGCATGCAACTCCCCCACCTAGTAAAAGTTCTTTTTTACCAGTGTGTGCTAGTGCTCTTTCTGCCACCTCAATACAACTAGAAAATACATGTTCTTGTAAAGACCAACATACTTCTTCTAGTGTGTGTCCATCAGAAATCTTTTGTACAGCAGCAGTCAAAATTCCTGAAAATGAAAGGTCCATGCCATGTACTGCATATGGTAAAATTATATTATCTAGACTTGTTACAGGATTTTTTCTTTCCCATTCAAGAGCTAATTTCTCAATTTTTGGCCCTCCAGGAAATGGTATACCCTGTGTCCTTGCAAATTTATCTAACATATTCCCTATTCCGATATCTAGAGTTTCTCCAATTACTCGATAACGTCCGCCTTTTCTAGCAATTACTTGTGTATTTCCCCCGCTGACATAAAGTAGTACAGGATCGTCACATCCCGTTTGCAATCTACCAATTTCAATATGTGCTACACAATGATTAACCCCTATCAGAGGAACTCCTAATTTATCTGAAAGAGATCTGGCTACAGATGCTCCTACTCTTAAACAGGGACCTAAACCTGGACCTTGACTAAATGCTATTGCATCAATTTGTTCTAACGGAATATTATTTTCTTCAATAAAATCTTTAATTTTATCTCCAGATATAAGTGAATGATGATCTGCTGCTTCTCGAGGGTGTATTCCTCCGTCTTTAGGTCGGTATAATGCTGATGATGATGGAATAGTCTCTCCATCTGCTAAAACACCGCCAATAGAAAACGTATGAGCGGTACTTTCTATGCCTAAAATAACGCCCATTACTGCCTCGGAGGAGGAGAGCCCTTTCAAGCATCACTCCTGTCGGGTGTCATGGAGTATCTCATATTCAACATCGGGGAGATAGCCACATTGAACTCTGGTGATATATCAAAACCTCTTTCTGGCGTTGAAATGTATGACAGAGAAAAACTTGTCTTAAACCCGGGTAATGGCATACTGATATCTAATGGTATAATTAAAAAAATATCTGAAGAAGACGAATTAATTGAAGAATTTGCACCTGATTACTCCAATGGTAAGTCAGATATTCTAAATTTAGTGAATGCACATGGCAAAGCAATAATTCCAGGTCTAGTAGATTGCCACACTCATCTTTTATGGACTGGAGATAGATCTAATGAAATGCAAATGCGTCAGAAAGGTTATTCATATAAACAAATTTCTGAGTTAGGCGGAGGTATAAGCCGTACCGTTAAGTCTACCAGAAAGGCATCAAAAGAAGAACTTATTTCAGTTGGTAATCAAAGATTAGATCAAGCATCTCTCAATGGAACAACTACAATTGAAGCAAAAAGTGGATATGGATTATCAGTTGATAGTGAAATTAAACTACTCCAAGCATCAACAGAGATTAATTCTCAAAAGTGCAATCTCTTGCCTACTTGGTTAGGTGCACATGATTTCCCAAGTGATAAAACTAAAGATGAATATATCGATGAATTAATTAATTTACAATTACCATTCATTTCTGACAATAAATTAGCTAAATGGGTTGATGTTTTTTGCGAACCAGGATGGTATACATTAGAGCAAACAGAGATAATTGTAAATGCTGCCAAAGAATTAGGTCTGAAAAGTCGTCTACATGTAGATGAGTTTGTAGACTCTAACGGATTAACTTTAGCTGCAGAATTAGGCAGTGTTAGTGCAGATCATGTCGGGTTTAGTAATTTAGATTCTAGAGCTAAAGCCCATGCCTCAGGTACAATGCAAGTTTTCTTGCCAGGGACGCCATACGTTTTAGGTAAAAATTTAGGTGACGGAATTAATGACTGTCTAGAGAATAATTGGAATTTCTCTTTGGCGACAGATTTTAACCCCAATTGTCAATCCATATCATTACCATTTGTAGCGAGTCTTGCAACTCATCGATTAGGCATCGACCCTCTGGCTGCACTAGTCGCATGTACAAGGAATCCAGCATCTACTCTAAATTCTGAATTAAAATTAGATGTTGGTTCAATATTTGAAGGCGGTCCAGCAGATATCAATATACTAAATAGTAAATTTGTAGATTACTGGTGTCAAACCCCTGGCGTATCTCCGATATCCCAAACTTTTTTTTCCGGTTTCACTGTTTAACTGTAAAAGGTGGTATGAATGGCTAATTATTTATTTACAATTTGAAACCGTCTTTAATAATTATTCAATATCATTGTAGTTCAAATATTTCTATTTGCCGAATATCTATTTCTTACCCTATATTTTTCGATGATTGTTTGGCCGATAATGGTAGTTATCAGAAATTGATATGCTAATGAAACACATGAGTGCCTAGCAGTACAACGTTTTTACAAAAAACAACAAATTTAGCTAATGAAGAGGGGGTATTAGCAAGGTTTAGTTGCAAATACTTACTAGGTGTATTGTGGTAGCATATCAGGCATATTGTATGAAATGTAAAAATACGGTAATCGTTCGATCTCCAAAAGAAATTTTGATGTCAAACGGTAGAACAAGAGTTTCCGGAATATGTTCAGAAAATAAATGTGATGGCAAATTATCAAAGATTATTAGTTAATTCAAATATCCGGAGAGAATCATTCATCAGGGGTTGATTATCCCACTCAATTACTGGGCTCGTGGTCTAGGGGTTATGACGCCACCTTGACATGGTGGAGATCGCAGGTTCAATTCCTGCCGAGCCCACCAGTAACTACATTCCTGCTTTAGTGATTATTCAAATTATAGCTTAGCCTTAATTTTCCTGAGCCCTTAGATTTAACATTCGTAATATTAATTTCATTTAGTTTGGATGTATTATCTACGTGAGTTCCTCCACATGGACACAAATCAACATCTTCAATTTCAACTACTCTCAATTGAGTAATACTACTCGGTATTCTATCCATAAATTTTGTATGTCTCATTTGTTCATGAGATAATATTGATTCTCTATCCCAATTATGTATGTTGACTTTTTTCTTCGAACTGATTATGTCATTTACAGATTCTTCTAAGTCTGATTGCAAAAATTTGTCTCTATCTGGGAATAGTAAATCAATTCGAGTATATTCTTCACTTATTTGATTACCAACTGTTTCAGCTTCAAATAAGTCATTTGCTAACGCAGAAACAATATGTTGAACTGTATGCATTGTTGTATTCTTATTCCTCCTTTGTTGGTTAATGGTGCATTCGACTTCATCGCCCACATTGAACCCCTCAACGGAATCCATAGGATGAATTATTGAGTCTCCAGGTAAAGTTTCTAACAATTGACCCTGAATCTTTGTATTTGCAATAATACCAGTATCTCCTTGCTGCCCACCTCCTCTAGGATAGCAAAAAGTTTTTTCTAGAAAAATATTTTTTTCAACAATTTCACTAATGAACGTTGTAAATGGTGGAGGATTAATGCCAGGGTGTAGGGTCATATGCAACTTCTCTTGCATTATTTTCACTTCCTAAATATATCAGTGAATTCTGATGTTAATATCTTATCAGAGATTATGTTTGTATCACTTGATGTACTTCTATCTTCAACAAGTTTTGATACATATTTTCTGACCCAACTGTAAATTAACATGACAGAATCAGAAGCCTTTTCAGGAATATTTTCTAAAGCCTGTGTTGAACAAATCAACTCACTGGATATTACGTTTGATAGTAATTTACTTGCTTTAAATGTCCTATATGCACCTGTTGCCCCCATAGATACATGATCTTCTTTACCCATACTCACTGGAATATTTGTTGTTGTTACTGGATTTGCTAGTAGAGATAACTCTGCAATAACAGCAGCAGCCACATATTGTACAATCATCAAACCACTATCTAAACCTTCATTATTGGCTAAGAAGGCTTTCTGATTACTCCATTGCGGATCTAAAACCTGATTAATCCTTCTTTCAGATATACTTGCTATCTCATGTATGCAAACAGCCATATTATCACTTGTTAAGGCTAAAATCTGCCCATGAAAATTACCTCCACTAATTACTTCAGCTTTGCCGTTATTATAGAAAACAAGAGGGTTGTCTGTAGCCGAATTAATTTCTATAGTTAAGATTCTCCTAGATTCTCGTAAGATATCTATCATAGGACCATGGACTTGGGGTGCACATCTGAACGAATAGGAATCTTGAACTCTATCGCAGTTTTCATGAGATTTATTAATTTCAGAATTAGTTAAGAAACCTCTAATTCTACTAGCAGAAACTGATTGTCCATATTGTGGCCTCACGTCATGTATTCTTTGGTCGAATGCAACATAAGACCCTTTAATGGCCTCAATAGAAGTAGCCAATGCAGCATCTGCTGCAAAAATAAGCATCTCACAATTAATAATACTCTGGCACAAGTATGAGCACATTTGACTGGTACCATTAATCAGAGATAGGCCTTCTTTAGCCTGTAAAGTAATAGGTTTAAGGCCATTATTTTCTAAAATGTTTAATGAATAATCAGTGGTCCAAGTGCCATCATTTGCTTGAATTTGAGAATGGCTTTCACCCATCATTGCTAAAGTCATATGAGATAATGGTGCCAAATCTCCGGACGCTCCTAGGGAACCTATCCTAGGCACAATTGGAGCTATACGCGTATTAATCATATCAATTAATAATTGTATTAATTCTAATCTCGCACCTGAGTTACCTTTGGCTAGTGAATTAACACGTACGACCATCATCATTAGTACAGAATCAGGATCCATATTTTCACCAACGCCACAGGCATGAGAACGAATTAGATTAGTCTGCAATTGTTCTAGCTGTTCTTTAGCTACTGTGACATTTGAAAGAGCGCCAAATCCAGTATTTATCCCATAGACAATATCTCCGCTAGATACGATTTCTTCAACCAACTTTCTAGACTGATTAATGGCCTTAACTGACGCAACAGATAGTTCGACTTTAGTATCAATTTGTTTAATTGAAGTAAGCTCTTCTATAGTCAACGAATTTCCGTCTAGTATAATCAGGTCATTTGACATTGTTTCACCTCAGGGTATTCTTTCAAGTAAACTCTTCGATACATCATTTGGAATAGTGACTTTCAAGTTCGAATCATTATCCATTGCTCTCTTAATGGCAAATTTCGCTTCAGGATTCTGTGCCCAAGCTCTTCTCGCAATACCATTATTTACATCCCAAGATAGCATTGAATTGATGTTTCGCTCGGATTCTTCACTACCATCAATTACCATTCCAAAGCCACCATTAATGACTTCACCCCAACCAACACCTCCTCCATTATGGAGACTGACCCATGTGGCACCTCTAAACGAGTCTCCAATGAAATTTTGAACAGCCATATCAGCAGTGAACATAGATCCATCTCTGATATTTGCAGTTTCTCTGTAGGGGCTATCTGTTCCACTTACGTCGTGGTGGTCACGTCCTAAGATAATTGGTAATTCGATTAATCCTTTTGCTATTGCTTTGTTGAATTCTTCAGCAATTTCAATCCGCCCTCTCTCATCAGCGTATAGAATCCTAGCTTTACTTCCAACAACTAGTCCGTTTTCTTCTGCATTTTCAATCCATCGAATATTATCAAAATATTGACCTTTAATTTCATCCGGAGCCTGATCAGCTAACCTCCTCAATACTCTGGATGCGATTTGATCTGTAATGGCTAAGTCTTCATTTTTACCTGAAGAACAAACCCATCTAAAGGGTCCAAAACCATAATCAAAACATATTGGACCCATAATATCTTCGACATACGATGGATATCTAAACCCAGATTCGGTTTTTTCTGAGAAAATATCAGCACCTGCTCTCCCTGATTCCAATAAAAAAGCATTCCCATAATCCCAAAAATACATGCCTTTATCTGAAAGTTTATTGATGACTTTTACATGTCTAATTAAACTATTTTTTACTTTAATTTTGAATTTATCTGGGTCATTAGAAATCATTTCTTTCATTTGATTATAATTCATGCCATGAGGGGTATATCCCCCCAACCATGGATTATGCAAACTAGTTTGATCACTACCTAACTCAGGTACGATATTTTCTGTATCTAATCGTTCCCAAACATCAATAATATTTCCGACATATCCCAGAGAAACAGCTTCTTTTTTTGTTATTGCTTCTCTAGTCCTAGAAATAAGACCATCTAATTCATCATATAATTCTGATAACCATCCTTGTTCATATCTTTTCTTAGCAGCATAACTATTTGGATCTGCAATGATGGATACAGCACCAGCAATCACAGCTGCTTTAGCCTGGGCTCCAGACATTCCACCCAATCCAGAAGTTACGTAAAGCAATCCACCTAATCCGTCTTTAGTATCGAAATTAAGGTATTTTCTAGCAGCGTTAAGAATAGTCAGTGTGGTTCCATGAACTATTCCTTGTGGTCCAATATACATGTAAGAACCGGCAGTCATTTGACCATATTGGGTTACACCTAAAGCATTCATTACTTCATAATCATTCTGTGAAGAATAGTTAGGGATAGTGATGCCATTAGTAATTACTACAAGTGGACTATTACTGTTTGAAGGAAATAATCCCAAAGGATGACCTGAATACATCACTAGTGTTTGGTTTTCGTTCATTATGGATAAATAATACATTGTAATTCTATACTGAATCCAGTTTTGAAATACACTACCATTTCCTCCATATGTAACTAATTCATGAGGATATTGAGCCACGTTAGGGTCTAAATTATTTTGTATCATTAACATTATACAGGCGGCTTTGGTATTTACTGCAGGGTATTCATCAAGTGGTCGAGCAAACATATCATAATTAGGTCTGAATCGATACATGTAAATATGGCCATAATCTTCTAATTCTTTACTAAATTCTGGTGCTAAATCATCATGCCATTCTGAAGGAAAATATCTTAGAGCATTAGCAATAGCTAATTTTCTTTGTTTTTTATTTAAAACCGAGGGTCTTTTTGGTGCATGATCTACGGAAAAATCATATTCTTTTGATTGTGGCAAAGACAGAGGTATCATATTTGTGAATTCTTTACTGAAATCAGTCATATTAACTCATCCTCTCTGCCACAATTACGCGTATCTCTTCTATTAATGCCTTGGATTTTGAGAGAATCTCATCTGAAGTTACTTGGATATTATCTAACTCGTCATTTTTCATCGAATCAACATTAATCTTAACGTTAAGGGATGCGATATAAATTGCTGTATATGCCAATTCAGAAGATGATGCTAAATCCGTAATCGCATTGGAATTTCCATATCTAGCTAAATCAGGTAACTTACTCAATAATTCAAAACTTTCTTTAGCAATAGAAAGGGGTGTATTCGCTGCTCCAATAGTTGCTGAAAGTATTGCCATTTTTCTAACAATCTTTTCTTGTTCATCAAATTTAGATAACCTATACGCACTCATAACTTTATCAAAAGCTTCAGCATCTTCTTTAGCTAAAGAGAGAGATCTTTTCATAGATTTATTGCCGAATAGAATTATTTCTTCTGCTACAGCATGGCCATCTACCCATTTTTCTTTTCCAATTGTAAGTCTTGCAACCATTAATGCTAACGAATTTGCATGAGATAATGTCAGAGCAGCAACAGTACCTCCACCGGGCGTTGGTGAATCTGAACTAATATCATTCAATACGGAAATATATCCATCATTCATTATTATTCACTTCCTTATTAAGAGCCCATTCTATTATACTAACCTGTGGATCAAATGTTTTCAAATAATCTAATCCAAGGCCTTTAATGGCAGAATCGACTAACTCCTTCTCTGTTGCATTATCTGGATTATCGTTAAACCATTTACCTGAATCAATCATAGCACTTAGGGGGACCAAACCTACTAATTCGGAACCACACGTATTAATCCCATGGTCATTTACTATTGATTTAACAGCCTCAAATGCCATATGCATAGAAGTGACAGAGACATTTTGAAGATTCATAGATACCTGAGATATAGATGATGTAGGTAGTGGGACACCCATTCCTTGAACATGTTTCAGCATTCCAGGAATCCTAAATTTCTTTTTACCATTCTTGATTAATCTACCTGAAGTTCTAATCATTGAGCCTGCTATCTTTGATGCTCTAGCGTCTATTTCATCGACATTAACATTGTATGCCACGAGAACACTTCTGGCACCTATTGCTACAGCGCCAAAACGTTTCTCAGTTTCACCCCAATTACCAGACCATGAGTCTGGCATTCTGGTTTCTTCATCATTCCATTCATCACCATTGAAGCGTGATTCTAAACCTTCATATTCTAATTTTCTTAGTGAAGAAAGTGATTTTCTTTTTTCTTTTGTTGCAGCTTCACCATAGAAAAAATGTGGAATATTATCCCCCAGTAGATTAGAAAGTTCTCTAGATGCTTGTACACAGTAATGCATTGAATGCTCAGAAAGTGGTACGAAAGGGCATACATCAACAGCACCCATTCTAGGATGATTTCCAGAATGTTTTCTCATATCTATCAATTCTGATGATTTGATTATTAAATTATAAGCAGCTTGAATAACTGCTTTTGGTTTTCCTGCAATAGTAATTACAGTACGATTGTAATCGGAATCAGGTTCACATCCTAATACAAATGCACCATCAACTGACCGTGCGGAATCAACTATTGCATCTATGACTTTCAAGTCTTTACCTTCGCTAATGTTTGGGACGCATTCGATTAGAACATCACTCATAAGAACACCAATTATCCATAAAGACGATCGGGACCATTATTTTTGACGCCTTTTCGCTTTGCATCAATTGAATAAATTGCTTCCTTGAAATGTGACATTTTGCATTTTGTTACTCCCTCTGATATTGCATTCATACCGACATCAATAGTTACAGCCTTGATTTCAGCACCACTATAACCATCAGTAATAATTGATAATTTAGCAAAGTCTACATTTTTATCTAATGGCATCTTTTTTGCATGAACTTTGAAAATAGCTTCCCTACCTTCTATTCCTGGCAATGGAATTTCAACAATTCTGTCAAATCTTCCAGGTCTCAGTAGGGCTTTATCAAGTAATTCAGGTCTGTTGGTGGCGGCAATCACTTTGACGTTCTCCAATGATTCAAATCCATCTAACT
Source organism: Candidatus Thalassarchaeum sp. (assembly GCA_016777225.1). Lineage (GTDB taxonomy): Archaea > Thermoplasmatota > Poseidoniia > Poseidoniales > Thalassarchaeaceae > MGIIb-O2. The sequence goes on along the minus strand of JADHRW010000003.1, from coordinate 7,814 downwards.
CTGATAAGAGCTGCATTAATGTTCTTTGAACTTCTCTATCACCAGAAGTAGATGAATCTAATCTTTTTGAGCCAATGGCATCAATTTCATCAATAAAGATAATACAAGGAGCTTTTTTCCTTGCCAATGCGAATAATTCACGTACCATTCGACCCCCCTCTCCAATATATTTTTGTGCTAACTCTGAACCAACTAAACCAAGGAATGTTGCATTGGTTTGATTCGCTACAGCCTTGGCCAACATAGTTTTTCCAGTACCTGGTGGACCAGTTAATAATACACCTTTAGGGGGTTGAATTCCAAACCTTTCGAATTCTTCTGGCTTCTCGAGTGAAAGCTCGATTGCATCCCTTACCTCTCTAATCTGCTCATCAAGACCACCAAGGTCAGAGTACTTAATATTCGGTTTATCAATAATTTCAGCACCAGAAACTAGTGGATCAAAGGCTTCGTCTAATATGTCTATCACAGCCAATGTGTCTTGATTCATCGAAACTCTCGCTCCAGGTTGCATTTTCGAGGAATCAATTCTTGGATTTTTCGAAACTAAGAATATAGTTCCATTAGAACTTCTAACGACTACTTTCTCGCCAATGACGTCTTGTACATTACCTATGATGTAAGGAGGAGTTCTAAGGCTTCTAATTTCCTCATCTAGTCGATTAATTCTTTTCTTTAATTGGTTTAATTCATTTTCCAAATACATCTTCTCAGTCATTAATTGCTTAGCATCATCTGACAGCAAAGCATACTGCTCTCTGAGTTCTTCCAATACCTGGGCAGTGACTATATCTTGACTAGATTCAGGTGTAGTTTTGTCCTTTCTAGGGGACCCGGCTCGACTTGCCATAACCTAACCTAATGCAACCTACATTTGACGCTTATTACCCGAAGCAGTCTTGTATCACCCTCCACTCCCCGTTTCAATGGCATCGTGCGAGTTATGTGGGAAAGAAAAAGTCTCTACCAAAAAAGCACGTACTGCGGGCATTCAAGTGGATGCTTGCATCAGGTGTATTGAGTCTATGAATTTACAAGTTGTCGAAGCTCCTGTTAATTTCTCTAAAATTAAAAGACCCAGAGTTAATACCGTTACAAGTCGTGGAGTTGCAGGTAAAGATATAATGGCTAAAAAAGATACAGAATTAGCATCAGATTTCCATAAAAGAATTGTCCAAGCAAGAAAGAAAAAAGGATGGGACCAGAGAACTTTTGCCTCAAAGATGAATGAAAGATTAAATATTGTTCAGAAAATTGAAAATGGTGGACGACCTACAGATAAATTAATATTAAAAATAGAAAAAATATTGTCTATTGAACTTAATGTTGAGAGGGGTGCAGAGCATACTACCGCGATGAACATTGGTAAGAGAAATATGACTATTGGTGATGCACTGGATGATTTATTATCTCGGAGGGATAAATAGTGGATAATGTTCCATTACATATCATACACCTTGACCAAGATGACCCGAAAAAGTGTACAGCACGAAGATTACATAAATTCGGTCACGCAATATTACATACAAATATCAAAAAAACCCCGAAAAGAGGGTTATTGTTAGATCCAATGGCAGGGATATTACTAGGTCCAGATGATAGGAAAACAATCGAACGCGGGGCATCGATTGTGGCTTTAGATTGCTCTTGGAAACAAATAGACAGTTCACTAGAATACATAGCCAAGAATACAAAATTAGAAGGACGGACCCTGCCATGTGTATTAGCGGCAAACCCTGTTTCATGGGGTAAACCTGGCAGACTTTCTACGGCCGAAGCATTAGCACTTAGTTTAGTATTAATTGACCGGTGGGAACAAGCAAAGATGATAATGAAGCCATTCAGGTTTGCAGATTCTTTTTTTAATCTGAATCATGAGCCTTTAGAAGCTTATTCTAAGGCAAAAAGTAATTCGGAATTAGCTGAAATCCAATGGGAATTTTTTGATAAACCCGAACTATCTAACTTGTGATCCATTTGGCATTTCACTGTCCAAAGTCAATACAGATACTTTGCCTTCTCCATCATCTGCTGCAAGTATCATACCTTCCGACATTATACCTCTCAATTTTCTTGGTTTAAGGTTTGCAACAAATACAACTTGTTTACCTAGTAATTGTTCTTTATCATAAATCCCTTTGAGGCCTGCACAAACTGTTCTCGTTGTATCAGGGCCATCTTCTATAGTAACAACATATAATTTATCTGCATTAGGATGATCGTCAATTGCGATGACTTTACCCGTTTTCATTTCTACTTTCATAAAATCTTCAAAATCGATATAATTCACTTCCTCTGTATTTGTTTCAATATTTTCAGCACCTGTGCCTGCGATTGACATTTCACGCTCAAGTATATTCTCTATTTCAAGTCTAGTAAATAATGGCATAGGCTTCGAATTATTCCATGCAAGCTCAGAAGAAAAATCGAAAGCGTCCTCATAGAGTATATCATCGATATTTTCATGCTCACCCAACATTAACCATAATTTATCTGATTGGAATGGGAGGAAAGGCCTCATTGTGATAGCTAAACCTCTACATAATTGCCAGCAAAACGCCAGAGTAGACAAAGATTGACTCTTTTCAACGGATTCATCTGCTTTAAGATACTTCCATGGTTCAGAGTGTTGTAATAGACCATTACCTAACTGAGAGACATTCATTATTGATCTCAAAGCCTCCTTGAAGCGCTGTTTTTCCATAGATGTGATAGCATCTTCTAGGAATTTCTCAATTTTCAATTCCACCTCCTCATTATTTTTTGTATTGAGATATTTAGAAAGCGGGTTATCGCCATCAATTGATTGCAGTCTATGAGTTAGAGTCATTACACGATGAACGAAATTACCATATGTCCCAATTAATTCATTATTTACCTTATCTACATATTCTTCCCATCGAAAATCTGTATCATGACCTTCAGGCATATTAATTGATAAGAAATATCTTAACGTATCAGGGTCATGATTCTCTAAGAAAGATGGCAGCCATACAGCATGTTTCCTGCTTTTACTAAATTGTCCGCCTTGTAGCATCAAATATTCCATTGCCGGAACATTTGATTCTAGTACTAAATCTCCTATAGATATATCAGATGATGGTTTTTGACCCGAACGAGCAGAATTAAGTCCCATTATTATTGCCGGCCAGATAACGGTATGGAATGGAATATTGTCTTTACCCATGAAGTATATGTGTTTAGGTTCTATACCTTCACTATCCTTAATCCACCACTTTTTCCAATCATCTGAATTAGCATAATTTTCAGCCCATATCTGAGAACATGTCAGGTATCCTTGTACTGCTTCAAACCATACATATATTCTCTTTGAATCCCATTTGTTATCAGATAAAGGTAAATTAATACCCCATTCCATATCACGTGTTACTGCTCTAGGACGCAAGTCCATATTAAGCCAATTTTTTGTCATGGCTTTTACATTAGGTTTCCATATTTTCTGTTTCTTAGATGAGTGTTTTTCTAATTGTTCTTGAAATTCATTAAGCTGGAAAAAGAAATGATCAGTATCTCTTATCTCTATCTTTGCCTCGGGGTCCATTTTTGATCTTGGATTAATTAATTCTATAGATTCATATGTAGACCCACATTCATCACATTGGTCCCCTCTAGCCCCATCTGCATTGCATATTGGACACTGACCTTCTACATATCTATCTGGAAGAAATTTTGTTTTACCATCTGCACTGATTGAGCAATATTGCTGCATTGTTTGTTGTTTTAGATAGCCGGATTCATATAATTCAGTAAAATATTCTTGAACCAAGTCTTTATGTCTTGGATCTGTAGTTCTATTGTACAAAGCCCCGCCATATTCAATGCCTCTTCTATCTATATTATTATTCCAAGAACATCCTAAGTCATCCAGAGCTTTAGTATTAATCTCATGATATCTATTAACAATTTCTTGAGGATTCACATTTTCTTGTTCTGCAGTTACGGTGATTGGCGTGCCGTGTTCATCGGAACCACTACACATAATTACAGATCTTCCACGAGATCTTTCATATCTATATTGAATATCTGCAGGTAAGCAATTACCAGCAACATGACCTAGGTGCAACGGTCCGTTAGCATATGGCCAAGCCATAAATATTGCAACATGTTCCATTTTTCCGACCTCCCAACTGTACTTACAAACAAATGCCTGAGGCACCATGTTTATGTCTTAATCGCCTCTGTTAGGTCCGGAGCCGAGCAACTTTAACGGCATGAATATAAATTTTATTCGAAAAAAAGTACTCTAAGAGGCAACAAAATTGGACCCGACAACATTAATTATATTTTATGGAACATTAGCGCTTGGAGCATCATTCCTTTGCAGTATTTTAGAGGCAGTACTTCTCTCTACAACGCATGGGCATATTGTAGCTCTGAAAGATACACATCCAAAGATTAGTGCGACATGGAGTGATTTTAAGGATGATCCAGAAGGGCCACTTACCGCAATTTTAACTTTGAATACAATTGCTCACACAGTCGGCGCTTTAGGAGTAGGGCACCAGGTAGAGAAGGCATGGCCTGATGTTAGCTATATCGTACCAGTTTCAGCAGCTGTACTGACTGTAGCTATACTATTATTAAGTGAAATCTTACCTAAGACAATTGGTGCTCTATACTGGAGAAAATTGACTGTGAGCTCAGCAAGAGTTCTGGGTCTATTGATGTTTATATTACTACCAATTGTTTATCCTATTGAGAAAGTCAGATCTTTATTCCCTGCTATTCATAATGAGGCAGTTACTAGGGACGAGTTATCACATTTAGCTGATATTGCAGAAGAAACCCAAGTTATTGAAAGAGATGAAGAAAAAGTCATTCAAAATCTCCTAGGACTTAGAGAAAGAACGGTAGCATCCATAATGACACCAAGGGTAGTTATGGAAACAGCATCTAGCAACGAAACAGTATCTCAAATTTTAGAAAGAATTCCAATAATGGTTCACGGTAGATTACCTGTTACAACAAATCAGAATATAGATGAAATCGAAGGAATGGTGCTAAGGAGCGATATTCTAAGAGAAGCCGCTGCTGATAACGATAATATTCTAATGAATGAAATCTCAAGAGATATTCATCCTTGCAGAGATATTGACTCAGTTGATAAAGCATTAGATATTTTACTCGATAACAAAGAACAAATTCTAATCGTTAAGGATGAATTCGGAGGTACAGTAGGATTAGTGACGATGGAAGATATAATTGAAACTTTACTGGGTGTCGAAATTGTTGACGAAGATGACCAGGATGCTATCGAAGAAGGAAATCATCATGAAGACATGAGAGAATTAGCTAAGATAAGACAAGAAGAGAATGATGCAGCCGAAGAATAAAGTAATTTATTTATTACTTAATCTATACTCTTTAATTTTCTTCAAAAGTATTCTTGAAAATATCATCGAACAAAGTAAGAAAATCACTGAAACCCATGGTGGAGCCTGACTTTCTGTAGCAAAAACCCAAGCCACTAATAATATACCTGCTCCATAAAATGCTCTGAATATAGAATAAAATACGAAAGATTTAACCCAATTATTATCAAGAATATTTTGAATTTTGGACATCATTGTGATCAACTATCGGGTGATAATACTCTATTGTAACATGAAAATTTATTTGGGTGTTTCCTATCAACATTGTAAATTAAGGATTTAGTATAGGTATACTTATTTGCATAATTATTTACCCTATTACATGGGTGAAACCAAACCTCTATTTTCACCAGTATTAATTTCTGGTTGTATAATTATTCTGGTTGGATTCGCTATTAGAGCGACTTATGGGATATTCCAAATCCCTATAGCATTAGAGTATGGATGGCCAAGAGCCGAATTTAGCCTAGCAATTGCGATACAGAACCTTGCTTGGGGTTTTGGACAACCAATATTTGGGGCAATTGCTGAGAAAATTGGTGATCGAAAAGCAATTATTATTGGGGCTATACTATATGCTCTAGGTCTGATATTATCTTCAGGTGCGACTACTCCAATTGAACATCAAATTTATGGTATATTAGTTGGTTTTGGTGTCGCAGGAACAGGTTTCGGTGTTATATTAGCCGTTGTTGGACGAGCTAGTGCAGATGAACATCGATCTATGAGTCTTGCAATAGCAACAGCAGCAGGATCTTTAGGGCAAGTAGTTGGACCACCAGTTGCAGTTGCCTTACTAAATCAAATGCCATGGCAATCAGTATTTCTCATATTTGCTGTAGCGATTTTGTGCACGTTAATTTTACTTCCATTTATGAGAGCACCAGAATTAGCTAGTAAGGAACAGTTAGAAGAAAGTATGACTGATATACTAAAATTAGCCTTTAGAGACCCTTCATTCAGTATGATTTTTGTTGGTTTTTTCTCATGCGGATATCAACTTGCCTTCATTACAGCACATTTCCCTGCACTAGTTACAGAAATGAGTTCTCCAATTGATGCTAGTGGATGGTGCGGAGATTTAGGTATTCAAACTACTGCTGCATTGGGTGGCTTCGCAATTTCTGTTATTGGATTTTCAAATATACTAGGAACATTAGTCGCAGGTTGGGCTGGAAAAAGATATTCAAAAAAATGGCTATTATCTGGAATATATGCAGGTAGATCGATAGCAGCAGCTTGGTTTATACTAACACCTGTTTCACCTGATTCAGTCCTAATTTTCTCCTTTTCGATGGGTTTTCTCTGGCTCGCAACTGTACCTCTAACAAGTGGATTAGTTGCTCATATATATGGCTTGAAATATATGGGCACATTATATGGAATTGTTTTCTTTTCACATCAATTAGGCAGTTTTATTGGTGTCTGGCTGGGTGGTGTATTATATGATTTATATGGCACATATACATTCGTTTGGTGGATAGGAATTGCCGCAGGAATATTCTCAGCAATAATACATATACCAATATTGGAAGAGTCGCGATTATCTCCCCCGAAGTCTATCAATTCTTAAATAAATCAAATATTAATTGAAATTAATACAATCCAATTCTTTTTCAACTATGCTTCAATCGTATCCGTATGAACAAACAGTTCATTGCAGTTATTATTTCATTTTTACTAGTTTCAGTAATACTTAGTGGTTGTTTATCTGATGATGTGAATTCAGAAGATTCTCTAGAAGATAATCAAAATGAATTGCCGCCTTATCAAGAAGATGGAATATACACATGTATTGATCATGATAATGTTTCAAGATGTTGGCAAACTCACATACCAGATAATTTGTTGATAAATACACCTGTTCCGCTCATAGTAGATTTACACGGATTCGGCTCCGACTCTACTGAACATAGGGGATTATCAGATTTCAACACAATAGCTGATGAATATAATGCAATTGTTGTGTATCCTGATGGTGTTACGACACAAAATTCATGGGATACTGAGGCGAATCAAGGGTGGAACGCAGGATGGTGTTGTGCAGACCCAGCCATGGATGATGTTGACGATGTTGGATTTATAGAGAAAATGGTAGAAATATCAATTCTAAAGCATAATATTGATACTAATCGTATATATCTATCAGGGTGGTCTAACGGTTGCGCAATGGCACAAAGAATGGCTATGGATTCTAGTCATATTTTTGCAGCAGTGGGTTGTATGTCATTCTATCTTGTTTCGGATGAATATGCGGATTATTCCCCTATTCCTATTATGGAAGTACATGGATTTTTAGATCAAATAGTACTTTACGAATCTTCTATTTTGAGTGTACCATTTAATCAAGGTTCATGGGCAGATCTTGAAGCAATTGAAACAGGGGCAATAGAGAATATGTACGAGTGGGGCGGATATAAT
>JADHRW010000012.1 GCA_016777225.1 Candidatus Thalassarchaeum sp. | reverse complement strand
ACCGGCTTACCTGATAGAGCAGAGAATAAACTGGACTTGCCTACATTAGTATATCCTGCCAGACCTACTGTCAATGCACCAGATTTAGTTCTTTGACGTCTTCTTTCAGATAATGATGAATCCATCTTTTTCAACCTTCTTCTTAACTTTGCAATCTCGTGTCCCACTGCAGTCATTACATTGCTCCAACCTGTCTGACCACCGGCTCCAAATCCTAAACGTTCACCAGTATGTTCGCGATTAATTAATTCTCTGAGTACAGACCTATCGGCTAACAATCTAGCAATACGTACCTGAATTTTAGCTTCAACAGAAGAGGCATGGATAGTAAATAACTCAAGTAATAAACGTACACGATCCCAACTTTCAATAGAGGTTAAATCATTAATATTGACTAATTGACTAGATTTTAGATTACTATGAATCAAGAGTAAATCTACCTTGTGCCATGAATGGCCCTTTCCAGCCATTCGAAGTTCTTCTGAGATTTCTTGTAATTTACCAGTACCAAGGTAAGTTTTTGAATTTGCTTTACCCCTTTGTATTACTACATCGACTATTTCTATACCCATAGTTTGGGCTAATGAAATTAATTCATCTGTATTTTTATCTCTTGAGAGTATTATTGCTTTTCGGCCAAAATGAGCACTTTGAGATTGGGAATTATTGACTCCGCCCATTCCGGCTAGCAAAGGAACGTCGGGTACAGGATCGCTGCTCACGTAAACCGGTACACAAGAGGAAAGATATGCATTAGGGTGCTCCGATGTCTATGAGCACTGTATCGACAACTTTGGTTTGGGCGGGTTCTCAGAGTCGGGCGGAAGCATTACTGGCAGGTATTTCTGCAGATGACCCAGATACTTTCAGTGCAGAAATTATAGAAAATAATGGATTATGGGAATTAAGGATCCTAGTAGTAGGAGATTCGTTAAGAAATGTACGTTCGACTGTTGACGATTTATTGGCTTGTTTAGGAGCTATTGAGTCAACTTTGAATGCACTCAATGAATATTGAGTAATTTAGAAACATTTCTTCCAGTAGATACTGCTGCATCACTTAATGTATAATCGGAAATGACATGTGGTCCGGCTAAAATGATTCCTGAATCATAATAAATCGATGCATCTACTCTCTCATCAGAAGAACATGGATGAATCATAATTGATGGAGAAGAACGCCTTTTTGCAGCATGTTTTCTCCAACCAGAGCATCTTGAGTCAAGAAATAATTTTATTTCTTCGAGTGCATCATCGCCATCTCCTCGAAGATTTACTGCATGTATAATAGAGCATTCAGTCGGTTTGCGATCAGAAGGAATCCTGTCTTTTTGCGCCATATCGATAGCAATTATACCCGAATTTAAGTCAAATAAGCCTGAATAGGGACTCATCACTTTTGCTTCTATAGCCACATCAAGTGCCGCGCATGATACTTGATGACAAGAATCTAGTTCAAATGTTTTCATATTCGCTTTTTTTAATAGATAAGAGGCTTCTAATGGAGGAATTGCTAAAATTAGTTTATCGCAATTTATTTTTTGACCATTAACAGTTACAGATTTGATTATTTTATTTTGTAAGTTTATCGATTCTACTGTACTACTAGCGTAAATTTCGACATTCAATTGATTGATTGCGACAATTAATCGACCAATGATGCTAGACCATCCGCCTTTGGGGATAATGAATTCACCAGGAGTCTCCGAAGCTAAATTTAGATTCATTTGATCTAATTTAGATAAGCCGTCGGATAAAGGCGAAGATATTGAAAAAAAATCATTTTTACGAAAATTTTCTCCCAATACTCTTGGTGCCCTTAATTTTCTTAATAATTGATTAAGAGGACCTTTATTTCTTAACAGATGGAGCCCGGGATCAATGATCCAATCGCCAGTTTCACGTAACCTTACTCTGCCCCCTAATGTTTCCTTAGCCTCAACAAGAATGACTTCCACCCCATCAGCTGCTAGCTGGATTGCGGCACTAAGGCCTGATATTCCGGCGCCTACCACTACTACGCGCATCAATTTTCGACAGGTGTTGGGTCAATTGACGTTTCGGACGGTTGAAGTGAGATGTTAGGGACGGGATACTGTGAAGTCGCTACCCCATGATAGGTCGGGATTGTTAGTAGAACAGGGTACTCCAACAACATTTTTCCTGAATTCAATAGATCGTTGGATTGAAACAATGATGGCTGACGATAGAGGAGGAAGCGAAAAAATATCTCGATTAGTTAATGCCAAAGTTATTGCTAAAATGGATGGGATTATTTGCGGTCATCTAGTAATTGAAAGGTTAATTCAAAGATATGCAAGTGATTGCACTATACAATGGAGTGTTGCAGAAGGAGATTCTGTAAAATCAGGTGATACCGTCCTAAGTTTAAACGGTAGTTCTTCCAAAATTCTAAAGATTGAGCGGATTTTATTAAATATTCTTGGAAAACTTTCAGGTATTTCCACTTCGACCTCCGAGTGGGTTAGTATTTCTGAAAATATTGGAATAGCTTGCACTAGAAAAACAGATTGGGGGCTACTAGATAAATGGGCGGTAAATATTGGAGGAGGTTTGACTCATAGATTAGATAGAAAAGATGCATTGATGATAAAAGAGAACGATTTGGCATCAGCGAAAGAACAATCGGAGAAAGAAACTGACACTCTCAAACGTATTATCTTAGATATGGATCTACGAGAAAATTCAGAATTTATAGTAATAGAAATTCAGAATTTAGATCAAGCAATTACTGCTGCCAAAGCATGGACTGAGCTTCAAAAGAAAACACAAAGAAGTTATCCAGTTGTTCTATTATTAGATAATATGGAAATTTCGCTGATAACAGATGTTATTAGAGAATTAGAAGTACTAAATTTAAGAAAATCATGTATTTTAGAAGGATCGGGGGGCGTTACTATTAATTCTATACCTAAATGGGCTTCAAGTGGTGTAGATTTGATTTCAACCTCAGCCGTAAATAGAGGAGTCACACCACTCGATTTATCTCTAATTATTGAAGGAGATGGCGAATAATGGTTGAAGTTCCTGAGAGTCATCCTAGGAAAAAATCTTTACTTTCAAGACAAAAGATTGTAGATGCTACGAAAAATGGACTACTAGCAGATTCAGCAATGATTGCCCATGGAAGAGGCGAAGCTTTTGATTATCTTCTTGGCGAAAAAACAAGTAATTCAGCCCGATTGGCAATTAAAGAATCTGCTTCAAGATTGATTGAATCAGATAATCCTGTAATATCTGTGAATGGAAATACAGTAGTGCTAGCAGGAAAGTCACTTATTCGCGTGGCGGCGGTACTAAATTGCCCAATAGAAGTAAATATCTACTACAGGACTGAAGAAAGAATGTCTAAGCTAAACTCTTTTCTAGAAAAACAAAAGGAGATTGTATCGCAAGAAAAAAATCCTGATAATTGGATTGGAGATTGGAATAATGCGGTACAATCAGTTAAAATTCTCGGAAAAGAAGGTGATGGCCGTATTCAAGGACTTGAGGGGCCAAGATCTATTTGCTCATCGCAAGGAATAGAGAAGGCAGATGTGATTCTAGTGCCTCTTGAAGATGGAGATAGATGTGAGGCTCTTGTAAACCTAGGGAAACAAGTATTAGTTGTTGATTTGAATCCATTATCAAGAACTGCTAAAATGGCAACCATTACAGTAGTCGATGAAATTTCACGAGCCGCAGAATTATTACTTGAATATGTAATCAATAAAGAAGAAAAGTCTGCAGAATGGAACAATCAAGGTATTTTGAATGATGCTTTGAAAATTATTGCAGAGAATTCAACTGATTAAACATTAGAAATGTTCTTTCAATAATTTTTCACAACGTTCTGCAATTGCAATTCCTACATCACTAGTAGATGCATCGCCGCCAAGATCGTATGTTACACAGCCGCCTTCAGCAAAATGTTCTTCCATTGCCTGCATTAAAATATCCGCACATTTATCTAAATCTGAATCTTTCTTACGGAATCCAAGAGCTTCAAACATAAGTTGTAATGATGAAAGTGTGGCCATCGGATTAACTGTATTTTTACCTGCATGTTTTGGAGAAGAGCCGTGAACTGGTTCGAATAACATGTGTTTGGGACCTAGGTTTGCACTACCTGCCATACCCATTCCTCCTTGAAGTACTGATGCTAGGTCAGTTGCAATATCTCCAAACATATTTGGCAATACTACAACATCGAGGGTTTCGGGATCACGTATTAACCACATTGTGAATGCATCAATATATGCTTCGTTAATTTCAATATCTGGATATTTCTTTTCAGCTATCTCATGAAATACTTCACGGAATAACTGACATCCGCGAGTAACATTAGATTTATCGACACAAGTGACTTTTTGGGGCCTACCTAATTTCTTCTGACGATGTTCTGCTAAATCAAAAGCAAACTTGATTACTCGTTCGCTTCCTTTTCGAGAGATTGGTCTTGGGTCCCAAGCAACTTCTCCATCTAAACCGGGAAACTTCTCAATAATCATTGGTTCATCTTTTTCGCCAATTGCCTTTTGAGACATTCTCCTGAGTAGCGCATGATACAATCCTTCTGTATTTTCTCGAATCATTACCATATCCACTAAATTAGGATCCCAAATATCTTTGTGAATACCATGAACTTTATGCTTGACTCCTTGAAATAATTTTACTGGTCTGACATTGGCATATAGATTCAAACCTGAACGAAGCCCAAGGATTACTTGCCCTCCAGCTAAATCACCATTTGGCAGACGAGCACCCGGCCAGCCAATTGCGCCAAGAAGAATCGCATCAGAGTTATCCCTACAATGTTCAAAAGATCCCTCTGGCCATTCCTTTCCTGTCTCAAGATAATACTGTCCACCACAAGGTATTTCTGTGATTTCAAAGGAAATTGGGGTGTTTTCTTCAAATACCGATAATACCCTCATAGCCTCTGCTACCACTTCCTTACCCGTTCCGTCACCCGGAAGTACAGTCACTCGGTACTCAGCCATGGGCCTTGGCAAATGCTTTTACTTCATCAATCCAACTATTGGACTATTGACAATTTTGAACACGATACTTGATAGAGGTTCACCATAAACCAAGTTACCATGGACCGTGCATCCGATGACGGAGAACGCACTCCGCGCATAGATGTCAGGACACTTCCTGAGTCGTTAGCGAGACTTTGGGAAACTATGCTAAGACTTGACCCCTCATGGGATATTTCAATCTGGTTAGATGAAAGAGCGAATGAAGAACTTCAACTGGTTGAAGGTCAACTAGGAAGAGAGAGATTACGATTAGAACAGCGTCTTCATCGATTAGAAACATTAGCAAAACGTCTCAAGAGACAAAGAGAAATTGCTGAAGGAGTTGTTTGGACCGACCCTCATCAAAAAAATTTATTTGACGTTTATGAACCTGAAAATAAGGCTACAAAAAATATTACTGACAATGAACAAAGTTCAGAAGACTTTCCAGCGGTCGACTATACTAATTTAGAAGTTGGAGATGATCCGCTTCTAGCAATAGTTGCTGAGCACATAATGCATGTCTTAGAGTCATTAGGATCAAAGGGATTAATTTCAATTCATTTTAACGCGTTGTTACAACAATTAACTGAAATTGGAATACGAGAAGAAGAAGTAGATGAGGCTATCACTTGGTTATTGCAAAGAGAGATGATTATTGAGTTGGAGCAAGATTACTTTTCTTTAGACATATAAAACCGTGGGGAAAGAGAACCGATTTTAGCCGAGTCATTCATAGAGGAGACCCTTGTCGCCCCCAATGTATTTCTATGGTTAGTGACGCATCCGGTTGGTACGCTAGACTTGACAGAGAGTGTTCAGATAGGGTAGAACAGCTTGAAACCTGGCTAAATTCATGGGAAGAAGCCACGCGTCATGGAATACCAATTGCCGCAACTTTACCAAATCACTGGCCAACATTACCTGCTGGGCTACTTTCAGACCCTGGCGCGGTCTTGGATCACCTTCTGGCGCGCAATGAAGCAGAAAGTGATGGTCGATCGCCAAGAGGCGCATATGCTACACCCGCAACATTCGCAGAAGCTATTCTTTCAGATGAATTGAAGAATACGCGTGAAGAGGTTTCTAAGGAACCTTCGGCGATGCTGTCACTATCTGCTTTACCACCTGGATTTAGGGCCTATGCACAAAAATTTAATCAAGATGTTACAGAAGATAAGGATGATAATTCTGAAAATGATTCTGATGACTTGCAAACTCGTACAGGTATTTCAATTCCTTTTGCTGACCCTTCTGTTGGAGCAGGAGTCTTTGCCGCGAGATTAATTAGAATTCATGCTGAAAGAAGCGAAAAGTTTACTCCTGAAGAACGAAAGAAAGACACTCTTGTTTTACTAAATGGATTTCAAATGTTAGATAATTCTGAAATTGCGATTAAATGCGCTCGGAGAAGAATCCTAATTGCATTGTCTCGTTGCGACTTAGTAGATTTAGATGGCAAAGGAGATGAAGGTAAAATTGGAAGAAAAGATACAGAGAAAATCTTACTAAAATCTATACAATGTGGCGACGCACTAAGAGGAGAATGGCCATGGGGAGAAAAACCAGGACTACTTGTTTGTAGACCTCCTTGGTTAAGAATTAAAGATAGATTCAGAGGACATCCTAACGGTAGTGGTTTGAGAAAAGAACTATCCAGACAATTGAGAAATACTACAAACAAAGATGGTTCCAGAAGATTCTCCACACTTAGAGGGAATGTTAACCTATATCGATTATTCTTAGAGAGAGGTATTCAGCTAGTTCGGAAAGACGGACGTGTGAGAATGATTGTACCTGACTCATTACTGCGCGAAAAGAGTAGTATTCCTCTTAGAAAATTAATGGTCGAGAGTAATCGATGGTCGTCTTCTTGGTCTTTCCCTGAAAATCAAAGGATCTTCCCTGGTGTCTCACAAGGAGTTCTAGTAATTGGAATTACTAAAGGCGGCGAAACACAGAAAATGATTAGTTTGGGGCCTTTGCAAACTAATGAAATTACTCCACAAAATGGTTTGGCTAACAATGTACCTACTTTTGATATGGTGCGTGAGTCATGGAATAGTTGGACTGATGGTAATTGGTCTGTTCCTCGTATGCCTCGTGATACATACGATAGGCGAAGAGTAGTTCGGGCAATTACTGAATTAGCAGAACAGCCTAGATTGTCAGAAGAAAATAATTGGTTAAACCCTACGGGTAAGCCAATTAGAGTTAGAGTTGGAGAAATAGATCAAACTAATTGGTCTGAAGATATCATAGATTGGAAGTCCGGATCAAGAGGAACTGCTTTCATTAGAGGGATACACTTTTCAACAAAGGGGGAAGATATCAGCATAGTACATCCAGCATTTGTGAGTGGAATCAAGGATGACGCTGTACAAAGAACACAAGCTAAATGGGTCGGTTCTATTAGACCCAAAGGACAACCAAGACTTGCCTGTCAGGCAATAGTTAACGCACAATTAGAAAGAAGATTAAGATGGGCAGTCGTTCCTTCAGACTGTGTATTAGGTAATTCTGTTAATTTCTTAGAATTACCTGCAGAAGTCCTAGAACGAATATCGGAAGAACATGGTTCAGTAGATAATGGATTAAATTGGTTGGCTGTACATCTTAATTCTGAAACTCTAGACCTTTGGTCGCGAGCTTGGGCGGCTAACAATAACGTCAATAATTATGAAATAGAAAATCTACCATTCCCTAAACCGAACAAAATACGTTCAATGACTGTTCAATAACATATTCCGGAAAGAAGGTTTTCGGATTCCGGTAATTATTTTCCTTACTTCGACTTTTTTGACTAAGATTGCCCAAACCCATTAATACACACGCTTGTCCTCGCTAAAAGCGTCTTGCGCTCGGATGCAAACAAATGAAGGTAGTATTATGGGAATATATCCAAAAATAGGCATTACTGGACTTCCACGTTCAGGGAAGTCAGCGGTTTTACAAAAAGTAATACAAATGGTGCAAGAAGAGAGGAAAAATAATTCTAGAAAAACGTATAAAGATATTATTGGAGGTGTACAAACGGAAGCGATCGTAGAAGATGGTGAGCGTGTAGGATACGCTTGTGTCAATGTTAGGACCGGCGAAAAAGGAATCATTGCACATAGGAATATTGATTCTAGAAATAGAATTCTAGGATATGGAATTGATCCCACTGAACTAGATAGAGTTGCTGTTCCAGCAATACTTGAAGCATTAGATGAATGTGAAGTTCTAGTTATTGACGAAGTTGGAAAGTTTTCTGTTGAAAGTGAAGCCTTCGTAGCTGCAGTTCGTGCAGCATTAGAATATGATAAACCGACTCTGATGACCTTGCACAAGAAAAGCCGTCATCCACTATTACAAGATATTCGTAGAAGAGACGATGGCAGAGTTCTGGAAGTAACACCGGTTAATCGCGCTTTATTGCCATATAAAATTCATAAATTATTGGAGTGAGTATCTTTAATGATTCAGATAATATATTCTTTCGAACGGTGATTACTTGTGGATTCGCCTGCAAATCGAATTCAAAGAGTTTTGATTGGAGTAACTGCATCCTTTACTCTAATGACTGCTTTGGCAATTTCTGAAGGCTTGATTAAGGTTTTAGATTGTGATAAAAATATTTGTATTGAACAGAATAATTATGTTTTAATATTCCCATTTATTACTTTTATTGGCGCCTTTTTATTGATTATTATGCATTATTCTAAAGAAAAGGAGCATGAAAATGCATTTTTAGATAAGTGGATTAGTCGAGAAAATGAAGATGATATGAGAATTCGATTGAGAAAAGAACAGGAGGAAGCTAGTGGCGATAGTATGAGTTCAAGTTGGTCGAAAATGGAGAAAAAACATTTAGAAAAAAATCTAGATGAAGAAGAATAGCCGAGCGAAAACTTGACTCTCTGATTATCGTCGTAGACCTTGGAGATAACCATGAGCGAAGTACCCGAGGGACTGATTTACACTAAAGAACATGAGTGGATTCGGCTAGAAGGAAATGAAATTACAGTAGGAATAACAGATTATGCACAGAATGCATTAACAGATGTAGTCTGGGTAGAATTGCCTGAAGTAGGAGTTACTGTAAGTTCAATGGAATCTTTTGCGAGTGTTGAGTCAGTGAAATCTGTTAGTGAAATATATGCTCCTATTTCGGGAGAAGTTACTGAAGTAAATGAAGACTTAGAAGACGCTCCTGAAACAATAAATACAGACCCTTATGGAGAGGGGTGGATTTGCAAGATGACAGTAGTCGATAAGGGAGAATTAGATGCTTTACTCGATGCAGCAGCATACCGCTCCTTAGTCGAGGAATGAGTAATGCCATCACCCAGTAAGATCTCTATTTATGTAGATGGATCTTGCGAAGAAAACAAAAATGTAACCTCGGAAACATCTGCAGGTTGGGGATTTTGTGTCGTAATTGGAGATACTGGATTAGGCAAAGGACAGGGCGAAATTACTATCGAAAAAAGTGGTAAAGTCATTACAGAAAATAAATCTAAAGAGTTTATCGGAGCAGAGGTTGGTTCAAACAATACTGCTGAATTATGTGCTCTTGCACATGCATTAAAGTGGTTAATAGTAGAAGCGGGCGATACAGATGTTATAATTAGAGGAGATTCGCAATATGCCCTAAATATTGGTTCAAGTATTTGGAAGGCAAAGGCGAATAAAGAATTAGCACTATATGTTCAGAAGTTATGGAATGAGGTTTCCTCTATTCGTAATCTAACCAATGAACATGTTAAGGCTCATAGAGGGCATCGATGGAATGAAAGAGCCGACCATTTGGCTTATCGAGCAATGCAAGGGAAAGAACCGTTACCAGTACAATTTTGGAAACCAGGAAAGAGATGATTCAGTTATCTGATAGAATGCTTACACTGAGTAAAACATATACTGACTGAATCAGCATCAATAAACCAACTAAAGAAAAAATTAACGCCGTAGGTTCGGGGAAGAAGAATCCCTCTTTTCCAATAATAAATGCTAGAATTAAAAAAAGAAAAGAAATAAATAATTCTTTTTGAGCAGAAACTTTTGGATCCTTCCAAAGATCGAGCCAAGGCACTAACCCCTGCCTATTGAAAGTAAATCGGTACCATGAAACATAAAGCATTGTTAGTCCAATTAAGCCTATTACTCCAAGTGTAAATGAAGAAGAATCCCAAGGTCCAGAAAAAGAAATCTTAAAGAAAATAGTGTCTATTATTAATATCGATCCAACTAAGAAATAAATACGCCAATCTGGCTTCTGCCCGTCACTCACGACCTCACCAAACACAAGTTAGATTTCAAAGCGCCGCAGAAAGATGGTTTCTTGAGTTATGTCGCTTACGCAACTATATGACACATCAATTAGTATGGTCTAATTCAGTAGATGAAGCTCATCTTGAACTAAGATTTCAAGTTCTTAGAGTTGGTATGCCAAGAGGAAGCGAACATTATCCTGATGTCGATAATGATATTCGAACAAAATTTCTCTGTGCCTATGTTGGCGAGCAAATGGTAGGGTGCGCGACATTACAAGAAGACTCTAGAGATGGTTGTAAGTATAGAATACGAGGAATGGCAGTTGCAGCTGAATATAGGAATCTAGGTATAGGTTCTGATATTGTTAAAACACTCCAAGAAAAGGCAAAACAGGAAATGACAGGTATTTGGTGTAATGCTAGAATCCGTGCAGTTCCGATGTATGCTAGATGTGGTTTTGAGATAGTATCAGATATTTTTGAAATAGAAAATATTGGACCTCATTATGATATGGAATGGAAAATAGAATAAAGGTTCCACTGAAATAAATTATTTGGAGCACAGGCCGGGATTTGCACCCAGGTCCGCGGATTTGCAGTCCGCTGCATAGCTACTCTGCCACCCATGCTTGTCTTTCCGTGACAGACCTTATGTTTGAAGATTCTTCGTATAGGACTACCAATTATAATCAGTTTCTGGAAGGATATCTTGATGGTCCGAATGCACACCCTAGGCTCGTGCCCGATGTTTCGTCTCGCTATGATGGCCTAGGTGTTGGCTTCGCGCCTTACTTACAACCACCTGGCCCTGAAGTAATTCGTTGGACAGTTGGAGAACCTGGTTTTGATACTCCAAGAGAGATTATAGATTCTGCGATAAAGGGACTGGATGAAGGCAATACAAAGTATACAAGAGGCGCTGGATCTATGGATTTATGCCAAGCAGTAGCGGATTATCTCTTAGAGAAACACCAAATTGAAACAAATGCAGAAGATGTCGTGATTACCCCCGGGGCAAAGCAGGCCCTACTATATTCATTCATGATTACTACTATGCCTGGCGATGAGGCTATTCTACTCGCACCATCATGGGCATCATACGAACCTATGTTAGAATTAATTGGAGCCGTTCCAATACATGTACCAGTAAGAAAAGATAATTTTCATCCTGATATGGAAGCTATTGAAGCATCAATTACTGATAAAACAAAAATGATTTTAATTAATTCGCCCAATAATCCGACCGGAGCAGTATTCACTCCAGAAGAAATTGTAGAGATTGTAGAGATAGCAGTAAAATATGATTTGTGGATTGTTTCTGATGAAATATATGCTCGCTTAAATTGGACAAATTATCCTCATGTATCTCCATCAACATGCCCGGGGGGGCAGGAAAGAACTTTGATTGTCAATGGATGGTCAAAATCATGGGCCATGACAGGTATGCGGCTAGGTTTTCTTACTGGTCCCAAAAATGCAATGAAGGCTGCAATAAAATCTCAGGCTAACTCTGCATCGCATGTTCCAACTTTTATGATGGAAGCAGCTAGAAAGGCCCTCTCTTGTGACGATGTTGTTGAAAGATTCAATACAGAATATATGAAAAGAAGAGAAATTCTCAGAAAAGGTTTGTCTGAAATTCCAGGATTAAGGGTTGGTGAACTAGAAGGTTCATTCTATGCATTTGTCGATGTAACCGGGACTGGGATGACAGATATTGAGTTTGCAGATGGAGCATTGGAAGCGGGAGTTCAATTAATCCCTGCCTCACTAATTACTGGTGGCGAAGGTTTTGTCAGAATATCATATGCTGCCGATGAAGATGTAATAATCGAAGGTTTGAGAAGATTGAAGGAATGGTTAGCATAATAACAATAATTTAATATGCACATGGAAAGGGCCGCGACTTCGAGAGGAGGTGGTTGGAATAGCTAAATTTTATTGTACTACTTGTGGTTATGGCTTAATTTCAAAAGGGAAGAGTTGCACATACTGTAATAAGCGTCCGGCGTTTACTGCAAGTTTGGGTAAAACAGTACAGAATATGGAGGAAGAAGAACTATGATTAAATCACACGGAAAACAGGTTTGTGTAGACTACATTGGATGTGAGTTTAATGAAAATAAAGGAGGATTTTGGATGTTGGAATTAATGCAATATGCAGTTAAATGTGCTAATGTTAGAGAGGTTCATGCACATGTTGAAGAATTTGATGGGACGGAAAGTCCTCCTGGATTTGCAGCAGTAGTTCTATTGGACGAAAGTCATGTAAGTGCTCATTGTTATTACGGAAAAGGATTGTTAGCAATCGATGCTTTTACTTGTGGGGACGGAGATTCTAATTTAATTATCGATATTATTCAGAATAAACTTAGTACTGAGATGAAAAATATTCAGCAAGTTAGTAGAAATGAAATTAAAAGGTTCAAACATTGAGGTTTTAATATGGAAATTAAGGATTTCATCGGTCATCATTACAAACATTTCAATGCAGGTGTACTTGCAGAATGCTGTGAATCATTACGAGGCTTCTTACATAACGACGGGAGGATGATGATAACCCTGGCAGGTGCAATGTCAACTGCTGAAATTGGCCGATCACTAGCTCCTGCGATAAGATCACAAAAAATTCATGCTATATGTTGCACCGGCGCTAATCTTGAAGAAGATCTATTCAATCTAGTTGCACAATCGTCTTATAAGAAAATAAAAGATTGGAGGAGTTGGACAGCAGAACAAGATAAAGAGTTACAAAAAAAAGGTTTTAATCGTGTAACTGATATTGCAATTCCGGAGCAAGAAGCTATCAGAGTAATAGAAAAATCACTAGTTAAACTCTGGAAAGATGCTGATGCTGCTGGAGATAGAAGATTCCCACATGAATATCTGTATGATCTATTGTTGCATGGTAATCTAGAATATGATGCTGATCCATATAATTCTTGGCTTTTAGCAGCAGCAGATGCAAATTTACCAATATTTGCACCTGGTTGGGAAGATTCGACTTTAGGCAACATTCTAACTGCTAAAGTGATTGATTGCACTATATCTTCTCCTGATATAGTCCTAAGTGGCTTGCATGCAATGCAAGCGTTGGCCGACTGGTACCGTGAAGATGATTCGCCGACGGGGCTATTGCAAATTGGTGGAGGTATCGCGGGAGATTTCGCGATTTGTGTTGTTCCGATGTTAAGGCAAGATGTCGGGATAGAGGTTGATTTATGGTCTTGGTTCGCTCAAATATCAGAATCTAGTACATCATATGGAGGTTATTCAGGGGCTCCACCAAATGAGAAGATTAGTTGGGGGAAATTGGATATATCTACTCCAAAATTTATTATTGAGTCGGATGCAACTATTGTCTTGCCTTTGATATTAGCATCTCTAGAATAGTTGACTATATCTTGAGCAAGTTTCACTAATCCTCAGTAACTGATTATATTTTGCCGTTCTATCACTTCTGGCTGGCGCTCCTGTCTTAATTTGTCCCGAATTAGTGCCTACGGAAATATCGGCGATTATATCGTCTGAAGTTTCTCCAGATCTATGTGAAATTATAATCCCAAAATCTGCCTTACGAGCCATCTCAATTACTTGGAGAGTTTCAGTAACTGTACCTATTTGATTTAATTTAATTAAGATAGAGTTAGATGCCAGAGTTTCGATTCCACGTTGAAGCCTAGATGGATTTGTAACATACAAATCATCACCTACGATTTGAACTCTAGAACCTTCCCTCTTAGTAAATTCAATCCAAGAACTCCAATCATCCTCTCCAAAAGGGTCTTCTAATGAAACAATTGGGTAATTATCAATCCATGATGAATATAGATTTCCTAATTCCTTGCCGTCAATAATTCTATTATCGATATGGTATTTCTCTCCATCAAAAAACTCTTGTGCAGCGACATCCAATGCTATAGACACCTGACTTCCTGGTGAATACCCCGCTTTTTTGATTGCGCCGACAAGATATCTGAGACCTTCCTCATTGCGTGGTAAGTTTGGGGCAAAGCCTCCTTCATCCCCCACACCTCCAAGTAATCCTTCTTCTTTCAATACTGATTTTAATGCATGATATATTTCTGTTCCAGCCCTAAGAGAATCAGAAAAATTATCAAATCCATGTGGTACAACCATAAATTCCTGTACATCTACATTTGAGGCAGCATGTGCCCCGCCGTTTAGGATATTCATGAGTGGTACTGGTAAACTAGGATCTTGATTTTCTGAGACATATCTCCAAAGAGGAGTTTTTGCAATTAATGCCGCGGCCCTGATTACGGCCATGGAAACCCCTAATATCGCATTAGCGCCTAAATTTGCTTTATTCCCCGTACCATCTAAAGTTAACATTGAAGCATCTATTTCTTTCTGATTTGAAACATTTAATCCGACTAATAGATCTTTGATCTTAGAATTTACATTATTTACTGCTGTTTCGACTCCTTTGCCAGACCAATTGGCTAAGTTATCTCTTAGTTCAACAGCCTCATGACTTCCAGTACTTGCACCAGAAGGAACTGCAGCACGCCCTGCCAAAAAACCATCAACATAACAATCAACCTCTACGGTTGGATTTCCTCTAGAATCAATTATTGTTCGTGCTTTGAGATCGGTAATAATGCCGCTCATTGATTAACCGAGTGCTGCTAATGCTGTGAATGTTGGGATTGAGAGACTAGGTATTCAACCAACTTAACCAGCGTGAAACTTTATTCTGGATTAGAGGAATTTCCATTTCTGATCTACATATTTCTTCCCAACAAAGTTGCTCCTCAGAAGGAGAAATAGAAAATAATTCGGCCTTAAATATTACTCCATCGGCATCCATTGGCATATTTCTTTTATCATCAACAAAACAATGCAAAAGATGTTTTGGATAGTGATGCATTCGACCTGAGTTAGGACAGCACATCATTACACTTTTTTCCAAGAATAATAATGATGCTCCCGTGGCTTCATCGACATCATGACCTATTAACTTACAATTCACGAGAAGGGCAGCTACATCGACGTTATGCCACTGTGACTTAGATAATGATAAATTAAGGTTTGAAACATCATCAAGATACTCTTGAATACGGAGATGACCTATCGCCTCATCTCCCGACATGTTCATCGAAATATCGGCAACCCATTTCAATGCAACTTAATCTAATAGTTGAAAAGATTTCAGTATTAGTTACCTGAAAACGGAAAAGACCGGGTGATGCAAGGGGGTCAAAATGACAAAAAGAATCAAAAAGGGTACACTTTGCGGAGCAAACATGGTAGATGTAGATTCCTTAGACAGAGTAATCCTAGCTTATCTCCGTGATTCGGCTAGAGCACCTTTTGTAGATATTGCGAAAAATGTTAATGTTACAGAGAGAACAGTAAGAACTAGAATGAAAAGAATGGAGGACAATGGAGTAATTAGAGGATACACGATTAGAGAAGCAGGTATTGGATTAACTGCTTTAATCCGGCTTAAAGTAGGTTCTGGCGTTGAAATTGGAAGTTTGGCTGGAGAATATTCAGGCTGGTCTGGTGTTGAGTGTATTTACGAGATAAGTGGAGATGCGGATTTAGTTGCAATTGTCCATGTAGACGACACTGTTTCTCTGAGAAATTTACTTGATCGAATGTGGTTGGCTGCACCCGGCGAAATTACTTCGACACAAACTGAGTTAGTATTAGAGCAATACTAACTATTTAGTCATTTGAAAGCAAAAATATTTTAATTTTTGATTCTTGAAGGCGTCGTATACAGGAGTGCCTTCTACGCCTGCAAAAGTTTCGAAGCTACGACGAATAGATTTAGGGACTAATTCTCCGATTCGTTCTTTCTTGGAGTCATTTATTGAGTCCAGAGCATCAAGTACTTCATTGGTTATGTCTCTTTTTGAAACTATAGTAAATCCGCTGTCTAAAAATATTTGATTAGTAGATTGCATAGATTTATCATCACGGAAATCAGTCCAATAGAAGCTTCCTCCTTCTCTTAATACCCGGAATACTTCTTCTACAAA
>JADHRW010000007.1 GCA_016777225.1 Candidatus Thalassarchaeum sp. | reverse complement strand
TCACAGAAGCAGGAACTTACACCTTTACTCTTGGAGATTCATGGGGAGATGGTGGACAAATGATGACTGCTGGTTGGTATGATGATATGTTTGCATTCGATGTAGAAGCATGGGATGACACAGATGGTGATGGTCTAACTGACTACATTGATCCTAACTCTACTGTTAATGATTACCAAACAGTACAGCTTTGTGGAACATCCACAGGTACTGGAACAGCAGGTTCAGGAAGTCAACCATCCGCAACTGGAAACTATCTAACTCTTGCAACAGGATCTAGTGCAACATGTACATTTACACTACCTGCTGGAGAAACACTAGACTTAGTCGTTCAAACTAAGTCATACGGTGGTGAAGGTGGAGTGACTATCACTGACCCAAGTGGCACCTCAACATCCTACAGTGGATTCTCTAACTTCCAGTTCTACACATTGAGTTCAGACGGAACTAAGGCTGCTCAAGGTTCGTACATTACTTCAGGTTCAACAACCTCAAGTCCAGGATGGACTACAGCTGGTTCATACACAGTTGAATATACTGATTCATGGGGTGATGGATGTAACCCATCCTCATACTCTGGTGATTGTTTCGTACAAGCAAGTTACACATATCTTGCAGGACAAGTAGTGCCTTCAATCACTACATACGGTACATCAGTTGATTTAGACGATGATAACGATGGTTACTCAGACTTAGATGAGACAACTAACTGTGATGATGGTGGTTCATATGCATCTTCATCCCTACCTCTTGATTCCACAAGCACACCTGCAGATATGGACGCAGACTTCACTTGTGACGTACTTGACTCAGATCGTGACGGAGATAACTATGCTAACGCAGCTGATGTATTCCCAGACGATGTAAACGAGTGGACTGATAATGATGCAGACGGAACTGGAGACAATGGAGACACAGACGACGATAACGATCTAACTCTTGACGTAGACGATGCATTCCCAATGGATGAGTGCGCAGATACAGATACTGATGGTGATGGTTTACCTGACACAATGGTAACTGGTTGCACAAGCACATTAACAGAAGATGACAACGATGACAACGATCAAGATGATGACGTCGATGATCCGTTCCCTCTAGACGATACAGAGTGGGATGATACTGACACAGATGGTATTGGTAACAATGCAGATACTGATGATGACGGTGACGGTATTCTAGATACAACTGACGTATGGCCTCTTGACCTATGTGCATCTGCTGACTTTGACAGTGATGGTCTACCTGACACAATAGTAGCTGGTTGTACAACAACTTTGACTGAAGACGCAGACGACGACAACGACGGTGTTGACGACGTTACTGATGCATGTCCTTACGATGCTAATGAGCAAGTAGATACTGACGGTGACGGATACTGTGACAATCAGGATTCTGACGACGACAACGATGGTGTATACGACTTGAATGACTTATACCCATTAGATGCGACTGAATCTGCTGACAGTGATCTAGATGGAATTGGTGACAATGCTGATACTGATGACGATAACGATGGTGTTGACGATCTTCTAGATGCATTCCCATTAGATGCTACTGAAACAAGTGACTTCGATGGTGATGGTGTTGGAGACAATGCTGACCTAGATGATGACGGCGATAACGTACTGGATGATGTTGATCCGTTCCCACTAGATGGAACTGCTTGGGTCGACACTGATGGTGACGGAATCCCTGATTACACAGGTCCACCGCCATTCTCGGGAGACTTCGAGGGTGGAGCTGTTGGTGGAATCTGGCAGGCATCAAGTCTAGCTACATATCCAATGACTGCTGACAGTGGTACTCCTATCTCTGGAGCATACTCTGCAATGTCAACTAACCAAGGTGTATCTTCAACTGCTTCTGGAACTGTAATTTCCCTAACTAACATGGTGAATGACACTGATACAGATGGAGACGGTATTGTTGACGCAGCATCTTACTCCTTCGCTTACTCTGTTTCATCAGAGTCAAACTGGGATTACCTGGTGTTCTGTATAGATAATGATGCAAATTGTCAGAGAACAACTGGATTTACAATGCGTTGGTCAGGTATAGCTAACGGAGTTTACTCCGGAACAGTTGATGCTGGTGCACACACCTTCACATGGAACTACTGGAAGGATTCTAGTGTAAGCAGCAATGCAGATACTGCATGGATTGACGATGTAACTATGTCTGTACCACAAGGACTCACTAATGCTGATCTTGACGACGATAACGATGGAGTTCTCGACGACATGGATCTAGATTCACTGGACCCATGTGTGGGAATTGACACTGATGGTGATGGTTTGGCCGATAACTTAGGTACAACTATGCTGGATGGTTCTGCTTGTGATGCTTCAATGTACACAGTCGATGATGATGATGACGGTGATGGTTGGACAGACTCTGAAGAATCAATATGTGGTTCTGACGGTCTTGTAATGAACTCAACACCTGATGATAACGATGGTGACCAGATTTGTGATGTGACTGATACTGATGACGATAACGATGGTTTCGCAGATGATGTAGATTCATTCCCAATGGATCCGAGTGAAGCAATTGATACAGACGGAGATGGAATTGGTAACAATGCTGATTCTGATGACGACGATGATACAGTCACAGACGGTCTCGATGCGTTCCCACTTGATGCTTCTGAATCTAACGATAACGATGGTGACGGAACTGGTGACAATGCAGATACTGACGACGATAACGATGGATGTCTAGACGCTGATGATGCATTCCCAATGAGTGCAGCAGAATGTGTTGACACAGATGGTGATTTACTAGGTGACAATGTTGACCCAGATGACGATGGTGACGGAGTAGCTGACGTAAGCGATCCATTCCCATTAGACCCTTCAGAGAGTTCAGATAACGATGGTGACGGTGTTGGAGACAATACTGACGAAGATGACGATGGTGACGGAGTTGCTGACGTAGACGATATGTTCCCTCTTGACCCATTAGAATCCGAAGATATGGATAATGATGGACAAGGTGACAATTCGGATGCAGATGACGACGGAGATGGAGTCAATGACGGAATTGATGCATTCCCAGCTGATAATACAGAATGGGTAGACAGTGACGGTGACGGAACTGGTGACAATGCTGATGCTGACGATGACGGAGATGGAGTTGATGATGTAGATGATGCATTCCCAATGAACCCATCTGAATCCGCTGACTTAGATGGTGACGGCCTTGGTGACAACGCTGACAACGATGACGATGGTGACGGTGATTCAGATGATACTGATCAATTCCCAACTGATTCTAGTGAGTGGGATGACACAGATGGTGACGGAACTGGTGACAATGAAGATACTGATGACGATGGCGACGGATTCTCAGATGCAGATGAAGACTTATGTGGATCAGATAGTATGGTTTCATCCTCTACACCTTCTGACTTCGATGGTGACGGTATATGTGACGTACTTGATTCTGATGATAACGACGGTCCACTAGCTAACAAAGATGGTGGAGATGAACCAGGATTCGGTCAATCCGTACCTGGATTCCCTGCACTGTTCGCATCAATCGCTCTAATCGGCGCGGCTCTAATCGGTCGCCGCAAAGACGACTGAATCTAATTTAGTCGAACGTAGAACCTGAGTCGGGAGCTTTTGCTCCCGGCTTAGGTCCCAACATTTTTTTTTGTATGATGTATATTATTTGTATATTGTGAGCGATACTTCGGGGAATGCTGATAAGGTGTGCTCTAACCCTTAGAATGATAATCATGCCTGGCACCAATAGAGTTGAAATTAGAACCTTAAAAGTAGGGCGCTACGTTGCTCTTGAAGAAAGTGCATATAAAATTCTAAGTATGTCCAAATCTAAACCAGGTAAGCACGGTTCCGCTAAAGCAAGAATTGAATTAGAAGATATATTTACAGGACAGAAGAAAAGTCATGTAGGTACTGTAACAGATAACATCTATGTTCCAGTAATCGAAAAAGGTTCAGCAATTATTACTCATATTCAAGGTTCTGAAGTTCATGCTATGGACAGTAAAACATAT
Organism: Candidatus Thalassarchaeum sp.; assembly: GCA_016777225.1. Classification (GTDB taxonomy): domain Archaea; phylum Thermoplasmatota; class Poseidoniia; order Poseidoniales; family Thalassarchaeaceae; genus MGIIb-O2. The sequence goes on along the minus strand of JADHRW010000007.1, from coordinate 81,138 downwards.
GAAACTCTGATTTTACCTCTTGATCCTGAAATGAATTTAGAAGGTGGTGGAGAAATTCAGTGGATGGAAGCTATGGGAAGATACCGAATTACTCGTGACCATTAGATAAACTTGATTATCATCTCTTTACTTGTTTTTTCCACGAGAAGTATAAGCATTCATTGCTTCACGAAGATTCAGAGGTAATCCAATGGCTGATGTAGAACGTTCTGCCTATCGTCAACCTGTTACTCCTAGTGGGCTTGAAGCAATCGAGAATGGTACACTGACTTGGCTCGATCAAGATATGTATAATAATCTCAATACTGGTGTTCTTGAGCAATATTTAGAAGAAAAAAATCTTCATGAATCTTTTGAGATTTCTCATTGGGATACAAGAAAAGTATTGATTGGTATACTGATTGGTGCTGTTTTTAGTGGTGTTACTGCATATATCGGTCTCAAAATAGGCATGGCTGTTTCTGCTGCATGGTACGTTGCCTACCTTCTAGGTATGGCATTGAAATGGTCTCCATCTGAAGTCAATATCTCGACTAGTGCAACTACAGGTGCAACCAATGCCTCTATAGGATTTATTTTCACATTTCCTGCAATATTTTTATTGGCTTATTCCGATGATTATATTGTCGATGGTGGTCATTTAATTTCTTCTGTAGATACGCTGCAGTTAGCATTCATTGGTATAATTGCTTCGATGTTTGCAGGATTTCTTGGTGTAATGTACTTCATTATATTCCGTAGAGTTTGGTTAGTTGAAGATCCTTTACCAATGCCAGGATTCGAAGCCACACTAAAAATGTTAGATATTGCTTCAGATGTTAGTTCTGGAGCCGCAGATGCTGCACGAGATTCACTCAAAACAGTTGGTTCATGGACAGTTATTACCATGGCTATTATGTTCTTTATTGATTATCCTATATCCTGGATGAATAAGATGAAAGGAGTTCCTGCAAGTATTGCAGATAGTATCGCAATGATGTTTTCGGGTGAGGAGTGGGGTCTTTCTTCAATATATACTGAAAGATGGATACATCAGCCTTCAAAGTTAGAATCCGGAATTCCTCAGTATAATGGTATAACTCCATATGGTGACGGAAGTTCACCATTTGCCTACACATTCTTAGGTATTGAAATAAGTCCAACACTTTTTGCAATTGGCTGGTTCATGAAGTTCCGTGTGGCTTTCCTAGTTAATCTAGGTTCAATCGTTGCTTGGTTCTACCTAGTTCCATTAGTCGTATTACAAAATGCACCTGTCTATGACCCAGCTCTTGATTCCTATATTTACATTCAAGACTATGGGGACTTTTCATCTCCACCCGTATATCCTATAGTTCAATGGAAAGCATTCGGAACGGTTGTTCGTGTAATAGCAATTGGTGCTATACTTGGTGGCGGTGCATTAGGTCTACTGAAAATGACACCTACATTTATTTCTATATTTAGTGATATTAAGACAGCATTCTCTGGTGAAAGAGGAGACGAATTTATTGAAGGTAAAGGTTGGTATGAATGGCCATTATCTCATATACCAATCTTCATGGTAATTGCATTCTTTGCTATGATAATAATCTTCGTTCTAGGAGGATTCCCAATATTGCCATCTGTAATATTTGCAGTAGTTCTCCTATTGACTACGTTCCTTCTAGGGGCAATCGCTGTAAGAGTAATGGGCGAAACTGGTATTGAACCAGTATCAGGTACATCATTCATAGTGCTATTACTTCTACTAACTATATTCCTTAATCTACCACTAGGTCTTAGTAAAGAAGAATCTGTACTAATGGCCTTAGTTGGAACAACAGTCTTCGGTTCGGCTATATCTATGTCTGGCACGGTTGTTGGAGATTACAAAAACAGTCTATACATTGGTAATAGACCATACCACATATCTAAAGGTAATATTATGGGAGTTGTTCCTGGTGCTATACTAGGTGCTGGTGTTGCAATATTCTTGTCTAAATTACTAGCAGATGGTAGTATTGAGCTGCTAGCACCACAAGCCAATGCCTTTGCTACATTTACAATAATAGTTGCAGAAGGTCAGGGTGATTGGTATGCTTTAGGTTTAGGATTTTTATTAGGTGCATTTGTAGAATGGGCTACTGGAATGGGTACTTCATTTGGTTTAGGGATGTATCTACCTACAGTTGCTACATTCCCAATGCTGATTGGTGGTGCTGCAAGAGACTGGTGGGAAAATAGAAGATTATTACCTAAAGTTGAGAAAATACGTCTCAAAAATGGAACTGAAAAAGCTGAAAAGAAACGTGCTTTAATGCTTCTTTTCACATTCATGATTGCTGCAGGTGCGTTAACTGGTGAAGCATTCTATGGTGTAGAGACTGCTGCTTTAGCAGTAGGTGATGAGGTGAAAGTTTCTCATACTTATGAGCCAGATAATTGGATGGAAGAGTCCTATCTTGACGAAATGATCGGCGCCGAAAGCGATGATTTTAGTCAAGTTATTCAATATGCTACAGAGTATAATAGTAATCCTGCCAACAAAGAGAAATGTGATATTAGTTTAGATTCTGTAACTTGTCCAACAGAATTGAAACTCAAAACTTGGTGGCCTCAAGTAAGGATGATGATTTTCGTAGCAGTAAATTTAGGCTTAGCATTTGGTGTTTACAAATTATTCAAGGCAGCAGGAATTATTGGTTCTTTACCTGACGAAATATCTTCAGATGATGAAATATTAGATGCTGAATTGGTGGAAAAATAATGTTGCAATCTGATAATGACAATGTCCCTAGAGGAGCTTGGTTACTTCTTTTCATAGCATTATTCGCGGTATCAAGTGCTGGTGCCGTTCTACAATCAATGTCTGAAATACCTCCTATTTTACGAGCCTCCTGGCGAATGCAAGGGACTGCATTAATTCTCCTTCCTGGATTCATCTATCAATTATATTTTCTAGATAGAGAAATGTTCAATAGAAAAGATATTGCAATTATTTTTCTCTCAAGTTGTTTCTTAGCTGCACATTTTGGTTCTTGGGTTTGGTCATTAGACCACACTAGTTTAGTTCACAGTCTTTTATTCGTCACCAGTCACCCACTAGTCGTTGTTTTGTTAATGCCAATACTAGGTTCTGAAATTAGAAGAGGACACGTAATTGGAGCCTTGATTGGTTTCATTGGTGCAGCCTTGACTTTGAAAGATATTGATGCAGGGGGGGAAGTTACGCTAATTGGTAACTTCTTTGCATTCATTGGTGCAGTAACTGTAGTGGGGTATCTTTTCTCAGGAAGATATCTTCGATCAGAAAGAAATATGCCATTATTCATTTATGCGTTTCCAGTAACTTTTCTTTCAGCAGTTTGGCTAACTCCTGCCTCACTTATTCTAGAAAGTACAACTTTTTCACAAACTATTCCTGAAATAGGTGTTTTTGGATGGTTCGATATCAGTTGGATTCTATGGATTGGTTATTTATCATTAGGTCCTGGTTTACTCGGACATACTGGAATAAATGCTGTTTTACGTTGGTTTCCCCCTCTAATAGTTTCAATTGCATTATTGTTTGAACCAGTTATTGGAGGGGTTATTGGATGGCTTTGGACAGGTGATATTTACCTAGGTGCTTGGACAATCGTTGGTGGATGTTTGATGTTAGCCGGGGCCATGTTAGTTAAATTTGAAGAAGCGAATGAGTAAACAACAGATGAATCGCCTTCATGAACTATAGGCGACTCGGAGTTCTATGGCTAAACCTACGTTGTTTGTCACAAATGATGATGGTGTGGATGCACCTGGAATTCAGCAGTTAATACGTGAATTAAATATCCAAGGTTTCCCTGTAGTTGTTTTAGCTCCATCCACTGAACAATCTGCTACTGGAATGCGTATATCCGTTCGGAAAAAATTGAAAGTTTCGAAAAGACAAGATATTGTTGATAATTTACAAACGAATTATCAAGTGCCTTTGAAAATTTATTCTTTAGATGGATCTCCATGTGATTGCGTAATTGCTGCGTTAGATGGCGGCCTTGCTATATTAGAGCCGGATTTACATCCATCTATGTGTGTATCAGGTGTTAATCAAGGCCCAAATCTTTCTATTGATATTATGCATTCGGGAACTGTTTCAGCAGCTAGAGAAAGTGCATTATATGGTATGCCTTCTATAGCAATTAGTTTAGCAACTTATGAGCATAGTGATTTTAGAGATTCTGTCAAAGGTGCTATTAAAGTGATAAATTCATGTCTTGATTTTCTTCCCATTAATCCTCCAGACCTTCTACGGCCAAATGGTTCTAACTCCCTTCCTAAAATTTCATCTAGTGCAGAATCAATAAGAGAGCATTTTTCGCATGGGAATATTTTCCTCAATCTAAATGCTCCTTTGAAATGGAACCAAGAATTCAATACTGTTTCACTCGGTGCAAGATGGTATAGGAACGCAATAAAGACTCATCAAATAGATGATGGAGGCATGGCTTTCGAGGTAGGTGCTGCAATGATTACTGAGGAAGAAATTCCTATGACCGACTGTTCTTCAGTAAATGCTGGAGAGTATGCTATTTCCCCACTTTCATCATGGCCAGTCAATCATCCTCTAGGAATTCCAAAGTCTATGTTGCTCACTGCATCTAAATCTGATGATCTTGGTTTACCATTCTGGTTCAATCTATAGTTTGTCAAGTACATACTGAGTAATTGCAATACATGAATGTCCTTGCAACCATTTTTCTCCTAATGAGACTTTTTGATAATCAGTAAATTTTTCTATTTCTTTATCATTAAATGGCAAATCATCAGAAAGAATTATTCCTATTTTTTCTTTTTTAGACACCTGATTAATATCTATGCCTTCAGCATCAAGTATGTTGATATTTATTTCTTCTACTTTCCATAAATCAATAGTGTTGAAAATATCTCCGCCGGAATGATATATTCCTTGGGTTACCTCTTTATAATGTCCAATTGGAGGTATTGGCAACTTCATTATTGCCTTTATCTGCCCTGCAATTGACCTTTCATCTGGCCTTACTCCTGCTAATTTTTCACCATCAAATAATACTCTTCTATCGGGCCCATCTCCTCCTTGAAGATGTAATACGATTGTTGTATCTTTTCTTATTCCATGAGATACAAAAAGTGCAGAATTAATTGCCCTGACTAAGACATCCATTCTACCAGAACCTGATAAATCATTGAGATTTAATTTACCTGAACTTGGTGTTTTATGACCAATAATGGCATAATGCCTTTGCATAATATCACCCTAGGTCAAAGTCTGCATCATCAATATTCATCATTGATTGCATTTGCCTACGCATTTTTCTATCGCCCTTCATTCCTTTCATCATTTTCTTAGATTTATTCCATTGTCCTATCAGGTCTTTGACATCTTTTTCGGTACAACCAGAACCTTTAGCAATTCTTCGAATTCTACTATGTTTCAGTAATAGTGGTTCATCTTTTTCTAGTTGAGTCATAGAATCCATAATTACTTTATATTTCTCTAAGTTGTCTTGCATTTGTTTTTTCTGACCTCTTCCTAATGATCCCATTCCGCCAAACATAGTGTCTGGAAGGTGTGACATTAATTTATCTACAGTCCCTATCTTACTCATCATTTCCATTTGAGAATACATGTCTGTTAATGTAAATCTTCCAGACATCAATCGTTGTGCTAGTCTCATGGCTTCTTCTTGATCTAAATCACCTGGTGCTAGATCAATTAATCCCTTTATGTCCCCCATTCCAAGAAGTCTTGAAATAAATCTATCAGATTCAAATTTTTCTAAATCTTTTACTTGTTCTCCTTCACCAACGAATACGATAGGTGCTCCAGTTGTAGCTACTGCAGAAAGTGCCCCACCTCCTCTAGCAGTACCGTCGAGTTTCGTTACGATTGTTCCTGTAACTCCCACTAAGTCATGGAATGTTTGAGCAACTTTTCCAGCGGCCTGTCCTACCTGTGCATCAATTACTAAGAATCTTTCAGTTGCCTTAGCTATTTCTGCTATCTGAATTAATTCATCGCGTAATTCTTGATCTAAACTATCTCTACCTGCGGTGTCAATAATTACTACATCTGCATTGCCTACTTTCTTGAGACCATTTCTTACAATTTTAGTAGCATCTTTTTCTTCAGGTTCTCCGTAAACATCGACATTAGTTCCTTCTAATAATTGACAGAGTTGTTGGTATGCTCCTGGTCTATGTACGTCGGCTTCAATTACTCCGACTTTAACACCATGTCTCCTTCTCCACCAATCAGCTAATTTCGCAGTAGTAGTTGTCTTACCTTGACCGTATAGACCCACCATTAGTATTGTTTCATTATGAGGTTTAATCTCTCTTGGTGGTCCTAGTATTCTTACAAGTTCGGAATAGATAAGATTCATTGCGTGAGTTTCAAGTTTCAAACCAGCCGGTTTTTCTTCTTCTAACAATCTTCTCTGAATCCTTTCAGTGATCTCTTTTGTTTGTCTGACATTGAAATCTGCTTCTAATAATGCTCTTCTTAGAGAACGACTTAGGTCTTTTACAGATTCCTCATCTACCTGTCTTTTCCCCTTCAATAAACCGATCGAACCAAGAATACGATTCTTGAACCCCTCGAGCGCCATAACCTCGGGTAATGTTAGGGTGGTTTGAAGGTTATTAGAGACGGTGAACTGAAAGGTGGAACCCTATCGCCAATCATGGCCGTTGCAGAGATACCCCTTGTGCAGATGCAACTTGCCTTTGCAATAGGCCTGTTAGGTGTGTATATTGGATGGAGGGGCATCATAGCAAAGATGACTGGATTTTATGATATGGCAGGTGCTTTCAAGTATCTTCTATTTGGTATTGTATCAGGAATGGTATTCGCAGTTGCATCTGACGAAATGATACTACAATTTGGTGTCATTGATTCTCAACTGAATATTTTCACAGCATTTTTTGTTTCATTACTTATTGGAGCATCTGAATCAGCATTAGTTTTATTCTTACTCGGTAGGCCTAAGATAGTAGCATTACGTGCTTCAACTCCTTATGGTTGGACTCTCGGTTTAGGCATGGGGGCTATGTTTACTTCTGTATTAATTGTAAGACTTTTTGATCCTCAATTAACATCTGATTTTTCAGGATTCTCAATTATTTCTATACTAATATCTCTATCTTTAGCAGTAATTGCTTGTGTGGGTAATGCAGAGATTTCCACATTCCAAGGAGTGGGTGTACTAAATTCTCGACGTTTCAAAACATTTTATCTCAGTGCAATCGCACGTGGTATACTGATACTTGGATTAGTACTGACTCTATGGTACCCTCTAATCATCCTCTTTTTAGCTCCTGTCTTGTTTTATTTCTGGCCTATTGCGCAAAATAAATGGTTACTTCTAGGGATGACTCCTGCCGCATCTCAAGCATTCCGTAGAACCGTTCGTCAAGATCAAAAGATTCGTATTGCTGCAGAAAATCGTATACGTGGGAAGAAAATTTTTGAGGAAGAATAATTCTCTCAATAATCATCTAATATTGATTATTCATTAGATTTGGAATATTGCAATAAGTATGATTATATTCATTCAGTCAAGGCAGGCTAATAGATGAGAGTAATCATTGGAGGTGCTGGAGAGGTCGGTAGAGGCGTTGCTAACGCCTTAAGGCAAGAAAAAAGAAGCGTTGCTTTGATTGATCCTAAGCCTAGTGCTATCAATGAATCTCAATCAATAGATAGCCTACTTGTCACAGGATCAGTACTATCTAGAGATTCACTTTTAAGAGCAGGAATTAGTGATGCTGAGATTATCGTAATGGCTACAAATAATGATGAAATCAATCTTCTTGCATGTGCTTTTGCTAAGAGAGTATACAGTGAACAAGTAGGCGATAGAAATGCAGCAGGATTAACGGCAATTGCGGTAATTAGTAATCCTAATTTAATGAATACTGATAGAGGTGCGGGTCCACTTGAAAGATGGAGTCGAGCAGATCATATTGTTTGTTCATCTGATGAAATTGTTGAACAATTAGCCGCGGGTTTACTAGCTCCCTCTATAGATGAAATACTTGCATTTGGCGATAAATCTTGGATTTCTGCTGTTGAAGTGACTTCTAAATCAGCTTTAATTGGTGTTAAAACAGGTGAGGTGAGTAATATCTTTGTTGATATTCCATCAATATATGCAATATCAACCGGAGAAGAGGGAGGTAGGTTAACAGATGGCAGCGAAATAATAAAAGAAGGAGATGTCCTTGTTTTTGTTTCCCGTTCAACCTCTCAATTTAGTCAAATTACCAAGGCTGTTGGTCGTGTTGATCCTGAATTACCCGAGAAGCCTCAGGTTGCTATTTTTGGTGCCACACAATTCGGAAATAAATTAGCTAAACATTATCTGAAATTTGGTTCAGAAGTAGTTGTAATTGAACCAAATTTAGACTATGCCAATGAATTAGTAGGTTCCAAAATTGGTATGAATAAAAGATTAGATGTAATTCATGGTGACCCTCAAGATGAGGATTTACTACGAGAATTAGGTATAGATCAGCAAGATATTACTATAGCTGCATTAAATGATGATAATTTAAACATTGCAATTTCAATGAGGGCTAAAGACAAAGGTGTATCTAGGACTGGACTATTATTGAAAGATAGGGCATTAGTAGAAGCAGTACAAAGAATAGGTCTCACTCGGCCAATTAGTAGGCGATTAGTAACTGTGACCTCAATATTGAAATCAATTCATATGAATATCCCTGGTGCCTACCAGTCAATCCCTACTCTCCCTGAAATTATTTCAATGTCTGCTACACTAAGTGCCGATAATAATTTAGTAGGGAGGACTATATCAGATGCTGAAAATAAAATTGGTTCTAGGATAGTCATGATAGAAAAAGAAGACGAGGACGGCGTTCTTAATGTCCTAACTCCCAATCAGGTAGAAACACTTGAAATGTCTGATAAAATTTATCTTTTCTTAGAAAAGACAGATCTAAAAAGAGTTGAAAAGTCTTTGGAGAACTAATAATGCGTTGGGATGTAATAGGCTTAGTACTTGGGTGGACAATTAGAGTTGTTTGTGTCCCTCTTTCAGTAGTAGGAATATTCAGTTTTTATACAGAAGGCGATGAATATGCAATTAAAACATATTTAATTCCTTTAATTATAGCTGCTTTAGTAAGTCAATGGTTTATCAATAAATCTAAGAAAAATACTAGTGATAAGAGGGTAAGGGATAGAGAAGCCTTTGCTTCTGTTGCCTTAGGTTGGATTCCTGTAATTGCTCTAGGTGCTATGCCTTTCTGGTTAGGCGGGACATTTTATGGTCCATATGATTTGATTAGTAATGATGCCAGTTTTGTAGAAGTTCTTCGTGGTTTACTTTATTCTTGGTTCGAATCTATGTCTGGTTTTACAACAACTGGTGCTACATTAATTGATACTACAATTAGTCCTATTTGTATCAATGCTGCCCAAGATATAGATTGTATTGCCTCTCAACCAAAGAGTATTTTACTTTGGCGTTCTTTAACTCAATGGCTTGGAGGAATAGGAGTTATTATGCTTGGACTATTGATATTCTCCAGTGTCCTTGGTGGTGGGATGAATCTTGCAAGGGCTGAATTAACAGGGCCTTCTCTATCACGTTTAGGTCCTAATTTACAGTATACTGCTAGAAGGCTATGGATAATCTATACTTTTCTAACAATCTGTGAAATCGGTCTACTGTACTTCCTAGGTGATATGTCAATATTCAATTCGGTAAATTATTCTCTAACTACTCTTGCATCAGGAGGCTTTGGTACATCCGATGCAGGTATAATGGCATTTGACTCTGCTTTAATTGAATCCATAATCATGGTATTCATGCTTCTGACTTGTATAAATTATAGTCTCTATCATTTGATAATTGCAGGCCGTTCTAAAGAGGCATTGAAAGATGAAGAACTTAGAGGTTATCTATTAATCATACTAGTTGCATGGTTAGCAATGGGTTTCAATCTTCTACGTTCTGGAACAGGTGATGATGGTTTCCTAGAAACTATGAGGCATGCAGCATTTCAAGCAATTTCAATATCAAGTACTGGTTATTCATCAGCCGATTTCTCTAAATGGCCAGTATTTAGTCAATTCGTTCTTCTGTTATTGATGATAGTCGGTGCGTCTGCTGGTTCAACAGGAGGCGGGTTAAAAGTTCTCAGGATTCGTATTGCATTCGAGTTAGCAAAGAGAGAGGTTCTTCGAATTATACAACCTAAGAAAGTAATAGCGATGAGAGTAAACGAGGATGCTATTGATGAAGATCAAGTTTTTATTGTATTGGGTATGATCAGTTCTTGGCTAGTTCTTGCTATGTCTTCTATGTTGTTTATTTCATTTATGGAACCAAGTTGGAGCTTAGATGATGTACTTTCTGTAGTTGTATCTTCACTGGGCAATACAGGTCCTGCATTAGGTCAATTCGGACCAACCTCCACATGGTCAAGTATGAGTGATGTGACCTTATTTTGGACATCTATACTGATGTGGTTCGGACGTCTTGAATTACTAACAGTTTTGGTATTATTACACCCAAGGACATGGACTAACTTGAATTAATTAGAACGAATCTAATCTAAATTGTGTCCCTGTATCTTCTTTCTTTTCTTCTTCTTGTTTCACTTCTTGAATTTCAGTAATAATTTCATATTCTTCTTCTTCATTTAATTCATTGAAGGCTCTAAGAATTTTAATTCCCATTGGTTTAGATTTAGCAATACCATATAGTGAAAGGTGTTCTTCTGCAGTTAATCCCAGTTTGATAGATAGTGAAAGGTCCATTGGGTCTCCTCCAATATCTTGGTCATGAATCGCTAATAGATTAGGCCATAATTCCTCTCTTACTGATGCTTTACTAGTATCAAGTTGTTTACTTAAATTTTCTATCACTGAACTTGAAATTCCGTTTCTTCCTCTTCTCAAAAAGTTAGGATATGTAATGAAAGGTTCTCTTGCTGAATCCATTGGTCGCATTGCTACTGCCGCCTGAGCAGAAAGTACGGAACCCCAATACCATGACCTATACGCTCTATTTTTGTATTTTGTAGCGAGTGCTCTATCTGCACTAACCATTGCTGAACTTAATTCCTCTAATGTTCTATTATCAAACATGCTTTGATTATTCCATGTGAACCATGAAATCATTTGGTCTGGGTCCTTATCAGAGTTGAGTAAAATTCTCCCAGCATCTTTTCCAGATTTACTCTTGTATACTTGTTTTAAAGCTTTGAATACGTCAATTTGTGAATCTCTTATTGCTACTGATGCGAGGTCTTGAACTGCTGCTAAATCTATATGTTCTCCTGATATCACTGAAACTGCCTGTAAGTCTCTAATTAGTGCTCTAAGGTCACCAGGATTACCTCCAATTAATTCTTCTAATGCTTCTGGGTCAATTGAATAACCTTCTGTATCTAAAACTCTTCGAGATATTTTTCTCATATGTACTTTCTCAACTCTTTTGAAAATAATCTGTTCTGCAAGTCTAAGCAATCTATTCTGATTTGTTTTCCAATTTCTTCCACTACCCCAAAGTCTCATTGGGTCATTACAAGTCATGATAATTGGCTGTTGCGTCTTTGTTAGGAGATTCATAAGCTCTGCTTTTCCACCTGAATCACCTTTCAGATTAACTTCTTCCCCAGCAATTTTCTTCTCAATAGTATTATCTTTTAATTTTGCGAAACTTCCACTAAGGTGATCTACTTCATCTAATAATATCAGAGTTTTACCATTTTCAGTTGCATTCTCAGAGAATTGGTCTAATGAAATATGTTGTGAACCTCTGGTTGCCGCTTTTCTTATGGCTGCAGCATTTCTTTCTTCAGAGGCATTTAATTCTATGACTGTCCATCCTTTTTCATTGCCTATGGCTTTAGCCAATGTAGTCTTTCCAACACCTGGTGGTCCAGATAGTAAAATACCCCTTTTCGCTGGTGGATTTGGCGAATCCCATTGTTCTAGCCAAATCTTTATTCTTCTCAATTGAGACTCATTACCTTCCATTCTTTCTATCGATGCTGGTCTATATCGCTCAGTCCAATCTTCGACCAAGTGTTCGTCCACGGTCGTTGCTTAAGTTGGCACTTATTGAAGATTCGTTAGAATAAAGATGAAACATTGCCTGAATTAATGTGATTTAATAATTCTTTTATATCACATCTTACTTGCTTTTGGTCATCTCTTCTCCTAACTGTGACTGTTCCCTCTTCTAGCGTTGTATGGTCTACTGTTAATGCCCATGGAATCCCTATTTCGTCTGCCCTTGCATATCTTCTGCCTATTGATTTACTTGAATCTATTAATGATGTGACACCTTTCATTGAATTAATCTGTAAATTTAATTCTCTTGCAGAATCTCCCATTCCATCTTTTTCGAATAATGGTAAAACAATTAAATCAGCGGGTGCGACCGATTCTGTTAACCTCAAAAGATTATATTTTTCTCCTTCCTTTTCGGTTTCCTCATATGCATGATCTAGTATGTGCCAGATTATCCTGTCAATCCCAAAAGCAGGTTCAATTACGTGAGGAGTAAACCATTCTCCTGCAATATTTTTTCGAACAGTCTTTCTCTCTACCATTTCTGCAGTTATCTCAACTTTTGTACCATCTTTAATTAATAGATCAAATGGTAGTTGATTTGGTAATTCACTTAATTCACTTAGAGCCTCTAAAACAAGTCCTGCTTTTGCTCTAAATATTGGGCCTAATATCGAAGTTTTAGGGGCCAATACTTCTTTTGATTCGATTTTTGGCTCTACAAATTCTCTCCATGCTCTCAAAGAATTAGAGTTAGAATATTTTTCATGTGACTGTAAATCATGACATGTTCTATTAGCAATACCAACACATTCAATCCAACCATGCTCACCTAATATTTCACAATCCCAACAATCTTGTGCATAATGTGCCATTTCTGTTCCTTCATGCTGTCTAAATCTTATTTTTGAGGGTTTAATACCTACGCTGATTAAGAAATCCCATGTTCTTGATAAGAAATATGCAACAGTCTGATCTTTCAAGATGCCTTGACTAATTGCATCAGAAAATGAAATACTAACCACTTCATGTTCGTTTTCTTTTGGATCCGGAATTAAAGAAATTTTTTCTTTCTTCATTGAAATATCAGTTATTGGTGGATTTTCTGGATCTATAAAATATTCTAATTCTGCCATGTTGAATTCTCTTAATCTAATCATTCCTTGCCTAGGGCTAATTTCATTTCTATACCCTTTACCGGTTTGAATCGCTCCAAATGGTAGTTTTTGTCTGAAGTGACGGTATAATGAAGGGTATAGCATGAACATTCCTTGAGCCGTTTCAGGCCTCATGTATGCTTGTCTACTAGCTTTCATCGCTCCTATTTTCGTCCCAAACATTAGATTCATAGGCCTAGCAGGAGTCCATTTTTTTTCACCACAATTAGGGCATTCGATTTCATTAGAATCTAGGATGTGGTCAATTTCTTCTGCTCCTAATATATCAGGATTTGGATGGTAATTTTCTGCTAATTGATCGGCCCTGAATGCACTAGAACATTTCTCACACTGTGTCATTAAATCATTAAATTCACCTACGTGACCACTTGCAATCAATACAGGTTCGGGAGTAATTGTTGGTGAATCTATCTCGACGATATCTCCGTTAATAGTCCAGTGCTCTATCCAGTTCTGAATGACTTTTCTTTTAATCGATGCTCCAACGGGTCCATAATCGATTAATCCAGATACGCCGCCATATATTTCGAATGCAGGGAGGATAATTCCTCTGCGTTTCAGCATTGCTGAGAGCCTCTCAATACGCTTCTCATCTGTCATATTATGGACCTTTGAGCCAGCGTTTACCTTTCAAGCCATCCTTAGATGAATGCTTTATGAACTGATTATTAGATGATTTTTTATTGTCGTAGTGAATAATTAGGTTGACTTATAGAGTATTTATTTAATCCAATACTATAAGTACTCAATCGATACGCTTCGGTTCGCGGTGTAGATAAAATGCCTGAAATTGAATATATAACAGAAGTTATGGAGACTGAGGAACTCCTAGAGAAGTTATGCCCTCCTGTTAGAAATTGGTTTAAGGATAAGTTTCCTGATTTCACACATCCTCAGAAAGTAGCAATACCTAGTATAATGAAAGGTGAGCATCTTTTATTATGTTCTCCAACAGGTTCTGGAAAGACACTAACCGCTTTTCTTACTGTGATTAATGATTTAGTCAGTAGGTCATTAGATGGTACTTTAGATAATTCGGTTCAATGCATGTATATCTCGCCTATCAAAGCACTTGCGAATGATATTCAAAAGAATTTAATTGGCCCATTGACCGAAATTAAAGATAGTTACTTACCATCCCGTGCAAAGGACATTACAGTCGGTTTACGAACAGGTGATACTCCGCAGAAAGATAGAGAAAGAATGCTTAGAAAGCCGCCTCATATTTTAATTACAACACCTGAATCACTTGGTCTAGCACTAGCAAGTAAAAGATTCAGGCCGATTCTTAATGATATGAAATGGATGATTATAGATGAGATGCACTCACTAGTGCCAACTAAGAGAGGTACACATTTATCTCTGAGCCTTGCATTAATGGATACAGTTATTGATTCAAATGTTCAAAGAATTGGAATTAGTGCAACTATGGAGCCATTGGATGCTGTTGCTGAATATCTAGTGGCATCGGATAGTCGTGACAGCGAGGTAAATCCTCAAAAAGTAACAATAGCTAAGATTTCGGGTTCTCGTGAACTTGATCTTGATATTATTTTACCAACTCCTAGATTTGCATCTACCCCTATTAAAGAGATTTTAGATCATAATGTTAATCGAATTAAAGAATTAGTAGAAGCCCACACAACTACCTTGGTTTTCGTTAATACAAGGAATATGACTGAGACGGTTGTTCAGAAATTGAAAATCGCAGGACTCCTAGGGGTTGAAGGCCATCATGGTTCTATGGACAAAGCAATACGTCTTGACGTTGAACAGCGTTTGAAAAATGGTTATCTTAGATGTGTAGTCTCATCTAGCAGCCTTGAAATGGGTATTGATATAGGTTCAGTTGATTTGGTAATTCAAGTAGGTTCACCTGGAAGTATTGCTACTGCATTACAACGGATTGGTCGTGCGGGACACCAAGTTGACGGTTTACCACGTGCAAGATTTCTTCCAATATCTCCTCATGACCTTCTAGAAATTGTTGCACTTCAAACTGGTATCCTTAGAGGTTCAATGGATATACTAAAATTCCCTGAAAATTGTCTTGATGTTCTGGCACAATTCTTAATCGGCTTATCTATTATTAAAGAATGGGATATTGATGATGCTTACGAATTAGCTACGGCTTCTTGGCCATATAGGAACCTTCCTTACGATGATTATATCGAAGTTCTTGACTTGTTAGAAGATGAAAGAAGAATTTGGATTGATTGGGAAGATAATAAATTTGGTAAGCGCGGTTTTGCTCAAATGATTTACTATACGAATATAGGAACCATAGCTCCTAATAATAATTTTCTGGTTTTCACTTCTGATGGGACGATGGTTGGTCAACTTTCATCAAGTTTCGTTTCTAGTCTGAGAAATGGTGATGTATTCCTTCTAGGTGGATCTACGTACAGAGTGAGCAATATTAGAGGGACTAGGGTTAATGTTACTCCGGCTACCGGTTACAGACCTACAATCCCTTCATGGACAGGTGAAGCTAATAGTAGAACTCATGAGTTAAGCCAAGAAGTATTGGAGTTATTAGAAGAAGTTGCAACTTATACACGTCTAGAAAAAGATCCAATGACTATCTTTACAGATATCTTGGGTCTTAATAGACCAGTGGCTCATGCTATCTCAGGATTTTTCCAAGAACACGTTGCGACTACATTCCAAGTACCTGGTAATGATTTAATTTTAGTTGAACAAGTCGAAGCCCCACTTCCAACTTATATTGTCACTACTTGCCGTGGTAGAGCATTTAATTTAGCATTAGGTCATCTTTTTGCAGGCATTGCAACTAATGATAACATATTAGTCCACGAGCTTTCATTTGATGAGAATGGTTTCATGATTAAGTTAAGTCATGAAGTTGAAATCGCTTTAATACCTGAAATTTTCAAGCAGGGAAATAGTAAAGATGTTCTCCAAAAACATATGATGGAATCTCAACTTTTCGCTAAGAGATTCCGTGAAATTTCTAGTAGAAGTATGCTTAATCCACGCCGAATAGGGGCGGAAGAAGTAAGTCCTAAACAATTCCAACAGAGAGCAGAACAAATTATGCAAAAGCACAGGCAAATGGAAGATTCAGTATTAATTCGTGAAACTATGAATGAGATTCTCCATACTGATCTTGATATGAAACAGCTTGAAATTTTCATTAATCGTATGGATAGTGAAAATGTACGTATTGTTCATCGAAGAGTGAAAATGCCGTCTCCATTAGGGATGACATTATTCATGTCTTCATTTGAAGATCTATTGTCTCTAAGGACTCGAGCCTACTTAATCAAGGACGTTGATCCAGAGATTTTGCGACGCTTATTGGGTGCTCGTTCATTAGCCACCGATCTCGATAAATCACGAATGGCTGATTATTACCGTTCTAAGATATCTGAGCCAATCAATGCGAACGGACTCCTAAGATTAATGGATTTGGGCGGCGGTCTAAATAAAGAATTATCCAACCCCTTGTATGAGCATAAATTAAAGGACATAGATATTGAAGTAATTAGAGAATGGGTCCATGAATTAGTTGAACGTAAATTGATAACTAAAGTCCAAGGAACAGGACATGAACAAATCGATAATAAATGGTTTTCAATGAGGATGGCTGATGTTCATGGAACTCTAGGTTGTCTTTCAGTTGCCGGCGGTTCTGAACTTGAAGATATCAGAGAGCTCTACACTGGTGGACTAACTTACCAAGTAGGCAATGATTATTCTGTTGGTAGTGATGGAAAATTAGTAATAAATGAATGGAAAACAAAGAACCTTTCTGATCCACAAGATTGCTTGAGAATGAAATTACTCGATATGCTTGGTTCCGAGGGACCTCAAGTATCTGATAGCTTATGTGGACGTTTACCATTCCCTAAAGCCCAAGTTGAGGCAGTTTTACAAGAATTAGAAATGAAAAATTTAGTATCAATTGGGTTCTTCACTCAAACCGAAGAAGGAGAATATATTCTTCGAGTAGATGAATATAGAATTACTGGTGGCAGTGTTGAGGTTGTAGATTATAGGACACTTCAAAATCATCTTCTCACAAAATCATTCAAAGAATATGATGAACCTTCTGATGCTATTAGAAATTTAACTCTTGTACAGCGTAGAGATGAGTTGCTTCATAGAGTTAAGAATTATAGATTCAGAGATTGGAAAGACATTAAGCATGATTCATCTATATTCAATGGAAGATTATTACACAATCGCGTTGGATATACAATGAAGGACCAAATTCCAATGTTTTTGGGTCTTAGGGGCGAACCTTGGATTGGTAACCTAGAGCAAGAATTATTAGATAAAATTCCACCTGAAGGTTTATCCAGAACAGAGTTATTCGATGGTTATCCTAAAGGAAAAGAAAATGCACACATTCAAAGAAGTCTCAAGAGTGCTCTGAATAATTTAGAGCGTCAACTAATTGTAGCGAAACAATATGTAGTATTACCGAACAGAAAACGTTCATTGGCTGTTTTCCATAAAATACATGAAGTTGTTGAACCATTAGATTTTGCTAGTGCAGTCAAGCAATTAATTGAAGCAATAGGTCCTGTAAGATTACATACATTACGCTTCTTTGTTAGTAGGCCAGTTGAAGAATTGGCCGAAGTTCTTAGAGACTTAGATGAATCAAAGAAGATTAGAAGAATTGTTGCCTTACAACCAGACCCAACTGATTACTATGCATCACAAGAAGATGCAGAATTATTACTTCAACCATTAGTCGAAGATAGAGGTATGAGGATTCTATCTCAGTCCGACCCATTCTGTAGTAGATTTATCCAAGAAGTTCGTTTAATTTTGAAACAGGGTTGGTATCATCCAGTATTCAAGGGAGTGGATCCAATAGGTCGTATACTGATGTTTGTAGTTAATGATTATCTAGAAATTAAAGATATAAATATCCCTCACTCTTACTTGGATGAGTTCAAAGATACATTTAATGAATTATTAGACAATTATAGAGATCGTTTAGTAGATGTATCTGTTTTACATGCATTCAATTCTATTCCTGTACACGACTGTGATGAAAATATACAGAAGATATTAGCCGAACTGGGCTTCACATCAATGGGAGATGGTGAACGATATATTCGTGGTGGAGTAGTAGAACCCAGGACAAGACAGGAAGTTAATAGAATGCTTTTCTATCATCATCAATTACACCAAAACTCAAGGCATGAGAATGAAACATTAGCTTTGGAAAAGATGGATGAATTAAGAGATGATTTCGCACTCAGAGGCCGTTGTGAGATGTTCAGAGTAAATCTAAAGGCAATGGCGGCGGCTCACCAATTAGCTCAAGGTACAAATTTACGTGGCCATTTAGTCTGGGGTAGAAAAACTCATTTCGAGAAATTATTAACTATACGTAATTTACAGGCAAATGATGAAGACGAAGATATTCTTCAATTTTTCAGAGAGCATCATGATCCAATTATCTTTATGGAAAGGCATGCCATGAAAAGAGCTGAATTTAGGAAGTTAATATCTCCATTAGTAAGAAGTGGTCATCTGATACAAGATTATAGAGGAGGTTTCAAGACAATTAGTCCGAATAATGATTCAGATTTATGGGATGTTAAATCAGAATATATCAGGGGGTTAGTTAGTGAATATCCAGTAATTTCTCTGAAACAGGTGGAGAGACTCGCCGGTTCTGCATTCTCTGCAGAAGAAATAAGTGATGTTATGCACGATTTCGAATCAGATGGGACATTAATCAAAGGTTTCCTTGTAGATGATTTACAAGATATTTGTTGGGGGAGACAGGATATTCTTGAAGGGCTCAAGGGGATTAGAAAAACTCGAGATCTTGTTATCCCTCCTTCTGACCCATTGATACATTACTTTGGCAGCCTTCTAAGAGAAAGATTTGGTTTTGGTTCTGCATATATGGTATTCCATAAAGAAGAGCCTATTGCAGCGTTCAAAGCCAATACAAAAGATGGTGTCATCGAAGTGACCGATTTCGTCGGTGATTCTGATTTAGAAAAGGAAGCCCTCAGAGTAATGAAGGAATTTGCTTGGGAACACGATATGCCTTTGACTGGAAAATTATACGAACAACTTCGTTCAAGATGATTTAGTAGTCCCTCTAATTTTATCTACAGCATCAAATATTGGGTCTAAGATTTTCATAATATGTTTATGTAATTCTGGTAGTAAATCAAACAATGCAATAGCCATTAAGAACATTGCAAATAATGAAATTGCTTTGGCAGCGTAACTATGTGTGAAATCGAACATTCCTATACCCATCAAGGACCATTCAGGATAAGTTTCTGTTAACCAAACTATCCCTGCATTTCTGAACATATTCAGAACATGAATTGTAGGTAATGCAATCAAAAGACCTCTCGCTCTTCTCTTCAAAGAAACAGAACTTAGTGCTCCAATTGCTCCTACAAATATAATCATTGATTGTAGACCCGAGCAAGCCATAATGAATTGAACAATTACTATTCCATCAGCATTGAAGAACTGAACATAGAATCCTTCCTCTGCTAATGATTCAGTTAGTATCCATTTATTACCATCCCATTCTGAAACTGGAATATCTCTTCCATCATCCAGAGCTACCATCATTTCTCCGATATGATAATTCCCTAATCCTGCAAATTCTAACATTATTTCAGTACTTTCTGCCGTAAATTGTATCAAAGCCATATTTAGATATGGTACGCTAAATATCACGAAATATGGGATGATTGCCCATGTAAAACAACCTCTTAACCATTGTAATGCATCTGGTGTCTCTTTGGTTTTTATTTCCCAAACTGCTAATGCGATACCTCCTGGTAAAGCACTGGCTGTCATTAGGATTAAAACGGGGTCTGAAATTTCAACATAATGATCAGATTGTAAATAGAAGTAAATCCCAACTAAAACCCAACCTATTGCTGCGTAATAACTTGATATTTTGTTTTTCGAAAGATAGAAACTAAGGCCTAAAAAGAGTCCTCCAATCATTATAATTGCTAATTCTAGAGCCATCTTATTCACTCCAATAGCATCTCCGATATTAGAGACGATAAGTCCGATAGGCTCCTCCATTGGTACTCCTACTACGCTCAACTCGTAAATAGGATGCCCTCATCCGTACACTCGGGGTTTGTCCATGGGATTCGATTTTTCTGACTTTGCTGGCTCATATATTGGCGATTTAAAGCAGGCTCTTGACGACATATCCATGGTTTCGCTAGAAGGATTTTGGGAGTTAGTTGAATTAACTCGTAAAGAAGGAGGAAGTGTGCATTTCATAGGTAATGGAGGTAGTGCTGCTACACCATCTCATAGTGCAGGTGATTGGTCTAAAGAATTGAATCTAAGAACTATTGCTCATACAGATAATATTTCTTCATTTACTGCTTGGGCTAATGATAGTGAGTATTCTAACGTATTTGTCGGCCAACTTTCTACATTCATTAGAACCGGAGACTTAGTTGTAGCTTACACTGGCTCAGGAAACTCATCTAATGTGATTAATGGTATTAACTACGCTAAAGAAAATGGTTGCAGAACTGCTGCAATCACTGGTAATTACAAAGGTATGTCTGGAGGGAAAATAGTTGCTTTAGTTGATGTTGCGGTAGTAGCACCAACAGAATCAATGGAAAGAATCGAAGATATCCAGTTGATAATTAATCATATCGTTAAGGAGGCAATTAAGTCTCATCATGGCTTGTGATTGTATGCTTCTTCCACACAGAGATGGTAATGACTTAGACTCACCATTAGAGTTACACCCTCTACCAAACGGTGTGTGGGATGGTAAGATAGCTTATCTTGATAGAGATGGTGTATTGAATAAAGGTTCTGAAAATTATATTAATTCCATTGATGAACTAGTAATATTACCTGGAGTTCCAAATTCAGTTGCCGCACTTAGAGAAGCAGGGTTCAGAATTTGTGTAGTAACCAACCAATCACCAATCGGTAGAGGTATTTGGACCTCTAAAAATTTAAATTCTATACATATTAAGATGAGAGAATTACTTCTTGAAGAAAATTCTAATGCTCATTTAGATCTGATTTTGTATAGTCCATATTCGCCTTGGGATGGTGCTTGGGCTCGTAAACCAAATCCTGGTATGCTTGAAGCAGGTAGGCAAATTATTTCTGCTTCTGAGAATAATATTATTCCAAATCTTAAATTTGATACAGATTGGGAAAATAGACCAGATGAATCTACTTCTGTAATGGTAGGGGATAGAAATGTCGATATGGCCGCAGCATCAAATTTTGGTGTACGTGGTTTTCGATGTGATCCCGACATCGGACTTCCTGATGTTCTCGCTAAGATTTTAGGTGATTAGGTTTGGTCGGACACGCCGATTCATGTCGTGTTTGGATTGGACTAGATGATACTGATAATCCTGATTCAGGGTGTACTACAGCTACATTTGATGACTTATTAGGAGAGATATCTCAACTTGATAATTTTGAAGTCATTGAACGACGTCTCGTCAGGCTATGGCCTTTCGCTGAACGAAGAACCAGAGGTAATGGTGCTTTGGCATGCATATTAAAATGTCCAAAATCATCTATTAATATTCTTGAAAAGTTGTTGTCAAACTTTTTTTCTCAACTTGTGATTGAATTAAAAATAGAAGAAAACAGTCTCACATCTCCTGCATTAATCTATACACTCAATAAACTAAATGAAGATTTTTATTGGCAAGCAGTACGCCATAAAGTAGATCTCGATAAACGTAGGAATAGTCTTGATGGCGTGAACATACTAAGTCTTGAAAATTCAGATTGGGGAATAATTGGGGCGTCTTCTGCTATGGCTTGGAATCCTTCAGATGATTCTACTTGGGAGTTGATTTCTTGGAGATTCCCTGAAAAAATTGGTACTCAAAGAAAGGTTACTTCATCTAGAGTCAAAGAAATGGAATCACTTCATCCTGAAACTTTCGTCAATCGAGATCCTACTGCTGACAAAGGCCTAATTGCTCCAAGAACTCCATGCCCTGTTCTTTATGGAATTCGAGGGTCAAATTCTCAAGCAGTTTTATCGGCACATCTATGGCTTCAGTCACAATCAGATGTTGAAAAATGTGAAAGATATGCAATTCACAGAACAAATCAGTTGAGTGATGACCATATTCTTGGTTTTTCTACTGCAACAGTATTAACTAAACCTGTAGAAACTAAAGGTGCACATTCTGCTTTAGAGGTTTTTTCGAATGGTCGTAATATCACGCTTGTTGCTTTTAAAGAGGGTGGTGATGTGAATCGTCTTCTAAGAAAATTAATACCAGGTGATCGAATTAATTGGTTAGGTTTAGAATCACCTGATGGAAGTATACACCTAGAAAGATTGAGTATTGAATCATCTTTACCAAGAATAACTGGAAGGCCTACTTGTTGTAATGGTAAAACTATGAGGAGTGCGGGCTCCAAGCAACCATTAAGATGCCTGAATTGTCAAAAAGTCAGTAAAAAGTATTGGTTATATGATGAAATTAACCTCTCTGGGATTGAACTTACTAATAATTGGGTAGAACCATCGGCATCTCAACGTAGACATCTTTCGAAACCATTGATATTAGGTGCTCCTACTAGTTCAGGAAAAAATTAGAGTGATATTATGGAAATAAGTGATGTCGTAAATATATTTCTTTTATTATTCGCCGTTACCATGTTCATCTATCTAATTTCCTTAAAAATTAAAAATAATGATTTAGAGAATTATGTTGAAGAAGTGTATAGTGGTGCAGCTAAAAACCCCCATAAGTTAGCAGATCCTAGTGATGATGCAATAAATGAGTTAGAAAAATTATTAGATAAATATTAATTTAATCCTCAAAACCTTTCTTTGTCAGATTAACTATCTTTTGTTTATCACCATCAGTAATCATTACTTTTTGAAATTGTTCTTGTATTTTTGTTAACCATACAGTCCTATATGCATCTCCTAATGATTTTTCACCTCTTGCCATCCAACCCTCAAAACCTCTTTTTTGTCCCGATGCATCTTCATAAGAATTTGAGGTAATTACACAATTCATATTATTATTCAATTTCACGAATTCTTTCATCAGTTTGCTGTCTTTATTCTTGGCTCTACCATAACTTTCGCACCATTCTTCCACAATTAGTAAATCCTCAGGTTCTAATGATGGGATGATTTTCTTAATTTGTTCTGCTTTTCCTGAAATATTATCTTCAAATTCTATAATCATCATTCTGTTCATTTCTTTTTCAGTATGGTGGCCAAGGATATCTGATAATTTTTCACTATGTGGTAGCTTTCTTGTCATCCATATTACTTTACCATTTTTTCCTAAAGTCATTGAAATGATAGTCATACACAAAGAATTAGGGTTTGTACTAGGGCCAGAAGAGATATGAACAGGCCCTTTGGATAAATCAATCACAATATGTCCTACGCTCGGGAGTGCATGAGCATTGCCTAAACTGATTATTCAGTTAATTGATGAGGATATAATAAATTACTTGTGCATCTAGGGGTCATTATGTCGGATGACTCTGGATCTAATGAAAGAATCCAGAGGAGAGATGCACCTTATTTCGAAGAATCAGATTCCGGTATGATTTCCAGCATACTTGAAGATGGTTTTTTGAATGTAGCTTTGGATGATACTAATCAGTATGGACCGCATGCAATGATTATTCTTTTAGGAATTGTAGCCACAGCAACAGGCTTGTTATTAGGAATTGCAATGATAGTGGTTTAATCAAATTCTTTCTCTTGCCATACTCACAGCTTGATCGACAATTTCTCCACTAAATCCTAAGTGACTTTCTGGTTTGAATAAATTAGCTAACTCTTGCCTAGTAAATATTTTTGATATAGAATCCGACTTGGCACAGATATCTTCCAAGTCGTTACCTGAATTAATCGCCTCCATTGAAGCACTTCTTAGTACTTCATGAGCTTCATCTCTAGGCATTCCATTATCTACTAAGGCAATCATTAATTTTTCAGCCATAACTAATCCTTTTTGTGCCTTAATATTGTACATCATTCTTTCTGAATCTACACCTAATTTAGATAAAACTCTATCGCATTTAATTATGATATCATCTAATAAAATCATTGAATGTGATAAAGTAAATCTTTCTGCTGATGAATTTGCAAGGTCTCTTTCGTGCCACAGTAATGCATTTTCATATGATGGAATAATCATTGATCGAACAATTCTAGCCAAACCACAAGCGTTCTCAGCAGTTATTGGATTCTTTTTATGTGCCATTGTTGAGGACCCTACTTGTTTCTCTGCATCAAAATATTCTCCAACTTCTGCAATTTCACTCCTTTGAAGATTTCTTACTTCTTGCAATGCTTTTTCTATACTAGTTGACACGTTAGCCATCCATGCAACCCATTCAATATAGCGATCTCTTCCAACAACTTGAGTCGTTGCTATTGGTGTTTGTAGACCGAGATTCCCCATGATTAAATTCTGTAATTCGAATGCATTTTCTCCCTGAGCAGCTCCTGTGCCAACTGCTCCTAGGAATTTGCCCGTAGTGACTCTTGGAGTTAACTCATCTAATCGGTCAAGATGTCTTCTAAATTCATCAACCCAGACTGCAATTTTTAGTCCGAATGTTATTGGTACTGCTGCTTGTCCATGGGTACGTCCTAGCATCACAGTATCTCTTTCTCTTTCAGCTAAGTCGCACATGGTGGCTAATAATTTCTTGATTGTTAATTGTTGTAGGATAATACTATCTCTTATTTGTAATGCAACAGCAGAATCTACAATGTCGTTACTTGTTGCACCAAGATGTATACACCATCCAGCATCTCCAGCTGCCTCTGCCATTGCTTTTGTTAGAGCCATAATGTCATGTCTTGTTTCTCTCTCAATTTCATCAACACGATCTGCAGTGACAATTTCAGGGACAGCTATCTCTGCAACTTTGTCATAATCCTCTGGACTAACTCGTCCAAGTTGACAATGAGCCCAAATCAGTGCCCTTTCTACATCTAGTTGCCTTTCATGTCGGCCTTCTCTTGACCAAATAGATTTTGCCTCTTCTCTTCCATATCTATAGTCTAATGGTGATACTGTCACGATGTTCCCCGATTATTCGGACAGGTCTACCCTGTTTGATTATAACCCTATGTTGATAGATGAATTTTGGTGATATTCCAAGTGCCTCTTACGCCGTCCCATGATATTTCACCCTCGCAATGAATTGATTTTTTGAAATGTGGAGCATCGAGAGTAATAGTTTCGAATTCTCCTCCCTCTCCATCTAAATTGAATCTATATTTTCGAGATAGTTGAATTAATTCAGCCAGACTTTCTCCAGTAATTTTCCTACCTAGCCAACTTTCATCGAGGCCTTCTGAAGATACAGAAATAATTCTTACATCAAACCCGTGATTTATTAGAGAATTCATATGTAGTTCAGGATCATGATGCCACATAGGGCAAAATGAAATAATTCCTAGTTTCTCACACATTCTTTCAATTCTTGTTTTTTGATAGTCGGACCTTAATGCTCCGACTACCAATGCATCTATTTCATTTCCAACGGAATTACGAATAGCATTTTCTAATTCATCTATTTCATCATTTTCCACACCGCTTGAAATAACTCGAATTAATTTCGTCCCTATCGATTCGGCTTGATACCCTGTAACTTCGGTATTTTGTAATTGAAACATCATCGAATCATCGCCTTCAATCTTTACAGTAATCAGTGCTTCTAGTGACCAACCTTGCATTTGGGCCCACCATGAGGCATAGGTGGAATCTTTTCCTCCCGAGGCTAGAACTGCCACTCTCATGACATTCCGACAACGTCCTTATCCATGAATGCCTCGTTAAGTCAGCCTTCTAACTGTCAAGATTCATAAGACACCTTCGTCGGTTGCGGTCTGATAACATGCAGCCAAGCGGACGCGGATATGACCATGGAGTTTCTACATTCTCTCCAGATGGTCGACTTTACCAAGTAGAATATGCTCGAGAATCAGTAAAAAGAGGGACTACTACTGTTGGTCTCAAATTCAAAGATGGAGTTGTACTGATAGTTGATAAGAGAATTTCAAGTAAACTAATCTTGACAGACTCAATAGAAAAAATGTATCAAATCGATGACCATATCGGTATGACTACTTGTGGTCTCGTTGCCGATGCTCGCCAGCTTGTAGATAAAGCACGTGTCCAATGTCAAGTTAATAGAATGACATATGGTGACTCAATAGCAATTACAACTTTGGTCAAGAAAATGTGTGACTTCATGCAATCTTTCACTCAATACGGTGGGGCTAGACCATTTGGAACAGCACTTCTTATTGCAGGTATTGACGATGATGGAATTCATCTCTTTGAAACTGATCCTTCAGGAGCCTACCAATCTTACCAGGCAGGAGCTATTGGGCGTGGAAGATCTACAGTAATTGACCATTTTGAAAGTAATTGGAAGCATAATATGACTAAGAATGCAGCGATTAAACTGGGACTTGAGGCATTAAAAGAATCACTCGAAGACGATTTAAATAGAGAAACTGTTGAAATCGCTATAGTTGATTCAAATGGATATGTCAAATTAGACAGAGAATATACATTAAAGCAATTAGACAGACTTTGAGTCTATATCTACCTATTAATCTAAGGTCTTCACCCTAACTCCGAGTACATGGTTAGCCTCGATGATGCAGTTCTTGCCCGTCTCGAAAAAGGTGGTTCACGCTATGAAATTCTTGTTGATCCTGAATTAGTAGATGAATGGAAAAAAGATCATGCCTCTGTTTCATTGGATGATCTTCTTGCAACAGATGAGATATGGAATGATGCAAAATCAGGCGATAGGCCAACCACAGATGCACTTGAGAGTGTATTTGGGTCCACTGACCTTTTAACATGTGTTGAAAAAATATTAATTGATGGTAATATTCAATTGACAACTGTTCAAAGGAAGAATTTGATAGCAGAGAAGAGAACAAAAATCATTCATCAAATTGCAACTACTGCAACAGATCCGCGAACAAAGCTACCCCACCCTAAAACTAGAATCGAACTTGCTTTAGATGAAATTAAATTTTCTATAGATCCTTTTTTATCTCTTGAGCGACAAGTGCAGGATGCAATTAAACAGTTGAAACCAGTGATTCCTTTAGCCTTCATAACAGTTCGTTTGGCATTCAAGGTCCCTGGTTCAGATTACGGCGGAGTACATCGATTATTGCGAGAATCTATCAAGAAAGAAGAATGGCTTTCTGATGGCTCTTGGGTGTGTGTGGTTGAGGCACCTGGTGGTATGAAAAATGAATTGATTAGCCAAGTCGCTCAGAGGTCATCTGAAGTTTCTGTGAAAGAACTTGACTGAGTGTACCCCGTAGGGGTTCACATCAACGGTTATGAAGGGATGGTTGGTCGCGCGGCTCGATAACATGACTGAAAAGAAGAACGCGGCCGGGCCGCAAGACTCACAACGAGTTCCTCTACTCGTTGCTCCTGGTGAAGATCTTGGAGATTCTGAGGGGTACGAAATAGGCCATGGCGTGATTGCCATTGCTGGTCGTATTAAAGCAACAAAGAATGGAAGAACAAATGTGAACGGGAATATAATTTCTGTTGAACCGCGAAGAACTGCATACATGCCAAGACCTGGTGATCTAGTGATTGGATTTGTAGAAGGATGCACAAATAATATCTGGTTCGTAGATATTGGTGCACCATTCAACGCAATACTACCAATGAGTCTTGGTCCATCCATGGCTGATTTTGGAGGAACTAGAAGCGTAATCGACATCGGTGAAGCTATTTTGTGCAGGGTCCAAGAAGTAGAAGAAACTCATTCCAGTGTGGTTACCATGAAAGGAATGGGTCTTCGCAAAATTCGCTCAGGAGCAGTTGAAATTATTGATCCTCATTTACTAGGTAGATTAATCGGTAAGCAAGGAAAAGCTCTTAGACAACTCAAGGAGGAATCTGAATGCAGAGTTATTGCTGGAGAAAACGGCAGAATCTGGATTGATGGAGATTTCGAAGGAACACTCGAAGTCAGAAATCGCCTTCGTTCAATGACTGCTGAAGCAAAAGCAGCAACACCAGGAGGTGTAGCATAATGGGATATGGAGACGTAGAAATGATTGATGCCAATGGCATCCGTAATGATGGTAGAAAAGCAGGCGACGTGAGACCAATTTCAATAGAATTAGGAGTTGTTCCAGTTGCAGATGGTTCATGTCGTATGAAATGGGGCAATAATGATGTTATTGCTGCTATATACGGCCCTATGGAAGCACATCCAAGGAAAATCCAAAGACAAGATAGAGCAGTTCTTGATGTCAGGTATAACATGGCACCATTCTCCACATCTGATAGAATCAGGCCTGGTTTCAATCGAAGAAGTCGAGAAATCAGTAAAGTTACAGCAGAAGCACTAGAAAGTGTTGTTATGCTAGAACTTTATCCTCGTTCTAAAATCCGTGTGGAAATAGAGATAATTTGTGCAGAAGCAGGAACTAGATGTGTAGGTCTTACTGCAGCATCTATTGCTCTTGCTGATGCAGGTATTCCTATGACAGATTTGGTAATTTCAGTTGCATCAGGTAAAATCAATGATGTTGTAGTCTGTGATTTGAATAAAGCAGAGGATAATTATGGCGAAGCAGATCTTCCGATGGGAGTCTTGCCTAATACTGGAGAACTAGTCTTCCTACAAATGGATGGAAACTTGTCTCCAAAGGAATTCCAAGAAGCATGGGATTACAATATGGATGCTGCAATGGTGATTCACGAGTATTGTGTTGAGGCATTAAAAACAGGGAGGTATCCTCAATGAGTATACCACTTGTACCGCAATTATTGCGTAGTCATCTAAAGGAATTAGCAGACAATGACCAGCGTTTAGATGGTCGAACACAATATCAAGGTAGAGAATTAGAACTCGAAGTAAATGTTTTAGCTAATGCAGAAGGTTCTGCACGTGTAAGAATGGGCGATACAATTGTTTTCGCAGGAGTGAAATTCCAAACAATGACTCCATACTCTGATCGACCAAATGAAGGCGGCCTGATGTGCATGGCTGAAGTAAGGCCTGTTGCAGGTAGACAGCATGAAGCTGGACCACCAAGTGCTGAATCAATTGAGTTAAGCCGTGTAGTAGATAGAGGAATTAGGGAATCTGGATGTATAGATACATCTGATCTTTGTATAATACCTGGAGAAAAGGCATGGCAAGTTATTCTTGATTTATTCGCAGTATCTGATGATGGTAATTTGTTTGATGCATTCGCTCTAGCAGGTATCGCTGCATTACGAAACGCAACTATTCCTCAAGAAAAATTCGAGGTAGGAGCAGATAGACCACTCGTTGTGTCTAAGACTCCAATTATGTGTTCATACCAAAGAGTCGGTGGTCGTTTTATCTTCGATGCTAGCGGCAGAGAAGAATTAGGTGGCGACGAAAGAATTCACATTACTTTGGGAGATGACGATCATGTCCATTCATTACAGAAGGGTCTTAAGGGGGCCTTCACGGCCGCTGAATTCACAGAACTAATGGAAGAGGCTCGTAAAAAGGGTAGCGAACTCAGAAAAATGGTTCATGCATTAGATGGAGGAAACTGAAATGGCAAAGAGAACACAGAAATCAGGGGCAACAGCTAGATTCGGAGCTCGATACGGTGTTACCGTTCGAAGAAGGGCTGGCTCAGCAATAGCAAAAAAATCACGAAATTATACGTGTCCTGAATGTCATTACCCCAAAGTAAGCCGTCAAGTTGCGGGTATTTGGGAATGCAAGAAATGTGAGCATAAATTCACTGGGGGCGTTTGGGAACCATTCACAAGAGCTTCTGACTCGAATAATAGAATTACACGTAGAGGTATGGAAGGAGCAACAGCGACTGACATGACTGTAATTGCTCAACAAGCAGCTCTAGATTATGAGCGTAAACTTGCCGAGGAATCTTCTAATGACGAAGAAGAGTGAAATCACTCAATTTGAACTTTCTTTCACTCATCCCGATGCGCAAGCATTGGCTGCAAGTTTAATCACTGAATGCAAGTTCGTTTGTGAAAAAGAAAGTATAATGGTTACTGAAAAGACTCATTCAATTATTGATTTAAGGGCTAGATGGAATAGTTTGATGCGTGGGTTGATAGCATCGGAGCAAGCCCTAAGTGCTACAAGAGGTGATTGAATGAGTGAAATAGACTCTCCCGATTTTCAGGCATTAGTGCAAGAATTACAATTAGCTAGGAATCAGATTCAGACGGTTTCTACTCAAGTAAATGAGATTTCTTTAACATTAGAATCACTCTCTAATCAAGATTCTGAAAGGCCTGTTTTTCGTGCGGTCGGTAATTTATTACTGGAAGTAGATGACAGAGAACAATTGATGAAAGAATTGTCCGAATCTAAAGTTACATTCGAAGCACATCTACAAAGGATGTTGGAAAGAGAGACTGAACTCCGTTCTCAATATGAAAAAGTAATAGATTCAATAGAAAAATAAGAGAGGTGTTTCTGTGGTTGATTCAATTGGGGATGCTACTCCTTTGCAAATTGACATGCTCATACTGCAAAAGAGAATATCTCAAGGTAATTTAGAAAATATAGCAGAACTTTCTGAAGATTTATTGAATCGCTCACGCTCTACTGGCGAGAGAGATCACCATGTCGAAGCTAGAGTTAGGATGGACCGTGCATTATTGGGTATCATTGATGCTAATTTAGTTGGGGCTGAATTAAAGTGGTGTGTAGACCGTCTTAATGCATTATGCTCGGGTACAGCATTACACGGTCTTGCTTTGCTTAATTTAGCAAATTGGCATAGGAATAGCGGGGAATCAATAATGTCTCTAATAGTTCATGCGGATATAAGGAAAGATTTGGGTCATCCCGAAGATATAGTTGGTCTTTCACGATTAGAGGCAGCAAGAATATATGTTACATTAAATGATTTAGATCCTGCGATGAGACACTTTTGGTCGGCAAGACAGAGTTTTCAAAGAAATAAAATGTCTTCGGAAAGTCTTGTTGCATCTCTTGAATGGCTTGATTTGGCTTTGGAAGAGGTGTCGGATTCTGCACCAGATATGGAAAATAGATTGGCTAATGCTGCACCAAGAGAAACAGGCGAAGCGACTTGGATTCCGTCTAATCCTAAAGATGTTAAATTGATAGTAGAAGAATTATTTCCTATTCTAACAAGAGATCTCTCAGGTGAAAATAGGAATGATATAGGTTTGATTATTGATTCATCAAATATACTTAAATTTAGTCTATGGAAAGAAATACTAGTAGAAAGAATCGATGAAATTCAAGACCCTAATGTTTTGGATGTACTCCAATCATGAGCGATTAGTTTCTCTATTTCATCAGTACCCCAGAATAATTCATCTGGTATTTCTATGCACCATCCTACCTCTTCTATTTTTTCATCTTCTGACATCCACCCATCGGGTACAGGGTCAATATCAAGTTGTACTAGAACAACAACTCCTCCCTCAATAATAGAATCATCTTCTGCAATTGCGATACCTAAACAACCGGTTTCTTCGTAGAGTTCTCTCAAAGCAGCGATATCATTCTCTTCTGATTCAAGTAGTTCGCCTCCAGGTAACTCCCATCCTCTTTCTGCATGTTTTACCATCATCCAACATGGTACATCCATAGGATTTTTCGGTACTGCCCAAACAACAACCCATGGCTTATCAGATCTCATCTGACATATCCTCCATGATTTCCTTAACTAATTTTATTCCTCTTTCATCTCCCTCAGCTGCTAATTGCCTAGATAAGAAAAATGCTCCTGAAAGATTATTCATCTCTCTCAAATCAGTTATTTTCTGATATACATCTAACCCTTTTTCTTCTAAGTCGAGAATTTCGAGGTTTTCAGTATAGTTCTTAGGCGACGCCATATCTTCCATTTTCTTCAAGAAATCAACTCTATTCTTGATTTTTGGCTCTTTCCAAGGAATGATTTTGCCACCATCCATTTTTGCTTCCATTCTTTTCTTGTACCTATCTCTTACTTCTAAAGTAGGGAAATATGTTTGTGCTTGATCATAGCAGAACCAAGCATCATCATATTCTCCTCTTCTCTCATGTAATTTTCCTAACTCATTCCAAGTTTCATGATTAGATGGTCTCTGAGCTAAAATAATTCTAGAGAGATGGATAAACAAATCTTCATCTCCATTATCTCTCAACCTCTCAATTCTTCTTGAGAATAGAACGTTTGCTCTCACATCTCTCAAATCTAAAGATTCAACTCTCAAGCAAAATTTCTCAACTGCTTTTTCATCAGCCAAGACCTCTTTCGCCCATTTATCGGGATCTAGTGGGTCAATATTAAGTCCAGCATGTAGTAAATCCATCCCATTATGTGTTAAATCTACGTTCTTTAATTGATTAAGTAACTCAGGATCTCTACCAAGTATCGTGAATAATTCTTCTAATACAGCTCTTATTCCAATTATGTCTTTTTTTAATATCTTTATTTTTGTAAGAGTAATCCAATTTTCAGGATTAGTAAAATCATACAGAATTGCCTGTTTAGCACTCTGGTCTGCCCAGTTAAGATTACTTTCATCATTTGATATTTTGAGAAACTTTTCAGCTTGACTTCTATGCCTATTTCCAAGGCTTCTTCTTGGATGTTGCAACTTTTCTTTTATGTCGCTATTAATCATTTTATAGCCTCAAAGTACTGATTCATAAGGTGATTTGTCTATTCCGGGGGGTAAACTTGCATCCATCCCTATCTTACTCGTCAAACCATCTTCTGATCTACTAGGGTCTAAACTCGAACCTTTTTGATTTGAAAGTATGATGGTGTCTTTGTCAGGTTGCCACCGAGTCATTAGTGCCCATTCAACTCTTACCGGATCTGACGTATCTATATCCTCATCTACGACTATTACTTGTTTCATTGAAGGATGCCCTTGTAAAGCAGCATGAATTGCTTTCACACCATCTCCTTCTTTCTGAGGGATTATTTGTACAACTGATGATAGCCAACCACAGCCACCATCTGTAAGGTATACATCACTACAAGGGACTACTTCTGATACAGCATTCTTGATTGTAGGTGCTCTTGGCATACCCATTAGTGTTCTATGCTCGACTTCTCCTGGTATGAGTGCATGAAATACAGGATTATTCCTGTGATGTATCGCATTGTACTGTATCACATTTTCTTGTCTTACATCATCAACAGTTCCTGTAATGTCGACATAAGGTCCTTCGTCATCTCTTTCTAGAGTTATTTTTGCTTGCATTGCATATTCTGCATTAGCTGGAACTTGTATTCCATTAGCTAATTCAACTAATTTTAGTGGTTTTCCGTGTAATTTTTGGTGTAATGCAGCTGCTACAGTCAATTCGTCTAGATTTACAGTAAATGACATGGCTGCTGCTAACAATACAACAGCGTCTGCACCATTTACTACTGCAATATCGACGCCCTCTCCATCACTTGCTGCAAGATCGGTCATTGTCCTTAGATGTCTAGGGACAAACCTCGATACCGTATGCTTCCCATCTCTCAGGAATTGTCTATGGAATGACATATTTCTTATTCCATTATACTGAGCTATGATTACGGATGCAGATTGGTATCTTCCTCTATCTTCGGGATAATGCCATGGGATTGGAATTTTTTCTAAATCTACTTCTTCCATTGTATTAGCCATAACTGGCGCTAAATTTGCATCTATAATTTCGGGTTCACATGGGTTATTCATTGCCCAAGCCAAAATATCGATAAGTTCACCTGGACTTACGTTAAAAGTTTCACAGATTCTTTTTCTAGTTAGTACGTTAAGTGCAGCAGAATGTCCGGGAGCTTCTGTTAGGTTTGAAAAAACAAGTGGTCGATGGTTCATTTGCTTTGAGCTGTTCATTATTCCATGTATTACGCTAGTTTCAGTACCAATATTTTCAACATCAACAAGTAAATCGCGGAACGCCATGTTAACAACCCAATGTCGATTCAATTTCAATGTTAGCGATAGAAAATGAGTATTAGTGTCAAACTTCTACCTAGTGCGTTCCCGTCATGCTCTTATACCAAAGGTAGGTCGGCGGGATGTCATAAGAGGTGTATTAATTGGGTAGAGGACTTTTCTCCGGATCGAAGATGAAAAGTGACCGTCGTAAATATCGTTGGAAGGAGAAGAGATTCCGTGACAGAGAGATCAAGCGTCGTCAAGGCGGAGTATTGAAGCACGATCCTCTAAAAGGCTCATCGCAAGCTAAAGGAATAGTTATCGAAAAAGTAGGTTTCGAGGCTAAACAACCAAATTCTGGTATCCGTAAGGCAGTAAAAATTTCTCTTATCAGAACAGGTAACAAACTTACAGCGTTTGCTCCTGGTGATGGTGCAATTTCATTTATTGATGAGCACGATGAAGTATTAGTAGAAGGTATAGGCGGTCCAAGAGGTCAGTCTATGGGAGATCTTCCCGGTGTTCGTTACAAAGTAATAAAGGTGAACGGCGTATCTCTAGACGAGATGGTTCGTGGTCGCAAAGAAAAGCCAGTTCGATGAGGTGTATTTATGTCAGAAGAAATTCAAACTACACAAGATGCTCCTATTGCAGGAATTGGTACCATGGTTTTCGGACAATGGGACGCTTCAGACATTACATGTTCAGATCCTGGTCTAGCACCATACATCAATTTGACAACTATTGGAACCCCACACAGTGGTGGCCGACATGCTAATTCTTGGTTTGGCAAAGCAAAATTATCAGTTATTGAGAGATTCATTAACAATCTAATGAGATCTGGTCGATTTTCTGGTAAGAAACAACACTGTGCTAAGGCTTTTGAAGATGCATTAGGTATTATCTCAGAGCGTAGTGACGAGAATCCTCTTCAAACATTCATTAATGCAATTATTGAATCCGCTCCTTGTGAAGAAACTACAAGAATAAAGATGGGTGCAGTTAGTGCACCTAAGGCTGTAGATTCTTCTCCAAGCCGTCGTTTAGATATTGCTCTAAGAAATCTTGGAATCGGTTGTGCATCTGCTACTGCTAAGAGTAAGAAAACTCTTACGCAAGGTATTGTTTCTGAACTCTCTAAAGCTGCTAGCGGAGACGTGGGCTCTTTTGCAGTTGGTAAGAGAGAAGAAGTTGAAAGAATCGCTTCCTCTGCTCGATGATAATTTTCGCCTTTCCTAACTACTCGATAGTTAAGCTTGTATCACGTAGTGATACAATCGGCTTTATGAACCGAAGTTGGGTCGGGCGACTATCATAAGGTGATAATATGGGTCGTAAAGAGGACAACATAAAGCGAGCAACAGAAGTAATGCACGTTAGAGAAAAAATTAGAAATCTTGCAATTGCAGCACACATTGATCATGGGAAGACTACTTTGTCTGACAATCTAATTGCTGGCGCGGGTATGATGTCAGAAGATTTGGCAGGTAAATCAAGAGTACTTGATTTCGATCAACAAGAGAGTGCGCGTGGAATTACCATTAATGCAGCAAGTGCGTCAATGGTTCACGAAATTGAAGGTGACGATTATCTCATTAATTTAATCGATACTCCTGGTCACGTTGATTTCGGCGGTGACGTTACTCGTGCAATGAGAGCAGTTGATGGTTGTATCATCCTTGCCTGTGCTGTTGAAGGTACTATGCCTCAGACAGAAACTGTTGTACGTCAAGCATTGAAAGAAAAAGTACGCCCGGTATTATTCATCAATAAAGTTGATAGATTAATCAATGAATTACAAATTGATGGTCCAGAAATGATGAAGAGATTCGAGAAAATCATTGTTAAAGTCAATAAGTTGATTGAAACATTCGCTCCTGCTGAACTTGCTAAAGAATGGCAAGTTTCTGTTCAGAAAGGAACAGTTGCTTTTGGTTCAGCTTACTATAATTGGGGAATGTCAATTCCTTACATGAAGAAATCAGGATTGAACTTTACAGATATTTTTGAACACTGTCATAATGATGAACAAAAAGAATTAGCTAAGAAAGCACCAGTTCACCGTGTCTTACTTGACATGGCTGTAGGAGAGCTTCCTTCACCACTAGTTTCTCAGAAATATCGTATCCCTAATATTTGGCAAGGAGACTTAGAGTCCGAAGTTGGTCAATCAATGCTTAACACAGACCCAGACGGGCCACTTCAATTAATGATTACAAAAATCTGGATGGATCCTCACGCAGGAGAAGTAGCTGTAGGACGAGTTTATTCTGGTTCAATTAAACATGGTGAAACTGTTTGGGCAATTGGTGCGGCTAAACCTGAGAGGGTCCAGCAAGTCAGTATGATGGTGGGTGGAGATAGAATCCAAGTGTCTCAAGTATCTGCAGGAAATATTGCGGCATTAACTGGTGTACGTAGTGCAGCAGCTGGTGTAACGATCTCTAGAGATCAAGATGCAACCCCATTCGAAGCAATAAGGCATTATTCAGAACCTGTTGTTACAGTAGCTGTCGAACCAAAATCAATGAAAGACTTACCTAAATTCATTGATGCTCTTCGTGGTCTTGCTAAGGCTGATGCATCTTTACAAGTTACAACAAATCAGGAAACTGGAGAAGCTCTATTGGCAGGTATGGGAGAATTGCATCTTGAGATTACAATTTTCCGTATGCAAGAGGAACAGAATATCAAAGTAAAGGTCAGTGAGCCAATTGTAGTATATCGTGAATCCATTGAACGTAATAATAGTGGACGTCCGTTTGAAGGTAAATCTCCAAATAGGCATAACAGATTCTATATCGAGTGTGAACCTTTACCTCAAGATGTTATCAATGCGCTAAGAGAAGGTCAATTTGGTGATGGGCCTGTTAGAACAAAAGATGCTAAAGAGACTGGTAATAAATTTGCTGAGTTTGGAATGGACAAAGATTTGATGAGAAAGATATATGCTATCCATGGAACAAATGTCTTTGTCAATGATACTAAAGGTATTCAAAATCTTCACGAAACAAGAGAACTTATGATTGAAGGTTTCAATGATGTATGTAAGAAAGGTCCTACTGCAGAAGAACCATTGATGGGTGTATTAGTCCGTCTAGTTGATGCTAAACTCCACGAAGATGCAATTCATCGTGGTCCTGCACAAACAATTCCTGCAGTTCGTAATGCGGTTAAGGGTGCAGTTCTTAGATCAGGATCTGTAATCTTTGAGCCTATACAGAATATTCGTATCGACGCCCCTAACGATGTAATTGGTGGAGTCACTCGTGAGTTAACAACACGTCGTGGAATAATCGAAGACATGCCTGTTGACGGTGGAACTGCAAGTGTAATTGGTAAAATGCCAGTTGCAGAATCTTTCGGCTTCTCAAATGACATCAGAG
Source organism: Candidatus Thalassarchaeum sp. (assembly GCA_016777225.1). Taxonomy (GTDB): domain Archaea; phylum Thermoplasmatota; class Poseidoniia; order Poseidoniales; family Thalassarchaeaceae; genus MGIIb-O2. The sequence continues at coordinate 43,640 of JADHRW010000007.1, read as the reverse complement.
CAGCAAGTCAGGGTAGAGCAGTTTGGAACACTGAGAATGCAGGTTTCGTTCAACTTCCTGCAGCTCTATTCCACAAAGTTACTGCTGAAATTAGACAGAGAAAGGGTCTGAAAGTAGAAGTACCTGGCGAAGATAACTACCAAGATTGAAATTAATATTAGTTTCAAACTGATATTTTCTTTCTTTGAACTATTCCTATTAGTGCGGGAGTTAATATCATACTTGCTAATAATGATAATCCTATCATTATTGCACAGAATAATCCGAAAGTCGAGAAGAATCCCATACTTGATTGCGTAATTACTAGGAATCCTCCTATGTCAGATAATGCGGATCCAAATAGTGCAAGTCCAGAAGCACCTCCTACAATTTCGATAGCAGCGATAGTATCGTGTCCATTTTCTTGTTCTTCACGGTACCTTTCTACTACATGTATGACATAATCAATCCCTACTCCAAGTGACATTGCTGCAATTGCAACCGTCACCATGTTCAATCCGTATCCTGCAACTTCTATCATTCCATATAGCCATATTATCACTAAGAATATAGGTGTAGTAGTCATTACTGCAATTCCGAAACCAGATATTCCCCAAAATATACTCAAGGCTAGAGTTAATATTGCAAATCCTACAGCTGCTTCTGGACTTACTAGGAAGAACATTATTCCTCCCATAAAGGTCATCGCTGCTATAGTTTTCATTGAATACGATAATTTATTTTTCTTCATAGTCTTAGTTCTTTGACTGAGAGTATCTTCATCTCTAAAACCCCACCATAGTGTTATTGTACAGAATACAATACCTAACAAAAGTGTTGATTGCATTTCATTCTGCATAGAGTCTGCTGCTACAAATCTAATCACCGGGTCGCCGGTTGGTATCGCCCATGTCACTGGATATTCTTCCGAAGTGAATGCTGTCTCTATATTACCTCTCTTTACTAAATCAGTTTGAGATAAGTTTTGGAAAGGCGATAGATCATTGACCAATTGTTCTAATGCTGGTCCTACCTTAGCAAATTGTTCAGCATTAGATAATCCAAAACGCATTGTCATTCTTACATATTGCGGAGTTTCTCCAGAAATGTCTAACCATGGTCTCTCATAGTCTAAGTCGAGTTCAGATTGAATATATTCTGATGTAATTGAAGGCGGTAAGGCTGGATAACCTCCACTTGCAGGAACTCCTCTAGTCAGAATAAAGCCATACAGGAATACTAAACAATCTCTATCTTCTAGTATTGGTATATTTCTCATTCCTACACCAGGATATAAGAGGCTCATTGTTTGACAATTTAATCCTCCTTCATCTTGATTTGAATCCCAACCAGCCTCTTCAAAAGGTGTGATATTTTCATACATTGCTGCCTGCACAAACATCAAAATTTCATCCAATGCAATTAATTCTACTTCACCAGATGGAGTTCTTGATATTTGGTCGGGATCTACTTTTCTATCATGTGAATTCATATTCTCTCTAGTCAAACCAATAGCTTCAATGACTTTTGGATTAGCAATATCTCCTTCCACAAGTATGTATCCTGGTTCTCCATCAGTAAATCTTTGATTGACTAAATACACCCCTTGTGCAAAATCTGATTCCTCATCTAAGAAATCATCAATCTGAAAATCTCCTTCGAGAGACAGCATTAACGGTATTGCGCCCATTGTGATTATGATTGCAACAACTCCAACAGTAATTCCTTTCTTTGTGGATTCAGAAGTTACTTTAATCAGCCATTCCTTAGGAATGAGGTGTAATTGACCATCTTTTTCATCTACTAGTTTACCTTTCTTTGCTAGCCACAAGTCCATATCTAGTCTAACTAATGGAACCCACAGTCCCGTTAGGAGGAAAGCAGCAGCAACACCTAATCCTGCTTCTATTCCGAATGATCTCAATGCAGCAATATCCGATGTTAGATTCGCAAGGAAGGCTACTATAGTTGTCGAAGATGTTAGTAAAATGGCTCTTCCAACACGTGATATCGATTCTTCTGCAGCCATTGCACTTGTTTTCCCTTTCCTTCGTTCTTCTTTGTACCTATGTAATGCATGTAAGCTATCATCAATACCCAATGCTAGAATTAAGATAGGCAGTAAATTTGAGAATTGGGATCTAAAAATTATTTCAAAACCATATCTTTCACCAAAAATAACTCCCCAACCTATCATTCCTTGCATCCATAATAGAGAAAGTACTAGTCCGACTCCAACAATTAAAACATCTGAAATTCTTCTGAGACTTAACCAAAGTAAAATGATTACAACAATCGCCATTAAAACAATCAGATAAGCACTTGATAGTAATTCTCTATTTATTTCTACATTAGGTCCTTCCCCAAGAAGTATAGTAACTACTAATTCATCTTGTTCTCGCAGATCTTCTTCTATTGACAGATATAACCATTCAACTGAACATAAAGGTTGATTATTTTCTTCTTTTTCTTTACATTCATCAATCGAATATCTTATTGGATCTGTAGACAGTTCTACTCCTTCGAAATCATACCCCCATTCAGCAGTAGCATTAATCCAAGTGAATGTCCAACCTTCATTTTGCATTCTCTCTCTGTCAAGATTTAATATCAACCAAGCAGATGATGCTGACCATCTTCCATAACCCCATGTGTCAGTATTTACACTGCCATTTTCATCTAAAATACCACCAATAGGGCCGATTAATGTGCTACTATTATCTTCTAAAAATGCTCTATCAATGGATAGAAACCTAAGAAATGCTCCTTTGCTATTATTTGCCATTCTGTGTGCTGCTAAATCAATATGTTCTTGGGTGACATTTTCATCATCGAATGGTAAGCATTCTAGATTGCCACAGTCATCCCAATTAGTAGGCGCTTCTTCCATCCTTAGAGTGTCTGGGTTAAATTGTGGTTTGGTTAATAGAGACTGGTCTGACATAAAAACTCTAAATTCATTAGCTAAATCTAAAACTCCTAGAATTGGTTGACCTGAGATTTCAGATGCGAAGGACAAGTAATATTCAGAGATTTCATGTTCATCAAGGAAATTGGCCTTTGCATCTATCTCTCTTAATACTGAAAGATTTAGGATTCCGCCCAATGGTTCACTTTGTCCTGTATTAATGCCAGAAAAATCGTCAACTTGACTAATTTCCGATGGTGAGTCTCCAAAATATTGTGAATCTCTAACGAATAGTCCGAAACCCCAAATATTACCTGCTCCAGAGAATTCTTCTCTCATGACTTCTGCAGCCTCTAGCTCTGGAGATTCTAAATTATATGATTCAACATCTATTGGTGTCAAAGTAGCAGCAAAACCCGGAATCATTAGTAAGGACAAAATGAATACGGCAATATGTACATTCTTTCTCTGAGGGATTAGCACTTTGGCGACTTTCTTGAAGTCCCTCATAATTAATGTGCCAGTAATTCTCATATATCACTAGTTGTAATCAATCATAAGCCTAGGTCTTTCAATTTTTCGAGTCCCTCAAGTTGTTTCTTTGTCAACTTCTCAGGTTCAATGATTGAGAATTCTATGTCCAATGGTCCGCCATCGTGCCCTTGGCCATTCAGTCTTCTTCTATCTCCGATTTTACTTCTTGGAGGTACTTCAATTTGTATTCGATTATTATTTGGAGTTTTAATTTGTATTTTTCCCCCTAACAATAGAGTGCTGTAATTTATAGCAACATCTTGAATTAATCTACCATTTTCCCATCTTCTCCCGTCTTCTGCATCCAGTCTAATATTGATTAACAAGTCCCCTGGTGTTCCATTTGGGTGTTCGTTACCCATCTTGTTTAATCTCAATTGTTGTCCATGAATAGCTCCTGAAGGTACCTTTACTGTAATTATTGATTCTCTAGTACTGACTCCTAATCCTTTACATTCAAAACAATTCTTTGTCGTTCCAAATGTTTTTCCATTACACTTTTTACATTTCCTCAATCTTCTATGGCTAAATTTTATTTCAGCACCTTGTATTGCATCTTCTAAAGAAATATCTAATCCTGACTCAATATCGCTTCCTTTATCATTTTCAACTGGTCTTTCAGGTTCTTTCCTTGATCTATTATTTCCATAGTCATTACCTTGCTGTTGACTTCTTCCTCCCATAAATTGTGAAAATATATCTCCAATGTCGCCACCTCCCGGGAATCCTCGACCTCCCCCGAAATTTGAGAATGGATTTCCATTTCCAAACATATCTTGAACTCGTCCTTGACTATCATATTCTTTTCTTGCTTCAACAGTTCCAATTGAATCATAAGCCGCTTGTATAGATTTGAATTTTTCTTCAGCAGCAGCATCTCCGGGGTTTCTATCAGGATGATACTGCCGTGCTAATTTTCTGTAAACCCGTTTTATTTCGGCATTAGTCGCATCTTTGGGAACCCCTAAAACAACATACGGGTTATCTGCCATCATTACTACTAGTAGGTCACCTAATTTCAACCCTATTGAATTCTTAATCTCTCTATCGATGCCCTGAATACCTATTGTGCCTTGGCATTAGTATGGCTATTGGTTGGGCTTGCTTTAGGAATTATGTTGAACATGCTGAGGAAATTGGAGGAGATGTCACCGACTATCCACGTTTTTTTATTATGCCGAATACATCTCATAAGCATTCAGATAAAGATGGTAATAATGTGATTAAGTTGATGAGTGATTCTGAACATGTAGATCATGAAGTTGAACTAGTAATCGAATTGGGTGATGATTTACAGCCAAAATACATGTGTGTGGGTTGTGATTCAACTAATCGTACGCGGCAGGGACTTGCTAAAGAAAAAGGGTGGCCTTGGACTGAGGGAAAATCATTCAGAGGTTCGGCAGTATTGGGGACTTGGACAGATTGGAATCCTGATACATTAGAAATCTGTTTATCGGTAAATGGTGACATCAGACAATTAGCTAAAACTAATCTTATGGTTCATGATGTTGAATCTTTGTTAAATCATCTTAACGAATGGTATGATTTATCTCCGGGTGATTATATCTGGACTGGTACACCCAAAGGTGTTGGAAGAATGTTTGTAGACGACGAAGTTAATGCTTGGATGAAAGATTCTAAAGGAGATATTATTAGCCAATTAAATGCTAAGTGTATCAATTAATTCTAGTTAATTGCATATCAGTTAATTGTCTTAAAACTTCTAATGCAGGTGAGGGTTCAAGTCCATCTAAAATCTGATGTGCTTCTGAATGGTATCTCATTGCTCTATCCATAGCATAGTCAATTGAACCATTATTTCTTAGTTCTTTTACAGCTGCATTCAAATCATTATCTGAGCATTCACCTTTGCCGTAAACTTTTGTAAATGCAGGTAGATCATTATCACTATCTAGTGCATGAATTGCAATCAATGTTTTCTTTCCTTGAACGACATCTGATCCTGCGGGCTTACCCAGAGTCTCTGTATCTCCAGTAATGTCTATTAGGTCATCCATAAGTTGGAAACATAGGCCTAATTTGAGCCCCCAATCCGCCATATTTTCTACAGTTTTAGGACTAGCACCTGCAAGTTTGGCTCCTGTTTCAGCACATGTCTCGAACATTGCACTAGTTTTTCCAGCTATCATAGCAATGTATTCATCTTCACTTACATATTCTCTTTGTTCAAAGTCGAAGTCTTCTTGTTGCCCTTCAGCTACTCTTCTAACCATCTCACCAATTGACTGAACTAAAAATTTCAAATTTTCTGGACTAATTTCTTCCGAATCTGCCAGAATTTCAAATCCTACTGCTAACATTGCATCTCCAGCATTTATTGCAGTTGCATCATCATATTCGATATGTACTGCATTCAGTCCTCTTCTAATTGGATCTTGATCCATAATATCGTCATGTACTAGTGTGAAATTATGAATTATTTCTATACTAGAACCAAGAGTATAGTGGCCATCATGTGCGGCTCCTGTTGCCTCTCCAACCAGCCTTGGTAGGATAGCTCTGTATCTTTTTCCTCCTCCAGCGAATAAGTGAGTCATTGCACCATGCAATCTATTTTGTTTTATTTTGTTCATTGAAGTCATTATTTCTTTTTCAACAACATCCTTATGTTTACTAAGTGCTTGTTTTAATTCCTTTCCACTTGAAGACCCAGCTTTCAATGACAACCTACCACAATTAACAATTTTTTCATTATTTGAATTAATTAAATCATCCATATTAGGGTAATGAGGTGAAATGAAATGTTTCCAAATCATTCTAAACCATGGTGCGATAATCATGTTCGACCATTCATTTTCCCCACCTAGCATCTCAATGATTTGTTTGTGATTAAGCCACTTAGTTTCTTTTATTTCATTTTTATTTATTGATAATTCCACATTAGCTCTGACTATTAATACATGGTCAATTTCATGTTCAATCCACTCATCATCCCATCTACAACTATATTCGAATCTCCCGATATGGTGATAATCCCATGATTCTGAAACTTCCATTGGAATACCAAGTTCTTGAAACATCTTACGCTTACTAGCATGAATGACTCCTTCTTTCGAATCTCCATTCTCAAATTCGATATCTAGTGGATGGCTACAACAACTATTTGCCCAAATTCCAGGGAACGTTATTTTTTCTTCGGCTCTCTGTTGCATTAGTAATCTATTCTCTGAATCAAAAATGAGTACACTAAACGCTCGATGTCTAATTCCGCCACCTCTATGGCAATCGATTTTACTAGCTGAACTAATGGCATTATCATTATCATCTACTACTAAGCACATTTCTTCCATCATCTTTAGTTGTGATGAATCTAACTTGCTTAGACTACTATCTGGAATCTCTGCTGTCATATGTCTCATATCTCCGAGACGGTTACATATAATAGATGCTTCATTAAATTACTTTAGTACCGGTAGTATTACCTGTTTTGATTAGTTCCTGCATTCTTTCTGGTTTTCTTCCATCAAGCATCCAAACATTAGATACATTCTGACAAATCTTACTAGCACTTTCTGCTTTCAAGAAAATTCCACCCGTTACATCTTGTGATTTTTCATGAATTCCACTTATTTCTTGATCATTAGACCAAATTGGTATCAGTTCTGCTCCTTCTTGATTTGGGGGCTTCGTTAGCAACCCTTCTGTGTCTCCCAAGAGGAAAATGCAATGACTTATTTCAGGAATCTCATTACAGATTCTAACCATTAAATCATCTCCAGATAATATACCAAATTCTCTCTTATCATGGACATTAACAACATCACCGAAAGTAACTGGTATCACTTTATTATTATATACTTCAAATCTACTAAGGTCTCCATTAAACTCTGAACCTAATCCATCAGCCCATAGTGATGGCGGATGTGATTCACAAATCATGCCAAAACTTTCTAAATTATCTAAAACATATCGATTTAGCTCTATCATATCATTTCTTACTTTCTTCACCGCATCTCTTTGCGCATCTATTATTTCTTCATTAAATCCGGTGGCTAATTTCCATTTCTTAGCTTCGAGATGACCGAAAGATCCTGCGCCATGAACTAATATTACAGAATTCCCATCTGCTAAAATTTCAGCTATAATTTTAGATACTTTGTTGATATTATTTTCTCTTATTGATTTCAATTGAGTTTTATCAGTGATTAGGCCTCCACCCATTTTAATCACGATTTTACTATAACTCAAAGTATAACCTCATTACCTTCGAATCGTCTTTGGCATATTGCTGTATTCATATCTGACTCTGCTGAGAGTCTAAACGATGGGTTCATTTCAGAGACGATATTCGAAAGATTATGGCAGAGCAATCCGATATTGAGAAATTTCAGAGATGGCTTCAATCTCAATTAGATGATGTGAAGTCTATTGAAGATGCAGAGGAGAGAGAAAGGCGTCAGATTCAGTTAGAATCAGCAATTCAAGAAGCAATAAATTTTAGAAATCTAATGTCTCTTGTTCAAGACATCGCCCCACCTTTCGTTGAAAGAGAATCTTCTGTTAGAGTCGTATCTGATGAAGAAGTAGTCAAGGAATCTTCAGGTGCCTTTTGTTCATCTTGCGAAAAACCAATTACTCCTGAATTAGATTTCTGCACCAGTTGTGGTGAATTTCTCTAATTATTCTTCTTCGTCAACGACCCATCTTGCCCTTGCAACTTCATATTCGGGGTGGTCATTTTCTATTTTAGTTAGATATCCAGAATCAACAGACTCAACAAGATATACAGTTACTCCAGCATGCCAGATAGTTTCTCCGTCTGCAACCATTCTTGCTGTGTCAATCTCTAATATTGTTGGTAAATTATAGTGGACTTTTCCTGCTTCTGCTGCTGATCTAATGCTTGAGGATAAGTGCACATGTGCTCTTCCGCTCGGCGAAATTCCTACCTCAAGTAAGTTTTCAGCTTCATCAGGATTACATGGATAGAACAGTGAAGTTGGTATATTCTCTGTTGGTAAATCAAGTTCAATCTCTAGTGTATGGCCATAAGTTGCTCTAATCATATTACCTCTGACTTCGTATCTTCCTTTTCCATCAGTTTCTGAAACAGCCCTAAAGTGATGAGGTCTTAGCCAATGGTATCTTCTTTCATCTTGTTTTTTGAATCGGCTAATTATATCCTTAACATCTACCCATCCATTGATATCCATCTCTAGATCAAATTTCTCTGGAGCATGCCTTAAAATCAATGCAAGTCTACGAGCTAGACTATCTCTTTCTCTAGATCTTAGTATAAATTTACCTTCTTCATTACATGCTGGACATAGGTTGTCATCGGAGTAATATCCGTGTCTTGAGCATTCTCTAATCATATTATCAGATGCTTCGAGTTTAATTTTGTTCAAGAACCTCACGGTTGATATGGTCTGATAATATTATCAATAACTTTGCCAATTATTATGTTCTATGGCGTGTCCCCTTGCACATGAAAGCAGTAATTGTTGATTGGCTCAGGTCTCCATTTCATAGAGCTCATAGGGGTAAATTAGCAAATATACGACCTGATGAGTTAGCAGGTCAGGTGATTATAGAGTTGATGAAAAGAAATAATATATCTAGTTCAATGATTGATGATTTAATCGTTGGTTGTGCTTATCCTGAAGGAGAGCAAGGTTACAACATGGGACGATTATTGACATTTCTTGGAAACTTGCCAGATACGGTCCCTGGAACCACAATAAACAGACTCTGTGGTTCATCTATGCAGGCAATTCTTTCTGCCGCTGCACACATAGAAGTTGGTTGGGGTGAATGCATCTTAGTAGGTGGTGTTGAATCTATGAGTCGTGTTCAAAGACGCGGTTTCAACTGGAGCCCATCTCCTGTATTAGATGCGAAATTCCCTGATGCTTACATGGGTATGGGAATTACTGCAGAGAATGTTGCTAAGGCATGGCAACAAACACGTATTGAACATGAAGAGTTCGCTCTTTCTTCTCATCAAAAAGCAGCATCTGCTCAATTAAACGGTTTACTAGAAGATGAAATCGTAAGTATACAAACTGATGATGGTATTATTAGCCAAGACGGATGTATTCGAGGTAATACTACTATGGAATCAATGGCTCGATTAAAACCTGCTTTTGGAGATGATGGTGTGGTAACTGCAGCAACTTCCTCTCCCCTAACTGATGGCGCTGTATTCATGATAGTGTGCAGTGAAGAATTTGCAGAGGCGAATGATTTGAATCCTATTGCAAGAATTGTTGCTGGTGCAGTAACTGGTTGTGCACCTAATATAATGGGTATTGGACCAATCGAAGCTACAAAAAAAGTTCTTGAAAGAGCAAATTGGGATATTAAAGACGTCGATATCTTTGAATTGAATGAAGCTTTTTCCAGTCAAAGTTTAGCAGTTATGGAAGATCTAGGGATTAGTAAAGAACTAGTTAATTTACATGGAGGTGCATTAGCAATTGGTCACCCACTAGGCGCTTCTGGTGCACGGATTACAGGTAAGGCCGCAAGTTTACTTCAATCAACTAATTCAAATCGTTCTATTGCAACCATGTGTATTGGTGGCGGCATGGGTATCGCTATAGCATTAGAAAAAATTTGAAATTCTTTTCGTATATCAATTGACTAAATTCTCTCCACAATTTGGACATTTATCATCTTCAGAGAGTTTACTTGGTATTACTGCTAATAGTGTGGAACATGACGGACAGGTTGCTAAAACTTCATCCACAACTAATTGTTTCTCAAACAAGCCAGTATTTTCTTTGATATCATTATACCAATTTTTGTATACTGTATTGCGTATAGTTCTGATTCTTCTAATCGTCGACGCTGAGAGGAGTAGTAATAGAATTCCTTGAATAATACTCATCGTTTCTTCTCTAGATAAATCTTGTAATCCTACTAATAAAAATATCAATGACAAAATTAGAAGTAATATCATACCCAATATGTCGCCATTTTTCCTTTTGTTTTTGAATGAAACAACCATAAATATTGGAGGCAATAAGATTAAATTAAAATAAATTGGTAGAGTTACTAAAAGTGGAGAAATGATAAAAATTCCTAATACTAAATCTACTGTCATAAATCTATATAGGTGTTTATGCAAACTTTCCATTACCTTGTTCGACATCCAGAGGACTCCTATGTCTATCTACTGATGCGACGAACTCATGAATGCTCCCCCTCTGCGAGGTGTGTGGTAAAAGACACAGGAGTGGTAATTCGAGGTTCCAGTCTCGAAGGTAAGAAGATACTTTTTTTAGTATCTGGAGGCATTGCTGCTGTTGAATCCGTTAGACTTTCTAGACAACTTAGAAGGCATAAGGCAGAATTGACAATCATGATGTCAAAAGAAGCAGAAAAAATCATTTCTCCCTTGGCTTTATCTTGGGCATCTGGCGAAAAAACACTAACTGATTGGAATCCTGAAATGCAACAGTTGGAAAGTTATGATTCAGTTCTTGTTGCTCCTGCTACAAGAAATACAATTTCCAAACATATCCATGGAATTATCGATTCTCCTATCATGATGGCACTTTCAGCCGCTAGAGGAAACGGTACTCCAATCGTCTTTGTTCCTTCAATGCATCAAGATTTATTTGATGACCCAGTAACTGGAGATCTTCTCAAGAAAATTTCGAATGAGGGGAATTACTGTATTATTGATTCAGTAAAAGAGGGGCGCAGAAAACAACCTTCTCCTGCAGAAATAGTTGCTAAATTGGCTAATATCTCTAATTCTTACTTGCCTAATAGAAAGAAAATTGCAATTACTCTTGGTGCTACAAGAGCTCCTATCGATTCTGTTCGAGCAATTCAAAACGCTTCTTCTGGTAAGACTGGTTGGGCTATAGCAGAATATCTCTTCATGAAAGGTCATGATGTTCACTGTATAGTTGGAAAAACTTCAGCCTCTTCTTCTTTCAAACTTCCAAATATTATTCGTGCAGGGTCCCCAGAAGAAATGTTGCTGCAATCGATAGATATGGCCAACGCAGAATCCAAGCCAGATGTTTGGATACATGCTGCAGCAGTATTAGATTATTCAATGAATGCAGAGGTTGGAAAGCGCCCCAGTGGTCAAGAAAGTTGGAATATTGAACTAAAACCGACTACAAAGCATATCTCTGAACTATCTGAACATGTAGGCGAATGTATAAGAATTGGTTTCAAATTAGAAACAAATGTATCTGAAGAGCAGTTAATTAAGAAATCACTTGATCAAATTTCTAAATATGGTGTTGATGCAGTTGTGGCTAATTTGTTAGAACAAATTGGTGAACCAGAATCTCCTCGGGCTAGGTTAGTTTATTCAGATGGTAGTTTCCAAGTATTAGATAATGAATCTGATCTATGTGAAGAACTAGAAAAATTCATTTCACGATAGACTATATCTGCGGCACATTGAAGGATAATCCAAGGCGGCAAGTAATCATGGGAAAGCATGGTAAGGCTAAGAGAGGTATTCCTCCTAAGTCTGATTTCAATGCTTGGTATCCCGCTATTGTAGAGATTTCTGACCTTGTCGATAAGAGATATCCAATCAAGGGAATGGATGTATGGAAGCCATATGGTTGGTCTACAATGCGCTTAATTGATGGTTTAACTCGAAAAGAAATGGAAGAGTCTGGCCACCAAGAATATAATTTTCCACTTTTAGTTCCTGAAGACCTTCTCGAGAAAGAGAACCAATTAGTTTCACGTCTTAAAGCAGCCAGAGAATTAGGGGTTGATCCATCAGAGTTAAGAATGGATGAAGAAGACTCTGGATTCAAGAAAGAAGTTTATTGGGTGACTAAAGGTGGAGAAAATGAATTAGACATACCTATGTTCCTTAGACCTACTTCTGAAACTCCAATGTATACGATGTTCTCTCTTTGGGTGAGGAGTCATGCAGACCTTCCTCTCAAAACATTCCAGATTGTCAATACATTCCGGTATGAAACTAAACAAACCCGATCATTTATTCGTGTTCGAGAGATTCATTTCTTTGAAGCTCATACTGTACACAAGGATGAAGATGGTGCTACTCGCCAAATAGAACAGGATGCAGAGATTGTTCAAAGATTAATGAAATCTCTATGTATGCCAGTTTTAGTTTCTAAGAGACCAGTTTGGGATACCTTCCCTGGTGCATGGTATACTACAGCAGTAGATGCAGTCATGCCAAATGGCCGTACACTTCAAATTGCAACATATCATCATTATCGTGATCAATGGGCTCAAGCATTTGATCTAAATTATGAAGATTCAGATGGTAAGACTCAGAATTGCCACCAAACTACTTTTGGAATGTCTGAAAGATTACTTGGTGCAGTTGTTGGAATGCATGGTGATGATGCAGGACTTATACTCCCTCCATCAGTATCTCCATATCAAATAATTTTGATGCCCGTTGCTGCACATATAAATGAACAAGTCATACCTAAGATACATGATTTAGCTAAGAAACTGAGGGCTTCTGGTTTCAGAGTTCATGTGGATGATAGAGATATTAGGCCTGGAGGTAAACATTATCATTGGGAAATTAGAGGTGCTCCAATAAGATTAGAATTAGGTCCTCGCGATTTGGATGGTAATAAGTGCGTTTTATCACTAAGAACAGGTGGGAAAATAGAAGTGAGTTTAGAAAATCTTTCTCAAACAATAAATCAATATTTAGATGAAATTTCTGAAACATTGCTAACACGATCTTCAGTTAATATGTCAGAGTTAGTCCAGAAATTCCCAGGGATTAATCAATCTGAATCTGGTTGGGCTCTCAATTCCCCTATTGAAGATGGAATTGTCTATGAATTAGCATTTGATGGAAATGATGCCGACGCTGAAGTTTTAGAAAAAACTACTGGATTAGCACTACTTGGCGATTCTGTTGAACCATATTCTTCCCCCATGCCATGTGCTATTACTGGTAAATTAACTACAAGAAAGCAACATCTTGCTCGAATGTATTGATTATTTTTTCTTTTTCGTCAAGCCGAATAGAGTGACGAACGTGAACAGCATCAATAACATTCCATCGATAATTTCACCTTCGCCCTCAGGCCCCCATGAATTAATATCTTCATAATTCATAATTTCTCCTAATTTTAACTTTGGATTATCTTCACAAAGTTTTGAACTCTCTATCGTAGACATAGTGTTAATGTCAGAACTGGTATGACTTCCACTTACTGTTGCAATTACAGTCCCATTCTGGTCAAGTAGTGTCGATGAATAAGCATATGGTTCAATTTGTACTGTGGTCATATTAGAGTGAGAAAATGACTCTCCATTTGCCGTCCAATTAATTTGTCCACTACTTACTAGTTCTTGAGAACCATTCTGAGAAACATCCCATGTAATCGAATACTGATTACCAATTGTGGTATTGGTTACTGTCCAAAATATTGTTAATGAGTTGCCATTAACTTGATGCTGTGCCTTAAATTCTATATTTCCCATGGGCTCTTCATCTTCACATAATCCAACGATTGAATCTATACCAACAGCGACATTAGTACTAATTAGAATGAGGCCAATAATTCCTACTAGGAAAACAAATTTTCGTCTTTTTGATTTAATATTATTTTGTTGAATTTCATTTTCTTCAATCTCAGGTTTTGGTTCAGGTAATATGACGTCATGTGTAAATTCACTATTCAATACTGGAGTAAGGTTTTCCTCAACATCTTGTGGACTACTAATTCCAATCTCATCTAGAGCTTCTCTACCATATATCCTTTCAGCCAACTTGTAATACTCTTTGTAAGACTCTAATTCTGATGGATCCATAGACCCGTCAAGTAGGTCTCTGAGTTTCTGGGCCTCATTCATTAATTTAGTTTCGAGCCTCACTCCTTGATGAATGAAACCCAAGAAAGACTCTTTTTTTGCCAATTATTTACGCTTTATTGCTGCATGAGATGCACTAACAATTGCATTGTAATCAATATTCAAATGTGACATTAAATCAGAGGTATCACCGCTCTCTCCAAATCTATCATTCACTCCAACCATTTCTAATGGTGTAGGAATATTTCGTGAGAGATATTCTGCTACTCCTCCGCCCAAACCACCGATAACCGAATGATCTTCGACAGTTACAATACATCCACATTGTCTGGCTAATTCCTGAATCAGATCACCGTCAAGAGGCTTAATGGTATGCATATCTACTATGCATGCATTAATTCCCTCCTCTGATAATTTCTGAGCTGCAATCTTTGCTTCATTTACCATAACACCACATGCAATTATTGCAACATCATTTCCTTCTTTGATGACATTACCTTTACCTATCTTAATTTCTGAAACATTATCTTCAGTATATACCCTAGGGACTTTATTCCTAGCAGTACGTGTGTATGATGGATTGTCATGATTAAGTAATTGAATAGTCAGTTCTTCTGCAGATAAATCATCGCATGGGTGCAATACAGTCATATTTGGTATTGTTCGATATATCCCTAGATCTTCTATTGACTGGGCACTACTACCATCTGTACCTGTATGAATTCCTCCATGACTACCACAGATATGAACAACTAATCCCGGCCTTGCAATACCGTTTCTTACTTGTTCAAAGGCTCTCTCTGTGAATATTGCAAATGTACTAGCGAATGGAATTTTTCCTGAAGATGCCATTCCAGCGGAAACCAGCATCATATTTTGTTCAGCTATTCCCATTGAAACAGTTCTTTCAGGATGTTCTGCTCTGAACAAACAAGATTTAGTTGATTTTCCTAAATCAGCTTCTAATACAACGACCCTTGGATCTGAAGCCAACTTTAGTAGGGCCGAGCCATAACCATCTCTCGATGCTCCACCTGTTGAAGGAGCACTCATGATAATTCCTCCAATGCGATAACCAATTCTTCATCACTAGGCGCTTTACCATGGAATGAAGGGTTATTTTCCATGAAAGAAACACCCTTGCCTTTGATTGTATGAGCCACGATTGCGTAAGGTTCAGTTTGATCACTCGATGCTTCTCCTATAGCATTAGTAATTTCTTGCATATTATGTCCATCAATTTCAATTACTTTCCATCCAAATGATTGAAATTTAGCACCAATATCGCCTATTTCCATCTGTACATCCATAAAATCATCATTTTGTATTCGATTCCTATCAATTACTACATTCAGGTTTCCTATTTTGTGAAAATCTGTTGCCATTGCTGCTTCCCAGATTTGCCCCTCTTGAGTCTCACCATCACCAATCATTACCCAAATATTTCTCTCACTAGAGTCCATTCTAGCTGCAATTGCACAGCCTAAGCCAAATGAGAGCCCCATTCCTAAGCTTCCCGCTGAGAAATCAACACCCTCAGTCCATTTCATATCTACATGGCCTTGGCATGTAGAACCTAGAGTTCTGAAGCTATCAATATCGCTTTTTGTAATTATATCTAACTGATGTAGCATAGAATATACAGCAGGACTTGCATGACCCTTACTCATGATGAATCGATCACGGTCTTCCCAATTAGGATTCTTTGCATCAAAACGAAATTCAGTTCCATATAATCCCACAATGAAGTCTATTGCTGAAAGAGAACCTCCTGGGTGCCCTGCTCCTGCTTTATGTACCATTTCTACAATGTCAATACGACATTTCCTTGCAATTTCCATTAATTGTCCTTCACTTAGGCTAATAATAGCACCCCATTTGAACACCTGTCGTTGAAATTGGCTATTGATGGTTTGCAGTGCTATAACTCCTATTGTCCAATACATTGGTTGATATTTGACAAGCATGACCCAGTGGTCGGAGTTATCATGATTGATGTACCACTCTCGGGAAATTCGGACTGGAGAAAAGTCCTGAAAACACTTCCCTTGCCACTTTCTGTTGAGACAGATCCTCTCTTGGTCGAATGCTTTAATTTGTTAAGTAGTGGTGGATATGTTGGTGTAGAAAAGGGTCTTGAATTATTTGAATCTAACAATCTTTCAGGCGTTTCCGCACTTGCTGATTTAATTAAAAAATCACGATTCGGAAAACACGTTTACTTCAATGATAATTTGCATGTAAATACTACAAATATTTGTGTATTAGCGTGTCGATTTTGTGCTTTTAGAAAAGGTCCTAGGCATAATGATGCTTATGCATTAACAGTTGAAGAATATTTGCATCGAATTGAGCCTTTTAGTCAGATGATTGATGAGGTACATTCTGTTGGTGGTCTACATCCTGATTGGACAGTAACTTACTATGAAGAACTGTATAGTGCTGCAAAAAATACTTATCCTAATATCCATATCAAATCTCTAACTGCTGTAGAGGTCAAGCATATTGCTAGTCGTAGTGGAATAACAGTCAAGGAAACTCTGTCTCGATTAAAGTCTGCAGGACTTGACTCTTTACCTGGAGGTGGTGCAGAAATATTAGTCGATACAGTGAGAAATCGAATTTGCCGAGGTAAGGAATCCTCTGATGAATATCTTAAGATTCATGAAGTAGCACACGAACTAGGAATCAAAACAAATTGTACTATGCTATTTGGAACTGTTGAAACACTAAGAGAAAGAGCAATACATCTTTCGAAACTTCGAAATCAGCAAGCTCAAAGTAAAGGGTTCCAATGCTTTGTACCATATCCATTCTTACCTGATAAAACTCGTCTTCCAGAAGCCCAACTAGCGTCTATGAATGAAATCATAAGGGTCATTGCAATATCTAGGATTATGTTAGATAACATCCCTCATATCAAGGCATATCGGATGAATATTGGTAGCCATGTAGCATCTATTGCTTTGAACTCAGGAGCGGACGATATTGATGGAACAGTAAATCATGAAGAAATCATGCATGAAGCGGGTAGTTCAGCTAAATTGGATTCAGATAGTGATGAATTAGCCAGACTAATTGAAGATGTAGATTCTGTTCCAGTCAAAAGAAATACCACATATACAGATTTCACTCGATATCGGAGAAAGCCAGATAATGGTAGAAGAAATCTTCCAGTTGCTCAATTAGTGTAGTGTTATTATGTCTTGGGAAACTGTACTTGGTCGGGTCGCATTTGCTAATTGTGATCCTATTTTTGATGGCTTAGAGGATAGATGGAAAATTCTACCAGCACCTCCTGCTTGGCTAACGGGTCACCTTCTCAGAAGAGATTGTTTGACTGCTCCTATTCCTGCTGCAGATTATGCTAAACACTCCGATGAATTACTTCTTTTACCTGATTTAGGTATTGTTAGTAATGGAGATGTAGGTTCTGTTATTTTATTTGGAACACGCCCAATTAATCAAATGAGAGATATAGCTCTACCTTCAGACTCATCAACATCACGTGCTTTACTTCAATGGGTTCTCGGTTTGAAGAATTTAGACCCTAAATTCCATGAAACTGGCCCCGATCTCGTTGCTATGCTAGAAAAGTCGGATGGTGCATTATTAATTGGTGATCGTGCTTTAATCGCTGCTAAAGAAAATCCTAATTTAGTTAAACTTGATTTAGGTGCAGAATGGACGAAAATTACCGGATTCCCAATGGTTTTTGGTGTATTTGCTGCTAGAAAAGACTCACCTATAGACAAGTTAGCTAAAGCAAGAAAAGATATGGTTAATCAGTATAATCATTTTCTTGAAGATACATCTTGGAATCAAGAAGTAATCTCTCGGACATCTGAAAAACTCGGTTTCTCTGAATCAAGAATCGATGAATATTTTTCTATCGAAGTTCAGAATAAACTAGATGATAAATCAAAAGAAGGTCTTGAACATTTTTTGAAAGTTGTCTGCAATATGGATAGCGATATCACTTGGTTATCATCTCATGAATAATTTAATTCTTTACTTGCAACATAGTTTAGTAAATCTATGGCTACTTCACAGGACTCTGCAACTACAATTTCTGGATCTTCTTGAAACTTTCTTAGTGTGTCAATTGCAATCATGTCTCCAATTGCTCCTAATGCTTCAGCTGCCTCATGTCTAACCATGACATCCTCAGATTGATCTGCTAGTCTGTCTATCAATGATGGAACTGCATGTGGGTCTTGCATTTGTCCTAAAACATAGGCGATTTCATGTTTAAGTAAAGCAGATTCCGAATTAAACGCATTCGTTAATGCGTCTACTGAATCATGGCCGCCAATATTCCTTAATGCGAACAATGCTCTCATTCGTTGAAACATTTTTTCATTTTCATTTGATAATGTATTGCTTAATCTGGTAACATTTGAGTCCTCACTTGGAGGTGCAGGGTCAACTGAGTCAAAGGGGCTGACTTCTGGAATGTTTCCTCTTTCCATTTATTCACCAGATCCAATAAATTGTATTCCGTCGACATCTAATTCACTATCAACCATTCCTATTCTTTGTCCTTCTTTGAGGAATAATCTTATTGCGTCTCTACCATCATTACCATAGTCAATAGTTCGTTCATTAACGTACATTCCTACGAATTCTTTGTTGGTTTCATCGTCTATTCCTCGGCCCCATTTTTTAGCGAATTCTAGAGCACTATCTGGATTTTCTAATGAATGCACAATACTATTTTTCACATCTTCAGTTAATGCTTCACACAATTCCATACCTAGGTCTTTTCTGACTACATTTCCACCTAAAGGAAGAGGTAAACCCGTTTTTTCATTCCACCAGATTCCTAAATCTAGAATTAGTTTCACACCTTCTGATTCCCATGTCAACTGTCCTTCATGTATTATCACTCCAGCATCATATTCGCCGCTAGCAACTTTAGGTAATATTTCATCAAAAGGTACTACCTCAACTTTCACATCACCCCAAGCTAGGAGTAGAGATAGGTAGGCGCTAGTTCCTAAACCCGGTATTGCAATAGTCTTAGTTTTCGCTTCTTCTTCTGACATATCTCTGTTGGATATAACCATCGGTCCATATCCTTCGCCCATGGATGCTCCACAGTTCATTAGATGATATTTTTCTGCAATTAGTGGAAATGAATGTATACTCACAGCCGAAATCTCATACTTTCCCTCCATGGCATGTTTATTCAAAGTTTCAATATCTAGTAGAACATGTTGGTAATCTTTACCTCCAGTATCTATTGCTCCAGTAGTCATTGCATGGAACATGAATGCATCATCTGGGTCAGGCGAATGGCCAACTTGAAAAGTCGTTGGGGCTGTTGTCATGATTTGGCGGTTGAAATCTAATACAAAACTGTGTGTATCTCTGAATGTTGAATGGCAAGGATGAATAGACAGACTGTTCACGGGCAAATCATGCCAGATGCATCGAAACTATCTACAGCCACTGGGCAGTTAGGTCCAGTATGTGCAATCACCGGAAAAGCTATGACTTTTGCAGAAGCAATTGTGTTAGATGATAAATTCGTTTGTTGGGAGGCATATGTTGAGGTAACTGGAGCAGAATCTTCGTCCGATGGCAAATATGTTCCAAACTTAAAGCTTGATTGAGAGAACCTCAACTTAATTTGCTACCTACTTACTAACTGAGTTATGGTAGAGGGCTGGAGCCGTTTCGCTTTGCGTTTTAGTGACTACTACAAGTCTTTAGATTCTAGAGATTTATGGGTTCCTCCTAGGTTAAGAAGTCGTGAATGGATGTTTATCCCTTGGGGTTCTAAGCCACCAGATAGGCATAGAGGTTTTATTGACAAAAAAGGACTTTCGGATTATCTTAAACAACGTGCACCGCATTCTTGTTTTTACAGTACTGCTTACTACAGATTACCCAACGAAAGAAAAATGATTGACAAAGATTGGCTTGGAGCTGATTTGATATTCGATCTTGACGGAGACCATCTTCCTGGGGTTTCGGATAATGATTTCCCTACAATGATATCTAAAATTCAAGAACAGGCATGGACTCTATGGTCAGAATTCCTAGAACCAGAATTTGGTTTCAAAGAAAAATATGTTCAAACAACATTTTCGGGTCATCGTGGATTCCACATACATGTACGTGACCCCTCTCTATTACATATTGATTCAAATGCTCGAAGACAATTAGTGAATTACATTAGAGGTGAAGGAATTAATGTTCAGACAACATTATCTGGACCCAATTCTGGATGGCAAAATAGAATTTCTGGAGGCATAAGTTCGGTAACTCATAAATTAAAAATAATTAATGAAAAAGGACCTGATCATAAACAGTATCTTGATGAATTACAATCTGCATTAGAGAAGAGTGCTAAAATTCCCGGCTCCACTATCAAAAAAGTATCTACGAATAAAATCAAAGAAATCGCAGAGTTAGCAGATGAAGAGCGATTAGGACGTTTAATGAGGGATAATAAATTAAGAGTTTTTGGAGAGAAAAATACTCCTATCTTTTGGGAAATGGTGAAAGGTGATAGTTCAGTAGTTTTAGGTTCAGCAGGCGAAACAGATGAGGCGGTAACTGTGGATGTAAAAAGAGTCATCAGATGGATTGGTAGTTTACACGGGAAATGTGGATTGAGAGTGACAGAAATGCCACTAGAAAGATTGAATCCCGAATCATCTAATCCATTCAATCCTTTAGATGAAGCGATAGTTTTTTCCTCAGATAAAAAATTTAATATCTTGCTGAATAAAGACGACGTCACTGCTGAATTAGCTGGTGTTAGGGTAGAAGGAAATGCTGGAGATAAGTTAGAAGTCACCGAATCATTAGCAACTTTCTTAGTTTTGAAAGGCTGGGGGTCAATTGTCAATTAGACATATTTTGAACACTGAATCACAATATGTTGAAGAGTGATTGGGTACGGAAGGATACTAGTGAGTACTATGGGCGAGGACGAGAACACTCAGGATAATCCGCAAGGAATGCCGTTGCCTCCACTCCCTCCAGGTATTTCTTTACCTCTTCCACCACCACCACCACCACCTCTAGAGATGGAACTAGAGGAAGTTATGATTGAGGAAGATGAAGTAGATGAATTAAGTTTCCAGAACGAAGAAACGGTTCAAGTAACAGATTTCAAATCTCATTGGGAAAGACGAAAAGCATCTGATCCGAATCTTTCAGTAGGTAGTAGAGACAGCATGTACGGTCACATCGATCGTATTGCGACTGGCGAGGTCGGCACATTACTAGATCGTTTCTCTAATCGTTTTGGTTCAGAATTAGATAGAGAAATTATTGTTCTAAGAAAGAAACAACAACAAGAAATGAGAGCCATTAAGCCAACAGTTGAGTTAATACAGGCTCCAAGTGAAGAATATTTGGAATCTGAAGAAGAAGGTGAAGTAAGTCCATCCGTAGATGATAACGATGAATTCCCTGCATTTTTCAATGTAGTCAATACATTACTAGGCAATATGGATGATGCATTTGTGAATAATTTCATAGCATCAGATTCTTTTGCTTTGTTTGAGACTGTGGGAGCTGATCCTTCATCTGTAGGTAATGAAGATAGGGCTGAATTCTTCAATATGATTAATGATGTTCTAGGTGATTTACCAGACGATAAGGTAAATGAATTTATTAATTCACCAGACTTTACAATTTTTACTAAGATGGGTGAACTATACGGAGAATGATATTTATGGGACTATTAGAAAAAGCAGGAAATATCCAAACAAATGAGAAAGAACCAGCTAAGGACAAAAAAGTTGCTGAGGCTGAAGTCAAAGCATTTGACGCTGCAGTTGCTCAAGCCGCAGTAGTTGCGAAACCTTCAAAGAAAGCTAAAAAAGCAAAGAAAGTTAAAGCAGCCAAGGCTCCGAAAGCTGCAAAGAAACCTAGGGTTAGGAAAGAAAGAGTTCTCAAAGAATTTCCCGAAGGTTTTGACGAGGTTAACAAGGCTAGATCATGGTTCCGTTCATTAGTTGACTTAGGAGTTAATTTCTCTATGTTTACTTTTTACCTTGCGACTAATATTGTCGCAGGCGGTGCTTCTGATTTGACATACATACTAATTGTAAGTCTACTTCTACCTATTGGTAACCTAATATTTATGCCTCTGAAAACAGGAAGGACTGTCGGTCAGTGGATTACAACAACACGATATGTCAACTCTCGTGGTAATAATCCCCCATTCCTATTCCATATATTGAAGAGTTCACCTGTAGTTTCATACCTTGCAGGTTTTGGTGCTTTCATGCTATTAATTTCTGCATCAACAGAATGGACGAATGGAATGATTGGTGTTGTAGCAACTTTAGTTATAATTTTCTTACTAATTCCTGGTGATTGGTTATTCAAAAAATTCCATCAACAGTCCTTTGGAATATGGGAGTTTTTATTCGGTGGTGTTTGGAATGCTCGAGCACAAAAAGGAGAAGGTGGGGCTGGTAATAAATTATTCCAGCGCTTAGAATCTCTTAGCGATTATACAGAGTCTAAAGGTTGGCTTGAAGATAAAGATGAGTGAATCCTAATTCACTAAACATAGACTTTCGATTAATTTCGAGTCTTTAGTCATTACAATTCAGGGTATTCATATTAAATTATATACTTATATTTTATTAAAAAAAAAATCTCAAGTTATTCAATTAATTTTTAAATCTAGAAAAACACCACGTTCAATAGTGGAATCTCACTGGGTAAGTATGGTGAACAAATAATGAGCGGACAATTAGCAAAAGTTGGATTAATAGCAAGTATGGCATCAGTAGTAGGATCTTTGTATCTTTACTTCAGTGTTGATGACCAAATGTTAGGTATATTTGTGGGTCTTTGGGCTCCAACATTAATCTTAGCTACTAAAGAAATTGAAGCATGGCTTGAGAATTAATCACAGTCCTGTGATTATTGATTTTTTTTAGTCAAATTTTGATTTTTTTTTTCAAATCCGTAGTAATACTGATATTAACTGTCCTTTACTGACATGCGTTAGTAATGTCTGAGGTTTGTTTTGACTTAATTTTTGAATTAATAATATACATTATTTTTGTGATTATTGTTGCTATTATTGTAGATACAACAGGAATGAGTGAGGATTCTGCCACATTTTCTTGTATTTTGATCATTGTGGTTTTTCTTCTTCTCGGTTCCAAAGCTTCAAAACTTGGAAAGAGAGTTAATTTAGATAAAGACGGTGATGGTGAGATTTCCGATAAAGAATGGGCAGATTTAGATGGGGACGGCAAACTTTCTGTAGATGAGACAGATTTGCTAACACAACAAAATTCTAATGAAGCAATTCAACCTTTAGTTACTGAATCTCAGACCAATGATAAATGGTGGATTGATGATGAAAAATAACTTTCCGATATTAATTTTTAATTTGCCAATCTTCTAGCACAGTCTTCTATTGTTTCGTTATTTTCTTTCAAGCCACGAATATATTTGGGGATTATCTGATTAGATAACTGAAGATCTATTAAATCTCCAATCCATTCTAATTCACTCACAGGTAAGTTTGCGTCTTCTTCTACTTCATGGACTGACCAGATTGAACATCCTGAGTCATCAGCATCTTGTATCTGACGGAACCATGGGACAAGAGATGGTATACGATTCAGTTCCTTTCTTTCAGCATATTTTACTATACAGTCATCATAAACAGTTTGCCAACCAGCATCCTTCAGCCAATTGATTGCAGTATCATCCTCTGCTCCTGGTTGAAACCAAACTAATGGTGGGTTATCCAAGTTTTTCAGTAGTAATTTCCTAACGGCATTCCGAGCCCGTTCTGGTGCCAAGAATAAAACAACCAGCTCTAATTCAACATCATCTTCAATTTCATTTCTAATTGGTATACCAGATATTGTTGCCCCCGAATCTCTAGGATGAATTGGAACTACCCTCCATCCTCTTGTAGCTAATTCACTAACTGCCGTATGAGCAGTCCTTTCTTTGTTAAGACCAGCACCAAGAATGTGAATAGATCTAGTATTAACTAATCTGGATTCAAGAAATTCTTCAACTACCATCTTCCCACCATTCAAGTTTTGTTCCTTCATCCGCATTAATTAATTCAGGAACAACTTTCGATTCCTCTCTACCTACTATAATTATTTGTTTAGGTCTTAATTCTGTTTTATCTTTCTTAATAAATGACAGAATAATTCCTATTGATAAGACCATAATCCCAACGCAACAACCAACAAAACCTCCTATTATACCAAATATCCCACCTATTTTTTCCTCTCTAATCATGACATATGGGTCAGTATCTTGGTCATCACCATCAACTACGGTAAAACGAATATCATAATATCCAGAATCATCTACAAAAATTTCTCCAATGTATTGGAATCCTTCTATGTAGCCATCTTTATCATAATAATCACAATCATTGTATATTTCACAAGATTCAAAGTATGCCCCATCTACATTTGTTAGACTTTCGACCTCGACATTAACCTCCTTTCCATCCTCAACGAATACATTGTAAATCGAACTCCATTCAAGTTGATGTCCAAAAGTCATAGGAGCCTGATCTTTCAATATGAGTTCTCCCGACCAATCTTCACTTTCAGGTTCCATATTCAGACTGGTTCCTGAAATCACTATTCCTACTATACTTGCTATAGTTAATAAAGCACCTAGGGAGAATATGATTTTAGCAATTTTCCGCATTTAATGTCCGCCATTTAGTATTAGTTATCAAGATTATCGATTGTAATGTTAATAATAGTCACATCATATAAGGGTCTATCATTAGAACTTGTTTCTACTTCACTAATCATGTCTATATGATCTAGCCCACTTGTAACATAACCAAAGACTGTATGAACTCCATCAAGGTGACTTGGACTGCTATCGCTCGGGACAATGAAGAATTGGCTGCCACCAGTATTAGCGGCTGATGTTTTAGCCATTGATAGAGCGCCTGGAGTATGAGTTAGACCGTTATTTGCCTCATCAGGTAAAGTCCAGTCAACATTGCTACAATCTTCTTCTGATGCTTGTTGTCCATTACAATACCCATACCAATTTGCTGCATAACCTCCATAACCATTTAATCCTTCAATATCTCCACCTTGTATCATAAAATTATCAATTATTCTATGAAAAATTGTTGAATTATAATCACCATTCTCAATATGTGATAAGTAACTATCTACGTGATTGGGTGCGTCTTTAGTATACAACTCAATCACTACAATACCAGTAGTTCTATCACTTTCAGTCATTCCACTAGGGACGTAAGATATTTCCATACTAATATTTGTGTTTACTATTGTTAATGGTATCGTTGATGACTCATTTCTATCTACATAATTTATACCCGTAACATTATGTATTCTGTAAATAACACTCCATCCCGTTATTTCTCCACTATTTGGTCCATCTCCATCCTGACATTCATCCCAACATAGTGAATAGTTACCACCAAAAATAGGAGCATAATAGTCATTATTTATTTTATAATTCCCCTCCATTCTAATAGATCCGCTAGTAATATATTCATTATTACCACTTGTTACGAATATTAAATTAGATTTCAATTCAAACCATTGATTTTCTGATAGCGATATATTCCATAATTCTTCATAATCTCCAACATCATTTATCCATTTAGGTTCATTAGATTGTAGAATATCTTGGAAATCACTTTCTAGTAAATTTTGAATAACTTCTGAAGTTATTTCATCGTTGGATCCAGAATCAGAGTCTCCTCCAGTACAACCCGCAAGAGTAGAGGTAACCATTATCAAAATCATCATTGGTGCTATGACACGCATAGATTACTCTGTGGCCGAGGCTGATATGAAGTTAAGTGCAGATTATTATCTAATATTTGTTGTAAATAATAGATTCACAATAATTAGCAGCAACTTTCGTCAATGCTATCTTGAGCACAGAAACATGTTTTTGCTGGCATGATATCTGCACGTGCACTACGCTTTTCGAACAAGGCTGTAACTTCAGCAAGTTCTTCAGGAGCATCTCCACGATCTTCTAGACATAGTTTGAGGCCCAATAATCCCCACATGTTGTCTTTCCATAGTTTGATATCAGCACGATAAACTGCTTCTGCTTCTTCAATTTCTCCTTGTTCATGGAGTAAAGCACCAAGAATATGTCGTACTGGTTGCATTTGTCCCCAAGGTTCGTTGTATGCAAGGTTCAGTGAAAGATCAACTCCTCTGCGTAGGTGATCAAAGGCATCTGTAAAGTCAGCAGACTCTCCTCTTGCTTTAGCTTGGAATTGTCTTCGGTATTCTATTTCTCCATCGAGAACAGCATCATTTACCAAAAGAATACAAGGTCCATCACTTGGATCTTGATACATCAGGTTGTTGTGAAGTACTCTTCCTGCAAGAGCAGGATTTTGTAATGCTTCTTTGAATAGAACTTGTTCTGCTTCTGCTTCAGAAACCATTCCTTTAGATGCATAAGCAACTCCTCTAGCATAATGTTGTGTAGCGATTGCCGCTGGGAATACATCACTGTCTGTATGTAGTGGTTCGTTTAGTATCTCATCCCACTTGCCGAATCTAATCATTACATGCCATGGCATTGTAACGTATGATTCTAGGAAAATTGCCCCCATAGGTATGATTCCTGCTAGCATGAATTGTACACCAGATTCTGCATCTCCTGCAGGAAGTGTACTTACTGCTTTACGTGCATACTTTAGTGCAGTTTCATATTGTCCTTCAAACATTGCACACCAAACAACAAAGTGATGATTATGCATTCTATAAAACTTGTAGAATTGTGATTCATTTCCACTAATCTCGACATATCGGTCATCTGCCTCTACAGCAGCAATATTGCAGTCCATAGCTTCTTTCCACTGTCCGACCCAAGCATCAATGTGTGATGGCATGTGAACTAAGTGTCCCAATCCCGGCATTAGTGTGCGCAGTACATCTGCTGCAGGAAGTGCTCTCTCAGGGAAAGGTGATAATTCTAGTGCGTGGCAGTATAGGTGGCATAGAGCAGGGTGAACTTTAGCTTCTTCACCACTATCGAAAGCATCTTCTAATATCTTAACTAGAAGTAATGTATTGTCATCAGCAGGAGTAATTTCCCCTGTAGTCGTATTCTTTTCCCATAATTGCCACGCTTTTAGATTCATTAAAGACTCTACATAAATTGCAGCAACATCCAAATTACCTTCATATTTCACATAAAGAGGTGCCATTGCTTCCGCGAATGCAACATTTAGTTCTGGACTGTTACCCATGTTAAGGACGGATGGATCTGCTGCATCACGTGCTTCTGCAGAGTGGCGTTCTGCTAGTGCATCAATGAGATCTTTTTCTAATTCTGAACAACCATCTTTCAGAGTAATTGCTGTTTGAATGTAATCGTGACCTGAACCTAGACCAGGACTCCAGTTGTAGTTAGATGATACACAATATGCGATTCCCCAATATGCCATAGCGCAGTTAGGGTCTAGTTCAGCACATTTACTGAAACATGCAATTGCTTCTTCATGGTTGTAATTTAGCATGTGGCCGAAAGCGCGTACGAACATTTTACGCGCTTCTTCATTACCACAAGTTATCGATTTTGCGAATGCAAAGTTCTTTTCATTTCCAAAATTATAATCTATTGGGGCTAGTGACATAGTCGTCCGAGACGGGGTCCATCTATAACTCAGGGGGTCAAAAATTGCTTTTTACGCCAATCTGTCATTTTTTTCTGGAGATTTCTTTGTTATTTTTCTTGAGCCATAATTTCAGACGGTGATAAACGATGCGCTTCAAAGGAATTAATCTTCTCATTACTTGGATATCCCAAACAGATACCACATAGTAATGAGTATTTTTTATCAATATCAAATTCCTTACGGACGGCATCTTCCCAGATAGCCACAGCACCTTGTGGACATGTTCCAAGTCCTTTAGAGTGAGCAGATAGAATTAGATTTTGCATGAAGAGTCCTGCATCTGAAGCAGCAAATTTACCCAAAGATTTGTGAGTAAATACAAACAATTCTACAGGTGCTCCAAAGAATTCATAATTTCTAGCCCATGCTCCATCACGAGCTTTTTTATCATCTCTATCAATTTCAACATATGAATATAATTCCTTCCCCTGTTTTTTCGATCTAGGCATTAGGTCTTTAGGAGGAGATCTTGTCACTATCCAATTACTGGTTGGGAGTCCATGACGCCTCAAGACTGCCTTTATTTTTGTCAGAATTCCTCCTCCACGCACATCCTTTATGGCATTCCATCTAGATAGAAATTCCACAGATAATCTATCGCGCACATCTCCTTTGGCAACTGCAATAACAATTGGTCTTGTATTACTCCAACTCGGAGATGTTAGTCCATCTGAAATAATTTGCTCTATCAATTCATCATCAACTGGGGTTGGTAAAAAGTCTCTTGTTGAGTGCCTAGAGGCTGCAAATGAACTGAAACTATCTGAACTGAAACTCTTCTCCATTGGACTTCCTCAATCTATGCCAAGTGACGTTACAAATAAATCACTGTATTGAACTTTTTTTCAGATTTGCATTACTTTCTTTAAATCGTATTAGATTTTCTTTACGAGTTTCCTTTCTATTCACAATTGGGTTTGGATAGTCTTCACCTATTATGCACTTAGATTTCTTTTGTATTTCTAATGGTGCTAATTGAGGTTCAAATATGTACTTTGAAGGAAAAGACACTAGTTCTGGGATCCAATGACGTATGAAATCGGCATCAACAGTCTCTACATTAAGGCTAGATTTTGAATCAGGACATGGGTTGTAGATCCGATAGTAAGGCATAGAGAAGGGGGCTACTCCAGCCAGCCAAAGCCAATTTCCATTATTCAATGCCCAATCAGCATCAACTAATTTTCTATCGAAAATATCTCTTCCGATTTTCCAGTTCTGCCATAGTTGTCCTCGAGTTAAGAAACATGAGACTGCATGTCTACCTAGGTGGTGCATCCATCCTGTAGATTCGAGTTGTCGCATCATTGCATCAATGTATGGGAATCCTGTCATTCCCGACTCCCATGCTGAAATTTTATCAATATCATATTCTCCCCAATCTATTGGTTTACAGTTAGAGTTATTTTGGTCATCATCCCAATTCTTTACTGTTCTAGATAGAAGATAGAACATTTCTCTGAACATAAGTTGCCCGATCAATGACTCAGGTGGTTTTGTATGTGTGGAGTTGAAATTAGCCACCTTACATTCATTCCATAATAGTCTGACAGAAAGACATCCATTGCTAATGTAGGGTGATAGTCCTGTGGTACTAGGCTCCCTTGGATCCGTCTCATCATTTGTCGAAACTGTTTTTGGTTTTCTAAATTCATTAACAAAATTTGGTAATTCTGATACCTTTCTTTTGAGCCGATTTAAAGCTTCATCTTCACCACCTAAAAAATAAGAAATATTAGGTTTTATTTCGGAATCAATCTTTCTTAAATCACTTTCCAAATATTTTATTGGTATGTGAAATTCAGATAAAAGTTTGTTATTCACTAATGAATCGATTATATCATTGTCAGTAGTAACCTGCTTAGGACAAGCAAGAGATTCTCCAACTAGATATCCATCTGGATTCTTGTCAAGATTATTATTAAAAATTGTTTCAATATCTTTCATCGACTTAGGATTAAAATAATTTCTTTTTTTAATAACTTCCTCTATGTCGAGAATGGTATTTACGGCGGGAAAAACCTTGTTTTTTACACTCGAAAGTGGAAGTATAGACTGCACTTCATCCATCATTCTTATTTTTTTCTGGCTCCGAGCAATAATCAGATAGAAGATGTCCTTGTTCTAAATATTCAAAAATCGAATTGATTATCTGTACTGGATTTCCTGAAAAAACAAGAATATTTGTTTGGTACTTTTCTTCTAAATTTCGATTTAAGTTTAATATCGATTCATAGAGGAACTTTTTCCTATTAGGTGAAGGACTGTGATCAGTATCCTCATTCCATTTTTCCTCTAGAATATAAATCGGAATAATCGAACCAATTTCTTCAGAAGATGACGCCCATGTCAAAACAGGGTATCATGTAGTCTCAAAATATTACGGAACCAAACTACAGCCGTACTCATTATCTCACTATTCCTAAAGTCACTATTAGATCACATGTGAAATTAAGTTCCTACAACTAGCAACATCCATCTTCTCTAATTGGAGCACTAACGAACTGAACTTTATATATATTTGGCGTATTTTGCAATTGTTCTATCACCATTCGATAATTTTTCGCTGTTCCAATACATTGAATGACATCTACGCAGGAATGACTGTGCTTTAAGCAACTATGATTATAAGAAGAAATCTCAAGATTATTAGTATGCCTAACATCTGTCAACTTGTGTTCTATTCCATGTTGATAGTAAATAACCACATGTCCTTCTAAAATCTCATCATCTTTCATATCCGCCAATTCACCTCTTTGCTGTAAATCTGCGTAATATAATGCTGCATCTCTCATAAATTTACTACGATTTTGATAACCTGATTTTTTAATTATATTATCTAAATCATTAGCAAATGCTTTGTCCGCACTAAACGTTATTATTTGACTCATGAATCTGCGACAGTTGACCTATTAATAATAATTGCTGAGTGTATATTTATTAACATTTATTAAATAGTTATTAGTGAGCGGAGGGCTCATGAATAACACAGTAAGAGCCCTATCAGTGAGTTTAATTTTGGTTTTATCGAGCCTAGCAGGATGCCTTTCAGATGATACTGAAATTTCGGATACAGATATGGAAATTGAGTCATATGGTACAGTTATGGTATCTACATACCACGTTGGAGAATTAGTTTCAGCAGTGGCTGGAGACCAAGTATCAATTGAATTCATGAGTCAAGAAAATATTCCAGTACATGATTACGAACCTTCAGCATCAGACTTGATACGCTTACAACAAGCAGATTTGTTCTTTTATCATGGATTAAACCTTGAGCCTTGGGTGGAATCTACACTTTCATCCCTAGGTGATGATGCACCTCCATCATATATGACTCATGCAATGCCAACAGGACAGACAACATTAGATTATGAATCAATATTAGTTTCTGACCTATGCGAGTTGATGAGTGATGGTCCATTTGAAAGTACTGCACTTGGTATGATGTCCGTGGATGAACATGACGATCACGATGACCATTCAGATGATGATCACGATGACCACGGTGATGATGATCACGATGACCACGGTGACGATGATCATGATGATCACGACGAACACGAAGGACATGAACATGCAGGAGCTGAGAAAATAATCATGAATCCAGAGGCATGTCCAGCTGATACAACCATCCAAGTATTCCACATGGAAGCCGGAGAGCACGTTCTTGAGTTCGAATCTGAACATGACGAAGACTTCAACATGGCCGCTCTCAAGATGTTAGGTGGTCACGCTCACCATGAACATGATGACCATGGTGATGATGACCATGGTGATGATGACCACGGTGATGATAATCACACTGATGATGGCCACGGTGATGATATTCATGATGATGAGATGTGTCACAACACTGAGACTCATGAAAATTACGAATCTACTGAGGAAGAATGTGAGGCAGCAGGTCACGTTTGGGCTGAAGATGAAGACCATGGTGAAGAAATGTGCCACAATACTGAGACTCATGAAAACTATGAATCAACAGAGGAAGAATGTGAGTCTGCGGGTCATGACTGGATGGAACATGAAGATCATAACCTACCGGAAATACATGCTGAAAGTGTTGCACACACACTATCCTTCCCTGAGGATGAACATGACGATCACAGTGATGATGATGACCACGGTGATGATAATCACACTGATGATGACCACGGTGATGATAATCACACTGATGATGGCCACGGTGATGATGATGACCACAGTGATGACGACCACTCTGAAGAAGAAGGACATCATGAAGTAGGTGCTGTAGTCATTCATATCGAGGTAGAAGGTGATTATGGATTCGCTTTACCTAACGATGTTGAACTCTTTGTATTGATGGGTGAGGGCGGTCATGATGATCATGATGACCATGACGACCACTCAGATGAGGGAGATGACCATGACGATCACTCAGATGAGGAAGATGAACATAATGATGAGGGTGGAGAGATTCACGCTGATGATGATGAAGAAGTTTTCAATTATGATCCACACAGCTGGTTAAGTCCATTAGCCTTCGAAGCACAAGTTAATGTTGTTTTAGAGAAGTTAATGATGACATTCCCTGATGGAAATACAGTATTTACAGAAAATGCTGAAGCATATAATCTACAATTAGGTGCATTAGATGATAGTTTTAATGCCGCATTTGGTGAAGATGGTACTTGTGCTGGTCAAGAGAAGACTATTGTAGCCAATCATAATGCATATTCATACATGTCAGTTCAATACGATATTGAAATTATTACAATGCATGGATTAGATCCAGAAGGAGAACCATCTCCCCAAGATATTGCCAATGTTGTTGAACACATTAATGAAGAAGGAATTACAGTTTTGTTCGTTGAAGAGTACACTGACCAAACTGCTGTTGATAGCATTGTCCAAGAAACAGGTGTGACAATTGAGATACTATACACTATGGAAATGTCTCCAAGTGATGCTAACGATGATTACATGTCAATGATGAATAAGAATCTCGACAATCTGGTTGACGGAATTGGATGCTAATTCATTTCTATTATTAAGATAAGATATATAGGTGATGTAAATGCACATGGTTGATACCTTACCAATAATCTTAGTCACCGGTGTATTTTTAATTATGATAGGGCACTTGATGGTTGAATATTACAGAGCAAGGAGTGCTTAAACTCCGAGCTTGTACGATGCAATCTAATATATTGTCTCTGTGGGTGCTAATATGCAGTCGGTAGCAGTTGAAGAGATTCAGCAAGAATTACCGATACTTAATGTTGAAAATTTATCAGTAATTCGTTCTGGAAAAATAGTTCTCAAAGATATTAATTTGACAGTGCATAAGGGTGAATTTGTTGGTTTGGTAGGCCCTAATGGTAGTGGTAAATCCACACTTTTACTGGCTATACTAGGAGTCTTAAAAGCGCAAAAAGGCAAAATCGATATTTATGGTAATCGTCCTCTTTCAAGGAAACTTTATGGGAGAATCGGCTGGGTGTCTCAAGCAGCAGCGAACCTACCTCGTGAAGTTAGAATTACAGTCCGTGAATTAGTTAAACTTGGGACTTTGAATGCTAACAATATGTTTTCTTGGTCAGATAATGGTCGTAGTCAAAGAGTAGATCAAGCAATCAAAATGGTTGGTTTAGAAGATGTTGAAAATATCGATATCAGTCGCCTTTCCGGCGGACAGCGACAACGTGCAGTAATTGCTCGAGCATTAGCAACAGAAGCTGAATTTATCTTACTTGATGAGCCATTAGTTGGAATGGACCGTAACGCTAGAAATTCTTTACTTAAATTATTAGACCAACTTTGTCACGATAGTGGAAAAACAATATTGATGGTATCACATGATTTGACTGCAATACGTCAAACCGCTCATAGAATGGTATTCTTAGAAGAGGAAATTAGATTCGATGGTCCTACTGAGACTTTTCCTGATTTAGACGAACTTGCTGGTTTGCGTGGTATAGAACCAGTTCATGGAGAAGCTCATTCACACCAACATGATCATTCTAAGGAGGATTAATGATGGGCCTTGGTGGAGTATTAATGGATATTTTTTCACCATTAATGGAATTTATAGCCCCTGTAATGCCAGGTGAAGTATTTCCTTTTTTCTTTACCATGGAATTATTTCAACGCGCACTACTTGCAGCCATAATGGTTACAATTGTTGCAGGTTTTCTTGGTACATTTCTTCTGATTCGAAATCTTGCATTGATAGGGGATGGTCTTGCACATGTTTCGTTCGGTGGAGTGGCTGTAGGTATTGTTCTTGGAGCAACATCTCCATTATGGTACGCACTGATATTCAGTATTAGTGCAGCAATTTTGATACATGAAATGCAGTCAAGAGAAATTCTTACAGGGGATGCTTCTATTGCAATTTTCCTTACTGGTATGTTAGCTCTAGGTCTTGTGACATTGCGAATCTGGGGTGGAGGTATTACCTCAGATATTCATGGATATTTGTTTGGGAATCTACTATTAATTGATGAATCCGATTTAGATATGATTTCTTTCATTTGTGTAGTTTCACTTATATTATTGACTTTAATTCGTTCAGGATTACTCGCAACAACGGTAGATCCACTTTCAGCTAGGGTTCAAGGCCTACCAGTTCGTGGCATTGGGCTACTATTCAGTGTAATTACTGCCGCAGTAGTTGTAAGCATGGTACAAGTTGTTGGGGCATTACTTGTTACTGCACTCTTAGTCACACCTGCAGCAACTGCACAGTTAGTTGGTCGCAGTTTCCGTTCATGCTTAGTATGGACACAGGTATTTGGTTTGAGTTCTGTTTTGTTAGGACTTTATTTTTCTGCAGAATATAGCAGTGGCAGTGGATCAATGATTGCTCTAATCGCAGCTATTATCTTTGCTTCTGTTGCTATAATACAAATAATTATTAGAAATTTCATTCGTCCTAATGAGAATTATTCAAATAATTAATGATCTATTTTATACAATAGTAATTAGATATTTTTCCTTGAGAGAAATATTAAAAAGCATATTTATATTGTAAGGGAAATGGATCCTCGCACTGCTAAGGGACAAAGAAAAATCCGCATACCTTCTAAACTAATGAATAGGAAAAAGAAAGAGGTAGTTATCGAAACACCTGAGCCCTCATGTCAAGATACTGGCTGCGGATGCGGAAATTAATTGTGCGTGACATTAGAATAATTTCTTAACTTCTATCATGCAAATGATTCTAGGTAATGACCCCTACAGGTAATACATGAGTCGCTTAATAGTAGCCATTGTTATTGCCTCATTGGCTGTGACTTCAGCATCTCCAATGGTGACTGCACAAGTAGGCCAACCCGATATAATTCAGGAGCACTGGTACCATACCTACACTACTCTAACCTTAGATGTCAATGAGTGGGCAGATAATAATCCGGATATTGTCAAATTACTCTCTGTAGGTCAAACAGAGTTGGGTAGAAATCTTTGGATGCTGCAAATTTCTGACTGGAGTATTGAAACTAAATTGGATGGATCAGATAAAGAAGTTGTTTACATCGATGGTGGTCATCATGGGAATGAACATCTTGGTACCGAACTAGCTTTTCTTACAGCAGAATACTATATCGAGGGATGGGCAAATGGTGAACAAGATGTTATTGAAGTTCTCACTACTACTGAATTACATATTCTCATAATGTTGAATGCAGACGGAAATGATTTCGATACTAGGTGGAATGTCAATCAAGTTGACTTGAATCGGAATTATGATCATTACTGGAATACATGCGATTCGACTCAGCCTGGTAGTAGCGCATTCAGTGAATCTGAGACGCTAGCAAATTCGATTTATATGAATGATGTTGTACCTCATGCTGACTTGTATATCACCATGCATACGGGTGTCTGGATCATGCTATATCCTTGGGGGAAATGGCCTGAACAGCCTTCTGACTGGGAGATGTACCATTCCATCAGAGATGATGTAAATAGTAATATTTCTGAAATACCTATTCGTAATGCTAATCAGGGCTTGTATCCGAATTGTGGTACTAGTCGAGATTATGGTTACGGTGTTATGGGCTATCCAACATTTACATTCGAAACTGATGACGAACAATTCCTTCTCGGTACTGTCGAATCTCTATCTGATAGACTGGGTGAAGAATTAGATGTGATGGAATATTTAATTGAAAATGTCTGGTACTGGCGTGCACGATTAGTTATCGAAGATTTTGAAATTAGAGGTAATCAATTAGAGGCACATGTGATTAACTTAGGTCATGCTAGTACATCAAATGCTACATTTCATTATACTAATTCTAATGGCGAGTTATTATGGCATTCAGAAACATTCGGAGTGAATGCAACTAATGAGTCTATGATTGTTCTCGATTCTACAAACCTTAGTTTAGTTGACAATGGAATCTGGAGTATCCATTATCAAAAGCGAGTAATAGATTCTTCAAAATGGGTAGATGAATTAATTGACTCTTCAATGATTCAAATAGATTCTTCAAGTGATAGTTTTCTCCCTGCTCCTTCACTACTTATTCAACTGATGTCATTAGTTAGTGCTGCTTTTGTTAGTAGAAGAAAAAATACTAATAATTCTGAACTATGATGGATTTTCTACTAAATAGTCTATGTATTCGAGAACTTCGTTCATTCTTTCATCAGGAATTTCTTTGTATGAGTGTCCGAACTTACTTTTGACACAAATGGCAACATGAGCATAGGGATTTCTACCCTTAGGATGATTTCTAGAACTAGGTAATTTACCGTCTAATTTATCACCCGATTCTTGAATATACGCCCATATCTTCTTGGCGTTTTCTTCATTCATGTATGTTGCAATAAATACATAAAAATATATTTTTCTATTCTAATGAGTTTTAGAATATTATGACTTTTTATTCAATCGCGGAATTAGAGCAGGAGTATTATCTCTATATTTTTGATATTCTGGATCATCCCCCCACTTTTCCAAAGCTCGTTTATCGAGTATGGGGGTTCCACTGATTTTCGTTAAGAGAAGATAAATGAATATGGGTGATATCCAAGCAACTCTTTCAAGACCTGTGAAGCAAGATATTCCAAAGAAGGCGATTCCAGTCCATAGAAGAATTTCTCCTAAGTAGTTAGGATGCCTAGAGTATGACCACAGACCACTATCTATCCATTTGCCCTTATTTTCTGGTTCTGTATTGAATACTGTTTTTTGATTATCTGCTATGGCTTCAATACCAAATCCTAGTATCCATATTGATAATCCTATACCGTCCCATACCCCTAATGCAGGTGCTGAATCTGCTTGACTATTGATTACAATAACAACTATCATTGTTAGGAAAACCCACAATCCTTGTAGAGTCCATGGTACAAGAAATCGGATAGGTGATGTTTTGAGTTTATCAAAGCGTCCATCTTTACCAGTTCGGTGTATACGCAGATAAAGAAAACTGGACAGACGTAATGACCAGATGACAACAAGTAAACTGACGATTAATTCTCTCAAACTAGGAGGTTCGGACTGTGAACCTGCCCAAAGGCTGAATCCTACTACTGTTAGATAAGTTAAGCCACCCGTTAAATCATAGAAGCGTTCTGTTTGTCCGATAGATGCAGGTATCCACACTACCCATTGTATACCGATACAAATTGCTGCACAATATAGTACAGCCGAGTATTCATTCAAAATCACAGAATTATTTCCAACAGCACTGACCACCAAAAAGACAATGATAGAGACGGAAGTAACAACTATTGTTGTTAATCGTAAATCTTGACGGGTAGAATCCATTGCTATCACCTATTCTAGTGTCATATTGTTAATAATTCTGCTTATCTATCCCACCCAAATTGCTCCTAACCAACCTGACAAGTATGCTGTTAATAAGATAATTATCTGCATTGCTTCTATGAACCCAAACTCTCAGTGATTTTTTTTGGATTAATTAATGATTATCAATACCTAGATCCTCTCTTATAATTATATATGTTGGAATTATTATTTTAATGACTGTAGTAAAATAATATCCTAGACATAAGGTACCCTATGAGAGCATGAAGTACAATTTCAGACTAACGACTCATTATTTGCCAACTGAAAATTCTAATTGAGGAGTGCTCAAATCAATACCAAATTCTTCTTGCAATGAATATGCTGAAAGGTTGATTTCATCTCTTATTCTTAATACACGATAAGGCCTTGATACATAATAAGTCAGTCTCCATTTAACTGCATTATTAGCGTTTTCTTTCTATGAAATCAACGGTTTTCTGGATTCATTTAAGCCATCAATATTTTCTTTAGCAGATTCATAAACAGCATTCAGATATTTCTGAACAATTTCAGTACTAACACCATATCCAATGTTAAAGTCAACAAAATCTTTCAGAGGGCCACCATGGTTT
Source organism: Candidatus Thalassarchaeum sp. (assembly GCA_016777225.1). Taxonomy (GTDB): domain Archaea; phylum Thermoplasmatota; class Poseidoniia; order Poseidoniales; family Thalassarchaeaceae; genus MGIIb-O2. Next base: position 5,427 of record JADHRW010000007.1, on the reverse strand, counting down.
AATTTGAAGAAATCTGTTCTATTAGACAAAATAGAATTATTTGGGACTTCTATGTCATGACCTTGGACAAGATCTCTAATTCTAGTTTGCAAGCCTCCAATTTCCATTACTATTCCCATAATATCCATGTCAGGTATAGATATTACATCACCTCTTTTTACATTATCACTACTTATTATTAGAATACCACTAAGAAAATCTCCAAGCCAATAATCTTTTGTGGCAAATATCAGAACTGCCAGAAAACCTATCGCCCCAGTTGTTTCTAAAACACCTGTAATCCCCCATATATTGATCAGTGTTATTGTCGAAGTTACAATAACAACGCCAAGAATAATTAATTCTAACGTTCTTGATGTTGCTGTTTCAGTATATCTTGATGACTCCATTACGGTGATATTTTCGCCATATTTAGATAAAATCATTCCATCAGCTATATTGTATACTAGATATGATATCAATAAGCAGAGAGATGAATGACTGATTTGCTCATCAGGAAATGAATTACTATTTACTAAAATAGAAAGAACGAATGCAGAAAATACAATTATATTAAATAAATGTAGTGTACGTAACCTTGTTTTTGTTTTTACCTCATCATCTTCGCCATGTAATTTAGAAATATTCTTAGAAAATATAAAAACAAAAGAATTGACTGCAAATGTAAAATATTCTATCCAACTTAGACCGTCAATCCGATTTGAAATGACATCGACTAATATAGACATAGTTGATGGAGTTGTTAATGGATAATTAACTTATTTCCGTCCAAAAATGATATTCTTATATATTTATCACAATTAACCATTAATCATAATTCTGCAGATTCAATCTGATTTCTTATGTCTTCGGTTTCTTCTATTGCGTGTTCCCTTATTTCTGTTATTATTTCGCTGGCCTGAATTTTGTTCAGATTGAGGAGTTTTATTTTTATTTTTATTTTTTGGTTCTTTTATCTTGCCCGGTTTCTGATTAGGTTTAGGTATTGCTTTAGGGAAATGATAAGGGTGGTCAGTAAATTGAGGAATTTGTTTACCAATTAAACGTTGAATACCTACTAAATATCCACTTTCACTTTCATCGCAGAAAGCATATGCAACTCCACTTTTTCCAGCACGTGCAGTTCTACCAATTCGGTGAACATAGCTTTCAGGCTCATTAGGTAAATCATAATTAAAAACATGAGTGACACCTTCAATATCGATTCCACGACTAGCAATATCAGTTGCCACAAGTAGTGGAATCTCTCCATTTTTGAATGATGCAAGAGCTCTCGTACGTGCACCTTGACTTTTGTTTCCATGGATTGCAGCAGATTCTATACCTGATCTATCAAGTCTTTTCACTAAACGATTAGCTCCATGCTTAGTTCGAGTGAATATTATTCCACGTTTTATTTGATTTTCATTAACAATATCAATAATTAAATTTATTTTATCTTGTTTTTGAACAAACATTACTGACTGGTCTATGCGTTCTACAGTAATTTCTTCAGGGCTCAAATCAATCATCACAGCATCATTCAAAAAAGAACTTGCTAAATCAGCAATTGATGAAGGCATAGTCGCACTGAAAAGTAAATTTTGCCGTTTCTTTGGAAGTAATTTCAGAACTTTTCTAATATCCCTAATAAAACCCATATCTAACATTCTATCTGCTTCATCTAGAACAAAAAATTCTACACTACCAAGATCAACAAATCCTTGGTCTATCAGATCTAAAAGTCTTCCAGGTGTAGCAACTAAGATATCTATACCTCTTCTTAATGATTTAACCTGAGGTTTCTGACTGACTCCACCAAAAATTACTTGATGGTAGATGCTTAAGTTTCCACTATAAGCTGCAAACCGTTCGTTAATTTGAGCAGCTAATTCACGAGTAGGTGTAAGAACTAGTGTTCGTATATTACGTCTACCTTGGATTTTTTCTCTTGCCATTATTTGTAAAACAGGTAAGGCGAAAGCTGCTGTTTTCCCAGTACCAGTTTGGGCTACTCCTAGCACATCACGTCCTTTGAGCAATAATGGAATTGCCTGTTCTTGCACTGGTGTAGGTACTGTATAACCTTCTTTTTTCACTGACTCTAGTAACTGCTCAGATAATCCTAAAGATTCGAAATTTGACATTGATTAACCCCCAACTAACAAAATCAAAATTTCCACATAACGAGAGGGTTAGTACATGCTTCGGCCAGCCTCTTACTCTTTAACACGAGAGGTTATCTAAATACATTGATTCATATTATAGCGTAATTAACTCTATTACAAGAATTAGTTAGTAATCTGGAACCCATTGCTTGTGTTTAGTCATACATTCCAAGAATTCTTCTGATTCTAAATTAAATGCTAACCATTTATGAATATTAGGCCAATTCTGCATATCAAACCACTCACGATTATGATTCGCAAACTGTCTAACGAAGGGAAAAATCGCATCATTCAGATTACCTTCAGGTATTTCTTTTTCAAGCGATTCAATGAATTTGCATGCTGCTTCTCTATGTTCTAATTCGTCCAAATCATCGTAGCGATTTGGATATTTATAACGGTCGAGATGGAATTTAAATTCGAAATCGTTGCGTCTAACCCATTCCTCTTCATATTGCGTTAAATCCCACGAAAGTACATGCTTCATTATATCTAAGCTCTCTTCGATAACCGTTCCATCAATTAACAGTAATACAGGGACAGTTCCTTTCGGTGAGATTTCCATCATATGGGATGGTCGTTCTCGCAAGATGACCTCTCTGTGCTCAACTAGAAACCCAGTACGAATTATCGACATACGAGCTCGCATGGCGTATGGACATCGCCTAAAGGAATACAGAATAGGTAGACTCATGCTTTACCCTCATAGTCATTATCTAATAATTAGTTGGGAATATTAATCCATATCACTCTTATTTTTGATTATATTAAATTTTTCTAAATTTCATTGTCAACTCTATCTCACATCTACAAATAATCAAATTCAAGTACTGAGATATTATCGTAAGCATATGGGGAAGAAGTTTTTTATAAAAATTGTCAGTGATCCAGAAATAGATTTGAGAAAGTGTGTTGTAGGTTTAGCATGCGCTTCTCAGGCGATTATGGACGGTCATGAAGTTTCTATGTTTTTTGCATCTAATGGAGTCAAAATTCTTAATTCAGAGTATTTAGATAGTATTAATTCAGGAGGGATTGTACCTGAAGGAATGGTTATTGGTATGATGAAATCTATCATCGATGGTGCAAACGTAATTTACTGTTCTACTGGTTCTCAGGCAGCAAATGGTGTTTCTAAGGAGAACGCTGGAGACATGCTTCTGGATGGTTATGCAGATTGGATGACATGGAGTGGGCCTTCCGGGGTAATAGAACTTAGTGCTGCATCAGATGTTCAATTAGTATACTGATTCGTGATTTTATGCGTTTTTTCAATATTGCAGGCATGGCAGAAACTTGTTCAACTGTAAGTTTATACTTCATTGCCATGCCTCTAAAATATTTGGGCGATAATGAAATTTTGGTCAAACACATTGGCCCTATTCACGGCCTTCTTTGGCTGCTATACATTGGGTTGCTTACATTGGGTTGGATTCAGAAAAAATGGAATATGCGCGCAGTAATTACGGGTGGATTTCTGTCATTATTACCTGGTGGGCCAATTTGGTTGGAACGCAGAATGAATCATAGCCAATACCTTCCAGACTCAGTTTAACATGGCGGACTTACGAAAATAATCTCACCTAAGGTATTCAAGTTTGCCTTAATTTAAATTTTTTTCTAACACCTAAGAAAATTTTAATGTAAAAAAACATTACAGGTAAAATAGTAAATAAACCGAAAAATATGAGAATTCCCACAGCATAAGGGATATCCCAGAAACCAGAGAAAAAGGGCAAAATACTTACAATTACTATAGAAAAGAACGTAACAATCACTACTGCAATTAGTGATAATTTATTACGGAACATCTCATCCATAAAATCCTGAACAAGATAAGGCCATGTCAATTCTTTATCAGACACGTCTTTTGGACTATACTGAAGATTAAGAAATTAATGGCGTAATAGAATTAATAGCGTATTTACTTGCAGATGTATATATGGTGATGGAGAATAATGATTTCGAGGGGGATTTTGATGCTCGTATTAGCGGATTTCTTATGTTTTTTTTCGGTTTACCATTCGCCTGTGTTCCTTTTGTAATGGCATGGTTATGTTATATGACTGTAGAACAATATTACTATGGGTGGATAGATTTTTCTGGTTTAATATTACAATTAGGTTTTTTTCTATTATTTATGATAACATTTGGATTTGTAGGTTTTGGAATGATGATTGGCAGTTTCAAAATGATTTCGATGGATGATCAAGAAACTCCGATTGAAGAAAATATCGGAACTCCAATAATAGACCCAATTGTTGATAATGAATGGTGGAAAAGTTAATCATAAATTTAGATTGGTTTGTTAATCGATTAATCTACTTGGTACGCAAGGTTACATTATCACCATTCGATGTCAATATCCTCAATAATTTCAATCAAATAATTTTTACTATTACCGTCAAATTCGATTTTAGAAATTATTGCAGATACTGTTCTTTCTTCAAATGGGTCTTTGAAGAAAATACCCCCTTTCCTAAACATTATTAGTATTTGACGATATTCAGAAACAGGCATTTCACCTTTAATTGTATAAAGTACACTTTCAGAACCTTCATCGAGAATATCATCTCCTTCGTTTCCCCTTACTATAGTGCGTTGAATTCTTCTTATTACAGACATACTAACGGAACAATCATTTATTTGTAACCATGTATCATCATCTTTTGCTTTAATTGAGCATTCATTCAAAGGCATGATATTTCTAAAGGTTACATGTTCATAAAATTTTCACCTGCAATCATTCAAAATGAAATATAAAACTTCGATTGACCTATCGGCAACGATCCTTCATTGTAATCACAACGGTACCCTCGTTATACCCATTAATACAAAGGGGTCCCCTTTGTATTACTTTCATCGCATCAATTAAGACCTTCATATGACAGGGGTAAATATCTTTCAAATGGCCATTCTTATCATTCACATTTTTGCAGGTGCTATCGCATTATGTACTGCAGCTGGTGCTTTCATGACCAAGAAAGGGAGGGCTTGGCACGCTCGCATCGGGAAAATCTATTCTTTCACAATGATAATAGTGGCGTTAACATCATTTGTTTTAGTGATTTTAGGTTCGCCATTTTTCTTATTGATGATTGGGATATTTTCCGGATATATTGTCGCAGTAGGCTGGAGGAGAGCTGTAAATCGAAAGGGTGAAGTTGTCAAAATCGACCGAATTTTAATAGCTATTGGGATTGTTGGAGCGTTAGGGTTATTTGTAACGAGCGCAGTAATCTTTTCAGGTAGCAATTTGATAAAAACAAATGGAGAAGGT
>JADHRW010000017.1 GCA_016777225.1 Candidatus Thalassarchaeum sp. | reverse complement strand
CCGTGAATTATTTGGAAGAATTGATGATGGAAATAGTCATAATACACTAGTAGTACTAACAAAAATAGATTTATGTACTGCTGAACAAATTAGTGAAGCAAGAGAAATAGTACATTTCTACAGCCCCTTTGAGTCAATATCGGTAAGTTCTACAACAGGTATTGGGATTGATGAATTAAGATCAGGAATAATGACCTTATTACATGGTCCTCCAATAGGAATAAGTGTAATTCCCCCTAAGGATGAAGAACAATTAGAATTGGTAGAATTAGTCGCTCGCGTATACCGCGAAGCATTAGTCATAGAAGTAGAAGTAGATCCTGAATATACTAAAATTTTAGGATGGATAGGTAAAGCAAATCTTGCAAGATTAAAAAAAGATCATCCTGAACAGATTCAGATATCTAGTTAATCCTAAACATCGGATAGTAATTGCATCCGGCCATACCAAGGCCAAATTACATGATGTTTTTCTACTATGTCAAATCCATTTAGGCCCTGCATAGATCTTAATATTCCATAATTAGCAAAGTCAGCACCGTTTGGTAAATCTCCTCCAAAGAAATCGTCTTCTATTGCTGTTGACATAGAGTTCAGTTGAGTCAAAAGATTCTCTCTTGGAGGTTCATCGAACATCTTAGCTCGACTTTTTCCAACCATTCTCATGATAATTGCTCCAAGCCATTTATTCACAATTCTATCTTTAAGATTAAATTTATCAACCCTAGTAACATAGTCAAGAGCATGCAATGAAGTGCGATAATTTTTATAAATAACTGCAACAATACTTTTTCCTAGAATATCATTTGAAAAATCCATCCATTTATCTTGTTTAGAATCTATGCCCTTCCTTGGAAATTTCCCTCCATGTTTTTCATCTATGTAATGTAAAATATCATTTGAATCATTAACATGAGTTCCATCTGAATCAACAAAAACAGGGACTTTCGTCCAATCCGACCACTTTAATTCAGTTTTTTTCATAGGGTCTACTTCTACATTAGAGAAATCAATACTCCTAGATTTCAATAATGATTTTACCTTTAATGAAAATGGACAAGTCGCATATGTATAGATTGTAGGTTTTCCATCAATAGATTTTTCAGGTACTTTATTCGGTTGAATTCCACTAAATGGTTCAGGTCTACTTTTTGCCTTACTAGTCATGATTGCCCGAAAGCAATCTATTTGTCAATGTTCTGTTCTATTTGCTTATACAATTTAGTAAATAAATCATGGTAAATTACAATTATCCATAATCTACATCCAAGTCCTTTCTTCATGAAATCCTATGAAGGAGAAACCTTCGCATCTTCAAATATGGCAACGCTATTCACTTCAGAATCGGTTTCGGCGGGCCATCCTGACAAGGTCTGTGACGCTATTTCTGACGCTATTGTCGATGCGTGTTTACGTTTAGATCCAATGTCCAGAGTCGCCGTTGAGACTATGGTCAAAGGTAAGTCAGATAAGGCAGTAATAATCCTAGCGGGAGAAGTTAGTTTATCTGGAAAAATTCCCCCATATGAACAAATTGCTAGAGAAACTGCAGTAAAAATTGGATATACATCTCACTCAATTGGAATGGATGCTAGTAATCCTGATTTATGTGAAGTTCAAGTGCATATAACTACCCAATCTCCAAATATTTCTCAAGGAGTTGATGGCAATTCCGATGACGATATAGGTGCTGGGGACCAAGGTATGATGTTTGGCTATGCGTGTACTGAAACAGAGGCAGAAGATGAATTAAGAGGCAGATATTTTCCTCTTCCAGCGGCTTTAGCTCAACGAATTTGTCGAAGACTCGATATGATTGTTCAGACCAATGAGATTCCATGGATAAGGCCTGACGGCAAAAGTCAGGTTACAATAGAATATGATGATTCAGGAACTCCTAGTCATGTTCATACAGTAGTAGTTGCGGCCCAACATGATTCAAAATTAAAAGATCAGTTTGATGGTGATGAAGAACTTGAGCACCAATACGTTACAGAAGAAATTCGTAAGCATGTAGTCGAACATGCAATACCTTCTCATTGGTTAAGAAATGGATACAGACTTGTCGTCAACGGCACAGGAAGATTCGCTGATCCAGGAGGACCTTATTCAGATGCAGGTATTACAGGCCGTAAAATCGTAGTAGATACTTACGGTGGAATGGGTAGGCACGGAGGTGGCGCATTTAGCGGTAAAGATCCAACGAAAGTAGATCGTTCTGCTGCATATTATTCTCGATGGGCTGCTAAGCATATTGTTGCCGCCGGTTTAGCCTCAAGATGTGAGATTCAAGTTGCATATGTGATTGGCGTATCCGAACCTGTAAGTTTGCATGTCAATAGTTTCGGTACTGGAATAATTAGTGATAAAGAATTGGAAGAGAAAATTAGAGCTATATTTGATTTTAGGCCGTCAGCGATAGTTCGTGATTTGAAATTAAGAGAGCCAAAATATAGCATAACTTCTGCAGGAGGGCATTTTGGACGTCCTTCAACGGATGAAGGACAGTTTGAATGGGAGCGTTTAGACAAAAATCGTCTAACTGCTTTAACATCTGACTCTAATTAATCAATTCTAACATGGCACGAGCGACCGATGGACACTTGAACAGGGTGTTTTCCGCCAAGCCATGGTGCGTGAACTCGTTAGGCTAGATGAGATACATCGAACCTTTGGTCCTTTAACGATTTTAGAAGGCGTTAACCTTCGAATTGATGAAGGAGATAGGATAGGAGTTGTTGGCCATAATGGCGCTGGTAAAACCACTCTTTTACGTACAATTTCTAATCAAGATCAAGATATGGGAGACATTACCTTCGCACCAGGTTTACGTTTAGCGTTTCTAACTCAAATTCGAGATCTCGATGAAGATGCTACTCTAGAAGAGGAATTGAATCGTCGAGGGCGTCAATTTCAAGAACTTGAAGATGAAATTACTGAAATCGAATCTCAAATGGCAATTCCCTCTTTCTATGAAGGTGATTGGCAACCTACAATGGATAGATATCAAGAATTACAGGCATTAATGGCACGTTCAGGCGGAGGAGACGTTGCAGGGCATGCTCAAGAGATTTTGAAGGCTCTAGATTTAGCCCATCACCCCATGGAAACAAAATTGTCTTCTCTTTCTGGAGGAGAGAAAGCGAAAGTTGCTTTAGCAAGACAGCTAGTTGGGTTGAAGGAAATTGATTTACTCTTTTTAGACGAGCCTACAAACCATCTCGACTTACAAACTCTTGACTGGCTAGAAAAATTTCTCTTAAGTTTTCAAGGTGCTTTACTCGTAGTTAGTCACGACAGATATTTTCTCGATAGAGTTTGTAATAATATTGTTGAAATTCAAGATGCTCATTCCAAAGGTTACCCTGGAAATTATAGTTCATTTTTGAAACAAAAAGAATTATTTCTACAAACTCTTGAAGATCGTATTATGAAAACGCAAAAAGAATTGAAGAGATTGAAGGGCGCGATGCAATCAATGAAGAGCAATAATAAATTTGACAAATCAATATCTCAGAAACATTTTATGATCATGCGTTCGGAACGTGAATTAAAGTGGTTAAAATCGATTAAACCTAGGCAGAGAAGAATGCTTAATTTTTCCTTACAGGCAACAGAAAAATCTAGTTTAGAAGTTCTTGATTTTCATAAAGCACATTTACATTTTGAAGGCATGAACAGACCGATTCTACATGGTCTCGATGTGGGTGTCCGAAGAGGACAGAAGATAGGCGTAGTAGGGCCTAATGGAGCTGGAAAAACTAGTATTTTACGCGTAATAATGGGGGAACTAAAATTAGACTCAGGTAAACTTGACGTCAGACCAGGCGTTCAGGTAGGTTATTTTCATCAAGACCATCGTTCTCTTAATTTTGACAAAACACCTATCGAACAGATTCAAGAATTGAAACCTAGAATGGATTACAAAGACATCCGTGCAATGCTTGGGCAATTTCAATTCTCAGCCGATATGGTAAGTACTAAACTGGAAAAATTAAGTGGAGGCGAGCGGGCAAGAATTGCTATGCTTAAGTTATTACTAGAAGATAATAATATGTTACTACTCGATGAACCAACAAATCATCTCGATACTGATGCGAAAGAAGCTCTTGAATACGCTTTAGAAGAATATGATGGAGGTATAATAACGGTAAGTCACGATAGATGGTTTTTAGATAAAATCTGTGATACAATATGGGAACTTCCAGGAGACGGTAGTCTTTGGGTATGGCCCGGAAATTATTCTGAATATATACGAAGAAAGGCTATACAAAAATCCCAAAATTAAGATAATTATTTTTATCGAATCTATTATTAAAGTACTTATTTCATAATTAATGGACCTGTCCGGTACCCATACTATGTGTATTGGAGTACTTCCACTTAGTATGGTTCGTGGGGCATCTAACAAACAAAATAATAAATCTTTTAGAAAAATATCAATAGAAAGCAATCGCAAATCACGCCTTTCAATCGCAATGATTCTGTTAATGCTTCTTTCAGTTGCGGTACCTACAATCTCACAAGCCCCCCAAATTTTAGAAGATACTAATGAAAAGTACCATACTTCTAATGGAACCTTAGATGACGCCTCTACATCCACGCTTCTATCAAATCTGAACACCACAAACCCAATAGAAGTAATAGGGGTTATGGATGATTCTCAACAAGTACATTTAGTTTGGATAGAGAACGGTACAAATCCTCAATTATACTATGCATTGATTTCAACAAGTGGAATTGACTCAGTATTAATCGCAAGTACAGCAGTTGGTCAAAACTCAACAACAGCTCTTTCAAGCCCTTCTTTAGTTATAGATTCAAATTACCGTACACATATTGTTTGGGCAATCACAGATACTGAGATACTGTATACTCTTCTAGATTCATCTTTAGATGATCAAGATGGTAGTCCTGGTGATATTGCTTCAATGACTCTTGTATCTACATATACGATTGCTATAGAATCAACCGGAGTCAGAAATGAACCAGATATCGCAATTGACTCATTTGATGGAATTCATGTGGTCTGGGTGGATACTTATGATTCTCAAAGTACATTTTTCGGGGCATCTCTGATTTATTATGCAATGTTTGCATTTAATTCATCTGGAGGAAATTTACTCACTACTTTAATCAATAGTACAATCATTACTCCAGCAATTGGCTACAAAGGTAGCCCAGCGATATCAATAGGTACGAATAATACGGTAATTGTCGTTTGGGAAGATACACGTGGAAGTTTAATCGAGTATGTTGGATTAGTAGATTCTTCGGGATCT
>JADHRW010000006.1 GCA_016777225.1 Candidatus Thalassarchaeum sp. | reverse complement strand
GCGACTTTCTACGGGTTCATATCTTCAACAGACTCTGAGCATGGCAGACTGGATTGGGGGGTTGCTGATTGTAGGTTCAGGAATTGTGCTTGTTTTCAAGAAGCCATCTACTGAAACAGCAGATAGTAACTAGAGGGTACCCTTTTCTCTATCAAAACTTCTCCACATATTTCGAATTAAGCATCCATCTTACTAGTCTAGAAGATAGAGAATTATCAAGTGGCTTATTTGCAATTACTCTACAACAATGTTCTGTATAAGGCGCAATATCATATGGAGATCCTGCTCTTATATTTGGAGGGGGTCTAAATTTCTGTTCCTTTGCAAATTCTCTAGCAGCTTCTTTTGACCCAAACACATCTTCTGGGCTATGACGTACCCAAACATCTCCATCATCACTCATAATCAATTTCCTATCATTTGAGATATAGCCCCAAGCTCTTCTTCCTTGAGTGAGTGGACTTCTAATCTCCAATCTCTTCAGATTAGATTCAGGAGGATGGTATTTACCTTCATTCATTTCTCATGCCTCCATAGTTTTCCGCCGTAATGCCAATTATGATCTTCACAGAGTAATGTCATATTCCAAATCGTTTGAGGCCCACCTAGTCTGAATGGTATGAACCTGTGATCATAGTGTAGTGATTTACGAACTGGACATCTTGTACCATCCTCGAGAATTGCAGTGCATTGACCTTGGTCTCTTACTGCGACCGCAACCTTGATGTCTTGTGGAACATATCTCGAAATCTTGTCTCCAATGATATTTCTTCTGACATACCTGTCTCCAATATTCCATGCTTCTTGTCCAAATGCAGTGAAGATATCTTTTGGTTGTGTATCCTTTTCATCAATTCCTTCCATTCCCCAAGTAAATAACATCTCAAGTATGCTCTGAATCTTGTCTGAAGTACTCATAACGCACTCCTCCCGTTAGTTTGGCCACTACTCGGCCAAGTCATGGCCATGCCTTGTTCAATAGTTGGCCTAACTTCGGCCAATTCGTGTATCACAACCTCACCTCCGAGAGCATTGATAGGAGATCTCTTGCAAGTGTATTTTTTCCTCTCAGCATTTCTTCAAGTGCATCGGATGAGAGCTGTCTAAGAAGTTCCACGACCTTGGTTCGAATCCGGGAGGGACTACCAAAATAACTCGTGTGTAGGCAATAGAACTAACATCTACCAGCAAATAGAATAAACATGAAAGTTGGAGGCACTTGTACTGTTACAGAATGTAATGGACGAGTCATGTATGGGAGCGAATATTGCTACAAACATAGTAAAACTGAAATTCCCTCTATTGATATCGAAAAAAAAGAAAATATCGAAACAAATCCAGAATGGATCAAAAAAGGAGGGCTTTACTACAAATCAGAGCTTAATAATAAAGAAGAAAAATTAGAACACATAAACAATTCGAATAATCCACTTCTTTTTGGTATAATTTCTATGATTTTTGGAATGGTTTTTTCCTCAGCGGCACTTCAAGAATATCTGATTATGATGCGATAGACGAGATATTATGGGGTTGTTGTTGTATGAGCCTAGGCATAATTGTCATCATAATCACAATAGTTAGAAATGGTATCCGAAAGATGAACTAGGAACCTACAATCAAAAATCTAATGAAATATTTAGTAATTTAGATACCCAACTTAACATCATTATTATCATGAACCAACCTAAAGCAATTTTCCCCCATGGTTTAGATTCCTTGATCGGAGGGAAAGGATCTATTCCAGCATCAATTGCTGCAGCGATAATTTCCAATTCTTCTTCAATAGTTTCGGGTTGTTTCATTTTATCACACTCAAGGTTCAGTAGTAGGATCCCATCCAGAGATATAGGATTCTTCAAGTGAAGAAAAATCATTTTTAAAATCAGACAAATCAAAATTTAAGGATTCAAGATTCTCATTTATTCTTCCATGATTACTAGACTTAGGTATTGTTATTGCTCCTGTATCATAAACCCATTTAATTGCAGCTTGAGCAGGAGTACAACCTATCGAATTTGCTATTTGACCAATCTCAAGATCATTGACTTTCTGACCTCTGGCTAAAGGAGAATATCCCATTGGTACGGCACCGACATCAATTGTAGCTTCCCGTAATTCAGGTCTCTGTAACCAAGGATGAATTTCTATTTGGTTAACTGAAGGTAAAATTGTTGCATAATCACGCATTGCTTGAAGATGAGATTTACCATAATTAGAAACACCGATCGAACGTGTTAAGCCTATCTTCATACAATCTTCCATCGCTCTCCATACATCTTCTCTGGCTGAGATATTCTCAGGAGGTGCATGAACAAGATAAAGATCGATATAGTCAAGATCTAAACTTACTAAACTTTCGCGACATCGTTGCAATGTTTCATCATAGCCAGTGGCATGTACTCTCCTCAACTTAGTGACGACAAAGATATCTTCACGAGGGATATTAGATTCACGAATTGCCTCACCAACAGCTTCTTCATTTCCATAAGCAGTCGCAGTATCAATCAACCTATATCCTTGATTTAAAGCGTGTAGAACAGATGATTTACACGTTTCATTATCCATTTGCCACACACCTAAACCAAATCTTGGCATGACTATCTCAAAGAGTTTTGAACCATTTTCATTATCCCTGTGACCAATCGTCACATGCTCAATCATGATTATCGGTCTACCTACTAAACTTGAGTCATTCGACGTGCTGGTTTGAAACCATTAACCTTCTCGAGCACCCATGGGCGAGTTGCCAGAAGGTGTTGATTTACCAGTATCTAGTGTAGCAATACCAAGACCGTCGGCATCATTAATAATCAGTAGATTGAACTCAGGAAAAGAAGAAATATTATTGTGTCATCGTGTTTCAGAAGTACCTTCTTTCCCTGATTTTTGGGCATTTCCAGGAGGAGGAGTCAGTCGCGTAGATAGAAAGGTTGCAGAAGAAAACCCTAGTTGGTTAGCTCATACAGAAGACCCTGTTTCTACCATTACTTTGTTAAGAGAATTAGTAGAAGAAGTGGGATTCGCACCAGATGGAAATGGTTCACTAAAATTAGTTGATTCAGAAATTCAAAATAGTATCTGTAATGATAAGAATATATGGGGAGATTTGGTAAAACAGAATAAGCTTGTGATTAATAATTTTAATTCACAAATAATTGCTGAACGAACTATGCCTCCCTTAGCGCCTATTAGATTTACAAATACATTCCATCATCTATCAATAGGTGATTCAACAATCAAACCTAGATTCCCAGAGGGATTATCTGAATTTGATGAATACAAATGGTGGCAGCCGAAAGATTTGCTAAATTCTTGGTTGGAACATGATGTAAGATTACCTCCACCTCAAGTCACCTTGACCAGAGATATTGTTCAAGCAATTGACAAATATGGAGACTTAATTTCTGCATTTGAAAAATTATCAGAGAACCCATCTAAAGGCTACCATATTTTAGAATTTGCGCCAGGAGTTGAATGTTTACCTTTACCAACAAAGACATTACCCCCTGCAACACATACTAATTGCTATGTTTTAGGAGTCTCAGGAGGAGAAAGAATAATTGTAGATCCTGCTGCAAAGACTAAAGAAGCGCTAGAAATATTAGAAATGAAAGTTAAGGAAATTGAAAGTACTGGAAGTAAAATTATTGCTACAATATTTACTCATAAACATCCAGATCATATCGGAAATTTGATAGAAATTTCTAAGATATATCGGGCTCCCATATGGGCTAGTAAAGAAACATTAGAAATAATTCCTAAATGTGAAACTGATAAGATTCTCAAAGAGGGAGATATCTTTGAACTAAATTACGAAGACGAATCAGTATACTGGAAAATAATGGAGACACATGGACATTGTCCTGGGCATATATGTTTAGCAGGAGATGCAGGGATTGTTAGTGGAGATAACGTGGCTGTTATTGGCACTATTCTTGTGCCTTCAAGCGATGGTGACATGAATCAATATCTAGATGGTTTAGAGAGAATGAAAAATCTTAACCCACCTTTATTGTTCCCAGGCCATGGCCCATTCTCTGCGAATCCTCAAAGGTTATTGAATCGGTATATAAATCATCGAAGTAAAAGGCATCAAGCAGTTTATGATGCTGTGAAAAGTAATTATATCAATTTGGAGTTAATCGCTGAAAAAGCGTATGAAAATTCTCCCGATGCGCATCCGATATTATTAATCGACCAAACATTATCGCATCTAAAAGGACATATTAAATCAGGAAAAATAAAAAAAATAAATAATGAATATTTTCTGAAATAGATATTTTTAATGTCAAAAGTAGGGCCAATATTGAATACCTGTAGTAACTGAGGTCATATTAGACACTGGAGGATTGACATGGCTGAGGATAAATGGTGGGGCAAGGAAGAATCCAAAAAGGATACACTAGATTCTAAAGAAGAAGTAGAAGAAATGATTAATCATACAGAAATGATGAAAATCAAAAGAGAAGAAGAAATGGAACAAGCACAGCATGAATTCAATATGAGTAAGATAAATCAAGAAATGCTTGGAACAAAAGCCGGAATAACTACTCCTGCAACGATAAATCAAGGCGCTATGATGAATCAAACAAAGAAAGAAGGTCCATTTAGTTGGATGACTGACGATCCAGGATATCTTTTTCTAGCAATTATTGTTTCTTTAGGACTTGTAGGGTCAATTGTTGCTTCAATATTGACACCAGATGTAGATGAAATATGGGAAATTACTGATGCAACCGTCCTAGAGGGGACGGAATGGATAGAATATGACCGTTCTTACGAAGAATGTTCAGATTATGATGATTATGATGATTATTGTTACGGAGAATGGTACTGGGTATATTCATATGAATGCTATGCTGATGTTTACTACAATTATTCAGTAACAGATACAGAATATTTTGGTGAATATTATTTATTTATGGGTGAATTTGGAGACTATTGTTTAGAACAAGTTGAGTTTGATATTATTCCAATTAATTCGACTTTGAACACGTGGTATAAAATTAATGAAAATGAGATTAGTCAGCTAGAATCACCAAGTGATGCAGGTGAATTTCTAGTATTCTTAGGACTTTGTTGCTTACTACCTATTTTGCTAAGTTTACTATTCTTCATGTATTTTGAGGGAAATAATGATCAATATGATAATTCAGGCTCTGACGGCAGTAATGAAGTCCATCATTATCATCATGGAGGAGGAATTATCGGGGGAGTATATTATGGAAGCCCATGGTATAGAAGACCATGGTTCCATCGTCGAAGAAGTAGAAGCAGAATGCGAATTTCAAGTGGTGGAGGTAGTCGCTCAAGTGGCGGAAGCCGTCGCTCAAGTGGCGGAAGCCGTCGCTCAAGTGGCGGAAGCCGTCGCTCAAGTGGCGGAAGCCGTCGCTCAAGTGGCGGAGGTCGTCGGTCAGGTGGCGGTGGTAGAAGATCTCGATGATTTTCTAGATATTTTATGGAAGTGAAAAATTGGAAAAACATTGGGAAGGAGTTCCAAAACTTCCCTATTGTAAGGGAAATGAACAATGGATTAGAGTTTCAGAAGATGTTTCATTAAGAGTTTTTATTTGGAAACCTAACAATGATTCTCTAAGAAATTTATCCCCAATTGTCATGGTTCCAGGATGGGGTTCAGTTTTCGAGGGTTGGAGGCCTTTGCTATCTGAATGGACCGGAAAGAGATCGATAATTTATATCGAAACAAGAGAAAAATCTAGTGCTATATTCGATAAGAAAATGACTGTAGATGATTTTCAAATGGAAAGATTTACCAATGATATTGCAGAAATAATAAAATTTCTTGATTTAAAAAATAATTTTGATTTTTTCTCTTCATCTCTAGGGTCTACAATACTAATTGATGGGTTACAATCAAAAAAAATACAGGGGCGGAGTTCAATCTTTTTGGCGCCAAATGAAAGATTTAAGTTTCCATTATGGGCTAGAATATTAATCAAAATGCCATTCCCTAGTTTTTCATTAAAATGGCTGATTAATACAGCAATATGGGGAGTAGAACGCAGGGTAAAAGAAGAAGGTCAAAAAATTCGTTATCGGAGAACATTATTATCTCAAAATTTTGAAAGAATTAGGTTATCTGCAAGATATCTAATGAAATATTCGCTACCTGATGAACTAGCAGAAATAAAAATTCCATGTGCAATAATTACTGCAGATTCCGATAAATTGCATGGATTAGAGGATATTAAAAGTATAATCGACAGAATACCTAATGCAAAGATGATACAGGTCCCTTCAAATCAATATGCTCATGAACCTGATGTGTTAAGAGAAATAGAAGAATTTTATGAATCTATATAATCATAATAAATATTCTAAAGCGATTGCCTGATGAAGGATGGCACTGACCGGTCAATGAAGATACATGCGTGAACAGGCCTCATCTTTTGACGTGGCAAGGATTGTGCGTGAGCTTTCAAAGATGATTGGGGCAAGAGCTCGGAAGG
The DNA here is from genome assembly GCA_016777225.1 of Candidatus Thalassarchaeum sp. Lineage (GTDB taxonomy): Archaea > Thermoplasmatota > Poseidoniia > Poseidoniales > Thalassarchaeaceae > MGIIb-O2. Next base: position 92,147 of record JADHRW010000006.1, on the reverse strand, counting down.
CATATCAGCCTCATTATGAACAAGTTGTAATACGATTAAATCCTAAAGGAGTTCCATCATCTGATTTAGTAATTGTTAGCGGAAGAAGATTATATCTTTCACAACGCGATAGGCCTATGCCATCACAACCATCACAATTTGCAATGGTACTCAGAAAACATCTCAATAATTCTAGACTAATTGCAGTTGAGCAATTAGGTTTTGATAGAATAATTTGTATGACATTTGAACATGGAAGTGGAAAACTAAAGTTAATAATTGAACTTTTCAGAGATGGAAATGTATTACTTTTAGACAATGAAGGAGTAATAATTCAACCACTAACTCATGCTAAGTATGCCAGTAGATCACTCAAAAGAGGCGTTGAATATCTACCTCCACCAGCAGCAGTAGATCCAAGAGAAATTAATAGAAAAATTTTAGATAAACTTCTTGATGAAAGTGATGATGATTTGATTAGGACATTAGCTGCAAGAGGAAACCTTGGGAGAATATATGGAAGTGCAATTTGTGCTTTAGCTGAACTGGATGAAAAATTAAGCTCTAAAGAACTGAATAATGAGCAAAGAGAAAAATTAGAAAATTCAATCAAGACATTGTTAGAAGAACTTGCAAATAATGAATCTAGTAAAATGTGGTTTGAGAATAAGAATATGCTTGATTTATGGAATAATGCTATTGATAAATCTGGTAAAGATAGTGCAGCACAAGGAATAAAAGAGATTGCTCCTATTGATTTAAGATATTTAGATGAAAAATTATCAATTGATATACCTACATTATGCTCAGGTTATGATTCCGTTTTTGGACCACATGATGCTTCTGCTTTCATTAGAAGAGAAGAAGAGAAACTGGTCAGCATAGGCCAAGATGAGGGAGAGAAGAAAGCTAAACTAGATAGAAGGGCTGATCAACAAAGAACTGCGATTGATAGATTTATCTCACAGGCTGCGATTAAACAGGAATTGGGTAAAGCAATGCAAGAGAATTGGACTCATTTAGAAGATATAATGAAGCAATTTAATGAACAGATTTCTAAATTGACATGGCAAGAAGTAGCTGAAAAATCTAGAGATATCCAATGGATTGATAGGTTGAATCCGGAAAAAGGTACTTTTGTGGTTTTTCTTCCTGATGAAGAAGGAGACCCGGGTTCCAGTGTAACTTTATACGCCAACAAATCAGTACATCAAAACGCTCAAAAATATTTTGAAGATGCAAGAACTTTGAAAGATAAATCTAAGGGTGCAAAAAAAGCACTCAAAGATACTGAAGATGCAAAATCAAGACAAGAAAAGAAAAAAGCGAAAGATGTTGCAGCTGGACGTGTTAAAGGAATCCAAAGAAGTAAGAAGTTCTGGTTTGAAAAATACAGGTGGGGAATTCTTGATGGAGGGAATATAATTGTAGGGGGTAGAGATGCTAGAGGAAATGACACAATTGTCAGAAAACATCTGAATTCTAATGATCTTTATATTCATGCAGATTTACATGGTGCCCCTTCATGCTCATTGAAACTAAAAGACGGGTTCATCCCATTATCAGGAATTACAAATCTTCCAGAAGGAGTAATTTCATTACAAATTAGTCAAAACTTAGGTGAAGGATTAGAAGACGCAAGAGAATTAGATGAAAAATTATTTTCGCAAGCGGCTCAATTAGCTGTTTGCTGGTCTAGAGCATGGGGTAGTGGGGGTGCCGCGGCGACGGCTTTTCATGTCAGACCCAGTCAAGTTTCAAAGCAAACAGAAAGTGGAGAATCTCTAGGAAGAGGAAGTTTTGTTGTCAGAGGACAACGTACATGGCATAGAGATTTACCATTAGAAATGGGAATTGGGATTGGTGTAATCAATGGCGTACCATTGCCAATATGTGGAACTGTTGAGACTATCTCAAATCTCTTTGAGAAGTGGATTAAAATAATGCCAGGTAGAGAAAAGAAAGAATCTATTGCAAATAAAATTGCTAAAGCCACTGGTCTGACTCAAGATGATGTTTTGGCAACACTACCTCCTGGTGGTTGCATGATAGAAGATCATGGAATAATGCACAAAAGCTAAGCTTTTCTAAGATTCCATTCAGGTGCTGTGATTGCATATAATGCTGCATCAACATATTCCCCATAGAGTAATTCTCTATCTTTTATGATTCCTTCTAATCGCATACCTAGACTTTCTGCAACCTTACGACTAGAATAATTATTGATGGCTACTTCAATAACAAAACGATGTATTTTATTATTAAATATTAAATTTTCAATCATTGAGTGACAACATCTGGTAACTATCCCATTACCAGTTTTATCTTCTGATAACCAATATCCAAGTCCACATGATTTGTTATCCCAATCAATCCAATTAATACTAATTGAACCTATTAAAATATTATTTTCTTTAATTAGCCAGACACCAGAACTTCCCTGCAGTCGATCTTTTCTTGAAATTTCAATAAAATCAAGTTCGTCATTAACTGACACGTTAGAATCAAGCCATGGTAACCATTTTCGAAGATACTGTCTATTATCATCTACTAATGCAAATAATTCAGAAGCATCTTCTGAGGTAGGGGCTACAATAGAAAGATTATCATCAACAAAGATTATTGGAGATAAAATAAATCCTAATTTTTCTGGACTCTTGAATGACTCAGAATAATAGGTCATATCTCCGGCTAATGACGATATTATTTGAATTTAAAGGATTAATCGTACTTTTTTAATCAGAAAATCGGAACGGTCGCTACAGTAATGATTCAAGAGTAAAACGCTATCGGACGAGCATGAGTGGGCAAACGAGTGATGAGAATTGGACCTACGGAAATTATCTGCAATTAGAAGAACTACTAAGTCTTCAAGGAGAAGATAGAGGGATTTCTAATGATGAAATGCACTTCATAATTGTCCACCAGACATTTGAGCTATGGTTCAAGCAAGTCATTAGAGAATTATCGGAAGTGAGGAATTTATTATCTCAAGATCAGGTTCCTGAGAAAGATATTCCAAAAGCAGTTGAGCACCTAGGTAGAACGACAGAGATATTCAAGTTAATGGCTGTACAATGGGGAGTAATGGAAACTCTAACTCCGCAGGGTTTTCTTTCATTTAGAGACGGTTTGGGTTCAGCTTCTGGTTTTGAGTCTTATCAAATGAGGAAATTCGAGATACTCTTAGGATTGAAAAATGAAGATAGGTTATATGGAATGGACCCTATAGAAACATTTAGAAAATTAGCAAAAAATAGTGAAAATGATGCTGCTATATTATTAGATTTAGAGGAAATAGCTGCAAAGCCATCATTAGAAGAATCACTAATGAAATGGATATCTAGGACACCAATCATGGGTTCTATTTATGCTTCTGAAAATGATGATATCTCTGTTCAAAATTATGTAGATGCACACCTGTCTGCACACAAATCAATGGGAGATTCTGCTGCTGAGAAGATGTCAGGTTATGGAGTATCAGATATTGAAAAAGCAAAAACAAGATTCAATGCGGCTCATGAGGGGGCCATATCATTTTTAATGCCAGAAGGAGATTTAAGTAGAGCCAGAGCGAGTTTGTTATTCATAGAATCATATAGAGAATTACCTCTTCTAGCTTGGCCAAGAAAATTAATTGATGCAGTTGCAGAACTGGAAGAATCAATGGTGAAATGGAGACATTCACATGCAAGAATGGTGGAAAGAATCATGGGTAGAAGAATAGGTACCGGAGGAACGAGCGGCGTAGATTATTTAGATAAAACCTCACAATATAGAATATTCAAAGATTTATGGGCTGTTCGTACGATTCTATTAAAGTCTGAAAATCGACCTGATTTAATCAATCCTGATTTTTATACGTTTAACTTAGATAACCAATCATGATAACTAGTTTACTAATAGCACTATTCAAGACCATAACCTCACTCGATGAGTTATGCCTAAAGCCGTCATATGTGCTTTCGCGCGCACTCCTCAAGGGAAATTTAGAGGGGCTTTGTCAAAATATTCTGCAGTTGATTTAGGTACGATGGTAGTCAAAGAACTCATGCATAGAGTGAAATTAGATCCAAAAAGTGGTGTAATTGACCAAGTTTACATCGGTCAGGTTTTACAAGCAGGTTCAGGACAGGCGCCCGCAAGACAGGTTGCAATACATGCAGGTCTACCATATTCAACACCATGTACTACTATCAACAAAGTTTGTGGATCTAGTCTCAAAGCAGTAATGATTGCTGCTAGTGATATAATCTCTGGACATGCAAATGTAGTCATAGCTGGCGGCATGGAATCAATGAGTAATTCACCATATTTCATCCAGAATGTTAGGAAAGGAGACGATATTGAATTTAGTTCTCTAAAATCAATAATGACACATGACGGTTTGACCGATGCCTTTGATGGAACTACGATGGGGATGACTGGAGAAATTGTATCTTCTGAATTTAATCTCTCTCGAGAACAATCTGATGCATATGCTGTACGATCTCATGCATTAGCTAATGCTGCTTGGCAAAATGGGTGGCTAGCAAGTGAAGTTTTTGAAATGGAAGAGCTGAAATCTGATCAAGGAATAAGAATTGGCACAAATATGGATAATTTAGCGAATCTAAAGGCTGTTTTTAAAGAAAATGGACAGATAACTGCAGGTAATTCTAGTCAGTTATCAGACGGTGCATCAGCAGTACTGGTATGCTCTGAAAAAACTGCTGTTGAGAATGGATGGCCAGTATTAGCAGAAATATTAGATTATACTACGACTGGAGTTGAACCGAAAAGAGTTATGATTGCGCCTGTATCTGCTGTAGAAGATCTTCTTGAGAAAAATGATTTAGATATAATGGATATAGATATTTTAGAGCATAATGAAGCTTTTGCTGCAGCATCTGTTGCTGTACAAATGTCTTTGAAAGTGCCTGAAGATCGATTTAATGTCCACGGAGGAGCAGTCGCATTAGGACATCCTCTTGGTTCAACAGGGACACGATGTCTAATGACTACAATTAATGCATTGAATAGAACAGGTGGCAGAAAAGGAATCGTGACAATTTGTCTTGGTGGCGGCAATGCTGTTGCCATGTTAATAGAGCGAAAATAGGATTTAATCAACTAATTAATTACTCTAAAACATCGTTTATTCAGTCAATGCCCTTATGTGGGGGTCGCTGGCCGTTCTGCATCATGGTCAAGCCTGCAAGAGCACATACCCGCTTCGAAAAAGCACGAATTATTGGCGCGAGAGCACTGCAAATCAGTATGGGAGCACCTTTGTTCGTATCAGAAGATGAACTAAGAGATGAATTCTCTCAGGAATTAATTCAACTTTATGGAGTTGACGATGCAAAAGAGAGAGTTGTCTTGGACCCAATGAAAATTGCAACTCTAGAATATTTAAAACATAGAATACCGATTGATGTCGAACCACGTCTTGAAGAATAAACAAGAATATATCTATGACAATTCGGTCGTGAGATAGTGGGATTCGAAAGAGTCAAGGTTGAAAAACTTACAGCGGCTATAATTGCATTGACAATTATTGTAATTGCTGCTGGCGGTGTAATTCGAATTTATGATGCTGGAGAATCTTGTCCCGACTGGCCCACATGCTTTGGCACATGGGGCTTCGATATATCCGAAGAAGATCAAACAAAATGGTTTGAAGAAAATCCTGATGAGACCGATTCTAGAGGATCTTGGCATACTTATACATCTTTCCAAATATTCACTGAATGGATTCATAGGCTATTAGCAGGAACACTATTAGGTCCGTTAGTTCTACTCAATTGGTGGATAATAAGAAAGGACGAAGAATTATCAAGAGAAGTAAAATTAGTTTCTTCTGCATCAGTTATTTTGATATTATGGCAGGGATTTCTAGGATTTGTTACTGTTAAGATGGATAATCTCCATTGGAGTGTAGCACTTCATTTGAGTTCAGCATTATTATTCTTAATGTCTCTGATATGGATTTGGTTGTCTTCACTTAGAGATAAGGATGAGGTACCAAACTGGATTATGTTTGATCCTATTTTAGCAAGAAAATGGAAAAATCGTGTCGCCTTGCTATCTTTAGGGACTTTTATTGCCTTATTTATAGGAGTTTTTGTTTCTACAACGCCAGGAGCTAATCAAGGATGTGGAGTCTTAGGATTTCCTAATTCTTGGCCGTTGTGTAATAGTTCTTTGATTGAAAAAGTTACAGATTATCAAGCACAATCACAAATCATACACAGATTGATTGTTAGTGTAGTTGGTTTGATTCTTGTGTTTACATGCTATATTATTTGGAAAGAAAGTAGAGATGAAGAATATGGTTCATTAATATGTAAATGGATATGGTTGGCTACTATTCTCTACTTTTTGAATATGGGATTAGGGGGTTTATATGTTCTTTCGGCTAAATTAGATGGATTTGAAATAACATATTTCGAATTGTTGTCATTAGTTCATTTAATGATTGCATCTCTAACATTTATTATAATAACAACTCTATTATTAGCCATAAATATAGTAACACTCTATGGGAATAAATATCTAACACATGATACTAGCAGTCAATGAGTTTCAAAGACTAGCGACAACAGGAGTCATTATGTCAGAGACAAGGGCGATAGGGATGACTCTCTTTTCTCTGACTAAACCCAGAGTTGTTGTCCTCCTACAGATCACAGCAATGTGTGCTATACTAAGTCATGATTTAATAGAATTAAATACAGTCGATAGGAATACTTTCGAAAATATGATTATTGTATTTATCGGAGGATATTTGACTGCTGGAGGTGCGAATTGTATCAATATGTGGTACGATAGAGATATCGATCCAATAATGAATAGAACATCTAAAAGACCTCTTTCAGTAGGAGATATCTCTCCAGAAGCAGCATTGATTTTTGGAATATTAATATCAATACTAGGGACTATTTGGCTAGTAAAAATGGCAAATGAAATTGCTGCCTTTTGGGCACTTTTCAGCATTCTATTTTATGTGTTCATATATACAATATGGCTCAAAAGAACTAGTGTACAAAATATTGTCATTGGAGGGATTGCAGGTTCAACACCACCTGTTATTGGCTGGTGTACCGCAGAAGGAAATTTACAGATATCGATGAATTCATTTCAAGAATTCATCAATTCAATATTTGATATTGGAGGATATATGCCATGGTTTATGTTTTTACTGATTTTTTTGTGGACGCCTCCACACTTTTGGGCTTTAGCATTATATCGTTCAGAAGAATATAAAAAAGTTGGAGTTCCAATGTTACCTAATGTAAAAGGTAAACAAAGAACCTTATTAGAAATGAAGGTTTATGCAATGATTTTAATCTTACTCTCAATAACTGCACCTTTGAGCTACCATAATATTGAATTTTGGAATGAAATTAATCTAGATATCGGAAACTCTTTGATTATCTTGAATACAATGACACTCAGTATATGGTACGGATTAACTGTCTGGAAAATTGATATTACGGAAGAGAATGATGAGAATAATAGAATGCCTACAGCATCACATTCATTCTTTATATCCCTAAGTTATTTAGCATTCATGTTCATCGCTCTAGTTTTGTCCAGTATTGGTGTTCAAGGATCAATTATAAGTTTGATATTAGTTGTCATCCTAATATTCCGCAATAGAAGAGTGGTCAAATGAGAAATGATGGGACTTTATCGACCCGATGGATTCAAGCACTTGGCAGATAGTTGAGACATGAAACAGGCAGGTGGCGGTGATGGAAGAGAAGGATTTGATTTTTGATTGGAATACCATTGACTATGAAATCAAAAGAATACCATCGCAGCATCCACATGAAATTTGGTTTGATGATGAAACCCTAAGAGATGGATTACAGAGCCCTAGTGCAAGAAATCCGACAATAGAACAAAAAATAGAATTGATTGATTATATGGAAAAATTAGGGATTCAGAAAGTAGATTTAGGTTTACCGGGTGCTGGACCTTTCCATATACAACATATTGACTCAATGCTATCACATATGAATGAGAACTCATATGAATTAAGACCAGGGTGTGCTGTCAGGACTGTTGTTAGTGATATTGAGCCATTGGTGGAGCTTCAGGCTAAACATGAAACACAAATACAAGCAAGTGCTTTCCTTGGTACTAGCCCTATTCGACAATATACTGAAGGATGGGATATGCAGAGAATTCTTTCTACAGCAGAAAAAGCTGTGACTTTCGCAGTAGATAATGACATTCCAGTGATGTTTGTTACTGAAGATACAACCAGAAGTAAGCCTGATGAAATAAAGCAAGTTTACACTCGTGCCATAGAACTTGGTGCAGATAGAATTTGCATATGTGATACATGCGGCCACGTAACCCCTAATGGTGTTAAAAAATTACTAACTTTTATTCAAGATGAAGTAATTCCCGATTCAGGGGTCAAACGCAGAGATATTGAAGTGAATTGGCATGGTCATCAAGATAGAGGACTTGGAGTTGCAAATAATCTAGCAGCTGTAGAATCTGGGGCTGATGTAATTCATGGAACTGCACTAGGAGTTGGAGAAAGAGCAGGGAACGCGCCACTAGATCAGACGTTAGTTAATCTGAGTTTAATGGGCGTGATTAACAACGACCTCACTTCGCTCAATGAGTATATGCAAAAGGCGCATGAATATATCGAAGTCGCTCTACCAAGAAATTATCCAGTATTTGGTAAAGATGCCTTTGAAACTGGAACTGGTGTTCACGCTAGTGCTGTAGTAAAAGCAATGAAAAAAGGCGACCACTGGCTGGCAGATAGAATCTATTCCGGGGTACCAGCACAAGATTATGGATTGGAACAAGTAATACGAATCGGACATATGAGTGGTCGCTCGAATATCACTTGGTGGTTAACTAAAAATGATTATCAAATAACAGATGATTTAGTCGCATATCTCTTTGATATTGCGAAGAAGCAGAGGAGATTAATGCACGATAATGAAGTCCATTCGGCAATATCTGAATGGAAAAAACGATGATTATTGTTAATGCATGATTGACGAATACCTAAAACCTCATTGAACACGACAAGGGTATGCGTTCAGCAGTTATCGCCTTCCTGATTTTATTTCTGGCACCATTTTCAGGTTTGGTTTCTGCAGATACAGAATTTAATTTCAATTCTGAAAGTGATAATGAATTACTTATTCCAACATACTCAATAGCAGTACAATTAGCATTCGAAAGAGTTTCTGATTTGGAGCAGTATAGCATTGAAGAAATAAAAAATACAAAACAGTGGTTGATAGTTACTGCTAATGATATAGAGACTCAAGAGTCATTTATTTTGCCGCCAGATAAAATAGAAATGGCACCTGTATTAAATGGAGCATATATCTGGACTTATGAATCACCATCAAATTTAGTTGCAACACTAGATGAATTATATAAAAATGGAGATATTGAATCATTTTCTCCGCTTATTAGTAAGCAGCAAATAACTCGAAGCATACCAAATGATGAAGACTTCAATGACCAGTGGCATCTCAGGAATACAGGACAAACATCTGGGACATCCGGAGAAGATGCTAACGTAACTTCAGTATGGAATTCATATACAGGAACGGGAGTAATAATTAGTGTAGTAGATGATGGTTTGGACAAAGATCATCCAGATATATCGCCAAATTATTCACCAACTCATTCTTATGATTGGTGTAATTCTGATTCTGACCCGACGCCAACTAGCAATAATGGTCATGGTACAGCAGCAGGGGGCGTTGCAGCAGCAGTCGGAGACAATTCAATCCATGTATCAGGGGCAGCTTATGGTGCAACTTTAGCAGGATCTACATTGATTGCTTGTTGGTCTCCAGATTCTTTAGAGGCTGATGCATTAAGTTTCTTAAATAATGAAATTGACATCTATACTAATTCATGGGGTCCAAGCGATAATGGACAAACTTTGTCTGCACCAGGACCACTAATGCTTGCGGCATTTGAAGATGATGCCTATCAGGGGAGAAATGGGCGTGGTAATATTATTACTTGGGCTGCTGGAAATGGACTTACTAGTAATGATAATGCAAATTATGATGGATGGGCCAATAGTCGATTTACAATAGCTGTAGCGGCAATTACTCATTATGGAGAACAATCATACTACTCTGAACCTGGAGCAAATATATTAGTCACATCGCATTCTAATGGAGATGGAGAAGCAATAACTACCACTGACATACACGATGACCCTGATATTTCATCAGATGATGCAGGATATGATAATGGAAATGTCACTAATTCATTTGGAGGTACTTCGAGTGCGACTCCTTTAGCAGCCGGAATAATAGCGTTAATATTAGAGGCTAATGAAAATCTAACATGGAGAGATTTACAGCATATCCTAGTAAACAGTGCCAGGAAAAATGACCCAAATGATTCAAGTTGGGGGATAAATAATGCTGGACATGACGTATCCCATAAATATGGATTTGGAGCGATAGATGCGGGTGCAGCTGTTTCATTAGCTGAAAATTGGACTAATGTTGATAATGAGATAAATCAAACATTTGGTCCTTATATGCCCTCCTTTGATATACCAACTTCAACAAATTCTTGGAGTGAATTTGATGTGCAAATCAATGAAGATATAAGTTTGGAAAGTATAGACATAATTGTAGATATTGATCACCCAGATAGAGGAGATTTAGACATAGTCTTAGAATCACCGAATGGCACACAATCATGGCTCGCAGAAGAACATAATGATGGGGGGAATGACTATTCAAATTGGTTATTTAATACAGTACACCATTGGGACGAAAGCAGCCTAGGTACATGGACTTTGAAAATAAGAGATACTACATCCGGTTCTTCAGGAACTCTAAATTCATGGCAGATGATAACTCATGGTATGGATATTGATTTAGACCATGACGACGATGGTATTTCTGATGAAAATGAGACCTTAGTTTGGGGTACAGACCCATATAATGCCGACACAGACAATGATGGAATAAATGACTATGATGAGATATTTATTTATCTTACAAATCCTAATCTAGCTGATTCTGATTCAGACGGACTTTCAGACTCACTGGAACTCTCGATATATGAAACAAATCCTAATGATGATGATACCGACAGTGATGGTCTAACTGATGGGGCTGAAATCAATTTATGGCAAAGCAATCCTCTGATTTATGATGCAGATAACGATTCTGATTTTTACTATCATTTCAATGATTGTGATGATCAAAATGCAGAGATTAATCCAGGGAAACCGGAGAAATTAAACGGATTTGACGATAATTGTGATGATTTCATTGATGAAGGATATAATTTTACTGATAGAGATAATGATGGATTAAAAGATTGGCCAGAATATCATATACACAATACTGATTATAGAAATTCTGATACTGATGGAGATGGTATAAAAGATGGTCCAGAGGTAAATGTTTATGCTGAACAAGGGGCTAATCCATTAATTTTTGATGAAGACTCAGATGGAGATAATTGGTATTGGTTTGAAGACTGTGATGATGAGAATATCATGAGATCACCTGGACTGACAGAGATATTGGATGCAATTGATAACGATTGTGATGAAGAGGTTGATGAAGATTTTATCGATATGGATTCTGACTCAGACGGGTTATCAGATTATGTTGAATATTACAACACCTCAACAGATCCTAATGATGGTGATACTGATGATGATGGACTTTCAGATGGAATTGAGGTCAACACATATGCAGAACTTGGTGCCAATCCACTGATATTCGATGAAGATAAAGATGCAGATGGATCTTATTGGTTCCAAGATTGTGCAGATGACGATAATGAAAGAGCACCTACACTAATAGAAGAATTAGATAAGAAAGATAATGATTGTGATGATGAAATTGATGAAGATTACCGAACAATTGATTCAGATTCAGATGGATTGTCAGATTATGAAGAATATAATATTATTAATTCTGATCATAATGATGAAGATACAGACGGCGATGGTATAGATGATGGCTCAGAAGTATTAGTAAAAATGTCAAATCCTCTAATATTTAATTTTGATAATGATGAAGATGGATATTATGATTTTGAAGATTGTGATGATTCGGTTTCTGAGATATACCCTGGAGCAACTGAGATTTGGAATGGATTAGATGATGATTGTAATGATTTGATAGATGATGACTTGAAACGACAAAATCTTGTATTAACTGTTCCACAAACTCAAATAATTTATGATTGGGATGCAGTGAATAATACTCTAGTAATTGGATTAAACAATATCCCTAATCAAGTAGAAACTGAAATAACATGGCAAATAGGCGAATATGAGTTAAATGAAAATATATCTAATGAAGGCACAAGATTAGTTATTAATTCATTGAAATGTGATAAGAATACAGATAATCTTACAATATTACTATGTGGAAACGGAACCAGTAGTCAAGAAATTAAGGCAACGATTGTAGATTCAGGAATCACTACAGAATTTTCATGGCAAATCGATATGGTTGTTTGGATTCCCCCTCCTACATTTATTGAAATTCTCTTATCATTCTTATCCAGCAGTATTGGCCTGGCATTTTTGTCTAGCATAGTTCTAGCTATAGTAGCCATTGCGTTATTAATTAATATGAGATTATCGAAGAAAAAAGCATTAGAAGAAGCTTATACTGCTTACAATATTCCTACTGTAAAGTTTGACTATACTCCTAATTACTCAAAAACTGAATTACCTTCTGCACCTGATTTATCATTACTAGAATCAAAAATATACAATCCAACATCTGAGATTATACTGCCAGAATTATCGGCAACAATACCTGTAATTACTATTCCAAGTAAGAAGGTTGATGATTACGATATCGTTGAATTGGTAGATTTACCGTCTAGAATTATTGATGAGTAATACTAAGATTCTTCTTCTAAGGAAGAAATATCGCTATGTCCCCATTCGGCATCAGGACTACCACCTGACCATTCACCTTCAATAGAGATATCTTCCACATCATCGTCTTCTCTCCATGGAGGTTCACCATCGGAACCACTGATAATCAAACGGCCTTCATCATCAAGTCTTTTTTGTAGAGTCTTAATTCCACTTTTCATAGGTAGAAGATGACCTATTGGAGTTCCTGCAGTTACAAACGGATGGGTTGCTGTACATATTAGTAAACCTCTATTTGGAGATAATACATCATGACTGATTCCGGGCCTCTCAGGATCTGTAATTGTAGCAACTATTTCGTCTTCGTTGACAAAACTACCTGCGGGGGCCAAAATATCTAACAAACCTCCTTGATCAGACCGAATCCAAACAGAACCAGAGGCTAAAATTCTAAAATATGGTCGATTAGGATAACCGGGTATCATTCTTAAGCCTCGAAGAACATTTAAAATCCCATAAATTGCAACTTGAACTGATTCTGGGTCTGCTTCATTAGAACCACCTCCTTCATACGTAATACTGCCAATTCCTGATTTATTTGCAGCACGTCTTAACGAACCTTTTGGACCAATATTGTCAAGAATTGTTTCTATACCAAATGATCTTGCTATCCTATTACTCTCAGGATGAGCGAGATTTGCCCTTATTTGAGGCATATTAGTTCTACCAGGAGCTGCAGTGTGTAAATCTATAATATAATCTGAGGTTTTAACTATTGATGTCCAAATACGATTGGCGACTCGAGAAGTCGTATTACTTTCATCATTCCCCGGAAAATTTCTATTAAGATCACGACCATCTGGAAAGTTACGATTTTGTCTTCTATATCCAGGAATATTGACAATAGGTATTATCCTAATTGTACCGGCCATCATTGTTGGATCTATATCTTGACCTTCACCAATAAAATTCGGGCCGCATAAGTAGGTTAGGGCTAATGGTCCAACTAGTTCGTTACCATGAACTGCTCCGAGAATTGTTACTACAGGTCCCGGCCTAGAACCATGAATAATTGTCACAGGAATTGGCCAAGAATCACCTATTTCAACGTCTAATAGGCTGAATTCAAGTTTTCTTATAGTAGATGGCTTTATCCTCTTTCGATCAAAAAGATGAGTTTTAGAGCCTGATCCCCTAGCCCATTTCTTGGGAGAAGAAGATTTACCACCTAATGCTTTTTCAATCTCTTTCCGTCTTTTCTGAGATAATTGATTTGCGACTTTCAGAGGTCTATGACGACGTCTTTTGGCTCGCGGTGCTGGCGACTCCTTAGGAGTTGCAGCCAATGATTTATCTCTATCTTCAGATGATGACAACAATCTCCGGAGAGGGTCACAGAATAAAGATAGTCTGATGAGAGATTTAAGGAATCATTCAATTCCTTTGACCTTGTGTCAACTATCATGAGTGACATCAACGACCTATCAGTTCAAGAAAAATATGCACCAAATAGTATCTGTTTTGGCTGTGGTCCAGCAAATGAAAAAGGTCTAAAAATAAAATCATTTAGAACCGAAAATGGATTAGAGATGGTCTTTGAAACAAAGAATGAACATCAAGCATTCCCTGGTATGATTAATGGAGGAATTATTGGCACATTATTAGATTGTCATGGAAACTGGGCGGCTACTATGGCATTGATGGATCAAAGTGGCGATGATATACCGCCCTGTACAGTAACAGCATCATTTAGTATGAAACTTAGAAGACCTACTCCGATAAATACTAAATTAGAAATAAGTGCAAAAATAGCTGAAATTAATGAAGACAGAGCTAGTGTAAAAATGATTTTAGAGGCAGATGGTAAAGTATGTGCTACTGGAGATGGCTTATTTGTAGCAGTCAAAGAAGGTCATCCAGCATACCACAGATGGAATTGACTTGCACGGCATCCTTTAGAACGGCCGATTGTAAGAATGTTTGTGGCACACTCCGGCGGAGGCTGAAAAATGAGTATTGAAGGGTTGGGTCTATCTCAAGATTTAGTCGATTTATTAACAAATAAATGGGGTATAAAAGAATTATATCCACCTCAACAGAAAGCATTACCAGCAGCACTTTCAGGTAAGAATATAATGTTGACAATACCTACTGCAAGTGGTAAGTCTCTAGTAGCTCATCTTACTATCGCTCACAGATTAAAGAACGATTTAGATGGACAAAAAGCTCTCTATATTGTTCCGCTAAAGGCTCTGGCAACAGAGAAATATAATGAATTAAAAGAAATTGCAGATATTGTTGGTTTGAAAGTTGGTCTCTCGGTAGGAGATAGAAGTGGCGAAAATAATTCAGTGGAAAACTCAGACATACTAGTCTGTACAAGTGAGAAACTTGATTCACTACTTAGAAATCGTTCGGAACTAATTTCTAAAATTGGAATAATCGTAAGTGATGAGTTTCATTTACTACATGATCCAGGTAGAGGACCTACATTAGAAGTATTAATTTCGAGAATTCGACATAAAAGACCTGAGGCTCAGATCATTGCTCTATCAGCAACTGTTGGAAATTGTGAAGAACTAGCCAAATGGTTAGATGCTGAACTGATATATTCTGAATGGAGGCCTGTGACTTTACATTCAGGAACTTTAACTGATTTACAAGTAAAGGTACATAGAATTGATGGAAAAGGAGATGATGAGTGGCCAGAAACCAGAACAATTAAAGGAACTAATGGTAAAAGTTTGCAAGCAGCATTAGATGATACAATAAAAGAAGAGGGGCAATTATTAGTATTCGTTAACTCTAGAGCGGGGGCACAAAAAGAAGCAAGAGAATTATCTAAACATATCATTAAGAAAAGAAAAGAGAATATGAGTAATGATAATATCGAGAAGATAGAACGATTGAAACGATTTTCTGAGTCATTGAAACAAAGAGAAGACAGTTCAGCGTTAGTTAAAAAATTAGCAGATTCGGTAAAAGGAGGAATTGCATTCCACCATGCAGGGTTGACTACTGGACAAAGGAATAAAATTGAACAAATGTTCAAAGATGGAGATTTATACTGTATCGTAGCCACTCCGACATTAGCTCAAGGAGTTAATTTACCTGCTAGAAGAGTAGTTATTAGGGATGTTAAAAGATGGAATACTGCTGCAGGAAGAAACATGCCAATGCCTATTATGGAAATTAAACAAATGCTAGGTAGAGCAGGAAGACCGAAGTATGATTCGAAAGGAGATGCATGGATTATATCAAAAAATATTGATGAAGAATTAAAATTCGTAGAACATTTTCTTCTTGGGGAGCCTGAAGAAATAACTTCTAAATTAGCTAATCCTAATGCCCATAGTGCTGAAGAAGACCCGGCATTATTAACGCATATTCTTTCATTAATTGCTACTAGTGACATGAATGATAGAAATTCATTAGGGAGGTTTTTCAGTAAGACTTTTCTTTCAACCCATATGCAATCAGAATCTCTAGAAAATCAAATTGATAGAGTGATTAAATGGCTTGTTGAAAATGGCATGGTAATAAAAGAAGGCGAATCTGAAGAAGTTCGAAAAAGAATCCTATCAGAGAAGACCACTAAATCCTCTAAAGAAGACTGGAATGACTATTTACCATCATGGGCTGACTCTGCATCGAAGATTGATGGCGTTGAGATTCATACTAATAATGAAGTATATTTATCAGAAAGTACTCCAAGAAAAGGACCCGCAATATTTGGATTTAAAAAAGCTAGTAAGTATGAAGTTGAGGAGATAGAAGAGCCTGATTCACAAGCCATGGTTTATTCAGCAACACCATTGGGTCTGAGAGTTTCTAGGTTGTACCTTAATCCAATTTCTGGTAAAATAATAAAAGATGGATTAAATAATGCAATGAGAGTTTTAACTGGACTGGACGAGCATAGGCAAATATCACCATTTAGTTTACTACATTTAGTTACATGTACTCCAGATTTCATAGCCCTATGGCCTCAAAAAAAAGACATAAGTAAAATTCAAGATGCATTATTCGGGCATGAAAGAGAATTATTAACGAATAGTGTTGATCTAGATGACGAAAGAAGGATGAAAGCTGTTTTAGTTTTACAATCTTGGATTGAAGAACTAAGTATAAGTGATTTAGAAGATGAATGGAATGTTCAACCAGGAGATCTAAGAAGTAGAGTTGATTTAGCAGAATGGCTTCTATATTCAACACGAACTATTCTGATGGATGATCGAGAATTAAAAAATATGGATATTAATTCTCATCGAGTATTATATGAAGCAATAGATGAAATTCATAGAAGAGTCAGATATGGTTGTAAATCAGATTTACTGGCTCTGATTACACTTAGAGGAGTTGGGAGAGTTAGAGCCAGAGAAATGGTAAACCTCCTAGGAGTATCAAATGTTAAAGATGTGGCATCTATGACTGAAAATGATAAAATTAAACTTTCCGAATTAAGAGGTTGGAGCATGAAGCTTGTAGATAATACTGTAAATAATGCATCACAGGTTTCTAAACGTATAAAATGACCATCATCCTTCTTGAATTAGAGCCTATCGGAGCATATGGCAATGCACGACCAGATGCCTTGGTTTCCCGCATGGGGGATGGAATTTAATAATCAAATAAAAGATACAAATGAGATATTGAAAGTATTTAATCAATATAAAAATGATAATTGTTGGTTAATTTTAGCATTTGATGTAGCAGCAAGTGAAAAGCATTTATGGACTGCTTGGTACTCAATGCAAAGAAATAAAAAAATGAAAAAGATGATTGCTAAAAGTATGGATGCAGAATTTATTAGATTAATAGCGGGAACTCATCAAGTGAAAATTGCGTTAAATAATGCTGGAATACGTAATGGGGATAAATTAGCTTGGATTATAAGATTACCAGAATCAGAAATAGGAAATGAATTAAATGAAGTATTTATGAATCGAGAATCATATAATAATTTTGATAATGATGCTAATATATTAATTGAGAGAATGAATGGGAAACTATTGACTCAAAGACCAGTACCTAGTTTTGAAGGATTGAAAAGAATAGGTTATGCTAAGGAGATTAATTCAACTAAATCTCTAGAAGAATGCTTCATTCTACATCTAGTTTCTTCAAAAATATAGTGAAAGAAGAAATATCTAGAGGGGCAAACTGATATGCAATAGCCATGAGCAAAGGATAGGGATAATATGGCGAAATACTTTGGTTACAGGAAATGTTCACACTGTGAAATAGAATGTACCCCTGGAAATTATCTAGATTATAGTGGTAAAAGATTTTGTACAGCATGTTGGATTCAGCATGAAAATCCAGATCATCCTGAATTAGATGCGATAAGAGAGAAAGTAAGACATGCCGTAACAGTATGGAAACTTGCTAAATACTCTAAAGATGAGTATCATCTACCTGTTGGTCCAAAGTCAATCAATAGGAGATGAAAATAAGTGAAATTCGTATCAGAAGATTTTGATGCCTCTGCATGGGAAAATATTGAACCTTATGTCAATGATTTGTTAGAAAGAAAATTAACCTGCTCTAAATGTATTGAAACTCTTATTTCTGACTCATCTAATCTAGCAGAACACATATCAGAAACCGGTGCTTTGCTTTATATTGGAATGACTTGTGATACGGAAAATAGTGAAAAAAAGGATGAATTTCTAAATTTTGTAGAAAATGTTCGACCAAAATTATCAGAGTTTTCAGATAAATTAAATCGGAGAATTATAGATCATTCGTCATTAGAAGACTTACCTGAAAGATATAATTTAATGATTAGAGGAATAGAATCAGATATAGAGATATTTAGAGTAGAAAATATACCTCTAGGAGTGGAACAAACAAAATTAGTCACTAAAGCACAAGGAATTACTGGAGCTATGACTGTAGAGTTTGAAGGGAAAGAAAGAACATTTCCTGAAATGAGAGGTTTTTTAGAATCAAATGATAGAACTCAGAGAAAGGAAGCTTGGAAATCTATGGTCAATAGATGGATGGAAAATTCAGAAGAATTATCTGAAATTTTTGATGAATTAATAAAAATTCGTCATCAAATAGCGTTAAATGCGGGTTTTAAATCATATACGGACTATATGTTTAGGGCGATGCATCGATTTGATTACTCTGTCGAAGATTGTCTCATATTCCATAAATCAATAGAAGAAATTTGTATGCCTATTGTTAAGAAAATTAACTCAGAAAGAAAATCCTCTTTCGGATTGAATAAATTATCCCCCTGGGATGTAAATGAAAAATCTGGAAGCGGACCTGATATTGCAGGGAAACTACCATTGAGGCCATTTGAAACAGTAGATGAGATGGTTACTAAACTGTCTCAATTATTCCATAATATGTCTAATGACTTAGGAGCTAAATTTGATAAATTAGTAGAAATGGATACTCTAGATTTAGAAACAAGAAAAGGCAAGGCGCCTGGAGGGTATCAATACTATCTAGAAAAAAGTAGAATTCCATTCATATTCATGAATGCAGCTGGTTTGCAAGGAGATTTAGAAACAATGATTCACGAATCTGGACATGCTTTCCACTCTCTATATTGTGGTCATTTAGAGTTAATTGATGAAAGAGATTATCCAATTGAATTTGCCGAAGTTGCATCAATGTCGATGGAACTACTAACACAACCTGGTTGGAGTATCTTTTATGAGGAACAGGAAGATGCTGATAGAGCGAAAATTAGTCATCTAGAAGGAGTTATTTTCTTGTTACCTTGGATAGCAACTATTGATGCTTTCCAGCATTGGATCTATGCAAATCCAGAACATACTAGAGAAGAAAGAAAATTACAATGGATTTCTCTGAGAGAAAGATTTGGTTCGGTTATGGATTGGGAGGGTAATGAAGATTTTAGAGAACTTTCTTGGCAACAACAAGGACATCTATTTGGAGTTCCATTTTATTATGTAGAGTATGGCATAGCACAGTTAGGAGCATTACAATTATGGCAAACTCATCGAAAAAATCCAAAAAAGGCACTAAAAGATTATTCTAATGCCATGGAATTAGGAAATACAAAAACATTACCTGATTTGTTTGCAGCAGCAGAACTAGAGTTAGGCTTCGATGCAGAGCATCTAAACTCACTAATTGGTGAAGTAGAAATTGCTATGTCTGAAATTAAAAATTAGTCGGACAAGCCGGGTTCTGATGATTAATCAGTCAGACCCTCGGCTGTCACGGTAAAGACCGCTTCACCTTCAGGAAGGTTAGGGCTGTCAATAAGACGTGCAATACGTCTGCCACCCTTTGATTTCCTTAAATAAAGTCGGAATGTACTAGCGTGACCAACTATATGTCCGCCTATTGCTTTCGTTGGATCTCCCCATAATGCTGCAGGATTAGACATAACTTGATTTGTGACTAGTATCAAAGCATTTTGGACATCTGAAAGTTGTTTTAATTCTTTCAAATGACGATTTAATTTTTGTTGCCTAGGAGCTAACATTCCTCTGCCAACATACTCTGCCCGGAAATGACTTGTTAAAGAATCTACAATGACTAACTTAACATCTATTGATTTAGACATTCTTTTTATCTCATCTACAAGTAACATCTGATGAGCTGAGTTGTACGCTCTAGCTACGTGAATTCTATCTAAGGCGTCTTGTGGAGCCATTCCTACTGCTTCAGCCATTTGTGCTATTCTTTCTGGACGGAAAGTGTCTTCAGTATCAATATAAAATACTTCACCATTTAGTCCACCTTTAGACAATGGGAGGATTGTATTAACAGCTAATTGATGACCAATCTGAGTCTTACCACTTCCAAACTCTCCGAATACTTCACAAATTGATTGAGTTTCAAAACCACCACCTAGTAATTCATCAATTGAAGTGGTGCCTGAGGTTAACTTTTGAACAGTTTGGCGTCTTTCAAGCAACGCATTACCACTGATAAATCCACCAATATTAGCCAATTTTTTTGCAGCCTGAATTATCTTTGATGATACCGCTTCGCCTAATTCAGCTTGTTCGGCCAATTCCATTGGACTCATTACTGCTATAGCAAGTAGTTCTTCAAATCCAGCTTCTCTGAGTTTTTCTGCTGTAGCAGGACCTACACCAGGGAGATCTTCTATTGTCATCTCTGGTTCATCTATGTCAATTGTTATTTCATCTTCATCTATATTTTCACTCGCAGTTTTCTTTGCCATCTAATCACCCTTTTATGATACTCCGGGGTATTAGAAAGTATATGAATAAATAAAAGGCCCCGAATTATAATTGAAAGTGAAAAAAAAGAAGAACATGCTCTTAGTTGACCTTTTTTTCACTTTTAGTTTAGATTTCGTTTTGGTATCGAGTGGTGGATTTGAACCACCGGTCTCCGGGTTATGAGCCCGACGAGATAACCTGACTACTCCAACTCGATAGACAACCCTACAGCCTTACTTATTTTAAGACGTCTAGAAAGATTTTTCCACATTAACGTATGATAACAGTCATGTGGTGCCAGTTGACCCGCAATACTGAGAACGCTATGAGAAATGGATTACTAATACAAAATGCGAACATGGTTCTTCCCAATAGAATTGTTGAAGGTGATCTTCGTGTTGCTGATGGTTTAATCAAAACTATTGCACCTCAAGGTGGGCTAGAACCAGATATTGGAGAATTTGTAATTGATGGTACAGGATTATACTTATTGCCGGGTGCCATTGACCCTCATGTTCACTTTAGAGACCCTGGACATCCAGAGAAAGAAGACTTAGAGAGCGGCAGTAGAGCCGCTGCTGCGGGTGGAATTACATCATTTCTTGATATGCCAAATACACTCCCCAATGCAACAAGTCGTGTATCTCTGGAAGCAAAGATTGCTTCCGCGGCTCAAAAAGCAGTTACACACCATGGTTTCTTTATTGGAGCTACGACAAACAATCTCGCTGATTTACAGAGTATAGAAGGGATGGATGGTGTCTGTGGAATTAAGATTTTCATGGGTAGTAGCACAGGAGATTTACTTGTGCATGAGCAAAAACATCTTGAAAATATTTTTGCAAATACAGGAGGGATTATTGCAACACATGCAGAAGATGAAAATCGTTTACAATCAAGATTTCCAGAATTTAAAAATCGAACAGACATTGCAGCTCATGCAGAATATCGAGATGTCGAGTGTGCTCTTTTAGCAACGAAACGTGCTTCATCTTTAGCGAAAGATTACTCCCATCGTTTGCATATTGTTCACTTAACAAGTGGAGCCGAGGCGGACTGGTTAGCCTCGAATAAAGGAGATTTAATAACTACAGAAGTCTGTGGACAACATCTTACATTCGATCAAGATGATGTCGAAGAATTAGGTGTTCGAGCACTAATGAATCCACCAATTCGTTATTCAGATGATAAAGAAAAACTATGGGAACGCCTCAAAGATGGCACTATTGATTGCATCGTCACAGATCATGCTCCACACACACTGGAATCAAAATCAGTTGGGTTTCCAAAGGCTCCTGCAGGAATGCCTGGTGTTGAAACTTCTCTTCCCTTAATGCTAACACATGCAATTGATGGGAAATGTACTGTATCTGATGTTGTAAGATGGATGTGTGCTGGTCCTGCTAAGGTTTATGGAATCAAAAATAAGGGTTCATTAATTGAGGGTTTTGATGGGGATTTAACTTTGGTTGACTTAGAAAATAGTAGAACAATACAGGACGCTGATACATGGACAAAAGTTGGTTGGACTCCTTATGCGGGACGTTCTTTGACTGGTTGGCCAATACATACTATTGTGGATGGAGAAGTTGTTCATTCAAGAACTAGAGATGGTGAATTGAGAGGAAACATTATTTCTACACCAGGTAGTACAGGTAGACCTCTGATTTTTGAATAATCAATCTTCGCAAGCTTCTGCATCTTCCGTATTACAAGGATGCATCTCTTCCTCAGATTCGCCACTATCTTCAGATTCTACCAAAACAGTATAATCATTAAAATAATGGCCAGGTAAATCTAATTCAACCTGAACTGACATATCATCAACTTTGTGAACTGTTGCCCCGAATGCTGAGAATGAATAAATAAATTCACCCATGAAAATAGAGCGACGGATACTATTCTGAGAACCATACCAAGAGTTACTTTCATCTACATTATAAAAATCAGAATGATTGGCAGTACCATGTAAACTTAATGATTCATTTTCAACATCCACATTTATCATTTTAAGTGTTGAAACATATTCATAATTATGTGTATATGACTCACCGTTATTTTCCCAATTATACCTGTATGTAGAAAGGGGCACTGCTAACATCTCTTCCGGACCCCAATATGTGAATGCTTTGTGCTCATAACTTGCTTCTGACCAAGACCAGGACCATCCACAGGATCTGATTTCATCACAATTTTCATCGACATATCCCGGAGATAATACTTCGATATCAGAAAGTACTGGATTAGAGGGATCACTTACATCAAATAATGAAACTTGAGTAGTAGACCAATCAAGACCTATACCTTCATCACCAGGACCTATTCCTATTGTAAGTAGGTGATCATCATCTACTGGATGGATGTATGTAGAAACACCAGGTATTTCTAATTCTCCAAGAATTTGAGGATCTAATGGATTTGATAAATCAAGTACCCAAAGAGGATCTACATTTTCAAAAGTGACCAAATATCCTCTATCACCTATAAATCTCGCACTCCAAATTGTTTCATTAGGTGCAATATCCTCGACAATACCTACTTCCACCAATGAGCCCTCCGACTGTTGAAGAATCGTTACCTGATTTGTAGGGCCTGTAAAAATTGGATCTCCATTTTCATCTATCTCTCCTTCAAGCCACCAACGACCCCACGCATCGGATGTAGATGCTATTCGGATAGAGCCTTGAAACTCGCTCATTGAAAACTGATCTTGAACAGTACCAGATACACGTCCGGAACCAATGTAAGATGTAGTATTGCCATCCGATATATCAAATGCATGAATATTAGTTGTATCTTCAAAATCATTATTTCTCCAAAACCACCACCAATCAGCTGTTGGTTCTGCTAAAACAAGAGTATTTCCAGAAGAATAAACATGTGCCCATCTAGAAGTTATGTGATCTACTTCAAACTCAACAACTTCTTCGAACATTTTCATTGTCATTATTGTAGTTAAACCTCGAACTGTTGTTTCGGGACTCGCCGAAAACTCACTACAATCATCTGAAATAAGTGACGTTTTAACGTATGGAGATTCGCTTTCAGAAGTACTCTCATACATTTGTGGAATGAAATCATCAAGTGTAAGTGACTGAATAATAGCGTTGTTAGAGTTTATTGTTTCCAATAAGGACTGATTCCAGATATTCATTTGTTCATATCTATCTTCTATTTGATAGTAGTTATTAGGAAGACTTACCCATGATTGAATACCTTGAAAATATGTGTATAAGTGAGTTACTGAACGTACTGTGCCATCAACTAGTCTAGCTGTATGGTAATTACCCTCGATTAGTAATTCTTTTTCTACTACAGGATTTAACTTATCAGTAATATCAACAATAGTATACATCACGAGACTCTCATAACGAATGTAAGTATTTGTTTTTGATTCCCCGTCTCCGTCAAAGTAAGTGTAGCTTTCTTCATGCCCCATGAGATCTAGTAAAGGATGACCGGAGGGGAGGTTCCAGTAATTGAGACTGGAGGTAATAACAAGCCTATTACCTTCAAGCATCATTTGCATGGGAGAGCCTATCATTGTAGTATTAGATAATAGATTGAGCTCCCCAAATTCAGGAACTTCCATAATCAGTAATTTATCTCCATTAATCATGTAAATATAATGACCATCTGTTTTTATGAAATCCGCTTCATCGACTCCAGATTCTTGATTATTTGTTCCTGAATACTCACCGGTCCTATCATCGTTATCCGTAGTAGTGGTAGTAGTAGCCGACATATCCTCACCTAAACTCTCGGCTAGAGCTATATCTCCATCACGCCACATAAAATTGTCTCCAACCCAATTCGGGGTCCAATGGTAATATGATTGCTGATCTAACTGAACTAACATTTCATCATATACTGATTGCTTAAGATCAGATAGTAAGTCACTACATTGCTGGTAACTCACTAATTGAGGACTACCAAAAATACGCTCAGATAAATCTAATTGTGGATATTCATCATCAATTAATATTATACTGTCATCAATACTATCATTTAGGTCATCAATTACTCCAAGGCATCCTGAAGATAATAAGATAAACAATACAAAAATAGTTATTTGAGGTCTTCCCTGCATAAATTGACCCAACTAGTGGTCTATTATGAATAAGTTGGTATATTGACTTTACAAATATTACACAAGATAATGATTTACAGATAAAAAACTAAGATACCCTTCTACCGTTGCCGGATTAATATCATCGGATTCTTCATTTGCTATGGCGGTCGATTTTTCAACGGCTTCGTCTGCATGATCGGAGCCGAGGCTTTGTGTGCCAGCTAAGAAAATTAGCGCAGCAATTTGTATGTCCAATTCCTGATCCATCAAAACTTTATCATTAGATCTATACTTAATATAAATGTCCTTTTGAGTCATTGATGCATCAAATAATTACTACATAACATCAATAAAGACATTTTCAATAACTTTTTACGTTAATTATCGAAAGTAATTGAAGAATTTAACGCATTGTTACCTAAATTAGTGATTATCCACTTGGGTCTTCTGGAATCTGAAATAGTATCAATATAGTCATACTTTCTCAATTCGGAAATATGGTAACTCATTAATTGTCGAGAAATTGAAAGTTTTTTACTAATTTCAGAACTAGAAATACCAATTCTTCCAGAATTTGATAAAACTTCTAGTATCGCCAATCTGGTACCCATAATAGGATTACGGATAGTTTCTAATTTTGATTTGGAGATTTCTGAAATAGCATATCTCCTAAGTTTCCCATCTTTCCAAGAAATTATCTTACCATTCTTCTCTAATACTTGTAAATGATAGGCAGTCACTCCATTAGCCAGCCCCAAAGAATCTCTTAATGCAGAGAAATGTATACCTGCATTAGCCTCAAGATATCCTAGTATACGGCCTCTAGTAAGAAGATCATTGCGACTCTTAGTTTTAGAAACTAGTGGAGTCAATAAAGAAACTAGTACTGTTATTTTAAATATTTCAGAGAATAGTGACCCCAGGAGAAGAGAAGAAAATCCTCCTGCTCCTAAAAGAATTAATTCAACAGATTTGTCTGTAGAAATTTTTGTATCCGCGTTGTCTCTTGGTTCAGGGGCTACTACCGGTGCTATATCTTCAGTAGCCATTTCGGAATCTACTTCGAAAAATTTATCTGTTTGTAGTTGCACCTCACTCGAATTACTAAGGTTCATTATAATTCCTGAAATCAAACAAGTTACCGCAAATAGAGAGAAAATTCGTATAGCTAAAACTCCTCTCATATATATCGCAATATCGGGCTATATATCATAAACTTGGTTAATTGTTTTGACATTTAGAGTCGTTGTGTTGAAGAAGTGGGGCTCTTGTGTAGGGGTGAAAATAGATGAGCGGAGAGTTAGGAGATAACATTGGCGACTCAGAAAATGATTCTGAGTCTATGCTAACTTCAGCGCGATCAGTGATTCGTACTTGTCTACAAATTCGCCCATTTGAGCCAGTTTTAATTGTAACAGATCCTGGAAGTTCAGCCATAGGAAGGGCATTGTATGAAGCGGCAGCAGAAGTAACTGATAGAACTCTCATGATGATGATGCCCACATCTGATAAAAAAGGAAGTGAACCGCCAGATTATGTGGCAGAATTAATGAGAAAACAGGATGTCGTCATTCTAGCCACAAAAAGCTCACTAACACATACTAAGGCAAGAATAAATGCTTCAAGGACTGGTAGAACTAGAATTATTTCAATGCCGGGAATTAATGAAAATATGTTTTCCATTGGGGGTATGACAGCGGATTATAACGCTCTTCAGAAAGAAATCTCTGGATTAACTTCAATATTTCGAAGAAAAAGAGATGTTAGAGTTACATCACCAGGGGGCACCGATATTAGATTCAGTATTGGGGCTAAATGGAGGACTGACGATAATGGAATTTGCAATAGACCGGGACAAGTCATGAATTTACCATCAGGACGAGTCTTTGTTTTCCCAAAAGAAGAGACCATGAATGGAAGAATTGTCATTGATGGATCATGGGAAGGAAATTTAATACAAGAACCAATAATTATGGAAGTAGAAAATGGAATTGTTACGAATATTTCAGAGAGTGAGATCTCAGAAAAAATAAATTCAATATTTGCAGAAGTTAGTAAACCACTAAATAAATCAAAAGCTGCACTAGTAAAAACAGTTGCTGAATTTGGTTTTGGGATGAACTCAAGAGCTAAGGTAGTTGGTAATTTACTTGAAGATCAAGTTGTTAGGGGCGCAGCTCATTTTGTATTAGGAGATAATTCTGCTTATGGGGGGAAGAATAATATTGGTTTACAAATGAGGGGAGTAATTCTGAAACCTACTATTGAATTACAAGATATTGATCTAGTTAAAGATGGAAAAATAATTGCCAGAAGGAAATGAAGTTATGAGAGCTTTTCTTTGGTGTAATGGTGATATTCCTAGTTTACAGACAATTAAATCATTAGGGAATTTATCGCCATTATTTGGAGTAGATGGAGGAACTGCAAAGGCAAAGTCTTGTGGTTTTATGGTTAAAGAGACATTAGGTGATTTAGATTCTATTTCCAAAGATACCAATATAGAAATGACATATTTATCAGATGATTCTCACAGTGACTTAACTAAAACAATACAAGAATTATCTAAAAGAGGTTTTCTTGAGTTTGATATTTTAGGAATTGATGGTGGTTCCCCGGGCCATATTCTAGGTATTTGGGGAACATTAGCAGAATCTGCACCTGAATTAAAAATACGGTTGCATCATCATAATGCAGTATCCTATAGAATTACTTCACAAACTGGTGAGTTCCAGGTTTATATAAGAAAAAATCAAGAGTTTTCAGTTTTTGCTCTGATAAAATGTCAAGACATTAGTATTAAAGGTGCTAAGTGGGAATTAGAAAATAGAAAACTAGAAATGTCAACAAGAGGGCTTCACAATAGAGGAAATGATGAAACATTAATGATTAAATCTGATGGAATAATAGCACTAATTATTGAAAATTAATATTATTCTTCTTCATCATTATACGGCTTTGGATTTTGAGAAAGGAGTAATGCAATTGGTCTTGTACGAGGATCGCTTTCTAATGCTATCTTCATAATTACTGCAAGAGGGACGCCAAGAACGGCGCCCATTATCCCCCACGCCCAGCCCCAAAAAGAAACTAATATTAGTAACACAATTGGAGACATATCAAGCCTCTGACCAGATAATTGAGGCTCCACAAAAGCGCCCCATGCTTGTTGATTTCCAATCAATAGTGCTATCATCAATAAAGCATTTCCAGGTTCTAATAGAATCAATGCAAGAATACCAGGAGGTATCATGGAAATTAATGCTCCGATATACGGTATGAAATCTAAAAAGAATGTAATTGATGCCCAGAGGAACCAACCAGGGATTTCTAAGTACCAAAGAATCATTGCAGCAATTATAGCTTGTCCTAAGGCAACTGTCGCTCTAGTGACAACATAAGTATTAATTCCAGCTCCAGAATTAGATGCTATTTTCTTGAACCTGTCTACTTCTTCAGGATAGGCTGCCTTAATACGATTAGGAAGTGTCTCTGCTTCGAGTATAATGAATAGAAGGAATATGAAAATCGTAACTGCACTAGCAGTAAATCCTGCTATAGAACCTACAAAATTAGTTGCAAAGTTTGTAATGACATCAATACTCACTAATTCTTCTAAACCAGAAGTATCGATTTCATATCCAAAAATCTTTGTATTTTCAAGTCGAGACATTTTCTCTGAAAATGCGTCTGTGATTCGCTGCTGAGTACCGATTTCTGTAAATTCAGTAAGGTTTGAATAAAGTACTTGTGATGCAAGAAAAATGATTGTAGCAATAATTGTAATCAGACCCCCATATGCCAGAAGTGGGTGACCAAATCTTTGTTCCAACCAATTAGCAGGTGGTCTTATCAGTAAGAAAAGTAAAGTAGCAATTACAAGTGGTTGTATTACTACTTTCAAATGTATGATTGCAAGTATAGATATGAACAATATTACCAATATATCTGATACAGTACTTACTGGAATCCCTCTGAATGCTCTTGTAGAAGTCATGTGCGTCCCTAAGCCTGCGAGGAGTTTTGATTCATCAAGGGTTTCCCGACAAGAGGCTAAACTCGACTATATATTTTGATAAAATAATCCGCGTCAATCTCATATGTGAAATTTTCAGTCACTCTTCTTCGTCCAGCAATACCTTTCTTTTCTAGTATCTTTTTATCTTTAATCTCATCGAGAATTGTAGAGGACATAGAATTGACATCACCCATTGTGAATAATGCTCCAACTGTAGAGTCGACCATTTCGGGTAATGGTCCGTGATCAACAGTTACAACAGGGGTTCCTGAAGACATTGATTCGAGAGGTATTAACCCTTGACCTTCATAGTATGATGGGTAAATAGTCAAATCAGCACTTCTAAATAAGGATGCTAATTCTAAAAATGACATACTAGACTCAATGAAAACTGAGGATGAAATTCCCAGTTTATCTGCCTGTTTTAATAGACGAGATCGTAAGTGACCCCGCCCCACTATTACTAAACGAGAATCAGGTAATTCAGTATTGACTAATGCAAATGCTTTCAACAAAGAACCATATCCTTTTCTAGCAGCTAAACGACCTACTGCAAGTAATAAAATTCCATTTTCAGAACATCCAAAACGATTTCTTAGTTCCTGATTAATAGGATTATCAATTGTGAACATTTCAGTATCTACTCCCCAATAAATAACTTCGCAATCCCAATTTTCAGGTACCAAATAGCGTTTTAAGAAATCTTCTTTTGTGGCTTTAGAATTTGCAATACATACATCAGAGTTAATTATTGCTGCGTTTTCAAATCTCGCATATCTATTTGCGGACAATAATATTGCTAGATCATTAGGATTTGCCCAAACTGCAGCCTCTTTCTGATTCGCTGCAGTAACTAATCCATCTTTCTCGCCAAGCCAAGAACCATGTAAAGAGGAAACAACAGGAGCAACATTCTTTTTACAATCATCAAACTGTTTTTTATTCCAAGAGATCATTGGACAATGCAAATGTACAACATCAACTGGATTTGTTTCGTTTAATTTTTTCAATGCTCGAAGCGCAGAGCGTCCATAAGATCTAGTGAATTCCATTGGTAATCTCAGCCACCCAACCGTAATTACATCGATTCCATCCATAGATGGAATATTATTACCAGCACCATTTCTAGTAATTACAGTGACTTGGTGACCTCTAGATACTAGAGCAGATGAGAGGTGAAAAACTGTCGAACCCATGCCCCCCCAACGCGGAGGATATTCGGCAGACAACATTGCGATGTGCATACAGTATCATGCCTGCGTTTAGTTAACCGGTTTTCAAGCGATTGGACACAGGACACGTATCAGTTTGATTCAAAGAGGAAACTATCGTCGCCCAAACGAGAAATATGGCAGAAACGCTACCCGTACACGTCACCGTAGTTATACCTACAAGAAATGAAGAAGCTGCAATAGTTGACACTATCCGCTCGATACCAAAAGAAGGATGGTGTGATAAGCTTGACTTTCTTATTATAGATGGAAATTCAAAAGATAAGACTAGAGAATTAGCTATAGAAGAAGGAGCGACTGTTTATCTTGAATCACGTAAAGGCTATGGAAGAGCATACAAGACTGGTTTTGCTATGGCCCCTGGTGACATTATTGTTACAATGGATGCTGATTGTACATATCCAGGTGAAGAAGTTCCTTCTTTAGTCAAAAAACTGATTGACGAAGACTTGCAGTGGATTTCTTGTGATAGGCTGAAACGTGCAGAAGAGGGTTCGATGCCTGGGCTCCATGGTTTTGGAAATTGGGTTTTATCAACAACAGCAACAATTCTTTATTGGTATGGCATACATGATTCTCAAAGTGGGATGTGGGTATTTAGAAAATCAATATTTGAAGATGAAAGAGTTCGGCCAAAACATGATGGTATGCCACTTTCTCAAGAATTTAAGATTCGCGCTCGAAGATTCCTAGGAAAGAAAAATACTGCAGAAGTAAGCGTGCCATATCGTCCACGTGTAGGAGAAGCAGAGATCAATACCTGGGGGGATGGATTATTAAATCTAAGATTCTTATTCACACATAGATTAGGACTGACTCAACAAAAAACCCCTTGGGGCCCAGAGTCAGAATGAATTATTCGTTGAATTCGTCATCCAGTTCTCTAGGATCGAATGTAGACCATGATTCTATCATTTCAAGGTCTTTGACCAATTCTTTACGGCGATTAGATGAATAAAATATGCCTATTAAAGCCGAAATAAATACTAATACAGTTAATAGTGGTAATCCACCAGAAAATAACCATGAAACTAAATTACTATTTTCTTCAGATTTAATTGGTAATAATTCGAAAAGAATTGGGCTTACTACTTCTCCATCAATAGCCCACACTTCAACCTTAGCTGTGCTGCCATCATCAATTAGTAAAGCAGTTTGCAAACTCCATATATTATCACCTGCAATAGAATCACCTTCAACTCCGTCATCTCTTAACTCAAATTCTCTCTCAATTTCTCCTGCCTTAAATTTACAAAATACCGTCTGAGTAGTCCCATCTAAATCATCCAATCTTACTGTAATAAAGATTGGATTTACTTCATTATATTGTAACTTTATAGGGTTAATAGATAATTCATAGAGAATAGGCGAACTAGAACCTATTGTCAAATTAATAGAAATTGTATCTGATTCACCTCTTGAATCTTTGACTAAGAGATTAATCTGTACTGTCCCAGGTAAAAAAGAAACTGATATTTCTTCTTTATCGCCAATTTCGGTTCCATCGCTTAAACTCCATCTATAGAGTATAATATCGTCATCATAATCAAAAGAGGATGATGCATTCAATATTATTTCCCTACCTGGGGGAATATATTGACCATCAGAAAATTCTCTAATCCCTGCTATTGGGCCAGTTTCAAGTACAGTCAAAGATTGAGAATAAGTGGATACTCGTCCGGTTGAATCTGTTAAAATAAATGATAATTCATGAACGCCTGCAATAATATAATCATTGTACCAATAATCGTTGGTCTTGTTTTCAAGTATCGGAGTAGAAATAATATCTGAATATAATGAAACAGTAAATTCATCTCCATCTGGATCGAAAGACTCTCGGAAATCAAATAAAACAGGTAGATTAGAATATACCTCAACACCTTCTTCAGGAGACTCAAGAACTAATATAGGGGCAGATTGTTCAACATTAATTATTATAGAAAATATTGCTTTTTCTCCGTCTCCGTCGTCTAAATTAAGTGTAATTTCATGATTTCCTTCGGGGAGACGAGCATTAAATTTCCATTCACTTCCTATTGGCTCTGAAAGTAAGTTACTTTGCCATAATACACTGACCAAATCTTTACTAGAATCTGAGAAATGATTACATATTATTCCAGTACTATTTTCTAAATCAGAACAAGCAATGTCCCAATCCCCTGAACCAGTCGCATCAAAAGAAATTAGATGACCTGAATTAGTAGAATATCCATCATTTGGTTGTGAAATCATAGCAACGGGGGGGGAGTTTTCTACAACTAGAGTTAATTCAGAATTTGTCCATTGTCCTGCATGATTGGGTAAGTCATCACTGGCATACATGGTAATTTTATGAGTGCCTTTTGAAAGAGTTCCTGACCACTCAAGTAAATCATTAGGAGTTATACCCGAATAAATTAATCCATCAATATCACTCCAGAATTCGAACTTGATTTCATCACCTTCGGGATCTACAGTATTGTTACCATCGATAAGTAAAATATCTTGTGATCTCATTCCTGTTCTTGTTATATCGATAGAAGCAGTTGGTAACTCATTAAATAATTCAACATTAAAAGTCCAAGTTACTGGTGTGTGTATACCATCAGTAGCAAAGACTGTCACAGTAAACTGATTTGGAGCAAGAGGGAATGTTTTGTTAATATTGCCCGGGCATTCTGAAAGATATGTTTCAATCTCTTCATAAGACATTTTTATCCAACAGGTTATTTGATCATTCTCAGGATCATTTGTACCTGTTAAATCGATATTTACAAATGCTGTTTTACCGAGATAGAGAGTGCCCCAAGCCGATATATCAGGAGTAGTATCTACTGTGAGTAATGGGGGGTTATTGGTTAATTCAATTAATCTAATTTCAGAAGCACAGTTATTCGATGAATCACAAACTTCTAGTGTGATTTGGTGGTTCCCATCCGAGATACATTGAATTAAATTATTCGCTACAATAATTGAATTATTCGCATTAAAATCACATGTATTTGTAATATCTCCATCAATGTTACTTAGCCATGAATAGGTCAGTAATTCATTATCTAAATCCCATGATGAACTTGCATCAAAAATAACTTCAGAACCACTGGCATAAACCTCATCATTACTCGGTGTAGTCCAGATAATGATTGGAGGCTGATTAGAAATTTCTAGAATACAGGTTACCTCAATATCATTAATTAACTGCGAAGACTGAGTGTCATTATGGACCGAATCATAATCACAGCCAGCATAAACGTTATTTGAGGAAGACCATCCGTTCAAAGGAGTCCATCGCTTGCCATTAAATGGCCCCAGAATATCGAGTCCTTCATATGGCAATAC
The DNA here is from genome assembly GCA_016777225.1 of Candidatus Thalassarchaeum sp. Classification (GTDB taxonomy): domain Archaea; phylum Thermoplasmatota; class Poseidoniia; order Poseidoniales; family Thalassarchaeaceae; genus MGIIb-O2. Next base: position 58,483 of record JADHRW010000006.1, on the reverse strand, counting down.
ACCAATATACTCTGATTCATATTGGTCGAAAGTAATATTTATTGAAGAAAAAGGTATGTGATTGAAATACTGATTCATCACATGAACTTCGATAAACCACATTTCATCGACAATATTATCATCTGACTCAAATAAAGGCTCACTCATTATCGAGGAAGAAATCCATCTAAGGTGGCTACTAGATTTCATTAAGAAATAGCCAGAGTTACTTGAATTAGAAGAGAAATAGGAATTAGTAATATTAACAAAACTAAAATCTAAACTAGGAGCTGAATCGCACTGAAAATTTATATTATTCATTAGTAATTGGGAATGTTCTACTAGATCAAAACAAGCATTAGTGCCTCTAGTATTAATTACACTATCATTGAAGTAGGAGACAATAGAACCTTTAGCATTCCAATAAAATCCACTATTATTACCATTGATTTGTAAATTAGAAATATCTGCATCTACCTCGTTTAAAATAATCGCATAATTATTAAAATCAGTTGAATTAAACTCTACTGTAATATTCTTTAAAATTATATTACCGTCTTGAGATAAGCCTGAATTATCAACATTAAGAGCGGGAGAATTAATCGGATTTATGATTGCCATAGAATGAAGTTGTAAATCAATACTATCTTCAATAGTTACTCCATACTTGTCATTAATAGATGTACACATGTAACAAGATACATTCTTGCCTCCACTTACAACATCATTAGATTCCTCGAAATAAAAACCAGAACCAAGATTTGCAGACAAAGAATCCATCCCATTTCCTGAAGTTACAACATATTCTAATTCTACATTACTTGAATCTTTGATTGAGACTCCATGTCCTGAATTATTCAGACTTTGGATTGCATTGACATCTGGATGAAATTCTCTGAAGTCTACACCATTTGCACCATTTTCACTAATATCCCAATTAGTCCCTCGGACCCCTCCTTTCCACATTAGAACCCCTGGTCCTGAAGAATTTCTTACAACCAAGTCATTGATAGTCGGAGGTCCTGAAGAGCCCCAATTAGATGACCTCCAGAATAAACCGGCTCGATCGTTAAAAGGAATTGAAAAACCTTCATCGCCATTATTTAATAATGTTAAATTATTAATGACCATAGAAGAATCTATCATATAAGCTCTAAAACCAACCACAGGATTATTTTCAATTAAACCGCCTTGAATCTTGATGCCACTAGTATTTACATCTAAGGCAGCAATACCAAGGCCGGGAGTTTTTGCGTTTTCTCCTCCAGTTCCTCTAATAACTAGATTATTGAAAATTGCATTCATTGGTAAATTCGAAAATTGACTATGATTATATTGTTCAACCATTACCCCTCGATATTGACTATCTTCAACAACTACATTTGTAAAAGTAGGTCTTGTATTCCATCCTTGAGTAATATGTCTAACATAAATTCCATTATCGGAACGAGTTACACTAGAATCTAATATTAAAGGTAAAGAATCTTCAATCCAAATACCCGCTGCTATTGTTGTAGTAGCCCCACTGATGTTAGTTATTTGTAGGTTGGAAATTATTCCTCCAGAATTACCCCAATAATTCAATCCTCGAGTTACTAAATTATTGATTAATGCACCGTCGATAATAGGGCTGGACAAAGCACCAACAGATATCCCAATTCCTTTCCTCCAATTTGTGTTCAATGGAATATCTTGCCCCCCCCCCTCAATAACAAGGTCATTGATTCTTGGAGATGCCGAATCAAAAATATCTATAGCAACTAAATCTGCATTTTCTACTCTTAAATTATTAATAATCGGGTCACTGCCATAGATTGTAATACCATATTCTGAATTACTTATAGTTAAGTTATCAATCTTAGAACCTAGGCTATTGCTAGATGAATTAAAAATAATTCCATCATGATCACCTAAGATTGAATTCAAAATTACTGGAGATAAGTATGTGCCTTGAATAGTAATTCGTCCAGCCACTAATATATCCTCATCATCTCCTAAATTTATTGTTGTACCTTGCTCAACAATCAAAATATCCCCACTTTCTACTGTATATCCATCTACCAAATTTACAGTTCCGCTCCATATAGTAGTAGTCTTCGATGAACTAGCAACTGAATTAGAAGGTACAAAAGCAATTGTCGACAAAAGAAGTATAGAAACTAGAATAATAGCATGCCTTGGACGTCGAGTAAGTCGGTCAGGCATAGTACAACGGCAGTGCAATACCATATATCTATGGTGGATAAATGGGCATAGACATAACAGATAAGAAACGAGGCATAATAAGTGTAATACATGACCACATAGTTGAGGATTATAGATAATGAGTACTGCTTTTGTTTTATTTAAGTGTGAACCACAAAGAGAATTAGAAGTGTATCTTGCATTATTAGAAATTGATAGCGTAACCGAAACCCATGTTGCCTATGGAGAATATGATCTAGTAGCAAGAATTGATTTTGAAGATGAAAAGCAAATGGCAAATAGTTTAATCGGTAATATGCGGACAATCCCTGGTGTTCAAAAAACTGAAACTTTGATAGCAGTGGAGGCATAATAATGGCAGTAGGATTTATTCTTATCACCACTGAACCGGGTTGCGAAATTCGGGTTCGTGAAGAAGTAAGTAAAATTAAATGTGTTAAAGGGCAGTGGATCGTGTTCGGTAATCATGATTTATTTGTAAAAGTTGAGGCAGAAAATGAATCTGAGCTAACCCAGTGTATCGTACAAGATATTCGTTCAGTAAAGGGAATTTATGAAACAAGAACATTAATTGGTGCTGAAATCTAACTAAATCGATTTTGTTAGTTCTTCGAGTAATTGATTTGCAGCAATAATACACTCTGCATTGCGGAATCTATGTATAGATTCTTGCCAATATGAAAGTCTTTGATTGGGATTTAGTACACCTCGCCAATACCAAGATTGGGCGATTATTCTACGGTATGCTGCTAAATCTTCTCTTAATGGAATATTGAATGAATCATTATGTAATTTTTCTAGCCACTCAGGAGGATTACCTTTCGTTACATCAAGAGCAGCATGAATTATACTAATTTTGTTTAACGGATCTGTGCATTCTTGAATAAATAATCGCACTGATTGTAAAGAAGAATCTAATAAATCTGGTGTACTTGATATTATTAATCTTGCACGTAAATCTAGTAATAAAAGAGTTTCAGAGTCTCCTGAAAGGATAATTTCTAATTCAGCTCTGGATTGAGATGCTAAAGTTAAATCTGAAATCTGCAAAGAGATTGCATGTTTCAATAAATTTAATGAAAGTTCGGCAGTATAGCGGTCTCTATCGGAAATATCTTTCAAATTTATCTCATTAATACCTAATAGAATTTCATCTGCTGATGATTTACTCAATTTCCCAGGTAACCTATCATCATATTTTCGAACTAAAATAGATATCTGAAACCTAACTCTCTCAGCAGACGATAATTCAGATATCGCTTGATTTTCTAGGTTAATAGCAGATTCAATATCGCCTCTAATTCTTGATAAACGTGCGATTAATATTTTCTTTTGCGGACTGGTTTCTATATTGGATATGTGATTCTCAGCAATTTCATATTCGGCTCTCTCAAATGCTAAATTTACTGCCTGCATACGAATATCAGAATCGTCATACATCTGTAAAGCATCTTCGATTAATAATGCTGCAGTTGCAGTATTATCCTGTGAAATTAAGTTTATTTTATCAATTAGCCAAGATTTATTAAAATCCTCAGACTTTATTCTATGGTAAGATTCCATCCACAGAGCTCTAGATCCTTCTCTCTCAGACCAATTATTGGCTGCAATAGTATGGAGATTTTTTGTTTCATTCGCAGACCATAAAGATCTACGTACATTTCTTATCAGATGGTGTGGCTCAAATTTATTGTTAGTCCATCGAAGAATTGCTGATTCATCGAGTTCAGTAATACCCTCTGAATCAGATAATTCTTCAATTGTTAATGGAGCAGGAGTAATGCTTAGTTCATCTAATTTAGAAATACCATATTCACTCAATTTCTCAATAACAGTAGATTCAACAAATTGTTGAACTGCCTGAACCTCTTCGGGTAATTTACTTTCAGGACTCCAAAGATGGAGGGCTAGGGGGTGCCCTCCTAATGAATTCACGATTTTATTCGCCTTTTCTTTAGTTAAATCTTCAGGAAGAAGGAAACGTCCCTCATTTTGCGAAATCCCCAACAAGCGGAAATCAGAATATCCTTCAATCAAAGTAAAAGGATTAGGTGAACGGATTATTACTAAAATTGATGCCTGACTCTTAACTAGTTCTTCGAGCAAATGTTTGATGCTATTGATGTGCCTAGAATGAATTTCTTGGATTTCATCAATTACTAATAAATTCTTATTTTTCCCAAAATAAGATGTTAATGCTGATTTATCACGAGGAGGATTTTTTCCAACCCATTGTCTGGTGATATCAGAAACATCTGAATTAGAATAGCAAGTTGCCCAGCGAACTGTCCAACCATCATTCAAAATTTCTGCTACGACACTTCTTGCGAGACTGGTCTTACCAATTCCTGGTAAGCCACTTAAGAAAATATTATTTCGATTAATTATTAATTTTAATAAATCTTCAGTTTCTTTATTTCTACCAAATAATTTTGTAAGATTCGGGATTTCCCCATATCCTTTTCCTACTTTTGAGATATGCTTGATATCTAAAGATTCAGCTTCTAAACGACCATTGAGTGTGAGATGAATCACTGTACGTTTTCTAGAACCGCCTCCAATGACATGGGCTGCTCTAGTAAACACTAAGCCTTCGTCTTCGAGTTTGGCGAGAGGTTTGTGAAGACTAGAACGAGCTAAACCAAGAGATTCTGCTAATCCTGGCAATGAAAGGCTTCTAGGGACATCCCAACTCTTTTCAAGTCCCTCTGAAAACTTAGAAAGTTGGGAGAGAATACCCCTCTCAGTGTCACTAAGCATGACTCTCGAACATGTCTAGGGTTCATGGGTATTCACCTGCGCCGCATCATACAGATATGGCACTCGAGAATGGAAATTTGGACTTTCCAGCTAATCCTGGAGTATATCTTTTCAAACAAAAAGAGGGGAGAGTTTTGTATGTCGGTAAAGCAAATAATCTAAAAGAAAGAGTACGTTCATATTTTTCTAAAAATCCTGATAGAAAAATGATTCCCAAACTGATTCAAAGATCTGAGAATATAGATTTTATTGTAACTCAGAATCCTGCTGAAGCATTAGTTCTTGAGAGAGAACTAATAAGAAAACATAAACCAAGATATAATTCTATGTTAAAGGATGATAAATCATTTCCATATATCTGCCTTACAAATGAAGAATATCCAAGAATTATCTATACTAGATTCCCATCAGATGATTCTCTCAGATGGGGGCCTTTCCCAGATGCTGGAGCGGCTAAAAAAGTCATACAACTTATCAGAAGACATTTTGGAATAAGAGATGAAGATTGTAAGGGTGCCGATGGTTGTCTAGCAATGCATATTGGTCTGTGTAGAGGCCCATGCTTAGATCCTGATGGATATGGAAAATTAGTCACTGCTGCAAAGGAAGTCCTGAACGGAAATGCAGGGAAATTAATTCAAAAATTAAATAAAGAAATGGAGGAATATTCAGAGAATTTAGATTATGAAAATGCCGCTAAAACAAGAGACCTGATCTCAGCAATTCAAACAATAATATCTCAACAAATTATTAATTCTAGATTTTATCAAGATTGTGATGCAGTAGGTTTCGCTTTTCGAAATGATGTAGCTGTAGTAGTAATACTTCATGCAAAAGATGGTAGAATACAAGGTGAGGTTAATTATCCATTAATCCATAGAGGAGATATTGCAGAATCAGTTTCATTAGTTCTTTCTGAACATTACTCAGAAAGGAAACCACCCAAAATAATACTTCTACCTACACCAATTACAGATGTAATGCAACAATGGCTTGAAAATAGAAGAGGGGCAAATGTAGAAACAAGAGTACCAATTAGAGGAGAATTGGCAAAGTTACTAAGGATGGCAAATCAAAATGCTGATTTTCAAGTTGTAAGACATAAAAATAAACGTTCAGGGAATTTAGAGAAAATTGCTGCTGATGATGGAGCAAAGCTATTACAATTAAAATCGCTAGATTACATTGTTTGTTTTGATATGGCTCAACTTCAAGGCTCAGAGAGAGTTGGGGCATCAATTGTTCTAAGAAAAGGAAGACCTTCTAAAAAAGAGTATAGAACTTATCGTGTTAAAACTGATGTTTTAGATGATTTAAAGATGATGTCAGAAGTTATTGAAAGATGGAGTAAAAGACAGGAAGAATGGCCAGATTTACTTCTATTAGATGGAGGTAAAACTCACTTAGATACCATTCACAGAGTTTTAGAAAAACAGGGATTGAAAAATATATTTCCAATTGCAGCATTAGCAAAAAAAGAGGAAACTATATTCCGTAAAGGAAAAGAACCATTGATATTAGATAGAAAAGGTAGAGTTTTGATTCATTCCAGAGATGAGGCACATAGATTTGTCAATAAATACCATAGAAAAAGACGCAGTAAATCAACACTGAAAAACCCATTAGAAAATATAGAAGGATTAGGAGCAAAAAAAATACAATCATTATTGATACACTTTGGAGGCTATAAAAAAATAAAATTTGCATCAGTAGAAGAGCTCAGAAAAGTCCCAGGTATTGGTAAAGAGATGGCTGAGAGAATTCATTCAGAATTAATTTAACTCTCAGTTCTATAATTCATTATTCTCTTCAATTGTGTCCATCTCAAAGAATGATTCTTCGACCATTAAAATAGGTGAATTCATTGCCCCGAATTCAGCTACTGCTGCATCTTCAGTAAGACGTTCTTGTTCAACTTCCTGTTGGATTATTTTCTGATACTGTTTTTCTTTTCTATTCCTTATTATCCGGACTACTAATAAGCCAAATAAAGTCGAAAAAATTATCCCATAAGGAATTAATTCTGCAAATACAAATGTCCAACTATATTCAAGATTATATGTTACTGTATCATAATTTGTCTTGCAGTTATCCCATGATATAGATTCAGGACAGATAGGGGTAAGATAAGTTAATACTTGTCGATTATTAATTTCAGAAATATTACTTAATCCATTAGAACTCTCAAATGATGTGAATCTGAATTCATTTGGCATATGAATAACAATCAAAGCAGAAGAATGAATTGTTCCAAAAGTAGTATGTTCCATTATTGGAAATATCTTTTGTTGCATTTGAGATTCATCAAATGTAATCCCAAAATCACTTGTAATAGGATCACCAAATGGCCAACCTAGATTATCATTGAATAATGAATTAATGTACGAACGATGTACATCTAAATCGATTTGATTGTTATCAGAAGTAATACTCATTTCTGCATTCCTGATTGATGCAGAAAAATTAATTGGATTCAAATCAGAAGGAGTGATTGTACTAGGAATCTGATATATTTTAGGCTCGAAGGAGAATGGAGTAGACTCTAAATCTACATTTAATTCATATTTGTCAAATCCTAAATCTAAAGGAAATCCTGTGATACTGTTCTCTTCCGTAATAATTGGAAATAAATCATTTAATTCATTTGCAAACTGATTCATTCCTGAATTAGAAATTACTAGATTGATTTTATGGCCATTACCAAAATCTATTGGAGCAGAAATTTCAGAACCGCCTAAAAGCCCACCTTCAATTATATTTGTACCACCATTATCATCAATAACAAAAACAGACGAACGCCTATCTCCAACTGCGATTGCTCTATGAATTAAATCAGAAGGAATCGGTTTTAATTCAATCCCTTCTTGCCCAGAAGAAATCCTCAATCGATGAATAGATAAAGTTAATTCGGCCTCAAAATCAATTTTTATAGCACTATTTAATTCATTAATTGCTACATTATTAAAGAAGAATTCAACTTTTGAAGTAATACATGTTCCTTGTTTAGAAGAGCAAATCAAATCTTTTGAAGTATCTTCACAAGGCTCCGAATTCAAACAAATAGGATGTTCCCAATCGAACTGTCTGGCACCTTCAAGACCTAATTTAGATATTTCCTGATTATGGAAAGAAGATTTTATTTCAAGAATAGAACGGTCACCCTTTGTCGATTTAATCCATTCAGGAAGAAACAGTTCAAAATTAATATTAGTATTTGGAAATCCTATTGGTAGTAAATCTTGTAGCCAATCGGTATTAGAAGAAAACTCAACCTCTATGATACTCATTGCAGCTGCTAAATCTTCGTCATTAATTATAGAAAAATCAAGTGTTGACACATCACCTAAACTCGAACCTAACATATTCTCGATAATTTTTGATATCTTAAGTTGAACTGATTGAGAACTAGATTCGATATAAATTGGATTCTGACCGGACATTGATTCATCACCATCTAAACAATATTTTACTTCTAATAATTCATTGCAGGTTTCCCCTAATTTATGCCGGAAATCTATTCCTCCTTCATCATCAGAGGGAGAAAAAATAGGTTCAAGGAAGTGAATCTCAGATCCAAATAATTCAGAGAACCCCAAAGATAATGATTGAATAGGAATACCGTTGATAAGATCAGTCAAATCTCTATCTAATTCAGTATTTATCATTCTAATACCATCAGAAGTTATTATTGGTAGATTCATATTACCGTCATCTAAATCTATCATCCATGCATCTAATGTTTCAGATTTAAGGTGATGAATAGATAATATCATTTCAATTTCAGTATTACTAGAATCTCTAGCATCAATTACAATATCAATGGTCAAAGCAGGTTGTTCATCATTAATTGATAAAACAGAGAGTGGATTACGATTCTTTATTCTCATATTGAGATCTTCTGAGATACTAGTAATGATTTCAGGATTAGTATTATCCAAAGATAAATGACCATATGTTTGGGGGTATTGATTAGGAAAATTATTAGTAAGTAAAATACCAGGATTATCAACTTGATAAGCAGTTGAATAATCAGGAGGTAAAACAGTCAATTCGACATAGTGCCCAGGCAAAGCTTTAGCATTAAATGAAGAATTAATATCACCCCCCATCAATAATACACCTTGCATCATTCTATTGATATCACCTGTATCTTCATTTAGTCCTAATTTAGAGGGATTAAGGACTAATACAAATACTCCTCGGAAACAAATAGGAGGATTAAATGGATCATTTGGGAATCCATTAACTTCATCAATAGAGTCTAGAGTTTTACTGTAGGTACATTGTAATTCACTATCTGAAGAAAATTCGATACTGGAAATTGTATTCAAAAGTGAACTTTCTGTATAATCAAAATTATCTTCAATATATTCTTTCATATTATTTTGAATCAGAGAAAGCATTCTATCTTCGACAGTTAGACCATTTCTATCTAAATCAAGGTAATTTCGTATATAGTCTGCAGGAATACCATCTCCAAAGTCACTATCTCCTTCCAAATCTAGATCTTCTAGATTGAGATCCGCGCGAGAAAGTTCATGTATTGCTGTGGCAATTGTTAACGAAACTGATTCAGCATCATCAACGTTTACAGAGATTGAAGATTTGATCCATTCATCAGTAGTAGAACCATCTAAAATAGACTGATAATCATCACAATTACCATCCGAACTGTTCCATGTCGAACAAATATCATTTACAATATCGGGTTCACCCGGAGGAGGAGATGCTAGAGAAACTGGAGAAATTAACAACAAAACTAGTAACACTACTAGACGTTGCATATTATGCTGGAGGAACTCATATACCATAAGTCTGAATCCATCTTGCATCTCCGAGGATACGAATGAGTATGCATCAACCTCACTTACGACTACGAAATTTTGTAAATTCATATCTTATAATGAATCATAATGATTTAGAAAATATATCATTATTATTAGATGATATACCAAAGAAATGGGAAAAATTTGCAGATATTGTACTGCTACCAAATTCAGCTTTTAAAAATATACATTGGAAATTGATTATTTGTAATGATTTTTGGCTGAATATTTGTAATAGTTTAGGCGTTAAGAGACTGGCAAGATTAGGGGAAATTGTTGGAGAAAAGAGAGAATCGACTGTAGAAATATTGGTTGGGGAAGATGACTGGGTTATTAGGAAAGAGAGTGGAATAAAGTACGGATATAATTTGACTCAATGTATGTTCTCATCAGGGAATATCAATGAACGTAGGAGAATGGGAGAAGTCATACCTAAAGACGATATTATTGTTGATTTATTTTGTGGAATTGGGTATTATACTTTACCGATTTTAGTCAAAAGTCAAGCAAAGCATGTATATTCATGTGAATGGAATATTAATGCAATAAGAGCTCTGAAATATAATTTGAAAATTAATAATGTTGAGGGAAGATGTACGATATATGAAGGAGATAATAGAACGACTACTAGAGACCTAATTAATATTGCAGATAGGGTGTTATTAGGGCTTCTTCCTACCGCTGAGAAGTCTTATGACATAGCATTAAGTTGTCTGAAAAAAAGTGGAGGAGTTTTACATTTACATGGTCTAGCACCTGCTAATGATTATCAAAAGTTAGTACTCGACACAACTAATATTTTAGAAAATCTAGATTCTTCATATAAAGTGAAAAATATTAATATCAATAGAATCAAATCTTATGCACCTCATTGGGACCATTTAGTCCTAGATATAGAAATAGATGAAGCATAATTCTATGTCGATAAAACATTACCATAATCTGCTATCATCTTTTCGGAGGGGCAATGGATGAGGTCTTGGATGCCGAAATTATCGAAGAGAACAGATTCTCTTTTATACTAAATAATCCATTTTTAAATAATTTAGATACAAATAAGAAACTAGGAATTGTAATCTCTACAACTGTTGTAATCGGATTAATTGTAAGTTCAACAATATGGGCTGGAGCAGGCCCTGGAGGATTTAGTAATTCAGAATATGAATGGTGGGAAACTCCTGTTAATGAACGATATAATATGGATTTGAATATGACTGGATGGAGAAGTCAACTACCAGTTGAAGGATTATATTCATGGTCAGGACCAACAGAATATTTTGTTGAAGTAGATTTACCTGCTTCAGAACAAGATGTAGGATATCCCGGACCTGCTCTCATGCATGTTTCTCTATGGATGCCAAATGTTCCAAATGGTACAAAAGTTCCAGTTATTGCAACTGTCCATCCATACTATGACTTTGGTGGAGAAGGAGTTGTAGGTGATGATTCTAATCCAAATACAATACCTGATGCTGGAGTCGGTCTTTGGGTACTTGAAGAATTTGTACCACATGGATATGCTCTGGCTCAAGTCTCAACTTTTGGTACCGGAAAATCTACTCACTGTCAAGATGTCAAGGGTTTAGGTGAACAAATAGGAATTCAGTCAGCAGTTCATTGGCTTGGAGAACAAGAATGGTCAAATGGAAATGTTGGTTTAATGGGTAAATCATATGCTGGTACCACTAATTGGGAAGCAGCACAAAATCCTTCAGAACATCTGAAAACCATAGTACCGATATCTGGATCGATTGGTGTTCAGCAGATGTTTTACAGAAATGGTTCTAGTGAAGCAAGAGCAATGTTGTATGATGTTCTATACGAAGGAGCCACAGCTGATGCAACAAGTGATGATATGAGATTATGTTCAGATGACGCTATTGGACCTATCAGTCCGTTTACAACTTGGCTAGGTGCTGGATTTGGAGGGGATGAATGGAATGACTATTGGGATGAAAGATACCACTTACAAGATGTGATAGATAACTATAATGGAAGTGTATACATTGTTTGGGGTTTACAAGATTGGAATGTAGATCCTTATCATGCATTCCCTACACATCAGCTCTTGAAAGATGCGGGGATTAATGTAAGGACTATTTCTGGACAATGGGGGCATAATTATCCTGACCAACCTACTGTTCACGAAGGACTAGAGTCAGGATATGGAGCTGAAGCATTTCCAAATGTCACAAGAATGGATTGGGCAGTAGAATTATTTCCATGGTTTGAATATTATCTCAAAGGAATAGGAGATGAACCCGAATCCTATGTTCAAGTTCAAAGAAATGATGGAAAATGGCATATTGAAGACACATGGCCAGCAGAAGATACTGAAAATATACAATTTGCAATCGCTGACTGGGAAGGAGGTATGTCGGGAACTATTAATTCTCAACAATCTATGACAATAACTAGTCAGCCAATTACAACCGATATGCATATCTCAGGATTACCAACATTACATATTGACGCTAGAACAAATATGTGCAATGGAGGACAATTATTTGTAACAATGTATGATGGAACTAGCGGTTTAAGATTGGGACATGCAACTATGGATGTTAGATATAGAGATGGAGGATATGATGCGCTTCCTACATCTCCAATGACAAGTTATAGAATGCTAATGGAATTTAATCCGATGGATGTGATTGTGCCAAAAGGACATACTATTCAATTGGTAGTCACTGAAACTGGAGAGGATTACTTGCCATCACCATGTGCTTCTTTGGGAATGACAATTTTCGCAGGATATCAGGTTCTGACCCTACCTACATTAGATCGTCCGATTGCTCATGAGAACTGGTTCAATGTTCCAGTTTGGTGGGATGAATGATGGGAATATTTTCTAATTTCCCTTTACATTCTTTGTGAAAATAATTACTTCTAAACTTTCGAGTGCTTTTTCTAACAATAAAACCACACTTCGAGCAAGTCCAAGCCCACTTAGAATTAATATTCTGTAAATCTCTAGTTAATTTCTTTCCAATAAGATTCATTTGTTTTTTGTTCGGCCAAAGATTCTCAATCAGACGGAAATCCTTGTTATGAGTAAAATTACCTAGACAATGGATATATTCATGAAAAAGTACAAATTCAGCATAATCAATATATTCTTCTTGAAATAAATTACGATTAAGACGGACGCTACAATTACCACTACTAATTCTCTTAGATTTATCTAAATTCGTTGTAAGTCCATGCCTAGAAATAGAGTTTCTTGAAAGGTAGGATATCCCTATTTGAGACAAATTAAATAATTCAGAGTTGGTAAAGACTCTATTTCCAGAAGAATCAGAAAAAAGCCTCATTTTAGAGATAACAGTATTCCGTAATTGATTAATATCGGGAATACTATATATTTCCATAATAAAATCTCAATTAAATTAAAAAATACATATCGAATAAAGTTTCTAAAATTATTTCTTGATAAAGATATGTTCACGATAGTAGGCAAGTTCGTTAATACTACCACGAATATCTCCCAATGCTCTATGACCAGAATGATTTTTCCATTTAGGTAAATCAGGATACCATCTTCTAACTAATTCTTTGACACTAGTGACGTCAACACTACGATAATGGAAGAAGGAATGAAGAGTAGGCATATATCTTCTAAGGAAACGACGATCTTGCCCTATTGTATTACCGCATAAAGGAGGGACACCCGCAAGACAGTGAATTTGTAGAAATTCAAGAGTAGCTATTTCAGCATCACTCATACTGGTCTCTGAATTTCTTACACGCTCAATTAAACCATTTTCAGTATGATGAGAAACATTCCATTCATCCATTTTTGCCAAGTCTTCTTCCGATACCGAAATCTCAAAACTAGGGCCTTCTGCCACTATTGAGAGATCTGCCTCAGTTACTATAGTTGCAATCTCAATAATAGTATTTTCATATGGGTCTAAGCCAGTCATCTCTAGATCAATCCATACTAAGCGGTCTTCAACCATGATTCTCGCGAGAGCAGTTTAGTCTTATGAGTTATGATAAGCATCAGTATGATAATGAATAAGTTATGCGGATGTCTATGAGTGGTGTAGGGTTTATACAGATACTCAAGAATAATCACTCTTTTCGTCGCTTATTCATTGCTCAAGAGCTATCCTATATTGGAGATTGGTTTACTGTTATCGCATTATTTATCTTGGCTGGAGAAGCAAGCGATAATTCACCCTTAGCTATTGCTGGTGTTTTAGCAACAAGGAGCTTTTCATTAGCAGCGGTAACTCCATTCACGGGAATGCTAGCAGACCGTTATTCTCGTAAAGGACTAATGGTTACATCGGATCTTGCTGCTTGTGTTGTTTTAGGTATAGTTTTACAATTCGAGTTACTAAATAATTTATCTTCAGTATATTTCTTGGCAGTGGCAATGGTGGTAGCTAAGTCTATTTTTGACCCTGCTCAATATGCGTATTTACCAAACATATGTACTGATGATGAATTACTCACAGCCAATGCTCTTGGTTCAGGAGGATGGTCAATAGCATTGGGAATTGGGGCATCCATAGGTGGTTTAACAATTGCAACTTATGGAATAACCACTGCCTTATGGATAGATGCACTAACATTCCTAGTTTCTGCTATATGCATCATGACTCTTCCTCCAGGAGGCCCAGATATCAGTGAACGTGAAAATGCAACGCCAAGAGTAGTTACTAAAGAAATTACAGATGGATGGAAATATATTCTTCAAAATCCTGAAATTAGAAGACTAGTAATTGCTAAGGCACTATGGTCATCAGGAGGAGGAGCACAAATATTCCTTCTGATATTAATAGGAATGGAGGCTGGATTTGGAGATATTGCAGCCGGTATAGGCATTCTGTTTATGGCTAGAGGATTTGGATCTGGCTTTGGCCCGATGGCTGGAAGAAAACTGATGACTAATAAGAAATTACAGCCATATCTAATAGGCTTAGCAGTTGGTACATCTGGAATATTTTATATCATAATATCATTCATGGAATGGAGCAATCTGCTACTACTTATGATTTTCATATCTCATGCTGCTAGTGGATTCAATTGGGTACAATCAACAACTTTGACTCAAGAACGTGCAGGAGATGAGTGGAGAGGAAGAGTTGCAGGTGCGGATTTTCTAGCACTAACCTTCATGATGGGAACTTCTGCAATAACCGCAGGTTATATTCTTGAAAATGAATTTTTACAATTAAGAGAAGTAATTGCTCTATCTGCCATTATTCAAATTATTATGGGAATTGGTTGGATTTTATTTGCTACACCGAGAGAAAAGGAAATATTCAATCAGGAACCGATAACTAGCCTATGAATCTTTGAAGTCCGATCAAGACAAAGATGGGTGCTAATGAGAAAACAATATCTCTCATTAGTGATCTGGAAGATGCTTGGACCTGTTTAGTAATACGTTCTCTAATCTCAGTATCTATCTTTTCAATCATTCCAGATGCAGGATCTTTTGCCTTGACTAATACCTCTTCAAGCATATCTACTCCTTTATCTAAAAGACTAGTAAGTATGTCTTGTAATGGATTTATTTTCTGAGGTTTGTGCACTCCATCTATATCTTCTGAAATGTCAATAATTTCTCTCCAAGGCCTAGGAATAGTGAAGTTATCGACTGTTTTCAAGAATTCACGCCCGATTACTGCGCCTTCAACAAGTGCCTTAGCAGTAGTCAGGTTATACTTTGCAATCGCCTGAATATTTTTACGTGAACGAGTAACTTTACCAAAATCAACAATTAACCATATGGATCCAGCTAATACCAATAAAAATTTTCCAAAGTCTGGAGTTTCTTCCCAACTTTTCCACCCTATGTCTCCATCTATAACCAATCTTGCTGTCAATGCAATTAAAGCAGGTAATATAAATGAAAGAACTTCATTCATGACTATTTTCCAAAAACCATCTACTGGTAATTTTTTTATTCTTCCAAGAAACCATTTCACATGCTGAGTTCTGTCACCTGGTGGTGCGTATGTATTAACAAGATCAATCAATGGGGGTGCGACAAAAATTAATCGTAATAAAAATGGGATTATTAGTAGTAATAAATATGCATCCCATGGAGATGTTGGAGGGAGTGAAGGCAAATATATTGCGTCCGACATAATATCGACTGAAACACCATCTGCCATGAATGTCACCATTTACTATCTTGACATTCTGGACAGTGTATCTACCTGATTTGATGCCGTTCTCAAGAATAATACTGCTAAAATAGCTGAAACAATAAATGCTGTTCCCATGTAATAATGTGTATTTGTCATAAGAATGGCGATTCCGAATAATGAAGAGTATGAAATCACTTGACAAATTATTAGTAACCTTTCTAGCATTACATATTCTAACTCATTAGTTCCATCAAATTCACGAATATAGGAGTTTATTAAGAAAAATATTGCTTGGAAAGGCAGTGCTGCTGCCAATATTGTAAGTCCAGTTACAACTACCATGTCGGGATTATCTTGATCTAATTCTAGCCCTCTAAATAAAATATTACCCATGTTCAAACCTATTATCGAGGCGTGAATTGTCCAGGTTTTATCATAAGACGATGTTGTTTCTGCTGCTCCACTAGTCGCCATGACACTTATTGAAGTTTAATTAATAATTGAATATTACTCAGGAATATTGTTTTAATTGTAAGATTTCAACATAGAATAGTAATATCCAAGAAAGTATTTTTATTCATATAACGATGCATGTTTAGCTCTTGTTTTCGAAATTTTTGGACTGACAACCATTGCACAGTATGGATTATTAGGATTATTAGCAAAATAGTTATGATGGATGTTTTCTGCAACAAAGAAATTGATTAAAGGACTGACTTCTGTAACTATGTCATCAACAAAATTCTGTTGAAGATAACCTATGACTTCATCAACATCATATTTTTCCTCTTCGTTTTTATAAAAAATGACACTACGGTATTGGGGTCCTATATCATTTCCTTGACGATTTAACTGAGTTGGATCATGACAAGTGAAAAAAACTTCAAGTAATATTCTTCGAGGGATTACTTCTTCATCAAAACTAACTTCAATTACTTCTGCATGTCCACTTTTCTTACCACAGACTTCTTCATAAGTAGGATTCTCAGTATGTCCTCCACTATATCCTGGTATTACTTTAGAGACCCCTTTGAGTCCTAATAAAGCGCCCTCAACACACCAGAAACAACCTCCTCCTAGAACTATAGTTTGCATTAATTCACCTTCTATAATTTGGAGCTTCACGAGTAATTTCTACATCATGTACATGCGACTCGGATAGACCAGCATTGGTAATTCTAACAAAATCACAGTTAACTTTCATAGATGATATATCAGGATTACCCGTATATCCCATGCTTGAACGTAAACCACCAGTTAGTTGATGGATTACATTTTCAACAGGGCCTCTTGCAGGAACTCTTCCTTCTATTCCTTCTGGAACATACTTACTTGTATCTCCTTGCTCTGACTGAAAATATCGGTCATGTGCACCTTTACTCATTGCACCTATTGAACCCATCCCCCGATATACCTTGTATGATCTACCTTGGTAAAGAATTACTTCACCAGGAGCTTCATCAGTACCTGCAAGGACACTTCCAACCATTACACAATCTGCACCGGCCGCAATCGCTTTAGCAATATCACCACTAAATTTAATTCCACCATCGGCAATAACTGGGATATTTGCTTTCTTACATACTGAAACCACATTCAGTACTGCAGTTAGTTGAGGAACTCCAACTCCTGAGACAATTCTAGTAGTACAGATTGAGCCTGGTCCTATACCGACTTTTATGCCATTAGCACCAGCTGAAATTAGTGCTTCTGCAGCTGCTCCAGTAGCTACATTACCTGCAATAATCTGAGCATCAGGACCTGCCTGTTCACGGATTTGGGCAACAGTATGCAACACCCCATGAGAGTGCCCATGCGCTGTATCAACAACAACTACATCAGCACCAGCATCGAATAATGCCAATGCTCTCATAAGTCCCTTTTCGCCAGTACCTGTTGCTGCAGCAACTCGTAACCGACCATGTTGATCTTTACATGAATTAGGGTTATCACGACTTCTTTGAATATCTCTTACAGTCATCATTCCAGTACATTTTCCATCTGAATCAACGACTAATAGTTTTTCAATCCGGTGTTGATGAAGTAATTTTTTTGCAAATTCAGGATCTACATGTGGAGGTACAGTGACTAAATCAGTAGTCATCATTGAAGAAACAAGTTGATTATCATCATCAACGAATCGAATATCACGGTTAGTAATAATTCCAACTAACATATCATTATCATCAATTACAGGTAATCCTGAGAAACCGTGCTTATCTTTCAATCGCCGCATTTCTCCAATAGTTGTTTCTGGACTTATCGTAATAGGGTCAAGAACTAATCCCGACTCGAATCTCTTTACTGAATTCACCTTAGATGCCTGTTCTTCAATAGACATATTACGATGAATTACTCCAATACCACCGGCTTGAGCCAATGCAATGGCCATACGAGATTCGGTAACTGTATCCATTGCTGCAGACAAAATTGGTATATTAAGAGAAATTGAAGATGTGAGTCTAGTTTTCAACTTGACCTGGGCTGGAAGAACAGCTGATTCTGCAGGTAACAAAAGTACGTCATCAAAGGTCAGAGCCTCTGGTATGCTATCCTGTGCCATTAAAGATGGCCTAGACCATTCGTATTTGAATGGTTCCATAATCTAATAACAAAAATCAATTCAGAAAAATATTTCTTTGATAATAAATTTATTATTTATTTTTACAAAGAGTCTAATTTTTCTTACCTTCGATTGCAATAATTATCATCGCTGCACCTAATATCACTCTACGATCTAACTGATTCTCAGCAGGTATCTGAATTGTAAGTTTCTGAATTATTGGATTTATTTTTTGTGTAAAAATAATTGATGATTGACCCTGTACGTCCATAGAGAATACTTGGGGAAAAGCGAGACTTGCAAATGGAACAAAACGACGTATCAGAGCATTAATCATACTATCTTCTTTAATCTCCCCATAAACTTGATTATCGGAGCCATAGATAGAATAAGAATCTTGGAAAAATGATTTTCTAAAATGACGTCGTATGCCACCTAAACTTTCACTCGTATTTGGATCAGTGAAGTCATAATTTCCAGATAAATCAAAAACATTTCTGGCTTTAATATTTAGAATCTGATTTGATTCTGATTCATCAGAGAAAACTCGAATATCTTCCTTAATTTTGAGGGCTTTTTGTTTAGAATATCCGATTAATACATCCTGATTATCATCAGTATATATATGAAATTCTTCTCCTAATATTTTCAACAATTTCTTCCTAATAAGATATGTATTGGCGTTTAACAGGTCACTCATTAGACATTCGGATGAGTCTTGAGTCATAATTTATTCGCCTGCCTAGAATTCTAATACATACATAGAATTGAAACCTAAACCTTCTCTCCAAGGTCTGCCTGACACCGCCCCTCTGCGGGATGTAATGTCGGAGTTGATGCCCATGCAGAACCCTGTAACCAAGATAGAACCTCAGATTGCAGCTCGTTTAGCTAAGCAAAGTTATCATCTTGTGGGAGACCACGGGGGAGTCAAAGTTTGTCATTGGACAAAACAGAGTCTCGTAGCCGATCGTTCTTGTTACAAAGGTACTTTCTATGGTATTGAAAGTCATGGCTGTATGCAAATGGCCCCCAATGTGGATACCTGTAATTTAGCATGTACATACTGTTGGAGAGAACCTCATTCGGATAGTCTGACTAAGATTGATGATGACCCTTACGAACTATTCCTTCAATCAGTAAAAGCTCATAGAAGACTATTGACAGGTTTTGGAGGTCATCCCTCTGTTCCTCGTGAAAAGTGGTTAGATGCTCAAGATCCTAAGCATGTGGCGATTTCTCTTAATGGTGAGCCAACCCTATACTCAAGGCTTGGAGAATTCCTAGACATATGCCATCAACACGGAGTTTCAACATTTCTTGTAACAAATGGTTCATTACCAAAAGTAATCGAAAATCTAGATACTCTGCCGACTCAACTTTATGTTAGTGTAGACGCACCTAACAAAGAAATTTTTGATAGAATTTGTAAACCCAAATTCGATCAGTCGGCCTTTGAAAAATTAGAACAAACTCTTGAGCTTCTTCCAAGTTTGGATACAAGGACAGTTTGTAGACATACTCTGATCAAAGGAGAATCATTAGGACATTGGAAGGATTATGCAAGACTAGATAATATTGCAGATCCTGATTTTATTGAAGCTAAAGGATATATCTATGTGGGTAACTCACAATCAAATCACACAATTGAGAATATGCCATCTCATGATGAAGTTATGGAGTTTTCAAGGAATCTTGCACCATTAGTTGGAAGAGAGGTATTATCTCATAGAAGAGAGAGCAGAGTTGCATTGATTGGTAAAGAAATGATTCCAGTCACTTTACCGCCGAAAATACGAGACTTACCAAAAGATTTGGGTATTGCTAAACCTCAGAAGTTTTCATTACCACAACTTTGAGTTAAGAATAATTCTCAGTAGTTAATCATTGGTCGAGTAGAGCCACACTCAGGACATAGTTGAATATCACTTTCAGCATAATCATACTTACATGCAAGACAATGGGAGGATAGGACCATTGTATCTTTTCCAGTCGAGACGGATATTTTCTCATCTTCAACCCTTTCTAAGTGAAGAACATCTCTGTTAATATCAGACATCTCAAATCGTCCAGGACCGCCAAGATTGAGCAATACATCTGGTGGAAGAGTTACGGTACCAGTATCATCGATAATTAATTCTCTTGAATCAGATAAATCACCAATGTCTACGTTAGTACCATGCTGAGCAATGAAACGTCCTTCTCTGAGTTCTAGAGAGCGCTCACAAAATGAAGCTACTTCTCTGTTATGAGTAACTAGAAGGAAGGCAACATCACTCTCTTCGTGAAGTTCTTTAAACAATTGTAAAACTTCTCTACTAGTTATTGGATCTAAGGCACCAGTAGGTTCATCTGCTAAGATTAATCTTGGATTTGTGATTAATGCTCTAGCAATTGCAACCCTTTGTTGCTCTCCTCCTGATAATTGATCTGGCATTCCATATGATCTCTCTCCCATACCAAGTTTATCTAGTAGAGATTGTGCTTTAGGCCTTGCAGTTCTTGCGAGAATACCCTGATGAATTAGAGGCTGTGCAACATTATCAAGTGCATTAAGATGAGGAAGTAAATTAGCATCTTGAAAGATAAAAGAAACTGTCTCTTGCCTTAACTTAACCAATTGTTTACCAGTTAATCTAGTCATCCTAGTACCGGCAAGTTCTACAGATCCTGCTGATGGTTTCATCAATCCACCTAGGCACTTCAGTAGAGTTGACTTACCAGATCCTGACGGACCTACTACAGCTACTGCTTCGCCTTCATGCATAGAAACACTCAGACCTCTGAGTGCGACTACATTTCCATCTTCCGCATTGGATTCATAGATATGATAAATAGAGTTGGCACGAAGTATTTCATTGAGTTTTTCAGACACTTTACTCACCTTTTAGTACTGTAGCCAAATCCGAATCAAGAGCTCTTCTAGTCGTGAATAGTAATGATAAAATTACTGCGATAAGAACTAATCCATTAACTGCTATAATTTCCAGCCATGGCCAGACTAAATCTCTATCAATAGGGTTGCTTTGACCAAGGAATAATTGGAAAATAAATCCAAATATGCTAAAGAAACCATTGAATGATTCAGAAACGGCTAGACCAAGTGTGACCCCCAATACCATACTTACAAGAAGAATAGACATTATCTCGAATAGTACAAGGCGGATAACCTGATTCGGACTTGCACCTATTGCTTGTAAGATTGCTAGTTCTCTCTTTCTCTGGCTTAAAACTAAAGAAAGAAATACGAATGCTGAAGATATCGATGCCAAGGCAGCAACTACGAACATCATGCTAAGTAATCCAGGAGTACCAAAAATCAAACCACCATTACGCTCGTTCGCTTCATGAGCAGTAGACCAATCAGATGCTGAAATAACCCCACTGTTACTCTTAATGTCAGCACTCAAAAGTTCCAATGCTTTCGCACAGTCTGATTCTAACTGATTACAGAACTCAAACATCCATATTGAAGATGTATGCGAATCAACGATTTGATCACCGACTAATTCTCTATAGGAGCTCTCACCAATTACTATTACTGAGGATGACTCAATTGAGGTAATTCCAGGTACCCATTGATGACGACCAGCATAATTTACAATAGATTCAGTAGTTCCTGTTTCAACTGGAAGTCCGAGTTCATTTAATTCATATGTAGTATATTGTAATGTGAGTGATTCACCATTTAACGGGAAGTCTAAAGATTCACGAGCAGCAGAACCAGCAGTGTATCCACCAACACGCCATGTGTCAGATATATCGTCAATATCATTTCCAGGGATTGCCTGAGAATCCCAATGTAACGTATCTTGATGACCATCAAATACAACCCAAGTTAGTAACATAATTCCTTCATCTTTCGTCTGAGTCAGTGTCCTAGCTACGGAAGTCATTGAAGATATATCATTGATATCGTTATCACCGATAGAATCTATTGAAAGCATAATTTGATTCCTAGCCTGTTCTTCAGTTAATGAACTATCAAACTGAACCATTAGATCAGCACCATTCTGAGCACTAGTTGTTCTTTCATCGACCATTGTACCCGTATGGCCTTGTACCGCAGCCAGAGTTACTATCGATAGAGTTAGTAGAAGAATCAATGACAAACGACTTACAGAAGAACTCGAACCAGAACCACTTAGACCCCTGCGAATATCAGAAATTGCTGGTGACCATCCAAACAAACGATTCAAAATTTGAGGACCTGCGGCTCCGATTCTAGAAAGAACAAGAGCACCGCCTATCCATAGGAAAAATGGCCCTAATAGAAGAAGAACTGCATTTAGGATGAAATTAGTAATTATTCCTCTACTGTCCCATGGCCCATATCCGCCATTAGATTGAATCCAACTTTCTATAAAGGCGAGAATACCAATAAGGAAAGTAATCCAATGAAGAAGATAATATGGTTCTCTCTCACGACTAACTCTTCTTACACCCTCATCTATTTCCATACTTAGGAATTTTCTAGTTGTTTCAGATCCTCTCCAGTGAGCTACGCCAATTGTTAATAGACCTACTAATATTGTTGAAACGACGCTTAGAATAGGGTTGACATTGAATTCTCCTTCTTCAGTAAATCTGAGGAAACCAACTGCTCTGAGAACTATTTCAACAGCACCGGTGGCAAAAAGGAAACCCAATGCCCAAGCAACTGTTCCAATTGCAAAGACTTCAATCATCATCATCCTAGACAAGTTTTCTTCAGTACCTCCAATTACTCTATGAATAGCCACTTCTCTTCTTCTCTGCTCTAAAGAAAGTTGTAGACCATAAAGTAATACAACAAATGAAAGTGCTATTATCGGTATTACTAGAATATAATCGAATACCTGTATTATACCCAAGAAAATATTGAGGAAAGTTATTGAGCCAGATATTAGGTCTACATATTCTACAGAGATGAGTATGGTACCAGATTCACTATCAACCTCATAATAGCGCGGCACTGAAGATTTTTCATTACCTATTTCAGTCCCATTATCATCATATACGGGAACTAAGCCTTCTGTTGATTCTAAATTTGCTTGCAAGTTACTAAGCCAAGTTGTTGCTGCACGGGTTGAAGATGTTGGGAGCACGGTTCGGTCAACAGATACACCAAGGTATCCATGATCATTCTGCATAAGAATTGTTTTCTGCTCATCGGTAAGTACTGAATCTGTAACCATTACGGGATTAAAGAGTAATGTAGGATTTCCAAAACTCTCTTCATAAATTGCGGCAAGTGTAAGGTTAGTTACTGTTATTGTATCTTTACAAAATAACCTTTCAACCTCATAATTAGGATCTAGAGTGAGATTCTTCTGTGTAATACATTCATCATATGCCTCTATCGCATCACGGACCTCATAGGTTTCTATTACATAAGAAAATGTTAGACTATCTATCTTCCCATTTATGTCTATACTCGCTGCACTTGCTATTTTAGATGGTAAAACGACTGATCTATTAGTTTCAGCGTCAAGCGCAGTAGATGGCCATTCTCCGAATATTATAGAATCAGAATGTCTCTCTCCAAGTTCACCATCCCAAATACCATCACCATAGAACCTTATTGTGCGTTGATCGTTAATTGGAGGACCATTTTCAGATGCTTCAGTATAATCCCAAGTCACATTTGACCAATCAGATGTTGTGCTATTTATTGCCTCAACATTCAATGGTTGAGGATTGGCGAAATCAGAATCAAAAAATCCGTTAATCCGTATTCCTTGACGTCCGAAAACAAGACCACAGTCAGAGAATTCATCTCTATCAGTAAGGTCTTCACAAAACGATTCCCATACAGATGAATCATTAGTGCGACCTTCCCAATTCCCTGTTGGATCTTCTTGGAAATCTATCTTTGCATCGAATACATCATTTCCAAGCGAGGCTTGAAAGAATGTTTGATTGAGACCTACGGCGTATCCTAAAACAGTAGTCATTACAAGAGAAGCAAGGAATACTCCTGCAAATATTGCTAACCCTCTCTCTCTACCCCTCCAGGCACTCTGAATTGCCAAACGTATGTTATTGGGAGCAG
Organism: Candidatus Thalassarchaeum sp.; assembly: GCA_016777225.1. Taxonomy (GTDB): domain Archaea; phylum Thermoplasmatota; class Poseidoniia; order Poseidoniales; family Thalassarchaeaceae; genus MGIIb-O2. Next base: position 34,006 of record JADHRW010000006.1, on the reverse strand, counting down.
CTAACCATGTTGAACGAAATGATTCATACCAATTACTTACGAATTCATTAAAGGAAAATTCTTTACTATCTAATCGATTGACTTGCTTCGGCTGTATTAATGGTTTAATTAGAACAAAAATAAGATGTCTAATTTTCTTAGAAAAAGTAATTGCAATGATAGTGAATATCACACCTAACCATGCAATAATCATTGTAGGAACTACTTCTGAAAACATTGTACTAATATTCATTAATTCACCTCCTCAATGCCCCAAGCAGAACGGATATCAGAGGCTGCTGTAGTTCCATTTTTCAGAAGTAGCATTCTATCTGCCATAGATGCTTGCAGAGGATCATGAGTAACCATCAGAATTGAGATCCCATCTTCACGACAGAGGTCCTGAAAAAGATGAATTATTTCTTGTGCACTTTTTACATCGAGATTACCCGTTGGCTCATCTGCGAGTATCAATGATCTAGATCCGGAAATCGCACGTGCAACTGCAACTCTCTGTTGTTGACCACCCGATAATTGATCAGGTATGAAATTCATTCTATCCGCAAGCCCTACTCTCTCGAGTGCATCACGTGCCCTAGTTTCTGCTTCAGAAGTTGGAACACCAGATAATTCTAAACTGAATATTACATTATCAAGAGCAGTCAACCTTTCTACAAGATGAAAATCTTGGAATATCCAACCAACTCCTTTTCGACGAACATCTACTACTTTACTAGGAGATTTAGTCCCATATTCAAAAGATTCAAGATTAATTTTTCCTGAATCAGCTTCCAGTAATCCACCTATAATATTCAATAAAGTACTCTTACCACAGCCACTAGGACCCATTAAACTGACTAATTCTCCTTTTTCGACTTTGAGATTTATTCCCTTAAGAACTTCAAGCCTTCTACGACCTGAGCCGAAACCTTTCCTTAGATCATCGACATAAAGCATGCGGTTTGCGTTTAGCATTGCCTTAAAAATTATGGTATAGATGATACATACAGTTTTTATTGTGCTAATTCCTTTAACGATGAGATTGAGACAATCTGTAATGTTTCTTCATGTGTAGATTCTAGAACAACAGGGCATGCAATTCCTAACTCGTAAGCATCTTGCCAAGTCTGAGCACAAACACACCACCTATCCCCCGGTTTTAATCCAGGAAAGTTAAACTGAGGGGCAGGAGTTATCAGATTATTGCCCCTAGATAAGGCAAATTCAAGAAATTCTTTACTTACAATGCAACAAACGGTATGTAGGCTCCTATCATTCCTATCAGTATTGCAGCACCCGTCTCTGAACCATCCTGTTAAAGGATCGATTGAGCATTGTTGTAATTCTTCTCCGAGCACATTAAATGATGGTAACATATGTAAATCTCCTATTCTTCAAAAAGTAAGTCATAAGCATTAGATAGAGCAACACCATGAGTTTCTGGACTCAATATATTCCTAACATGATTAATTAAATTGAGATTAGGTTTACGAGGTTCTCCTCCATTCCTTTTCCAATCTGCATGGACCCTTTCAACTGCATCAACCCAAGCTCTTAGTTCATCAACTGGAAGAAGATGGTTTTTGGGTATTATTTCATTGTGAGCAGCTGAATCTGAGGCTATAACACGGCAACCTGCTGCCATTGCTTCAGCAGGTGGGTATCCAAAACCTTCTGATACACTAGGAAAAATTAATGCATCTGCATACTGAAATGCTGCGACTAATTGTTCATCTGTAAGTTTTATTTCACTACCAATATTTACTATATTTATTTCACTAGACACTTCAGATGGTAAACAAGAAATTATTGTATTTACTAAATTCAATCTTTTCCTAGGTTCATTACTTCCTACAGTAATCAATAAGCATTTTTTGGCATCATAAAATTCAGAAATAATATCTAATGGCTGCGGATTTGTATCAGGATTCCAATAATCAACGTCTACTTGGTGCCTAACTAAAGCAGTTAATTTTCCTGGGAAAAGATGCTTTACTTCTTGACGAGTTGATTCAGATATGCAAATCAGCAAATCAGCTCTCTGTAAGCCATTTTTTAATTTTTTAATATCCATCTTTCTAATGAAATTTGGATTCGCATTTCCAACTTTAATTGACATGTCTTCAACGTTAATATTTCTTGGTTTAATATGAAATAAATCATGTACAGTTACTGCTACGGGGATTGAACTATTTTTTGGCACTAAGTGTGCCTGTTCTTGATCAGTGATATGCAATAAATCAGCTGTAGATGAATTAGTTTGAGATTCAACTAATGCAGGATGCTTATACCATCTGTTCCAAACTCTAGAAACTATCTGTGTTTTGACTGGATGCTCGATAATACCGGCTTTAGTCCAATCTTTAACAAGTGTTTTTTCTAACAAAGAAACGACTGCTAGGTGAGCGCGACCAAGGCCAGTATTGGAGTTTAAATTACCTCCGCGAGCAAGTAAAACGCGTCTTACCACGATACACGTCACAGCGTATCTGCCTTAAACGAGAACGGGAGATGGAGTGTCAGATGTCGAGTTATGCGGGGCGTGGTATGGACGCAAAACCTCAACTTCTGGTAGTTAAAGGAAGTTTTTCGTCAATGGGCGGGGCGGAACGAGATATTCTAAGAAATCTACCATATCTCGCAAAATTATTCTCAATTAAAGTAGCAACTTTAGATACAGTATCTGAGTTAGAAATGTTATGTAAAAAGTTAAGAATTCCATTAATGAAACCTAAAGAAAACTGGAAAATTCCAAAAGATCCAGTATCTATAATTAGAGACTCTTCCATAGAGTCAAGTATGAAATCTTGGAAAGAAACTGATGGACTAAATGAAGCAATATTAGGTTCCGATATGATACACATCATTAGCGGAGATGGGTCTCTATCATTAGTTGAATTAATCCCAGAATCAATACCAACTCATTTACACCTTTTAGAGCCGCATCGAGGTTTACATGAAGATATACTGCATAGAAAAATAAATGGTAAACCAAAGAGAAATCTTGGATTGACAAACACTCTATTATCTAGAGCAAGAAAAAGAGATATTACTAATATCAAAAAGTTTTCATCTAGAGAAAGGTCACTAATTAGTGGTAATTCGGCATATACGGTTTCTAGAATAAAAGAAATTTATAATATTGAAGCAGAATTATTATGGCCAAGTATATCTTCAGAAGAATTTTCACCAGAACCTCAAGAAAATGAAAAGAAGATATTTACTGAAATTTCAAAGCCTTATGTTGTCAATATTGGCCGAGCAAGTTGGGCTAAAGGAACTTGGGAAACCATCTCTATGCTTGAAAATAGTGGAATTTCGATGGCTCATGTAGGGGGAGGTGATATTGATGATATCGATAAACTCATTTCACATGCTAAATCTTGTAATGTAGAAGTTTGGTTTGCACCGAGATTATCTCAAAATGATTTATCTGGACTATTGAGAGGTGCGAGAGCAAGTATTAGTATGGCTCATGGAGAACCTTTTGGACTGACTCCCATTGAAGCATTCTCAATAGGCATACCAGCTATCTTCGTCAATGAAGGAGGATTTCTTGATACAATTATTGATAATGAAAATGGAAGATTAATTCCTAGAACTAATTCAAATGAATGGCGGGATGCTTTAGAACAAGTCAAAGATAAAAATCTACGAATTAACTGGTCAAAAGCAGGAAAAGAAAGAATTCATTCACTAGATTTAAGTTGCGAAAAACATGCAGAAAGAATATTCCAAATATACAATAACTTTTGTTGAAGTGACATCATGCTGATGAATCTACAATTCTAAATGAAAATATTACTGATGTTAGTCCTATCAAGAGAAGAGATAAACTAATCCATTGATTGATGACAATTGAATTCATAAATTCGGGCCAAAATGGAAAGATATCAAGAGTAGATTCACCCAGTGTTATTTTTGAGCCAATAGATCCTAAAATCATAATCGCTGTTAAACCGAATAAAGCAGATAACATCTGTATATTAGCCAAGGCAGAATGATTCCACATATCAGAGCCAAATCTTCTTCTCCCAATAATGTAGGATAAGGTAAAGCCAATTGCAATTCCTGAGAAAATAAATTTATTGTATAATATAGCACTTCCTGATGGATCTGAAACAGAATAGTATCCGGAAAGCATAGCTAAAGGAAGAGTAATCAAGGTAAGAATTGAGGCAGCATAAGACGCCTTATCTAAAGTTGATTTAGAAGATTTAAGATTAGATATATATGAAGCCAGCCATGCCAAAAATGCACAGATTCCCATCAGAGTACCCGAACCAGCTGCAAGTCCTACCACCATATGATGGAATGTTACTGCATACATTACTGCTCGCCTCCTGAAAGATTCGGGTCAGCAACCCATTCATTTTCAACTGGGTCCCATAACCAACCCGGATTATCATCAGATTTTATTAATCTAGACCAATAATCACTATCTGGTTCAGAAGTAGACTCCTCTGTCTTTTTACTGACAATTGATTCCTCAACCACAGTTGTATGATCTATTGATTTCTTAACTCCTCTCGGTGCAAACCAAGTTTGTAATGAAAGCATAAATCCAAGAATTATTAGTATGAAAGCAACGGATTGTAGTTTAGCGCCTAAAGATGTACCATCAAAATATGGTTCAGAAGTGCCGATAGATAACCATGGCATCTGATTACTGAATTCATCCATTGATGCAATTATCTGATATTCAATCCTTGTATCTCCAAGAGTTGCTGGGAGTGATACTTCCCATTCTTGGTCAGCTACCATATCTACAGTTGCTTCATGAGAACTCGTCTCACCCGAGAGTCTCCAATAAACAGTAAGAGACTCAGTATTAACAGTTCTAATTGTAATGGGCGATGAATCTCCTGAGATTCTTTCTTCGGGAGACGTCCAACCTTCAGCAAGAGTTGGATAGTTTTCTGGAATAGGCTCAATATTTACGACTATAGCGTCAGTTTCACCAATAAATGCCTTATTATTATGATTATAGTAACTACCATGTTGTATTGAAACATAAATTTCCTTTGTTCCTAAATCATCTGGAACTAATAGAACCCAACTAACTGTCACTTGATTATCTGAAGATACTGCTTCAATATAATTTGACGAACCCCCATTTGGATCTTGTATTATAGCCCATCCATAGTCCTCTGGATGGTCGCTATTTCCATTCTTGGAACCAAGTAAGAATATACCAACTAAGCCATTATCGGATGTATCTAAATTACTAATGGACACAGATACTTCAGCAGTTGTACTAGAATAAACAGTAGATGGAATATCTACATCAATAATTGCTGATGAAGGCGAAGAAAGGCTCGGGTCACCATGACAAGAACCACCACAGGTGTAGTCTCTGTTACTATCTCCTTTCCCTCCAGGATTTGCGACACCTGAAGAAGTTGCTAAAAGTAAAGTTAGAATTAAACTGAGAACTAAAATTCTAGATTTCATAATAACGACCTCCTTTTTCTAATTTGCAGATTTAATATAATACTTGATAGGGCAAAAATTAGGAAAATTATTGACAGTGGTATAGATAGAACTGTGATAGATCCTGTCGGTGAATCGTCAACTGAACTACTAACTGCGGATGCATCAATATTAACCATATTAGTTCCATTTTCTAACCAAAGTATTTCATGCCCATCTATAATCTGGGTAACTGCATAATATAAATCGGAAGCAATTGGGGCAGTATGGCTCCAACTATTTTCAGTAGTTACGTCCACGAGCTTCATATTTTCTAAAGATAAAGTTGGGGATGAAGAAAGATATATTCTATATTCATCTGCATTACTTATCCATGACAATTCTACATCTGTTCCACTGATTTCTCCGAGTAATGAATTAACCATTGGAACAGGCCCTAGGACCAAGACATCTTGTATAGTAACTGAAGAATCTAAATCATCGGTAACTGTTAATTTAACAGAATGAGTACCTTCACCAAGAAGAACTTCAATATTAGAACCTGAATAAGATAGACTATTTATTTGCCAAAACCAACTAATGATTGAGCCATCTGAATCAAAAGAAGATGTTCCATCGAATTTTATCATTGATCCTGATAGAGATACTTCGGGAATTGTAGACCACAAAGGCATGGGTGGTAAATTAGAAATTGTTACAGTTTCTGAAGCTTGACTGATTAATCCCCAAGGATCTCTAGCTGTTACTGTAACTTGCCAAACTTGACCTGGTTCTAATCTATCAGATGAAATTATTGATTGATCATCTAAATCTGGAACTTGATATCCATTGCGATACCAAGCTACATCAAAAAATAGGGGTTCATCATCGGGATCAATAGATGAGGACAGTAAGACAAGTGACTCAAGAGAATTAGGAACTTCAAGCTCTGGAAATGAAGAAGGTTCTCCTAAATAACCAGATATTCCGGCACCTAATTTGATGATTGGTTGTTCAGGCGCAGCATTTTCGATGACTCTTGATTGAGTAGTCATTCCGCTACCTAAACTGTCTCCATCACGAGGGATTACTTCTACAGACCAATGTTGATCGCGAAATACATGTTCTGAAGATATTGTAATTAATCCATCAAATTCGGAGATTCTTTCACCATTTACCCACCAATAAATTTCACTACCAGATTCTAAATCTCCATCTAAGTCAAAATGTTCCCATTCAACAGAAAGATCTTGATTCGCGATTAAAGTGCCTTCAGGAATCATGGATATAGAAGTCACTTCAGGAGGACTATTGAGTATAGTAATACTGTCTGCATTAACCCATTCTGACCAAATCAAAGAATCCGATACTCGAACACTAGCATACCATACTTCTTCCTTTGAAGTTGCATCTGAAGTTACCCATGTTAAATCATTAAATGCCGATATTTGTATTCCATCACGATACCAAATTATCTCCGTTCCAGCAAGGTCGTCTCCATCTGAATCGAACCATCCGACTACGACTTGTAAGTTATCATCAGTATATGCATTAGAACCTTGAGAAATATAGGCGTTTGCAGTAGGGGCATTATTTGATGAACCAATAATGATTATTCCAGTAGATTTTGTCAAACCAAAAGAGGTCCCATCATTAGGTGTGATTCGTGCCTCCCATTCATCACCTGAGCGAATCATCAAAGATGAAACTGTAAGAGTATCATCAAGATCTGTTATTCTAACTCCATCAAGATACCAACGTATTTCAGAATCTTGTTGATTGTCACTATCTAAGTCAAAATAATCATAATCTAGTTCTAAATTATCAGTATCTAGTGGAGCTTCTGGAGCCAACTCAAGATTGCGTGCAATGGGAATTGTATTTTCTATTATTACGGGATTCAATGATACAACCTCACCATCATCTTCACCATCAGAAGGGGTTACCTCTACTCTCCATTGCTGATTCTTTGAAATCCAAACATCAGGAACATTCTTCATATCATTAATTTGTGCTATCTGTAGGCCATCTCGGAACCATCGAATTGTAGTTCCTTGTTCAGAATTACCATCTTCATCATTGAAATCATATTCTACACCTAATCCAGTTTCCTTAGTCGGATTTGATGGAACATAATGTACATTTGTAGCATTTGGTGGATTATTAGTACTGCCGGAGATTTCCTGTAAGTTCCAAGAACCAGTGTCCCAATTATCGCCATTATTATTACCATTACCATTTCCATAAAGTACTGCGAGATTGAATACCACTGTACCAGAACCTGAAGAAGGAGATGTCCAGACTGCAGACCAAGAACGAGATGATGTCCCGTCATGTGTTAATTCACTACCAACCTGCTTCACATTAGAGCCTAAACTACTCCATGTACCCATGTATCCCTGCCCGCTCGTAGTTGTTGCAATAATGTTGAATCCACCTGAACCAGGAATATGTGGCCCACCATCCCATGAAAGGCTGTAAGCGGTATTTCCACTATATCCTGAAGATGGAAGCCCGTTTAGTGAGACACTCATGGATGAACTAGCACCATGACAAGTACAACCTGAAGATGAACTTCCTGTTTTACCCGAGGAATTAGATTGAACCGTTTGAGCAGTGGAAATCAAGAATAAAACAACAAGAAATACTGCTAGGTGCCGGCGCATCATAGTATCTTCATGACTAGGTTATACTGAATAACTTACGCCCGCGCTAGAGTCTACCGCTCCGTTGCATTCATGGATAGGTCTTGTTTCGCGCAACCATGAACACTGTAGATTCAGTAGCAATAATAGGTGCCGGAAACATGGGCTCAGGGATTGCTCAAAAATCAGCACAAGAACAATTTAATGTTCAAATGGTTGACCGAGAAGAACAGTGGGTAAATAGAGGAGAAAAGATAATTTCAGATTTTCTTGAAGAGGCAATAGAAAGAAGAATTTTTCGTCCAGATCAAGTCGAATCAATTAAGAATAGAATAACTGGAGTTGTGGGAACTGAAAATGTTGCTCCTGATACCGACTTAGTAATCGAAGCTGTATTCGAAGATTTTGATATTAAAACTGCTGTTTTCAGGACTCTTGATAAAGTGTGCGATGAAAAGACTATTCTGGCATCAAACACTTCATCACTCTCAGTAAATGAACTTGCTAAAGCTACAGGTAGACCGGATCGTTTTGTTGGATTGCACTTCTTTTATCATCCTGCTAAAAATAGATTAATTGAAATCATCCCAGCAGAAACAACTTCTGCTGAGTCTCTAAATGCTGTAGAACAATACTGTAAAACTATGGGTAAAGTTGTTATTATCTGTAAAGATAGGCCTGGCTTTGTAGTTAACAGATTCTTTGTCCCGTGGTTAAATGAAGCTTGCCATTTACTAGATGAAGGAGTTGCATCTATAGCTCAAATAGATTCGGTAGCGGAAAAGGCATTCAATATTGGAATGGGCCCCTTTGCTCTAATGAATCTCACAGGACCCGCTATTGCGCTACATGCAACTAATTATCTATCTGAGCAGTTAAATTGTTCGCGTTACAGCGGAGCTAAGAGTCTTAGAGATACTATTGAAAATTCAGGAATGTGGGAAATCGGAGAAGATACTGAATGCAATGAAGATATTGCTGAAATAATTAGAGAAAGACTTCTTGGACAAGTTTTTGCGGTTTCATCACAAATTGTAGAAGAAGAAATTTGTTCTATCGAAGATGTAGATAGAGGGGCTAAAGTCGGTCTAAGATGGGCAGAAGGACCTTTTGAGATTGCAAATAAAATAGGTATCAAAAAAGCAATAAGGATGGCTAAAAGTTATTCTGAACTTGCAGAATTTAAGTTACCTCTATGGATGGAAGAAAAAGAGGAGTTATTCAAATTTAATTATATTGATATCGATATAGACGGTAAAATTGCAAAAATTAAACTAAACAGACCGGAAGCAATGAATGCTCTCAATGAGTCTTTAGTTGAACAATTAGGGTCTGCCCTAGATTTATTGAATTCAAGAGATGATATCGATACAATAGTTCTAGAAGGAGCTGGAAAAGCTTTCGTAGCAGGAGCTGATGTCAAATTCTTTGTAGATAAAATAAATCAAGATGCTATAAAAGAAATTTATGACTTTACTGCATACGGCCATGAAGTTCTAAATAAACTTGAAAAATCAGAAAAAACTACTATTGCTCTAACAACAGGACTCGCTCTTGGAGGCGGTCTAGAATTAGCGCTATCATGTGATTATAGAATAGGTACTAGACGTTCACAGTTTCGTTTCCCAGAAACAAGTATTGGGATATTCCCTGGTCTAGGAGGCACTCAAAGAACGCCACGTATTTGCGGAATAGAAGCTGCAAGATATGCGATCTTAGCTGGTAATTTCCTTGACTCTGAAACTGCATCTGCACTAGGAATAATCACTCATCTAGTTGAATCATCAGATATTCCAAATATAATTAATGAAATATCTTTAGAAGGGAAACCTGAGAATAAATATCCTGCTGAACCAAAAGATAAGAATCATCCAGCATCAATGTTTGCAATGAAGTTCTACAAAAATGAAAATATGTCAAAGATAATGTCAGGAAAGATTCCAGATAATTTTGAGGAAGATAATAAAAAAGTAGTTAGACAAATGAAATCTTTGAGTTTCACTGCACCAATTGCTCTTGAAATTGCAAATCAACTGCTTAACGATGCTATATCTACAGGAGATGATCTGGACAGAGGATTAAATCTAGAATTAGCACAACTAAATACAATCTTTGAATCAAAAGACGCATTAGAAGGATTATCTGCATTAATCGAAGGCCGAAGACCTAAGTATGACAATCTTTGATTCTATCTAAAGTTCTTTCATTGTTTCATCTAACCATTGTTCTAACCATTTGTCCATGACAGTTTCCTCCTGCAACTTAGTGCTAATTACACACTAACTTAATGGCAATTGATATATCAATAGGTAAGTATTTCTGATTTCACTAAGGTGCATTTTATACACTAGATGAAATTCGCCATATCTGATTACTATGCGTAGAGAGAGGATGGCTATATCAGATTCAGATTACAAAAAAATTACTTCTGCATTAGATCAGGTACAAGATAACGGTAGAGATATTCGGCGAATATTTCAAGGATACTATAATGATGGAGAGGAAGGTCAAATGGAATGGGAAGTAGATGCTGCAGTAATAGCATTCAACATGTTCAGCTCTAGATGGACTACTGAGATTCTTTCAGCACTTTACATTGCAGGCGATAAACGATTTAATCAATTAAGAACACTCCTTAGAGGGATATCAAGTAGAACTCTTTCTGATAAATTGACTGCATGTGTTGAGAATGGATTAGTACAGAGAGTTGTTGATGACGGCCCTCCAATTCGTGTGATGTACAGATTAACGACACATGGAAGAAACTGTGGAAGATTATTGGGGCCACTAGTTGCGTACATGAAAATACATAATGACTTAGTCGTTTCAAAAGATTAGTGTATAAACGAAGCAAAATCGACTCAAGTGACCGGTTCTTTCAAAGACTAGAAGATAAGAAAAGAGTTATGGCTTTACTTCAACAATGGCGCGGTAGGCGTTCTTGGGCCATTGACGGACTCATGGCACTGGGAGGGGCATCCCTAGGAATTACTGCACTAATTCCTGTAATGATGCCACCTATTACAGAAGGTGCTATTTCTTCTCCTAATGAACATCCATGGGAACATCCTGTCCGTGCAAAGATACTTTCAACATTAGATAAATCACCAGGGATACATTTTAGAGAATTACAAAGAAGAATGAATGCAGCCAATGGAACTCTTAGGCACCATCTAGATGTTTTAGTAAATGAAAAAACAGTAACTATTATTCCAGTAAATGGAAGGACTTGTTATTATGCAGGGGCACCATCACAAATCGAAGTATTACTTGGGACAGGAGTGAAGGACGAAAAAAGAGCTGCTGCGATGTTACCAGTGGGGCTTTCCAGTCTTCAACGTTCAATAGTTGCTAGATTAGCATTGACTTGTGCTCCTGAAAGTCAGGCGCAATTAGCACGAGATTTAGGTCGATCGAGGTCTGCGGTGCATTCAGCAATTTGTGTTCTGAGAACGAGAGGAATAATTTCAGCAAATAAACTTACATTAGCAGACCATTTAATTGGATTAAGAAGTTCAAGAATTGAGTATAACTGGCTTGACCTTCGTGCAGAGTATGCTTGATTCGCCTCTTACTATAGAAAGTTAAGCAGAATGCTCTTACACTCTGAATTACGGCATAAGGTTGTATGTTCAGGATAAAGCTAGTAGAGCAACCTATGCCAACAGGTAGCAAAGATACTGATACTCTACTTGAATGGCTGATTGATTCTCTATCATTGGTAAGAAGAAAATCTGAAACTTGGAACGTAAATGATGAACCAAGTGCATTGCATAGAATGTTTAGAGGAGCATTGTTAGATGACCCTCTAAGAGGCTGGAATACAAAAGAATTAGGAGACTCTTGTGGACTTTCGCAAACAGCAATGCATAATCAAATGATTAGATTAAGGGAAGCAGGATTAGTTGCATCTGAACTAAAAGGAAGATGGCATATTCATGTTTTAAGAGGTGGATCAATGAACTCTGCAGTAGAACTTCTTGCTGTTCAAGCAAGAAAAATTCTTGAAATACGTCTTGCTGAATTATCTGATCTGATTGTTGAATCCACTGAAAGGATGAATACACCCTCTGAGGATGAAGAAAAGCGATTCAGAATCAAAATTACAGAGCCCTGCGCTACAAATCAAGGAAAAGATCGGATAGATTCTTTAATAGAAGATTTGGGATTAAATGGAGAGAGAGTGAAATCAGAAGATAATTTGGCAAGGAAAGTAACTATGGAATTAGTTCAGAGCCATCGAGCAATTACTCTCTTAGTTTTAGCAGAAAGGTTGGGGGAAACAAGATCCAGAGTTCAAAGAGTTCTCGAAAGAATGCTTGAGATGAGTATGGCTGAACGTGTCGCTATGCCTGAAAGAATCGCTCAAGATGTATATTCGGGATTAATGAGGCAATTTAATGCTAGAGGGGAAGAATGGTTAATCACAAGAGGTGGAGTAGGTAGATTAAATGATGAAGTTTCAAAGAAGATTATTTCAGGAGTTAAGAAAAATAATCTTAGTATTGAGAAAATAGAATTAATACTGAAAGATGTGACTATTGACAATCAGAAATTACTACTCAATACATTGGGTGGGAGAATGCCATATGGGTTCCGTATAGCAGGAAAAAATGGAGAGGAGGTTTCTGAACGTGTTCTTAATAGATTAGATAGGACAATTCGTAGACTCAAGACTGTAGCATCAAGAGTTGATGAATCTCTTAATTAGAAATAATAAACTATTTGCCACCGATAACAAAGTCTTTCCATCCTCGCATATAATCAACAAAAACTGGGCTTAAGTCAACATTCAATAGATGCTGCTCAGAGAATGGAGGTCTTTGAGGGGAATATGAAATATCTCCAATATGCATAGGCCAATCAGGATGAGCGATACCTACTCTTGCAACACCGACTAGATCTGCACCTTCTTCAAGAACATATTGAGCATCTTTAGCATTCCAAACAGCTCCAGTAGATATAAGAGGAATATTACTAGGAATGACTTCTCTAAAGCGCCTAGTCAAACTTTTACTATCTTTCTCACCATCTACCTCTTGGAATACATCCCAGCACGAAATATGAATCATATCAATTTCCATTTTTGAAAGTATGTTAGCTAGAGTTAAACTGTCCTGTAAATAGATTCCTATTTTTTCAATTATTGGCGAAATTCTTACTGCAATTAAGAATTCAGGACCTGTCGCTTTACGAATAGATGTGATAATTTCCCTTAGAAATTTACTACGTCCTTGTAAATCTCCACCCCATTCATCTTGACGGCGATTTGTAACTATACCTAAGAATTGACAAATAAGATAGGAATGAGCACCATGTAATTCCACCCCATCAAAACCTGCTTTTTGACAACGAATAGCAGCATCTGTAAATGATTGGATCATTTCTATAACTTCTGTATTATCTAAAGATCTGGTGTATACACCGTCCATCCCTGGTTCTGTATTGATACTAGCAGAAATAGGTTGAATACCATTGATACTTTGAGGAGCCCTCATACCTCCATGAAATAATTGAGCAAGACTGACTGTCCCTGTTTTCTTTAATTCTCTAGCCAAATTAGTTAGTTCAGGTATCTGATGATCACCCCAAACTCCCATTTCTCCAACCCATCCACGCCCATGCTCAGTAACATTAGTTGCCGCAGTTGTGGTTATTGCAAATTCTCCCATTGCTCGACGAATAAGCCATTTTTTTTCATCTTCTGATAAAATTCCATCATCATGACTTTGTTTATTGGTCATAGCAGCAAGTACCGTTCTATTTTTCAGAACTTTACCAGTTCTAGACAATAATAGACTATCTGTTATGTTCATTAAATCACCCTAATAATCATTCATTAGAAAATGCATTTTGGCAATACACCCAACGAAGAGGATCATCTTGCATTTCTTCATATCTTGAGGATATTTCGGGAATAACTGAAATTTTAGAATGAAAATCTAAAAGAGCATCTCTTCCTTTGAGTAATGAGGTATCGATACCATCATAATTGCCACTAACTAAGCCGAAGCAATCTGAAAATAATTTGATGTCTGCGATAGATGGCTTCTCAGTACCAGCTATCCATCCTGTTTTTGAATTCTCTAATTTTTCACAAAACAAGTCATAACAATTACTTAATTTACCACCTGAATCTACTAATTTTTTCCGTGCAGCTATTTTTTCGTCAATATTATTAATTCTGAAAGTTTCTGTCAAGATATTTGACATATCAGATATTGCATCTAAGCACTCGTCTACCTTAGCTGATTGCCATTCATCGTCAATTTTTAGATAAGTCATGTCACCAAGATAACGTAAAATCGCACATGATTCACTTAGTGTCCCTGAAGGAGTTTCCAATGCAGGCAATAAGCCCCAAGGAAGTTTTTTTGAATCTCGCATCTCAGAATAACCTGAAAAGTCAACAATTACATTTTCCCAAGATAATTTCGAAATATCTAAAACTATTCTGATTGCTTCAGCACGACCAGGAGATGAAAAATATATTAAACGATACATAAGATATTGCAGACGATTCTATCTAATTACTTTTTACTATACGAGACGTCCTTCCATACCACCAGCAATTTCGATAATTTGTCCGGTAATATGTCCTGAAATTAAATCAGAGGAAATTGAAACTACTGTATTAGCAATATCTTCTGGAGTTGCTAATTTCTTTAGCGACATTGTTGCAGTTGCATTCTTAATGAGTTCATCATCAATACCTTGTTCTTTCTTTTTGGGGGTAATTGTCCATCCTGGAGCAACTGCATTCACCCTCACGTTGCCAATTTTAGAAACGTCATTTTTTAATGACATTAGTAAACCAGAAGTTATTGCTCCTTTGGCTGCGGCGTAGTCTGAGTGTCCTGATTCACCATATATTCCTGCAGTAGAGCCAATAAAGACAAGAGAACCGGAGCCAGCTCTAGATGCTTCTCGAAGGAAAACACGAGCAGTATTCACAGCTACACCTAAATTAGAAGAAATTACTTCATTCCATCTATCATTATCGATATCCCAGAGAGGTAATGATTCAGGCGGATAATATCCAGCATTAGCTATACAAATATCTAATTTACCATATTTTTCTACAACGGTATTAATCAATGAAAGTGCTTGCTTATGATCTCTAAGATCTGCCTTAATTGGCAGCCCACCAATTTCTTTTGCAATCTTCTCAGCATTTTCAGATGATTCATGATAATGTACTACCACTTGGGAACCTTCTGATGCAAATGCTCGGCAGATAGCCTCGCCAATACCCCCGGCACCACCAGTAACCAATACTACACTATCATTCAGTCCAGTTTCCATTTAATCACCAATTCATAAAGTTCGAAGTTGACGAGGCCCTGCGCCACCGTATCCGATCCAATCTTCTGGCCTATTACCAAGAATCTCATCAATATCGGACATATGCTGTTCAGTCATCTTCTCTGCAACCTCCATACAACCAAGATTTTCTATCATTTGTTCAGGTTTAGTAGCCCCTAGTAGTATAGTACTAACATTCTGATTCTTAAGACACCAAGCTAAAGCAAGTTGTGCGGTAGTACAATTGAAATTTTTCAAGGCATATGATGTAAGATTTCTAACAATTTCTACTTCTCCATTCTTCTTTCGCATCTCTAAATCTTCAATTAACCATTCATATCCTTCTTGTGTAGGACGAGAGTCTACAGGTATGCCATCATTATATTTCCCTGTTAAAAATCCTGAACGTAATGGAGACCAAATAGTAGTTCCATAATTATATGGTGGCTGATATAGTGGGAAAAGTTCGTTTTCAAATTTCTGACGATGTAGCATATTATATTGAGGTTGTTCATACATAGGTGGCTCCAATCCTTCTGATTTAGCAAACCATATAGCTTCCATTATTTGAGCAGCAGACCATTCTGAAGTACCCCAAGAAGTAGCCCACCCATTACGAACTACATCAGTCATGGCGCGCACAACTGTTGAAGTTGGGGTAAATGGATCAGGACGATGACAAAATACCATATCTACATAATTCAATTGTAATCTTTCTAAACAGGAATCTAAACCTTCCATTATATGTTTACGTGAAAGACCGCTTTCATTTACGCCATTTCCTCCCCAAAATATCTTTGTTGTAATAACTAGTTCTGAGCGTCTCCACATATCAGGATCTTCTTCTTGTAATTCTGAAAGAGCGATTCCAAATATTCGCTCTGCCTCACCATTGGGATTACCATATGCTTCTGCGTGATCAAAACAGTTTACTCCTGCATTTCGAGCAATTTTCATACATTCTTTGGCCATTTCTACGCCTTTTTCATCTTGTAATCTATTTTTAACACCATAAGTAGCCCAAAATCCATAAGATAAGACTGATACTTGAATTCCAGTATTTCCCATCATACGATAGTACATATTTTCGCTTGTCATGCCTTAGTTTAGCAGGTTCATTGGTTTCAAGATTGTGGTTTAGAGAAGTGAAATATAATTTATTTTTACACCATTAGACTCTCTAATTCAGTCAACTCTTCTAAGTATCTCTTTACTCTCATACCCATCTTTTCCTGAGTGGGCATAGAATGTAATTCGACCCTCATCTTTGATGCTCCTGGAAGGCCTTTCGTAAAAGATACTGCATGGCGTTTAAGATTCTTATTATTAGAATTAGTATAAAGTTCGGAACTTAATTCTAAGTAACGATTCCAACACCATAAACGAGATGAAGCAATATTATCTTCACCCCATGGAGGTTTTTCTACAGACCATCCTAAATCTCTTTTTATTTCATGAAATATCATCGGTCTACCAATCGCCCCTCGGCCAATCATTAGACCTCCTGCACCTGTCTGTTCTAGGCATGCAGAAGATGTTGAGGCATCGGTAATATCGCCATTGGCAATAACTGGTATTTCGACTGAATCTACAATTTCTTTGATTTGTGACCAATCGGCTTCTCCAGAATATCTTTGACGTAAGGTTCTCCCATGTACACAGATTCGTCCAACTCCTTCTTTCTCTAATCGTTGAGTGATTTCTAAGGCGGTATTAGGGCCGGAACCGGTGCCTAGGCGCATCTTTACCGTTATTGGCACGTTAGTTGCGTTAATACAGGCTCTAACCATCTCAATTACCCTATCAGGATCTCTGAGGAGAGCCGCTCCTGCATCATGACGACATACCTTAGGAGCTGGACAGCCAAAATTAAGATCAATAATGTCAGCTTTATCTTCCAGTAATTCAACTGTTGTAACCATTTCTTTAATATCACCACCAAATATTTGTGGTATAAAGGGGCTTTCGCGAGGATCAGATTCTACCTTTAGCCATGAGTTAGCGTCATGTCTAGAAAGTCCAGATGCAGCAGTAAATTCTGTAATTGATAAATCCGCACCACATTCTCTTGCTAATAGTCGATATGCTAAATCTGTAACACCGGCCATAGGGGCTAGGAACAACGGCACAGTGTGCTGTGTCATGTTTAACTCCGGGGGCTTTTTTGTTATCACAATGTCTGATGAAAATTCAGTTAGAATCAAATCTTCTGAGAGCAATGTCTAATTTTTCTTGAAATAATTGAACTTTCTTATTACATTCTTCAAGCTCATCAGAATATAGAATAATTTCGAAACCATTATCTGTTTCTGCAACGACACATGGCGTCATTCCTTCAGTAATCGACTGTAAACCATCTATTTGTTCATTCAAATGAACTAAATGGAAAGGAACTGGGCTATTAGAACGGCAGGCCTTCATCGATTTCTTCTCACTTACAAAAGAATGTGTAATATCGCACAATGCACAGTGGGCTGTACCTCTAATTTTACCGAGAACATATTGTAATTCGCCAACTATGCCGCCATCGGCGTGGTAAATTCCCCATATTGCCTTTAATGACATTAGAAAGTAGATTCCCAATCCATTACATCTTGGGTGCGTTCCCAATCTGCATCTGTAATTACTCCACGAGCTTTCATCATTTCTCTAGCTAGAAGCCAGTAGATAAAAGCTAACGATCTACGACCCTTGTTATTTGCAGGAAGAGCTAAGTCAACGTTTCTTAGCCTGTTATTAGCGTCACATATAGCAACAACTGGAAGACCAGAACTTACAGCCTCTGACAACGCCTGTTGATCGGCAGCAGGGTCAGTAACAACGATTACTTCAGGTTCTATGTATGTTCGAAGACGAGAGTTAGTTAGAGTTCCCGGAATGAAACGTCCTACAATACGCATTGCTCCAATTGTTTGAGCAAATTTTCTTGCAGGTCTTTGTCCATATTGACGTGCACTAACTACAAGTATTCTTTCAGCATCGAAATTAGAAAGGAATTTTGCTACTGCACGAATTCTTGAATCTGTTTGGCGAACATCGATAATATGGATTCCACTATTGTCTTGACGGACTTCATCTAAAAACTGCTTCATATCAGCAGATTTTTGATTTGTTCCTATGTGCACTGCGTGCGTATCATACATTTCAAGCGGTACAAGTGGAGTTAGATTGTCATCCATTTAGGTCCCTCAGCAGCGCCGCGACCTAACTTCGATTGATAAGCGCTGCGTAAGGCCATAAATCAACAACTCAAGAAGATTGGAGGTCAGATAAGGGTGTACAATCGTCAGATTCGTGGGACTCCGCGAATACTACGCATGGTTTGGTGATTGTTACATAGGTATCGAAGGAGTCGTAGAAAGATGCTTGGTCAATCGGAGCGGTGATGCCGTAGCCGCGGGCCTCAACTTCGAAAAGCCAGTTTCCAAATATTAAATCTGATTGGGGGAATGTGAATCTTTGTTGAGGGAAATCTTGTGTCGCTCTAACTTCCCAAAAAGGTTCACCACCAGATTCTTTGACTCCTGGTTTCCAAAGCATTGCATGTACATATCGATATTGATTAGTTTCGTTACCAACTAATTCATCTACCAATGAGGAATAAGGAAATTGAGCTCTGAAGTTAATGACTAATTGAGATACTGAACTATCAAATTCAATAATAATATTGTCAGTATGATAAACAGATTCGATACTATTTGATTCAAAGGTATAATCAAAACCATATGTTTCTTCTGTTAGACGAACAACAGGATCATCCCTCATTGATTCCATGAATTCTCTCTGGAATGCGAGACCTAAGCAACCAGTAAGAGTTGCTGAAATCATTAGAATGGATAATCCCAATCCTAACATTCGGTTAGATGCCATTACTTACCGCGAAACGGACTTGTTTCTTCAATCCACTCTATACAAGACTCTCATGCAAGCGTCTATGATGGATAATCTATTCCGAGAATATGCTCCAATGACGACGAAAGGAGAACCGAGCTAAGGCTTTGACGTTCCCTATGAGTACCGAGGGGCACTCTCATTCTTCTTCATCAACTACGCGAGGTTCGTGAACTTCTCTGAAAATTACAGTCCCTACACCAAGATTCTCACGCAGCGAACGCACAAGGCTAAACTTTGCATAAGCCCAATTTTGGTCATAAGCCATTGCTTCTGGAGTTGTAACAGTCAAATCGTCACCATCAAATGAAATTTCAAAATCATCGCGACCTGTGTTCATTTTTAGTAGGGTTTCAACACGTTCTGAACGATCTTCTACAACCTTGACAATATTGTAATTATATCTTAGAGTAGCGCCAGCTAATGGATGATTATAATCAATTCTTGCACGACCTGCACTAATGAATTGTAACACTCCAGTTCGACCTCCTATCTCGACAGGGGCACCTATTGCAAGAGTGCTTGGATCTCGTACGCTACGCATCAATACATTCTGACCTATGGTTTCAACAAGACTGGAATCGCGCTCTCCGTATCCTTCGGTTGGTTCAATGTCAAATTCGTAGTCTTTACCTGCCTCTGCATCATTCAAATGATTTTCAAAGCCACTAATTAAACGACCATCTCCAACGATAGTAATCATTGGTTGGTAAGTACGGGATTCATCAAAGACATCATGTTCTTTGGCAACATCCTCGCGTGTAGTCTCGATTAGTCTTTCAGAACCTGCATCATACAGGTCGTAGTCGATGTGAACAATTGAACCAGCATCCATATTTTGTGCCTCCGGGCAGCCCGCCGACCTGCTTCCCCTTTTTGATACAAACGGTTATGTCATTGGTGGAATTAATCAATTAATTTGTCTTTTCCGACGATATTTTGGACTTGATGCTAGGGCAAGACCGCCTCCAATAATAATTAGAATCCAACCAATCCATACTGCATGAGAACCCTGTAAATCGTGTACAGTGACACGAATTCTTTCTACTTCACTAGTTTCTCTGAACATCATTGCATCTAACAAATCATTAGATTGGAATATATCTAAAATAATTATTGTATCTCCAAATAGACCCACATGCCTATCTGGTTCCGATCTCGGAGTTACTTGACCACTGGGAGAATCAAATCTTAATATTCCAGGGCGTAAAATATCTATTAACTCACCATCTTTTTTCATCTCTATAACAACACCAAGATATCCATCACCGACTGAATAATCATAATCTTCAGATTCTATATCAATCAGCTCTACATCTGTGAAAATAAATTCATAACCGTCGTGTAATATTGGTTGATCCCTACTCAAAGTTACTAAATGAGAAGGATCTGAACGATCTATTAAAGTCGTGGTAAATATATGCCCAACTAAGAGTAATAATATTCCAAGATGAGAAAGATGAGAGCCTAATAAACGGATACGAGAGGAGTTCTTCTTATCGAATAACCCATTTTGTCTGATTTTGGGTAGTGTCTTACTAATTGTCATATATGCTTGTTTAACATTAGGTGGAATAGCAAGAGCCATCCAAGTTAACAAGAATATTGAAACTGAACCTCGAGTAAAACTCGAAGCGAATAACAATGAAGAATCACCAGGTAAATTAAATTCCTCAGAATAAATTCCCAATAGTATAGAAATGATAAAAACAGAAAAAAATAAGATATTTCCAGTCTTGATATCTACTGACTTACCCCACGCATATATCGTTAGACCTATTGCTAATAATCCAATGAAAGGGGCCCCATAGAATTCGTGAGCTTCTAGGTTAGTTCCATCGATTTCAACAGTTAATAATAACCAAGTAAGAAGAAGGAAAGCAGAGGTTCCATACCATGGAATTGCTTTAGCAAACTTCATTCTTACTGATTCTGATTTGAAAGGAAGTAATAGGGACTCTAAATCATCATCATCATCATCAGAAATTAACCAAATAATAAGAAATGGAGACATTCCTGCTATTGCTTGAGGAATTGTAGCTGATGAAGACCAGCTGGCATAGAACATTAGAATTACACCAAAAAATACCCATTGGAGTGAAGGTTTACTAGAATCACTAGTCAATAACAATAACATAATTGAGATACCAACAATTGTAATTGCAGTAGAACTAATCCAAAATGAAACCCCTATTAGAATTGCCAATAATATAAATGAATATTCTCTTTTTTCTTCAAACAATAATTTCTTATTTTCAGAACGAAAATCATTTATCTGTTGATTAATCAAGAAATAGACTGCAAATGAGCCTAGTAATAATATTGCAAATACATAAGAAGCAAGTTCAAAACCTATTGGACTAGCATCGATAATATACATCACACGAATATATGGGTCTTGGCTATCAGTGCCTAATCCATCCGCCGCAAATGCATGTACTGAAGCCCAAACACCATTAGCACGGGTCACCAAGGTTGCATGAATAGCAAGAGCTCCTGAAATTAGCCCTAAGGCTGGTGAAATTTTTATTGAGGCAGATGTATTAGAAGTTGATCTTGCATGAATTATCAGTAAAAGAGCAAACCATGGCAGAATAGAACCTGTTTCAACAGGATCCCATGCCCAATATCCTCCCCAATCTAGAACTGTGTAAGCCCACAGACCTCCCAGTCCTATTCCCAATGTTCCAACCAAAAATGCTGCTCTTGCCCAATGTAATTGCTCATCGTGAATTTCTTTAGCAGATTTCTGACGAATAACTCCTGACATTGCCACTGAAGCTGTAGCGATACAAAGTGCATAATAAGAGAATACGATTGGTGGATGAATAACCATCAAATCAGTTTGTAATAAGGGATTTAATTCGCTAGAAATTACTCCTTCTGAACCTTCGAAAGGTGCTAGAAACCAAGAAATAAACAATATACCTAATGTAAATCCATGCATAATTCGTACATCATAATCTATTTCTTCGTTATCAGTCATAAACCAAGTTACAATTGATATCAAAGCAGCAAATAACAGCAAGGGTCCAGCTCGACCGCCCCATACTGCAGATATACGATATAAAATAGGAAGATCGGCTCCTCCGTATTCAGTAACTAGCTTCAAAGAAGAATCATCAATTATGAATGCTATAACAAGAAGTAAAAATGGAGCAACCTGTGAAAAAATAGCGATATTTTTGTATAAGCCCATACCAGCATTTTTTGGCCTAAAAATCTGGTTGATACTTGTCAGAATTGCGAATATGAGCAGAATTTGCCCATAAAAGGAAAGGATGAAATCACCATCCATAATACTTGGCACGTGAATATCCAAAAGATAGCATTGCAGGAATTATTTTTCTAGCATAAAGGCCAGGTCTTCTAATTAATATTTTTAGACATACAGCTAATTTACCATGAGGGCCCATATTACTCATTTCATCGGGGAAACACTGAGCCATCAATGACATATCATCATCTGACAAATCAAATAATGCCGATTTACCACGTAAAATCTTAGAATAAGGAGGGAATTCTTTTTTCCATGCCCGTGAGTAGCCCGCTAATGCATCAGCAGTTACATCATCAGATGCAATTGCTTTAGCAGCAGTTTCTGCAGCGAAAACAGCAGATTTCAGAGCTAAATGTGAACCACCTTCAAATAACGGTGAAGTAAAACCAGCAGCATCTCCAACAAGCATTAAACCATCTGCATGGGTGTTCTCATGAGGTCCTGAAATTGGTATTGTACCACCAAATGCGGGATTTCCTTTCTGCTTCCAAGGAGGCGCAACCTGTTCTAAGTCTTTGAAATGAGTATCTTCAATAAACTCATCTAGACCCTTCTTAGTTCGAGATTTATCTTCAGTGACTAAGCCGACATTGGCTCTACCGTCACATTTAGGAATCATCCATACGTAACCTTTCTCAGCATACTTAGGCCAAATATAGAAATCTAAGTAGTCATCAGTTGGAACTTCAAGCATTTCATACTGCATACCTGCAATTACTTGTGGACGAGGGTTGAGTTCTAATATTTTAGAAGAAACTCCAGCAACTCCTGATGCATCAATTACAACTTTAGTCTCAATTGGGAAATGATCTCCTTTACCTTCACAACGCCAACCAATGAACTTGTCACCATCGAACATTTTTTCCATACTCATCAATTTATGATTTAGATTTAATGTAGCACCAGCTGATACTGCTTCTTCTGCTATCCATCTCTCGAAAAGATGCTTTTCTAGAACATATCCTTCTTCTGTTAATTTCTTTTCAGTACCATCTGGAAATATAACTCTAATTCCATGTACTCTCTTACTAATCACATGATCAGGTAAGTCTAGATTTAGATTATCACAAGCAACATCTGAGATACATTCACCACAATGAACAGGTGTTCCAATTTCGGCATGATCCTCTATCAAAATAGTTGAAAGACCAGCTCTTGCGCTATGTAAAGCAGCGTTCCCACCACCCGGTCCAGCACCAATTACCAGTACATCACAGGTGGTCACGGCCTCTCCCATGAGACTAGTCAGGCAGGCCATTAGTCAAAGAAACCGTCGGTCCAAAGGCCTATGATTACGAACGAACATATTCAACCAATAAGCGTCTCGAATGTTCTATATGGCATGGCGCGACCTTCGTGAATATATCCTCAATTTGAGAGATTCTGATGAGCTTATTCGTATCAGTCACCCTGTTGACTGTTATCTAGAAGCGGGTTGTATAGCAGATAAACTTGTGAAAAAAGGTGGACCTGCGATAATTTTCGATCAGCCTCGTTTAGCGAATGGCGAAATTAGTAAATATCCTCTAGCGATGAATTTATTTGGGACCAGAGAAAGAACATGTAAAGCCCTTGGAGTAAAAGACCCAAAAGAAATTGGAGAAACTATGGTCAATTTAATGAAACCAGATATTGGTGGTATTCTAAAGAAACCTTGGACCGGTTTAGAACTGGCTATGCAAGGAATGTCAATGGCTCCCAAAAAAATACGGAAAGGAGCTTGTCAGGCGGTTGTAATTGAAAATCCTGATATGACTAAACTTCCGATACCAACAACATGGCCAATGGATGGAGGACCGTTTATCACATTACCATTGGTTGTAACTCAAGATCCAAAGACTGGACAACATAATATGGGGATGTATAGAGGTCAGATATTTGGTGAAAAAGAAATCGGTCTTCATTGGCAAGCTCACAAACATGCTGCTGATCATGCAGATGAGATTGGTAAAGAAAATCGTATGCCAGTAGCAATTTGCTTAGGAGGTCCACCTCCTGTAATGTTCAGTGCAATATCCCCACTTCCTGACAATTTATCAGAGTATGAATTTGCAGGATTACTGAACGGTAGAAGATTAAGAATTACAAAATGCTTGACTAATGATTTATGGGTTCCTTCAGAAGTTGATTTTGTAATTGAAGGATACACAATTCCTGGAGAGACTAGAACTGAAGGGCCATTTGGTGATCATTTCGGATATTATTGCTTAGAGGAAGAGTATCCTGTAATGCATGTAACTGCAATTACTCATCGAAAGAATCCAACTATCCCGATGACCATAGTTGGAGTGCCACCAATGGAAGATGGATACCTCGGAGAAGCGATAGGTGATGCATTTCGTCCAGTTTTACAATTCCAACATAGAGATGTAAAAGATTTATTCTTACCATTAGAAACTGGTTTCCATAACCTTGCTATCGTTTCCTCGAAACAAAGATATCCCAGACAAGCAAGAAAAACGGCGTTAGGATTAATGGGGGCTGGACAAATGATGTTCTTGAAATCAATAATTGCAGTAGATGAAGATCATAATGTAAAAGATCTCGATGAATTATTGAGAGCTGTAGATTATAATGTAAGAATACCTGAAGATATTATCATTCTTGATGGAATGGTTGCTGATTCTCTTGCTCATGCTTCCCCATGGCAAAACGTACACTCAAAACTACTAATCGATGCAACAACACCGACTCCTAATGATCCTAGAGCAACTGAACCTAAGATGATGGGATGTCCAGATTCTTTAGGAATCTCTGCATCAGGAATTGAAGGAGTGACAAAAGCAAAAATGATGGCTTCATCAATGCTAGTTGTAACAACTAATGTTGAGGGCGGCCCCCGTCCAGAATCTAGTATGGAAGAAGTAAATGAAGAGACTGCAAAGGCTCAGAGAGAGCAAATAGCACGAATTAGAGATGAAATTTGGTCATTAGAAGCTGCAAAAAATCTCAGATGGTTATTCATTACTGATGATGATGCAGACTTAGATGAAGAACACTGGAGAAGACGATTATTATGGCAATTATTTTGTAGATTTGAAGTGGCAAGAGATTTCCATTTCGATAAGGAAAGAAAAAGAGTTTCATGGGATGCAACTGCTCCTATTCCGTCTAATGAGGGACCGCTTCCAGTAAGGAGATGGCCAGCAGTAACATTACATGACCCAGAAGTAGAAGCAAGAGTTGAAAAGTGGATGCAAAGAGAGGGTCTTTGATGGGAATTAAAGAAATACTTGAGTTTGTAAAAATTGAGCATACCTTATTTTCTCTTCCATTCGTACTTATTGGTTATATTCTTGCTCATAATCAATTCGTGAATGATCTCGAAACTCAGAAATTTGGTATTGATCTTCTCTGGATTCTTGTAGCTGCTGTAGGAGCTAGGGGACTTGCAATGACTCTAAATCGTATAATTGATCGTGATATTGACGCTGAAAATCCACGTACTGCAAATCGACATCTAGTTTCAGGCTCAATGAGCATGCAAACAGCATATACACTTTCTATTGTCTTCCTTTCAATGCTTCTATTAGGAGCCTGGCAATTGAATGAAGTTGCACTAATGATGGCTTGGTTGCCTGTTTTAGTATTTGTAATATATCCATATGTGAAAAGATATTCTTGGCTATGTCACTTTTGGCTAGGTATTTGTTTGGGATTGGCACCAGCAGGAGCTTGGGTAGCAGTTGCTACAGACGTTCATGGATGGGCGGCAATAACTGATTATTTGTGGTATCCTGAAATATTATTCATATCACTTGGAGTAATGTTTTGGATTGCAGCTTTTGATATTAATTATGCACGTATGGATGTTGAAAGTGATAGAGAAAATGGGATACACTCATTCCCATCACGATTTGATGAAACTATGACTACAAGGACGTCGGTACAACTGACACTACTGTGGTTCGCTTGCTTTGCAATTTCAGATCCTATGGATGAAATTTGGTTTCTGGCAGCAGCAGGAATAATGTCAATATCCAATATAGTCGTAATATTAGCTAGAACAAGATTGAAAGATTTTCAAACTACCTTCTTTAGAGTTTCAATGCTAACTGGATGGGTTCTTCTAGGTGCCATCATAATTGTTTAATTGATTGAGTGCATAATATGTTTGTTTTAAAATCGGATTACGGTACTGCCGGAGACCAAGAACAAGCAATTCAAGAGTTAATTAAACAGATTAATGAAGGTCAAGAAAGATGTGTTTTGATGGGAGTTACTGGCTCTGGTAAAACATTCGCTATGGCTAATATTATCGAAAGACTACAAATTCCAACGTTGATATTATCCCACAATAAAACTCTTGCAAGACAATTATGGCAAGAAATGAGTGAATTATTTCCTCAAAATGCTGTTGAATATTTTGTAAGTTACTATGATTATTATCAACCCGAAGCATATCTTCCTGGAAGAGATATGTATATCGATAAAGAGTTACAAATGAATGAAAGAATTGAGCAAGAGAGGTTCTCAACTGTGGCTTCTTTAGTTAGCAGACCGGATGTAATAGCAGTAGGTACTGTCTCTGTTATCTATGGCTTGAATCCTCCAGAAGTATTCCAACAATCACACTTGAGACTAAGTGTAGGCGAAGAGGTTGATCCGCAAGAAGTCGTTAGAGAATTAGTTGGCTTACAGTATAGAAGGACAACTGGTGAAATTGTTCGTGGAGATGTTCGACTTCGTGGAGAAGTTCTAGATGTATGGATGCCAAGTAGAGACGACCCAATTAGAATTAAGTTTGGATGGGATGGTATTGAAAGAATTCAGGTATGTGAGGCTGTCTCTTGGGAACCTCTAGATGAGATAGAAGAAGCATGGATTCACCCTAGAGAATTCTACATGACTAGTGAAGAAAAATTTGGGCAAGCTGTTGAAGATATAGAAACAGAATTAGACCAAAGAATAGACTATTATCATTCAAAAGGAATGGAAATGGAAGCCCATAGGATAGAGCAAAGAACAAAATTTGACTTAGAGATGTTGAATGAAGTTGGATCTTGTAAAGGTGTAGAAAATTATTCAAGACATTTCGATGGCAGAGAAAAAAATGAAAGAGCATATTGTCTTCTTGATTTCTTCTCAACCTGTGCTGAACAATTTCATGGGGATGCGGAGAAATATCTAGTAATAATGGATGAAAGTCACGTCACATTGCCCCAAGTTGGAGGAATGTATGGAGGAGATTATTCTCGAAAGAAGAATCTAATTGATCATGGTTTCCGACTTCCATCGGCATATGACAATAGACCGCTAAGAATTGATGAATTCCAAGAATTAATCCCTCAAATGCTGTATGTTAGTGCAACGCCGGGTGAAAGAGAATTAAGGCATCTAGCAGAAATTACAAATCAAACAATTCCAGATGGCTTACTCCATGTTCCAAGTAAAGGTGGAGCTGGAAAGCCAGATATTGAAAAAAGGAAAGAAAGGGCTTTCCTTGCTGAAACTATGGCATCAATTGATGGCGTAGTACAGATGGAAATACGACCTACTGGGTTATTAGACCCCGTGATTGAAGTAAGACCAACTGAAGGTCAAATTCAAGATATGGAGGACGAAATACGTCTACGTATTGAATCAAATGAGCGTGTATTAGTCACTGTAATGACTATCAAATTCGCGGAAGAAGTTGCTGAATATCTCAACCGCAATGGATTCAAGGCACATCATTTACACAGTGAAATTGATACACTGGAAAGAACTGAAATCATCAAAGCATTAAGATTAGGACATATTGATATCATAGTTGGAATAAATCTACTAAGAGAGGGATTGGATATACCTGAGGTAAGTCTAGTAGCAATATTTGATGCTGATAAAGAAGGTTTCTTGAGAAATGAACGCTCATTATTACAAACTATAGGGAGAGCTTCTAGAAATGAGAATGGAAGAGTGATTCTGTATGCAGATTCAATATCTGCTGCAATGGAAGCGTCAATAAAACAAACAATTGAGAGAAGAAAAAGACAACATCTACATAATGAGCAAAATCAAATAACTCCTCGGACAATTCAGAAAGCGATGCCAGTTATGGACTCTGAATCGGGAGATTTAATGGCTGGAGTCGCTGGAAAAGGAGTTGGTGGTGGAAGAAGATTGGTAGCTAAGAAACCGGGGAAAAAGGGAGTTGTAGGATTAGCTAAAAAATTCTCTCTTGGAGCTTCCTCATGGAATTCTACTGGTTCAGTTTTGGATAATATTAGTCAACCAGATTGGGTTAATGATGAAATAGAAAGAATCAATACAATTGCAGATGAGTCCGCCGAAAATAATGAAGAAAGAATCAAGCTTATTAGTAGAATTGAAAGAGAAATGAAGGCCGCTGCTGCTAGACTTGATTTCGAAAGAGCAGCACAACTTAGAGATAGGATCTATCAATTAGAGAATCCGACTAATTGAATACGAAAGAGTTCGGCGAAAGACTTGTGTCGACCTACTCGCGTGATGATTTCAATGCGCCCGTCGAGGACTATGACTTCTCAAAAATCGATGATGTCAGATCACTTATTGATCAAATGTCTAAAGCAGGAGGATTTACTGCAACAAAACTTGCTCATGCGCGAGATATACTGAAACTTAGTATAGAGAAAACTAATCAGGAAGGAGTTCTAAATTGGATTTCTTTCCCTGCTTGCTTGTGTGCAACTGGAACTAGAGGATTCTTCTTAGAGGCAATAAAGCGTAAAGCATTCAATGTGATAATTACTACTTGTGGTACGTTAGACCATGATATTGCTAGAACTTATCAAGATTATTTCCATGGGGATTTCAGCCTTGATGATATTGCATTAGGAGAAGAAGGGTTGAATCGATTGGGGAATGTCATCGTTCCAAATGAATGCTATGGTGAGATCTTAGAAAAAAGAGTTTTACCTTGGTTAGAAGAAATTGAAGTAGAAAGAAAAGAGAAATTTCCAGAAAACCCTTGGCTTGGATTTGGTTCTGTTGAATTATGTTGGGCTATGGGAGATAGAATACAAGATGAGACTTCGTTGCTATATTGGGTGGCAAAACATAGAATTCCAATGGTAATTCCAGGACTCTCAGATGGTTCTATTGGTGCGCAACTTTTCATGCATCGACAGAAAAATCCAAGTTTTATGGTAGATTTTCTAGCAGATGAGCAAATATTGTCAGATTTGACTTGGACCGCTGAAGAGTCACATGCCCTCATGGTAGGAGGTGGAATCTCTAAACATCATGTCATCTGGTGGAATCAATACAGAGATGGTTTAGATTCAGCAGTAGGCATTACAACTGCACCTGAACATGATGGGTCATTATCAGGAGCTCGGCTTAAAGAAGCTATTTCTTGGGGAAAAATAAGACCTGAGGCACCTCAAGTCGTTGTAGAAGGCGATGCAAGCGTATTATTGCCTATTTTAGGCGCTGATTTATTCAAAAATTAGATTTTTTGTCTTCTTTTGACTTGAAAACGGCGATTTACATAATAATGAAGTTTAGCCGTTTTCAAGCATTGAGAGGCACAATGGCTAAGAACGGACATTGATGCCGCTTTGTTTATGTCCGTTGAATCGATGGTACAAGGAATGATAGATGCACTAACAGAAGCTATGGGAGATGCTGCAAAGCACGACAAGGGTAACGCCGCTGCTGGCACCCGTGTTCGTAAGGCTATGCAGGCTGCAAAGGCTACAGCACAAGATGTTCGTGCTAAAGTACAAGCAGATAAGAACAACTGAGTTCGTCAATACGATCTCTAAGTCTTATGACTCTGGCTCTGATTGGAATTTAGCGTGAGCTAGGAATTCCATCAAAGCCACACGCATTGGAGTTAAAGGCCTCCAACCTTCTTCTCTACCTGCATTTTGCATTGCTTCATGCAGAGGTTTCAGATTAGGGCGGAGTCTTTTTCCCTCATATTGAATTGCTGCAGGGCTTGGTACTTCTGAAAGTGACTTGGTCGTATGTGAATGATTAATCGCATTAGTGAATCGACTCCATAGAAGGTTAATTTCTGAGATTACTGCATCAGGACCCCAAGCTCTTCTACCACAAAGATCAATCACACCTTGAGCGAAAGCATCAGTGTCAGCCATAACTAACAACGAAACTGCATCAGTTGTATCGCGAATGTGAACCCAGTGCTTGGGTCTTATCTCCGGAGTCACATCTGTAGTTCCTGCTCTAATCCAATCAACCCATTCTTCTACATCTACTGGCCCCCAACCTTGGCTGCCTTCAGGAATCATCAAATCATGAATACGAATAATTAGTCCGACATTTTTTATTTCATCCAAGTTACCACTGCGTGGATCATCATTTTCAGCAATTATTGCAACATCGACTAATTCATCTAATGCATATTTGCCAAGACCGATTGTAATATCAACCTCTTCTGAATCATGAGAAAATATTGCCCCTGCCCTCTCAAGCCTGTCTTTCAATGCAAAGAAAAAATTATCTTTTTCACCAAGAAGAGCTACTTTCTTTGACATGTTACACCTAAACCGACCGAATGGGGGCTAAAGTATCATACTGCCGCAAGAGCTTCTGTTTGAGCAAAAGCAATTAGACAATCTCTAACTACGTCGATAACAAGGTCAATTTCATCAGAAGTAATTCCGAAGTGAGGAGTGAAACGTAATGCATTTTGACCACCATGAATTACTCCAAGACCATTTATTCGGCACCATTCTTCAACACAATCGAATCCTACAACAGGTAATCGATGTGGGTCTAATTCAGCACATAATAGTAGACCTGACCCCTGAACTAGATGTATATCATTAGGGAATTCATCTTTCAATAGGTTGAGCTTCTGTACAAATTCTTCACCTCTATCAAGAATATTTGCACGCATTTCTGGAGTTACTTTACTCAAGACTTCTACTGCGGTTTCAAGAGCACGCGGATTAGTCGTCATAGTATTACCATATATTCCCACTACATACAATTCAGCTGCGCGTTCTGAAAGACCAAGGACGGAAAGAGGATACTGACCTGCATTAAGAGCTTTAGACCAAGTTTCTAAATCTGGAACTTTTGCTGTTTGGAATCCAGGATAATCCACTACAGAGAGACATCCTTTACCACGGAACCCTGCTTGAATTGAATCAACTAACAGCATACTTCCATGCTCGGTTGTTAATCTACGTGCTTCATCATAAAACTCTCGACTAATGTCTTGGCCAGGCGAACCTTCTCCTTGTACTGGCTCCAAAGCTAGAAGTTCAATGAAGAAGCCCTCCGATTCAGCTCTAGCAAATACTGATTGTAAATCGGCAATATTATTTGGTTCGACAATAATTATACTTTCACGATCACGGAAAGTTGCAAGATTCTTGATATATTTTGTTTTACAAGAATCAGAAATCAATGCAGGACGTTGTGTTCTTCCATGGAATGCTTGTTTCAGAGCAATCTTCTTGATTGGTTTACCTTCATGGCGACCGCCAGGACCAGTCATCTGATTTGCATTAACATCAGCTATCCTCATGCCTATTGTAACAGACTCTGAACCGCTATTCATACAAACGAATTTCGAAAATGGACATTCTCCACGTGAATATCCAACTTCTTTACGAAGTGCCTCTGCAAGTCTCTTTTGACTGAATGATGCAGTCATTATGTTAGCCATAACCCAGTTTTTTGACATTACACCAATTATATCATCGGGCCCATGGCCTCCACCTAGCATACCGTATCCACCATTGTCATGTAATACGGCCCCATGAGATGTAATAATCCAAGGCCCACGTGCTGCAATTGCAACATATGGATTTACAGTTGCAGGATTATAAAAGTTAACATAATCGGATTGGAGACGTGTAATTAAGTCGGATTCATCCATCATCATGTATTCTGGACCAAATTCTTCTAAATGTTCATGATGAATTTTTGAAGCTTCGGAAATTGCACGGATTAAACTTTGATCTTTACTAGCAAAACGTGTTACAATTCCATCTTTCAAACCTACAGTTCGTTGATTACCTGTGTTCGCGCGGATTTCCGCCAGTTGAGCGAGTACATCTGACATGAACGTGGGACAGTGGTGTCACTCATCAATATATGCTGTATTAGATAATGAAAATCGATTTAAAGAAGGTTTTGAATAACTCTGAGTTTTGGAAAAAGTCAATTTCTGATAATCATACATAAAATTAAACTAACTTTAGTTTTTCAATTGAAAATTTTATTATTAAACAAAAATTTCAATTGGATTATCAGTCTTAACTTGCGCATAGTATAAGTGCCAATTCCACGACTCACCCTTAGGAGAAACGCGAGGGGATGCACCACTCCAACAATTGAGGAATAGAAATGAACGACGAAATAAGAATACAAGAGCTACTACAAAGAGACGTGTATGTGGGAGAAACTTTGGTGGGAACAATCACTGGAGAAAGGTTCCATCCACGAGACGAATGCGTGCAATCAGTAAGGATTCAGGTAACTGATGATGTTGCTGGAGAATATATGAGAAAACCTGCTGAATACGCACCGCTTTCGAAAGAATTAGTACATAGCGTTAGACCAGATGGTAGTGTAAAACTGACTAAATCAATACGAGAGCTACAGAGAAGATGGAGAAATACAGTTAGAATTAATGAGAAATTGTATGCACCTGATGAATTAATGGATAGAGCCGTACTAGATAATGACGGTATCGACATAGGGAATGTCATTGAAATGACAAAAACCAAAAGAACATACAAAGGACTTGTGGTAAGAACACACTTTACAGTAAGAGATAGATACAATCTTCCAGAAACAATAGTAGTGCCTATAGCGCAATTAGGGAGAACTACTGCTCGTTTAGATGAGGTTATACTAAGATGCTCAACAAAGCGCCTGGTAACACTGCCAACGTATCTCAAATTAAATGATCCAAATTTCGAAGAAGAGTGATTATCAACCCTCTAGAGAACGAATATAGTTCTCACTGAAAGAAATCTTGGTGGGCATGACAGGATTTGAACCTGTGGCCTCCCCGTTATCAGCGGGGTGCTCCAGCCAAACTAAGCTACACGCCCTAAAGCAGAGTTGGCGAAATCAAGTCCTATTTTGAAGATGTCCCTTGTCTAATCATAGGTTTCTATCGAGAACTTGTTTATTTTTTGGCGGCAGAGTCATGAAGTACTGTCTTGTCGAGCGGCTCACACATGGTGGTTGTGAGTGGTTCTTCTGGCCGTGATGTAGCAGAGGCTTTGGCTCCACTGTTGGGTATGCAGTACATCGAACTAGTTACACGAAGATTCCCTGATAGTGAAGGATATGTACGCGTTCCTGAAGATGCAATAGAGGCAATTCGCTCAGAACCTGTGATTTTAGTATCAAATACATATCCTGATTCAGGAATTCTACAGACTATTCTACTTCTTGAGGCAGTTGGAGATGTCAGAAAAGGAAATCTAGAGAATCTGAAAGGAATTGAACCTCAAAGTATGCCAGATATTGGCTCAGGCGTATATCTAGCAATACCTTACTATGGATATTCTAGGCAAGACAAACGTTTCTCAAAGGG
>JADHRW010000016.1 GCA_016777225.1 Candidatus Thalassarchaeum sp. | reverse complement strand
CCTTTGTATCGGAAAATAAAATGCAAAGGGGTTTCGGATGACCCCATGCAACTTATCCGAAACGATTTGTGTATACTAGCGAAATTCTGAGTAGAGTTATAACGAAAAATTCTCAGGCACGTCATATGGATATTCACGATGAAGTATGGGGATCGCTTGGATTCTATGTTTATGCATATGTAGATCCTATTGATTCAGCAATCAGATATGTTGGTAAAGGAACTGGGAACAGGGCACTTTCTCATCTCCATTCCGATGAAGAATCGGATAAGGTCGAATGGATTCAGGGGCTAAAGAAGATGGGTAAAAGCCCTCAAATTGATATTATTGCAAGAAATCTTTCAGAAGACACTGCTTTACTCATCGAAAGATCACTAATTGATGCAATCGGTTTGGGTCATGGAAAACTCACCAATAAAGTAAGAGGCCATGATGTCGAGAATGGGAGAGAATCACTTCAAGAGATTGCAATCAAACTTAATCCAGAACAGGCAGATTTTAAACACAGAATTCTTATTCTTCGATTGAATCAACATTGGCGACAAAATATGTCTGAAGGGGAACTTTACGATATAACAAGGGGAATTTGGAAATTAGGACCAAGAAGAGAGAGAGTGGAAGTTGTTCTCGCTGTTTCAAACGGTATTGTCAGGCAAGTTTACATTCCCGAATCATGGCATCCTGCTGGCACAACAAATTATACTCACAAGCACCCCGATATAGAAGAAAAGCACCGGTCAAGGTGGGAATTTGTTGGAAAACCTGCAACAGAAAACGAACATCTCGAATACATGTACAAGGACGTTAGTTGGTTTTACAAGAAAGGAGAACAAACCAGTACCAGATATACATTTCAGTGATTTAACCCTTCCAACACCCACGCGTGAAAGGGGTGTCGCTTGGGTACGCACGAATATGACGGACTGCGAGCCCTTGTGTATGGGAGAAATGAATTAAACGGTGTTATGGAGGAATCCTCTGATTGCTCCAAACCAATTCGAATGCATCTTCATTGAATAGATACATTAATTTCTTCTCTATAATGAGACTCTTTTGTGAACATTAGTATTAGGGAAATGGAATCAAGCGATTGCGAAGAAATTATGAAAATATATAATGATACTTTGGATGAACGTATTGCAACATTTAATATTGAGCATATTGATGAAGATAAAGTTCGCAAGTGGAAAGAGAATGGTGTCTTTTTGGTAGCTAAATCGAAGGATTCAGTCATAGGCTTTGTTCGTTCCTACCCCTACAGTGCTCGCTCATGCTACTCAGGAATAGCAGAGTTCTCTATTTACATCTCAAGCCAGGGACGCGGAAAAGGAGTCGGGAGCCTGCTAATGAATGATTTTCTAGAGGTTTTGATTTCAGAAGGAAAGTGGAAAGTTCTTTCGCGTGTATTTCCTGAAAACTTACCTTCTTTGTTTTTGCTTAGAAAACATGAGTTCCGAGAAGTAGGAACATACCGTAATCACGCTACCCTCGATGGTGTTTGGAGAGATGTAGTAATTGTAGAACGATTACTTAGAAGTTCTAATAGATAAAAACAATGGGTTTGCAGTGCGTTCTTTCAGAGGCTACCCATTATTATGCGGGCGTCAATAAGGGGTACCCAAGTAGATGCTGTGTAAGAAATACTAAACACTCTAGTATTAACAAAATGATATGAGTCAACTAAAACCGATGATTATTGTATTGCTAATGTTAACATCCGCTCTTGCAGGATGTACTGGAACTGACACTACTGATTTAGAACAACAGATAGAAGATTTACAACAATCAAATGATCAAATGAATGAGACTATCTATAATATGGAAATTACTCTTCAAGAAAGGAATACTGAGATTGCAACATTGAACTCAAATGTGGCTATGTTACAATCATCAATAGCAGATGCAGAGACGTACAGAGATTCACTACTGGTATTACTGGAGGACTCAAACACATCTAATGACGAACTAGAGTCTATGATTGAAACTGCTAACAATTCAATACTAGCTTTGCAATCAGATCTTGTGGTGCAACAGAATCTGATTTTTACATGGATGGTAAGAGCAATAAATGGCAATTTACCTAATACAAATTTGAGTGGTGCCGACCTGAGTTATACCAACCTGTATGATGCCAATCTGAGTGGTACCAACCTGTATGATGCCAATCTGAGTGGTACCGACCTGAGTTATGCCAACCTGTACGGCTCCGACTTGAGAAATGCCAATCTTAGTGGTGCCAACCTGTACGGCTCCGACTTGAGAAATGCCAATCTTAGTGGTACCGACCTGAGAAGTTCCGAACTGGGTAATGCCGCCCTGAGTGGTGTTCATTGGAACGATACAACTTGTCCTGATTGGACTAATTCAGATGACAATGGAGATACTTGTGAGGGGCATTATTACACGGGTTTTTCTTTGTGGTTTGACTGAGAGCCATATTTCGTACCCCAACTATACTCATGCGTAAACTAGGGGTATAGGTACAACCCGTTGTAGATAGTTCGTATCATAATCGGTCTAAGGTATGAACCCATATTGACGGATATGTAACAATGTAACCGTTGTAGTGCTATCCATCAACTTCGCTACCCATTCGATTACCTGTGGATACATGGAGACCCCTATATCGCATGGTAAAATATATCATTATCTATCGATAAAATGATATTGTAATTTGGGGATTTATTCTTTAACAAGTATATGTTCCGCGGCTCGATGTGGAAGAGTAATTGTAGCCCTCCTATACTAATTTTGATTGCTGGGGCAACCGGAGTTGGAAAAACTTCTACAGCGTTAAAAATTTCAGAAGAGCACTCTTTTGCTAGACTATTTTCAACCGATGCAATTAGAGAAATAATGCGAGTTGTCGACACTAGTGAAAATCATGCATTACATAGATCTTCATTCTCTAAAGGTGGTTCTGGAGATGCCATATTAGACTGGCAAGATACCTGTAAGGCGGTTGAGGCTGGAATCCTAGCTACAATCGAAAGAGCACAAAGGGAAAGAATTGATTTAATTATAGAAGGAGTTCATCTTGATCCTAGTTCTAGTATATTGAATTCATGGAGAAATTCAGGAGGTATCGCAATAGGAATCGTAATGTGTATAGGGAATAAGGAAAAACACGTCAGTTTACTCAATCAAAGAGAGATTCATTCTTTCCGCAATGCAGATAATTATATCTCAGCACTACCAAGAATACGCGCAATACAAAATTCATTGATTGATAAAGCAAGAATAGCTAATTGGAATACTTTAGATATTACTTTGACTAAAGATGTTTTAGGGAAGGTTAACTATTGGTTAGAAATCGCTCGAGATGATGACGAAAATGCTGAATTTTAACTCGACATATTTAGATCAGTAACTATCTTGAAAATGATATCATAGTATAATCTATTAACAGTGTAATCAATGGGTTTTTGCTTGACCCCATTTCAATACTAAGACTGAACTAATCGACAATCTATCCGTTCTTTCAGAGGCTAGTGACTAAACCGGCCTACTGAACACCCCTTATTTTCATAAAAGGTGTTAGATGGGTTTTCGCATAGACCCTTTCAACCTATCCGAATCGGTTTGTTAATGATTTCAACAAGGTCAGAAATTATATCTACCAATCACTCATTTAATCATCACAAGTTGAACATACTTTCCTAGCATTATAACTTCTAACGGAATAACTCGATGAAGTTCTATTAAAACATCTTAAGCATGTTCCCGAGGATGAATCAGAACCTCTATTCCATTCATCGAAAGATTGCCATTTTTTCCATTCTGTTTCCCCTTCATAATCCTTCATCATCTCTTTTTCAATAGAGTCATTTCCCCTAGATAATATATTACTATATTTTAGATTACGCGTTCTATTTCCTACTGGATATGAAATTTTAATTTCTAGGCCATCTTGACGAATACTAAGACCTGAAAAAATCGCACTTGCTATCTTACTTAATCCGGGTAAACGCATTTTCAGTTCATTCTTTTCTCTCTCTAAGTGCTCTTTGTGTAATTTTCTTTTTCTTTCTCTTTTTCTTTCTGTTATCTCATTCTCTTGATATTTTTTAGTTAGTATATCAATTTCCCTTTTTCTCGCATTATCTCTAATTTCAATTTCCCTTTTTCTCGCATTATCTCTAATTTCATTATAATGAGCTGCTAGTAATGAACTACCAGCCATTCTTTGCTTTTTCCGAACTCCTGTTTTTGAGTCCATTACGAATCCACCTTCCTCAATTATTTTTTTATTTGAAGGTGGAGGGACGTTTTTCCTTACCTGTGCATATAAAGAATCTTCAGGTATAATTTTGTCTAGTAATTTATTCCCTAATTTCTTCAATAAAGAATAATTTCATAACCTATTCAGATAATTTACCATTATGTCGGCGGCAGGAAGTATGTCAACTATCACTTTGGTGGGTGCTGTAATATTCTTTGGATGTTTTATGTGGTGAATGTATGGAAGGGGATGAGACATGGGCAGTGGTCCGCCGTATGTTTATAGTTGTAGCAATCTTACTGTTAATTCTCACGCCATTTATTCTATATCTTTACATGGAAAGAGGGTTTGAAAACTCAATAGATTTTCTCGCCGAGCGTATCATTGGAGTGATGTTCGCAGGATTATTGGTGGGTGCTTTCGTATTGTTCGATAAACTATCCAATAAACTGTTCAATAAATAAGACTGAACTTATGGGCTCAAGCAAAAATCCATTGATTTACTCATAAAACGCTTAATCCGTACTTAGATTCATAATACTCTACGTAAGCAGACTATCTATGCGTATCATAGCACCAATGATGATTTTGATAATGATGACCTCAACTTTAGCTGGTTGTACTGGCGGAGATCCTGATGGAGGAGGTAATGATGAAATCGATATGGATATACTCAATCAGTTGATTGATGATAATCTTCAAGATTTTGTAAATAATACTAGTGTTGAGGTTACAAATAATTACTATGAAGTTGATAATTCAACAACTGTAAATTATGTCAACAGTACATCTAGCAGTTCTCCTACGTTACATACAATGGCCGGATTCCAAAGTGGAATTACAAATATTCTTACAGATAGTGAAGGTATTGCTTTGTTAGTTAGAAACTCAATAAGTAACCAATTCTATCCCTCACACGGTCTTCAAGCAATTAATGGAATTAATATTTGTGTAGAAATTGGTAGTATTTTAGAAGGATATGCGGTTTCAAGTTTCAGTTCTTCAGCATCCAGCTTTTCTTCAATCGGTGTAAATGATTTATCTGAAGCAATAAATAAATTTGATTCTGGAGAATGTGATGCTATAATTGGTCAAAGAGAGACATTAGAAAATGATGTGAATTCTCCTAACTTTGGATGGATTACTAGAAATATTGCTTATTCTGATGGCTCACAATATCAATTAAACAACTATCTAACATTAGAAATACCACAAACTTCAGGAGAATCGATTTTTGTTGAAGAAATTTATGCCAGTATTAGTATAGTCGGGACTTGTATAAACTGTACTTCTAATCAAACACTAATCACTAGAACAATTAGTTTGACAGATTCTGCTGTCCCT
>JADHRW010000015.1 GCA_016777225.1 Candidatus Thalassarchaeum sp. | reverse complement strand
CAACCGTTGAATTAACATCGCCAACAACTACGACCATACTTGGATCTTTTTCTAAACATATTT
Source organism: Candidatus Thalassarchaeum sp. (assembly GCA_016777225.1). GTDB lineage: Archaea > Thermoplasmatota > Poseidoniia > Poseidoniales > Thalassarchaeaceae > MGIIb-O2. The sequence goes on along the minus strand of JADHRW010000015.1, from coordinate 5,533 downwards.
TTTCGAATTCAACCATCACAGTAGCTGTTTGGTAAGCATGAGTTCCACTACCAATGCCAAGATAGATGTCAGGCTTCGGCATACCAAGGTCATCAAAAAAGACCTTAGACATATTATCATCATAGTGTTGACCTGTATGCAGGAGTATTAGTTCTTCTCCACGTTCACTTAGTTCTGAATAAATAGGTGCAATTTTCATAAAGTTAGGTCGCGCTCCAACAACAAGTATAATCATATTTTTCACTTCCCACCCACCATAATGTCTAACAATTTGGTGAAGATAATATCCATAGAGTATTTTTGACGGATGAACGCTTTGTTCGATTCGATAACATCAGGTTCTCTCCGATTGGTATTGATTGCCATTTCGATTAATTGTTTATGAATTTCCCCAACCCATTCAGCAGGATAAAATTCTTTTACTCCCTCCCAGGGCCAAATTATTGGCACACATCCACTAGCAACGCCTTCAGCAACTGAATAATGGAAGGACTCAAAATCACTTGGGGATAAAATATAGCCGATGCTCCTGTACCAATTTGCCAAAGAAGGTGTGTAACTTTCAAAAGTTACTGCGCCTTTAAGATGGTCGTCAATTTCTAGGCGATGATATTGCTCTTCAAAATAAATCAATTCTTCTCGACGGCCTTCAGCATGCATGAACGAATAATCATGCGGCAATTTTCCTTTGATAATCAGATTCCATCTTTTATCCTTCATTCGTAGAGAACGCAATAAATCTAGTGCGCGATCGAGCCTCTTCCTCTGGGGAACAATTCCAGCGATCGCTATAGTAAATCCAGCGTCGTTATTTTTCCTACTATCAAATAAGTCTGTATTTACGTAATTGTGTATTACAGAGCACTTTTCCTTTGGCCAACTGAACATATCAATTGCGATGTTGCACACATGTTCCGATACAAATAGAATCTGGTTGACGAAATCTAAATCTATTTTTGGGGGAAATTTTCTTGCCCGTTCATTAATTTCTTGAAGATGTATGCGGATAAAATGAGATTGATTTGATGAAATATTTTGTGAATACCAAGCTGCGTTCGCTAATCCCCATTCAGAAAATATAATTTCACTCCACAATGCTAACTTTTTTGAACGGTTTAAGGATTCAGCCTCGCCCCAGCCCCATTGGTCTCGTCGAACATCATGCCCTAGTTTTTTTAGATGAGATTCAAATTCTGCTATAAATTTAAAGTCGTGACCATTTATCACAATCCTCCTACGTTCTTCAGTAAATTGATGTTCTATTGACTGGACTAGAGGGGATAAGAAAAGATTCCATACCCTTTCTATGGTATGATTCTCTACCAATACTTGCAGATCACTGGATTTTGGCGGAGATGATATGCTTTGTTCGATTATTGCAATCGCTTGCTCGAAAATATCTTTGCCTGTGTCAATGAAAAATGGGTATTCCAATCCACATATATTTTCATTTATTGAATTCCGACTAATTATAGTTGGGAGTCCTAGAGATAAATACTCAAGTGTCTTTGTTGACAACTCAAGAGTGTTATCTTCTAACAACTTTGATCTATATCCCCAACAGATATCCATCCCACTCATCATTTGAATTGTTTCCTTTCTGCTCAAACCACCATGCCATACAACATTTTTATTGGTTTTTAGTAACTCCCGCATGTCTTCATGAAAGGATGGATAAGTTGGCGTGTTCCTGTGTATCTTATCTCCGATAATGTGAACTTGAACCTTTAAGTTTCTTTCAGAGGTCATGTCGGCGATGTTTATTAATTCACGAACACCCCATTCAGGGGCGATTTTTCCAGCATAACCAATCTTGATAATTTCGTTTTTAATCTCATCAGATGGCTGAGGTGAATGGCTTGCTGGAGGGATCATAGGAGGAACTAAACTAAACATCTCTAGTGGAATATTGTGTCTTTCAATTAAATCATTGCGGATTTCTTCAGTTTGGGTTAAGAAGCGATCAAAGTGGTTGATAAAATCTGGAATTAGTTCAGGAACACCTTTCTTATCCTTTCGCTGTCCACTGATATTATCTATCTCGTAGTAATCTGTCAAATAGGCCCAAATTCGTCCATGAAGGCTTTTCGTGGAACTTGCAATCGTGCAAAGATTAAAACCTCGCAAAATTATCCTTTTGTAACCTCCATAAATTCCATCTAATATTTCTATAATTTTTACAGCGTTCACGATGTCCAATTCTCCATCATGTATGCCAAATTCAAGAGGTTCAAAGATGGTAATCTTATTGTTGGAAAGAAGTGGTTCTAATACTGTTTCACGAGAAATATTCGCTTTGAGTAATAGATGAATTTCACCATTGTGATTTGCAAGTGCCTCTGTAATCGATGCGAGCCAAATCGACGAACCATCAATGACATTCATGTTGACATCAGCATAAAGAAATAAAATACTCTCACAAAATGAATCGTTGTAACTAATATTTCGGAATTTTACGAAGTGCTGTTCTTCCGTCATAGAAGAAACATCTGAATTCAGTAGAGCAATTTTTTTCTTTTTTGTCCAAGGGATGTTAGAACTTAATTCGATTGTAGAAATAGCTTTTTCTCTTTGGTTGAGGCTAAGATATAGTGCGACTAATGTATTTAGAGCACGCTCATCTTGTATCTGGTGAATAAATTTCTCTCCAAAATCAGTTGCATTCTGTCCATCAAGGGTACGTAATGCTCTTAGAACACTAACATAAATATTCGCAGCTTCTTGGAATGTTTTTTTGTTCTCTAGCAACTCGTTGATTCCCAAATATATTCTATCGAGGTATTGTGAATCATCTTCACTCTTTGCAATGAAATGTTCTGACATTCGAAAAATATCAACTGGCCGTGTTACAGCGAGTTCAATTATCCCTGAAATACTCGATAGGCGTGGAGATAATTTAGTAAGTTGTTTCCTTTTTTTCCTCAGGTAATGATCAAACCTATTGCGTAGTGTTTGTTTCATTATTTCACTTCCGTTTGTAGAGTTCAATGGCGTATTTTTTGCTGGTACTCATCAATATTTTGCCATTTTCTATGTAAATTATGCGATCGCATATTTCTTCAAGTGTTTGGATATTATGAGAAACTACAACTACTGTAGTTTCGCCTTCAACCATTTGTAATATTTTCTGTTTTGATTTTCTTCTGAATTCATAGTCGCCTACGGAAAAAACCTCGTCTAACAGTAATATCTCTGGTTTTGAATGGCAAGCGATACTAAACCCTAGGCGCGCCCTCATGCCTGAAGAATAAGTCCGTAGAGGGGCATCAATAAATTCCTTCAGGCCAGAAAAGTCAATAATTTCCTGTTCTTTATCAGCAATTTCGTCTTCGCTCATTCCAATTAAACCACCAGTGAGGTAAATGTTGTCTCTACCAGGCAGGTCATTTGAGAATCCAAGGCCAAGCGATGCGAGCAAGATTACTTTACCTTCTACAGTAATTTTTCCTCTGTCAGGCTTGTATATCCCGCCAATAACTCTTAACAGAGTGCTTTTTCCTGCACCATTATCGCCGATTATTCCAACAACACTTCCTTTCTTAATTTTTAAATCAATACCTGAAAGCGCACGAAACCATTTTTTGTTATTGCCTTTGAAGAGTGAAAGAAATTGTTTCTGAATGGTCGTTTTCCCTGCGTTATGGAAAGGGAAATCCAAAACCACATCATCTAGAACAATAGGGAATTTTCCTGCTCTCATAGGTACTTCACCGCCTTGTCTTCGTTTTTACTGAACCAGTAAGCAGAAAAAGTGTAGAGAAGGATGAGATGAAGAAGAGAAATCCAAAAGTATTCCTGGCCTATGTCTATACTCTCATTGGTAAAGGCGCTTCTCGCTAGCGTAAGGTAAATTGCAATCGGATTGATGATCAAGTATGCAGTTAAGAATTCTGGAGGAATTCTCCCGTTAATGAGCATCTCTAAGGTGAAAAATACAGGCGTAAAATAAAATCCAATTCGAACAGCCACCGAGACTAAATGACTGACATCTCTCCATTTTGTTTGTATTGTGGATGTGAATAATGAAACACTCACTCCATATGCAGCTACTAATATTAGGGAAGCAGGAAACAAAATTAGCTTCCATGTTGGCGTAATTTGATAATAGATTAACAGGGGTATTATCGCAAGAATATTCAATGACACCGTTACGATTGACGTCCCTGCTATGTTGAGTAGGAAAATTTGTCTGGGTAAATTCACTCGTTGGAGTACAACTGTATTAGACTCAAGTGACTTCGTCCCTCTTAGGAGGATATGCCCAAACCCAGACCAAATGATAATCCCAATCATAATGTTGAGTGGCATATAACGGGAGGTTGTGGTGGATAATATATCGAATAAGAACAGAAATGTGACGGTAAGGGCAAGTGGTTCAATGATTCCCCACGCCCATCCAAGAATACTTTTCTGGTATTTCACATCGAGATCACGTCGAATCATCCGGCCCAACTGGTTGCGATACTCCCAGGCAACAATGGGCGTCTGAAGCAAGCTAGAGAAGAATTTAGTTTTCTTGACATTTGGGGGCCCCTGTCCTGAAATTTTGCTTCGCTTTAGCAAGAGTAAGTTGGCAAGGTTTTGATAAATAATGTCGACTTTTGATAAATCCTTATCTTTAATCAAATCTGCGATTTCTGTCCGCCTTTCGTTGACCCAATGTTCTTGAGATACTCCATCTAAAATAAGAAGGCTTGCCAAATAATGCTCTTCCTTGTAGTGAAGTTCAAAAACGAGTTTAAGACTGTCTTGTCCTATCGCTAACGGGTCACAAGAGTAGACAAAATCAAGACACTGCTTACTGTCCTTAGAGGCTAGGGTGCTTGTCGTGTGAAGGAATAATAATTTAGCAGCTGCGATATCATTTTTTTCATAAATCAGATTTTCAATAGAATAGATGAGGCTCTGTGATAAGTTTGGATCAGTATCATACAGAAGTGCAAATGTCTCTGAAATTTTGGAAGATTCATTTGGAGAATTCACAACTAACTTCACGATACGTTTGATTAGTTTTTGGGCCATACTGCCTTTTGCAGCAAAACGTTGTGCCCCCCTCCCCTCCATTGTACCTTTTGCCCCTTGTCACGCTAGTTTAAAGTGTATTGATATTATATCGGTAAATCCCCCACTATCTAGTGCCAGTAGAGTTTTACGTGTTTATCCCAAATAATAAATCCAGATAGGGGCTGGAAGGATTTGTGCGAACCAATGATTTAGCCCATGGCAACGAATCAATCTATGATTCAGTCTACGATGGTTTATACCGCCTTGAGGGCATGGGTTATGGAGTTGATTCACTTGAAGGAATCTCGAAGCAACCTTCTATTTTATTCTACTATCCAATCGCACAAGGAAATCCGTTCCAATCAATATACTATTCTAAATTCTTCGTAAATGGGATTGCTCCAATTGGGATTACAGAAATAGAAAATGTCACTTCCTTTAGATTGCCAGTCAACACATTTCTTCATCTTCATTGGCTTGGTAGCATAATTGGAGACACAGAAAATGAACAAATAGCTAATGAGCGGAT